>DASTWS010000014.1:0-194480 GCA_035776755.1 Verrucomicrobiia bacterium
TATTTGCGCGAATTTCCGGTGGACGGCTTTTTCCACGCATGGAAGGCATTGCGTTTGTCCAATGGAAATTTAATCGTCACCGCCGGCTACGGCGCTTTTGTGGTCGAACTCGATGCCGCGGGAAATATAATCCGCAAGTTCGGCGGCAAAGAATCGTTGCCGGAGAAAGTGCGTCCCTTTTTCTATGCGATGTTTCAATTGTTGCCGGACGGCAATATCGTGCTCGCTAATTGGCAGGGACATGGACCGGGTTTTGGAAATTCCGGCGTGCAACTTCTGGAATTCAATTCCGCAGGCGAAATTGTCTGGTCGTGGAGCAAGCCGGATTTGATTTCTTCATTGCAGGGTGTGCTGGTCCTGGACGGTTTGGACACAAATTTTTTACATGATGAACGCAACGGTGTGATGAGCCGGCTGGTTTAATTTTGAAAATGGTGCGCGATAGAGGGTTCGAACCTCTGACCCCTACAGTGTCAATGTAGTGCTCTACCACTGAGCTAACCGCGCACAAGGCAGTTTAGTCTAAATTTTCTTCGCGTTTTGGCAAGCGCGGATTTACTCTTCTTCTTCGCCATGAAATTAAAAGCCTCTGTTTTCCTCGTTTTATTTGCTTTCATCGCAAAACTTTCCGCGCAAACGAACCTTTACGTCGCGGTCGACGGCTCGGCGCCCTACAAATCAGTCCAGGCCGCCATCATGGCCGTGCCGTCAGGAAGCCCTGAAAATCCGGTCATCATCCATATTGCGCCGGGAACTTACAAAGAACTCATTTACGTTCAGCGCGAAAAAAGTTATTTCAAGCTCATCGGCCAAAATCCGACGAACACGGTCCTGACCTTTGATCTTTACGCCGGCCTGACCAATTTCGACGGCAAATCGATTGGCACATTCAGAACGCCTTCGACGATTCTGGATGCCGGCCATTTCACCGCGGAGAATCTGACGTTCGAAAATTCCGCCGGGCCGATCGGACAGGCTTTGGCAATTCGTGTGGACGGCGATTGCGAAACATTCCGCAACTGCCGTTTTCTCGGCTGGCAGGACACCATGTTTTTGAATCGCGGCCGGGACTATTTTGAGAACTGCTACATTTGCGGTCATGTGGACTTCATTTTCGGCGGCGCGACGGCGTGGTTTGAAAATTGTGAAATCCATGCGTTGCGCGGCGGTTATTTGACGGCGGCTTCCACGCCAAAGAATACATCGTATGGATTTGTTTTTTCCCATTGCAAAATCACGGGGGAACCCGGCGTAAAAAGTTTTCTCGGTCGCCCGTGGCGGGAATATGGCAGCACCATTTTCCTTAATTGCGACATGTCAGACGCCATCCGTCCCGAAGGCTGGAACGACTGGAAAAAATCTCACGAAACGATCCGTTATGCCGAATTCAATTCAACCGGCGCAGGTGCAAATCCGACCAATCGCGTGACCTGGGCGAAGCAATTGACACGCACCGAGGCGAAAAAAATCACGGCCGAAAAAGTTCTGCGCGGCTGGGATCCGAAAAATTGATCACGGATAAACCATTCGCAGAAAAACGCTGCTGTTGGTGTTGCTGATCGGGATCGAAATCTCATTCGTCGCGGTGGAATTGGGCACGTCAGCCCAATTCGTCCCCAATCCAGTGTTCAAATTATTCGTTTGAATCTGCAACCGCCAGCCGATGTGGTCGGACGGCCAGGACAATTGCAATTGGTTGCCGACGATTTGTGACACGATATTGGTCGGGATTTGTGAAACCACGTTTGTCTGCGTCGCCGCAACACTAATCGTTGCATTGACGGAAATTTTATTGATATCAATTGTCGTGGCCTGATTGCCGGTTTCCCGCCAGCCGACGGCAAGCGCGTTGAATGCGTTTGTTAAAAATGTCCCGCCCGAGGCAATACCGCCAAAACGTGAAAGCACCGCGGCATTTGTATCCGTGCCGTCATAGAGAACATTGGTAATTGTCAGGGTGTTTGCCGCCGTCAAGGTAACGGTCAAGACGTCCGTGTAAGGATTGCCATCAGCCAGGCCAAGGGACGCCGAAGCGGACGCTGAACCGATGGTCGTGCCCGATGGATAGTTGAAGCTGGAGCTGCCGCTGCCCGTCGTCAACACGTCCTGGACATTGTTGGACATTCCCGCGGCATTTTGGAGCGGGCGCATCACAATTTGGGAATTGGCGTTGGTAAAACTAATTTGTCCGAAATAACCGAGCCAGTTCTGCGCGTAACCATTAGAAAACGTCGTGAAACTCGTGGTCGCCGTTCCGTTCAATCCGCCGGGAACCGGATTATTCGTTCCAGCATTGTATAGACCGATGGCAAAAAATCCGTTGCTCGTCAAAATCCCGGAGGTATTGGTAAATGTCACCGTCAATGAAACGCTATCGTTGGTATTCAGCAAGGCGATGGGATTTGTGGCAAATAATGCCTGTGCTTCGATGCTACCGCTTTTGGTAGCACTGATGCCGAAGTTTAAATGATTCGCGTTGAGTGTCGGCGTTGGATTCCATGATTTGGAGGAAATCAATTCGTAACTGGCGCCACTTGGCGACGGCGCGGAAGGCGAAACCGAATTCAATGTGCTGGCTGAAAAATCATCACTGAATAGATTCGTTGTCACGATAACGATCACCGAAGCCTGCGGCGTGGCGCTGACTTCAACGGAATTGCTTTGGCCGGCCGTATTGACGCTGGAAACGATATAATAATACGTCGTGCCATTGGTGACCTGCGCATCCGAATAACTTGTGTCCGTCAAATTGCTGGCGATAGTTGAATAGCCTCCGCCGCTCACAGTGGAACGCTTCAGGCTGTAAGTGGTCGCTTCAGCAACCGGAGACCATGTCAAGGCAACCGAAGAATCTCCAGCCGTTGCCACGACATTTGTCGGAGCCGGCGGCGGCGCGGTGGATGAGACAATCAATTTAACCTGTCCGGCTGTTCCAGTATCGAAGGCATAATTGAAGCCGCCCGGTTTTGAGGCGAGTGTCGGCAAACCACCGGTCAAACTGCCGGAATAAGCCATCAAAGTATAAGTGCCCGCGCCAAAACCAGGACCGGCGGTGATATTATTTGTTCCGCCGAGGGCAAGATTTCCTTTTACATTCACCGTGGCATCGTTTGTGCCGAGCGAGAAATTTAAAACGGTCGTTGGAGAGAGTGTTAAATTGTTGCTAAAAGTGAATGTGCTGCTTTCCAACGTCAGCGGACCATTGTCAAATGCGTTGGTATTCTTCAACGTCCCGAGCGCATTATGAAATTCCAGTGTGTTGCCATAGCCATTGGTCGTTAACCCGTCAAAAATCCATAAATTATTTGCCGCCGCCGTGCCGGGCGTATTGGAAAAGATCACTCCGGCGTTAAAAAACTGCACGTCCTTGACGTTGGACGGCAGGTTGAAATTGCAATCAATGAATTGAATGTCTGTGGCGTTCAGAACTTCCGGAGCCAGCGTGGAACTGGACGTGATATTGACGGAACGGAAGACGATGTTGGACGCCAGCGCTTCGGGCAATCCCCAAACCATCAGCGGCGGCCGGCCGGCCGGCGTGGCGACCGCGGTGATGTTGCTGAACGTGATGTTTTTCCATAAGGGATCGGTGCTCGTATATGCGGTGTAATTGGTGGCGACCACGTTCGCAGCAAAGGTCGGATTTACCCCGGTCAGCGTGCCAAGGCCAAATTCGTAATAGCTGTAAATCAATAATGGCCACGCGACATTGGTCATCGTCAAATTACAGTAGGTCAAGTTCTGAACAACGCCACCACGTCCGCGCTCGGATTTCAACCGGATGCCATTGTCGGTGCCGGTAAATGAACAATTGATGACGAAAATATTTGAAACACCGTCGGCATAGCTGCCTACGGAAACGCCGTGGCCGGTGCCGTAAACATTGTTGGTAAGCAAAACGTCCCATGTTCCACCGCTGCAGGTAAAGTCGTCGTCGCCCACGCTGATGTTACAGTGTTCTACGAGGATATTTGTGCCATTCACATCGCATGCATCCGTATTATGGCTTGGCGTCACCGGGTCACTTGACGACGGAGCCCAAATGGTGACATCCCGCACCGTGATATTGCCGTGGTTTAACGAAAGATGGAACATCGGCGAATTGGACAATGTGATGTTCTGAATCAACAGGTGATTACAGCCACTGAAATTGATCATGCGCGGACGGTTATAGGATGAATTGGTGCTGGTAATCTTCCACCATGGCGCGCCCTGCCCGTCAATGGCCCCCGGGCCACTGATTTCAATATTCGTCACGCTGGAACCACTGATAAAATTCGCTGGATTAACGAAACCGCCCGGGTAATTGCTATAGGCGAGCATCCGTAAAATAGCCCCTTCATCAATTTGCAAATTAACGTTGTTCTTCATCGTCAGCGGTCCGCACAAATAGGTTCCAGCCGGAATTTCAACCGTGCCGCCGCTATAACCACCCACATTTCCGCCTGCCGTCGCAGCATTGATCGCATTTTGAATCGCCGTCGTGTTCGTCGTCACGCCGTCGCCAATCGCGCCATAGCTCGTGACATTGATGACGTTATTGGTGTTGATGAGAATCGTCCAGGGCACAATGGCCATGGATTTTGTCGTGAAGAAAGCAATCGCAATTAAAAACAATGCGTTCCAATAACGGCGGCTGTCCTGTTTGTGGATATTTGTCATCATAGGATCAATTAATATAAATCAGGTTACAACGCTTGCCTGTTCCATTCTGCCATTTAGCCGCATTATGTCCTTAAAAACGGAAAAATGCTCCGAAATATAAATGCAATTGCGACAAACGGCTGATGAACAAATCTGCTGCAGGTCTGTTGCCAAAGTAATCGAAGCAGCCGGAAATTGCCTTACAAGATTCTGCAAAAAACTGTGAAAATTGTTCACCTGCGATGTTTCACAATCGTACCGGCTGCGGGATTCGCGATTTATTTCGCCTTTTCCAGCGAACAGTTCACCAGCTTCACGTCGGCATCAATCACCTGGTCGGGCTTTTTAACTTCCTTAAAAGTGGAATTATAAATACGCACGTCAGAAATTTCCGCGCCGGGAAAACCGCGAACATTTAACACCCGCGGCGTATGCGCCACGGTGATATTTTCCATGACCACGTTTTTGGCCACCGGCTTGTAATTTCCTTTCGCGCCTTCCTCATACAGAAAATCAATCTGCAACACCGAGTCTTTGACAACGCCAACGTTGCAATTGCGCATGAAGATATTTTGCAGCACGCCGCCGCGAACGGCATTGGATTTCAATCGAAGCGCGCAAATCAGATTCGGGCTGCTCATTTCACAATTTTCCACAAAAACATTGCTGCAACTGCCCGAAATCTCGCTGCCGATCGCCGTCCCCGCATGTCCGTCGCGCATCGTGCAATCGCGGATGACGATATTCTGCACCGGCACGCCCACGCGACGGCCATCCGCATTGCGACCGGATTTGATGGCAATGCAATCGTCACCGGTATCGAACAAACATTTTTCCATCAGCACATCGCAAGAGCTTTCCGGGTCGCAGCCATCGTTGTTCGGGCCGTGCGAGAAAATATCCACGCCGCGCAAAGTCACGTTGGTGCACAGCAACGGATGAATTTCCCACATCGGCGAGCGGCGGATTTTTACACCTTCGATCAAAATGTTCCGGCAGCGGTTGAACTCAATAAAATCTGGCCGCAAATTGCCGCCCTCGCCGAAAACGCGTTTTTCGACCGGAACACCTTCGGTCGCCATCTGCACCAATTTTTGTCGCGCAGAAGATTTTTTCCATGCCCACCAATTCGAATCGTCCGCCTGTCCATCCAAAGTGCCTTCGCCGGTGACGGCGATATTTTTTTGGTTCAGCGCGTAAATCAATGGCGAATAATTGTAAAGCTCCGTTCCTTCAAATCGCGTGAACACGACCGGCAAATAATCTTTTGGATCCGTGCTGAATTTCAGGACGGAATTGCTCGATGCCAGATGCAAATCCACGTTGCTTTTCAAATGAATCGGCCCGGTCAAAAATTCGCCGGCCGGAATCACGACGTGGCCGCCGCCGGCCATCGCGCATGCGTCGATCGCGCGGGAAATCGCTTTGCTGCAATCCGTTTTGCCATCGCCCACCGCGCCAAAATTGGTGACGACAAATTCGCGCTTGGGAAATTCCGGCGGCGAAATGCGTTTTAGAATTTTAGCTTCCTGCGCCCAGTCGGCTTGCGTGCCGGTCGCGACATTGGCGGCATTAAGGGCCGGCGCCAGGAATAGCGCGCAAAACAGGATCGAAGTGAATGCTTTCATGCGTTTCATTTTACCGATTGATTATTACCGCAATTATTTGATGCCGCTAACGTCCGCATCGAACGTGGTCAACGTCTTTCCTTTTTCCACCGTGATTTTGGAATCAATGAACCGGACATTCCTGGCGTGATAAATGATCATTCCGTTTTTTGCGGAGAGATTGACGTTTGAAAAAGTGATCCCGTCAATCGGCGCTTCCGGCAAGCCGCGAATGATTCCGGCATTGGGACAATCGGTCGCCGTAACATTGCGCACAAGGACGTTGCGGTTTTTTGGCGTGCGGTCATTGACGGCTTCAGCTTTTTCCGTGGCTGGATCTTTTGGCGCCGTGCGTTCCGGATAATAGTCCACGATGCTGATGGGCGCTTTTTTGATGGCCGACATTGTCAAATTTTCGTAAGTGCAATTTTCCAACATCCCGCCGTTGCCGCGCAATGATTTGATGCGGATGCCGTAATCGGTTTCGTGAAAGGTGCAATTGCTTACCGTCAAGCCATCCAGACCGCCGGCGGTTCCGCTGCCGACAGACATTCCATGCCCGTGGATAAAGGTGCAATCTTTGACAAAAAAGTTTTTATCGCCCGGCACACGGCTGCCCGGATTCGGTTTGATCGCGATATTGTCGTCGCCGCCGTCAATCGTGCAGCTGGAAATCAAAAAATTCCAACCAGACGGATCAATGCCGTCCGTGTTCGGCGCATCTGACGGCGATTTAATTTTGATATTTTCAATCGTCACATCCGTGCAATTTTGCGGCACCAGATGAAACATCGGTGAATTGCAGAGCGTCACGTCGTGGACTTTCACGCGCTCGCAATCCGAAATTTTTATCAGGTAAGGCCGATGTGTCATTTTCGGATTTTCGCGAAATGCCTTCCACCATGCTTCGCCCTGCCCGTTGATCGTTCCCGTGCCGCTGATCTCCAGGTCGTGCGCGTGCTTCGCGGTGATAGCGTCAACATAACGATTTTTTTCCGCCGGATAATGCGCCATATCGTCGGAAATTAAAATTTCCGCGCCGGCAGCGAGATGAAAATTGATGTCGCTGGCCAGCGTGAACGGCATCGTCACAAATTTTCCCTCAGGAATTAGAACCATTCCGCCGCCGGCGGCCGACGCCGTATCAATGGCTTTTTGAATGGCCGCGGTGTCCAGTGTTTTGCCGTCGCCCTTCGCGCCAAAATCACGGATGTTGAATGTTTTCGTTTCCGCGCCGCGAACGGAGCCGGCCAAAAGAAATAAAGCGGCGATAATTTTTAACGTCTTGGTCATGGTGAAGGAATACTTTGCACCAATTTGCGCCAAAGCAACATCGCAATTTGGGCAAAAGATATTCAAAAAACTGCACTGCGGCTATTTGTGCGAATTGCCGCCCAAGGAAAGAACCAACACAAGAATCCCGATGACGATGACCGCCGCCACAACAATGCCGATGATGAGAAACAGCTTGTTGTTCTGTTTTTTCTTTTTGGAAAATGCCGTCGTCGAATCAAATCCAACCGGCCGTCCCCCGGTGCCGCTGCGATCCAGCTCGCTCAAACTCACGCCGCGCGGCATAACCATGGTGGCATCCACTTGCTTTTTTGGCCCCGGAGCGGGTGCAGTTGCCGGAGCAGCAGATGATGCCGCGGGCGCGGACTGCGCCGACGCATCCGCTGTTTCCAGCCGCAATTCCACCTGCCCCAGCCGCAGTGTCTGCCCGGGTTTTAAGATCGTTTCTGAAATTTTCTCTCCATTGATGAAACTGCCGTTGGTTGAATTGAGGTCGTGGATGAGGACTTCGCTTCCGCGCAACAGCACTTCGCAATGATGGCTGGAAACTGAAGGATCGGTGATCTGGAAAGTATTATCTTCCACACGGCCAATTGTTGTCCGTTCCACGTTCAACTCGTGGGCGCGCCCGGTCATGCCCTGGTTGAGGATAACAAGTTTGGCCATAGCTTGATGCGTTCGATTATGAGCGCGCGGCGTTCCAAGTCAAACGGAAATCTTCCAGCGCAAAATTATTTTTTCGCAATCATCGCGCGGAATTCTGCGAATAACGGCGTCGAATCGTGCGGTCCCGGCGATGCCTCGGGATGATATTGCACGCAGAAAATGGGTTTCTTTTTATGACGCATGCCTTCTACGGTCTGGTCGTTCAAATTGATGCGGTCAACGGAAATTTCTTTCGGCAAACTTTTTGCGTCCACGGCGAACCCATGGTTTTGAGACGTGATTTCCACCTTGCCGGTTTCCAAATCTTTCACCGGCTGGTTGCCGCCGCGATGGCCGAATTTCAATTTAAAAGTTTTCCCGCCAAATGCCTGGCCAAGAATTTGGTGCCCAAGGCATATCGCGAAAATCGGCGTTCCGGAATCTACGAGCGTTTTTACTTCGCGCACGATGTAATCCAGCGCCGACGGATCGCCGGGACCGTTTGAGAGAAAAATTCCCGCCGGTTTTAGTTTCAGCGCGTCCTGCGCGCTCGCCGTCGCCGGCAGAACAGTCGTGGCAAATCCATGCTGACGCAGCCGGCGCAAAATGTTGTATTTCATCCCAAAATCGAAGGCCACGATCGGAATGTCGGCCGGCGGCAATGGCTTGTGAAAATTTCGCGCATCGGCAATTTTATTTCCGCGGACCAGATCAAACGCCGCGCTTTGCTGGTCTTTTTCATCCCAACGAAACGCCTTTTTATGTGTGACTTCCTTGACGTAATCCACGCCGACGAAAACAAATTCCTTTGCGCGTTTGACGGCTTCCTTTTCCGAAATGTCTGCCGTGGAAATGAATCCATTCATTGCGCCGCGCAGGCGCAATTTTTTCGTGAGCGATCTGGTGTCAATGCCTTGAATTCCGGGAATCCCATTTTTTTCCAGATACTTTTCCAACGAAATATCCGCGCGCCAGTTGCTGACGACGGGCGAAAGCTCGCGAATCACAAATCCCGCCGCGTGCGGGCGCCACGATTCGATGTCCATTTCGTTCACGCCGTAATTGCCGATGAGCGGATACGTCATCGTCACGATTTGGCCTTTATAGGAAGGGTCGGTGAGAATTTCCTGGTAACCGGTCATGGAAGTATTGAAACAAACTTCGCCGCACGCCGAGGCGCGTGCGCCAAAACCGATGCCGTGAAAAACTGAACCGTCTTCGAGCGCGAGAATTGCCTTCATCAAATGCCGCAGAATTTACGCGAGAAATTTCTCCGATGCAAAAAAAATGCGCGGCAAAATCGCCGCGCATTGCCTTTGAGCAATCTTATTCTTTTTTTGCTTTGTCCAATTTCGCGATCAGCGCTTTCGGTCCGCCGGCGAGATAACCGACCTGCGTCATCACGACTTTGCCGTCGGCATTCAATGCGATCTCGGTCGGAAAAGCTTCAACTTCATATTTTTTGGCGAGCGCTTCATTGGCCTTTTTTATGTTTCCAGGCTGTTCCGTGTGCCGCAGGAAATCCACTTTCACCAGCACGAGATTTTTGGTCGCGTAATCGGCGAATTCCGGTTGTGAGAGCGTTTCTTTGTCCAATTTCACGCACCATGGACACCAGTCGGAACCGGTAAAATCAATGAGCACGAGCTTGTTTTCCTTTTTGGCCTGTTCCTGCGCTTTCGACAGGTCGGTCATCCAATTGAGTTCCGCCGCGCCCGCTTGCAGCAACGCGCACGCAGCCAGGAGTGTAACAATAATTCTTTTCATAGGTTTTTGTTTTTGACTTTGAAATCAGGCTGTTGCCAATTCATTTTCTTCCAACCACACCGGCTTGCCGCCGACGATTGTCGCTATAACCTTGCCCTTTAATTTCCAGCCGTCAAATGGGCTGTTCTTCGATTTGCTGGCCGAATCGGCCAACCGGAAAACCCATTCCGCATCGGCATCAAAGACTGTGACATCGGCATCCGCGCCAGCGCTCAATGTTCCTTTTTTCAAATTTAACAGGCGCGCGGGATTGGCCGTAAATTTCGCGATCATTTCGGACAATGAAATCCGTTTCGTATCAACCAATTGCATCAGCGACAGGGCCAATTCCGTTTCCAGTCCGGTGATGCCAAACGGCGCGTAATCAAATTCCACGGCTTTTTCATAATCACAATGCGGCGCGTGGTCGCTGGCCAGGATTTCAATCGTGCCATCGGCCAGGCCTTCAAGAATCGCTGCGCGGTCCTTGGCCGATCGCAACGGCGGATTCATTTTAAAATTGGTGTCGTAATTCGGCCAGGCCGGCAATTCGTCGTTTTGCGTGTCAGCCAAATCTTTGCCGTCGCTGTTCCAGAATTTTTCGCTGCCCGCAATCGCCGCGTCGGTCAGGACAAAATGATGCGGGCACGCTTCGCCGGAGATCGAGACGCCGCGTTTTTTCGCTTCCCGGAGCAGCGCCACGCTGCCCGCCGCGCTCAAATGCTGGCAATGGATTTTTGCGCCGGTCAATTCCGCGAGCAAAATGTTTCGCGCCACGATCATTTCTTCGCCCGCCGATGACCAGCCGCGCAAGCCGAGCGCCAGGTTCCAATATCCTTCGTGCATCACGCCGTCGGTCACGAGAGAATAATCCTGGCAATGATCCATCACCGGCAAGTCGAACATTTTCGCGTATTCGCACGCGCGGCGCATGAGTTCGTTATTCTGCACGCAATGGCCGTCGTCGGTGATTGCCACGATGCCGGCTTTTTTCAACCCGCCAATCGGCGCGAGTTCTTCGCCGGCGATATTTTTGGTGATGGCCCCGGCGACAAAAACATTGACCACGCCTTCACGCACGGCGCGTTCGCGAATGAGCGCCACGGTTCCGGAATTATCTATCGCCGGCGATGTGTTCGGCATGCAGACGACGGAGGTAAATCCGCCACGCGCGGCCGCGGCGGTTCCGGTGGCGAGATTTTCCTTGGCAGTCTGGCCGGGTTCGCGCAAATGAACATGCAGATCGATCAGGCCGGGAGAAACAATTTTTCCGGTGACGTCGAAGCGTTGGATTTCTTTGGGCGCGGAAAGGTTTTTTCCCACGGCAGAAATTTTCCCATCAACGATGAGCACATCCGCGGAAGCATCGAATTTATTCGCGGGGTCGATCACGCGTCCGCCGGTCAGAAGCAGCGAATTCATCGCGTGGAGTTTAACAACGGCGAATTGACAAGGCAAGCGCAGCCGATATGCTTGGGGAGTTCCGCGGGCGTAGTTCAATGGTAGAACGGCAGCCTTCCAAGCTGCACACGTGGGTTCGATTCCCATCGCCCGCTCCATTTTAAGAAAGAGCAACGAACCAAACGGTTTCGTTGCTCTTTTGCTTTTCGGAAATAATATAGCTTTTAGCCCGGACCGTTACTTCGTTTTGATGATGTAAAAGCGCTGGGGAAAATTGGTCGCATGCGCATCAATCAATTGAACGATTCCGCTGACGTTGGCGGTCAAACTCGTGACAAAAAGCCAGTTGATTGGTGGCGAGAGATTCGTTGCTGCATCCAATTCATTCGTTTGCCAGGCCGCGCTGGAACCGTTTACAACAAAATTTCCATTGCCCAGGAAGGAAACCGACCCGACCTGCGGTGACACGGTGGCGACGACGGATAAAATGCCATTGGTCAGGCCGTTGGTATTCCATGCCAATCCATAGTCCAGCAGCGGCAATTTGACAGATGAAAAATTGCCGGTGTAATTGCCGGCAGAAAACAATTTGAAACTGTCGCCGGCGGTAAGGTTTCCCGCCAAATTGCTGACGACGAGCGTGCCATTGAGGGCGAGTGAGCCGGTGACCCGGACGACATCATTTGTGTAAAGTGATTTATTGATCTCGAAAAGGTTTGTGCAACCACTTGAAAGCGTGAGTGAATTTCCAAACGTCAGCGCGCCGGTTCCAGAATTTCCCGGGGAAAGAGTTCCGCCGGATTGAATCAGCGTCGCACCGGAAACGGTTCCTGTGCCGCCGAGCATGCCTTTGATGATGGTCAATGAACCGGCGAGCGAGCCATTGATGAAAACGTCGCCGCGATAATTGGTCGTCGCGCCGCTGAAGGTGCTCGTGCCGGCAATCGTCAACGTGCCGCTGTTGGTCTTGATTAAATTGATCGTGGCCGCGCTGCCGTTTTGAATCGAGCCGGAGACGTAAAAATTGCCATTGCCCTGCAAGGTGACAGTGCGCGTGCCGCCGGCGGCGGAAGACACAGTTCCGGCAAAATTCAATGTTCCCGAACCATCGGATTGCAGGAGATAAAATCCGCCGCCAACATTGATCGTCAGATTTCCCGAAAGCGTGTTGCTGCCGGAAAGGTTTTCGATGGCGGGAACATTTGTATTGCGGCCACTGAGCGTGACGTTGGCGGGAATGGTCAGATTGGAAAGGAGATTGGTCAATTGCAGTGTTGACCATGCCAGATTGTTGTTGCGGATGGCAATCGTCGGAACGTTGGCGACATTTTCGCTGCGGGTGACGCGGGTGATGCCATCGCTGTAATGCGGCGTGCCTTCGGTGCCGGTCGCGCTGGTGTCAATATTCAGGGTGCCGGAAAAGGAATTCGTGCCGTTGAGAATCAGATTTCCCCAACTGGATTTGGTGACCGTCGCGGAACCGGAAACCGGGCCGTTGACCATAAGCGTATTACCCGGATTATTCGGGCCAACCGACCAGGTTTGCGCCGCGCCGGCGTTTATCGAGCAATTGATATTGATGGTGTGATTCGCGGCGAGCATGTCAATGCCACCCGCGCCAATCGTCAGAGTGTTCGCGCCGTTAAGTCCCAGTCCGTTGTTGAGCCAGAGAAAAACCAGGCCGTTCACGGAAAGGTCATTGTTGACCGACGGACTCAAATTATTTCCGCTCAAAGATGAAAACATCACGGTGCTCACCGAAACCGGCGACATATTGGAGATGTAATTGGCAGAATCGGCTAATGAGGTTGAATTGGCGCCGGTCCAAAAGACCATCGTTGTCGGCGCGTAATAACGGACGTAATCCGCAGTGAGTTTGGTCGTGCTGGTCGCCAGACTTCCGTAACCGCCCGATGGAATCGTGCCGGCCCAGGTCGTGGAGGTGTCATCCACTTCACTGCTTAAAATCGCGAACTCGGAGCTTTGCGAAACCGGCGAGGAACCGCCGTTGTAAACGGACGAGCCATCGATTGAAAAAGTGTAAGCGCCGGGAGTCCATAAAAATCCATAAGTATGAAAACCGCTGGAGAGGCCGCTGCCCACGTTGCCGCTGCCGGCGCTTTCCGCAGAACCACCGTAGCCGTTCCAGTGAATGTTGACCTGCACCTGGTTGGCGATGTTGTTGTTCGAGCCATCCACGCGACGATGTTCCGCGTCGTCAATTTCCGAGCCAGAAACGATTGGGTCGGACAGATAATTGCCCATCGTTGGCGATTGGAACCAAAATGCGGACCACATGCCGTTGGTGTCGCTCCATTTGATACTGGATTCCCAATAACCGTAACGCGGACGGAAAGTGCCGTCCGTTGCAATCATGGCCGTGTAATGTGTGCCTCCACTGGTGTAAGTGGTGATGGTCAAATTGCCGCCGCCGACAGAAACCGCGCTGCTTGTGTTCACGGCATCGCGCCGGTTTCCAAGCAACCAGTAATCCCATTTCGATGTATCCAGAGATGAGCCGTTAAATTCATCTGACCAGACCAAATAATAACCGTTCGGCGGCGAGGCGAAGGCTCCCATCGCGGCAAACATTATCGCCACGAGCGCAATGATCGGGCGTGAGTTCATGTCCTGGCGCGCGCGATTTTATGGATCGGTGATGACACGGTAAAAATGTTGGCTGGCCGAGCCGCGACTGTTGGGATCCGGCAATCCAAGGATGCCGTTAATTCCCGATGTCACCGGGCCGACGGTGGTCCAATTTGACGGTGAAAGCGTTGATGTTGATTGCAATTGATACATGTGGCCGGTTGCCGCATTGATGAGAATCACCGAATCGTTTCCAAAAAAATTCAACGCCAGAGAATCCGGCGTTGTTACATTAACTCCGAAATCCAATACATGCAACGGCGTCCCGACAACGCCGGTGCTTGAAGAATTTTCCTGGATGAAAACGGAAAGGATATTGTCGGCAAGCAACCGCGCCTGATCAATCAACGGCTCGCCGTTAAAATCGTTGGTCAATGAACAGACGACCTGCCAATCGGTGTATTGCGATGCTTTTGACGCCGTTGCAATAACGAGGCGTCCGTCGGTATAACCGGGAACGACGTCCGTGTTTGTGGATGCATATGAGAGATAAACTGCATAGAGATTTCCCGATGCGTCGTAGCCAAGTTTAGGCCGCGAACCGACTGGAAAGACCGTCCATGGAATCCGTCGTTGCGACCAAACATGGGTGATTGGATCGCGGAAATAATGATAATACGCCGTGTCCAGAACGGAAAAAGTCGAATCACCGGGAACCCACGCCGCGTCCGGTTCCGCGCGACGATGCAGCATCAACACATGAACGCGCCCGTCATTGTCCACGCATTGGGCTTGTTGATTGATCAACCGTTGACGGCTGTCCAGCACTTTGATGGTGATGCCGGACGAATTCACGTTGATGGATTGGCCGAGGCCGGTGTCGGCGATGTTGGTGCCGCCGTTGTTGAACCACGTCACGCCGTTGTTCGTGCTGTAGGCATAATCAATGTCATGGTTTGCGGCGTCGGCGGCTTCGCGATATGTCCATGTGTGATGCAAAGTCCCGTCCGGGGCAAAATCAAAATTGTTTTCGTAAGGATTGCGCGAAGTGGATGACCCAATGTTTCCGGTGGCCAACATGCCGGTGTAGGTTCCTTGTTTTCCGGTGAATTTAATTCCCGCCGTCCAATTGCCGGCGCCGGGAATGTAAGTGTTCAGGTAATGGTCGCCGGCCGTCGTATTGCCGATGCGATATTCGAACAGCAATTGTTTGGACGGATTGTTGATGAACATCGGATAAGTCACATTGCCGACGGATTGTCCGGAAGCGACCAGCCAATTTTGTTCGGGATTCATCATGCCGGCTGTGCCCCATGCGGCTTTGTTGGTCGTGCAAAGTCCCATGACGGAACGGCGGTAACGCAACGTGTTTCCGTGCATGTCCCAGGACATGTGCAGCGTGCCGTCGATCGGCGAAATCCCAAGGGAAATCACATCGTGCGCGTCCCAACTGCCTTTGCCGTTGATGAAGGTCGAGCCGGTATTGAATTTTTCCCACGGTCCGTCCACCGTATTGGTAACGGTGCGACGTGCGAGCCAGACCGTTTGCGTGGTTGAAGATCCGGAGCCGGTCGTGTCATACCAGGCCGTGTATTCGTAGCCGTCAAAATCGAGCAATGCCCTGGTCTGAAAAGAAATTCCGTTGATAGCGCGGCCGTAAGGTCCGCTTTTGGGCATCAAACACGCGTTGGTCGTCACAACAGAATCGCCAAGCAATGCCACGCGTGGCGCGACAAATGATGGATGTGATGCGAAATTCGTTGGACCAGTCCCCCAAACCATTTCGGCTAGATTATTGTAGCCGTCGCCGTCGGCATCGTCGTAAGCCGATTCAACCAGCGCTCCAAAAACGTTTGTTTCCCAAATATCGGGCAAATTGTTGCCGTTGATGTCGCCGGGGATTGAATTTGCATCCATTGGATTCGAGCCGGCCAGATATTCCTGCAAATCATCGGAACCATCGTGGTCAGGATCATCATTTGCCCCATAGGCGAGCGTATTAAAATATGTCATTTCCCAGGTATCCGGCAAACCGTCACCGTCGGTATCGCTGGCAACGTTATAAACCGTCGGATCCGTTCCGTGCAAAAATTCATAAGCATTGGATTGCCCATCATTGTCTGGATCGCCAGCGGTTGAATTCGCGAGATTGCCGAAATAATAAGTTTCCCAAAGGTCAGGCAAACCGTCGCTGTCTGCGTCCACCGGCACGGAATAATGAATGACTGTTTCCGTGATGCTGTTGAAATCGTTTTGGGAATTCAAATGTCCGACCACACGAACGTAACGGGCCGGCCAATCCGCAAAATCAAAATTCACCGGCATCGCATTGGTTCCAACGGCATTGGTCAGCGCATAACGCCACGTGTTGCCGTCGTTCGACAACAACACATCGAACCAATTCGTTCGCACCGTGTTCGGCTGATAAAATGACAAATCAACCGATTCCACAATTTCAACGCGTCCTAAATCATAAGTGATGGATTGTCCGTCTCCTTCCGCCGACCAACGCGTCGCCGGATTTCCATCCAATGTATTTTCCGGGTAATTGGATGTGCCCGCCTGATAACTGCTGGCCGTGACCGAAATATTTTGAAACACGAATTCATTTGCCGCCCGGGCGACATCGCTGATGCGCACTTCATCAATTTTTCCCGGAAAATTGGCAAGGTCCGGATTGCCGGCATTGCCGGCGGGATTGCGCGCGCTGTTGCCGATGCTGAAAATCGTCGTGGCATCGCTGAGGCCGGGCAAACCGGATGCCATCGTCGCGCCGTAAATGCAATCCGCAACGGCGCGGTTCGTATCCAACAGCGTCCAATAGAAAAGCAGATTGCTTGTCGTATCGGCGCTGCCGTTGTAGGTAACGGCGATGTGATACCAATTGTTGGAGACAATGGCATCCGGACCATTCGTCGGAACCGGAACCATTGCCACGGTTGTCGCGCCATTGATGAATTCAATCCGCACAAAATTGGTGTCGCCACCGCCGCCGGTGTAACCGACTGGGTCGAGACGCAATTGAAAAACGCGCGTGCCGACGCCATTTGCGTCGCAATTCATTATCTGACATGGCTGGTTGCGGATAAAACTGATGGGATTGAACCCGATTTGAATCAGCGCTTCGAAAGTGAACGCGCCATCGGTTCCGGCGAAGCTAAATGGAATGGCGGTTCCGGCAAAGCCCGAACCGGTCGGATAAATCACCGCGTTGGAAGTCGCCAAAGTGCCGAAGCTGATGCAATTCGTAAAATCCTCCGCCGAACTATTTCCGAACGTCGCGCCGCCGATCATGTAATTGAGGTTCGTGCCGTCTGCCATGGAATCAATCGCCGGCGCAGACGATTCGTCAAAATGCCAAAGGTGCAGCGTGTTGACGTCCGTGTTGTATGGCAGAATCGCCGCGTGGGTGAAACAGGAGAACAAAATCAAAAAAATACTGGCAGCGAAAACATAGCTGAAGCCGGGCCGGTTGAGATGTTGCTGTCCGTTTTTCAAGGCCGGATGGATTTTAACGGGCAACGACATCGGACTCGCCTGCAACGGATTCATGGTGACTTTGGAAGACGTTCATTACGGTCCCATCGGAAGTTTGTTGGCATTGTAAAGAGCCGTAAACGTCGGACCCATGTCATCCTGATACCAGTAGAAATGGCGATTGTTCACGCCGTGCGGACTGTAAAAATTGGCCATGATGGCGGCTTTTATCCAACGTGCCGAGCCGTCAACGAAAACTTCATTGCCTCCGGCGGGAAGGCCTCCTCTGCGGTGAGCGGGAAGCGAAGTCAAACCGTCATTCGGTTGCTTGGTGGGATCGCCCCAAACATAAGGCGTCGGTGTTCCCATGTTGATGACTAAATCTGCCGCCATGCACCACGAAGGTTTTGATGTTGAGCCTTTGATCGGGCTGCATGAAATGGGCGGATGATAAGCGGTGGCTCCGAAATACCAATTAGTCAGCCCGCAATAAATGCCGTAGCCGATCGCCCAGGTTGAAGGATTAGGCCATTGATTTGGAGCCGGCAATGTTGGCCGATTGGGACAAGTCCAGGCCGTTACTCCCGTGGAATATCCCACCGTGGTGTCGATTGAATTTGTCCTGAAACCCAGTTCCGAAGCCGCGGCCAGCAAATTATCGGATAACTGAAACGGATTGATGTCCTGCCAGCCGGTGTTGTAAGCGCCGGACGGAAAATAATCCTCATAATCCCCGGCATACATGATGAAGCCGGTTCCGATTTGCTTCAAGTTGCTAAGACATTGTGTGCGTTTGGCTTTTTCCTTGGCGGCGGCCAAGACGGGCAAAAGCATGGCCGCCAGAATCGCGATGATCGCAATGACCACCAGCAATTCAATCAAGGTAAATCCCGAGCGCGTTTCCCGGCACCCGCCTGAATTTTGTTTTAATCTGATTCGCATGGTTCGGCTGCTTTTAATTTCGTGTGACATCCAGTTTCAGGTCAGTTCGGATAACGCAGGCGGAAAAATACGGATGCGTTGGACGGATTGACGGTGATATTCGTGCTGGTGATGGAACCGCTGTCGGGCACGTCCGTCCAATTTGTTCCCAGGCCGCTGCTCAACGTGTTCGTCTGCGATTGCAAAATCCAACCCAAATGATCCTGCGGCCAGGAGAGCGTCAGTGTATTCCCGCTGACATTGAAGATGATATTCGTCGGATTGCTGGCAATGCCGCCGACGATGCTCAAAACGCCGTTGGTAAAACTGTAAGCCAATCCCGGCCCCGGTGAACCGGCGATGCTGCTGAAATTGCTCGCAGATGTTCCGGGACTGAACAACGTAAAGGTATCGTTCGTCGTCAGCGTGCCGGACAAATTAGTCACCGTCAGCGTGCCGCCGTAAGTCACGCTGCTTTGGCCATTGAATAAATCGTGCGTGCCGCCGCCTTTATTGATTTTGACAACGGTATTTCCCCCCAGCGCCAGCGTGTTGCCCAAATTCAACGTGCCAATTGAATTCGTCGCGCCTGCCTCAATGGAACCGCCGGCCTGAACAGAAACCGGTCCGCCGATGCTGCCGTTGCCAACGAGTAATCCGCCCGCGACCGTCACCGCGCTGCCTGCAATGCTGCCGGTGATTGAAAGAACACCATTGCTCACGGTCGTCGCGCCGTTATAGGAATTTGCCGCCGAAAGATTCAGCACGCCGGTGCCGAACTTGGTGACTGAATTCCAGACGTTGGATGAACCATTATTGCTGCCGTCCTGGATTTGCGCCGAAACCACGATATTTCCGGCGCCCTGGAAAGTAAGGATGCGTCCGCTGCTGGTCGGAGTGGAATAAGGAATCGGCTGCGGCGAGGACAACGTCAACGTGCCGCTGTCCGATTGGATGGCATACAGTCCGCCGCCGACCTGCAATTCAAAATTGCCGGAAATGGTGTTGTTGCCGGCGAGGTTGTTGATGGCCGAGACGTTGTTGTTGCGGCCGGCAAAGCTGATATCCGATTCAATCGTCACGCTGCCGAGCGAACCGTCCAAAGCCAGCGTGGAACTGCCGCTGTTGTTATTGCGAATGGCGATGAACGGCGTTCCCTGGAAGCCACCGGGAATCCCGATATTCGCAAGCGCATTTGGGCTGGCGATGACCAGAACACCGTCGTTTGCCGAAGTGCTTCCACTGTCAACATTGAGGTTTCCACTGAAGCTGTTGGCGCCGTCCAACACCACCATGCCGCTTCCCGACTTGGTGAGAGTAACCGTGCCATTGGCGCTGCTGATATTGTTTGAAACCGTAAACACGCTCGTGCCGGTCGCCGAAATCGTTGAATTCGCATTGACCATGATCCCGATGTTGCCGTCGGCCAGCGTAACGTTTGTAGCCGAACCCAGCGCACCGCCATTCAATGTGACCTGGCTGGCATTGAATGAACCCGGAACCGGCCCGAGCGAAAGAGGGCCGGTGACCAAAAGCGTTCCGCCGTTAATTGTTGTGGTCGTATAATTATTATTCGGCGACACCGTCCATGTTCCGCCGCCGACGGTCAATGCGCCGTTGCCCAGAGAAATCAGTCCCGCCATGCTGCCGCTCGAACCGCCGTCGCCATTCAACGTGAGATTGGCATTCGCGGTGGCGCCGTTGATTCCAGCGTCATTTGTCATGGCCAATGTCGCGCCGCCGTCCAGTTTGATCGTCGTGTCGGAGCCCAATACAATCGCGCTGCCCAAAGTCGTCGTTCCACCGCCACCTTTGCGCAATGCGCCGTCGCCGGAAATGCCGGTGCCATTGAGCGTCAGGGTGCCGGAATTCAAATTCGTATTTGTGTCCGGATAAATCTGCGCGCCACTGCTGACCGTCACCGGGCCGGTGCCGAGCGCAAAAGTATTTTGCGGATGAAAGCTTCCGGCTAAAACGCTGATGCCGCCACTCAAGCCGTTGCTTCCCTGAAATGTCACCGAACTGCCGGAACCACCGTTGATCGTCAACGAGCCGTTGCCGCTGATGGCGTTGGTCAATAAAAATCCAAACGAAGGCCCGGGACGGATCGCGACCGCAGCATTGTCCAGGAGCGGCCCGGTTCCGATCGTTCCGCTCGTCGTGCTGTCACCGATTTGCATCGTGCCGGAATTGACCGTCGTGCCGCCGGTGTAGGAATTGGTCGTGTCAAGCGTCACCGTGCCATTGCCGTTCATCGTCAAAGAACCGGGCCCGGCAATCGCGCCGGTGCCGTTCAATACATAAGCCGTGGAGCCGGAAATCGTGACCGAAGCAGGATGCAACGTTTGGACGAGACTGACATTGGGCTGCGCGGAGCCGAGATTGTTGAATGTCACATTGTCCGGTTCCGTGTAAGCCGTTTGCGACGTATTGTTGTTCGTGGTCCAATTCAAACTGCTGGCGTCCCAATTCGCGCCGATTCCGGCCCAGGTCAAATTCAATGGAATGCGAATGTTCAACTGCACCACGCTGCTGGTCGCCGGTGTGCTGATGCCGCCGTTGGAGGCGACGACGAAATAATTTGTCGTGCCGGGCGCCGAACCCGAAGTGACGCTCAAACTGTTGGCCGTCGCGCCGGAAATTGCGTTCGTGCTCGTCGCGTCAAAAGAATACCACTGATAGGTGATGGTGCCCGAACCCGCCGCCACCGCGGTGAACGTCGCGGTTTGATTCGTCGTAATCGTCTGGTCCGCCGGCTGCGTCGTGAACGTGATGGTCGGCGTGTAAAACATCATTTGATTTGCGGAACGCGCCACATTGCTGATGCGCACTTCGTCAATTTTACCGAACAATCCTTCCGCCGACCCCATGCTGCTTCCGGCCGCGCGGCCTTCATTGCCGATGACCAACGGCATCGGGTCCGCCGGATCAATAAGCGCCGCGGTATTGGTGCCAACGGCGTTCGCGGCGACCGCTGAATCGCTCAAAGCGGTCCAATAAAAAACATTTGTCGCGCCGCCGCCCACTTCCGAATGCACAAAGGCAACATGAAACCATTGGTTGGGAACAAAGGCATTGGCGCCGGATGACGGAATATTGGCAAAAATATCATTGGCACCGACGGCGCCGGCGCCCTGGCCGATAAAGAAAAATTCCATGCGCGCTCCGGTCAACCGGAATTGAAAGCCGCGGGCATTGTTTGCGCCGCCGTTGTCGCTGCAAACGATTTCCTGATTGCCGTTCGTCCCGGAAACATTGATCAACGCTTCCAGTGTGAAGGAATTGTTGGCGCCAACAATAATTCCGTGAGTCGCGAGTGTATCGAAGCTGGCAATCGGCATGGTTCCTGAATTATTGGTGCTCAAGGCAAATCCACCATTTTTATCCATGTCCACGCCAATGCCGTTGGTTGCGAAACCAACCACATTGCCCAGATTGGCAGCGTTGCCGAAATTGCCGAAACTGAAACCGGTCGCTCCTCCCGCGCCTAAAATGTTGAAATTTGTCGGCGCGGAAATTCCATAACCGGGATATGTGTTGCCCGTCACCGTGGCAAAAGCCACGGCATTGGTGCCGGCGGCCAAAGCCCCAGTCGAATTCGTCGCGATGTATGCGCCCGCCGGTTCGTCAAAATGAAATAGAAAGACCGTGTTGGCATCCGGCGCGTAAGGGCCGACAACCAACGCCGGCGCAAATTGCGGCACGAGTAAAGCAGTTAGCAGCAGTGAAAAACGGATTTTTTTCATGGAGGAAGGATTACGTTGTTGGTTCTGTGGCGATGGATAAGGCTAGCACACGCCCGAGAAAATTTCCCATCCCCCAAATACGGGATGCTAGGCGAAACCGCGAAACTCAAGGATTGGAAGTCATGTAACGCGCCACGGCTTCCGCCCGCGAACGGACATGCAATTTCTCGTAAATATGCTTCAAATGGCTGCCAACGGTTTCCACGCTCAACGACAATTTATCCGCGATTTCCTTGTTGGAATAACCCTTGGTCAGCAGGATCAAAACCTCTTCCTCGCGCGTCGTCAAATGCACGCTCTGCTCGCGCGTTTTGGCCGGACGCCGGAACGATTCGATGACGCGCCGCGCCACTTCGCTGCTCATCGGCGCGCCGCCGCGCGTCACTTCGAGCAGCGCCGCGTGCAAATCCGCCGGCTTGGTGCGCTTGAGCAGAAAACCGTCCGCGCCGGCCTGCAATGCCATAAAAACCAATTCGTTGTCGTCCACGCCGGTCAGCATCACGACTTGTGTTTTCGGAAGGATTTCTTTCAAGCGTGACGTGCATTCGATGCCGGACATGCGCGGCAGAAAAATATCCATGAGCACGACGTTTGGTTTTGCCAGCGGAATGCTGCGCAGCGCTTCTTCGCCGGAAGCGCAAATGCAATCGCAGGAAAAGTCCGGAAATGAATTGATGAGTTTCGACCAGCTGTCGCGCAGATCGGCTTTGTCTTCGACGAGCGCAATTTTCAAGCGGCGAAGCGCGACGCCGGATTCAGAAGTTTTCGTGATATCGGATCTCATCGGTGATTTGGTGTTTGGATTTCGTCGGCCCGAAGCGTGCCATTTTCATTTTCAGCGATGTCGTGATTGTTTTCTTCCGGCAAAATCCGGTTGAGCCAGCGCCAGCGCCGCCGCGTGACGGTGAGCGGCAAATGAAATTCAATCCGGCAACCCATGCCGGGCGAAGTGTAAATGAAAAATTTCCCGCCGGCTTCTTCCATTCGTTGGGCCATGTTCGTCAAACCGTTGCGCGTCCAATCCGCCCGGGCGGCGTCGAAGCCGTGACCGTCGTCTTCCACGGCCACGAACAATCCCTCGCCTTTCCGGTAAATGCGAAGGAACAGTTCACTCGCGCCGGAATGTTTCGCGGCATTGGCGATGGCTTCCTTCACCGCGAGCAATAAATTCCGCCGGATCGCCAGATCAAACGGCGTTGGCGGCAATTCATCCTCCACGTCAAAACGGCAGCGGATTTCCGTGCTCTGGCAAAACCATTGCGCGTATTTGCAGACGAACGCCGCAAAATCGCGCACTGTGTCGCGGCGCGAACTGACGGCCCAGACAATTTCATCCATCGCATGGCCCAGGTCTCGTGCCTGTTCGCAGATGCGGTCAATCTGTCCGCGCATTTCGGATTGCGCGGGCAATTCATTTTGCGCCAACTCGCCCAGCAACACCAATTGCGTGAGGCGCACGCCTAAATCGTCGTGGATGTCGCGGGCGATGCGGGCGCGTTGCATATGCAAAAGCCGTTCCGCCCGGGCACGTGACGTGAGTTGCGTGAGCAGCCAGATGCAGATAACAACCGCCAGGCCGAGCAGCGAGAGCAACGTGACCTGAAACCAAAGCTTCTGCCAGAAGTGCAGGACGATCGGTTGCAATGGCGGCACGGATACAATCGCATACGGCCACGGTTTCCAGGGATCGCCATAAACTTTGCCCACAATGACGGCGGATGCCCAATTCGCGCGAGGCGATTCTTCGTCCAACCAGTTTTTATCTTCGAGCGGCGCGATTTTCCATGAGTCATCGGAAAGAATTTCGACCGGTTTGTCGCCCGTTTCGGCTTCCAACGCAAACATCAGTCCGCCAGCCAACCGGTCATTAAAGGCTTCCACTGCCAGCACATGAGGTCCCGGCGTCAACAGCGAACGCACGTCGTATTCGGTAATCGTTTTCCAGTCACTGCCCTGCCCCAACTCCCGGCCGTCGAGAAACAGCCGATAGCCATTGTCCACGGTGATGTAAATCGTGGCGCGGGAAATAACGGTTCGCGCGGGGATATTGACGGAATGCCAAAAATGGATCGTTTGCTTGTCGCGCGTTTCTTTGTCCCAAATCCAGTATTTCGTATGCTTGAGCGCTTCTGTCATCTGCGCGCGGCTGCGGTCGTCGTCCTGGGAAAAGCTCCGGGGCGTTAAAGTGAACAACAATAAAGCCACCACGATCCATCCCGTTGCAGATGGAAAATTTAGTTTCTGCGGCGACGACATTGACGGATATGAAAATTTAAGCAACCGAACCGGCAAATGCAACAACCGCCGGATCGCTCCAGCGGTTGAAACACAATTCGTGTAAACAGCGGATCAGAATTTGCGACGGAGCCATGCCAGGCAGGCAACGCTCATTCCTAAAAATGCCACGGTGGAAGGTTCGGGAACGGGCACAATCGCCAAATTGAACAGATCACCCAATCGTGGCGTGCCGTTTCCACGCACATCAGTGTAGAATCCAATCGTCGTGCCGACCGTAGTCGAAGTGGTAAATGTGTCGGTGCCCAACAAAGTGTAATCCGAACTTCCATTCGTTTGATAATAAATGCTGAACGTGGAATCGCTCGTCCGTGCGATGGCCAGTGAGACGATCGGCGTTTGCAAATTTTGCGCCTGCAATAAAGCAAATTGGCCGACCGAACCGTCAGTTCCGCTGGCGGCCACGTGCGCATTGCCAGCTCCGTCCGTTGCGCGGATGCCGGCATACAAATAATCCGTCTGGCCGCGTGTATCGGTAGTCGTTCCGTCCGCCGCGGTCGGATTGGGATTGCTGCCCACGGCGATGCCAAAATCATTGGCGCCGGTGGTCTGCCAATTTACCGAAACGGTCAACATATCGCCGACAGGCAAAAACGCTCCCGTTGTGTCAAAATACACACCTTGCACCGCAGTGCCGGAAAAACCGCTGACGTTCACTCCCAAGCCGTTTGCCCCGCTCGAAAATGAAACCGCCGTGCCGGTGGAAGCGCCCGCGTAAAGCAATGGCGTCCAAACATAATTCAAAGTGCCCTCGTTGATAAGGCTGTCGGTAAAGCCGGTTTGTGCGCGCGCCGTGACGCATGCCAGAGCTGCGACCGCTGAAATCGCCAATGCCGTTTTGATTGAACTTCCTGTCATAGTTGATGTTGGTTTGATTGATTTACGGGTTTGTTCGGCGACTTTATCAAACCAGCCGATCACTTTCATATCCCCCAATCACGGGATGCTATAAATACTCCACAAAAAAAATTAAGGCGGTATCGTTTACTGAAGTGAATTTCCGACGACCAATTTTTCCATGGCAAGCCCATGCATTTTTTCTTGCCGGCTTGATTTTATGCCTCGGTATCCGCGGCAAGGCCCAAAGCGATCTGGAAACCGGCTGGCAAAACCCGCCGCAGGAAGCGCGGCTCTTTGCCTATTGGTGGTGGCTTAACGGCAATGTGACGACAAAGTCCATCGCCCATGATCTTGAGCAGATGAAAGCCAAAGGCTTCGGCGGCGCGGTCATCATTGATGCCAACGGCGCGAACCAGTGGGGCAATGCGCCCGTGCCGCACGGACCGGATTTCTTTTCGCCGCAATGGCGCGAACTTTACAAATACACATTGCGCGAAGCCAATCGCCTTGGCCTCGAAATCAGCCTCAACATCCAAAGCGGATGGAACCTTGGCGGGCCGATGGTCACCGCCGATGACGCCGCAAAAAAAATGGTCTGGTCGACATTGAAAATTTCCGGCCCGGCAAATTTCAACAGCGAGCTGCCAAAACCGCAATCGCGCGAGAATTTTTATCGCGACACCTTTGTCATCGCTTATCGCGTCAACGAAAATCAACCGCCTCATCGTCCGCTGGAAAACTGGCGCGAAAAAGCCCTGCTCAAAACGCTGGAACCATTTTCCACGCCAAGCACCGAACCGCTCTTTCAGGAATTTCCCGCCTCGCCCGGCGAAGCAGACACGCGCGCCGCGGACGTCATTGATTTGAGTTCTAAACTTGGCGCGGATGGAAAATTGAATTGGCAGGTTCCGACCGGCACGTGGCAAATCTTCCGCTTCGGTTACACCGTCGGTGATCGCGCCTACGTTTCCACCGCCAGCGATAACTGGCAGCGCGCGCCCGGCGCCACTCACGATTCCTATGCGATCGACGTTTACGACGCCGGCGCGTTCAATCGTTATTGGAACGCAGTCGTCGCACCGCTGATCCGGGATGCCGGGCCGCTCGCCGGAAAAACCTTGAAGTATTTGCACACCGACAGTTGGGAAATTGAAAACGCCAATTGGACGCCGACATTGCGTGAAGAATTTTTGAAACGTCGCGGCTACGATTTGGTTCCGTGGCTGCCGGTCATCGCCGGAAAAATTGTCAACAGCCGTGACGAAAGCGACCGTTTCCTGTTCGATTTCCGCAAAACGCTCGGCGAATTGACGATTGATAATCACTACAAACTGTTCTGCGATTACGCGCACCAACATGGTTTGGAAATCCATCCCGAATCCGGCGGCCCGCATGCCGTGCCAATTGACGCGCAACGCGACCTCGGCTGGGATGACGTGCCGATGAGTGAGTTTTGGGCGTGGTCCTGGGAACATCGCATCGGCGATGAAAACCGATTTTTTGTAAAGCAACCCGCCAGCGCCGCGCACACTTACGGACATCGCATCACGCAGGATGAAGGTTTTACGACGATCGGCCCGAATTGGCAGGAACGGCTTTGGAACAATTTGAAACCGTCGTTCGACAAAGCGCTGTGTGAAGGCATGAATCGCCTTGTCTGGCATGCTTTTGTCTGCTCGCCGGATTCCACTGGAATTCCCGGCCAGCAATATTTCGCCGGCACGCATTTGAATCCGAAAGTGACGTGGTGGAACGATTCCGCGCCATTTTTCGATTACATCAACCGCTGCCAATTTTTATTGCAGCGGGGAAATTTCGTGGCCGACGTTTTGTATTATTACGGCGACCACGTTCCGAATTTTGCGCAACTCAAAAAATCCGACCCGGCAAAAATTCTTCCCGGCTACGATTACGATGTCATCACCGAAGAAGCGCTCATCGAACGCGCCAGCGTTCGCGACGGCAAAATTGTTCTGCCGGACGGCATGAGTTACCGGATTTTGGTTCTGCCGAATCACAATGTCATTTCGCTGCCGGTCCTGAAAAAAATCCGCGACCTTGTCGCCGCCGGCGCGACCATTGTCGGCCCAAAACCGCTGAAAGGCGAAACGCTGAAAAATTATCCGGCGTGCGATGCGGAAATCACAAAGCTCGCCGATGAACTGTGGAACGGGAAAAATTTGAAAGGTCGCGTCATTTCTAACAAAGGCGCGCGAGAGGTTTTGCTCGATGACGGAATTCTGCCGGACTGCGAATTTCAATCGCAAAGTTCCGACGGCGATTTCGATTACATTCACCGCACGGACGGCGGCGCGGAGATTTATTTTGTCGCGAACCGTTCGACAAATGCCGCTGTCGCCAACTGCATTTTCCGCGTTGCCGGCAAAGCGCCTGAACTTTGGAATCCGGTCACCGGCGAGCGCAAATTCGCCGCCGCTTACGAAGAAAAAAATGGACGAACGATCGTCCCGCTCGATTTCAATCCCTGCGGCTCGTGGTTCGTCATTTTCCGCGAACCGGCTGCAAACCATCCGGCAACGATGAAATCGAATTCGCCGGAATTGAAACCGATCGCGGAAATTTCCGGCGCGTGGACAGTTCATTTCGATCCGAAATGGGGCGGCCCGGCGTCAGCGCAATTCAATTCGCTCGTCGATTGGACGACGCAGCCGGAATCGGGAATCAAATTCTATTCCGGCACGGCCATTTATGAAAAAACGATCGACGTTCCATCGTCAGCAATCGGCAATCCGCGATCAAAAATTTTCCTCGATCTTGGCGATGTCCATGAACTGGCGGAAATTCATTTGAATGGAATAGATCTCGGCATCGTCTGGTCGCCGCCGTTCCGCGTGGATGTGACCGGCGCACTCAAGCCGGGTAAAAACAATTTGGAAATCAGCGTCGTCAATTTCTGGCCGAATCGCATCATCGGCGATGCCAGCCTGCCATCAAACCAGCGATTCACGCGCACGAACATCCGCAATCTGCAAGCGAATACGCCTTTGATGTCGTCCGGTTTGCTCGGACCGGTCAGCCTGCTGGAATCGCAATGATTCGCGCCTCATTTTTTTGAATTTTCCGGCGGAACCTTCCACTTATCAATCGGAGATTTTACGGATAAGAAAGGCGGAAAAACATGCCGTTGTCGGGCGTTGAGATCGGCATGGCCAACCAATTGGTCGAGATTGAATCGGAAACCGTCACCCAATTCGTTCCCAATCCGGCGCCGTTGGAATTGGTCTGCATCTCGAGCCGCCAGCCTAAATGATCCAGCGGCCAGGAGAATTGAATTTGATTTCCGCTGACGTGAATTGAAAGTTGCGGCGGCGACAATGAAATCGGCTCTGCCGTTACTTCCGCCGAATTTGCGCTTTCACCGGCGGAGTTCGTCGCCGCGACGACGTAATAATAAAAATTCCCGTTGGCCACGGACGAATCAGTGAAATTCGTCGCGCTCGTCGAAGTAATTGGCGTATAGCTTCCACCCGAAACGAGAGCGCGTTTTAAATTGTAACCGGTCGCATTTACCGACGGATTCCATTGCAGGAAAACCACGGCGTTGCTGGAAATGGCCGTCAAATCCGACGGCGCAACCGGCGGCGGGGACCACGCCGGCGTCGAAACATTGTCAAACGTGGAAATGTTCAGCGTGCCGGAATTGCGCGAGCACACGGCAAAGCCCGCGAGCAACACGCTGTTCATCGTGAACGTGTTCGTGCCGATCGCCGTCCACGCGGCGCCGTCGTCGGAAACGTATCCGGTGAATGTATTACCGTTGCGCTGAAGCTTGAACCATTCCGGCGCGCTCGCCGCCGGGCCGTCAATCCAATTCATGTTTCCGCCGGTGCTCGACCGGGTTGGAAACCGCGCTTTGCCTTGCGCGCCATCAATCAACACGGCGGCAATTTTCGAATTCGCGTTCGTGCTTTCGCGGAACATGATTCCCACTTTGTCATCCGCCGAACCGCCGAATTGTTCGTCCGATAAATGCGCGATAAAAGTTCCATTGTTGGTCATCGTCATGTAAGCAAAATTCAATGTGTCCGAGCCGCTGCCGATGTCGAAACCTTCGCCGCTGACGGTAAATACTCCGTCGTCGTAATTTCCGCTGCCGGCGACGCCGAGACTGCCGATATCCACGTCGTTCCATGGCGCGGGCAATCCGCCGCTGGCCGAAACTTCCATCGAATCGTAATCACTTTCGCCGCAGGAATTCGTCGCCGAAATGACATAAAAATAACTGACGCCGCGCGTGATGCCGGCATCGGCGTAATTCGTCGTTGCAACATTGGCGATGGTGACGTAGGGGCCGCCGGATGAGGTGGCACGCTTGACGTTATAACCTTCCGCGCCGGAAGACGCGTTCCAATTCAAAATAATTTCCGGCGTTGCATCGCCGGCCGCGCTGACGCTCAACGGCGCTTGCGGACGCGGACAGGAATCGGCGGTGCTGTTCAAATACAAAATCACCGTGGATTGCGGCGCGACGTAAATTGTTCCGCTCATATTCAGGCCGGTGATCAAATTCGTCGCCGAAACAAAATCCGACGGCGTTTGTAATTGATACGTTTTGGTCGTGCTGCGATTGATGCCGATCAAATAATTTCCGTAGCGCGTCGCCCAAAATAACGCTTTTCCGCGGAACGGCCCGTCATCCGTCGCCAGCGGATCGCTTGCGGCAATGGGCAATCGCTCGCCTTGATATGCTTGGAGCGGATTGTCCGGCGGCGTGTATAAATTGGCCTCCGGCTTGTCCATCAGATTTGGCCGCGTGTAAAATGCGCCGCTGAAATCAATTTGCGGCGAGACTTCCAAAACGCCGTAACGATCAAAATCATTCGTGCTGTAATAAAACCGTCCGATGCCATTCACGCCGGTTCCCGTTTTCGCCTGCCAATAAGTTTCGAGCCAAAGCCGTTCGTTGCCGTGTTTGATGGCGACAATTCCATCTTCTTCATCCGCCCAGGCAAAATCCGGCTGGCCGTCGGTCGTCGGCAATCGCACGCCACTGTCGGCCGCGGCGGAAACGATTTTGTAATCGTTGAAGACTTCCAAGGCGTCGCGCGAATCAGTTTGATTTCCGATCGAACTATACGCCGCGCCGCTCACGGTGAGGTTGTTGAAGTATTGATTGTCAGCGAGCATTTGTTTCGCGTAACCGATGAGATTGGTGTCGCCGGTCACTGCCGCGCCACGCAGCCCGAGCGCCCAGCCGGTGCGGTCGCCATAGGCAACTTCATCGGCGAAATCGCCGTCGGATTCATTGGCGCCGCGCCACGCGAGCAAGCCGATGCCTTCCATGTCGCGATAAAAATTATTGCTGCTGACTTCGATGGCCGGCCGACGAAAATGCGCACGTGCTTCGGCCATTTTCACGGCTTGTGTGCGAAAAATGGAATTGGTCGTCCACGAATAAAAATCCGCCGCGTAAAACTGCATTTCGCCGTAGGCAATTCCGACGTAGCCCCATTCGCGCGTCAAACCTTTAGGCGTGACCTGGAAATAATTTGTGCCATGAGGACACGCGGAGCCGCCGCCGGGCAAATCGCTGCCGAGCCAGGGATCAATGCCAATTGCCTCGCGCAAATAACGTTCTCCCTCCGTTTCGGTAAAAGCATTTCCGTTCGTCAAATCCAATAAGCCGCGGTTTGCCCAGAAAATACTCGTGTCGCAGATCAATCCCTGGTTGCTCAAATAATTCCGGTTATATCTTCCGTAATCCCGGCTCGCCAGGAGCATGTCGCCCCACGCTTTACGGCGCGTGACATTCCCGCCCGCGCCGAAATTTTGGATCACATCAAGGTTCGTTTGAAGTTCCGGCAACAGGAGATGAATTGCCCAGCCGACATTTCCAAAATCGCCACCCCATGCAGCATCGGCAGTGCTTGGATGCGCGTAATAATTCGACGCAAAAAAATCATTCGCGGCGATGACTTTTTCCACGAGCGCAGGATTGGTATAGCTCACCGGAAAATTGGAAATCCAATATGCCTTGGCCAATTGCATCACATCCACCGTCGAAAAATTCGTCACGTTCGCACTCATGCGTCCGCTCAAGTAATTGCTGATGCCGCCGTAAAATTTACCACCCGGAGCGAGCGTGCTGGCGGTCGGCGTTGGGCGAACGGTCGTTGTCGGCGCGGAGCCCTGGACTTCGCCGGCGGGATTCAAGACCGGATCGGTGTGCGTGTAGGCCTGATAAATTCCGCGGCTGTTGGTCTTCATCAGGAATTGATAATTGCCGGAGGGTTCAACTCCCGAACCGAGCGGATAAATGCGACCGGTGGATTGAATCGTAAACGTCAAATTGGTCCGGCCTTTGGTCATCCAAAGTGGCAGCAGCGTTGTCGAATAAAAAAAACGTCCGGGCAGCGGCGGTTTGTAGGCGCAAACGTTCAGGCAGATATAATCGCCTTCGTGACGATAGCCGATTTGATAATTGGTATTCGCGCCGGCGACGAAATTAGACGCGGCGACGTAGAGATAAAGCCGTCCCATGTCGGAAGCCTGGCCGTAAACAGAACTGAAATCATCGCCACCCCAGAATTTTACGGTTAAATAATTCCGCCAATTCGGATCCACCGTCAGCGTAAAGGTCAGATTGCCGCCGTTCACCGTCGCCGGATCATTTGTCGAACAACGTCGCGCCGTTTGTGCCGGAGCAATGGAATTGTTTGTGATGACAAAACTGGTCGGGCCGACAAATGAATGCGCTGTTTCTGAAGCCGAATCGCCAAAAACGATTGTGTCCAAATAAGTCTGCGCTCCGGCCATGCATGGCAACATCACGGCGCAAAGCAAAAGGCATTTCAGGGATTTAATCATTTAAGGCAGGCATTCGTGATTCGCCGGTGGCGGTGTCCAAAGTCCATTTCTTTGGAGCTGGAAGAAATAATTTTCCGTTGCCCATTTCCAACGGCATCCAGAAATATCGCGAGTCCGACAATCGCGACGGCTTCCAGATGTCGGCCATGAAAAGGACAGTTGATGATTTTGTGCCGGTCACTTTGAACAGCATCGTAGATTGCGCGCCGTAAGTTTTGGTTTCGGGTGGAGCGATGTCTTTGAATTCCGACCATGGACCGGCCAGCGATTTTGCCGTCGCATATTTATTGGGATTGGGATCCCAGCCGGTCAATTCGGAGCCGACGACATAATAAAGCCCTCCGTAATGAACCAATGCCAATCCCTCAAGATGATTCGTGAAGAGGCAAACCTGCTTTTCCACGTTCAGATAATCGTCCGACAATTTGGCGATGCGAAATCCAAACGGACGATCTTCAAAGAGCAGATATGCCGAGCCGTCGTCGTCAATAAATTGCCCGATGTCGCGGCTTTCGTGGCCGAGCGGACGGAAACTTTTTTGATAAACATAATTTCCATCCACCGTGTCACAAGTCGCAATGCCGACTCTCGCGAAATTGTAACCCGGTTCCTCGCCGGGCAATGCTCCGTCCAAATGGAAATACATCACGAATTTTTTGGTCTTGTTGTTGTAAAAAACTTTTGGCCGTTCCAACGCCCAGCCGCGCTGCAGATGCTCGACATTTGTCAGTGCCAATACCTGATTGCAAAAATGCCAATGCGCGAGATCCGTGGAGGAGTAACAACTGACGAATCGTTTTTCCGGCGAATTGCCCGGCGAACGGTCTTCGCCAAACCAATAAAAGGTATCCTTGAATTTAATGACGCCGCCGCCGTGCGCCTGAATGAATTCGCCGCGATCATCCAGCCAGCGTGCGCCGGGCACAATCGTTTGCGGTTCGGAAAAAACGTCGAGCGCAGCAAAGAGAATCGCCAGGCAAACTATAAATCCCGCGGCTTTCATTTCAAAACCTCGAACGTTCGCTCGACTGGTTCGGCCGATTTTAATTTCGGTTCCATTGAACGGCCATATTGCCATGCCACGACGGTGACGCGAACCGGAAATTTCGCGCGCGGCGGAATTTGCGTAAATATCAATTCATCGCCCGATATTTCCGCCGGACCTTCGCGGACGAAATAATGCACGGGAACATTTGCGCTGGAGATCGCGTTCAATTTCAACAACTTGGTTCCAACTTTTTGATTTGGAATTTCTGGAAAAGTGATTTGCTGTTCCGCGCCCTGCGTGTTTTGCGCCGGAATGAACATGTGCGCCTGTTGCACGGCGGGCTTGAATTTCGCGTCGCCGGCACATGTCGCCGCAAAAACCAATTCATAATTCCGCGCGTTGGTATTCAACAGCGTTTCTTTTTGAAATTGAACGGCAAAGGTTTCTGCTGAAAGTTTTTCAACCGGCCCGCAAACCGGATCAATCGAAATGCTGCGATCGGTTGCGTGACCGAGCGGCGAACCGACCGGCAATTCCGCCCAGTCCGGCAATCGCGGGCTGCCGACCGGAACAGAATCGTAAAATGCGCCAGCTAATTGGAACGTGACGCCGTCGGCTTCCGGTTCAAATTTCAAATCCACCTGCAAATGTTCGTTGCGTTGCGGAACCATTTTGCCGTCCTGCGTGTAACCAACCAATTGCGGTTTCAATCCGCGAAAGGCCGCTTCATATTTTTCCGTCGCGAGCGCCAATTCTTTGTCGAAGAACCAAAACGCTTCCTTCGGATCGCCGGTGTATTGGCCAACCGGCGCGGCGGGCGCGGCCGGCGGTTTGTCGCGACGCCATTTGTCCACAAGCCAGCCGCTTTTCGCCGGATCAATTGGATTCAATTTTGGAGCAGAATTGCCGTCCCAATTTTTCGGCACGCGATATTCGACGCACTTCTTCAAATACAGCGCAAGGTATTCGATTTTCGCATCCGTGGCGGCGAAATGTCCTTGTCCCGGATTGGCCAACATCGAAAGCGGCATGAGCGGATGTTGCTCGCGCTCCGACAATCCTTCGCGCGACCAGGAATCGGCAGCTTCAAATTCGCCCATGCTTTCGAGGCAGGGAACAAAATCAATCGTGCGATCGCCCCAGATGTCCGGCGCGAAATCTTTGTTCCGCCAATACGGCCATTGTCCGCTGATGGACAGCGCGCAGAGCGTGCGATTTGGATTCCAGGCGGCAAAATAATACGGCCAGCTCGCGGCGGCGGAATGTCCCATCGGCACGACGGGAACGAATTTCAATTCGGAATAACCCGACTCATCCGCGAGGCGATTCATGAAATCATTGAACGTGTCCCCTGCTCCTTCGTTGAACCGAAAGAGATGATCAAAAAATGGCGCGACCCAGACTTCGGCAAAATCCATTTTCGCAAGCGCATCGCGGAACTTTGAATTTTCCAGGATGGAAATTTCTTCCATGTTGTGCTGCGCGAGCACGACGCCGCGGATGTGTTTACAATTGGGAGGAATCCACAGCCACGCGCGCGCCGGGCCGTTCTGCGGTTTTTCGCTTTTGACCGGAACCGACCACTGCCAGATGGCGGCGTCAGCTTTTTCCAGCATTGAAAAACAAAGGCAAACTACAATTAAAAACAAAAAACGGAGGTGATTCAAAGGTCCTCGCATGGTGCTTGATTGTTTTCCCAATAGACGTTTAATCAGGTGATGTGGCTTCCATGGATTTGATTTTGAGCACATCCACGTCACCGATCGAATTGCCATTCCATGGAATCGGCGTGGCAATGGTCTGTCCTAAATACCAGCGGATAAATTCCGCGTGACCATCGGCAAAGCTGAAGGTGCTGCCGGCTCCGTGATAAACGGCGGTTTTATTGTTGATGCCCAAAACATCGGGATTCGGGTTGATGCCAAAGCCGCCGTCGTCAATGGATGGATGATTGGCATTGCCCGGATCGGGATGCGCATCTTCTTCGACAAAAACAAAAGCCTGGCTGGGATTGGGATAACGGATATCGGTTGATTTAATATTTTTGCGATAATGGCCGCCAGCCGGTGTCGTAAAGGCCGTGGTGTCCGCATCATTTCCGGCCATGAATTGATTGATGGAATAATCTCTTCCGCGAGGCTGTCCGCTTCCGGCGAACGTGATTTCCAATCTGTTTCCCGGGCAGCGATACACGTTCAAAGTTTTAACATACGGATACAAAAGTCCGTTTTCGATGTAATGATCATTGTCAATCGTATGGCTTGGCGAATACAACGTTGCACCAACGACATTGCTGATCCAGCAGACATTTGCAAGCTTGTCATTGCTGACCAGATAATCGTTGTTGTCGCCTTGATAAATCACCCACGCCAAGCCCAATTGCCGGACGTTGCTGGTGCATTGGATGCGATACGCTTTTTTCTTCGCGGCGGCCAGGGCCGGCAGAAGTATCGCCGCGAGAATGGCGATGATGGCGATGACCACCAGCAATTCAATCAGCGTGAATGCCTTTTTTTCATCGCGATTTATTTTACTTAAATTCATATTTTATTGTCTCTGCTTCGGAAACGGAGCGCCACCACCCGCGACGCTCCGAGATTAATTCACGGATAAACCAGCCGATAAAACACCGATCCATTGGTCGTGACGATGGGAATGCTCATCGAATTCACGCTCGTCGAGCCGGGCACATCGGTCCAATTGGTTCCCAGACCGGCGTCCAATGAATTGGTCTGCACCTGTAAACGCCATCCGGTATGGTCAGCCGGCCAGGTCAACATCAGGTTTCCATCGGAAATACTGGTGACGATATTTGTCGGCACGGTGGAAACAGTCACCAACGGCAGATATTGTGAAACGCCGTTGGTGTAGTTTGAATATACCTGCGCCGCGGACAACGCGCCTTCATAAATTGCCAATTTATTCATCCAGCCAGCGAGCGGCGCATCATTATTGGCAAGGGAAACGCCGAGCCAATCCACCGTATCGTTCACACTGCCGCTCAGCGGCGAGTTGGTGGGCGTGCCGGTGCCGATCAATTCACCATTGATGTAAAACGCGGCGGTTCCGGCGTTCGGCGCGTAAACGATGACCAATTGATATTCCGAACCATTGGTCAACGAATAACCCGCTTGAACGTCGGCGCCGTGGTTCGGCGTAAACATCGTCGCATGACCGCTGCCGGCATACGAGTCGAGCAATTCAATTTCGGAAATTTCACCGCCGGTGTTGTGCGGATTAAGTCCTTTGGCCGTGTTGCCAAAACCGAAGAATCGCGACCAGGTATTGCGCTGCGTTTGGCCGCCCCACAATTCAACCGTCACATCGCCCATTCCGGAAATAATGCCCGCCGGCAAATTGATATAAGGCTCCGTCGTATAATCGCCGTCTCCCGGGAAAATCGCGTGTGTGCCATCAAATGAGATCGGTTTGTTCGTGCCGAGCGGCTCGTAAACCGTGCCATTGGCGCCACCAATCGTATCCACCACGATGCTGGAATCCGGCGCGTTGGTGAAAAGATAGAGATGTTTCAACACCGGCGCATTCGCGATGCTCGTCACCGTAAATGCGTTGGCGGCCACATAAGTCGTTCCCAAATAACTGACGCCCAAATCCGCCGAGCCTTGCACATTGTTCGGCGTAATGACGCCGGCGGAATTCATCGAGCAAACCGGCGAACCCTGGTCAACAAATGAAATTGTGGCAAAGCCGGTGATATTGACGTTGTTCGTTCCCGGAAAATCCGCATACGCGCTGGCTTGCGCCGGGAGGAGTCCCAGCGAGCCGTCCAGATAAACCGTTCCCGGCGCGGCTTTCACCGTCACGGAAGTCGGCGCGAGATTTGTGACGTTCACATTCAATGTGTTCGCCTGATACGTCACCGTCAATGTCGCCACACCGGGCGTGGTTCCCGACGAAATCACGCCGTTTGTGTTTACCGTAAACACACCGGTATTGGATGAAGAATAATTGATGCCGGACAGTGACGTGATATTTCCGCCCATCGTGCCGTCAGAGAAATCCGCCAGCACCGTCGCGCTGAATGTCGCCGGACTTCCGGGCAACAGATTCGGAATCGGCGATTGCAAATAAATATTCGTCGCCGTCAGACCCGTGAGCGATTTGACGATTTGGAATCCCGCCAGGCGAAGGCGCGTCACCGGATTCGCATCGCCGATCCAATCCTGTCCCACCGCGCCCCATTGCACCGTTAAATTGTTGTCGGTCAGGCCGCTGAATTTGACGACGTTGCCGAATGGAACATCCGTGACGGACGCCGGCAATCCTGTCGGCTGCGGCGCGGCGATGACATAGCCGCTGCCGTCGTTGGCCGGCGTGCTCGGATAAGTAATGCCGTTGTTGCGATACTGCGTCACGCCGTCAATGATGAATTCTCCCGGACGATTCGTCTGCGTGGCATCATTCCAAACATAAAAATAAACGTCGTAGGAAGAATACGGCACATTGCTGACAACGATTTGGCTCAACAACGTCGTGCCGTCGTTCATGCCCTGATCAAACACCGTGTTGAACATCACGCTTTCATTCGTCGTGCGCGTTCCCAAATCCAGCAATGCCTGGTTGAACGGATTGTTCGGCATCAATTGAACCACCGTGCCGCTCAATGCGTTGCCCTGATAATCCACCGGATTATCAATTTCGTTCGTCACGCTGCCAAAGCTCATCACCATGTTGTTCCAATACGCCACGCGCGCGCCCGGCGCGCCGGACAAATCATGGAAACTCATCGGATTGCTTGAATCGGTCAAATTGACGCTCAAGGCCGGAACACTTCCCGGCGCCGCGTAAGCCGTCACCGCGCCTGCGTTGTTTGTGGTCACCGACATTTGATCGTAAGTGCCCGTCACGCTGAACGAACCGGCGGCCAATGCCGTAATCGTGCCATTTGAATTGATCGTAATGGTTGAAGGCGTCGTCGTGCTGAAGGAAACAAATTTATATGAGTTTACCGGAATGTTCGTCGCGTCGCTAAATGTCGCCAGCAAAGTTGCGACCGTTTTATCGCCCTGTCCGTTGCCGGCCAGCAAATTGGTTTTGTTCACGCTGACGCTCAATGAAGCCGGCCCGATGACGTTGATCGGATTAGTCAAAGACAAACCGGAATAGGAAACGATCAAATTCGCCGCGCCGTTCGTGCCCGGCGTCAGCAATCCGCCGTTGCTGACCGTCGCGATATTGGTATTGTCCACGGAATAAGCAATTCCCGGCGCCGTTGTTTCGTCCACGCCGGTTGCGCCCGTCTCCAAATCCGCCAGAACCACGAGCTGTTTGCCGACCGGATTGCCGGCATGCAGCGTCAAATTGGACGATTGCAAATAAAGATTCGTCGGGCCGCCGGTTGCCACCTGCGCAATTTGAAATCCTGAAAATTTCAACCGCGCCGTGTTGTCCGCGCCGGACACCGTCGCGCCGCTCACAGCCACAAATTGGATCTTCAACGTGGAATTGGTTTGATTCGCAAATTTCACGTAATTTCCCAACGGCACATCCGAAGCGCTGGCAGGCACCGTGGAAAGATTGGCTTCAATATAACCGCTGCCCGTCGTGCTGTTGGGGATGCTCTCACCGGAAGTATCCACGCACCAGCGTTGTTCGCCGGTGTTCAAATTCGTGAACAAGCCCACGCGACGGGTTGCTGTGTTATCACCGACATAATAGTAGCAATACACATCGTATCGCGAAAACGGCACATTGGTGACGCTGATTGTTCCCGGCGTGCCGTTCTGCTGATCGTATTCTTTGAAATACATCACGATATCGTTTGTATCCGGCGATGGACAGGCGATGCTGCTGCCCGAACCGCTCCCGCGATTGCTCGCGCCGCCGGAACCACCGGTGACATTCACCGTGATGTTGCTTCCCGCCATGGACTGGCCAAAATTATTCGTGATTTGCACATCCGTCAGCGTGGTGTTGTTGAACACAGTAATCCAATTCGTCGTCCGCACCCCCGCGGTGAGCGATCCGGCGAAGTCGCCCGCCGGATACATGAACACGTGATTCAAGTCCGATGTCGGCACGTTGCCCGCAAAATCGAAACTTAAAATCTGTTGCTGCGCCCGCAAATTCCATGCGGCCAGCGCCAAAGCTATCGCGAGAACTTTAAACGACCGGGCAACGAGGTTTGAATAACGGAACGGGGTTTTATTCATAGGATGGGTTGAGGTTTGTTTGACAGGCTGTATCACGAAAGCTTGGTTGTTGCTTTTACATAACGGCGGTGATTCGTTCTTGTTTTCAGTGCTTGAGCCAACACTACATCAGAATCGCACGGCAACAATCCGATTTGAGCGCACACTGGTTCGGCAATCTGTTTTCAATCTTTCCACAAACAGCAGGCTTGCGTTTCCGGCGTCGTTGCTTTAACGAATTGCCATGCAACCGGACCTGCCCAAACCGCGCGTGACGTTGCGCGACGTCGCCCGCCGCCTGAATGTCAGTCACACGACCATTTCCCGCGCGCTGCGTAACGATCCGGAAATTTCCAAAGCCATGCGCGAGCGTGTCCAAAGCATCGCGCGCGAAATGGGTTACAAGCCCGACCCGATGCTCAATGCGCTGGCGCATTATCGGCGAAGCCGAAACCAGACGCCAGTCGCTGCGGAACTGGCGTGGATCAATCATTGGCCGAATCCAAAAAAATTGTGGTCGTTCAAAGAATTCAGTCTCTACTGGAAGGGAGCCTTTGAAGAAGCCGAGCGTTGCGGTTTTCGCCTGGAGGAATTCACTCTGGACAACGGCATGAGCCTCGACCGGCTGGGGAAAATTTTACACGCGCGAAACATCCGCGGCATCCTGTTGCCGCCGCGCGGAGACACTTCGCCCAATTACCATCAATTTGATTGGGACGATTTTTGCATCGTCCGGTTCGGCCATTCGATTCCGTTTCCCCACGCGCACCTGGTCAGCAGCGACCAATTGACGGACGGCCTGATCGCCTTTGAAAACATGTGGACCAATGGCTACCGCCGCATCGGGCTGGTCACCTCCTCAAAGATGCATACACGCTTCAGCGCCGGATTTTTCTTCAGCCAGATGAAATGGAGTCCTAACACGCGGCTGCCCGCGCTTGTCGTCACCCAGGATCAAACCGAACAGGATGAACAACTGCTCAAATCATGGCTCAGAAAAAATAAACCCGACGCCATTTTGACCGATGTCCGCGAGTTGCGCGATTTGCTGCTCAAGGTCGGCTACAAAGTTCCGAAAAATATCGGGCTGGCCGCGTTAAGCGTGCTGGACGGAAACGCCGACGCCGGAATTGACCAGAACTCCGAAGAGATTGGCCGCGTCGCCATTCAATTGCTCATTTCGCTGATCAATCACAACGAAGGCGGCATTCCTAAAATTTGCCGGGAAGTTTTGGTCGAAGGAAATTGGGTCAACGGCTCCACGCTTCCGCCAAAAAATTGATCTCCAACGGTTCCGCCGAATTGATCCGGAGAGAATCTCCGCTGCCATCCGCAAAACCATTGAACCGCGCGGAATGTAATTGCCGCCAAAAAATGCTTTCTGCCGCAATGTCCGAACCAGTGTGCGGTAAACTGAAATTGGCGATTGCCAACAGATGATTCAAATTTAAGCCATTCATATATCGGCGGCGAGTCCGCAACAATTGAAATGATTTCCAATCAAAAAGTTTCCCCTGCTGCGCCGGCCGGTGTGCCGGCTTTCTCCGGTGTTCTTTCTTTGTGTGTCAATAAAACACGCAACAACATCGAATCGCTGGCCGACAATCCGAAAGCGGCGCCTTGGGCAGTGGACGGAAATTATTTCGGCCATCCGGAAGGTTTCTACGAAATCGGGAACTGGACATCTTCATTTTTCACCGGCATGGCTTTGCTCGCATGGCGTAAAACCGAAGATGAGTTCTTTTTGAAACAGGTTTTACGGCTCGCGCCGCACTACCACGAAAAAGTATTCACCCGCTTTCTCGACACGCATCACGACCTCGGTTTCCTGTATTCACTTTATTCCGTGGCACTTTATAAATTGACCGGCGAAAAAGAGCATCGCGAAGTGGGATTGCGCGCGGCCGAAGTTTTGTCGCAACGATTCAATGCAAAGGGGAATTTCATCCGCGCCTGGGGTCACATGAACAACGGCGAATTCGAAGACATGGCGATCATCGATTGCCTGATGAATTTGCCACTGCTGTATTGGGCCAGCGGTGAAACCGGCAACAAAAAATTCCATGACATCGCCGTAAAACATGCCGACATGGCGTTGAATGTTTTTGTTCGCCCGGACGATACCGTTTATCACGCCTACCGTTTCGATTTGGCAAGCGGCAAACCGCTGCGCGGCGACACTTTCGGCGGATGCGAAACGGAATCCTGCTGGGCGCGCGGCCTGGCGTGGGCGATCTATGGTTTTGCCTTGAGTTATCGCTATACCAAAAACCCTAAATATCTTGATGCTTCCTTGCGCATGGCCAAATTCTTTATCCGCCATTTGGACAGCGAAATCGTTCCGGTCTGGGATTTCAAATTGCCGGCCGATGCGTCGAAAACCCGCGATGCATCCGCCGCGAGCGTGGTCGTTTGCGGTTTCCAGGAATTGGAGAAATTGCAGAGCGCCGATTCAAAAATCATCAACGCCAAACAATCCTTGCTGCAAGGGTTGTGCCGCGAAAAATATGTGGATTCCGATCCGCTGGTGCCCGGAATCCAAAAATTTGGAATGGTCGGCGACGGCGTTCCCGGCGGCGCGAAAAACGCCTACACCAGTTGGGGAGATTATTATTTGATGGAAGCGCTCGACCGCGAACTGTTCCAAAACAGCACGTGGTGGTAATCCGTTTGGAATGAAAAATCTTCGGCGATTGATTCTGAAACTTTTCCCGCCCGCCGGCGTCTATTTTTCCGGTGAATAAGAAAACGGTTTTCCAAACAGTCTTGCTCGTTGCATTGGTCGGTTTTGGCATTTACCTCGCCTGCGGATATTTCAAGCCGGCAAAAATTGAAATTGTTTGCACGGTCCATCCACCGCGACCGATGCGCGTCCGCCCGAATTCGCCGCAGGCAAAACGACGCGCGCAGGAACAAAATCAATTCAATATCGCGTTCGGTTTTCCCGAAAAATATCCATTGAAAGAAATCAAAGTCGTCCGGCTCGACCAATTCACGACCAATAAATATGCGTTGCCGGTGTGGCACTTGATTTCGGAAAGCAATTCCACGCCGACGAAAGTCATCATTTATGGCCAGGGAATCCGCGGGATGCATCTGGCGCTCAAAGGCGCGCGGCCGGAAACGCTCGAAACGAATGTTGCTTATCGTTTGCTCGTCACGACGCCTTCCACCGAAGGCGAATGTGATTTCAAATTGAATGGCGTGCCGGAAACGGCGGCAAGATAAATGGTAGCAGGCAACGTGATCCGGCTCTGACTGAAATGAGCGGACTTCCACCTGCCGCTACAAATTCAATCGAAAAATTCGCGTCTAAATTCGGCTGGACAAAAAATTTTGACCGACGCACAGTCAAATTTCTCGCATTAAACAACCACAAAGAAAATCCCATGAAAAAATTAACCGTTCCAATTTTAGCCGGCCTTTCGGCCGCAACCTTGATCACCGGATGCGTGCTTGGAAACCGGACAACGATGCAGAATCAGCCCACTGTCGGGCAACAGTTGATTGACCTGCAAAAAGCCAAAGATGCCGGAGCCATCACCGAAGAACAGTATCAGTCTGAAAAAGCGCAAATACTCGATAACAAGAGCAAGCAGTAATCCCGTGCCACTCCACGCGGCCTCGCTCCGCCCTTCGCGCGAAAAAAACTTCCGTCACGGAATCGTCACATTTCCGTAACGTGCTTTTCGCGTTGTTAAGATTGAGTGTCAGCGCCTGAAATGCTATTTCATTCGAGCGTGAAGCAGCGCATTTTAGTCGTAGATGATGAACCCGAAGCTGTTGAATTGATTGAATTCAATTTGAAGCAGGCCGGTTATGCCGTCGCCACCGCCGCCGATGGCGCGGAGGCATTGAAAAAAGCCCATGCCCAGCCGCCGGATGCCATCATTCTGGACGTGATGCTGCCGGAAATGGACGGCTTCGAAGCGTGCAAAGTGCTGCGGCTCGACCCCGCCACGGCGCGCGTGCCCATCATCATGCTCACGGCCAAGGCGGCGGAAATCGACCGCGTGCTCGGCCTGGAATTGGGCGCGGACGATTATCTCACCAAACCATTCAGTCCGCGTGAATTGCTCCTGCGCATCAAGAAAATTCTTGCCCGCGGCGCGACGGAGGAAAAACCGCGCGAACAAATCCGTTACGGCGATTTGTTGATTGATATTCCGCGCCACATCGCGAGCTGGAAGGGCAAAACGATAGATTTGACGGCGACGGAATTCAAATTGTTGACGCTTCTGGCCCAACGCGTCGGGCGCGTGCAATCCCGCGATAGTTTGCTGCGCGACGTCTGGGAATACGACACGTTGATCGATACGCGCACGGTGGATACGCACATGCGCCGCCTGCGCGAGAAGCTCGGCCCGGCGTCAAAGCATCTGGACACGGTGCGCGGAGTCGGTTATCGCTTCGTGGAATGATTTGGCCCGCCCTTTTCGTCGTTGCGCTGGCGGCCGCGATCGGAATTCATTTCTGGTGGCGGCAAAAATTCTTGCGCCGGCAGCATCAGACGCAGCTTGAAGTCGAGGAATTTCAACGGCTGCAAAAGAAAACCACGACGGAAGCGCAAGCGCAGCAGCAGGTGTTGTTCAATTCCATGATCGAAGGCTTGTTGCTGCTCGACCGGCAGCGAAAGATTTATCTGGCCAATCGCACTTTCAAAAATCTGTTCGGCATCAAGATCGAATTACGCGGCAAAACCATCATGGAAGCGCTGCGCATCCATGAATTGGCCGAATTGGTCGAGCGCGTGGAAACGGAAAAGCAGGTGCTCGATTATGAATTGAAATTACCGGATTTGAGCGAGCGCTGGTTGCAGGTCAACGCCGCGGTTATCGCCAATTCCGCCGGCGAACGCGAAGGCACGATTTTAGTCTTTCACGACTTGACGCGGCTCAAGCAATTGGAACGGACGCGGGAGGAATTTGTGGCCAATGTCAGCCATGAATTGCGCACGCCGCTTTCGCTCATCAAAGGTTACGTGGAAACGTTGCTGGATGGCGCGAGAAACAATCCGGAAGTCGCCGAGCGTTTCCTGAAAATCATCGAGCGCAACGCGCAGCGATTGGATTTATTGATTCAGGATTTGCTGACGATTTCCGCGCTGGAATCCGGACGGATGAAATTAAATCTTCAAAAAGTCGCATTGCATCCGCTGGTTGAAAAAATTTTCAGCGATTTGAAACCGCCGGCGGACAATAAAAACATCGCGCTCACAAATGAATTGCCAGATTTATTCGCGACCGGCGATGGGAACCGTCTGGAACAGGTTTTTGCCAACCTGGTGGACAACGCGATCAAATATGGTCATCCACAAGGGCGCGTGGTTGTGGGCGGCAAAAAGATTGAGGGAGACAAATTGGAAATTTTTGTCCGGGACGATGGGCCGGGAATTCCGCCGGAGGCGATCGACCGGATTTTCGAACGGTTTTATCGCGTGGACAAGGCGCGTTCACGCGATCAGGGCGGCACGGGCCTTGGACTTTCAATCGTCAAACATATCGTCCAGTCGCATGGCGGCGAGGTTTGGGCAAAAAGCGAATTTGGCAAAGGCACGGGCTTTTTCTTCACCCTGCCGGCAGCGGCAGATTAAGAATTTTTGCAAGCTGCAATCCCGTCGGCAACGTTCACGTTGCGCTCTGCATAGTTCAGTCGCATCTGGATGTGGATTTGCTCAAAAATCAAGCGATTTGCCGAAAAACCGTCTCGGCACAGTCGTTGCTAAAAAGCGTTCCGTCATTAAATGAGAACGGCAACAAAAATTCGTTGAAAGGAATCATATGGCAACGGAAACGACACAAACATTTGAAGATTTATTTTTGGATTCATTGGCGGACATGCTTTACGCGGAGCAGCAATTGACCAAGGCGCTGCCGAAAATGGCGAAAGTCGCGACGCATGATGAATTGCGCGAGGCATTTGAATCGCACCTGGTCGAAACGGAAGGTCACATCGAAAAAGTGAAGCAGGTCTTTGAATTGTTCGATGAAACGCCGTGGACAAAAAAATGCGCGGCGATGGTTGGCCTCATCAAAGAAGCCGAAGAAATGATTTCGGATAACAAAAAATCGCCGACCATCAACGCCGCGCTCGTGTTCGCCGGACAAAAAGTGGAGCATTATGAAATCGCATCCTACGGCGGGCTTCGCGAATGGGCCAAGCAGCTCAACAAAGCAGAAGCGGCGGAGATTTTAGATGAAATTTTGGATGAAGAAAAATCTGCCGACGTAAAACTGACGGAATTGGCAGAGGAATATTGCAATCCGTCCGCCAAAAGCGAAACGTCCGGAGAGGACGAAAACCGAATGGCGGCATAAAACATCTTACCGGCGCGGTCAACACGCGCTACTTCCCCCAAAGCCGGACTTTGCCTGTGGTCCGGCTATTTTTTTGCCCGTATCCAGTTCAATCCGGCGGCGAAAGAGGTTGAATCTGCCTGCCTTTTATGGATGCACGAGCCGGAAGAAAACCGTGGCATTGGTAGAACCCGCTGGCCAGGCAATTTGATTGGTATTATCCGAGCCGGCAATCGTCGTCCAATTTGAGCCCAGGCCCGAATTCAAGGAATTCGTTTGTGCCTGCAACAACCAGCCGGTGTGATCTGCCGGCCATTTCAATGAAAGTTGTCCGGTGCTGACGACGTAGTTCAAATTGGTGATCACGCTGGAAGTGGGTCGTGCGCTGACCTCCTGTGAGGCCGGGCCTTCGGCGGCTCCGTTGGTGGCGGTGACCGTAAAATAATAGAGGACTCCATTGGTCAGGCCAGTGCTGGTAAAGGTCAAATCGCTGGCGTTTAAACCAATCAGCTGATACGGCCCGCCATTCGTAGTCGATTGACGGATGTCATAACCTGTCGCGCCGGAAATTGAATTCCAGTCCAATGTAATTTGTCCATCTCCGCCCGTGGCAGTCAGCGACGCCGGCGCATTCGTCGGAGCCCCGTATTCCAGATCAAGGTAATCGTAAAAGACGTAACTCACGGTGGCCGCCGTGCCGCGGCGTTGCACGAGAGTGATGGTGTTGGTTCCGTTCACGAATTTGCCGACCGGGATTGCCGTATGATCAATTCCATATTTATCGTGGATGCCCTGGCGCACAAGCGAATCTGCGTTCACACCGTTGGGAAACGGAATGTTCGGATAAAAGTCGCGGAAATAACTTCCGGTCATATTCGGATCGTTGACCCACATCCGGATCGCCGCGCTGTAAGTTCCGGCCCAGACCGTGTTCAGCGTCACATTCCCGCTGGCCGGAAGGTTTGTCAGAACAAATTGGACTGTCCAAACCATGTTATTCGCGACACCGTTTGTCCAATATGCGCCTTGCACATAATTCCAGTCTGTCCAACTGTTCGCGCCAATGGTGTAAGTCATTGGATTCGAAAATTCATCTGAAAAACCGATCCACAAACCGGGAATGGAATAATCATCGCCGTGCCGGAATTCCGCTGCGGTTCTGTCCGGGTAACCGATTTCCCAGGCAATCTTCGCGCCCTTATGCGGCACGTTCCATGTCAGGGTGCCGAGATTGGTCACTGCGCCCGGCGCAAATGTAAACGGTCCGGTTTGAAATTGGCCAACGCTGCCGTTGGTGCCGGCGCAATAGGCGTAAAGTTCATAAGTGGCATTCGTGCCATAAGGCGAAAACGTCGTCACCGGCGGCAGCGTAAAATTCCCATCGGCATCACATTGCGTCCAAAATTGATAACCATCGGATTGCCATTGCCAGTCGTTCGGATCGTTTTCGAGATTGGCATCCGGCGCGGCCAAACCCACCCATGCGCCGGCGGCATTTGCCTGGGGACGCAGCGGGTCGTTGATGACCAGTTTACCGCTAACGGTCGCGCGTTGATTTTTTGATTGATAGAAACTGTTCGTCAGCCACGCATACGGCCACGCCTGAACTTCAGCCGTCACCTGCGCCTGCGCGTCCTGCCAGCAGGCGTAACCGTTGGTCTGGCTGTTGATGTAAAAGAGCCATGGGCCATAGACTTTGTAAAAATCCTCATTTGTGGAAACGGTCAATCCTGTGTTGCCGTAATGCGCGATGAGCGGTTCGAAGGTGATGAGACCGCCGATGCCGCCGGAATATTCACACGCAGTAGGGCCGTTGTTTTGATATTCGTGACCGCCGGCGACATACCACAAACCGATTTTATTTGTGTCGCTCGCCATGCCGAACGTGCCCAGCTTGGGATAATCAAATGTGTAGGAATATTTTCCGTTCGTGCTGCCGGCAAAAACGCCGGTGGTGTATTGAATGACTTCTTTCGGGATATTGATATTTGTCACGGCGATGGTGTGCCAATTATCATAAAAATCCGGCTGCAAACCGTAACGCTTCTGGTAAACCCCGCCGATGTTCAATCCATAGCGCACGCCGTCGTCCACGTATGAATTCTCACAAAGGAAATTCGTATTGTCATGCGCCGTGGGCCATAAGACCTGAATAAAACTGATGTTCAGATTGGTTGCCCAATTCAAATAATTCGCCGGATGCCGCACAACGAGATACGCGTAAAGGCCGGTGTTTCCTTTGCCAAGCAGGTAATGCAGTTCAATGTCCGCCACAACTTTGTCCGACGCCGGGTTAAAGCGGCGATAATACACAATGTCAATGTTCGTGCTGCCGGCAACCGTATTGGAGTAGAAGCAATCGCCGTTTCCGTCGGGATACCAGTAATAATAAATCGCCGTGTGATTTCCGAAATTCACGCCGGATTGGCTGACGGTTTGGACGCCGTTGGCCGACGGTGTGCCGGATGAACCGGGCTTGAGATATTTAATAGAATCCACGCTGCCGGCGGAAGTGATATCCACATGGAGAATTCCATTGTCGAGATAGTGGTCAGTATGACCATTGTAAGTTTCTGTTCCAGTCGTGACCGGCGTTGTCACCAACGTCGTGAATCCACCGGCATTATTGGCTTCGGAACGATTCAGCAACGCCAATACGAGTAACAGCGTCGGCAATAATATCCGCCGTCCGGGATACACGCCGGCGTAAAATGAGTGAGCTGATAAAGTCATGGATTTTCCATAACTTACATCAGCCCCAAAAATCCAACTATCAACAAAAGTGGTTACGAAAATTATTTTCCGTAACCCAGCGTGTTTGCCTCGCGTCGCAGGTCATGGCACTGTCACGCTTAAATTATCCACGGCAAAATGTTCGCCGCTTCCGCCGATATAGGTGTCGTTCGGCGTCCCACCGGATGACATAAATTCCACGGATGTCACGATCGCTTTGGGAAAGCGGATCAACGTCGGCGAAGTTGAACTCAACGTGTAGGTTTTATCATACACCGTGCGGCGGAATTGCCGCGGCCGGAAATCACTCAAGGTCAATGTCCTCGATCTCCAGAAATCCATGAAGCTGGCGGATGCGCGTGGGATGACGCATCTTGCGCAACGCTTTCGCTTCGATCTGGCGAATCCGTTCGCGCGTGACTTTGAATTGGCTGCCCACTTCTTCAAGCGTGCGGGCACACCCATCGCCCAGGCCGAAACGCAATTCCAAAACTTTGCGCTCGCGCTCGTTCAAGCTGCACAACACGTCGCCAAGCCGGTCCTTAAGCAAACTGAAACTGGTCAAATCCATCGGGTTTTCCGCGCCTTTGTCTTCGATAAAATCGCCGAAGTTCGCATCATCCGCATCGCCCACCGGCGATTGCAGCGAGATCGGCTGCTGCGCCATCCGCAAAATGCCGCGCACGCGCTCGACTGGCAATTGCATGTCCTCCGCAATTTCCTCCGGCGTCGGTTCGCGCCCGAAATCCTGCAACAATCGCTTCTGTGAACGCATCAATTTGTTGATGATTTCGATCATGTGCACCGGAATGCGGATCGTTCGCGCCTGGTCAGCGATGCTGCGCGTGATGGCCTGGCGGATCCACCACGTCGCATAAGTCGAAAATTTATAGCCGCGGCGATACTCAAATTTCTCCACCGCTTTCATCAGTCCCATGTTGCCTTCCTGGATCAAATCCAAAAACGAAAGCCCGCGGTTTGTGTATTTTTTCGCGATAGAAATGACGAGCCGCAAATTCGCTTCGACCATTTCCGTCTTGGCCTGCACGGCGTCGCCGGTGAATTTGCGCAATAACTCGAACGCCTGCAGATATTCCTCATAAGGCATCCGCACAAATTCCTCCAACGCCCGGATCTTATGCTGTTCGGCTTCGACCAGATGCTGTTGCGCGCTGGATTCGCGCTGCGTTTCTGCTTCGGTCAGCGCGCGCAAGCTGTATTGCAATTTGTCGTGGATATTTTCGGCCACCAGCGCCATTTCTTCGACGACCTTTTGCTTGAAAGCGAATTTTTGAAACAGCGCCTGCAATTTTTTATCCGCCTTTTTGAAAGCCTCGCGTTCCGCTATGCCATCACCCAGCAATTGTGCTGTGCGCCATTCGGTGTATTTCTGGTCCACTTCAGCGTCCAGCGCGCGCACATGCTCAGTCAATTTGCGCAATTCCTTGATGTGCTCTTCCCGCTGGTCCACTTTATTTTCCAGGACGACGCGATCAAAACGTTCGCGCGGCGGGTCGGACAACAATTTTTCCGCCAGCGCGATGTGTTCCTTGCCGGCGAATCCGAGACCGTAAACAATCCGCGCAACTTCGTTTTCCGCGTCTTCGATGCGTTTTGAAATTTCCACTTCCTGCTCGCGCGTGAGCAATGCGACGCGGCCCATCTGCTTCAAATACATCCGCACCGGATCATCCAGCATGTCCAGCCGGTTCGAATCCTCTTCTTCGGCGTCAGCGGCCTTGACATTTTCCACGTCCGCCTGGTCAACGACTTCGATTTCCAACGTCCGCAATTTGGCAAACACTTCGTCCAGGATCTCGATGGATGATTCAGTCTCGGGAATGATTTCACTGATGTCGCTGTAGGTGACATGGCCCTGCTCCTGCGCCACGCGGACCAGCTCTTTGATTTTTTCAGCAAGGGTCATTTCGCGCGCCGGCCCGGCCTCATGCGCGACCGCGCCGTTTTGCGCGACTGCTTCGGAAATTTTTTTCTCCTGTTTGCGATCTTTCGTTTCGGATTTGCAGACCTTCGATTTTGACATACGGCACAACTTAACTTTCCGCCACGCACAACAAATGCGCAAACGAAGAGTGAGCGGGAATATGAAAAGCCACGCAGGCTTCGTCAAGCAGCGAAACAAAAAATTTTCTGGAAATTTCGCGCGCAAAACGATTGCCATCCGCGCGAAGAATTTTTTCGCGGATCATTTCTTCGGCGCGATGTAAATGCCTTGCGGTTTCAAATGCTCGAGAATCATCTCCGCCGTGCGCTCCACCGCGCCAAGATTTTCCGCCACAACCTCGAGCGCATGCCGTCCCAGTTCGGCACGCCGCGATTTATCGGACAGCAATTCGCCGATCGTTTTTTCCAATTCCTCCGGGCTGTGCACTTGGACCGCCGCGCCGTGGCGCAAAAAACTTTTGGTGATGTCCGCGAAATTCTGCATGTTTGGCCCGAACACAATCGCCTTGCCCAGCGCGCCGGGTTCAATCGGATTTTGCCCGCCGATAGCCGTCATGCTTTTGCCGACAAATACGACGGAAGCGTATTCATAGAAAAACCGCAACTCACCGGTCGTGTTGACCAGCAGGCAATCCAGATCGGCTTTGTCGTTTTGCGAATTTTCAGTCGAAAATCGCGTTCCGACCAAGGTTGATAATTTATCATCATTGCCGTGATTCACGTCCAATTCCGTGCGATAAACAAATTTGAGGCCGGCTTGTTTCAATTTTTGTCCAATCTCGCGGCAACGTTCAAAATGTCGCGGCACGAGAATCAAAAACAAATCCGGAAATTGCGCGCGCAATCGTCGGGCAATCCCGGCAAACATCATTTCTTCGCCATCGTGCGTGCTGCCGCAAACCAAAATGGGCGCGCTTTCGGCAACGCCAATTTTTTTCAGCAATGCTGGAACGTCCAGCGTCCGGCGTTCATCCAGTTTCGACGCGTCAAATTTCAGATTGCCGACAATGCGAACGGCATCGGGACGACAACCGACCTCGAGGAGGCGTTCCGCGTCTTCTTTGTTTTGCGCGCCAACGCCGGAAAACGCGGCGAACAATGGCCGAAAAAGAAATCGAAATCGTTTGTAGCGTGGAAACGAGCGGTCGGACAAACGCGCATTCGCTAAAAACAACGGGATGCCGAGCTTTTGTGCGCGCCAGATGAAATTCGGCCAGATTTCGGCTTCAACGAGCACGACCGCGAGCGGATTGATGACGCCGAACGCGCGGGCCACAAATTTCGCGCGATCAATCGGGTAATAAATTTTGCTGACGTGCGAGGGCAGCCGCCGTTTCAATTCACCCATTCCCGTGGTGGTGGTGGTGGAGACGACGAATTTGACGTTGGGCACGCGCGGTTCAAGCGCGCGAATGATTTGGGTGCAGAGGTTGACTTCGCCGACGCTCACCGCGTGGATCCAGACGATGTGGCGATTGGTCAATGCCTGTTTGAGGTCGGGGCTGTAACGGGCGAAACGTTCGCCAAATCCGGTTTGCCAGTTGCCACGCCGCCGCAATCGCCAGAAATAATATGGCGACGCCAGCATGAAGAAAATGATGAATAAAATGTTGTAAATCGTTCGCACTTCAGAGCAAAAGCCGTTGGATGAGATGAACTCGCCCGCGAAAATGTTTCAGAATTGTCACCGCATTTCAACGATGAATTGTTTTGTCTTTACAAAAACGCCGCGCCTTGCAGAAATAGCTCCATGCCAGCGGGTTCAACCGCTTCCACTGCTTCGCTGCATCGCGCGAATTTTTTTTTCGCGACGGCGATTTTTCTGACCTTCTGTTTTTCTCCGTCGTCGGCATCCGGTTCTCAAACCAATCTGGAACAGGAAGTGCAGGAATTGCGGCAGGAAAATGCAGCGCTCAAACAACAGGTGCAGCAACAGGGCGCGGCGCTCGAGGCGTTGACGAAAAAAGTTGGACAACTGGAAGCGGCCAGTCCCGGAAATGAACCAGCAGCGGAACAAAACGATTTGCCCGTCAGAGGCGGCTATAATTTTGGAAAAGTCAATTTAAGCGGTGAAGGCGGCGTGGCATTTTTCAATACGGGCAGCGAAGGCTTTGCGCCGCATTCCGAATTCCGTGTGGACGAGGCGCGCCTGTTCGCCGATGCCGAAATCTGGAAGGACGTTTACTTTTTTGGCGAAGCCGATTTCGCCACGCGCGAGAATGACAATTTGAATTTGCAGGTCGGCGAATTGTATCTGGATTTTGAGGACGTTTCACAGCTCTGGGGTCGCGACGGACAATTGAATATCCGCGCGGGACGCCTGAACGTGCCGTTCGGCGAGGAATACATGACGCGCAATGTGATTGATAATCCTTTGATCTCGCGGTCGTTGTCGGATCTCTGGGGATTTGATCCGGGCGTGGAACTTTACGGCGCGTTGGGAAAATTCAATTACGTTGTGGCCGTGCAAAATAGCAGCGGCAAAAATGGCGTGCAGGATTTCGACGGCGACAAATCGGTGGCTGGAAGAATCAGCTTTGATCCCAATCGCTGGCTGCATTTCAGCATCAGCGGAATGCGGACCGGCGATGTGAATGCGCAACAGGATTTTATCACCGGTGAATGGTTTGCCACCGGTTTTTTTCATTCGCTCGGGTCGCCGGCGACGACGACCTTTCACGTCGATCTGGTGGAAGGCGATGTAGCCGTGCGCTGGAACAACGGATATGCAAAAGCTTTCGGCGGTTATGGGCGTTACGGCGATAACGACCCGGGCGGAAATAACGGTCGCGACATTTTCTATTATTCCGTCGAAGGAGTGCAAAACCTTCCGGCCAAGTTTTTTGTCGCGGCGCGTTTCAGCCAAATTTTATCCGACCATGGCATCAACGTCGTCGGCTATGGCAACGGCTATTTTTTCGGGCCGCTCACGACGGATATCTGGCGCTTGAGCCTCGGCGGCGGCTACCGTTTCAGCGACCGGTTAATTCTAAAAGTTGAATATTCGCTCGAACGGGGAAATGAAGTTGGCGGCGGAACGCGCGACAATGAAGATTTCTTTGGCACGGAAGCTGCCTTCAGATTCTAAAGTATGACGGGAACTTTTTCGTTAACCATTCATCCTAAATTGATTTCATGAAGATTTTAATTGCCATGCTTTGCCTGCAATTTTGTTCCGCGGCATTTGCCGGGACAATCGTCGGCACCGTCCGCGCCGAACCGAAATCGGGCGTGGAAAAGGAAACGTCTGGCGGCGAATATTCACAATTGAAATATCGGCATCTCGAAACGGTGGATTACTCCGCGATGCATGATTTCGTGGTTTATATTGATGATCTGAATGTGACCAATTTGCCGGCGACCAACGTGATGGAAGTGGCCACGATGAAAGTCGCGCAAAAATCCGCCATTTTTTCACCGCACGTCCTGCCAATCGTGGCCGGCACAACCGTTGAATGGCCGAATTACGACGACATTTATCACAACGTCTTTTCGATGTCGGATGCCAAGTCGTTTGACCTCGGCCTTTACAAGGGCAACCCGACCAATAAATGGGTGACATTTAATCACGTCGGCCGCGTGGATGTTTTCTGTTCAATCCACGCCAACATGCATTGCATCGTCCTGGTTTTGCCCAATCCGTATTTCGCCTCGACCGATGCCAGCGGCCATTACGCCATCACCAACGTTCCGCCCGGAAAATATAAATTGAAAGCGTGGCACGAGCGATTGCCCGCAGACACGAAAAAAATCGTCGTGCCGACAAACGGCGACGTGCGGGCGGATTTCACGCTCACGATCAAAAATCTCCCGAAATATTGAAAATGAATTCGCGCCGGACATTTTCCAACGCAGGTTTCCGCACGAAGGTTCTTGTGCCGATGGTTGCCGTCATGGCGTTGTCGGTGGCCGTTTCCATGGGGTTGATCAATCGCCGGGTCAAAGAGCAAATCCGCGCCGATGCCGCCGAACAATTGAACACCGCCGAATCGGTTTTGAAAGTGACGCAGCAACATCGCGACGATGAGCTGCTGTTGCGTTACCGCAATGTCGTGAATGAACCGCGCGTCAAAGCATGGGCAACGTCCGAGATTTTCAGTTCCGGCCGCGTTCAATCCGGTTTGGAACAAAATACCCTGCTCAATTTTTTGCAATATCTCGTCCAGGAAGGCCTTTGCGATTCCGTGATGCTGACACCCGCCGCCGGAAAACCGCTGATCGTCGCGCGCGATTCCCAATTTGATAAAGCCGGCTTTGAAATGAGCTGCTCCAATTCGATCGAAAAAGCATTTCAAAATCAATCCGCCGTGGGGACGATCCGGAACGGAGACAGTCTCTTTGATATTGTCACCATTCCCATCCTCGTCGGCGATACCAATTCCGTTCTTGGCACGTTCACTTTTGGCGTCGAAAACACTTTGCCGCAGGAATTTTTCAAACTGACGCAAAGCGAGCTGGCGCTTTTCTCCGGCGGACAAGTCGTGGACTCAACATTCCGCAATTTCAGCCTGACCAAACCGTTGCCGGAACAATTCACTCAAATGATCGGAAGCCCAAATAACAACGAACGCGAAATCGTTTTGAACGGCGACCGGTTTCTCTGTCACGCCGGCTGGCTCAACGATCAATTGGGCTATTTGGTGCTCTTTTCGGATGAGAAACCGCTTCACGTCCTTCAATCAACGCAGCAAATGATTTTGTTGATCGGATTTGCCGCGGTCATTTTCGGCGCCATCGTCATTTGGTTTCTCATCAACAAAGCCACCCGGCCATTGCGCGAATTGCGCGATAGCGCCGAAGCAGTCGGTCGCGGCGATTTTTCGCGTCGCGTCGCCGTCCGCTCCAAAGATGAATGCGGCGAATTGGCTGTCGTCTTCAATCGCATGACGGAAAACCTGCAGCAATCCCGCGCTCAATTGGAAAAAACCGTCGAAACGCTCAAGACAACGCAGGAGCAATTGATCCAAAGCGAAAAACTTTCAGCCGTCGGCGAATTCGTCGCCGGCGTGGCGCATGAATTGAACAATCCCCTCACCGCCGTGATGGGATTTTCCGAGTTGCTCAAGAATACCGGCGCGGATGAAAAAAATCGCCGGTATCTCGACATGATTTTCAAATCAGCACAACGCTGCCAGAAAATCGTCCAATCGCTTTTAAGTTTCGCGCGCCGGCATAAACCGGAACGCAAACCCGTCGTCATAAAAAACCTGGTCGAATCTGTCCTTGAAATCGTCGCCTATCCGTTGCGCACCAGTAACGTTGAGCTGGCCACACATTTCGATTCGGCGCTGCCCGTGGTCATGGCCGACGAACATCAATTGCAGCAGGTATTGCTCAACATCATCAATAACGCGCGCCAGGCGATTGAATCGCAACCGCCGTCCTCGGGCGGACAGATCAAAATCATCACCCAAATTTCCGGTCAGAACGCCCGCATCACCATCCGGGACAATGGCCCGGGAATCTCCGAGGAAAATTTGCGCAAAATCTTCGACCCATTTTTCACCACCAAAGAAGTCGGTAAAGGCACAGGACTCGGACTGAGTTTGTGCTATGGCATCATCCGCGAGCATGGCGGATCCATCGTTCCTTCCAATGCCCCCGGCGGCGGTGCGCAATTCACGATCGAATTGCCGGCGATGCAAATACCGGCTGATAACGCCGAAAAACCGATCGTCAAAACGAACGGAAATGCTCGCGAAGGCGTTGGCAAAAAAGTGCTCGTGATTGATGACGAAGAAATCCTGCTTGAAATGCTGCGTGAAGAACTGGCCTGCGCCGGTTATACCGTGGACGTAGCCGCCGATGGAACAACGGCTCTGAAACAGATCGAGCAAAATCATTACGATGCCCTGCTTTGCGATTGGAAGATGCCCGGGCTGAACGGCCGTGGCTTTTATGATGAATTGCGGGAAAAAAATTCAGGGCTCTGCCAGCGCGTCATTTTCGTCACCGGCGATGTCGTCAATGAACAGATGCGGCATTTTCTGGAACAGGAAAAACGTCCTTATCTGGCCAAGCCATTTTCTTTTGACGAAGTGCGGCAGGCCGTCAAATCGGTGGCGTTACCGGCTTGAGATTCGGGAAAATTGAATTATCATGGAACTGGTTTTGGAAGGGCGGAGAATCGCTTTGATGCAAATCGAAGAGGAAAGTCCGAACACCACAGAGCGCGATGCCGCGTAACCCCGGATTTCCGGGGATACACGCGGGCGGAATGAAAATTCCGACGGAAAGTGCCACAGAAAACAGACAGCCTAAGGCGCAAGCCGGCGGTGATGGTGAAAAGGTGCGGTAAGAGCGCACCGCGCGAAGCGCAAGCGACGCGGCATGGAAAACCCCATCGGGTGCAAGGCCAAATAGGAAACCGAGGAGCGGCTCGTTCCGCGTCCGTGAAACACCGGACAGGTTTCGGGTATCGGCTGCCCAGACAAATGATTCTCTCCGTCGCGCAAGCGGCGCAGACAGAATTCGGCTTACAGCCCTTCCAAAACTATTTGATTTTCCTATCTCCGGGCCATTCCAAAATCTTCCCGGCGATCAATTCCGCCTTGTCGTCTGACTTCAATTCAATCCATTGAATATTTTTCTGCGCGCGAAACCATGTCAATTGCCGCTTCGCAAATTGCCGGGTTTTGATTTTTATCAATTCAATCGTTTCCGCCAACGACCGTTCGCCGCGCAAATGTTCAACCACTTGCCGGTAACCGATCGCCTGCATCGCCGTTTTATTTTCCGGCAATCCACTTTTCAGCAATCGCTCTGTCTCCGCCACCAGACCGCGCCGGAACATTTCGTCCACGCGAACATTGATCCGTGCGTGCAAATCCTTTTGTTCCCGCGTGAACACAAAAACTTTGTTTTCTTGATCAGTCCCCGGCTTTTCTTCCTTCCAATTCGCCTTCTGCTCCGAAAATTTTTTGCCGGTCAATCGAATCACTTCCAACGCCCGGATCACGCGCCGCGGATTTTGTTTATCAATTTTTTCGTGAGCTGCCGGATCCTGTTCGCGCAATTCGCGCAATAATTCTTCAAACGGCAACAGTTCCAATTCCGTGCGCAATTTTTCGTCCGCCGCCGGCGCTTCGCCCAGACCGCTCAAATACGCTTTGAAATAAAGGCCGGTTCCGCCGCAAAAAATTGGCGTTCGATTTCCGGCTTGGATTTCCGCGACGGCTTTTTTTGCCAGCAAAATGAATTTCGCGGCGTCAAACGCTTCGTCCAAACCGCAAATATCAATGAGATGATGCGGAACTTTTGCGCGTTCATCCGCCGAAGGTTTGGCCGTTCCAACGTCGAGCCCGCGATAAACCTGCATCGAATCCACGGAAATGATTTCGCCGCCGATTTTCTCGGCCAGCGCCATCGCGATTTCGGATTTTCCGACCGCCGTCGGCCCGGCGATGAGGACGGGTTGAACGTTGGACGTTTCCATTTTAACTTTGCCTGGAGCCAACCGCTTTCGGCAATTCCCGGCGCGACAAAAATACAGCCAGCGCAAGTCCGGTGATGAAAATCGGCACGCTGATCCATTGCGCCGGCGTGAGGCCAAAATGATAATGCAAATTCGAATAGTCGCCGCGGAAGTATTCCACGATCGAACGCGTCACCGCGTAACAAAGCAAATAGGTCGCAAACACCTGGCCGTCGAATTTCTTCCGGCGAAAAAGCCAGGCCAGAAAAATGTAAAGCCCCAGATTCAGGGCGCCGTCATAAATCTCAGTCGGGTGCAACGGCGTGAACAACGGCGTTCCAGAGAGTTCATGCGCCTGTGGATTGGTGAAGGTGATCGCCCACGGAACATTGGTCGGGCGTCCGTAGCAACAACCATTGAGCAAACAACCGGCGCGGCCAAAAACGCTGCCCAGCGCGATGCTCGGTGCGAGAACGTCCGCCGTTTTCCACAACGGCAATTTTTTCCAGAAAATATAAATCGCGCCGGCGACAATCGCCCCGATCAATCCGCCGTAATAAACAAGCCCGCCGTGCTGGATCATAAAAATTTCCGTCCACGGCTGCCCGGCAAATTCCTCCTTCCAATACGTCGTCACATAAACAAATCGCGCGCCCAGAATCGCGCCGACCATCAGCCAGAGCGTGACGTCGGCAATTTTTTCTCCCGAAATCTTTTCGCGTTTTGCGCGGAGGGTCGCGGTCCAAAGACCGAACAAAAATGCCAGCGCGACCATGATTCCGTAGGAATGAATCGCAAATGACCCAATGTGAAATGCTATCGGATGCACGATTTATTTATGATTTATGATATTTGATTGACGATTTCGGCGCCAATTCGTTCAACAATCATCAATCGCAAATCATAAATCAAAAATAATCTGCAGTTAATTCAGATTGGTCGCCACGGCGGGATGCGGGTGAACTTTCGGCATTGCGGGCGGCATGATCGCGGCGGGCGGCAACGGCGGCCATTGCGGCACATGCTGCACCAAATCGCGCCATGCTTTTCGGTCGTCCGCCGACATCTGCGACCAGCGTTCGGCGTTCTTTAAAAATTGCGCGCGTTCGGCCGGATTCATTTGCGCGAATTTTGTGAATCCGTGGATGCATTGCAAACGCTGCGGCGGCGGCAATTTATCGAAAGCCGCGAGCGTTTTCTCCATTTGTTGCCGCTCGTCGTCGGACAAAACCCCGAGCGTTTTTTGTTTTTCCACCGGCGTCAGTTCAAAAAATTGATTGAATTGCGCCGAAATCCGTTTGCGATCCGCGTCGGAAAGTGAATTCCATCGCGCCTGCTCGTCATCGCTCGGCTGATGGCGAAAACCGCCGGATGCAAAATTGTTTGTCACTTCAAGCCGCGAGAAATAGCGCAACGCTCGTTCATTCTCCAAAAATTCGTCTTGCAACGATGGCGGCAGGATTTCCCATTGAATCAGACGCGATTTAACGATTGGGCGGATATCGTCCGGCACGAGCGCCAGTTGCGCCTCGCGATTCGTCGGCGAGGCGCGCAGCAATGGCATCAAATACCAGCGCAATTCCGTCGCGCGCAAACGCAATTCGCGCTCGGACGGGTCGAGCAATTCATATTCATTGATTTTCGCTTCAAGCCGCGCGCGGATTTCCGGCGATTTGTTGGTCAAAAAATTTTGGCGTTGTTCCGGCGTCATCGCCAGCAGATCGCGGAAGAATTTCACGGGCGATTGCAATTGCGGCAGCGGCGGAAAATTGGTGGAGACGACCGGATTTCGCCCGTGTGAAATGCCGTTAAAATTTTGCGCCGCCAGCGGCAGCACAAAAAGTTGCGCCGCCAGGACGATCAGGAGGAAATCGGCTTGCTGCGAGCGGTTCATCATTTCATTTCCGGCGCAAGCGCCAGCAATTCTTCATCCGCGTGCGGCTGGCTCATGCGCGCGATGGCGTCGAAATTTTTCAAGGCATCCACGCTCGGCACTTGTGACGATGTGACCATCGCGACGCTCTGGGCAAGTTCGTTCCGGCGCGCATCCAACTGATATTCGCGAAATGCCAGCGAACCGCAAACGACCACGGCCGCCGTCGCCGCCGCAAGGCGCGGCAACAGCCGCCGCCAGTTGAAAAAAGATTTTCGTTGCACTTGCGATTCCTCAAGGTCAATCGCTTGCATCACGCGCGAGGTAAAATTGGACGGCACCGGCGCGTCCGGCAATCGCGAGAGCAATTCACGTATTTCGTTTTGCAATTTATCTTTCATCGCTCTGGAAATTGAAAACCGCGGCGCGGACAAAGTTGCGGTAAAAAATGCATTAGCCAAAAAATGTTCCTCGATGAACAATTTTTGCAAAGCTGTCCAAATCAAACAATTTATGCTATTCAATACCAGTTGAACACGACCACTGAAACAACCGTCACTGCGCCGACAACCAATCGCGAACGTTTTCTCGCCGCTGCAAATTGCCGCGCCGTGGATCGTCCGCCGGTCTGGCTCATGCGCCAGGCCGGCCGCGCGTTGCCGGAATATCGCAAACTGAAAGCCGATCACGATTTCCTCAAACTCGTCCGCACGCCGGAATTGGCGGCGGAAGTCACGCTTCAGCCGGTGCGCCGCTTCGATTTCGACGGCGCGATTTTGTTCAGCGATATTTTGGTCGTGGCGGAAGGACTCGGCCAGGGCTACAGATTCCGCGACGGCGGCGGCATCGCCATGAATTTCCGTCTCGAAAATGCGGCGGACATCAAAAAACTGGACGCGACGGCGATTCCCGAGAAATTGAATTACATTCCGCAGGCGTTGCGACTCATCAAGAATGAGCTGGCCGGAAAAACGGCGCTGCTCGGATTTGCCGGTTCACCGTGGACGATTGCCAATTTCATGCTCGAAGGCGGCAGCGCCAAAGAATTCGTCCAGGCGAAAAATTTATTTCACACGCAGCCGGAGGTTTTTTCGTTGCTGATGGAGAAATTGACCGTCGCCGTGACAAGATTGTTGCAGATGCAAATCATGGCCGGCGCGGAAGTGGTGCAGATTTTCGACAGCCTCGGCGGATTGCTTTCGCAAGGCGAATTTGCCGAAGCTTCGGCCAAATGGATCCGGCGAATCGTTTCGGAATTGAACAGCGCCGTTCCGGTGATTGTCTTTGCCAAGGACATCCACGGGAATTGGAATGATTTGATCGCCACCGGCGCAAATATTTTAGGAATTGATTCCGGATTGCGGCTGGCCGATGTCCGAAAATTATTGCCGCCGGAAATCGCCGTCCAAGGCAACCTTGATCCGTTTTTGCTTTTAACCACGCCGGACAAAGTCGCGGCGGAAACAAACCGCATCTTGACCGAAATGCGCGGCGCGCGCGGCCACATTTTCAATCTCGGCCATGGCGTGCCGCCGGATGCGAAACTGGAAAACATTGCCGCGCTGGTCGAAACCGTAAAAAAATTCAAATGAAGATTATTTTCGCAGTAATGAACGTGAGTTCGCTCATTAAACAGAGCCGGCTTACGCCGGCTGCTATAATTTCCTGAAATGAGCAAGTTAAACGTCAATCTGGACCTGGTGGAAAAATATAACGTGGCCGGGCCGCGTTATACGAGTTATCCGCCGGCGACGAAATTCACCGACAAAATTGAATGGTCGCAACTGTCGGACAAAATTTCCGCAAACAATCAATCGGGCCGCGACCTTTCGCTTTATTTCCATATTCCATTTTGCGAAACGCTTTGCTGGTTCTGCGGTTGCACGACCGTCATCACGCTCAACCATGCGCTCGGAAAAATCTATTTGGATCATATCGAACGCGAAGTCGCGCAGGTCGCGGCAAAATTAAATCCGAAACGCAAAGTCGTGCAATTGCATTGGGGCGGCGGATCGCCGACGTTTCTTGGGCCGGATGAGATCCGCCGGCTCGGCGACATCATCAAAAAACATTTCACCTTTTCCGATGACGTCGAAGCGGGCGTGGAGATTGATCCGCGCCGCCTTTCACGCGAGCACATCGAAGCATTGACGGAAGTCGGATTCAACCGCGCTTCGCTCGGCGTCCAGGATTTTGAGCCGAAAGTGCAGGAAGCGATTCACCGGATTCAACCGCGCGAAATGACGCAGCGCGTTCTGGACTGGGCGCGCGAATTGGGTTTCGGCTCGGTCAATTTCGATTTGATTTACGGATTGCCGCATCAAACCGCGGATTCGTTCAATCGCACGCTGGACGCCGTCCTGGAAATGCAGCCGGACCGGCTGGCGGTTTTCAGTTACGCGCATGTGCCGTGGGTGAAGCCGGCGCAAAAAATTCTCGAACAAAAAATTTTGCCCGCGCCGGAAGTGAAATTGCAATTGCTCAAGAACGTCATCGAACGATTGACGGAAAACAATCGCTACACCTACATCGGCATGGACCATTTCGCCAAAGAGACCGATGAACTGGTCATCGCCCAGCGCAACAAAACGTTGCAGCGGAATTTCCAGGGTTACAGCACGCGCGGCAATGCGGACATCTATGCGTTCGGCATGAGCGCGATTTCGCAAATTCCCGAGGCATATTGGCAGAATGAAAAAGAATTGCCGAAATACTATGCCGCGCTCGACGAGAAGAAATTGCCGCTCGCGCGCGCCTATTTTGTGACGGACGAAGATAAAATCCGCCGTGAAACCATCATGCGCGTGATGTGCGATTTTTCGGTGGAATACGCGGCGATGTCGAAAAACCTCGGCATTGATTTCACCGGATATTTTGCCAATGAAATCGCGTCGCTGAAACCGTTTGCGGATGATGGCCTGGTGAATTTCTCGGACGGCGGCTTTGAAGTGACAAATTCCGGACGATTGTTCATCCGGAATATCGCGATGTGTTTTGACAATACGCTTGCGCCCGAAGCCGGGCGCAAGCATTCGAGAACGATTTGACAGTTACTGCGAATTCACCTGGTTCTGCATGTTTTCCGCCATGCGTAAATGTTCCCGCAACGTCGGCAGGCATTGTTGCGCGTAGGTTTTCAATTTTTGGTCCGACAACGATTGCGAAGCAACCTGGAATTTTTGAACGTCCTGCTGATGATCGTGCACCATTTCGTTCGCATAAGCCCGGTCGAAATCTGAGCCGGACAAATTTTCCAGTTCCGCCACGTCTTTCGGTTGGCCGTTGGTTTCGGACATAGGCATCATGGTCAGCGCTTCCGCTCCGGATGGCGGCGCGCCTTTGTAATTGGCCAAGCCGGTATTGTTCGTATAAGGCCAGCCGGCCTCGGCAAAATAATTGGTGTCCGGCAGGTTGTAACCTTCCTCGTTCGCGATGGCGACCAGTTTCGTTTCCGCCTGCGAATGATCCCGGATCATCTGGTGCGCGAAATGTTTCACCGCCGGATTGGATGATTTCTGCAACGCCAATTGCGCCAGGCTCACTTCTTCGCGATTTCCTTTGTTCGCCTCCTGCGCAAATTTTTGCGCCGTCAGGGACGAATGCGATTGGGTTTGATTTGGATATTGGTTTTGGCGGCTCATGCCCGCATCGGCCAGCGCAGCCATTGCCATGACGGATAACCCCGCCGTCAACATCACTGTCAGTTTTGTTTTCATAATTACTCCTTGTTAATTCCTTTCAGCCGAAACTGTGCCAGCGATAAAAAAATTTTGATTTCGCTGCCGGAAAAGATTTTCCAGCCTGGCGCAAATGCGAAATGCAAAACCGGCGGGCACAGCCATTGCGACTTGCAGATTTCTCGACCGTCCGCGCCGTTTAAATTAACCTGTCGCGATGAAATCAGTCGCAGTCATCGGCGCGGGCATCACCGGATTGACCGCTGCGTTTTACTTGAAACGCAACGGCGTTGCCGTCACGGTTTACGAAACAGCGGAGCGCGCCGGCGGCGTGATCCGTTCCGCGCGACAAAACGGATTCCTCGCCGAGTTCGGCCCGAACAGCATCCTGGAAACGTCCCCGAAAATTCCGCGATTGATTTCCGATCTGAAATTGGAATCCCGACGGCTTTACCCCAGCGCCGCCGCAAAAAATCGCTATCTGGTTTGCCGCCAACAATTGGTCACGGTCCCGTCATCGCAAAAAGATTTTCTGACGACAAAATTGTTTTCCGCAAAATCGAAATTATCGCTGTTGCGCGAACCGTTTCTTCCCGCGCGCCGCGACGGCAAAGACGAAAGCGTGGCGGAATTTGTCCGCCGCCGATTGAACCAGGAATTTCTCGAACGTGCCGTGGACGCGCTCGTCGCCGGGATTTACGCGGGCGACGTGGAAAAACTTTCGGTGAAACAGGCATTTCCGAAATTGTTCGAAGTGGAACAAAAATTCGGCTCATTGATCAAAGGCCAGCTTTTCGGTCCGGGCCAACGCAAAGAAGGCGAGGAGGTTTCGCGGCGCGATGCAAAAATGTTTTCGTTCGACGAAGGCTTGCAGGTTTTGACAGATAAATTGCGCGACGAATTGGACGATGCGATCCGCTTTGGCATTTCCATCGAAAAAATTTCCAAAACCGCAAACGGCTGGACAATTTCTTCAAGGGATTTTTCGGCCGAACATTCCGCCGCAATTTTTTGCGGAAACGCTTACACGCTGGCAAAAATGCAAATTGAATCGGCGCAAACCGTTTCAACCGCAATTTTTTCAGAGATCCGCTATGCGCCCGTCGCCAGCATTGTCCTGGGATTTCGCCGCGAAGATATCGCGCATCCATTGGACGGCTTCGGGATGCTCATCCCAAAAATCGAAGGACGCAAAATTTTGGGAACGATTTTCTCGTCGTCGCTGTTTCCCGATCGTGCGCCGCAAAATTTTGTCACACTCACGAGTTACGCCGGCGGCGAACGCCAGCCGGAATTGGCGTCGTTGGCCGGGGAAAGATTGCTGGAACTTGTCCTCGCCGACTTGCGCGAGTTGCTTGGCGTAAACGGCAAACCGCAATTCCAACACGTTGCATTTTTCCCGAAGGCGATCCCGCAATACAATGTCGGTTACGAAAAATTCAAATCGCGCCTGTCGGAAATTGAAGCGCAGGAGCCGGGACTTTTCTTTGCCGGCTGTTATCGCAACGGCGTTTCGCTGGGCGATTCCATTGTGTCCGGTCGAAATGTGGCGGATAACGTCCTGACTTTTCTGCGTTAGCTATTTTTTCTGCTTCTCGGGGATATCGGTGCTGGTCCAGGAAATGACCCAAAGAATTTTATGATATTTATTGTAAGCTTTGCCAACGAGCGGACCGCTGGAGTAAACATGTTCGCGGCTTTTTTCGGCGTAAGCGAGCATCCGGATTTTCGCGATGGAATGTTGCGTGCCGGATTTTGCGAGCGCGATTTCAGGCAGCGCAATTCCGCCGGACAACGGCATTGGCATTTCGGTTTTTGGGATTCCGAAAATGGATTGCGAAGAATCGATCGAAAGGCCGCCGCTGCGCGGCTGCACGATGATGTCGGCATTCGTGGCATCATCCACCATCAATGCGCCGGCGCTGCTCAACGCGTCGCGGATGTCGCCCATCATGTATTCGGAATCGTAGCTTTTAAAATAGGTGTCGTCCAGAAACACCTTTTTGTTCGCAGCAAAGCTGAAAACGTCGTTCGTCAACGCGCGATCCATGGCCGTGCTCAATAAAAGTTGTTCGGTGACCGAACGCGCCGGGTTGGTCATTTCACTCGTCGAACAACCCGTCAGCATCAATGCGATCAGCAACAAAAATGCGCCAAGCGTCACCATCCATTGTTCGATAGCATTCATGGCCGCACTTTTGCAAATCTTGTGCCACGGCAGTTTCGGATTTCCGATTTTCGATTTCGGTCTTAGAATTTCGCGTGCATCTGGCTCATCTGCGACTTCGCGACTTCCGCAATTATCCGCGGTTGGACGCCGCTTTTGCGCCCGGCTTTCACCTGTTGCTGGGCGACAATGCCCAAGGCAAAACGAATATCCTCGAAGCGATCTATCTCATGGCCACGCTGCGTTCCTTCCGCGGCGTCGGCAGTGCGCAAATGATTCGCCACGGTGCAAAGGGCTATTTCGTCGGCGGCAAAATCGTCGGCATCGGCGAACATGAAATCAAAATGTTCTGGTCCGCGCGTGAACGCCAATTATCGCTCGACGGCCAGCCGGTGAAAAAATTAACCGATTTTTTCGGAACACTGCGGACGGTGGTTTTTTGCACGGAAGATTTGCAACTGATCAAAGGCGCCGCCCGCGCGCGACGCCGTTTTCTCGATCTGCTGCTCGCGCAGACCAATCCCCTTTATCTTCCCCTGCTCCAGCGTTACATGCGCGCCGTTCGCGCAAGAAATGCTTTGCTCAAACAACGTTCCGCCGATGATGCCGCACTCGACAGTTTTTCGCAGGAACTTATCAAGCTTGGCGGACAACTCATTCGCCTGCGGCGCGAATTGATTCCAAAATTTTCGCCGCTGGCGCGATTGGCGTATCGCCGCATCTCCAACGATGCCGAGGAATTGCGCATCGAATACGCGCCGAGCGTGAAAAACGATTTTGCCGTGGAACTGGCGCAATCGCGTTTGCGTGAACGGACTTATCGTTCCACGCTCGTTGGGCCGCACCGCGATGATTTGCAATTGCTGCAAAACGAAAAGTCCGCCGCGCAATTCGGTAGCGAAGGTCAAAAGCGGACTTTGGCGATTGCGTTGAAAATGGCGCAGGCGGAATTTCTGGCCGGCGTTCACGGCAGCGCGCCGGTTTTGCTGATTGACGACGTGATGGGCGAATTGGATTTGAAACGGCGCAGCGGATTTTTGCCGCTGCTCGAATCCGCGCGAAAAACGAGCGGACAGGTTTTTATGACGGCGACGGAAGAAAACTGGCCGCGTGAATTAAGCCGTGATTTGCAGAAATGGGAAGTGAAAGCAGGAACGATCCAAAAAGCGGCTTAATCCAAATCACGCAGCGTCAAATCGTCCTCATCCAGGCCGAGATAATGACCAAGCTCGTGCAAAAACGTCGTGCGGATTTCTTCGCGGAAAATTTTTTCGTCGCCGTCTGCAAAATCACAAATGTTTTTCAGGAATAAAATGATCTGCGGCGGCATCGGCACATGTTCCTCGTCGGCAAATTCCGCTCCCGTGAACAGCCCGAGCGTGTCCGGTTCAATTCCGTCCGCTTGTAATTCCTCATTCGGCTGAGGCTCAAATGTCACGGCAACTTTCGACGCGCGATCACGCAATGGTTTTGGAAATTTCTCAATGGTCGCATCCACTTCGGCGGAAGCAATGGCGCATAATTTTTGCCAGTCCAAATTCATTTCCGGAAATTATTTTATGGAAACACCGGATGCAATTCCCTTTCCGAATTGATTTCATGTGCTTTTGCGGCGATTATGGTGTGCCACTGAGTTGAGGCATTTTATGAATTCACACGAACCAAAAATTTTGGCGCGCGACGTGGAAGCGTCCGTCGTTCCCGTCGGCACCAAAGTCACGCTGCAAAAAGGCGGACAGGCTTACGTCACGCAATCGCTCGGCGGCAGCTACACCGTCATCGTCAACGGCAACATGTTCCGCATTGACGGCAAGGACGCCGACGCGCTCGGCCTCGAAATCAAGTCCGCGCCCGCCACGGCCATTTCCGGTTCAGTCTCCGGCCCGGTCACGCAGGAGCAATTGGAAAAGCAGATCTGGGACGCGCTCAAGACCTGTTACGACCCGGAAATTCCCGTCAACATCGTTGACCTCGGCCTGATTTACGATTGTCATCTCACGCCCGCCGGCGAAAACAGTTTCAAGGCCGACGTGAAAATGACGTTGACCGCGCCGGGCTGCGGCATGGGGCCGGTGCTCGCGCAGGACGTGCAGAACAAATTGCTCTCGCTCGAACCGATTGACGAGGCGAACGTCGAACTCGTCTGGGACCCGCCGTGGAACCAAAGCATGATGACCGAAGCGGCGAAGTTGCAGTTGGGGTTGATGTGATGACTTGCCACTGAGACACAGAGCGCACAGAGTTTCAGAAATAAAATTGTATTTCCCGATGTTCTCTGTGCCTCTATGGCTGATTTTTGAATGAATTCAGGCAAAACAATTGATTGGCAGAAATTGCGCGCGGACTTTCCGATTCTTAATCAAAAAGTCCACGGCAAGCCACTGATTTATTTCGATAACGCCGCAACGTCACAAAAACCGCGCTCCGTCATCCAGTCGCTCGTGAATTATTACGAACGCGACAACGCCAATGTTCATCGCGGCATCCACGAATTGAGCAATCGCGCAACGACGGCTTACGAAAATGCTCGAACGCGCGCGGCGAAATTCATCAACGCCAAATCTTCTGAAGAAATTGTTTTCACCCGCGGCACGACGGAAGGAATCAATCTCGTCGCCAATTCGTGGGGAACGAAAAACCTGAAATCCGGCGATGTGATTTTGCTCACGGAAATGGAGCATCACAGCAATCTTGTGCCGTGGCAATTGCTCGCGCAACGCACCAGCGCAAAAATTTCTTACATTCCGATTACCGGTGATGAAGGCATTTTGGATTTGTCGAAATTGGATTCGTTGCTGACCAAGCAGGTCAAAATTTTTTCGATGGTTCACATTTCCAATTCGCTCGGCACAGTGAATCCTGTCGCCGAACTTTGCGCGAAGGCAAAGAAGCTGGGAATCGTCACGCTCGTGGATGGCGCGCAAAGCGCGGGACATTGTCCGGTGGATGTCCAGCAAATCGGTTGTGATTTCTTTGCGTTCAGCGGCCATAAAATTTGCGGGCCCACCGGCATTGGCGTTTTGTGGGGACGACAGGAATTGCTCGACGCGATGCCGCCATATCAAGGCGGTGGCGAAATGATTTTGAGCGTCGGCTATGACAAGACCGAATTCAAGCATGCGCCGCATCGGTTCGAGGCCGGCACGCCGGACATTTCCGGCCCGATTGGTTTGCGCGCCGCGATGGATTATCTTGATGCGATTGGCCGCGAAAATATCTGGAAGCACGACCAGGAATTGGCGAATTACGCGTATGAAAAATTGGCGGCTCTGAAAAACATTCGGCTGTTTGGGCCGAAACAAAATCGCGCAGGGCTCGTAAGCTTCCTGCTAAAAGACGTTCACGCGCACGATGTCGTGACGCTGGCCGATCAAGCCGGAGTTGCTTTGCGCGGCGGACATCATTGCACGCAACCGCTGATGCACAAGCTCGGCGTGGAATCCACTGCGCGCGCGAGTTTCTATTTTTATAACAACAAAGCCGAGGTTGACCGTTTTATGGAAGTCATCCGCGAGATTCAGAAATTTTTTGAGCAATAGGCGTTTTCGGCTCAACATTCCGCGCAACAAATCGGTATTTTTATTGTTGAAGCATTTATAGGCTTTCATGCGTCTAATAGACAGGAACCGATTATGAAAACGCTTTTATCCAGCAAACTTCTGCTTGTCGCAGCGATAATTGCCACTGCGGCGGGGCTCGGCTATTTTGCCATGCAATCTCCGGCAGAAACCAGTTCCACTACAACGGCTTCCGCGGCTGATCCACAGCCACAAACGGAAATGCCTCAAGCTTTGCCCCCGCAACCGGAAGTCACGCCTGTTGCGCCGGCGCAGCCGGTTTTGCCCAAAAGTATTTTGCCGACCAGCCCGCTCGCGCAGGTCATCAAATTGGCGCAAGCAGGTTTGGATCAAAGCATTTTGATGGCTTACGTCACCAATTCCCGCAGCACGTTCAATTTGGATTCGGAAAAAATCATTTATGCGACGGATGCCGGCGTGCCGGCGGTCGTGGTGACGGCGATGATGCAACACGACCAGCAATTATATCAGGCATTGAGCATCCCGCCGTCGCAGCCGCAAACGGAAACGCAAACGACTTCTACCGAACCCGCGCCCGCCGCGCCACCGACGACTTCAGACGTTCCAGATGAATCGCCGGCGCCGGTCACGATCAATTATTTTTACAACACGCTGTCGCCTTACGGCGCGTGGATCAATGTTCCGGGCTACGGCAATTGCTGGCGGCCTAATGTAGCGGTTTATGATCCGGGTTGGGCGCCGTATTGCGACCGCGGCTATTGGGCTTACACCGACTGTGGTTGGTATTGGTATTCGGATTATTCGTGGAACTGCACGTTTCATTATGGACGCTGGTTCCGGGATCCGCGTTGGGGCTGGTGCTGGTGGCCGGACACCGTGTGGGGACCGTCGTGGGTGACGTGGCGTTATTCGGATGATTATTGCGGCTGGGCGCCGTTGCCGCCATTCGCCGTCTGGCAGCCGGGCTTCGGATTTGTCTATCACGGAAATGGCGTCAGCGTGGGATTCGATTTCGGCCTTGCGCCAGATTGCTTTGTCTTTGTTCCCTCCGGCCGGTTTTGTGACGTCCATCTGCGCACCTGCCGCGTGCCGATCGGCCAAATCACAACTGTTTACAACCACACGACCGTCATCAATAACATCAATATCAATATCCATCGCACCGTCGTGAACAACGGCATTGCCGCAACGTTTATCGCCCGTGCCACGCACCGGCAAATCGAGCCGACAACCGTGCATGAATTGCGGACGGATTACAATCAACGCGTCAGCGACGCCCGCCGCGACATCCACGCCACGGAAAATCGCGAGCGCGCCGCGGCGCAAAATTACGTGGATCAACGGATTCAAAACGAACAGAACCGGCAGCAACAGCAACAAAACAACGGGTTCAATAATCTGAACCAATTTCGCCAGGGAAATCCGGGACCGCAAAATGATAATTCATCCGCGACGCAAGATCGTGTGCACCAACAACTTCAGCAATACCAACAAAATGTCGCGAACCAAAATCAATCTGCAGCGGCGATAGAACGCCAGGCCGTGGAAAATCACCGCGAGCAATTGCGCCAACAGATCCAAAACGAACAACAACGTCAATCCCAAGCCGTTCAGGAAGTAAAGCAACACGTTCAGCAGCAAATCGAAGCGGCAAAATCTGCCGTGCAACAACATAACGGTGGCGGCGGCCAGGGACAGGGAAACGGTTCGCAAGGCGGACGCGGACAGGATAAAAACGGCCATTAAATTTTCTTCCATCCCAAAACGCCGGACAATTTGTCCGGCGTTTTTGCTTTGAAAATTTTTCACGGTTGGCAAAGTTTTAGCGATGGGCATTTCGCTTCGCCAATTCGAGCAGATGAAAGACCGCCTCGGCGGAAAATCAACAACTATTTCCGATTTTGCGAACCAACGAGCCAACGATTCGACGCCGCAGATCATTTTGGGGATTGATCCGTCGTTGCGCGGAACCGGCTTCGGAATCATCGAAACCAGCAATCCACTTCCGCGAACGCTCGCGCATGGCACGATTGCCTGCCCTAAAATCTGGGAACGGTCGCGTTGTTTCGTCAAAATTTCCCAAACATTGCGCGAAGAAATCCGGAAATATCGCCCTGCCCTTTGCGTTGTGGAAGGACTTTTCTATGCGCAAAATTTGAAAACCGCGCTGATCATGGGCGAAGCGCGCGGCGCGGCGTTGGCGGCAGTCGCCGAAGCGGGAATTGAAATCTTTGAAATCGCGCCGCGCAAAGTGAAACAGGCGATCGTCGGCTATGGCGCGGCGCAAAAATCCGCCGTCGCCAAAATGGTGCAACGCATGTTGGATTTGCCCAAGCCTCCCGCGCCCGACGCCGCGGATGCACTGGCTTTGGCGCTGGCTTACGCACAGCAAAATCGTCGGGCTTATTTTCCGGCGGCCAAAAAAATTTAATCCGTTGGCGGTTTCAATGCTTTCAAATCGGCGAGACGGTCCGGCGTCAAATAATTCAAACCGATTTCAAACGACGCGTTCATCCAGCCAAATCCTTCCGGCGCGATGTAATCGAACTTTGTCCCGACGTTTCCGTATTCCACAAAAACATCGTGCGAGCCGGTCACGACGTTATATTTCTCCGGAATCACGCCATCGAAGTCATGCGCGTTTTTTGCGATCGCGTAAAGCCAGCGATACGCCAGTTCATCCGCATCGGAATCAAAGCCGTAATTTTTGAATCCCTGCCATGCGAGCATCTGATGCGGCGCCCAGCCAAATGGATAATCCCATTGCCGTGCATCATGCGTCCGGGCGGATTCAACAGATTCCCTGGCCGTGGCCGCCAGGCCAAATCGCTCTTCCAATTTTTCTTTTGCGAAGGAAATCATCCGATTGGCTATTTCCTTTTCGCCGGAATTATTTGCGTCCAGCGTTTTTGCCCACAGCGGATAAATTCCCGTCGCGCTGATATAATCCGAACGTTTTTTGTTCACAAAATCGTAATCGAAGAAAAATCCGCGCTTGTCGTCCCACATCAAAGCCATCATCGCATGCTTGCGTTTCGCAGCCTGCTGCCGCCAAAAGTTCGCGTCACCAAAATCTTTGCCCAGCTCCGGCAACTTTCCACCGAACTGCGTTTCCAAAATCTCCGCAAAATCGGTTTCATATTTGTAGAGCAGCGAATTCAAATCCACCGGAAGATAATCCGTCGTGCGATCGTCAAACCGATGCGTCGTGTCATGGCCGGATTCGCGGACGGCGCGATCATTTTTGAAAAATTCCGATAACGTCATGCCGTTCACCTTCAAATCGGAAAATGCGTCGCAATACAAAAATTCATTCAGAAATCGAAACGGCGTCAATGCGTTGGTCCGCCCGGTGTTTGCCTGCTCAAGCCAGGGTTGAATCTTTTCGTCGTAATGGCCGACCTCGACTTCCGGGCATGGCCCGTCGCCTTCGCCATAATAGCGGTTCAACTCGTAATCACCGATTTTTACAAGGCGATCGGAATTCATCCAGACATATTCATATTCAAAAGTCGCAGTTTTGAGCGCACGGGCGAGCCAGGCTTTATCCGCCGCGCCGGAATCGTAAACCGCGCGGATGATGGAAGTGAGAAACGGCGGCTGCGAACGCGTGAGATAGTAAGTGCGATTGGCGTTCGGAATTTTTCCGTAATAGCGCACTTCGTAGAGCAAATTGTCCGCCATGCCACGCGCCAAATCTTTTCTTCCATCGTGCAATAGCCCAAGCGTGATGAAATAGCTGTCCCAGCAATAGAGTTCATTGAATCGTCCGCCGGGAACGACGTAAGGCACGCCGGAAATTTTTCCGTCTGCGTTCGTTTCAAGCGCCAGCGATAAAATGCCGTGCTCGCCATTCAAATCACGAACAAACTGACCATTGATTTTCTCCGGTGACGGCAACAGAACTACTTTCAGCGCTGGCGACCGGCCCCGCTTATTTTCCGCCGCCTCGATAGATTTGAAATAGCCGACGGCATTCGTATCCGCCGCCGGAACATAAATGTAATCGAATTTCGATTGCACTTTTGGATCATGAACCACTTCGTCCACGTGCGCCGCGTCAATTTGCCGCGTCAACGCGTTCCAGTAATACGTTTTGATGAGCCGGTGCGTGCGGTCAACGATGGATTCATTGAATGGAATCTCATTTAACGGAATTTTAAAATGGCCGGAATCTTCCGCGCGTTTCAAATGCTGGAGTAAAATGGACAATTGATATTCGTCCGAGATCGTCTCAACGGTCGCGCCGTTCGTGCCACGAATTTCAAATGGCGTGACATGGTCATGGACGGTGATTTTCTTGTCGCTGTCAGTGTCTTCCTGCGCCGCCAGCCTCGCGAAATTGTCGGGAATAGAAATGGTCTGGGACAGGCCGGAAATCGCGGCCAGCAAAGCGACGAAAATGAAACAGCTCTGGATTTTTCTCATTGCAAAACATATCGCAATTTTTCACCGCGACAATCAATGCCAAATTTTTTCCGCTCGCTTCGCAAATCCGGCTTTGGCAGATTTTTCGACAGTAAGCGAAATATTCTTATGAAAAAATACCTCGTTGAATTTATTGGCATGTTTGTGTTCGTGCTCGCCGTCGGGATGGTGGTCATCAATCCCGGCGCGGGGACGCTCGCTCCGCTGGCAATTGGTTCGGTCCTGATGATTTTAGTCTATGCGGGCGGCCACGTTTCCGGCGGCCATTATAATCCGGCCGTCACGCTGGCCGTCTGGCTGCGCGGCCGCTGCACGGCAATGGATGTGCCGGCTTATTGGATTGCGCAAATTCTCGGCGCGTTTGCCGCGTCGCAAGTCGCGTTGTATTTGAAAAGTGGGTCTGTTGTGACACCGCAGGAGATCCAGGTCGTGCCCGCGCTGATCGCTGAATTTATCGGCACTTTCGCGCTTTGTTATGTCGTGCTGAATGTCGCCACGGCAAAAGCCACGGCGGGAAATTCATTTTATGGATTGGCCATCGGATTCACCGTCATGGTCATGGCATTTGCATTCGGAGGCATTTCCGGCGGTGCCTTCAACCCGGCCATCGCCACCGGCATCACGCTCATGCACCTGGAAAAAGTCGCGAACATCTGGATTTATCTCGTGGCGAACTTTGCCGGCGGCGTGCTGGCCGCAGGCGTGTTCCGGTTCATCAATCCCGAAGACAAATGATTTTGTTAAATGGTTGCATCGTTAAACCGGAAATCGGCGAACAATTCAACCATTTAACGTTTCCACGGTTCAACGATGTCTTTTCCGAATTTCCTCCGCGAACAGCCGGATGGAATTTTGCTTTCGGTAAAAGTTCAGCCGCGCGCGTCGAAAAATGAAATTGGCGAAGCGTTGGGCGAAGGATTGAAAATCAAAGTCACCGCTCCTCCGGTAGATGCCGCCGCGAATGAAGCGTTGATTGAATTTCTCGCGGAAAAATTAAATTGCGGACGCAACCGGATCAAAATTATCCGCGGCCATAAATCGCGGCACAAGGTTTTGAAACTTCATGGATTTAAGGCAGAGGAAATCCTGAAAATTCTGTAGCAGCCCACGTCGGGCGAATCAATTTCAGAGCGAACTGACGTTCGCTGCTGCGATTACTTCGCCCACTGCGGATTTTCCATGAAGGCGTAGCAGAGCAAATGGCAAATGTTCATCTGCACGTCCTCGACGCGGCCGTAATGCGTGTCGCCCACGGCGATGACATTTTCCGCGACTTCGGCCATGCGACCGCGTTTGCCGCCGACGAGCGCAATGGTTTTCAATCCATTTTTCTTGGCCCATTCCAGCGCCTTGACGCAGTTGGGCGAATTGCCGCTGACGCTGATTCCCAGCGCGATGTCCCCTGCTTTACCGTAATTCTGCAATTGGCCGACGAAAACGTCTTCGTAGGAATAATCGTTCGAGAGCGCGGTCATCCAGCTCACGTTGTCGCACAACGACAGCACGCGGAAACGCTGGCCGAGTTTGTCGGAAGCGCCTTTGCCGAGGTCGGTCGCAAAATGGGATGAATTCATCGCGCTGCCGCCGTTGCCGAAGCAGAAAATATTTTTGTCGGCCTTGAGCGCGTCGCGCAGCATCTCGATCAATTTGGCGACGGCATCGGCAGGAACGGAATCCAGCGCGGCTTTTTGCGAGCGGACATAATCGTTGATCCATTGATTCATGCGGATAATTTGGACGGCGGAGGCGGATTTGTCAGGGAAAAATTACTATCCGTTCCAGTTATGCAACACAAAGTTGAAAACAAACAAAACGACCATACCAAACCAAAAGATTGTTCCCAACCCTGCGCACGTTGTTCCCCAAACACAGTAAGCCCGCGCGGGATTCCAAAAACGTTTTTGCGCAACGCGAACTCTTCCCGCAAGCACAAGCGCCGCGGCAGCGAACGGAAAACCAATCAGTGGCAACAATCCGAGCAATCCAAAAACAAAGCATTGCACCGATGCTTTGATCATCTTGATTTTGGCGACGGCGTTCAGATTCATTTCGAAATAGAATCGGTTATGACGACGGAATTCGATGAAGCCGAATTCAGCCGTTTGATTTGTTGCTGATCCAGTAATTTGATTTCCCGATGCAAATGGATGAGCGATTGGCTGTTGACGACGAACAAAATCATCATGATCGCCAGCAAAACCGTAAACAGAATCGTGGCCAGACCTTTTTCGCCGCCGGATTTGTTCAATTGAATTTTCATGGCGTGATGCTTGTTGCCGCTTCAAAGGTAAAAGCCATCGGCGTTAATTTTTGTTTCGGCGACGATTGCAATTCCAATTCCCATCGCCACGCCGTTACGCCGCCGCGGATTTCGGAATTCATCTCCGACATTTTTACACTTTGAAAAACGATGAAATCCAATGAGCCGGTGATGCGATGAATTTGACCGTCTTGAAAATGATAAACAATTTTTTCATCGCCGCGAGGAATTGCCAGCCATTCGCCGTCGGAATTCGTTTCGACCGAAATTTTTCCCGTCGCCGCCCGAACATCCGCGCGCCAGCGTTCGCCCGCGCGCAGGGCGGAAGAAATGTCATCCGTCGCGCGCAGCATTCCGGCGCTATGATTCCAAAAAATGTAAAATGAAGCCATACCAACGCCGAGCAAAATGAAAAAAACGGCGATGTAAACGACGCATTCCACCAGCAAAATTCCTTTGCAGCACGGTTTTGAAATGTTTGTTCGCAATTTCATTTCACAGCGATTTCGCGCGCGACGGTTCCGGCGCCGATGCGTTTATCCGGCAGCCATTCGAGGAGCAGATGATTTGCGGTTTTGGTCAATTGAAAATGTCCCGGCAAATTTGCGGCGGCTTTGGCGTGAACCGGATAATTCTGCGTGCCATCCGGAAACCGCTTCCAATCGCCGGCCGCGAGAATTTCCATTTCGCCATCCACGATTTCCATCGCCGCGGCGCGCGTGTATTCGGCGCGAACCAATTTTTGCTCGCGTGCAAACGAAAACGCCAACGGCAAAATGGCCAGCCCAAGAATCGCGAGGCCAACGGCCAAATCCACCTGAAGCCAGCCGCCGCGATTGCGGATTATGGAACGCGGAATGCGGATGGAACAATTTGTTTTCATGTTGCTGCCAAAGTTCCATTCAAAATCGCGATGAGAATCCCAAACATCGCCGTGGCAATGAGCGCGACCAGCACGCCGTTCAAAATCACCAGGCCGCTCGTGACCACATGCGCCGTGGCTTCCTCTTGTTGAAATGCTTTTGCGTCAAGGGCTTCATGCCATCCGCGCAATGCGTTCAAAAATCCGCCGCGCCCGTGCGTCGCGTTTGTCAATCGCCATTGAAATTCACCCGCGTCGTCCATCACGCGAACGGCATCGGTTAATTTCGAGCCGCTTTGCAAGGCAACAATGGCGCGTTGCGCGCGGCGACGGCAAATCTCATTGGCCGTGCAATCGCCGGCGAGGCGAACGGCTTCGGCTTCCGGGACACCGCCGTCGAGCAACACGGCGAGCATGGCGGAAAAGGTGCGCTGCAATCGTTTTTGTTTCCATGGCACGCGCCAGGCGATCCAGTCGACGATTGGTAATTTGCGGAATTGAAACCGGCGGACGAGGTCCGGGCCGCCGATATAAATTATGGTCGCCAGCAATAACAACAAAGAAACGGCTATCGCAAATACGATGAGGTTAAAAGAATTTGCGAAGACAAATACGGACAGCGCCGATAATTGGGCGTTTGTCCCTGCGGCAACCTCCCGGAATTTAGGGATGACATAGACCGTCGTCATTGTCACAACACCAGCGAAAACAGGCGAAAAAATTAAAACGATCAAAAGCATGTAGTGCACCGCGCTCCGGACGCCGGCAGGCCGTTCGTGCAAAATTTCACGGCACGCCGGCAAAACCTTTTTTATGTCACCAAATTTTTCCCCGGCCAACAGCATCGAAGAAATTTGCGGCGGCAAAAAGCGCGGCACTTTTTTCAGAGCCTCAGGGAAACGCAACCCGTTTTCGATGTATGCTGCGAGCAAATGAAATCGCATGCCAACGAGCGGGTCACGACTTTGCGCGATGGACAAAATCATTTCTTCGATTGACCGCCCGCGATTGAGCGCATCTTCCAGCAAATCCAAAAACAATCGGGCGCGTTCGGCGCGTTGTATTGGCAAACTGAAGAGTGAATGAAGCAAAAAAATCAATCCCAGGACAATCCCGATCGAAAGAAGAAAAGACACCGTCGCCGCCAAAATTTTCAGCAACATCCAAAACAAATACAGAATGATCAGTCCTCCTGATTCGGCGAAAAACGGCATCGTTGTAATTGCTGATTTCATTGCCATTCAGGGATTGCTTAATACCGATATAAACATCGTCAAAACGCGGACAACCGGTTGAACTTGCGAAATAATCAGCATAGCGACCAAAAGAATTGAGCACGGCAACGCTGAATATAGAAACATCTCTGTTCGATAAACCGCGCGTGCCTGATACAATTCAGCCGTTCGCTTGAATCCGGATGCCAAATCTTCGCCGGCCTGCGCAATGGTCCAAATAAACAAAGGAGGGAAAACAGATTTAGGAGCGGTCATTTCGGTAAATTTGCCGTTGCCCGACGCCAATTGCTGACGCCATCGGGCGATTTCCCCTTCCGCGCGCGTGCCGGTCTCCATTTGCTCTGCCAATTGAAAAGCGTCATCAAGTGATACGCCATTTTTTAAGAGCAACCAAATTACGGCTGAAACCTCCGCCAAACTTGCCTCTTTGAATGCCGGCAGCCGCCAACACAAAATCCGGCGCACCGGCAAAACAATGAGCACGGCAAAACCAGCGGCCAGCGCAAGTGCAAAGAGTATTGGCGGCAGCCACAGCTCCACCGAAACCGGACCAAGCGCAGACCTTCCATAAAAATTCGTCAACTCCTGCATGTTATTCAAAATGAAATGACTGAGGATGTAAGCCAAAAAACAAGAAAGAACAAAAGCCGCAAACAAAACGATCAGCGGATAGACCATCAAACCTTTCAACCGCATCCACAAATTGCTTTGCCGCTGAAAATAATCCGCGAGCATCGTCAGCGCGCCGGGCAAATCACCACTTTTGACACCGACGAGAATCATGCGCTTGTAAAGTTCCGGTAATTGACGCGGCTTCAATGCATCGGCCATCGGCGTGCCTTTGGCAAGGTCAGCTTCCAGCGCCTGCAATTCATCGCGCAATCGGCCGCGGCGCATCTCTTCGCAAAGCCGGCGCAGTGCGCCTTCGAGCGGGATGCCGTCGCGCAACATCGCGGCAAGTTGCTGGTTGAAAAAGGCAAATTCGTCGTATTTCATAAGCCGAAGATCCGTTTGAATTCTTTTTCATCCGTCACGCCGGCGTTCACGAGCGAACGCGCGGCATTTTCCAAAGTTTGCTCCGGAACGATAGCCGACAATTCGTGATGACGAATTTGCCCGCGCATTTTTTCGTCCACGCGCAGCCATTCGACGAGCGGCACGCGACCGCAATAACCGGCGCGCAGACAATTTTCACAACCTTCGCCATCGCAATTCGCACAAATTTTCCGGATGAGTCGCTGGTTCAAAATCAATTCACTTGCGCTGGCGACCGCCGAACGGTCATCGCACATCGCGAGCAATCGTTCGAAAACGCCCCGACACGAACCCGCGTGCAATGTCGAAATCACCACATGACCTGTCAATCCGGCGCGGACGGCGAGCTGCGCCGTAGCATCGTCGCGGATTTCGCCGAGGATCAACACCTGCGGATCCTGGCGCAGCAGATGGCGCGCTGCCTTGGAAAAATCCAGTCCGACGGCTTCGTTGATTTCGGTCTGCATCGTGCCGGAAACGATCTGTTCGACCGGATCTTCGACCGTGATGATGTGGCGTCCGCCGGTTTCAGCCAATTGCCGCAGGCACGCATAAATCGTCGTGGTTTTGCCGCTGCCGGCGGGTCCGGTCAGCAACAGCAGCCCGCTGGGCTGGCGCAAGAATTTTTCCAGTTCAACGCGCGCATTTTGCGGAAAATCAATTTCAGCAAGCGCTTTGACGGAATTGGAATTGAACAGACGCAGAACAATTTTCTCGCCAGTGACCGTCGGATACGTGGCGACGCGCACATCGTTTTCGCTTTTCAATTCGTCATGCGGAATCCGACCGTCCTGCGGCAATGTTTCCTGATACGTCTTGAGCCGCGAGAGAAATTTGATCCGGCCAAAAACGCGTTCGGCAATTTCGGCGGGCAATTCCGTGGCTGGAGAAACCACGCCGTCAAGCCGGAACGCGACTTCGGCGTTTTTCCCGCGCATCTGCAGGTGAATGTCGCTGGCGCCGGCGTGTTCCGCCCGGCGCACCAGTTGCTCCAGGATTTTCGGCGCGGACAATTCCGGTTTTTCCAAATTCTTCTGAACGATTTGAGCCATAAATTTATTATTGGTCGGCGATCAAATAATGCATCCCGTGTTCGTCGGCCATGAACACACGCAAATGATGCGGCAATTCCGCGAGTTGTTTTTGGAAAGTGCGGCTGTTTTTTATGGCCGTATTGATGGCCGGAAAAATGACCAGTGCAAAAAACAGACAGGCCAGCGCAATTCCCCCGCCCCACGCCAATCGCGGCAGAAACGGTTTTTGCCGTTGTTCGGCAAAGGCGGGACGCAATTGCACGCGCACTTGCGATGGAAAACTCTCCCAGTATTCCAGCGGCCGTTCCGGCACGGAAACGGATTTCAATTTCGATTCCAGTTCAAAATCGGTCATAGTCAGACAAATTCGTAATTTTCGGCGCGCGGTTTTCGTTCCGATTCAGATGACGATGAAAGCATCCGCTTCAATTTTCGTTTCGCGGCAAACACACGCCACGAAACAGTAGTCTCCGAACAACCCAAAATTTTTGCCGCTTCAGCATGGTTCAAACCATCGTAAATCGTCAGCACGATCGCGGCACGCTGCTTTGCCGGCAATCTCATCAGCGCGGTTTGCGCCTGTCGTGCTGATTCACTTTCAGTCCCGGGGAATTCATTTGGCGTTGGTTCGACGAGCATTTCTTCGGCGCAACGCGATTGGGCGCGATAGCGCCGCGCTTCGTCGCGCCGCCAGTTCAGGCAGGCGTGAACGGCAATGCTGTAAAGCCAGGTGGAAAATTTCGCGCGCCTGTTGAAATTCCCGATTTGCTCGAAAGCGCGGATGAAGGTTTCCTGCGCCAAATCCTCCGCATCAGCGATTGAGCCGGTCATCCGAAATGTCAGCGCGTGAATCATTTGTTGATGATTTCGCACAAGCGTTTCAAACGCCGTTGTGTCGCCGTTCTGGCTCTGCAACACCATTTCGTGGTCGGCGTCGCTCATGCTTTGTTCTTTTGTGGAATTTGAAACCGCTCCGCCGGAAATCCTTTGAATTATTTTTTTGCCGGGAGCGGGCCGAAAAATGCCGACACCACTGCTGCCCGCAATTGGCAGTGCCGAAGCTTTCATGAGGCTTGCTGAATGCCTTACGATTCGCCGTTTGGCGCTGCCAGTCAAGCGATTTGATTGATTTGAAAATTGGGTTACGTTTTCGACGAGGAGTGATATTATGGAAAATGGAAAAGTGGTTATGCTCACGGGAGCTTCCGCGGGAATCGGACGCGCCACGGCGCGGGCATTTGCAAAACAAGGCGCGAACATCGGCCTGCTGGCGCGCGGTCGCGACGGCCTGGAAGCAGCGCAACACGAAGTCGAAGAATTGGGCGGGCGCGCCATCGTTTTAGTCGCGGACGTTTCGGATGCTGAAGCCGTGGATGCCGCTGCGGAACAGTTGGAAGAAAGATTCGGCCCGATCGACATCTGGGTGAATGATGCGATGACTTCCGTCTTTTCGCCGATCGCCGAGATGAAACCGGAAGAATTCCGGCGTGTCACGGAAGTCAATTATCTCGGATTTGTTTACGGAACGCTCGCGGCGTTGAAACGGATGCGTCCGCGCAATCAAGGCGTGATCATCCAGGTCGGCTCGGCTTTAGCTTATCGCGGGATCCCGTTGCAGGCCGCGTATTGCGCATCAAAATTTGCCATCCGCGGGTTTTGCGACTCATTGCGCGCGGAATTGTTGCATGACCAAAAAAACATCCGCGTCTGCCTGGTGGAAATGCCTGCCGTGAACACGACGCAATTTGGCTGGGTGAAAAGCCGCCTGCGGAAAAAAGCGCAGCCGGTGCCGCCGATTTATCAGCCGGAAGTCGCGGCGAATGCGATCGTTTACGCGGCTACTCATAATCGGCGCGAAGTTTATGTCGGCATGCCGACGGTCAAAGCAATTCTCGCCAGTAAATTATCCCGCGGATTGGTGGATTGTTATCTCGCAAAAAGCGGCTATAAAAGCCAGCAGACGAAAGAACCCGAAAATCCGGGCCGCCCGAACAATTTATATGAACCATTGCGCGGCGATTTTGGGGCGCATGGCGATTTCGATGACCGGGCGCGCAGCTTCAGCCTGCAATTATGGCTCGATGAACGGCGCGATCTGTGGCGTGGCGCGCTTTTGGCCGGCGCGGCTCTTGCCGGACTGGCCGCCATTTCAAAGAAAAGACATTAGCCCTCAAATGAATCACGATCTATGAATCCACTTGCCCAAAAAAAATTTCCGCCGCTGGGCCATAAACGCTGGGCGGTGGCGGAAGGTTTTATTCCTGAATCCAGTCACGGTCCGGAGCCGCAAATGACCAGCCATGAAAGCATTTGTGTGCTGAACGTTTCGGACGACGAGGCGCATCTGCAAATCTGGATCTTTCATCCCGACCGCGAACCGGTTGGTCCTTATGAAATGTCCGTCGGCGCCCGGCGCACAAAACATATCCGGTTCAATAATTTGGAAAAACCGGAACCGATTCCGCGCGGCGAAGAATTTTCCAGCGTGATCGAATCGGACGTGCGCGTGGTCATTCAACACACGCGATTGGATTCGCGCCAGGCGGAAAATGCGCTCGTGAGCACCATTGCGTTTGCGGATACAGAATCCGTCATGTAGTTTCCAAGGATGGAGAGCAACTATCAGCCGATTGAAAATTATGGCGTGATCGGTGATCTGACCACAGTCGCGCTCGTGGGCATGAACGGTTCGATTGATTTCATGTGTTTTCCGGCCTTCGATTCGCCCACGATTTTTGCGGCGATGCTCGACCGCAAGCGCGGCGGCCATTTCATGATCGAACCGGCCGAAGGCGAATTCAAACATCGTCAACGCTATTTTCCCGACACCAATATTTTGCTCACGCGATTTCTGGGCGAAAACGGCATCGCGGAAATCTCCGATTTCATGGCGATGCAACACCTCGGCCACCGGCATAATCTCGTGCGCCGCGTGAAAGTCGTGCGCGGCGGAATCGCCATCCGCATGGTCTGCGCGCCGAAATTCGATTATGCGCGTTGCGGTCATAAAGTAGAACGGAAAAACGGCGACGCCCGTTCCGCGGTTTTTATTCCCGAAAATAAAAAATTGCCTTCGATCTGTCTGCGCAGCAGCGTGCCGATGCGGATCGAAAACGGCGAAGCGATTGCCAATTTGAAACTGAAAGCCGAGCAAACGGCGTTTTTTATTTTGGAAGAAGCCGATGGCGATTCGCCGTCGGAAAATGACGATTACGTTTCCGAGGCGTTCAAAGAGACGATGAATTTCTGGCTGTCATGGGTGGCGCATTCGACTTACAGCGGGCGCTGGCGCGAAATGGTGATGCGCTCGGCGCTGACGTTGAAGCTGCTCACTTCGCTGCCGCATGGTTCGATTGTTGCCGCGCCGACGTTCGGATTGCCGGAAAGCATCGGCGGCGAACGCAATTACGATTACCGTTACACGTGGGTTCGCGATGCGTCCTTCACGCTTTATGCGTTGATGCGGCTTGGTTACATGGATGAAGCGCGCGCGTTCATGCAATGGACGGAGAAACGTTGCCGCGAATTGCAGCCCGGCCATCCGCTGCAGGTGATGTATCGGATCGATGGCGGACGCGATCTGCCGGAAACAAATCTAAGACATTTCGAGGGCTATAAAAATTCGCGGCCGGTGCGCATCGGCAACGCCGCATGCAATCAATTGCAATTGGATATTTATGGCGAATTGCTTGATTCGATCGCCATTTACGACCGGCACGGCGAGCCGATCACCTACGATTTCTGGGAAAATATTTTCACGCTCACCGAATGGGTCTGCCGCAATTGGCGCCAGCCCGACGATGGCATCTGGGAAGTGCGCGGCGGCCGCAAGCCGTTTTTATTTTCACGAGCCATGTGCTGGGTGGCGATCGATCGCGCGCTCAAGATCACTGCGGAACGTTCGTATCCAGCACACCTGGTGAAATGGCATCGCACACGCGACAAAATTTACAAAAACATTTACGAGACGTTTTGGAGCAAGAAGCATAAGGCCTTTATGCAATATCGCGGCGCCAACGCGTTTGATGCTTCGGCGTTGTTGCTGCCGTTGATGAAATTTATCAGTCCCACCGACCCGCGCTGGCTTTCCACGCTGAATGCCATCAAAGAAAATCTGGTCGAAGATTCCCTCGTCTATCGCTATCGCCAGGACAAAGCCGCGCCGGATGGCATGAGAGGGCCGGAAAGCACTTTCACAGTGTGCTCGTTCTGGTATGCCGAATGCCTGGCGCGCGCCGGTGATGTCAAACAGGCGCGTTTCATTTTCGAAAAAGCGCTTGGCTACGCCAATCATTTGGGCCTTTACGCCGAGCAACTTGGCCCGTGCGGCGAGCATCTGGGAAATTTCCCGCTCGCTCTCTCGCACATCGCGCTCATCAGCGCGGCGTGGACGCTGGACCGGCAATTGAACAAGGCAAAATGAAAAGCAGTCGCGGAGTGGCGTCGAAAAATTTTACACCTGAATCAAAAAATAAATTGAATTTGAGGAAAAACGGCGTTTATTGTTGTGTCGAATGTGCACGGGACAAATCTTTGACTTCGATATTTTGTGAAAGACCAGTTTGAGCAAATAAGCGACCAGATCCATGAGCTCCGGAATTTCCTTTCGCCGTTGGATTTACGGCTTGAAAACCTAGGACATCAGGTTGAAAAAAGCCGCTTGGCATTCGAACTGAAAGCTTCGCAATTGGAATCCAAACTTGCCGAACATTCACTCGAAATCGAACGGCATTCCGATCAAATCCGGCAAATTCAATTGTTCCTGAAAATGCCCGCAAACAGTGTCCCGCATCCGGCCGTTCCCGCGCATGAAGATAAATTGAATTCGCCGGAATTTTCTCTCCGTCCGCCGCCAACAAAACTTTGACGGTCGCCGCGGCGGATTCTTCAAAATGCAATCTGCATTGCAAAATGCCGTTTTGAACACCGTTCCGTTATTGAATTTCCCTTCTCATTCGCCCGTTTCGGTTAAGGTATCGTTTATGCTCGGCTTCTACCGGTATTCGTCACCGATGCGAATACGAATGCGATTCCGCCGATGATAAAAATTGAGCCGATCCATCTGAACACGACTTCGCCTGATTGGCGGTCGCGATGCCTGTTTCTCGCGAAGACGCGCCAACGCTTTGATCTTGGTAATGTGCAACCGGAACATTCCCCTTTTCTTCAAAGATTGAGCGACGTTTTCTGTTATCTGTTTGAATACGGAGAAACGGATCGAACCCGTATCGCCATCTTCACGCCGATTTCAATGAATTGAAGCGTCCCATCGCAACGGTTTACGACGCCTTTTTCTTTTGCCCGGTGAATTCCGCATTTTCCGAGGGACGAATGTGCGAGCCAAATTCATTTGCGTAAATGCGCGTCGAAGCCGCGCCGAACAAAAGCAATTGCACAGAATAATAGACCCACAACAAGACCACGACAAACGAACCTGCCGCGCCGTAAGCAGAACTGACGCTGCCGCGTCCAAGATACAGGCCGATCAAAAATTTCCCGATGGTAAACAACAGCGCCGTGATAAATGCGCCGATCCAGACATCACGCCAGCGAATCTTCACGTCCGGCAAAATCTTGAACATCATCGCAAACAGCAGCGTGACGATTCCAAGTGAAATGACAAAATTGACGATATGCAAAACGACGTGCGGCGCGGGCAATGTTCCTTGTAGCCAATTTCCGGCAGCGGTGATCGCCGCGCTGACAACCAATGAAACCAATAATAAAAATCCAATCGTCAACAGTGACGCGAACGAGAGAAGACGGTTTTTGAGAAAACTGCGCCAGCCGGCGGATTTAGGACGGACGTTCCAGATAGCGTCGAGCGATTGTTGTAATTGAATGAAAACGCCGCTGGCACCCAAAAAAAGAGTGATAAATCCGCAAATCGTCGCGAGCATTCCGGCCTTGGGGCGATTGGCCGCGGCGAGAACAGATTGGATCGCATCCGCGCTTTTTTGCCCGACGAGCGATGAGATTTGCCCGAATAATTCGTGTTGTGCCGCTTCTTTTCCAAAACACAATCCCGCCAGCGCCAGCACCAGCACAAACAGCGGCGCAATCGCAAAAATAGTGTAGAACGCCGTCGCCGCTCCCATCGCCGGTGCATTCGCATCCGTCCAAATAGAGATCACTTGCAGGACGTGCCGGTAAATAGATTTAAATTTGCGTTTCATGGAGATCAATGCCATTGGCGCGTTAAATAATCACTCAATGCGAGTGAGAACAAAATCAACAGCCAAAAAAATCCAGCCGCCGCGGCCAGCCGCACGATTTTGGCGCTTTCCCTCATCCGCATGAAAAACAGCATCACCAAAAACATTTGGCCCACGGCCAGCGCCACAATGACGGCCGTGCCGGCGGCTCCAGTGTTGAAATGCGCAATGCCAAACATCGTGAACAGCAGCAGCAGAAGCAGCAGCCAGACGCCGGTGAACAAAATGCGTGGATCCATTTTATTTTTCATGCGTGTCGTCCCAATAAATACAAAAGCGGATAAAGAAAAATCCAGACGATGTCCACGAACGCCCAGTAAAGCCCGGCGATTTCGAGCGGCGTGTAATATTCCGCCGAAAATTTTTTGCGCAGCGCGAGAATGGTCATCACCGACAGGACGCCGATGCCGACCATCATGTGAACGGCGTGCAATGCCGTCATTGCCCAATACAACCAAAAAAAGATTTGCGTGTGCGCCGGCAGCGAGGGGTCGAAATTTGGCCCGGGCAAAACCCGGTCGTCAAGGTCTTCGCGATATTCCATTCCTTTGGCAGCCAGAAATGCCAGGCCGAACAGAATGGTGACGATGAGCAGTGGCGGAATGACTTTCATGCGTCCTTCCGTCGCGGCTTGCACGGCCAGAGCCATCGTCAATCCACTCGTCAACAACAAACACGAATTCAACGTGCCGTAAAAAATGAGCGTGTGCTTCACGCCTTCGGCAAAGGCGTCCTGATAAAAATAGCGGTAAATGGCGTAGGACAAAAACAAGCCGCCGAAAAATAAGATTTCTGTCGCCAGAAAAACCCACATGCCGAAGTGCGACGCTTCGGATTGCTGCGTCATGTCCTCGAACTGTTCCTGAACCATTTCGCTTTTTTGCGGCATAAAACGTTTACTCCTGCGGCGAACTTATGGCCGCGCGTTGTGCTTCTCTTTCCTTTTTTGCTTCGCCCATTTCATCCAGCGGCGGATATTCGTAGGGACCATGGGTGATGACGGGAACTTCATGGAAATTATGTTTCGGCGGCGGCGAACTGGTGCTCCATTCCAGGCCGGTGGCGTTCCATGGATTTGCGCCAGCTTTTTTTCCATTCCGGAGCGACCAAAGAAAATAGATCAGCGGCAGCAGGTAGCCGACGCCCAGAATGCTGGCGCCTGCCGTGGAAAGAATGTTGTAAAATTGAAATTCCGGGGCGTATTCATGCACCCGGCGCGGCATGCCGAGATAGCCCAGGATGAATTGCGGAAAAAAAGTGAGGTTAAATCCGATGAAGATGATGATGGCCGAAAGCTGGCCGAACTTTTCCGGATACATGCGCCCTGTAATTTTCGGCCACCAGTAATGTAATCCGCCCATGAACGCCGTCACCATGCCACCGACCATGATGTAATGAAAATGTGCGACGACAAAATAGGTGCCGTGAACGTGGACATCCACCGGCAGCGTCGCCAAAAAAAGTCCCGTCAATCCGCCGGCCGTAAACAACCCGATAAAACCAAGCGCATACAGCATCGGCGTCTCAAAAGAAATCGAGCCGCGGAACAGAGTCATCGTCCAGTTAAAGACTTTGATGGCCGATGGAATGGCGACCAGAAAACTTAAAATAGAAAAAACTGTTCCCGCATAAAGCGATTGGCTGCTCACAAACATGTGATGTCCCCATACCAGAAAACCAAGGACTGCGATTGCCACGCTGGAAAATGCAACGATTGTATATCCGAAAATTTTCTTCCGGGAAAAACAGGTGATCATTTCGCTCACCACGCCCATGCCCGGCAAAATCATGATGTAAACCGCCGGATGCGAATAGAACCAGAACAAATGCTGGAACAAAACCGGATCACCGCCGATGGCCGGATTAAAAATGCCGACATGCCACAGATGTTCAACACCCATGAGCAGCAGCGTGATGGCCAAAACCGGCGTCGCCAACACCAGAATGATGCTCGTGGCAAACAGCGACCAGATGAACAACGGCAGGCGAAACCACGTCATTCCCGGCGCGCGCATCGTTTGAATCGTCACAATGAAATTCAATCCGGTCAAAATTGAACTGAAGCCGGTGATGAAAATGCCAAAAGCCATCTCCATGACGTGCGTGTTCGAATAGACCGTGCTGTAAGGCGTGTAAAACGTCCAACCGGTGTCCACCCCGCCGTTGATGATCGCCACAAATGCAAAAAGGCCGCCGATGACGAACAGATACCAGCTCAACAAATTCAATCGCGGAAACGCCACGTCGCGCGCCCCGATCATCATCGGAATCACAAAATTTCCAAGCACGCTGGGAATTGACGGAATCAGGAAAAACCAGACCATCAGCACTCCGTGGATCGTGAACATTTTATTGTAAGTATCCGGCAACAACAGGTCGCCGCGCGGTGTAAGCAATTCAATGCGCATCAACGCGGCCGCCACGGCGGCGATGAAAAAGAAAAACAAGATCGAAAATAAAAACAGCAGCCCGATGCGTTTGTGATCGTGCGTCAGCAGCCACGATTTGAGCGTGACACCGGCGTTAAGGTAATTTTCCTGTTCCTCATCTTTCGGTTCCGGCGCGGGAACATATTCAATTTCCTTGGCGTTCATTTTCCTCCGTTTTTTGATCCCCAATACTTTTGATGTAGGCGATGATTTTCAGCAGGTTTTCCTCGCTGATGTGCCCCTGATAGGTCGGCATCACCGGCTGATAACCGGCAACAACCTGTGACTTCGGCAGCACGATGGAATCGCGGATGTATTTGTCGTCCGCACGGACAAAGGTGTCGTCGCTCAACGGCACCAGCCGTCCGTAAAGGCCTTCCAGCGGCGGCGCATGAACCGCGTTGCTGTTGACATGGCAGCCGCTGCATCCGAGTTGCCGGAACAATTTCCCGCCGCTTTGCGCCAGCGTGTCTTTCGGACGATTCGCCGCCAGCCAATTCTGATAATCCCTTTGCGACATCACGTAAACCGTTCCCTGCATTTCCGCATGATTGGCGCCGCAATATTCCGAGCAAAAAAAATGATATTGGCCGATGCGATCAGGCTGAAACCATTCCGTCGTAAAACGGCCGGGCACCGCATCCTGTTTGATGCGAAACGCGGGAATGAAAAGACTGTGGATGACATCCTCGGAACCCAGCGTGATTTTGATCGCGCGATCCACCGGCAAGTGCAATTCGTTGATTTCGCTGATGCCTTCCTGATGCTGGATTTTCCACATCCATTGCTTGCCAATGACATTGATTTGCAGCGTGTCCGGCGGCGGAACCTCCTCATAAAAATAAACGTCCGCGCCCCAGCCGAACAATCCCATCGCAATCAGCGTCGGAATCGCCGCCCAGGTAAATTCAATTTTGTTGGTGTTCCACGACGGAATTTCCCGGTTCGCCTTTTTGCCACGGCGATACTTGAACAGAAAAACGATCATCGGAAAGAACACGACGATGATGACCAGCACGCTCAATCCCATGAGAAAATAAAACAGATGGTCCGTCAATTCGGCGGTGGTCGAAGCCTGGCGTGGAAAAAGCGGAAAATTCATTTTGTCCTTCTCATTTTCCGAAGTTGCGGCCGCGCAAAGTAAATGCCCAGCGCGAGAACCGTCCCAATGCCGCCGGCGCGCACCAGGTTCATCACGAGATTTCCGTATTTACCGCGCAACGGGCTGTATTCGCAACACAACAAAATCAATTCCTGCACCGGCGAACTGATTTTTTTCTTGTCCGCGTCGCGCAACGCCGCGTTCACCTCTTTGGCAGAAAAATTGACGCCGAAAAAGTAATGCGCCACCTTGCCTTGCGGCGTCAAAACCACAAAGCCGCTGGGATGAACAAATTCCTTCAAGCCGGAATCGTAGGCGTAATGGAATCCGATCTCTTTTGCCAGCGTTTGAATCGAATTGTCATCGCCAGTCAAAAAATGCCAGCCGTTTTTTGAACCGGTCCTGCCATAATCACGCAAATAAGTTTTCTTCTTCGACGCCGCCAATGCCGGCGTTTCCGCCGGGTCGACGCTGACAAAGATCACGTCGAAATTTTTCCCCGCGCTCCATTTCAAATCGCGCAGGCTTTCCGTCAAACCGTCGAGCGACAGCGTGCAGAGCATCGGGCATTTGTAATAGCCGAGCATCAAGACCATTGGCCGCCGTCCGAAATAATCGCCGAGACGGATCAGCTTTCCCGTTTCGTCGTGGAATTTCAATTCCGGCGAAACTTGCGCATCGAGCTTTTGATCGAATTTGATCTGTTCCAATTGCGCGTCCGTGAGCGAATTGTTCGCCCCCGCCGCCGAAAACAGGAACGGAAATAAAACCAGGATTGTAAGGATGCTTTTCATTGTTGTTCCGGAATTTTTTGGCGCAATTGCAATGGCGTTTCTTTTTCGTGCGAATTCGTTGTTGCGGACAATCCGCGTTGAAGAACCAGATCCATCGCGTGTTCAATTGGAATGCGGACGATTCCGTTCGAGCGATCCACCCAGCCATAACTGTTCAATTGCGCATTCTGCGAACCATGCAGATTCATTTGTTCGTCATGATCATCGTCAATCGAAAGATCCGGCCCGGGAAAGCGATGAAGCGGTTTCAAATCGGGCGCAAGAATCAATCCGTAATGTTGCATGTTTTGCATCGGCCGCAATTGCGCGAAGTGGAACATCAACACGCCGCTGATGCCGAGGCTGAACGCCGTCAAAAACGCCGCCGCCGCGCCCACGAGCAGGACGTTGCGCACCCGTTTCTCGCTCACTTCGTGTTTGCGTTCGAGCGATTCTTTCGCGACCGGCAGTTGTTTTGTGTTATCGGACATCGGCAGTTTCTGCGATTAATTGTTCAAGGCGCGGATCATTTCGCGCCAAAAGCGGATGGCGTTTCAGGTTGCCAAGAAAAACGGCGAACCAAATTCCGCCAATGCCGAACCATGCGGCGAAATCTGTCCAATGCACTTCGATGTGCGAATAGAATGTCGGCGCGATGACCCAAAACATTTCCACGGCATGAATGGCGAAAATAGTTAGAGCGATGGCCGTCAAAAGCCGGACATTCTTTTTCACTTTGCGGAACAGCAACAAATAAAACGGCGCGAAGAAATGGAGTAATGCAATCAGGCCGGCCAGCCAGACCCAATCGTCCTTGATCCGGTCGAGATACCAACTGATTTCGTGCGGAAGATTTCCCGAATAAACGATGAGCAATTGCGAAAACGCGACATAAGTCCAAAACAACACAAACGCGAGCAACAAACTTCCCAGATCGTGAAACGCTTTATCGCTGAGGCTTCGGAACGTTTCATCGCGCCGCATCCACGCTGTCAAAACCGTCGCAAACGCAAGTGCGACGAGTATTTGTCCCGCCAGAATGATGACCGGAAAAATCGTCGAATACCAATCAGGCTCAATGCTCATCGCCCAATCCACAAAGGCAAACGATGCCGAGAGCGGAACGATCCCGATCGCCGGCCCGCTCAATGTGCGGATTTTGACCGTCGGCGCAACATCTTCCGTTTTGTCCTGAAGCAGCGACCATTTCCGCAAGAACCACGCGATCCAAATCCAAACAGCAAAGAAACCAACGCCGCGGATGATGAACCATTCAAATTTTTGATAATGGCTTCGCACCTGAAGAATTTTATCGCCGGAAACATCCTCCGGTCGCGCCCACGGATACAATTCCCGAAGCCCAAAAAAAATTGGAACCAGAAACAATAACATCAGCGGCAACGTCATGAATCCCGCTTCAAAAATTCGTCGCGCCGGAAATCCCCAGCGGCCGGCGGCAAGGTAATGAATTGCCGCCGCGTAAAAACAGCCAAGCGAAAGACCTGTCCAAAAAAGGAACGCCCATAAATACGAAACGTAAAACGGTTTGCGGTCAAAAATAAAACCGACGCAACAAAACGCGATGCCGAGCGTGCCGACGACCAATGCGAATTTGCGAAAACGGTTGAAGATGGAAATGAGATCGTTCATGGCGGAGAATTGAGTTTGGCGATTTCATTGGTCGGAACGTCATTCGTCGTGGCGTATCCGCTCAATTGCAGGGCGCGGATGTAGGCGGCAATCGCCCAGCGATCTTCCGGCTCCACCCGTTGCGCGTAGGAATACATCGCGCCGTAACCGTGCGTGATGACGTCGAAGAAATGGCCGACCGGCGCTTCGCGCAATCGTTTGATGTGATACGACGGCGGCTGAGGAAATCCGCGCGCCACGACGATTCCATTTCCATCGCCGGTGATGCCATGACACGGTTCGCAATAGATGTCGTAACGCTGGCGGCCGCGTTCCAAAATTTGCCGCGTGATCTTTATCGGAAATTCGGCGACCAGATTTGTGCCGTTCATGCCGGTGTAAAACGGCGTGTCGGTTTCGGAATTGTCGCGCGAGACGGTGTGTGGCGGAATCGGTCGCGAGGCCGCGTCGTCGGAAAAGAAATTGTTGGCCGCAAGCGGATCGGATTTCGGTTGAACAAACATGTCGCGACGACAGCCGCTCGTTACAACGAGCATGGAAGATAGAAAATAGAGAATGGCGTAAAACCGGAAGCAATACTCCATTTTACCGTCCGTCATCTTCCATCTTCGATCCTCGCTTTTCATCGCGGCACCTCAAAAATGTTTTCCGGCAAAAGCGTTTTCAGAAAATGTCTCGTCGCCGGCAGATTGAATTTCGGGTCGTCAGCCATGATGCAGAGGAAAAATTTATCGGTGGATGAGCGCTCAAATTCCGGCACATTGAACAGCGGATGATGCGGCTCCGGCAATCGGTTGAGCGCAAGCATTCCGATGATGGCCGCAAAGGCCGCGGAGAGAATCGTCAATTCAAACGTGATGGGGATGAACATCGGCCAACTGTTGAGCGGACGCCCGCCGATATTGAGCGGATAATCCACCGCCATCGCCCACCATTGGATGAAATAGCCGGTGATGCCGCCGCACATGCCGCCGCCCAAAACGATGAATGGAATCGCCGTTTTCTTCCGGCCAAGCGCCTCAGCGAGTCCTTCCACCGGAAACGGCGCAAAGGCGTCCATTTTGCGGAAACCGTTGTCGTGGGCGGATTTTGTCGCCGCGAGAATTTCTTTCTCGCTGGCAAATTCCGCCATCAGGCCGTAAATGTTTTTTTCTTCAGCCATTTTTTTCTGCAACCAATTCGCGCGTTTCTGAAATTGAAATCAACGGCAGAAAACGAACGAACAGAACGATGAGCATCAAAAACAATCCCACGCTTCCGAACATCGTCGCGATGTCCCAAAACGTCGGCGTATAATTTCTCCACATCGAAGGCGTAAAACCGCGCGTCAAGCTCGTGACGATGATGAGGAAATGATCCACCCACATGCCGACGTTCGCCGAGAGTGCGACCCAGAAAAGCAGTTTTGGATTTGTCCGCACTTTTTTGAACCAAAGAAATTGCGGGACCAAAATGTTGATGACGATGAGCGCCCAAAAGAGTCCGCCATACGGGCCGAAGGCGCGTTTGGCCATGGCGGTCTGCTCAAAAATATCGCCGCTATACCACGCCATGAACATTTCCATGATGTAGCTGTAGGCCACCATATTGCCGAGGACGAGCATCACGTTGCCGATATTGTTCAGATAGCGCGGCGTGATGACGTTGTGCAATCCGTAGAGCGCGCGGATCGGCAGCATGATGTTCAGCATCATCGCAAAACCGGAATAAATCGCTCCAGCCACGAAATACGGCGGAATGATCGTCTCATGCCAGCCCGGAACCATGGCCACCGCGAAATCCAATCCGACAACACTGTGAACGGAAAGGACCAGCGGCGTCGCGATGCCCGCCAAAAGCAAATATGCCGATTGATGGCGCTGCCAATGAACGGCGGAATTGCGCCAGCCGAGCGCGAGGAATCCGTAAAATAATTTTTTTCCGCGGGTCGGCGCACGATCTCGGAGCGTCGCCAAATCCGGGATCAAGCCGGAATACCAAAAAATCAACGAGACCAGAAAATAAGTTCCCACGGCGAACATGTCCCAGACCAGTGGACTGCGAAATTGCGGCCACAAATCCATCGTGTCCGGATACGGCGCCATCCAGTAAAAAACCCACGGCCGTCCGAGATGCAGCAGCGGAAAAAGTCCCGCGCAGGAAATCGCGCAAAGCGTCATCGTCTCAGTGAAGCGATTGATCGCCGTGCGCCATTTTTGATGCAGCAGCAATAGAATTGCGGAAATGAATGTGCCGGCGTGGCCAATGCCAACCCACCACACGAAATTCACGATGGCAAATCCCCACGCGACTGGAATTTCAATTCCCCAAATGCCGACGCCGAAATGCAGCAGCCATCCGATTGAAACAAAAAACAGCATCAACAATGTGAACGCAATTCCGGCGACGATGAACCAATGAACCGGCTGACGTTGTTTCGGCTTCAAGACAATCGAGCCGATGGTTTCGGTGACCGATTCCATCGTCGCCTGCGGCGCGAGCAATTCGGTGGGATAACCCAGCGGCGAAATTTCTTTCGCCGGTTCATTCGCCAGATTGGGTTTGATATTTTCCATCAGGACGAAAGTTTCGGGTTGGGATTTCGCAATTTCGCCAGATAACTTGTCCGCGGACGCGTATTTAACTGGCCAAGCATCAAATAATTCAGCTCGTGCGTTTTCAATTTCGCCACGCGGCTGTCCGTCGCGTTCAAATCGCCGAAAACAATCGCGCTTGTCGGGCAGACTTGCTGGCAGGCCGTTTGAAATTCGCCTGCGCGGATGCGGCGGTTCTGGTTTTCCGCCGTGATGCGCGCTTCGCTGATGCGCTGCAAACAGTAAGTGCATTTTTCCATCACGCCGCGCCAGCGAACGGTCACGTCCGGATTCCACATCGGCCGGTAACTCGCGACGTCATATTGCGCGTATTGCAAAAAATTGAAGCGCCGGACTTTGTAAGGACAATTGTTCGAGCAATAACGCGTGCCGATGCAGCGGTTATAGACCTGCACGTTCAACCCTTCACTGTCGTGCATCGTCGCGCCCACGGGACAAACCACTTCACATGGCGCATTTTCGCAATGCATGCACGGAACCGGCTGAAATGTCGTCTGCGGGTTTTCCGGCGGGCCGCGAAAATAATTGTCCACGCGGATCCAATGCATGATGCGTCCGGCGGCGACCTGCTCCTTGCCGATGACCGGAATATTGTTCTCTGCCTGGCATGCAATCGTGCAGGCGTTGCAGCCGATGCACGCGCTTAAATCAATCACCATGCCCCATTTGTAGCCGTTGTAGGGAAATTCCTTCGGCTCAAACAACGTGTCGCTCTCGACCGGCGACGCGGAATCTTTCGCCACAAAATCCGGCTCTTTCTGAAAGTGGTCGAAGGTGCCCTCGCGAATGATCTGCCGCTCGTCCGAATCAATCACGTGATGAATTTGCGTGGTGACGAGTTGATACGTTTTGCCGGTTTTCTTCAGCTTCGCGCCATTGCCAATCCATGGCGACGATGAAGTCCGCAATTCATAAACGTTAAAACCGGCGCGAACGCCGACCCGTCCGATGCTTTTGCGCCCATAACCAAACGGCAACGCGACGGAATTTTCCGCCTGGCCAGGCGTGACCCAAATCGCGATTTCCAGTTTTCGATTTTCAGATTCGATTTCGACGACATCGCCGTTGGATAAATTTTCCCTTTTTGCGAGCGATGGCGAAACCAACGCCGCGTTGTCCCAGGTCAATTTGTTGATCGGCTTCGGCAATTCCTGGAGCCAGCCATTGTTCATAAATCGCCCATCGTAGATTGTCGGGTCAGAGCGAAAAGTGATTTCAATTCCGGATTTTGAATTTTGTTTTTCCGGATCGGTTGGAAACTGTTTCAGCGAAACTTTTTTTTCCGGCAATGAAGTGCTTTCAATCAGACCATCATGCAACGCGCGATGCCAACTGCCCTCGAAGCCATCGCCGGAATTCTGCGATTTCCAAAATTCGCGCACGATTTCGTAATCATCGCGTCCCGGTGGCGAAAGCATCGCGTCCAGAATTTCATGCGCGGATTTCCCGGCGTAAAGCGGCAAAATGAGCGGCTGCACAATCGAAGTTGTTCCGTCAAATGCCCGCGCGTCGCTCCACGATTCGAGAAAATGATTTTCTGGAATGTGCCAGTCGCAGATTTTGGATGTTTCGTTCACGTGCAATGCCTGGTGAACGGTGAATTTTGCTTTTCGCAAATTTTTGGCGAATTGAAAATCTGCCGGCGCGGTGAAAACGGGATTTCCGCCGAGCATGACCAGAACATCCACGGAGTTTTGCCGCAAATCGTTGACAAGCTCGCGCAATGATTCGGTTTGGTTGGCCCAATTGGCCTGCGCCGATTCCGTAAACGTAACCGTCCTGCCGGAATTGCCGAGCGAATGATTCAGCAAATGCGCCAGCGCATGGACGCGCGCCGGCTGATTTTCTCCAACAATGACAATGCCCGCGCCGCGATGTTGAGAAAGATCATCAGCAACGACAGAAATCCAATTTTGATGTTTGGAGTTGCCGGATTCAGGCTTTGAAATCGCTCCGAGTTTTTCCGCCAGCGCGAACGCAAGGTTTTCAATTTCTGCGGATGAAACCGGCAAGCGGTGATCCGCGTTCGCGCCGGTCAGCGTCGGCGTGCTTTCGATGGCATAAAGCCGGTTCATTTCCGTTTGCGGAAATTTGGCGCGCCGTTTTTCAGAAAAATCGTTCGCGTAGCGGACGGCGTTCGGATGTGAATAAAGAAAATCCGAATCAAGCGATAAAATGATTTTGGCTTTATCGAAATGATAATGCGATTCAACCGATTCGCCGAATGCGAGCTTTGCGCCTTCGCGGATGTTGTCGCGGTTGACCGGCTCGTATTGATGCCATTTGGCTTGCGGAAATTTTTTAAGCAATTGCTGGATTTGAAAATGCAGCGTGGGCGACGTGACGGTTTCGGTCAGAATTCTTAACCCGCCGCCGTTTTTGCTTTGCTGCGATTGCCAGGCGTCGTGAATTGCGCCGACAAATTCTTCCCACGTCGCCGGGTCGCCATTTTCCAGAACGGCTTGCGAACGGTCGGGATCGTAAAGGTCGAGAATCGCAGCCTGATGAAAAACATTTGTCGCGCCAAGGCTGGCGGGATGGCCGGGATTTCCTTCAAGTTTGGTGGGGTGACCTTCATGGCTTTCGGCGATCAGCCCGGTCGCAAATCCGCCCAGCGTCATCGCTGTGGCAAAATGCATCGGTTTGCCGGGAACCAATTCCTCCGGTTGATGGACATAAGGAACGAGCTTTTGCAGCGGCTGTTTAGTGCAGGCGGGCAAACCGGCAAGCGCGACGGTGGCGCCGAGGATTTTCAGAAAATTCCGGCGATTGAAATTGCCGAATTCCGATGCGTTCGGCGGAAATTCGCGATGCAACGACTTTTGGAATTTTTCAGAACCGGAAAGCTCTTCGAGACTGCGCCAAAAAGATTGCGGATTACGGATTGCTGGCTGCGGATTCGATTTCCGCCGTTCCAAATCTTTTTGCAATCGTAAATCGTCCGTCATAAATCGAAAATCATCGGTGACACATGGAGCAGTCGCTCAGTTGTTTGGTGTGGATGTTGTATTGCTTGACCAATTCACGACCAAGGGCGAGTTGATTGGTCGTAGTCCAATTCAAATTGAAAACTTCATTTTCCGGCCGGACGTATTTTTCCGGATGACGATGGCAATCGAGACACCATCGCATGAACAGCGTGTGCGATTTCCATGTAAGCGGCATTTGATCCAATTGGCCGTGGCAGGTCACACAACCGACGCCGTGCTTGACGTGGACGCTGTGATTGAAGAAAACAAAATCCGGCGTGAAATTGACCCGATTCCATTGCAATCGCGTGTGATCGGCCATGCTTCGGCGAACGGGCGCGAGCATGGGCGATTTGTTCCAGATATGCGAATGACACGTCATGCACGTTTCCGTTGGCGGAATCCCGGCGAACGCGGATTTCTCGACGCTGGTGTGACAATAACGGCAATCGAGTCCCAATCCATAAACGTGATGCTCATGGCTGAACGGAACGGTTTGCGGTATCGGTATCATTTGTCGAGTTTCCCACGGCGACCAATAAACAGCGTAGGCGATTCCTCCAATCGCGCCGGTCAACAGCACAATCGCCACAAGACCCGCGCGCGCAAATGAATTGGAGCGACGACGAAATATTTGCGCCATAGGAATTTATTGGTTGCGGTTCTCGCGCGGGTAAACGTTTAGCTGACGATGTGCCAATGTCCTTTTCTTGGAATTTTCAGGTCACTTAATCACCACAATGGGCACAGCCGAGAAATTGCACGATGCCATTGGATGGAGAATTGCAGATTGCGGTAAAAAAAAATTCCATCTCGTAAAAATGAAACCTCGCGCGTCATCGCACCGTGGCATTTCTATTGCTTAAACAATTTTCAGACTCAAAAAAGGAGCTGTTATGAAAATTAAAATGGTTTTGGGAATTTTACTCGTCAGCGCCACCGCGTTTGCGCAGGCGGGCGCTGGCGGCGGCGCCGCCGGTGGAGGCGCTTCGGGCACAGGTTCGGCCGGTGGAGGTTCAGCGGCGGGAACATCAGGCAGAACCGGGGGAACAATGAACAATGGCGCAACCGGTGGAACAATGAACAACAACGGTCGCACGCAAACAACGCCCATGAACCAGCCCTACAACAATGGAAATAATTACAATCAGGCTCAGCCGCAGAATAACAACAACAATAATAATTTGAATGGAGCGACGACGCCGGAAAACAACAACGGTTTGAGGAACAATTTCAATCGCGGCATTCCCTATAATAATACGCTGCCCAACAACAACACGTTGCAAAACCAGAATTACAATAATTACGGCAACGGCTATACCAACGGTCTCAATCACGGGAACGGAACGTTCACGCCGAATTCAGACACCAACATGGGGCGGACAGCGACACCCGTCTGGATGACGAACCGTCCGCCGATGCACACCGGACAATTACATAACATCGGAAACGCAACTACCAATCACGGTCGCTATTGGTGGCATTGATTCGACACACCAAATGAAAAAACGCTACCAACAACACGTCGGCAAAATCCGTTATGCCGTGGTCGGACTGGGACATATCGCGCAAAACGCGATTTTACCGGCGTTTGAACATGCAGCAAAAAATTCCCAATTGGCCGCGCTCGTTTCCGATGACGAGGAAAAACTTGACGTCCTCTCGCGCGAATACGGCGTCGAGAATTGTTTTCACTACGACGATTACGAATTGTGCCTGCGCAGCGGCGAAATTGACGCTGTTTACATCGCATTGCCGAACAATTTACATGCCGATTATTGCGTCCGCGCCGCCGAGGCCGGAATTCATGTGCTGTGTGAAAAACCGCTCGCCGCAACGGAGGAGGAATGCCAGCAGATTATCAAAGCCTGCGCCGACAGCGATGTGAAATTGATGACGGCTTATCGCCTGCATTTTGAGCGCGGAAATCTGGAAGCGATTGAGCTGGTGCGCTCGGGAAAAATCGGCGAGCCAAAAATTTTCAATTCCGTTTTCACGATGCAGGTTGCGCCGGGCAATATCCGCACGAAACGAAAATATGCCGGCGAAACGCTTTATGACATCGGGATTTATTGCATCAACGCCTCGCGCTACATCTTTGGCGAGGAACCGGTGGAAGTGATCGGATTTTCCGGAACGGATGGCAATGGCCGTTTCAACCAGGTCGAGGAAAACACGGGCGCGCTGTTGCGTTTTGCGGATGGAAAACTGGCGGGATTTCTGACGAGTTTTGGCGCCACCGATACAGCCGATTTTGAAATCATCGGCAGCGAAGGCCGCGTGCGCGTGATTCAGGCTTACGATTACATGACGCCGACCATTGTGGAATGGAAGCATGGTGATCACACGCGCCATCACACTTACAACCTGCGCGATCAATTCGCGCCGGAAATCATTTACTTTTCCGATTGCATTTTGCGCAATCGCGAACCGGAACCGTCTGGCATTGAAGGATTGATTGACGTTCACATCATCCGGTCGCTTTACGAATCCATTGAACGCGGGCGGCCGGTGAAATTGAAACCGTTGGGCCGCCGGCGCCGGCCGGATTTGCGCCAGGAAATTCATCGCCCGCGCGTGACAAACCCGAAATTGATCCACGTGGCCGCGCCAACGATGGAGTGAAACGGTTGCCGGGACAAAGTCCTCGGGCAGAAAATTTGGATTTCCGGCGCCCGTTCTGCGCCGCCGGTGGGAATAAATGAAACTATCTGCAAATCATCTAAAACGATATAAAGAGATCGCATTTTTGCTGTGGAAATACGGACGTTCGGATCTCGTCCGGCAATTGCAATTGGATGAAACTTTTGATCCTTCCGAGTTCAAATCCGACGGCCGCGGAAACACGCCGCCGGAGCAATTGGCCGATGATTTGGAAGCAATGGGACCGACTTACGTCAAACTGGGACAGCTTTTGTCGTCGCGCTCGGATTTGCTGCCTGAAGCGTATTTGAAGGCGCTTACGCGTTTGCAGGATGATGTGAAACCGTTCTCTTACGAAGAAGTCGAGCAAATCATTTTAGCCGAACTCGGCGTGCGCGTATCAAAAGCGTTCGCGCGTTTCGATGTTAAACCGATTGCCGCCGCGTCGCTCGGCCAGGTTCATTTCGCCGAATTGCGGAACGGTCGCGCGGTCATCGTCAAAGTGCAACGTCCGGGAATCCGCAAACAGATTGCCGAAGATTTCGAAGTGCTTGGGCAAATTGCAGATTTTCTCGATGCGCACACGGAAATCGGCCGGCGCTATCGTTTCGGAAAAGTGCTGGAGGAATTTCGTTCGACGATCCAGCACGAAATGAATTACGAGCGCGAAGCGCGGAATCTGGTTCAACTGCGCCAGAACCTGCACGAATTCCGGCACATTTGGGTGCCGGAACCCGTTCCTGATTATTGCACGCGCGCCGTGCTGACGATGGATTATGTTCACGGCAATAAAATCACCAAATTAAGCCCGCTAGGACGGATGGATTTGGACGGAAACACACTGGCCGAAGAACTGTTTGAAGCGTATCTGAAGCAAATCATGGTGGACGGAATGTTTCACGCCGATCCCCATCCGGGAAATGTCTTTGTCACGGACGACGCACGCATCGCGCTCCTGGATTTGGGAATGGTCGGGCATCTCATGCCCTCGATGCAGGAACATTTATTGAAGCTGCTCATCGCCGTCGGCGAAAACCAAAGCGAAAAGGCCGCGGACATCGTGATTGAAATGAGCCAGACGACCGAACGTTTCAATCAGGCCGATTTCCGGCGGCGCATCGCGCAACTCATGGCCTCGCAACAGAATCAAAGTCTGCAACGTCTCAACGCCGGGAAATCGCTCATGGAAATGAGCCGCAGCGCGATTGATTGCGGACTTTATGTGCCGACGGAATTGACGCTGCTCGGCAAAACATTGCTGCAATTGGACGCCGTTGGAAAAATTCTCGATCCGGCATTCGATCCCTTTGCCTCCATCCGCGAAAACGCCGGCGATTTGCTCAAGCAACGCTTTCGTCGTCACATCACGCCGGGAAATTTTTTTGCGATGATGCTGGAATTGAAAAATTTTCTCGGCGGTTTGCCGACCAAATTGAATCGCGTCCTTTCGACGCTGACCGACGCCGATTTCGAAATTAAAGTCCGCGCCGTGGATGCGAAAACCGTCGTGGAAGGATTTCAAAAGATTGCCAATCGCATCACTGCGGGAATTATCCTGGCGTCGCTGATCCTTGGCGCGGCATTGTTGATGCAAATCAAAACCAGCTTCACGATTCTGGGTTATCCCGGCCTGGCGATGCTGTGTTTCATCGCGGCGGCGGCGGGCAGCGTATGGCTGTTGTTCAACATTTTTGTGCAGGACGAAAAAATTAGAAAACGGAGGCCTAAATAATTTGAGCAAGAAAGGAAACATCAAGCATCGGAACCTTTGGCACTGGAAGCGGTCGCCGTTGCCGTGGACGGTTTTGATCGTAGGAATCGGGCTCGTCCTGCTCGGTGTGCGGCTGGTTTTGCCGCATTTTGTTCAGCATTATGCGAATAAAGTGTTGAACCGTTCTAAAACTTACGCGGGGCATATTGGCCATGTGACGATGCATTTGTGGCGCGGCGCCTATGAGATAGACGATATCAATATCACCAAACGCAACGGCAAAGTGCCGGCGCCGTTTTTCTCAGCCAAGTCATTGGATCTGTCATTGCAATGGGATGCGCTCTTTCACGGGAAATTCGTGAGTAAAATCAAAATTAAATCGCCAGATCTCAATTTCGTGCAAGGCCCCACGCCGGAGCAATCGCAAAAAGGCACGGAACATAATTGGGGCGATACGCTTTCAAGCCTGGTGCCCTTCAAAATCAATGAACTGGTGGTCACCAATGGCCAAATCCATTTCAAAAACCCGACTTCCAATCCTCCCGTGGACATCTGGGTGGACAAACTGTTCGCCGTGGCCACGAATTTTGGCAATGCCCGAAATGTGAAACAGGAATTGCCCGCCGGCGTCATGGCCACCGGCCGCACGCTCGGCAAAGGTGAATTCAATTTCAATGCGCGCGTCAATCCCATCGCCAAAACACCAACCTTCCAGATGTCGGGTCAACTCACCAACGTGGATATGGTTGAGTTGAATCCGTTCATGAAGGCCTATGGCAAATTTACCGTGGCCAAAGGCGGGTTCGCCTTTTTCACGTCGTTCGCTGCCAAGGACAATAAATATGACGGCTACGTGAAGGTGCTTTTCACCAACCTCAAAGTCTTCTCGCTCGAAAAGGAAGAGAAAAGCCGCGACCCGTTGCAGGCGTTCTGGGACATGATCGTCGGTTCCGTAAAATCCATTTTAAAAAATCAACCGCATGATCAATTGGCGACAAAAATCCCCATCACCGGCGAATTCAAGAATACGGACATCCATATCTGGCCCACGATTCAAAACCTGCTGCAAAACGCATTTGTCCGCGCCCTGACGCCCAAACAGGACAAACCAGTCACGATTCACAACGCAGAGCAGGTGCAGCCGCCCGCGAAATAGTTGAGAGTTGATCGCCAATGGTTGATAGTTGTTCGGCGCAATCGTCAACTTCAATCCAATCATTTTATGCAACAATCTCTCGATAAAATCCTCGGTCTCGGCCTGTCCGGAACGCAATTGAGCTTCGAACAAATGCTGTTGCGCGGAATCATCGTCGTCATCGCCATGCTCGTGATGATGCGCGTCGCGGGACGACGTTTCATCGCGCAACGCAATCCGGTCGACACGCTGCTGGGATTTCTCATCGCTTCCATGCTTTCGCGCGACATCAATGGTTCCACGGCATTTTGGCCCACGCTCGGCCTCGGGTTCGTGCTGGCGATTTGTTATCGCGTCGGCGGGATGATCACTTGCCGTTCCCACACGCTGGGCCGATGGATCAAAGGTGAAGCGCACGTCCTGGTGGACAATGGAAAAGTCAATAAGGCCATGATGCTCCGTCACGGCGTGAGCGAACACGATTTAATGGAAGATTTGCGGCTTAACGGCGGGGTGGACGATGTGCGCAAAGTTGAAAGCGCCTGCATCGAACGCAATGGCGAAATCAGCGTCCAACGCAAACCTGAAATTTTTACGACGACTGTCGAGCAATCCGTTCAAACCGTAAAGATCCAGGTGACCTGAATGGATGACAACAGGCTCGATGCCGGTTTGCGAAGTTCCATAAGTGTTGCGCGCTTGAGTTGCCACCGATTTCCGGCAGACTTCCCGCGTTGAAAACATTGCACAAATACCTGCTGCGGCAGGTGGTTGCTTCGCTCGCTCTCACGCTGGCGGTATTCACCTTTGTGCTGCTCATCGGCAACGTGCTCCAACAGATTCTCGACCTGCTTCGCGCCAGTCCGGGCCTCGTCTTTGAAGCGGTCGGTTTGCTCGTGCCGTTCGTCTGGGTTTTCGCGCTGCCGATGGGCCTGCTCACCGCCACATTGCTGGTGTTCGGACGCTTCAGCGCCGATCAGGAACTCACCGCCGCACGCGCCAGCGGCATCAGTCTGCTCTCGCTCATCACGCCGGTGTTGCTCTTGAGCCTGCTCTGCTGCGGTTTCAGCGCGTGGATCAACATGGATCTGGGACCGCGTTCTCGCGTGGAATATAAAAACCTCATTTATCGCGCCCGAGCCGAAATCATCAATCTGCAATTGCCCGAAGGCCGCTTCATTTCTGATTTCCCCGGCTATACGTTTTACGTGGAGAAAAACAACGGCGGAAAATTGCAAAATGTCATCGTTATCGCGACGGGCAACGATTCCAATTCCGCCACTACCGTCCGCGCGCCACGCGGGTTTTTAGAACCGGACACGACCAATAAAACGCTCATCGTTCATTTATTTGATGCGCGCAGCGTGACTCTAGCCGGATCACACGCCTATATTAGCTCCTCGCCGGAAGCCGTCTACACTTTCAATCCAATCCTGGTCACCAATCAGGTTTACAACCCAAAAATCAGCGACATGACGTTTTGGCAACTGCGCGACACGCTCAACGACGTGGAAAAAAAACTGGGTGCGGCGATGGCCATGCCGAAAAATTTTGCGCAGGGAGACGATGACAGCGCCGCTCAAAAGAAAAAGCAATGGCAACGGCGCGCCGCCGCTTTTGCCCGCGCGCGAATGGATGTGACCGAACCGATCCGCGTGGAAATGCACCGGCAAATTGCTTTTTCATTCGCCTGTTTCGGCTTTGCGCTCGTCGGCATTCCGCTCGGAATTAAAATGCATCGCCGTGAAACCAATATCGGCGTGGCCATCGCACTTGGGCTTACCGCGGTTTATTATGCATTTATGATTCTAGGGCAATCATTGTCCAGCCATGCCGAATGGGCGCCGCATCTGATTTTCTGGCTGCCGAATTTTATCTTTCAAGCTGCGGGCGCCGTCCTGCTCTGGCGCGCGAATCGAGGCGTTTAGACGAATTGAAAATCAGCAGATTCGATCAATTTGTTCTCAACTTTTCCGGCGATAAATCTTGTGCATCGCCGCCTGGTCAACGGGTTTGACGAGCAATTCATCGATGCAAACGTGCGCAGGACGAGTCGCAATCCAGACCATGATGTCCGCAATATCTTCGGCGGTAAGCGGATTCATTCCTTCGTAAACTTTTTCCGCGCGGCTGGCGTCGCCCTTGAAACGCACCATCGAAAATTCCGTTTTCGCCAGCCCGGGGTCAATGGAACTGACGCGAATTCCCGTGCCGTTGATTTCCAATCGCAGCGCCCGTGAAATATGCAATTCCATCGCTTTGGCTCCGCCGTAAACCGCGCCACCTTCATAGGGTGTTCGCCCGGCAATTGACCCGATATTGAGGATGCTCGCGCCGGCGTTATGCGGCATGAGCGGCAGCGCGCCACGCGTCATCCGCAACAATCCAAGCACGTTCGATTGGATCATCGCTTCCCAATCAGAATCTTTGCCGTTCACCACGGTGTCCAATCCATGCGCGCCGCCGGCATTGTTGACGAGAACGTGAAGATTTGTTCCACCGATTTTTTCTTTTGCAAAAGCGATGAATTCCTCGACGCTGGCCGTTTTGGAAATGTCGAGTTCGTGAAATTGCGCTTCCTCTGCTCCGCCGGCTTTGGCTTCGGCAGCGACCATTTTCAAACGGTCAACCCGCCGCGCGCCGAGAATCAATTTCGCGCCCTCGGCCGCAAACGCTTTGGCCGCGGCAGCGCCAAATCCGCTCGATGCGCCGGTGATGAGGACCCATTTGTCTTTCAATGAAAATTTCATGCGGCAAATTTGAACCGCCTTTGCAATTTGTCGAACGAAATTTCCGTCCTGATAAGAATTGCGCGGGGCAGATTTTGCTGTAATATGCCTGCGTTGAAAGGCTGGGGTCGTAGCTCAGTTGGTAGAGCGTCTCGTTCGCAATGAGAAGGTCAGGGGTTCGACTCCCCTCGGCTCCACCAGCCTTTGTTCAATATTCCGATTTCCACTTGCGAAATTCCAACTGACAATTTTCGCGGCCATTGTTAATTTTATCGCGCAATGCCTGAGATTGCCACTCCACCAGCGCCGTCCAAGGGACAAATTTTTTTGCGCCGCCTCATTTCCACAGTCATTTTGTGGACGGCGGTCATCGTAGCGCTGTTCTCCAATCATCCGTTTCTTTCCAATAGCGTTTTTGTCTTCATCATGGTCGTGTTGACGGTCGCCGGATTGGCCGAATTTTATAACCTGGCAGAGAAGCGCAATCTCGTCTGTTTTAAGTTCTGGGGTTATTTCGGCGGCGCTTTGCTTGTCATCGGAACGTTTTTGAATCTGATCGGTTATCTGGGGCAACACAATTCTCCGGCGCGCGTCAACGATTTCGAAACCAGCTTCATCATTTTATTCGTCCTGGGATTGTGCGTGCGGCAATTTGTTTCCAAATCCAACACCGCCGGAATCATTGCCATTTCCACGACGCTTTTCGGACTGATGTATGTGGCGTGGCTGCTGAATTTCATCCAAAAAATCGTTTATTTTCCCGGTGTAAATGGAAGGTTGTTCCTTCTCTATTTTGTGTTGCTGACCAAATTCAGCGACATGGGCGCGTATGCCGTCGGCTCGCTCATCGGCAAACATAAAATGATTCCGCGCATCAGTCCGGGCAAAACGTGGGAAGGTTTCGGCGGCGCCATTTTTCTTTCAACGGTCGCCAGCCTGGTTTTCGTTTATTTCCTCGGCCATAAAATGGAGGGAATGAATTGTATCCATGCCACTATTTTGGGCGTCATTTTGAGTTCGACCGCAGTCGTGGGAGATTTGATTGAATCGCTGTTCAAACGCGAAGCCGGCGTGAAAGATTCGGGGAAATTTTTTCCCGGCATCGGCGGAATTCTTGATTTGCTGGACAGCCTTCTTTTCAACGCGCCGATCATGTATCTCTACCTGCGGCACGTTTTGACGAATCCGTAATTATCTTCCGAATTCCAGACGCTCGGCCAATCGCTCCGGCAAACCGGCCGCGCGGATTTTCGCCTGCGCGGCGGGAATATTATAATCGAGCCGGCGCAATTCAATCGTCTGCGCGTCCGTGTCATAAATCACGTAAGCAGCTTTCGGATTATTGTCGCGCGGCTGGCCGACGGCGCCGACGTTCACAAAATATTTTTTGGCCGGATCCAGTTTGAATTTGGAATACGTTCCGCCGCGGACGGCCGTGTCGCGCATAAAAGCCACCGGCACATGCGTATGACCAAAGAAACAAAGCTGGGTGTTTTGATACGGAAAACTCGCGGCGGCAGCCAATTTATCAAAGACATAACCCCAGCGTTGCGGCACATCGAGCGTGGCGTGAACGATGGTGAAATTCCCGACCATGCGTTGATATTTCAAATCGCGAAGCCATGCGCGGTCATCCTCCGAAAGCTGCTGGCGCGTCCAGTGAACGGCGTCCGCGGCATGAGGATTAAATCCTTCGAGATGATCGTTGGTGGAACAATATTCGTCGTGGTTTCCCTTGACGCAGGGAATGTTCATTTCGCGGACGATCTTGAGGCACTCTTTCGGATTGGCGTTATAGCCGACAACGTCGCCGAGACAAACGACATGGTCGGCACGTTGCTTTTTGATGTCATCAAGCACGACCTGGAATGCTTCCAGATTTGCGTGGATGTCGGCGATGATGGCGTATTTCATTTTTTAACGGACAATCTCAAAGCCCTTAAATTCGTTCTGTGCAGCGTTCCAACTGATTTTCTCGTCGCGGATAAAATTTTCTAAACCCGCCTCACGGATAGCTGCGCGAAATTCTTCAAGTTCTTCGCGTCGGCCTTCGGCAACCAATTGCACCCGACCGTCGTTCAAGTTTCGCACAATTCCGGTAATTTCAAAGCCCGTGGCGACGGTTTTTGTAGTGTAACGAAATCCGACGCCTTGCACACGCCCGGAGTAAAGAACTTCCATCCTCCAGCGATTCGGCTCTGACGACTGCTGCGACACCGCAGGATGAAGCCAAAGCTCAGGGCAAGATGCAATGTTTTTTAGAAAAAAAATGGAATTTCCTGCGAAAAATCAAGCTATTTGAGTCAAAACCCGTTCTGAAATCTTTTTCCCAATTGCCAGCGAAGCCGTCGCTGCCGGCGATGGCGCGTTGACGACGTGTAAAATACCTCTTGCCTCTTCAAAGTGGAAATCTTCGACTAATTTACCGTCCCAGCCCATCGCTTGTGCGCGCACGCCGGCGGCGCCGGTTTCCAGATCATTTGCCTGAATTTCCGGCACGAGCTTTTGCAACGAATGCGTGAATTCAGATTTCGAAAGCGAGCGCCAGATTTCGTAACCGGCAATGCTCGGATATTTGAAAAGAAACTTCCAAAGGCCCGGAAACGAGAGTGATTCTGCGAAATCGCGAGCGTTAAAATTCATCCATTTATAACCTTCACGCGCGAAGGCTAAAACGGCGTTCGGGCCGGCTTCAATTCCGCCGTGAACCAATCGCGTGAAATGAACACCCAGAAATGGAAATTTTGGATCCGGAACCGGATAAATCAAATTGCGCACAAGCGACTGTCGTTCTTTTTTGATCTGATAATATTCGCCGCGGAATGGAATGATTTTCGCCGATGGTTTTTGTCCGGAAATTTTTACCAGCCGGTCGGAATGCAATCCGCCGCATGTCACAACAAATCCTCCGCGAAAAATTCCCGCTGTTGTTTCGACAATTTTTCCGCCATTTTCAGGAACGATTTTTTGAACCCGCGCATTGAGTTTTATTTCGCCGCCGCTTTTGCGAATCAATTCCCCGAGTTTCTCGCAAACTGCCGGATAATCCACGATACCTTCCTGCGGCACATGGATCGCCGCAATTCCCGCCGCGTGCGGCTCGATTTCCTTGATCTGTTGCGGATTTAATTTCCGAAGGCCGAGCAACCCGTTTGCATTTCCCCGTCCCCAAAGATTTTCCAGTCGCGGCAATTCAGTTTCGTCCGTCGCAACGACAATCTTTCCACATTGCTCATGCGCAACGCCGTGTTCGCGGCAAAAGACAACCATTTGTTGCAAGCCGCTGACGCTTAATTTTGCCTTTTCAGAACCGGGCTTGTAATAAAGACCGGAATGCAAAACACCGCTGTTGTTGCCGGTTTGATGCCGCGCGAGTTTGGATTCCTTTTCCAGCAGCAAGATTTTCAGCGACGGCCTGGTTTCGAACAAACGATACGCCGTTGCAAGTCCGACAATTCCGCCGCCAACGATGATGACATCGTGATTCATTTCGCTCTTTTACCGCCATGAAGCATTCCGACAAGCAATGTTTTTCCGTCGCTGGCAACCATGCCAAGAAAACGGAAAATCCGCCTGAAGAAATTCATTTCCGGCCAGGCCGCAAGAGTTTCTTTCGCGAGTTTATCAGCCTCGGAGTTTCGCCCCAGTTCCCGCAAACACACAACTTTCAAGTCGATTGCCTGCCGCAACCGGATGTTCGACATGAACGTAGCATCGAGAAATTTTATCGCTTCATCGAATTTTTTTTCGCCGATTCGTTTCTGCGCAAATCCAATCATCAAAGCGACAGCATCCGCTTCCTTTTTGAAATAGCCGGGATTGAAGGCGCGCCGCTCTTCCGGCGTGTGCAACGTGAAACGCTCTTCCTGAAAGACGGCATAAAGATCGGAATATTTCTCCTGTTGCTTTTCAATGGCGGCGGCGTGCTGCTCCAAATTTTTTAGCGCGGCGACTTTTTCTTCAGGCTTAAGGTTCATGGCATCAATCAATTTATTGGCGGAAGCTTTTCGTTCATCAAGGCATAGCTGAAAAAATCGCGCCCAGAATGGCAAATCGCGCATCCGGCGTGTTTTGCCTTTGCCGCCAACTGGCCGCAACACAATTTGCAACCAAACATAACGGCCAACCATTTCTCCGATTTGATGAACCCAACGGTCGTCATACCAGAAAGGAAAATGGCCGCAGAAAAGTTGCTGCAATGCATCCAACCAGCGCCAGCCAAAAACCGGGTAAGTGCAGGTGTCGGCAGTCATCGGATCATGTGGGCTCGCTAGAAAAATTCCGTCAGGAAATTTCGATGCAACATTTCGTAAAACGTTGTCCCAACCATGGGTATCAAATTGCACATCATCGCCAAGCACCATGAAAGTTTCCGCTACGCGGCCCGAAGCCTCCCAAAGAATTTGCTGCATTTGGCCAAGCCCGGACGTCTGCTTTCCGATATACCAATGTAATTGGACGCCGGCGTCGTTTAGTTTTCCTGTCGCAATGGCATCACGCGTGACCAAATCATCTTCATCCACATAAAGCCAAAGTGAAACTTTTTCCGGTTGCGCCGTAGTTGCTTTCAGCGCAGTAAAAACTTTCGCCAGCATTTGCGGTCGACCGCGTGTGGCCATGATCAGCGTGATTTCGCCGCGATGGATTTGCGAATCATTCATGCATCAGCAAATTTGCGCCGGTCTTTGAGCGCGTCGAAATTTTCCGAAAACCATTTAACCGTCCGGCGAATTCCCGAAGCAAGGTCGCGGGAAACTTCCAATTTGTATTTGTCGCGGAGCTTGCCGGCGTCCACAAACTTTTCCTTTGCGCCGGTATAACGGTTTGGATTGAAGAAAATTTTTCCACCAAATCCGGATGCTTCGCTGATGGCCAGTGCCAATTCCTTAACACTCGTGCCGCCGCCGGGCGCAACGTTGACGATGTCGCAGTCAATTTTTGGCGCGAGGTCAATCAGTGCTCGAGCAAAATCCTTTACGTCGGCAAAATCGCGGATTTGCGAGCCGTCACCCCAAATTTCCACTTCCGGCAAATTATTTTTCACAGCTTTGACAAACCGCGCGATCAGCGCACCGGGCACATGCGCCGTCGCTTCGCAAAAATCGTCGCCTTCGCCAAACATTGCGGCAGGAATGATGTAGCTGCCATTCAATTTGAATTGGTCGTTGTAAGCCAAAATACCTGTGGCAAGCAGTCGCTTCGTCGCGCCGTAGGCATAAACACTGCCGTGAATCGCGCCATCGAAAATTTTGTCTTCGGTCATCGCGCTGGCCGAACTCGGATACGCACACGACGCGCCCATGCCGATGAATTTAGCGTGTGGAATGAATCGTCGCCACGCTTCAAGGGTGTGATTGTGGATGAGGTTATTGACGTAAAACTGTTCCGCTGTGTGTTTGCCAGGAAATTCGCCGGCAGCTTGAAAACTGGCAAGATGCAAAATCAAATCCACGTCGGAATTTTTTTTGAAAACAACTTCGGCATTTTCCCAACGCGTCAAATCGAATTGCCGTTTACCGAAGGCGAAAAAGGAAATGCCGCGCCGTTGCAATTCTTCCTGCAAATGATGGCCGACAAACCCTGTTCCGCCGGTGATGAGGACTTTCATTGCGGCAATCCTAAAGCGAATTTAGCAATTCGCAAAGCGCCTTGATGCGGTCGGTTTCCAAATCCGGATAGTTGCCGATGTATGCGCCAAAGAAATGGACGTGGTTGACACGCGGATATTTTTCAAATTCGTCACCGAGCAATCGGCGCAAAAACGGCTGACGCAATTGATTGCCGCCGCCGGAAGTGCCGCGGCGGAATTCAATCTTCCGCTCGCGCAACGTTTTTTCGATGCGATTCCACAAACCCTCATCGGGTTCGCGCAAAATGAGCGTAAACGCATAATTGCAACTGCCTTCGCGCTCGAAATCAGTAAAAAACTTCCCCGGATCAAGATTGTCGAGAAAACAATTTAAATTGCGTGTGCGCTTTTCGTTATTCGTATCGAGCCGTTTCAATTGAGCGCGTCCCAGCACAGCGTTGAGCTCGGTGCTACGCACGTTATACGCTGGAAATGCGAAAATGAAATCAGGATTCAAGTCCGGCCATTCGGATTTGTAACGTGATTTCAGATTCTCATCTTTACTCTCGCGCACCATGCCGTGCGAGCGGAACATGCGCAACATCTCGTAAAAGTCAGAATCATTCGTGCAAACCATTCCGCCTTCAATCGTGCTCATGTGATGCGCATAGTAGAACGAAAAATTTGAAGCAAATCCGAAGCTGCCGAGTTTTTTTCCTTTGAACGTCGCGCCATGTGATTCACAAACATCTTCAATAAGCGGGATGTTCCGTTTCTGACATTCCGCGAGCAGCACATCATCAAGCGCGTTGTAGCCGAGAATGTGCGTGAGAAAAACCGCGCGGGTTTCGGAATTCAATTCACTCAAAACCTGTTCCGCATCCATGCCGAGCGTGCGTGGATTGATGTCCACAAAAACAGGATCGAAACCAGCCTGCAAAACGGACGCGACATCTGAAACCCAGGTCAGTGTCGGCACAATTACTTCGCCGCCGCCGAAACGTTCTTTGATCGCGGCCATTGTGATTTGATTGGCGGATGAACCGGAATTGACAAAGACACTATGCTTGACTCCCAGCCATTGCGACCATTCCTGCTCGAAGGTAATGACATTTTTCGACTGTGTTAATATGGGGTTATCCTGCTTGAGAAATTCGATGAGCGTATCAAGATCTTCGCGCGTGATGTTATTGGACATCAGCGGCCAATCACGCAGCGTCGCGGCGGTCATCGGTTCACTTTTCGTTGTAATAGTCTCCATATTCAACAATAATGGTGCTCTTACCATCCGTGCGCGTCAGCGCTTTTTCATAAGCGGGGAAAACTTGTTCCGGTTCATCCAACCGAATTATTTCAATCGTTTTGCACATCAAACGAAACGCATCCGTAAAATCGCCAACATGCTGGTGTTGCGGATGCAGCGGACGCTCCGAACCGATCCCTGTGCGGACAATCACCTTCGGCTTGTAACCACCATTGGAAATAATTGACAGTTTGTCGAGGTGGTTGACGATTTGATTAATCGAAAGCAAAAGAAAATTCCATCGAGGATAAATGCTCACGGGAACCAAGCCATTCAGCGCCATGCCGGTAGACATACCCATTTGCATTTCTTCGGTGACCGGTAACTCTAGTAATTTTTTCGGATCAACATTTTTGAGCGTGTTGCTCATGGCCGTGCCGGGACACGCGACGGCCTGACCAAGAAAAATCGTCCGTTCATCACGCGCGAGAAACTCCATCGCGCGGCACATTTCATCGAAATACTTCATGCAAATTTAAGATTGGAATTAAAATTGGACCCGTTTTCCGGCACCGGCGTGTGGGTATTTGGACTGATATTTGTAATATACAATTAGCGGATGTTTGGTGTTTTCGTAGCTCAACGTTGGCTGATTCCATGTTTCACGTGTATCGGTGCAAACGGATTTAGCGTTATCCTCGATGATAAAGCGAATCGGCAATTGATGATTCGTCGAATACTTCAAACATTCGTGAAAAACCCCTGTTTCAGAGGTCATTTCACCAGCAAAACAATGAACAATTGCTTTTTCGCCTTTGCGCTTGATGCTCATCGCGGTTCCGACGGCAATCGGCAAAACGCCAGTGACAATTGCGGATGAAACGACATTATATTTTGGAAAACAAAGTGAAATTGACCGGCCTGCAAGAATTTCCGCTTTTACTTCTTCCGGCGGAACGCCTTTGAGCAGGCATTGATAATGACTGCGCCACGAACAAAAAATCCAATCCGCCGGCTTAACATCGCGAAAAACTTCGATCATTTCCTTTTCATTCCCGTAATACAAATGGACTGGGGCGCGGATTTTTCCAGCGTTGAATGTGTCCGCGATTTCCGTCTCGAAAGCAATCAGTTCTTCGGGCGTCATGATGTTTTGACAGCTTGCCGGAGCGCAGAGCGAGGGTCAAGTTTTGCCCAGAGGTAAAAACAATTGCCCGCAGAGTGTTCAAACATTTGCGCCCGGCGCGTCGGCTTCCAACTCGCGAAAAGCCTCGATTTTTTGGCGATTACGCGCTTTCTCGTGTTTGGAGAAATCTTCTTCGAGGTCGTAGAAAATGATTTGGCTCCCGCCAAATTCAAATTCAAATGGCACATGAATCAACCGGCTCAATTGCTTGCGGACTTTATTTTGCTTTTCCGGGGGCACGAACAGCAGGAAGAATCCACCGCCGCCCGCGCCCAACAGTTTTCCGCCAATGCCCCCAGCATTTCGCGCGTCCTGATAAATTGCGTCTACTTGCGAATTGGAAATTTTATCGCTCAGCGCGCATTTAGCGAGCCATGCTTCGTGTAGCAATTGACCAAATGGAATCAAACTGCCGCCGCCGCTCAAAATCTCGCAGCTTTGGTCCACCAGTCCTCGCAATTTGTGCAAAAACGCGGAGCGGTCCACCGCGCCGATGGCGTAACTCGATGCTACGCTCGATGCCGTGCGTTTGATGCCGGTGTAAAAAAGCATCAGATGCGAATTCAACTCTTCCAATCGGTCCGGCAACAATGTCATCGGTTGCACGGAAAAATCGCCGTTCTGTAAAAAAGAAATTTTGTTCAATCCGCCGTAAGCCGTGCTTACCTGATCTTGCGAGCCGACAGCTTCTTTCAAAATGTCCTGCTCCAGATGCAACGCTTCGGTCGCCAGTTGCTTCTTTCCGATCGCGCGGCCCTGCAATGCATAAAGCGCGTTCAACAAACCAACCGTGAATGCCGAACTCGAACCCATTCCGCTGCGTCCAGGTAAATCGCCGTCATGATGAATTTCTACACCGCGCGCAATTTCCAAAAAGCGCAATGTCTCCCGCACCGATGGATGCTGAACTTCTTCCGGTTTCTGGCAATTTTCGATTTTGGAATAAACAACGCGGATACGGTGCTCGAAAAATGGCGGCAGATAGCGGCAGGTCAAATAGCAGTATTTGTTGATTGTCGCCGCCAAAACTGCGCCGCCGTGCTGGCGATACCACGCCGGATAATCCGTTCCTCCGCCGAAGAACGAAATGCGAAATGGCGTGCGGCTGATGATCATGACTTAAAAAATTTCGCGTTGCGGCGGACAAAATCGTCTGCCAACGGCAATGATTCGGGCGTTCCTATATCTAAAAATGGCGCGTCCGTCACGCAAACTTTCACCCGAACTTTTTGCGCGATCAGCGACGGGAACACTTCCGTCTCAAAACTCAACGGCGTTTTCTTTGGGAATTTGGCGATTGCGTCGGCGCGAAACAAATAAATTCCCGCGTTGATAATTCCAGCGCCTGGCTTCTTTTCATTGAAACCGGACAAATCGCCTTCGCCATTTTGCGAAATCGTTCCAAAACGCGAAGCGTCGGAGATGTGCAGCCCGAGAATCGCGCCGGAAATCTTCGGATTGTTCAACGATTTAAAAAGATTTTCCAATGATGCCAGGACAAGCGAATCGCCGTTCAACACGAGAAACGATTCCGCTTTTTCTCCATGAATTGCGTTGAGAAATCCGCCAGCCGTTCCCAGCGGCGACGTTTCAGGAACGCATCGCACCCGGACACTTTCGACCGGCTGCGACAGGAAATGCCTTTCAACCGTTTCAGCCATGTAGCCGGTCGATAAAATAAATCGGGAAATTCGCTGAGCGGCCAGATAACGAACAATCCATTCCACAAACGGCTTGCTGTTCACCGGCGCCATCGGCTTGGGCAAGTCGCCCAGCAGATGTTTGATGCGCGTGCCAAATCCACCGGCGAGAATAACGGCAGTGGTTTTGTCAGGCGAAACGCTCACGGTTAAACGTTCGAATAAATCGAATTGCGCAAAATCGTGAAGCCTTTGATCAATTCCACGATGCCGCGGTCCAAATTCCATTCCGGTTTGAAACCGGCCGCCGCGATCCGGGCGTTGCTGACGATATAATCGCGTTTGTCCGGGTCTTCGCCAATCGGGGCTTCGACAAAAACAAATTTCGGCAAATGTTTTTGAATCACGGCGCACAATTCCAATTTCGATAAATTTGCATCGTCCAATCCGACGTTGTAGGGCTTGCCCTTCATTTTTTCGAAATTGGCGATGCCGTGCAAAAAGGCGCGGGCCACGTCGCGGATGTGGATGTAATTGCGTTTGAAATGCCCTTCAAAAATCACAACGGCGCGGTCGTAAAAAGCGCGATAGACAAAATCGTTCACGAGCAAATCAATTCTCATGCGCGGCGACATCCCGAAAACGGTCGCGAGACGAAAACTGATGGAATTTTCGCGCGAAAGAACGGCTTCCTCGGCTTTAACTTTCGTGACACCGTAGGTGGAGATTGGATTGAGCGGCGTATCCTCCGTGCAAAATTTTCCTTTTTCACCGATGCCGTAACCAGAGTTTGTCACCGGCATGATGACCCATTGATTTTTGCTCGCGAGGCGGCACACCATTTCGACGGCGTCCCGGTTGGTCGTTTGCGTCGCCATCGCATCGGTGTTGCACAACGGCACACCGACGAGCGCCGCAAGTGGAATGATCAAATCGGCTTTGGCGACGAGCGGCTTTATCAATTTTTCATCACGGCAATCGCCGCGAATGACATTGAATTTCTCGTATTGGCAGCAATCGGCTAGCGAATTCTGGTTGAAATAAAAATTGTCGAGCACGGTGACTTCATGGCCCTGCGCGAGCAAGGTGGGAGTCAGCACTGAACCGAGATAGCCGGCGCCGCCGGTGATTAGGATTTTCATTTTTGAGCCGGAGATTGTGGCTTATTTCTCAAAAAAATCAAAACCACAATTAACAGAATCGCGAGCGCGACGCCTGCAGTGCTGATGTAAAGCGGACGCAGCGGAAGTTCAAATTTGAATTCCACGGTGTGCTGGCCCGCCGGCACAAAGACGCCGCGCATGATGAAATTGGCGCGGAAAATCGGAACCTGTTTTCCGTCCAAATACGCCTTCCAATTCGGATCGTATTTGTCGTTGAGCAACAAAACAGAAGGCGTAACGGCGTTGGCGGCTAGAATCATGTCCGTTGGCGCATAGCAAACGCCATTTTTCTTCCAAATGTCATTTTTTTGGTCTTTCAATTTCGGGTCCGCCGACGGATAAGCCATAAAATCCACGGAACCTGAATTTTCGTTGGTCGAGGCCGACGGATTCCCTTCCGGCAACGGTTGATCCAACAAAACGGTTTTATGCGGATCAAAGGATGGCGATGCCAATTTCTTCAAAGTGAGAAAACCGTTCGGTCCGGTTTCGTTGTAAATGTATAGATCGTCAGCACTGAGACCATTCGTGGAAAAATCCTTCAAATCGGCGGCGCTGTTGGTTTCCCAATCGGTATAAAGCTTCGCGCGCGGCAATGCGCCGGTGAATTCAAAAAGGGCATATTCGCCATTGTCGTTCGGAACGGCGGTCAATTCCTCCAATCGTTGGTGAAATTGTTCGACGCCGGGTTTGAGAGTGACGCTGAAACGTTGAACGATATGATAACGATGCTTTTGCGGATCGAGTTCGGAATTATACAAATCCAGATACGGAGCCGGCCCGAGCAGATAGCGGGTGGACGTCAATTCCCAGAAACGATTGACGCGCGGAAAGGTGGATTGATCAATCATCAACCGGCCGTTTTCATCCGCTTTAATGCCGAGACGTAAAGTGTTTTCAAACGCCTCCAGATCCACCGGTTCGCGTGGCATTTGAATTTTGTCGAGCGTAGGGATGTTGTAATACGGAAAAATTTGTTGCAGCCATTCGATTCCCCAAAGCTGGCTGAACAAATTAAAATCTGATGGCGTGGTTAAAGGCGCCGGGACACCATAAGCCACACGATATTCATAAGGCTTTTGCGCCAAAAATTTGACGATGGGGTTGAGCGATCCGACTTCGTATTTTTGTTTGTAATCCCAATGCACGATCCATGGCAAATTGGCGCGCCCCAAATCAGCGATAAGTAAAGCTCCCAGTAAAATGCCGCCGAGGCGCGCGCGTTTGCCGGCGAAAACTCCCGCAATAACGAGAACGACTAGACCAACGGACAAAGCAAAAAATAAAACAAACCAACCAATCTGGCCCGCGCTGAAAGAAGCAATCTCTTTGGCAAAACCTTCTTCACTGAAACCAACGGTCTTTAAGTAAGCAATCAGCTTCGGTTCCAGCGATATGTAAACAAACCAGGCCAATAAACTGATAATGACGGCAAGGGCCGAAAAAATTGTCCATTTCCGGTCAAAACCGCGAACCCGGGACCACCATTTGCCAAACTCCGACGGCACACCATCCGTCTGCAAATACTGTTTGCTCAATCCGTGAATCCCATAACCGAACAGGAGCACCGTGGCAAAGGCAAAAACGATCAGAAATTTTGCCGGATTACGAATCGTTGACGCGTAAGGTAATTGATAAAATGCTCCATATAGGGCCGGGAAAAATCGCCCCCAGGACATCAACAGGGAAAAAATCAATACGGCGGCGCATAGCCAGATGAATTTCCGTTGTGGCGGGCTGAAGGCGGAATTCGGTCGCCGGAATGATTGTGCAATCGCCCAAATGGCGACCAACATGACAAAAATGCCGACGTATTCTCCCGTGCCGGAAAAGCGCATGATTCCCGGTGGCGGAGTTCCTTTTTCGCCGCTGTCAAAATAGCGGTCAATCGCAGGAGCCCGGCCGATGCCGCCCCAATAGTTTCCGCCCTGATAGGCATCTTGCAATGCAGGCATCATGTCTTTTGGTGTATCAAGACGATAGCCAAACAGACCCGGCACGATGAGGCCGAGCGTTTCCTTCTTTGGCAAACTCCATTGCGTGGCGTAATCCCAATTACGCGCCTTCGATTCCGCATCCTGCCCCATACCGGACACGCCCTGAATGCCAGTGCCGACGAGGTTCAACACCGTCTGCAAAGCAATGAAGCCGGCAAAAATGGCAACAACAGCGACACGCAAAACACCCCGGCCGGCTCTGAGAGGAACAGATGAATCTTCTTCGGTCACTGATTTGAAGAAAATAAATAAGGCCACGAAGACACTTAAAATCGCACCGATGTCGGCGGCTTCAATAACGTTCATACCGATTGCCGCGCCGGCTAGAGCTAATCGAAGCCACCGTCTTAACGCTGAAGGCTCAAATGAATTTCCGGCAAACAACCCCAAGGCGCAAAAATCCATGCCAATAGCGATTTCGTGTGATGCCACTCCCCAGCAGGCATCTGAAAACGAAGTCGAAACGAGCATAGCCGCAATGCCCCCGAGAATGGCTGCAATCGATGTAAACCTCATCTGGCGAAAACAAAACCATGCTGAAAGCCCTAAAATCCATAACGAGATTGGAGCGAGAAATTTGGAATAACCAACCGGTCCCAATATCCAACGGACTATGGAGATGAAATCCGGTGAAGCCTGACCTGAATTTGCACCAATGCTGTTCAAATCATACCACATCCCTTTGAACCCCGAAGGCAGATGCAACCAGTCAGCCATTTGCATGCCCAGCGGTCCATCATTTGAAAAATGAACATAGCCCGGCAAGAAGCTTCGCCAAAACAAAATGGCCAGGACTATTAACAGTAAAAGAGGAGCAAACAACCGGCTGGAGATAGCCGGACGCGTCGGTTTCGTAACTTTCATAAACGGCGAATCAATTGAAGCCGTTATGCATAATTGTAGAAAGCGTGAAAGTCAATGCCGTGGCAAAACTTTCTGTCGTCGCGAATGACCATCAACGCTTATTGAGGCATGATGCGATAAAAGCGTGATGCTTGCTGGCCTTGCCTCGATTTTGTGGACTACCAAAGTGTGAGCGTGTGAGTTAGAAAGACACGCCATGAACGAGACACAAAACGCCGAAGCGAAAACTCCAAAGAAACGATATGACCAGAACTTCAAGCGCAGCGCCGTGGAGCACTGGCTTGCCAGTGGCAAAAGCGCCCAAGCTGTGGCCGTCGAACTGGGCATCACTGGCCAAACGCTGCTGACCTGGAAGCAGCAACTGGCCATGCCGGTTCCCGCTGGCCAGAAGCCGACGATGGAACAATTGCTCGAAGAGAACCGCCGTCTGCGCCAGGAGAACGTGAGTTTAATCCGGCAGCGGGAGATATTAAAAAAAACGTTGGGCATCCTCTCGACTCCGTCCGACAACGCTTCCAGCGGATAAAAGCCATGAGCAACCAATACTCGATCCGTGAACTGTGCGCCGCTTTGGGTGTGACCATCAGCGGTTACCATGCCTGGGCCGGGCGTTTGCCCGGATCCAGAGCGCAAGCCAATGCGACATTGTTGCCCTTGATTACGCAGGCACATCAAGAGAGCCGACAGACTTACGGCAGCCCGCGCATCACGCGCTGGCTGCACGAACGCGGCCATCGCTGTGGAAGAATGCGTGTGGCCAGACTGATGAAAGCAAACGGCTTGTCGCATCGGCAACGACGACGTTTTCGTCCCTTGAGCCTGACCGATAGCGAGCATGACTTTCCGGTGGCGCTCAATTTGTTGGCGCATCGGATGCCCAAGAGCAAACCCGATGCCGTCTGGGTGGCCGATATCACTTATGTGCCCACGCTGGAAGGCTGGTTGTATGTCGCCGGCGTGCTGGACCGCTGCACCCGTCGCTGTGTCGGTTGGGCGATGGGCAATTCGTTGGAAACGGGCTTGCCGTTGGCGGCCTTGGACATGGCGTTGATGCAAAGAAAGCCACCGACTGGTCTGCTGCATCATTCCGACCGCGGCGTTCAATACGCCAGCGCTGCTTACCGGCAACGGCTGGCCGCCGCCGGAGTCGTTCCGAGCATGAGCCGCAAAGGCAACTGCTACGACAACGCCATGATGGAAAGCTTTTGGAGCACCATGAAACGCGAACTGGTCCATCGCTGTTGCTTTGCCACGCGCGCGCAGGCGCGCGCGGCCATCTTCGAGTGGATCGAAATCTTTTACAACCGGGTGCGGTTCCACAGCGCGCTCGGTTATCAATCCCCTGTGGACTTTGAAACCAAACTCAACTAAAAATACATCCATGCCTCATGCGCTCCACAGTAGTCCACAAAATCGAGGCAAGGCCACCGGATGAAGAATCGGCAGGATGAATTATTGAACCAATATTCTCGTGGCGTCGCGCAATCCCTTCGGGGCGTGCAAACAATCGCATCAGAACTTTGCCCGATGCCATCGGAAAATTATCCGACGTTATCGGGACGCCGCACTTATCGGGACGCCGCACAATAACATCGGAAGCCAAATCATCGGCATCAGAACATTTTCATGCGTTATTGGCTCGCTGGCACGTCTTTTCATTTTACCGTGACAACGCCGATTCCAAACTGGCCCTGAGGTGGCTGGTCAATAAACTCGCAGTGCTCGCGGCCTTGCTTAATTTTACCCCATAATTCGTCCACGTGACAATTAAACTCCGTCCGGTGCTTGGCTATGTCGTGAAATACAATTGCACCGCCGGATTTCACCAGCGGCGAAAACATTTCGTAATCTTTTCGCACGCCCTCAAGCGTATGGTCACCATCAATGAATAAAAAATCCAAGCCATCCGCCGGCAATAATCTTTTCAATTCTTCCAACATTTTTGGGTCGTGCGAATCACCTCGTAACAAATGTAATTTTTGTTTTGCGCGTGCAAACTGGCCATAAAAGAAGATTTTCCACGGCGGATAGCCGCCGCCGTGAATTCCGCCGGGCAAATCCAAACTGATGACTGTTGCATCCGGCCCAGCCATTGCACACCACGTAAATAAAGTGCCACCGCGTGCCGTGCCGATTTCCAAAACGGCACGCGGCGCTGGACGCTGTTTCATCCATTCAAGCAATTGACAAAATTCCGCTTTTGATTGTCCAGGCGCAATCACACTACCGCCCGCAGTCCAGAGAAATTTGATGATGGCGTTCGGCTCTGCTTCAGGACGTTTCGCGCATAAAAACGCGATAGCTCGCGCCATGTCGCCGAAATAAATGCGGATTTTTTGAAACAATGAGCCGATGCCTTCTTCACGCATCGTCCGCAATGTGATTTTTAATTCGTAAAACATTATTTTTTTGCCACATTGATTTTCACTCCGGCATTTATCAACCGTTTCACATCCATCCAACGGCCAAAGCTCAAGCGGAGAAAGCGGTGCAGTATCCACCAATCATCGCGCAAACGGAAGTCGCGAATTTTCTTTCGTTCGACCCGAATGTGTTTGCGCAATCGCCAGCATTCAATAAGAGGCTTTAAGAATGACCATTTCAAAAATGAAACTCGACGCGCCAGCAATGAACCCACTAAAGCTTCGGCCGCCAGCAAAACGATTTGCGTAACGATCAAAATTTGCAAATGGCTCCGCGCACATTTTAAAATGGTCAAAAGCTGGTTCCGGTTCGCATAAAAGCGCTTCATTTCGCTGGTGCTGTTTTCCGTCATTCGGTCACCAGAAGAAACACCTTGATGATGCAGTCTTGCGGAAGGTGTGATAACAACTTTTTCGCCGGCGAGCCAAGCACGCCATGATAAATCCATTTCTTCATTATAAAGAAAAAATTCTTCGTCAAATCCGCCGACCCGCTGAAACACATCACGCCGGATGAAAAAAAAAGTCGCCGGCGCAAACGGCTCTGCCATCATCCGATCAACAGGAACAACAATCATATTTCCAAAGATATCAAGGCCGGATGCCCCGAGACATTGAATGCTATCATCATCATAATTCAAGAGTTGAACGGAACCCAGCCCGACACCAGCGGTTTCTGTTCCAGTAACCAATTTTTCCAAACAATCCGGCTCAAACCAAACGTCAGGATTGACAAACAATAGAAATTTCCCGCGTGCAACTGCAGCCCCGCGATTGTTGCCGCCGCCAAAACCGAAATTCCCGCCGGTCGGAAGAAAAACCCCATTCTTCCAGGCCGCCAATTCTTTTTGACAAATCTCCGCCGAGCCATCTGTTGAAGTGTTGTCTACAAGCACGACTTCAATCCGGTCAAAAATCGTCTGTGTCTTTAGCGATGAAAAAAATCGATCCAACCATTTCTTGCAGTTGTAATTCACTGCAATGACGCTCACAAGAATCTGGGAATCATCGTTCACGGAAATCAAATTTTAGTCGGCTTCGTGCCCGCCGCGCGAGCATTTTCCGCAAACATCAAACATCGCTTGATGCTTTTTCTTCGGCTGGATTTTTGACTTTTGCGGCCTATTTGGCTTAAATGGCTTCCGTTCATGCAAACCAGTCATTTAGTTACCGGAGCGGCAGGTTTTATCGGCAGTCATCTCGTGGATGCGCTGCTGGCCCGCGGATTGTTCGTCGTCGGCATTGATAATTTGAAACTTGGCCGGCGAAAAAATCTGGCGCGCGCGTTGGCCAATCCCAATTTCAAATTCTTCGAGGCAAACATAAACGATTTGCCGACGTGCAGCCGGATCATTTCATTTCAAACGAAATCCAAGCCGTTCTCCATCGCCTGGCATCTCGCTGCCAATTCCGATATTCGTGCCGGCGTGGCTGACCCGGATGTGGATTTGCGCGACACGTTTCTAACGACATATCACCTGCTCCGGCTGATGCGCGATCATAAAATTCCCCAGATCGCCTTTGCCTCGACTTCGGCGGTTTATGGAAATCTCGACAAACAACTCACCGAAGACATCGGCCCGCTCTTTCCGATTTCCAGTTACGGCGCGATGAAATTGGCAAGTGAAGCGGCGATTTCCACCGCGTTGGAAAGTTTTCTCGAACGCGCCTGGATCTTTCGTTTTCCCAACGTTGTCGGCAGCCGCGCCACGCATGGCGCAATCTACGATTTCGTCCATAAACTCAAAAAAAATCCCGCCGAACTCGAAGTGCTCGGCGATGGCAAACAACGGAAACCATATTTTCACGTCGCCGATTTGATCGAAGCCATGCTGTTCATCACCGATAACGCGAATGATAAATTGAATTACTTCAACATCGGAACCAGCGGCACCGGCACCACGGTCAAATTCATGGCTGAGGCCGTCGTCAAAAAAATGGCGCCAACTGCCGGGATTCGTTTCACCGGCGGCGACCGCGGCTGGATTGGCGACGTTCCGCGCGTCAGTTATTCGGTCGAGAAACTGAAAAATCTCGGCTGGACGCCAAAAATGACTTCCAACAAAGCCGTCGAGCGCGCGGTCGAAGAAATCGTGGCCGAAGTGAAAAGCTGATGTCGCGCCAACTCATCATCCTCGCGGGCGGCAAAGGCACTCGGCTCAAAGAACGCCTGGGTGATTTGCCCAAGCCGATGATTCCCATCGCCGGCAAACCGTTGCTCGAACACCAGGTCGAACTTGCAAAAAAGTTCGGTTTCGATGATTTGATTTTCTTCGTCCATTACCGCGCCGATTTGATCGAAAATCATTTCGGTGACGGAGAAAAATTCGGCGTTCGCATTCGATACGTTTTGGAAAAGGAACAGCTCGGCACGGCGGGCGCGGTGCTGGCCGGATTTGAAAAACTCGCTGGCCGTTTCGTCGTGCTTTATGGCGATACAATGGTCAATGTAGATCTGAACCGCATTTGGAATGCACACGAAAAAGCGCAAGCCGACGCCACTTTGCTTTTGCATCCGAACGACCATCCGCTTGATTCCGATTTGGTCGAGGTCAATTCCGAATCGCTCGTCACGGCATTTCACAATCGTCCGCATTCCGAAAACGTGTGGCGACAAAATCTTGTCAACGCCGGGCTTTACGTTTTGGAAAAATCGGCAATTGCAGAATCCAGAATCCAGAATTCAAAATCCAGAATTTTAGACTTTGGCAAAGATTTGTTTCCGCAAATGCTGCGCGCTGGAAAAAAATTACTCGGTTACAATTCTTCTGAATTCATCAAAGACATCGGCACCCCGCAGCGTTACGATAAAATTTCCGCGCAATTCGCTGCGGGAATTGTCCAGGCCAGTTCGCTTGCCACGCCGCAGCGCGCGGTTTTTCTTGATCGCGACGGCACGTTGATCCCGGATAAAGATTGCCTGCGCAACGCGGACGAACTGGAACTATTGCCCGGCGTCGCTGACGCGATTCACAAATTAAATCTCGCCGGCTGGCGCACCGTCGTCATCACAAATCAACCTGTCATCGCCAAAGGTTTCTGTGACGAAGCCGAATTGCAGCGGATTCACAATAAAATGGAAACGTTGCTCGGTCGCGAACATGCGTTTTTAGACCGGATTTATTTTTGCCCGCATCATCCGGAAAAAGGATTTCCCGGCGAACGGCCGGAATTGAAAACCGAATGTGATTGTCGCAAACCGAAAACTGGCATGATTCGACGGGCCGTCGCAGATCTGAACATTGATTTGGCGCAATCGTGGTTCGTCGGCGACACAACGACGGATGTGCAAACGGCAAAAAACGCCGGCATCAGATCCGTTTTGTTAAAATCCGGTTATGGCGGGCGCGATGGGAAATTTGACGCTTCACCGGATTTCGTGTGTAATGATCTGAACGCCGCCATCGAAAAAATTCTCGGAACAGCTGGCGGAACAAAGAAATGAAAACTCCCCGCGACATTTGCATGGGCATATTGTTGAAAACGTCGTGGGCATTGCGACGAAACCCGGCGCGCTTTTTGTTCAGCGACAAAAATTTTTCCCGCGTGACCGGCGGCGAGCAAGAGGAAGTAGAATTTTTGAAACGCCGCTGGCAGGAAAACGGCAGCGGCACGATTTGGGACGTTGGCGCATCGCTCGGCAAATACACCTGCGACATTGCGCGCGCAAATCCAAATTGCAAAATTTTTGCGTTCGAGCCGAATCTAAATTCAATTTATTTTTTGGCGCATCGCGCGGCGCGATTTTCAACCATTGAGATTGTTCCGACGGCATTGACGGCGGATGGCCGCGATATGAAAGGCAGTTACGAACCGAATTTCGGCGCACCGGCGACCGGCCCGTTTGTGCCGACATTTTCGCTGGCCGAAGCGCTCGCGAAATTCGGCAAACCGGTTTTTATCAAGCTGGATGTCGAAGGCGAAGAGTTCAGAATATTTCGCGACCACCAGGATTTATTGCGCGGCGTTCATTTGCTGGTGGAATGGCATCAGTATTTCGCGAATGAGACGACGCCAGAATTAAAACATTGGCGGGTTCACGAGGTTTGGGAAAATCACACCTATCTTGAACCGATTGCGGAAAAATAATTTGCCATGATCATCAGTCGAACACCTTTGCGGATGAGCTTTGTCGGTGGCGGTTCCGACCTGGCGGTTTTTTACCGCAAATGCGGCGGCGCGGTCGTTTCGACGGCGATTGACCAATTTGTTTACGTGACGGTGAACCAAAAATTCGACGATAGAATCCGCGTCAGCTATTCGCGCACGGAGGAAGCGCGTTCAGCAGAAAAAATTCGCCATCCATTGGTGCGCGCGGCGATGAAGCTGTTGAAAATTGATGGCGGCGTGGAAATCACTTCAATTGCCGACATTCCGTCAAAAGGTTCGGGGCTTGGTTCGTCATCCACCTTTACGGTCGGCTTGCTCAATGCGCTGCACGCTTTTAGTGGACGGCACGCCGGCGCGGAACAATTAGCGCGCGAGGCGTGTGAAATCGAAATCGAACGTTGCGGCGAACCAATCGGCAAACAGGATCAATATGCCGCGGCATTCGGCGGATTGAATTACATCCAATTCAACCGCGACGATTCGGTTCACGTCGAACCGATCATTTGCAAACGCGAAACGATTGAAAAATTGCAGTCACAAACGCTGGTGTTTTACACCGGCATCACGCGGCGCGCGTCAAACGTGCTGGAACAACAAAGATCCGCATTGGCCAGTGAAAAGAAAAAACGCGACGTGACAAAAAAAATGGTGGAACTCGCGCAAATTTTTCGGCGCGAACTGCAACAAAATCGCGCGGCGGCGTTCGGCGAAATCATTCATGAAGGATGGCTGCTGAAAAAATCTTTGGCGCGCGGCATCAGTAGCGGCGTGATTGACGACTGGTATGAAAAAGCCAAAAATGCTGGCGCGCTGGGCGGGAAATTGCTGGGCGCAGGTGCCGGCGGCTTTTTGATGTTCGTCGCTCCGCCGGAAAAACATGCCGCCATTGCCCATGCGCTAAAATTGCGGCGGATGGATTTCCGCTTCGAATCGCAAGGCAGTAGAATCATTTTTGTGCACGACTAACCTCAAATTCAAATTTTAAAATTCATGAAACCCCTAGATAAATTTTATCAAACTTTGCACAAAAATGAGCAATCGTATTCGGCTGGAGATTACTGCATGGATAATTTCTGGTCTTGTCGGCCAATCCGGCAATGGCTGGAAAAACGAAAAGGTAGATCAATCCAGATTCTTGACGTCGGCTGCGGCAAGGGAATTTTCACCCGCGATTTTGTAAATGGTGTCAAAAACCGGTGGAACATTCAACCAACGCGGATAACAGGTATTGATTTAGTTCGCAGCCCAGGCGACCTGTTTGCCGAGATATCCTCCAAATTTGAATTTATTCAACATGATACGGATGGTAATCCTCTTCCACTGCCGGACAGTTCGTTCGATTTCTTAAGTTGCAACCACGTTTTAGAACATGTCTTTGAAACGGAAAACCTCGTGCGGGAATTTAACCGCGTTCTTGCCCCCGACGGCATTTGTGTCATTGCCGTTCCAAATATCGCAGCGTGGGTAAACCGAATAGGATTTTTATGGGGAAATCAGCCATTAGGGAGCGAACTTGGCACAGACAAGACAACCTATGGATTTCGCCCTGTATTTCTTCAAAAACGTTTGGAGGCATTCCGCCCGTCGGGACACATTCGAGATTTTACGCCGCGCGGGCTTATGGATTTAACGACCCATTGCGGATTCCAAACGGTCGGATGGTGGAAACAAAGTCATGGTTTTGTCGCACAATTAAATAAATGGGCCGCACGAAACATGGCTATTGTTTTAAGAAAAGCATCGTGATTTACATGAACAAAGTTCTTGTTACCGGCGGGGCCGGATTCATCGGCAGTCATCTCGTGGATGCGTTGCATGCCCGCAACGCCGATGTAATTGTTTACGATAATTTTTGCACCGGCCGTCAGGAATTCCTGCCACAAAATTCATCAAAGCTACAAATCGTTCATGGCGATGTTTTGGATTTGCCTTCAGTGAAAACCGCCGCCACGGGTTGCGACTTTATTTTTCATTTCCAGGCAAATGCCGATGTCCGCGGCGGCAAAGACAATCCGCGCGTGGATTTGGAACAAAATACGATTGCGACATGGAATGCGCTCGAAGCGGCGCGCACGAACAATGTAAAAGGCTTCGCGTTTGCCAGCAGCGCGGCGGTTTACGGCGAGCCGGAGAAATTTCCGACGCCGGAAAATTATGCCGCGCAGCAAACATCGCTTTATGGAGCGAGCAAAATTGCCGGCGAAGCGATGATTGAAGCCTATTGCGAATATTATGGGATGCGCTCCTTCAGCTATCGTTTTGTCAGCTGGATTGGCGAGCGTTATACTCACGGAATTATTTTTGATGTTTTGAAAAAATTGCAACACGATCCGAAACGGTTGCCTCTTTTCGGCGATGGCACACAAAAAAAATCGTATCTTTATGTCAAAGATGGTGTCGCGGGTGTGATGCTCGGAATCGACAAGGCAACCGCACAAAAAAACGTTTTTAACCTCGGCCACAACTATTTCATCACCGTCATTGAGGTCGTGAAAGTGATTTTAGATGAAATGGGAATGAAGGATGTGCAATTGGAATTTGCCGGCGGCAAGCGAGGCTGGCTGGGAGACAGCCCGCTCGTGCATCTAGACACTTCCAAAATCAAAAATCTTGGCTGGCAGCCGCAGACATCAATCGAAGAAGGCATTCGTCGAACGGTTCGTTATTTGAAGGCCAATCCGCATCTGTTACAGAGGGCTTAAAGACTTTTTGCCGCCGCAATGAAACGGTTTCCCGCCGCTTCCCACGAATGCTCCGATTTCAATTCCGCCGATTTCGCCGCGTCCAAAATAATTTGTCCGCGCCGTGATTTTTCGACCGCTTCAAGCGATTTCTTTTTGAACAATTCGAAGTCAAAGCACGGCACATAATCAACCAGCGCGCCGAAAATCGGCCGATATGCCGGCAAATCATAGGCCACGGTTGGGGTTCCACATGCGAGGGATTCCGCAATGACGATCCCCCAACTTTCCTGACGGCTCGGCATCAAAAAAACCCGGCTTGCCTTGAACAAGCGAAATTTTTCTTCCTCCGAAACCAAACCGGATAATTTTACGAAATCCGTCAAATTCAATTCCTTTAGTCGCGGCTCCAGCTCTTGCAGCCGGCCTACCAGCACGGCACGGAAGTCTTTGACTTTTTTTGATAGCACCACAAGCGTCGCAAGCAAATCATCAATGCCTTTTTGCCGGTGAACACGACCAAGCCAAATAACGTCGAATTCCTTTTTTTGAGAGGGCACTTGTTCGACAGCTTTTAAATTCATGCCGTTTGAGATGAAAACCATCTCTTCCTTCTCGTAACCGATGCGCAGTAACCGCGATTCCATGTCCGGATGAACATAGAAAAGTCTTTTATTTTCGCGAAAATGAAACAGCCAAAGTGAAAGATTTTGGCTCAACCAGTAATAAATTGAATTTAGCCGACTCGCCGTCACGTCCGGGCGCGCGCGAAAAAGAATCTCGCGAAGAGTCGGCGCGTCCATCCCAAGAATCATCAATTTCCGGCGAGCCTTACAGCAAAGCATCGGCCAGACATCGAACCAATAGTCATTTACGGCATAGGCGATTTCATCGGGTTGAACCTTCGAAATTCGCCGCAAGCTGCCAAAAAGTCGCCGTGCATAATCGGCCAACAGTTTGAACTGACCAAAAAATGAATTTGCGTTAAATGGCTTGGCTTGTGATCTGTCGGTGAGTGTCAGTTCAAAATGCTTGAAACGCGAACGCAATTGTTTTTCCAATGCATGACCTCCAAAAAAATGAACAATATAGCCCGCGTCCATTGCCGTCTGCGCCATGTGAAAAAAGTGAATGTCGCCACCCGAAATCTGGTCGGAATAAATTCCATTCGCAAAAAAATAGATTCTTTTCCCGGATTCTGTGTTCACGATTTGATTTCCAATTTTTGACGCGGTTGCAATTTATGGATCAATTTCTTGTCCTTTGCCGCCATCGCATAGGTCTGCAATCCCCATAAAACACCGAGCGCCGAGAAGAAACTGGCCCATGGATGCCACAGCCAACGCAAATCGCGCGTTCTTGCAAGCTGAATCAGCATTTGAAAAACAGGCGCAATAAACGTCACGCACAAAGCGCATGCCAACCAACCCGGAATCCGCGGCTTGCGCTCCGTCCACGAAAAACCGTGTTCCTTCTGCATGTCGAGAAAATGGCAGGTCGCGCGTCGCCGTTTTTTCAAAAATTCGCCAAGCGTGGCGACATAATAATGATGCACGCCGCGGCTTTTGATGCGCAGCCATTCCCGTTTGCCGGTGGCTTGAATCAAATTCACCGATGTGTGTGTATCGGAATAATTTTTCGTTGCGCCGGCTAAATCCAATTCCGTTTTGCGAAAAATAAATCCGTTGGATCCAACCGGATAGGCCAAACTTCGCTCCGGAAATTTCCACGTTTCCACTTCGCCGTTCTCACCGACAAATACCGGTTTAATGCTCATCATCCATGCAACCGGGTCGCTGATGTGTAACAAGCATGTCAAATAGGAGCAAAAAGAAGTCATGCGCGGCGACGGCAAATAATAACTCTCTACACCAAACACATTTGGGTTTGCCGCAAGCGCTTCGACACCGCGGCGAATGTAATCGGGATGAGCGATTTCGTTGTCTGCATCAATGAACACAACGTAATCGCCCGTAGCGTGAACCAAAGCCGCGCGTTTGCCGTCCTCAATGTTGCGACCATCTTTATCATCGGCAACGATCGCACCATAACGTTGTGCCAGCTCTCGCGTGCCGTCCGTCGACCCGGCATCGCCGACAATGATTTCAAGTTTGTCCTGCGGATAATCCTGTTTACGAATGGATTGCAAGCAATTCTCTAAAATTCCCGCCGCATTCAAAACGGGAATGATGAAACTTACTTTAGGGAAATCGCCTTCAGCCATTGACTAACCAGTTTGCCAGAAAACCGCACCTGGTCAATTGTTCAATCCAGTTACTTTTGGTATCAACACAGAATTTTTGTCATTTACTGACCGGTAAATCGTAATCTGTAAAACGCATTTGTTCCTGCGATTGTGATCGGCTCAAGATATTGATCACCGATTAGTATTGGCGGTGCCCCAATAGGAATCCAGTTTCCAGATGTGAGATCCGAGGAAGTCTCCAAGACAAAACCTGAGGGGCTTACCGGCCAGAAAATATAAAGGGTAATCCCGGATGGAACTATTGTGAGCGAAGGTAGATTGACCACGTTAATCGGATTCGCCAGACCTAATTTCCCATATACGTCATTTGCTTTAAGCACCCAGTTTGTGCCTACCTGAGCAATGGCAACCTGCCCCGTCCAAACGCCTTGGTTAAAATTGCCGGAGATCACAGGGCTGATCGGGACTCCATTTGTGGTCGTTAAAACAACCGTTCCGTTATAACCGGTAAAAATCCCGTTCGTAGCATCCTTTGCATAAATCGCGACCGCAAACGGTATATTCACAAGTTTTGGCGATGCAATCGAATTCCATGAATAATGATCAGGAATCACGGTTAAAACCGCATTGGAACTGGCAATCGAACCACCTTCATTGGCAACGGCAACGGCATAAACTCCCGATTGGCTAAATTGAACATTTGTCAATGTGAGAACCGCATTAGTTGCTGAGAGAAGATTTGTCCCATTGAAAGTCCATTGATAATAAAGAGGCACTACACCGGCAGCAGTAATACTAAAATTCGCAGTCGCGCCCGCCGCAACCGTCACATTGGTCGGCTGAACCAAAATTGTCGGAGGTAATGGACATTTTCCACCACTGCCGGCATTGTAAATTGCTTGGATTTCTGATGCCGAAAGCGCATCACGATAAATCGTTACCTCATCCAAGGCTCCATTGAAATAACCGATATTTTCTGCCTGCCCCATTGTTATGAGTTGGCTTGGAGTCGGAATCACTACCGAATAATTAATAGAACCGGCGTTTGTTCCATTCACGTAGAATGTGAATGTATTTATGTTGCGGACAACAGCTATATGATACCATTGATTGACAGTGGGATTAAACGGTGCGGGTGAAAGAAATACGGGACCAAGCGTCCCACTATTTACATGGAAAGAAAGGCTTCCCTGATCAATAGCAAACCACCATTTGTTCACATTCCCCCCCCCATTGTCATCGGCAATAAATATTGCCTCAGGATAATATATATTTGGATTTACGTTATGCGTTTTAAAATTAACCCACAGTTCAATCGTGAAGTTATTTGAGCTAAAGCCGAGTGGCGCACCGTTTGTAATCTGAATGTAATCGGAGCTACTATTATGCAAATTGAATGCTTGCCCCACAATTCCGTTGGTTAAATTCGCTCCATTTTTCAAAGTCCCATTATTCGTGCCAATAATATCTTTAGCATTTCCCTCCGCCGTCCACCACGCAAAGACATTGGTGGAAACAGGAGTGCAGGGCGGTATCGGATTGACAGTCAATACCGCGTTTGAACTCAACACAGAGCCATAGGCATTGGTGATAAAAACGCTGTAGTTTCCGGAGTTTGTTAATACAAGATTAGCCAAGTTTAACGTCGCTGTCGTTGAACCAGAAATGTTTCCACCATCGGCCAAAGAAGCTTCTTCCTTCCGCCACAAATATCCCAGTGGCGGTGTCCCGTTTGCCGTTACCGCAAATGTGGCACTTGTTCCAATAAAATTTGTCCGGCTTATCGGCTGCGTTAGAATTACAGGCCCTGCAAGAACCGTTAATATCGCAACAGAGCTGGTTACAGAACCCGCATAATTTGTGATTACAACTGTATAATTTGCCCCATCAGAATATGAAGCATTACCAATGGCCAAATTTGCCGTTGTAGAACCAGAAATATTTCCACCGTCACCCAAATTTAAACCATTTTTTCGCCATTGGTAGGCCAAGGGAAGTGTTCCCGTGGCAGTGACACTAAACGTCGCTGTGTCACCAGCAGAAATAGTTACATTGATTGGTTGAATGGTAATAATCGGGGGATCTACTACTGTCAACGTGGCTACGACACTGGTTACACTGCCGAGGTAATTGGTTACAACGACAGAATAGTCTCCGGCATCGGTATCTTGAACATTGGAGATAGTCAGATGGTCGCCATTGGAGCCGACAAGAAGATTTGTTCCATTGAAATACCATTGGTAATATAACGGAGTCGTTCCGTTGGCCAGGACACCAAATACAGCAGTCTGGCCGACCCCATTCGTAACACTGGATGGCGGAATAACAATAGTGGGTGGATTTTGTGGGATGCATTTACCGTTGCTGCCCGCATTAAAAATCGACTGAATCTCGGAACCCGACAATGCATTACTGTAAATCGTTACATCATCAAGCCAACCATTGAAGTAACCGAATCCTTCGGCCTGACCAATGGTCAGTGGCTGATCAGGCGAGGGAATTATTACGTGATAATTCGTTGAACCGACGCTTACACCGTTTGCATAAAATGTAAATGTATCTTGATTACGAACTACGGCGATATGATACCATTGATTGGTAGCAGGATTAAATGGAGCCGGCGAAAGAAAGATAGGCCCAAGGGACCCACTATTAACGTGGAATGAAAAGTTCCCCTGATCAATTGCAAACCACCACTTATTTTGATTCCCATCCCCATTATCATCCCCAATAAGTATTGCTTCAGGATAATATACATCAGAATTGATGTAACGCGTTCGAAAATTCGCCCACATTTCAATTGTAAAATTACCCGAACCAAATCCCCATAGCGGACTATTGGAAGCTTGAATATAATCATCACTACTGCTGTGAAGATCGAATGCAAGCCCGACAATTCCATTTGTAAAGCCAGCGCTATTTTTTAGCACTCCATTATTGGTTCCCACAATATCATTAGCGTTTCCTTCCCCGGGCCACCATGCAACGATATTGGTTGGAGCAGGATAGCAAGTAGTAATGGTTAAAAGCGCATTTGAACTGGTCACTAAATTGATTTGATTGGTTATAGTGACCGCATAATTACCCGCCTGCTCCAATCGAACATCGTTCAGGATCAGAAAACTGTTGGTCGCATCTGTTATGTTCGTTCCATCAAAACTCCATTGATAATACAATGGGATCGTGCCAATGGCCGTCACACTAAATGTTACGGTCTGGCCAACAATCGCATGTTGATCCATAGGTTGAGTAATAATTATCGGCGCTGATGGAATGATGGTTAATGCCGCGTTTGAGCTGATTACGCTTCCAACAAGGTTGGTTACAACAACTGTGTAATTTCCAATGTCATTTGAAGAAACATTGATAACAACCAGATTCGTGGTCGCAGAGCCGCTGATATTCGCATCATCTGTTAAATTGGTTCCGTTGAATTGCCATTGATAATATAACGGCAGGCCGCCGGTCGCACTGACGGTAAATGATGCCGTTGCGCCTTCAATTACTGCTTGATTCATCGGTTGCACCATGATCATTGGCGGGGCAATCACATCGAGCGTAAACGAACGGCTTTGCCCCAAGCCATCATTGACATTGGTAAATTCCAATGTTGCATCGTAAATACCCACAACGAGGTTACTGGCCGCATCATTCAGGCTGATGGTCACATTCGTTCCTTTTCCAGCCGCGAGCGTTCCGCCGTTCAATGAAACGCCCAGCCACGCTGACGTGTTGGAAAGTGTCCAGGTGATGGAGTTTGTCCCGATGTTTGTTAAAGCGAAGTCTTGTGATGTTACAGTGAACGGCCCCCCGCCCCCCCCGCTCGAAGTAAAACCGGTAGCCGGAGTTATCACCAACGCCTCTGGATTTGCCAAGGCGTCAATCAGATGTTGTCCTTTGGGCGTTCCCCAGCCGGTGCAAAGGTCATAGCCGCTCACCGCATAATATTTTGTCGGACTGCTATCAGATGTATTGTCGCCGTCCACAATATCATGGAAACAATTATTGTAATCTCCACTGGAAGCTATGGCATCAACCGCCGAATTGATAAAACCAATTGGCCCCTTGCCGCTGGCCATTGCTTGTTGGTTGACCAGCGCCGCAAAGCCCGCCCACAACGGAGCCGAACAACTGGTGCCTCCCATATTGATATAATCACTGCCGTCGGCCCGGACATAGACATTATCCGCCGTCATTGCCACATCAGGCGTATTGCGCATCGTCGTCGATCCCTGATTGGCCGTCATGCTGATGTTTGTTTGGTAATCCGGAATACCATATTGTGTGCTGATGCCACCTCCGCTGCCAACTCCATAACCCCAATTCCAAACTGTTTCTGAATTGTAGGATTCGCCTGAGCTATTCATCGTCAAAGTTGTGCCGCCCACTTGAGTGATGTAAGGGGTATCTCCCGGAAAACTAATCAATCCAGTATAGGCGCCATAATCGCCCGAAGCGTTGAAGAATGATTGTCCCTGCGCAGCCATTTGTTGAAAAATCTGATCCGCAGCCGAGTCCGCAGAGCCATTGGGAAGATACCACGAACAGCTTAATTGCTTGGCCTCATTGTCCGTAGCCATTTGAGTTAATACATCCACAAATGGCCTTGAATTCGGCGCCACGTAAACGATGACTTTTGACAGGTTCGTCGCCATTGAGATAGTCATTTCGATGTCCAATGAAACCTCCACTTCCCCACCAGCACCGCTGGGATCACCTGTTGCACCATCGATTAAAACATTTTGTAGCGGAACATGAGGCAAACCCGCCAGGTTCTCGTAATACTCAATGTCACTGGCGTTGTAGCCATCAAACTGCAACAGCCCGACCACCTGCCCGGAGCCATTCAATGATGAATCCGGAACATATGCCGCGCGAAAATCTTTCCCAATATAAGCTCCGCCCGGCCCGGAACCGGTATCAGCATTCGGAAGCGCATTTGTGGCCGCCAACGGCTTCACCCGATAACGGGGACGCGGCAGAGAATAATTATCCAGTCCGCTGATCTGTAAAACTGGAACCGACAAATCCAGCGAAGGCTCCGCGTCTGGAGCAAAAAACGTCCGCTTCTCCGTCGGATGCCGATATACATTCAAATTCACATGCATCGCTTTCTCCACGGCCATTGCCGAGCCGCTGACGTCCAATAACATTCGATTGGGATGCGTCGCTGTCACTTTCAATCCATTGGCTTTGGCAAAAGCAATTAATGTCAGATAATCTCTTTTGCTGGGACCGAATCGCTCTGTGAATTGCTCCGGCGTTAAGTAATGCCGGTAGTCAGGGCTCGACGGATCATAGATTCTTTGAAGCAAATTTGACAACTCCACCGTGTTGCGTAATGGCAACGCTATCGCCAATCTCAATTGATTCGTATCCGCCAATTTTCCTTCCGGCCGCATTTGCTTGATCTTTTCAAAAAGATGTTCACGCACGACTTGCCTCTGCGCACCTTGTGCTGCAAGCGTGAGCAGCAAGCCAATCAGTGCCACACAAATGAATAATGGTTTGAAAACTACAGCCATACGGTTGCCAGAAGAATAAAACATAACTATCCCTTTCCGATTTAAAACTATAGGATTTATTGAATAACCATTTAAATCTCAACACGAATAAAACTTTTTAGCAAGCTAAATCTCGGCCCTTACACTCTCAAATCCAGGCCTAAGGGCCTCGATAACACTTCTGACGCTTACGGATTTCATGCAGCACATCAGCTCCTTCGCCGAGCCTCGAATGTCACGCCCGTCATAGCGATAAAAATCTAAATTGCGCCCGGCAACAGCCGGATTTCTTACAAGCGTGAATTGATTTCCATTAGGTTCAATCGGCTTATTCCACGTCGGCGTTTCAATGACAATTTGCTTCGGCACCTTCATCGCCGCCGCGACATGCATGAGCGATGTGTCCACGCTCAAAAATAATTTGCATTTACCCACCAGTGCCGCCGCCTGCCGGATGTTTTCCGTCTCCGGAAAAAATAAGTTATCCCCTCGAATTACTGCCCGTATTTTCTCATGATCCGATTTTTCTTCCGGTCCGCCAAAGAATAACAACGCCAGCGCTTGATGTTCTTTCTGCAAATGCCGGACGAGCTCAATAAAATTTTCCAGCGGCCAGCGGCGCAGCGCCAAATTTTTGGTGCCGCCTGAACCAACGTGAATCCCGAATAAAGTTCGTCCGGAAACTTTATTCGTGAAAATAAAATTCTCCGCCCATTTTTTTTCTGTGTCCGTCAAAAAAATTTCATAATCATGCCGTTCGAGCTTCGATCTCGCGCCGATCAGCGGCAGCAACGCCAAGTTATTTTCGACAGCGTGCCGCGAATAATCCTGCGCCAGACTTTTATTCACCAGCAACTGGTCCAATGCGCCGGAACAATCATACTCATGGCTGATTCGAATTTTTGCGCCGATGATTTTTGCGATGAGCCGATAATGCCTTCGGCTTTGCGGAAAAGTATTGATGGAAACATCATAACGTTCGCGGCGTAATTTCAGCAAAAAACCAAGTGAATCAAATTTGGAAGCAGCAATGAGGTTTTTTTGGTGAACGCGGTTCAAATACGGATTGTTTTCCAATACGTCCCTGGCGCCGCGCCACAGAACCAGGGCTTCAATTTGGGCCTCGGGAAAATTCAACCGGAGTTCGTGAATCAGCGGCGTCGCAAAAATCGTGTCGCCGATGCCTGCAAGCGAAATGACAAGAATTTTCACAGCCGCGAGATTTTTTCCAGCAACGCCGTCGTGGATTTTCCCGGCACAAATGGAATGATCTCAATTTTTCCGCCGGCTGATTCCACGGCGCGCCGTTCGTCCGGGTTGAGAGTTTCCAAAGTGTAATCGCCGCCTTTCACGTAAACGTCCGGCTGCGCGGCGGTCAGAAATTTTGTCGCCGTTTTGTCCGAAAAAATGCAAACACCACTGACGCTTTCAAGCGAAGCGAGGATCGCGGCGCGATCATTTTCCGAATTCACCGGCCGGCCTGCGCCTTTCAAATCACGAACCGCCGCATCGCCGTTGATGCCGACTAAAAGAGCGTTGCCAAATTTGCGCGCGGTTTCGAGATAAGTCACATGGCCGAGATGCAAAATGTCAAAACAGCCGTTCGTGACGACCAGCTTTTTGCCGCTCGCGCGAAATTCCTTTCGCCAGACGGACAATTTTTCCCATGGAATGATTTTGTCGCGGAAATTCACGGCGTCATTTTGCCTGTGGTTTTTGTGAATTCAACCATTTCCATACGCGCAAAAATTCCGTCGCGCTCCAGGCCTGCGCGTCGCAGCCGCGTTGCGCATGAGGAGCATCACCATCGAGAATTTCCGGCAATTGTCCGAGACAGCCTTCAGCCAGTAATTTTTCCGCGCTGCGCAAATAACTTTTCGCTGTCGCAATTGCCTCAGGCGAAAAATCCCACGCGCGAGCGAGCGCTTCGCAAAAAACCGGAAAGATCCAGCACCACGCCGTGCCGTTGTGATATGCCGGCTTGCGGCTGGTGTCCTCGTCGCCTTCGTAACGCGGACGATACGGCTCCGCCGGGTTGTTCAACAGCCGGCCATCATTGCCGTGAACCGGCAGCGGAACGGAAACCGGCAGCGGCGCGAGCGAACGCAAAGCGCCCGGCACAACCAAAAATTTTTGCGCGGCGGCAACGCAACGTTTTGCGCGATCGCCGGAAACCAATCCCAGGCTGACGGCGAATAAACAATTGCTGCGCAATGCATCGCCCGGAACCGCGTCACGCGCGCTGATAGTTGGTTTGGCGATCAGCACGTCGGCGAACCATCCTTTGTCTTCCAGCCAAAATAATTTTTCAAATGACGCTGTTGCGCGATCTGCAAGCGCGCGCCATTTTTTCTGTTCGGCAGAAGGAGAAATTTTTTCGAGTAATCGAAGCAATCGAATCCATAGCGCCTGAATTTCGACCGGATAACCTTCGCGCGGCGTGGCTGCCGGATAATTCGTGTCCATCCAGGTGAAATGCGACGGACTCCAGATCAACGCAGAATCCGCGTCCATGTGGATTCCGTTCGGCGTGCCGCGAATGTAATTTTCCGCAATGCTTTTCAGCACGTCACCAACGGTGCGATTCTCAGAAACTTTGACAGAAAAAAAAATTTCGTCGCCCAATTCTTCGCAAACGATCGCAAACCACAACGGCGCATCGCTGGTATCGCGATTGGAAACGTCGCTGCCATGAATTGTATTTGGTAACGTGCCATCCTTTTCAAATTTGGCGAACGTGAGCAAAAGCTGCTTCACCTCGTCAACCATTCCTCCGGCCAGCAAACCGCGCGCGCAAATCAAGCTGTCACGGCCCCAATCCAGAAACCACGGATAACCGGCGATGACCGTTTTTCCATCGCCACGGCGGACAACAAATTGCCTGGCTGCCGATTCAAGCCGCGCCTCAAAATTTTCAGTCTCCTGCTTTGAGTTTTTTTCAATCTCCGGAAATTTATTCGCCGGATTTATTTCCGCCGTCGCCACGAGGGTTGCGTTCGCGCCTTTGGGCAGCGGAATTTCAAACCAGCCCGGACTATAAGCATCGCCGCTGGCGCATTGGCCGCGCGTCGCTTCGACGGGATGCGGGATGTTTTCACTCCATTCGGGCTGCAAATGAAATTCGCCGGCATTTGAAAAAACTTTTAATCGCCGATCTGCCGCCGGCGTGAATTCAAAACCGGTTTCATTTGTCAATTCCCGGCAATTGGAATTGAAATGAAAATCCGCGCCGCCGTTGCGTTTGGTTTCCCAGTGAAAATTCCGGTCTTCGATATCGAAGCGGATTGTCAGCCGAACATCCGCGTCTGCGGGCAATTGCTTTCCTTGAGCCGATTTCTCGGTTGGACGGCGAAATTGAAAAGCGATGGTGTTCTGTCCCTGGACCATCCCGGCGCACAATTCGATTTCCACCGTCCGGCCGTCACCAGCGTTGGCGATAAAATCCCACATGGCGGCCGGCTCCTTTTTGAAGGAAATCAATTTCTTGAAATCCAACGGCGAAAGAAATCCATCGGCGTTCACCCAGACGCGCATTCGTTTGATGAAAACGTGCCGGTCCACCGGAAAATCCGGATGCAAATTCGCGGCGAGAACGCAATCGTATTTGGAATTCACGCGGCCAGGGTCAACGCATATCCGCGCCATGCCGCCGATGCCATTGGTCAAGAGAACAATCGTTGAACCGTTGACTCGTTGAACGGTTGAATCGGCGGCATTTTGCGGTGCCGGCGGCAAAAATTGAATCGCCGCGGAAATTTTTTGCGACATCGCCGCATAACGCTCCAAATGCAATTCCGCGTTGGCGAACATTTCGCGCGGTGGAAAAACGGCGATGAAATTATCGCCGCATGGAATGGACTGAACGTAAATTGAAATTTCATTTTCAATTTTAAGTTCAGCCCGGAACGGCGCGGACTCTTCGATGAGCAACCAATGATTCGCCGGAACCGGCGTGACGCGGCGGACATCAATCAAAGTCCAAGTGATAACGTTCGGAAAAATCCCGCCGCGCGCCGCTTTCTCAAAAAATGCGGAAAATTCACTTTCTGTCTCATCGCCATTCAACCGGCTGGCCGCGGCCAAAAAATGTTGCGGCGAGCGTTCAATCTGTTGCGCCAGAAATGGCCAGCTCAATTTGGAAACCTTTCGCGGCGGAAGTCTTTGGGACAACGCCTGAAGCGCAAAAGCAGCTTGAGCGCGGGTGCGACGATAATTTTCACCGTTCAAGCCAGCCGGCTGTTCCGCCGGTGCAAGGCAATGAACCGCGCCGGGCGCAAGCGTAAAAATTATTTCTTCTTTTTCGATAGAAATCTTTGGCGGCGATTGGCCAAGCAATTCAAATGCGAAGAGCGGAGCGCTGATTTCGGAATTTGAAATCGCAATGGAATTCCCTTTTTCGACGTCGCAATTCGCCAAAATCAAAATGGAATCTTTGCCTTCGGCGGATTCCCGAAGCAACGCGTAAACCGCGGAATCCGGCGCGCTCAATCGCGTCAATTTTGCGCCGTCGAAAAAGCATGGATGGTTGGAAATCAATTCATTGAGCTGCGCAAGTTCGGCGACGATGTTTTCAGGATTTTCCCAATTCAATCCGGTGCAGCCGTGGACTTTTATTTTTTCCGCCGCCAGCCATTCAACGCCGCAGGTGAAACCAAATCCGCCGCTTGGACTGGCCAGCGCGCAGAGACGGTTTCGCAGCAACGACCAGGCGCGGCCTTTTTCGGCAAGGCGATTGTTGTCGTGCGTTTCCGAATAATGAACGTAGCTGCCGATACGAGAACTTTGCAGGTTCGCGTAATCCAAATACCACGCCACGTCGCGACCGGAATAGTTCTGGAACAATTCGGAATATGCCCATTGCATTCCGCCTTCGGTCAAAAGATTTTCCGTGGCTTCCCATGGACCGCCAAGGCCTTCAAGGAGGAAAACAGTTTCCGGAAATTCTTCCTGCACGCGGGCGATGATATATTGCCAGGCCGCGACCGGAATTTTGTATCCGGCATCGCAGCGGAAACCGTCCGTGCCGCGGCGACACCAAATCAACAGCGCATCGGCAATTTTGTCCCAGAGCAAAACCGAATCCTGTTTCAATTCGACCAAATCTTCCCAAACCGTTCCCCACGCGCCGGGACTTTCAAATTCGCCGTCCGGCTTTTTGACGAAAAATTCCGGATTATTTTCCTGAAGCGTCGAACCCCAGCCGGTGTGATTGATGACGATGTCCAGAAAAACGCGCGCGCCCAAGGAATGCGCGGCGTAAGTGAGTTCGCAAAATTGATCAACGCCGGTCGTGCGCTTGTCGAATTCAACCAGCGCCGGATCAATCGCCGTCATGTCGAGCGCGGCGTAAGGGCTGCCGAAACGGCCGAATCGCGCGTAAGCCGTCGGGGTCGGATGAATCGGCAACAAATGCAAAATGCGGCAACCGAGTTTTTGGACGATGTGCGGCAATTGCTTTTGCAAATCGCGCAACGTGCCGGACGGCGGAATCGCGATGAATTTTTTTCCATCAAGCGCTTTCAATTGCGCTGCCAATTGCGTATCCGCCGTTGACGCTAAATCTTTTGTCGCGCCGAAAAGTCGGGTAAATGCGCAATAAATGGTATTTGCCGTTCGCGCAAAATTGGGATGAACGGAAATCCCGGCATCGGAGCCTTCCGGCCAATGCTGCCACTTTTTTCCATCGAGCAAATAAGCCTTGGCCTTGAAATAGCCGACTTCGGCAAGCGGAATTTCAATTTCCCAACCGTCCCCGTTCCGTTGCATCGGCAAATCGCGCCAGGAAATTCCGGCCGCGGCGACATGTCCGGCATGAGCGGATACGATTTCTTTCCGGCGCGCGGCGGCGCGGCCTAAATTCGTTCGCAGAAACGCGCGGAGATTTTCGCTGTGGCCATTTCCATTTTTGATTTCAAAACGGACTTTATCGCCGACGAAACGAAGAATCCGTTCGCCGGGCGCGGGAGACATGACAGGCCTTGGCTGTTCCACGGCGTGAGTTTCAAGCTTTCGATTTCAACTTTCAAGCATTTGCGTGAGGTCGCGGAATTTCGCCATCATTTGCGACTGCCGGGTTTGTAGCAGCCGACGTGAGTCGGCTCATTCTTTTCCATAAACTTTCAAGCGAGAGCGGACTTATGTCCGCTGCTACGATTTAATACGGCAGCGGAAATTTCGCGGTCAATTCACGGACGCGACCTCGGACTTTGTGCGCGGCGTCCACATTTTTGATGTCCATCAACACTTCGGAAATCATGTCAGCAATCGCCGCCATTTCTGTTTCCTTCATGCCGCGCGTCGTGACCGCCGGCGTTCCCAGACGAATGCCGCTGGCCTGGAAGGGTGAACGCGTCTCGAATGGAATCGTGTTTTTATTCACGGTAATTCCCGCTTCATCGAGCGCGATCTGGCAATCTTTGCCGGTCAAATTCTTCGCACCCACGTCCACGAGCATCAAATGATTATCCGTGCCGCCGCTGACGAGGCGATAGCCGTTGCGTTTCATGCCGTCGGCCAGCGCCGCCGCATTTTTTACGATTTGCTGCTGATAATTTTTGAACGCCGGCTGCAACGCTTCGTGGAAGCAAACTGCTTTTGCGGCAATGACGTGTTCGAGCGGGCCGCCTTGAATTCCGGGGAAAACCTGCGAATCAATTTCTTTCGCGAATTTTTCACGGCACAAAATCAATCCGCCACGCGGACCGCGAAGCGTTTTGTGCGTCGTCGTGGTGACGAAATCCGCGTGTTCCATCGGACTGGGATGAATTCCCGCGGCGACCAGCCCGGCGATATGCGCAATATCCGCGAGCAAATACGCGCCGACTTCGCGCGCGATTTCGCCCATGCGCTTGAAATCAATGATGCGCGGATACGCGCTCGCGCCGATGGTGATCATGCGCGGTTTGTGCTCGCGCGCCATCGCGGCGATTTGGTCGTAATCAATCCGCTCGCTTTCCTTGTTCACGCCGTAGTGGACAATCTCAAAAAATTTGCCGCTGAAATTCGCTTTATTGCCGTGCGTCAAATGACCGCCGTGGCTCAAATCCATCGTCAGCATTTTGTCGCCGGGCTTGAGCACCGCGAAATAAACGGCCATGTTCGCCTGGCTGCCCGAATGCGGCTGGACGTTGGCGTGTTCCGCGCCAAAAATTTTCTTCGCGCGATCAATCGCGAGCTGCTCGATGACGTCCACATTTTCGCAGCCGCCATACCAGCGTTTCTTCGGATAACCTTCGGCGTATTTGTTGGTAAGAACCGAACCCTGCGCTTCAAGAACGGCGGGCGAAACAAAATTTTCGGAGGCAATCAATTCAATATTTTCCTGCTGGCGCGATTTCTCGTGTTCAATCGCATCGGCGATCTGGGAATCCACGTTGCGCAAACGCAATTGCAGCGGCGCGAGGCGGAAGTCAATTTTGTCCACGCGGCGTTCGTGACGTCCGCCTTCGAATTTCGCGGACATAAACGCGTCCACAATTTTTTTTGCGGCCTCATGCTGCGTATCGCCGGCGAGGCAAAGGACATTGATGTCGTTATGATGGCGCATCGTAGCGGCGGCTTTTTCATCGAATGCCTGGCCGGCGCGGACGCCGGGAACTTTGTTCGCCGCCACATAAATGCCCACGCCGCTGGTGCAGCAAAGCAGGCCGAGTTCGGCTTCGCCGTTGGCCACGGCTTGCGCGGCGGGCAAAACGAAATCGGGATAATCATCTGCCGGGTCTTTCGTGTGTGCGCCAAAATCCTTGAGCGTCAGGCCGCGCGAAAGGAGATATTTTTTTAACGTCTCTTTCAGCTCGAAACCGCCGTGGTCGGCGCCGATGGCGAAATTGACCGTAGCCGGCGATTTGCCGGTGGATGAAGTGGGCGAAATGATTTCTTGTTGTTCCATAAATTTTAAAACGGTTGTGATGCCTTGCTCAATCTGGTCGCGACAATAAACGTAAACGTCATACGGACTGCCGATCGGATCGCTGATGTCCTTTTCGTAAGGCTCCAGCGAATCGTCGAACTCGCGCACTAAAAAAGTCTTTTCCGCCGCGGACGGATACAACAAGCCGATAGTATCCACATGCGCGTGCGTCATGCCGAAAATATAATCCGCCTGGCGGACCAGATCCGCAGTCAAGGCACGACTGCGCTGGCCGGAAATATCCACGCCCAATTCGCGCATGGCATTGACCGAATGCGTCGTCGGCGGCTGGCCATCAACGGCGCCGAGGCCGGCGGATAAAACGCGAAATTCTCCGCGCTCTTTCGTCGCGCGCCGGAACAGCCCTTCGGCCATCGGACTGCGACAAACATTTCCCGTGCATACGAACAGAATGGTTTTCATCCGCAAAGATTCAAGGTGATTTGCCGAAAGCGAATCGTCAACCGAAATCAGGAATGCGATTCGTTAAAAATTGCCATCCCGCGCACGAGATCCAGCGCCCGCGCCAAAACCGGGTCGCGCAAGACTTTTTTTGGCGCTTCAGCCTTGGGCGCCGGCATGAAGTTTTCCGCTTCCGCGCCGTCTTTGATCTTTGCGCGGACCAAATCCGCTTCGCTGATATGTTCGACGAACGAGAGAAAACTATTCGTTCCGGCGGAATTGGTGTCGCTTTGCGCAAAGGCGATGTAAGGATTTTGGAGAAATTCCTTTTCCTCGGACGGTTTTATATTGATGGCCACGTCGGGCTCGATTTCGGTTGAATTGCCAAAAACCAAACCATCGTGAGCCGATCGCAACTCTTCGGCCAGTTTCACCGCCGCGCCGGTCGTTTCAACATTAACGAGAATTGCCAGCGGCGCTTTCTTTGAAGCGAACAGATCCGCGATCGCTTTTGCCGCCTCCGCATCGTTACCGCCGGCAAACCGCAAATCCAGGACTGTTCCGTCAATTTTGTTGGAAACCGCCAGCGCGCTTTGCGCCGATTGAATTTCGGGCGCAAGATTTTTTTTAATCGTCGCCACGCGCAAATATGCCACGTCTTTTTCCAAAACTTCGGATTTGGCCAGCGATGAATCCGCGCGGACGGAAAATCCGGCGGCGGTAAAAATCGCCGACAATAAAATCCCATTCAACAAACGTCGAGTCATTCTGCCTTAAAATGCGCGACAAAGCGGAGAAAGTAAAGCGCGTGAAATCCGTGCGCATGATTCGACGCAAAAACAAGCGCCGCGCCGATAAAATTAAATTGTCCGCGCCGGATTTTCGCGGCAAACTCTCCGCTTCATGCAGCAGGTGAACCTCGGCATCATCGGTCTCGGCACGGTGGGCAGCGGCGTCTTTGACGCGCTCAAGCTCAACGGGAATTTGCTGTCGTCACGCATCGGCGTTCGCGTGCAAATCGGAAAAATTGCCGTCCGCTCGCTCAAAAAAGTTTCGCCGAAAGTCCCGCGCAATCTGCTTACCGAAAATTGGCGCGAATTGATTGATGATCCGGATATTCACGTCGTCGCCGAATTGATTGGCGGAACAACGGTCGCGCGCGAAATTGTTTTGGCCGCGCTCAAAGCCGGAAAGCCCGTCGTCACGGCGAACAAGGCGCTCATTTCCGCGCATGGCGAAGAGCTTTTTGCCACCGCGAAAAAATACGGCGCGAATTTTTATTACGAAGCCAGCGTGTGCGGCGGAATTCCCATCATCAAATCGTTACGCGAGGGATTTGTCGGCAATCGCATCGGCGCGCTTTACGGCATCGTCAACGGCACCTGCAATTACATTTTGACGCGCATGAAACTCGAAGGCGCGGATTTCGCGGACGTTCTCGCCGACGCGCAACGGCTTGGTTACGCCGAAACGCCGCCGGACCTGGACATTGATGGTCACGATGCGGCGCACAAGATTGGAATTCTCGCTTCGCTCGCGCACGGCTTTTGGGTGAATCCAAAAAAAATTCACGTTGAAGGCATCCGCCACATTTCGGCGATGGACATTAAATTTGCAAGTGAGCTTGGCTACACGATCAAGTTGCTCGGAATTGTGAAAAAATGTTCTGAAGCGTGCCGCGTTCAAGTTTCCGTTTATCCGACGTTGATTCCGAATTCGCATGTCCTTGCCAGCGTGAATTATTCATTCAACGCCGTTTTTGTTCACGGCGATGTCGTCGGCGATTCGCTGTTTTACGGACGCGGCGCGGGAAAAGACCCGACGGCCAGCGCGGTTTTGAGCGACGTGGCCGACGCCGCGCTCGACTTGAAATTCGGCAATAGACATCGCATTCCGCCATTTGTGCCGCACGAATGCGCCGGCGCAGTATCGCCGATCGAAGAAGTCGTTTCTCAATATTTTGTTCGCTTGAACGTTGCCGACAAACCGGGCGTGCTCGCAAAAATTGCGACAATTTTCGGGCAATCGAACATCGGCATTTCGTCGGTGATCCAGCCGGAAGGTCATGAAGGCGCGGCCGTGCCGCTGATTTTTATGTTGCATTACGCGACCAATGGCGCGGTGCAAAATGCTCTGAAAAAAATCGGCAAATTGCCGGTCGTCAAAGGCAAGCCGGTCATGCTGCGCGTCGAAAATTTTGAAAAATAAGCTTTCCGCGCGAATATAAATTCCCATGCCGATTTTGTTTCACAGCACGAATGGCCAATCGCCCGCCGTCAATCTGCGCGATGCGTTGCTCGCCGGCCAGGCGCCGGATCGCGGTCTGTATTTTCCAAAACAATTTCCAAAACTAGCGCCTTCGGAACTGGCGGTCTTTTCAAAATTGCCGTATCACGAAATCGCCTTTCGCGTTTTGTCAAAATTTACCGAGGGCATCGTGCCGCCGGCGGAACTTTCGAAGTTTTGCGCGGATGCCTATAACTTTCCCGTGCCATTGGAAGTCGTGAACTTTCGCACATTTTTGATGCGGCTCGACCAAGGACCGACGGCGTCGTTCAAAGATTTTGCCGCGCAGATGATGGCGCGATTGTTCGGCAAATTTTTGCATGAAGACGGCAAGCAAGTGACGATTCTCACCGCGACGAGCGGCGACACCGGCTCCGCGGTCGCGCACGCATTCCATAAAATTCCCGGCGTGCGCGTCATCGTGCTGTTCCCAATTTCCGAAGTCAGCGAAAGTCAGCGCAAATTGATGACGACGTTGCGCGACAACATCCGCACCGTCGCCATTGACGGAAAATTCGATGACTGTCAGGCGATAGTGAAACGCGCATTCGCCGATGCCGATCTAAAAGGCATTCCACTTTCGTCGGCCAATTCCATCAACATCGGGCGATTACTGCCGCAAAGCGTTTATTATTTTTTCGCCGCGTCGCGCGTCGCACAAGCAGGCGAGCCGGTCGTTTTTTCGGTTCCCAGCGGAAATTTTGGCGACATGATGGGCGCAATCGTCGCGCGCGAAATGGGTTTGCCGGTGCGCAAAATCATTGCCGCGGTAAATGAAAACGACGCGTTTCCAAAATTCCTGGCAAGCGGCGATTACCAAAAAATTTCTCCATCGCGCAATTCGCTTTCCAACGCCATGAATGTCGGGCACGCGAGCAATCTTGCCCGTCTCGTCGCGGTTTACGGCGGACAAATGGACGAAACCGGAAAGATTCATAAACAACCAGATCTGGCGGCGATGCGCCGCGATGTCTTTTCTTCTTCAATTTCGGACGAACGAACCGTCGCGGGCCTCAGGGATTTTTGGAATCAATTTCAATTGCTGCTGGAACCGCACGGCGCGGTCGCGTGGCAGGGTTTGCTGGATTGGACGGCGCAGGAACCGCTCGGCAACACGCCGGCGGTCATCGTTGAAACCGCAAATCCGGCGAAATTTCCGATCGAAGTCCAAAAAGTTGTCGGCTGGGAACCGGATGTGCCGGCGAACATGCTCGCGTCACTCAAGTTGCCGGAAGATTTTGACCGGATGGACGCGGATTACGAAAAATTCAAAGCTTACCTGAAAGCGCGTCACGCTTAAATTTGGCGACAACGCAGAACGCCCTAGGTTTTTAGCTTTCTTAAAATTTTCCAGGCGGAAAATGCCAGCGGAACCATCCGGCTGATGCCTTTTAACAATACGCGCGGGCGCCGGATCAATTTGAATGCCAGAAATCCAGCCGTCGCGGCGAGGGACGTTGCGCCCACGGGATGCCGTCGCAGAAATCCAAACGCTTCATCCAGCCAAAAGCCGGACGAATGGAGTTTGCGCCAGTCTTCGGCCAGCGAATTCCGGTAAGCATCACTTTGCGCCGCGAGTTGCTGCTTGCGCAAATGGATCTCTTCTAATTCTGTTCGTCCAAACATGCGCGGTCTTTCTTGATTTGTTCGAGAGTTTCTGAAAAAGCCCGCCAGCGGCGCAGCCGGGAATACACCATCGCGATCGCCGTCACCGCCGCAGCGGCGTAGGCGGCGGCCAGCAAAATTAAAACGAGCAGGCGATGCGTTTCCCAGAAGAGAATCACGATAATGAACGTGACAAGAATCAAAGCCATCAGCGCAAAAACGACGCCAACCAATAAAAGCAGCAACGCGTCCAACAGCCGCAGCCGTTCCTCCTGCAATTCGACCAGAAACAATTCAATCCGGTTCACCACCGCGGCGCGCACGGTTTTGAGGACGCGCGCCGCCGTGGCAACCAGACCGTCTTCCGGTTCAGACTCGTGATCCATGATCATTTGCGAGTCGCCAAAACACCGATCAACAGTCCCAGCCCGAACGCGGCACCGGCCGCGATGCCGATGGATTGATAAGGATGTTCGCGAATGGTTTTGTCCGCCGCCTTGGCGCCGGCAACAGTTTTTTCTTCAACTTTATGATAGGCGTTTTTGGCCGATTCAACCGCTGAAGACAGGCGTTGGCGCAGTTCGCTCATTTTCTCGCCGGTGTGTCCGGCGGTGGCATTCAACATTTCTTCCGCATCCTTCAGGTCAGTTCCGAGTCTTTCCATGGTCGCTTCTTTTGTCATAGTGTATCCTTTCTCTTTATGGTTTTCGTTCAAGAGACCTGCGTTTCAGCAGGAGCCTGTGAGGTCAACTTAACTCATTTTCTATCGGGTGCTAAAAAAAATTTTTAGAATTGTTCGCCTCTGATTTTGCCGCGAGGCGGACAACATCCGGCATGTTCAGGCAACCGCATCATGCTTGATTGCGGCGGTTTTTCTGGCATCCTTTCCGGCTTTAATTCATGGCCTTGATCGTCCAAAAATACGGCGGCACGTCGGTCGGCAATACTGACCGCATCAAAAACGTCGCCAAACGCGTCGCGGAATATCATTCGCGCGGCGATAAATTGGTCGTCGTCGTTTCGGCGATGAGCGGCGTCACCGACGGTTTGATCAAATTGGCCAAGGACATCGCACCGCTGCCCAGCGAACGCGAAATGGACATGTTGCTGGCGACCGGCGAACAACAAACCATCGCGCTCACGGCGATTGCGCTTCATTCCATCGGCATTCCCGCGGTTTCGATGACCGGCGCGCAGGCGGGAATTGTCACGGATGGAATTCACACAAAGGCAAAAATCCATAATATCACGCCGAAAGAAGTTCATAAAAAATTGAATGAAGGCAATGTGGTCATCGTTGCCGGATTCCAGGGCGAAACGCCGGAAGGCCAGATCACCACGCTGGGCCGCGGCGGTTCGGATTTGACGGCGATTGCGCTGGCCGCGGCGTTGAAAGCCGACCTTTGCCAGATTTACACGGATGTGGACGGCGTTTACACGACCGACCCGCGCATCGTGCCGAACGCAAAAAAATTGCAGGAAATTTCTTACGACGAAATGTTGGAGCTGGCGAGCCTCGGCGCGAAAGTGATGCAGAGTCGTTCGGTTGAATTTGCTAAAAAATTTGGTGTCGTGTTTGAAGTCCGCAGCAGCTTAAACGAAAATCCAGGAACGATTGTGAAAGAAGAAACCAAAAGCATGGAAGGCGTCGTCGTGCGCGGCGTCGCGCTCGATAAAAATCAGGCCAAAGTCACGCTCGTGGGCGTGCCGGACAAACCGGGCGTCGCTGCAAAAATTTTCAAGGCGCTGGGAGATTCGACCGTGAACGTAGACATGATCGTTCAAAACATCAGCCATGGCAGTGGCGCGCCGGCGACGGATTTGACGTTCACGACCGACAAACCGGATTTGCTCAAGGCGCAAAAGGTCATTGAAAGCCTTAAAAGCGAGATTGGTTACAAAAATTTGATCGTCGCGGAAAAAATTGGAAAACTTTCCATCGTCGGCGTCGGCATGAAATCGCACACAGGCGTGGCCGGAAAATTGTTTGAAACACTGGCCAACGCGGGCGTGAACATTGACATGATTTCCACGAGCGAAATCAAAATTTCTGTTGTCGTTGATTTAGCCAAAGGCGAGGACGCCGTGAAAGCCGTCCACGCGGCGTTCATCGGTTAATTGCTTTGCGCCGGCACATGCGTTTGTTATTTTGAAAAAATTAAATCCATAAGAATGAGTCCATCCGCAGGAATCAATTAGTCATGCAAACCAAAAAAACTGCCATCGAAAAAGACCCGGCCCTCAAGAAAAATGATTTGATCGTCATCACCGGCGGCGGCGGATTCATCGGCGGCAATCTCGCGCAGTATTTCATCCGGAAAGGTTTCACCCGCATCCGTTGCGTGGATAAAAAACCGCTTTACGATTGGTATTTGCAGGTGCCCGGCGTTGAAAACATCTGCCTGGATGTCAGCAACGAAGAAAATTGCAATCGCGTCTGCGAAGGCGCGGTGGAAGTTTACAATCTCGCCGCCGACATGGGCGGCATGGGTTTCATCGAACGTTTCCGCGTCGAATGTCTTCGCAGCGTGCTCATCAACACGCACATGATCGAGGCTGCCTACAAAGCCGGCGCGCGCCGCTATTTCTTTTCTTCCTCCGCCTGCGCTTACAACACGCTGTTGCAAAAAGACCCGAAAGTCCGCGCGTTGAAAGAATCCGACGCCTATCCGGCCATGGCCGAGCGCGGTTACGGCTGGGAAAAATTGATTTCCGAAATGTTCTGCGAGGAATACTGGGCCGAGCGTGGCATGAAAACGTTCATCGCCCGTTTCCACAACGTTTACGGGCCGCATGGCACGTGGGACGGCGGCCGCGAAAAAGCGCCGGCGGCGCTCTCGCGCAAAGTCATCGCCGCAATTGACCAGGGCGAAAGAGAAATCAATATCTGGGGCGACGGCAGCCAGACGCGCAGTTTCATGTTCATTGACGATTGCGTCAAAGGCATTGATAAAATCATGCATTGCGACGATTTAATCGCCACGCCGGTGAATCTTGGTTCCAGTGAATTGGTCACCATCAACGAATTGCTTTCGAAGATCGAACGCATTGCCGGCATCAAATTGAAGCGCAATTATGATTTGAGCGCGCCCAAAGGCGTGGCCGGTCGCAATTCCGACAATACCTTCATCAAAAAAATTCTGGGATGGGAACCGAACACGCCGTTGGACAAAGGCTTGGCCGCGACGTATAAATGGATTCACGAACAGTATCACAAACGCAAAAAAGGAAAACGGGTCGTCGAATAGTTTGAAACGGCGGTTCTGGAAAATTTCGATTGGAGTCTTCGTTGCGCTACTCGTCGCGGCGCTGTGGTGCTGGTTTTTCCCGCAACAGGTTCTCACCGTGGACAGCGGCCATGTCAAAGCCGATGTCATCGTCGTTTTAGGCGGCACGACCGACCGGCCTCATCGCGTGGCCGAATTGTTCAAAGCCGGCGAAGCGCCAAAAATCATTTGCAGCGGCGCCGGTGATGCCGATGGATTTAAACGCGTCCTGATAAAAGACGGCGTGCCGGCCCAAAATATCCTGCTGGAAACAAGATCCCGGACGACACGCGAAAATGCGAAACTGACCGTTCCCCTGCTCCGCCAGCTTCATGCCAAACGGGTTATTGTCGTTACCTCGTGGTATCATTCCCGGCGCGGGTTGCATTGCTTCGAACACTACGCTTCCGATATCAAATTCTATTCGCGACCGTCTTATTTCGGCTACCGGCGCGCCGATTGGAAGCGCACCGGCGTGTTGCGTTACATCCGCGATGAATACTGGAAACTGCCGGGCTATTGGCTGCGCTACGGCATTTGCCCGATTTGAAGTAAATGATTAATCAAGCTTCGGCAACGGCACGTCCGGCGAATTGTGCAGGGTCACATTTTTCCGGTCGGCAATTTTGAAGACCACATTTTTCAATTTCCAATCCACAGCATTCGTAATCACGCCAGCGGTTTTTGCCTCAATGGAAACATTTTCCATGCAAACGTTCCGCAACGGCTTTTCCGCAAAGGCATTCACATAAATCGCTTCGTCGGCGCCGGTGACTTTCAGGTTTTTGATATCAATATCGCGGAATTCAGGAATCCCTTTCTGCGGCGGCACCGGCGTCGCCAGCACTTTCCAATAGGCCGGAATTTTGTCCGGAGAAATATTCGTCGGAATCACCGCGTAACTGTAAGACGGATACCAATTCAATTCGCAGAAAATCGGGTCCGGCACATTGTCCATTTCGATGTCATGAAAGCGAATGTTTTTGATGACGCCGCCGCGAATGCGCGCGGATTTGAAGCGAATGCCGTTCGATGTGCCGATCGCTTTGATGTTGTAAACGTCCACGTTGCGGATGCCGCCGCTCGTTTCGCTGCCAATCGTCAACATCCCGTGCCCGGCGCGCGTGATGCAATCGTGGATGGAAATATTTTCCGTCGGGCGATTCACGCGCAAACCATCCGCATCACGCCCGGCTTTCAGGCAAATGTCATCGTCATTGCAATCAATGTCGCAATGCGAAACTTCGACATTTTTCGAGGAGTCAATATCCACGCCGTCCGAACTCGGCCCGTAATTGGCGATGTTCCCGCGAATCGTCACGCCGCCTTCGGAAACTTCACCGGCTTTGCCTTCGGATGCTGAATTGGCATTCGCGCGAATTTTCAATCCATCCACTTTCACGCGATCGCTGTAACAAATTTGCACCGTCCAGAAACCGGAACGTTTCAACGTCAGATCCCGCACCGCGACATTTTTTGATTTGTAAACGACCAGGGTCCGAATCCGCTGGCAGTCATAATCCGTCGCCCAGCGCAAACCGCGTTTGGTGTAATCGCCCAACATTCCGCTGTGGCCGTCCTCGCCCCAAAATTTGCGCCACCAGAATTCCCCGTGGCCGTCAATGATTCCCTTGCCCGTAATCTTCACGTTCTTTTGTTCGTAAACATTCAGCAACGCCGAAGGCCAGGTGATTTCGATGCCGGCGATGCGCGTCGGCTTTTGCGGATAATCCGCGTCGTTGGTGATCGCGTCCAACTCCACTCCTTCGTCCACTCGGAATTCCACGCCGGATTTGATGAACAGCGCGCCGGTCAAAAATTTTCCTTTCGGAAACATCACCGTTCCGCCGCCCGCAGTCGCGGCTGCGTCAATGGCCTTTTGAATTGAAGCGGTGCAAAGCGTTGTGCCGTTGCCGACCGCGCCGTAATCGCCAACATTGAATTCTTTTGCGTTGGCGCAGAAAGCGACAAACGCCAGCACCGCTGCAACCATGACTGGAACGATTTTTCCCTGTGACATATTATTGATTTGCTTTAACCATCTCAACCGGTCGCCGGGAGTCAATACAAATGAAATCCTTTGAGGTCGCAATTTTTGGCGATGCGAAAATCAATGCTTTTGAGAAAGTGCAATTTATAAATATCCGCAATGAGTTTTTTACCTTTGTTACGCTTTCCAAATACTTCCCTTCGCTCGCTTGACCGTCGCCATCACGTTGCGCGTGTCCACAATCAGTTTTGCCCATTCCGCCAATTGCTGGTAATTCACCGCATCGTGTGCCGCGGCGATCAGCACGGCGTCAAAACTTGAAATCGTCCGCTGATTCCATTTCACGGATTTGGTTCCGGCCCAATGCGCATGTTCCCGCGTTTTTTTGATGACTGGAATGTGCGGATCAAAATAAGCGACCTTTGCGCCCTGCTCTTCCAGTAAATCCATCAACACGTAACTCGGAGATTCTCGGTCGTCGTCCACGTTCGACTTGTAGGCCAGGCCGAGCACGAAAATTTTTGCGCCAGAGATTTTTTTCTTTTGCGATGCCAACGCCTGGACGACTTTCGCCACGACGCGTTTCGGCATGGCGGTATTGATTTCGCCAGCCAATTCCACAAAGCGCGTTTGCTGTCCGACTTGTTTGGCGCGCCAGGCGAGATAAAACGGGTCAATCGGAATGCAATGGCCGCCGAGGCCGGGACCCGGATAAAACGGCATGAATCCAAAAGGCTTTGTTTTTGCGGCGGCAATGACTTCCCAGATGTCAATGTCCATCGCGCCGTAAACGGATTTCAATTCATTGACGAGCGCAATGTTGACGCCGCGAAAGACATTTTCCAAAAGTTTCGCGGCTTCGGCCGTGCGGCAATTGGAAACCGGAACAATTTGCCGAACGGCTTTGTGATAAATCTTTTTCGCGGCTTCGAGACACGCCGGCGTCAATCCGCCAATGACTTTAGGAATTTCAGAAATGCGACTCTTCGGATTTCCGGGATCCTCGCGTTCCGGCGAAAATGCCAGATGAAAATCGCGTCCGGCGCGCAGGCCGGAACCGTTTTCCAAAACGGTGCGCAATTCATTTTCCGTCGTGCCGGGATACGTCGTGGATTCCAGAACGACCAATTGCCCGCGTTGCAAATAGCGCGCAATGCTTTCACCGGTTTTCAGAACAAAGGACAAATCGGGCCGGCGATTTCGTTTCAGCGGTGTCGGAACGCAAATCAAAACGGCCGCGGCCTTTTTGATTTCAGAAAAATCGGTCGAAGCAAAAAATTTTCCGGCGCGGATGATTTTTTTTATTTCGCCTGCGGAAATATGTTGGATGTAACTGCGCCCGGAATTGAGCGCGCGGACTTTTTTCGCATCAATATCCAGGCCGACGACGCGGACGCCGCGGTGCGCGAATTGCAGGCACAGCGGCAAACCGACGTAGCCAAGTCCGATGATCGCGATGGTCACGGCGCCAGCTTGCCGGAGTTGCGGGTGAGGAAAAAGATTTTTCGGCGCGACGCCCCGTTAACACGCGGCCGGATTAAAGGAAAAAACATCCAGCCAAACGAGGCGTCGCAAAATTGCTATTTCTTGAATGTCCGCAAATAAGCAACCGCGGCCTTCGCATCGTCGTCGGACATATCGGAGTAAGCTTTCATCAAAATTTTGTCGTCCTTTTTGAGTCCTTCTTTGACGGCTTTGATAGCGTCGGCATCGCTCACTGATTCCTGGACTTTGGCATCGGTATAATCGCGGGCGCCGAGCTTTTGGCCCATTTTTGTCTGGCCTTTGCCATCGTCGCCGTGGCATTTGGCACAATTATCATCGTAAACAGCTTTGCCATCAGCGGCAAAAGCATTCGTGGAAAAGGCAAGCGCAAGCGCCGCCGGAAGTGCGAGAAGAACAAGTTTTTTCATAGGTTTAAGGAACATTGACAGCGCATCGAAAAACTCGCCAAACGAATTTTGGCGAAAACTGCACGTAGCTTGACGCGCATTTTTCTTCTCAATTCAAATCCGCTGCGGCAAGCTTCGGAAAATGATGCGCATCCTGATTGCGACGGTCACCGCGGGCGCCGGACATCTCGCCGCCGCGTCGGCGCTCGAAGAAGCCTGGCGCACGCTCCGCCCGGATGACGTCGTCGAACGAATTGATCTGGTCAAATTCTTTTCGCGGTTACACAAAAAAATCTACGTGGACGGCTATGTGCAATTCGTCGAACGCGCACCGGAACTTTGGGGATTGTTCTTCAATAAAACCGACAATCCGAAACTCGTCCGGCGACTCAATAAATTCCTTCGCGCGATGCCCAGCGCTTCGCGGCATAAATTCCGGCGGCATCTGCAACAATTCAATCCGGATGTCGTGATTTGCACGCATTTTTTGCCGAACGAATTGCTTGGCAAATTACGGAAAGAAAAGAATTCACCGCAGCCGTTTGTCGCAAGCGTCGTCACCGATTTTGAAGCGCACGCGCTTTGGATGGATTCGTGCGTGGATCTGTATTGCGTGGCCGCGAACGAAACCAAATCGCGGATCGTCGCGCGCGGCGTCGCGGCGGAAAATGTTGTCGTCACTGGAATTCCCATCGCCGCGAAATTTTTAGCAAAACCAAATGCCGCAGCCGTCCGGAAAAATTATGGATTGCGCGATGACCAGCCCGTTTTGCTCGTGCTGGGCGGTGGATTTGGCATGGGACCCGTCGCCGAAATTCTCGCGGAACTGGATAAAGTTCCCGCGCAATTCCAAACGCTTGTCGTCGCCGGACGCAACGAAGAATTGCGCGCAAAATTGGCGACGCAGGACCGCAAACATCCGACGCACGTGCTCGGCTTTGCATCGAACATGCATGAATTGATGGCCGTGGCGGATTTAATCATCACCAAACCGGGCGGATTGACCACGTCCGAAGCGCTGGCGATGGGCAAACCGATTTTCATTTTGAATCCAATTCCCGGACAGGAAGCGGCGAACAGCGATTTTCTCCTCGAACGCGGCGCGGCGGCCAAGGTCAATCGCGTGGAAGATTTGCCGTTTCGCATCGAACAATTGCTTGGATCGAAAAAACTTTCGGAAATGGCCAAAGCCGCCAAAGCGCTCGGCCATCCGAAGTCCGCGCAAGCCGTTTGCGGAGAAATCTTGCGGAGAATTGGATCCAGATGAAATGCGCCACCCATAATTCCGAAGCCATCGGCGTTTGCGCCCATTGCGGGCGCGCCGTTTGTCCCGATTGCACAAAATCTTCAGCGAAACAATTGACCTGCTCCACCGATTGCGCCGAAGCTTTGGCGCGCAATGAAAAGGCAATGGAACTGATTTTGCAAAAGAGCCTGCAAAATGCGAACGCCAGTGCTTTCTATTCGTATTTGTGCAGCGGGCTTTCCGCGGCAGGTGCGATCGGCGCGCATTTTTATTTACAGTCGCAATTTCTAATTTGGTTTTGCGCCGGATGCAGCGCTGTCTTTTTCGTTTCGGGAATCCGGTATGGCCGAATCGCGCAACAAAATCCGCGCGAGTGAGTTTCAAAAACTATTCAACGCTGACGATTCGCGACGATTGAACCGCGCCGCCGATGTTCAATTGCAATTTCTCACCGGCTTTGCGTCCGATGATTTGCTGTCCCAACGGAGATTGCGGCGTGATGACGAGAATTTCTTTTTTGTCCTGCAAAATTTCGGTGCCGCCGGCGCGCGGACCGATAAAATAAAAAAATCTTTCCGCACCGGTTTCCAATTCCACGAGCGCGCTGATATCAATTTTATCGCCATCCGCAAATTTTCCGATTTTTAGATTTTCAAATTCCGCAATCGCCGCTTCCAATTCCGCCGCCTGTTTTGATTGGCCGCGCGCGAGATAAGAAGCTTCCAGCCCGCGCGTGTCATATTTGCTTTCGGCTTTGTTTTGTTCGTGCGTCGCTTCGGCACGCGAAGCATTGGCCGCTCGGAAATAAACGCTCAATTCTTCCGTAAGACGGGAAATGATCTTTTTAACAAGAACACGCTTGTTCATCGCGTCTGGAAATTGACTTAAACCGGAGGAAATCAACCGACCGAAAGCAATTCCACTTCGAAGATCAACGTGGAATTCGGCGGAATCGCTCCCGGATAACCGTCGCGGCCGTAAGCGAGTTCCGGCGGAATCGTCAGTTTCACCTTGTCGCCCACTTTCATTTGCGCAACGCCAATGTCCCAGCCGGCGATGACTTGTCCTTCGCCGAGAACAAATGCAAACGGCTCATCGCGATCCACCGAGCTGTCGAATTTTTTGCCGTCGGTGAACGTGCCAATATAATGCACCGTGACCGTGTCGCCTTTTTTCGGCGTCGCACCGTTTCCAGCAATCAACTTTTCAATTTGTAATCCATTTGCCATACGTTGATTGTCGCTGCTTCGATTGATTTTGAGAAGTCCGATTTATTTTGCCGGAAAAATTTCCACCGCAAATTCGCGGATGGCGTTCAGCATGAATTGAATCGCCACGGCGGCGAGGACCAAACCCATCACGCGGATCGCGATGCTCATCACAATCGGGTTGAGCCATTTCGCGCCGCGAACGGCCAGCCGGAAAATCAAATAACTCGCCAGCGCCACGCCAACGATGCAGCAATAGAGCGCGATGTATTGCGGAATCGTCTGCGCCTGATGTTGCAGGAGAATTGTAGTGGAAATCGCGCCCGGCCCGGCGAGCATGGGAATCGCCAGCGGTGTGATGGCGATGTCATTTTTCTCCGAACCGGCCAATTTTTCTTCGCTTGTTTCCTGCACGCGTGAGCGTTGCACGCGCAACATGTCCAATGCGATGATGAGCAGCACGATGCTCGCGGCGATCTGAAATGCCGGCATGGTGATACCGAAAATTTTGAAGATAAACGTTCCGGCAAAGGCAAATGCGAGCAGCACGACCGCCAATGTGCAACAGGCGATTTTGGCGGTGCGCAATCGTTGCGACGCAGAATCGTTCGGCGTCATGGCGAGAAATGCCGGCGCGGTCGCCAGCGGATCCACAATGACGAAGAGCGAACTGGCCGCGAGCAAAATGTATTCGGACAAACTCACGCGGAAGGAATTAGACGCCGTTGGAAGTGAAAGTCAAATCAAAGCCGTCTGGACAAAAATAAAATGAAACATTAGTGTCCGTTAATGCAGGCAAATGAAATACTTTATTTTATCTTTGCCGCAATAATAGCAATTCCTTTGACTGCCACAATTTGCCAATGGCGAATCGCCCGGAACAAGAAAATCTCCTCGGGAACTATTCTGGCTGGCGCATTAACTGCGTCGTTAATTGCACTTATTTGGTCTCCGATTTTTATCGCAGGAAAGGCCGCATTCACCTATGAATTTTGGATCAATCCAAAAGAAGGTGGTAAATCGCCCTTACTTTGGTTTTGCATTTGGACAGTCACCTCGCTAGCCACCATTATTCCGGCTTGTGCTGTAGTAGTTTTTCACCGGAAGCATAAAAAATAAAGGCATCCATCGCTGGACGCCTTCAATTTTGAGCGGACTCACGTCCGCTGCTACAATAACTTACGCGCTTTCGCCGACCTGGAAACGGACGAAACGGCGGATGGTGATTTCATCGCCGAGTTGTTTGCCGACCTGCGCGACGTGTTCCTTGACGCTGACTTCGGAATTGCGTTTCACGAAGCCCTGGTCCACGAGGCAGTAGGTCTGGAAAAATTTGTCGAGCACGCCCGCCAAAATCTTTTCCAGCGCCTGCGGCGGTTTGCCTTTCAAGCGATCGGATTGCGCGGCGATGTCGCGTTCTTTGGCGATCACGTCCGCCGGAACCTGTTCGCGGGAAACTGCGTGCGGATGTCCGGCCGCGATCTGCAGCGTGATGTCTTTGACGAGTTGCTTGAATTCTTCTTTCGCCTCGGTCTCGGCTTTGCCCGCGCCGACTTCAACGAGCACGCCGACTTTTGCGCCGGTGTGGATGTAGCCGGCAATCATGCCGTTGCCGCTGACTTCCATTTTGGCATGACGCGCGATTTTGATGTTCTCGCGGATTTTCGCGACCATCGCCTGGCGTTCGGCTTCCAAATCGGGATTGGCTTCGGTCGCGTAACGTTTGGCGACGTCGTCGCAAAACGCGCGGAAGGTTTCGTTGCGGGCGACAAAATCGGTTTCGCTGTTGACCTCGACGAGGACGCCCATTTTTCCATTCGGAGCGATGTATTGGGCAATCGCGCCGTCTTTTGCATCGCGGGCGGCTTTGACGGACGCCGTGGCCGCGCCTTTTTTGCGGAGAAAATCGACGGCTTTGTCCAGATCGCCGCCGGCTTCGGTCAGCGCTTTTTTGCAATCCATCATACCTGCGCCGGTCATTTCGCGCAGCTTGCCTACATTTGCAGCAGTAATTTCAGCCATAAATTCTTAAATGTTGAATTTTGAGTTATGAGTTTCACAAAATTTGAATTCGAGCGATTCAACTCAGAATTCAAAACTTAAAACTCACAACTATTTTCAGGCCGGAGAACTTTCCGGTGTGGTCGGGTCATCGCCGGCAGCAACTTCCACGGCTTGCTCAGATTCAAATTTCTCGCCGTTTTCGCCGGGTTTGCGCGAGCGTTTGGATTCAAATTCCGCGCCGGCTTGCGTGATGGTCTGGCCGATGGTGGCCATGATCATGCGCACGGAGCGGATGGCGTCGTCGTTCGCAGCGATCGGATAATCCACGAGATCGGGATCGCAATTGGTGTCCACGAGCGCGACGATGGGAATTTTCAATTTGCGGGCTTCGGCTACGGCGTTGTGTTCGCGCTTGATGTCCACGACGAACATCGCGGCGGGGCGTTTGTCCATTCCGCGGATGCCGTCGAAATACTTGTGCAGGCGCGCTTCCTCGCGGCGGATGACGGCTTGTTCCTGTTTGACGTAATTGTTGATGGAACCGTCCTCGTTCATCTTCTCAATTTCCTTGAGACGTTTGATGGAGGTTTTGATCGTGTTGAAATTCGTGAGCGTGCCGCCGAGCCAGCGCTCGACGACGTAAAATTGTCCGCATTCCTTCGCGGTATCTTTAACGCATTGCTGCGCCTGTTTTTTGGTGCCGACGAAAATGACTTTTCCGCCCTTGCGAACGGTCGTCGAGAGAAAATCGCATGCGGCTTCGAGCTGCTCGACGGTTTTCGAAAGGTTGATGATGTGAATGCCGTTGCGCGCGTCGAAGATGAACGGCTTCATCTTGGGGTTCCAACGCTTCGTTTGGTGTCCGAAATGGACGCCTGAATCCAACAGTTCTTTTACGCCAATACTTAACATATTTCCTTTGGTTAAAACTCCGGAATTTTTCCGAAGCATCCCGCGGAACACGGGATTGAGTTTGATGTTGTTGTGGTTTCCGCCTTTGCAAACGTTGCATTCACTTGATGCGATTGAAACCGTTTTTCCTTAAGCCAATTTGGCAAAAGGGATGTGTAAACTATCAGAAAAAATGACCGTGGCAACTGCTATTTGAGATTTCCACAGTGAATTCCGGCTTCCGTCATGGAACCGTATCTGCTACGATTACCCATATTCAGGCTTGAATATGAAGTATTTAGACCTAAATCGTTTTGTGCAAAGGCGTCCAAACCTTCCCGTTAAACTATCTTTTGCCGCGGCTCTTTTCATTTCCAGCGCGGCGGCGCACGGCACAGATTCCGACACCGTGACCAATGACATCTCCTCCCTCTCTATCGAGCAATTGATGGATATCAAGGTCACCATCCTCGGCCCCACCGAATCCGTTTCAAAAACGCCTGCCGCAGTTTCCGTGTTAACGGCGGACGATATTAAACGCTCGGGCGCCATGAACATTCCGGAAGCCTTGCGGCTGGTGCCCGGTTTAGACGTCGCGCAGGTGGATTCCGGCCAATGGGCCATCAGCTCTCGCGGGTTCAACGACGTGTTCGCCAACAAATTGCTCGTGCTTGAAGACGGACGCCAGCTTTATACCCCGCTTTTTTCGGGAGTCACCTGGGACGCCGAAGAAGGAACGATGCTCGATAACATCGACCACATTGAGGTCGTTCGCGGGCCGGGCGCGACGTTGTGGGGTGCCAATGCCGTCAATGGCGTCATCAATATCATCTCGAAAAATGCCGCCGACACACAGGGCGTTTTGTTCAACGCCGGCGGCGGAAACGTGGACCTGGGATTCGCCAATGTCCGGTTCGGCGATAAGATCGGCGACGATTTATTCTATCGTATCTATGCCGGTTACGAAGCGCATGACAGCGCGGATCTACCCAACGGCGATGACGCGGAAAACTCGTGGATGATCGGCCGCATGGGTTTTCGTGCCGATTGGACCGCCACGCCGGACGATGCCGTGATGTTTGAAGGCAATGGTTACGCCGGAAGTTTTGACAATGTCTTCCAGACCTTCAGCCCGGTGCCGCCGACATTCAGCGGCGTGGATGACAGCGGGCAGGACCTGCGCGGAGCAGATGCCGTGGGCCGTTGGACGCACACTTTTTCCGATACCGCCAACCTGCAAATTCAGGGCTCCTACGATCACACCGAGCGCGATGCGCCGATCTTCCATGAAAATCGCAATCAATTTGATCTGACCCTGCAAAATCAATTTGCCATCAACAACTGGAACCAATTCATCTGGGGATTGGAATACCGCGTGTCGCACGATTCCGAGCGGAACAGCTCTACCGTCTCTTTCAATCCCGTAAGCGACACCATCAACCTTTACAGTGCATTTTTGCAGGATGAAATCGACATCGTGCCGGACCGGTTTAGCGTGACGATTGGCAGCAAATTTGAAGGCAACGACTACACCGGATTTGAATATGAGCCCGGGATACGCGCGCGCTACACGCCCACGGAGAAGCAGACTTTCTGGGCTGCCATTTCCCGCGCCGTGCGCATGCCCTCGCGTTCCGATGAAGCCGTTACGTTAAACCAATCCCAACAAGTCGGCCCCGGCGTTTACCTGCCCACCACCACCACCGGGAACAGCACGCTTGAATCGGAAGAACTGATTGCCTACGAAGCAGGTTATCGGGTGCAACCGCTCGAAAAGCTTTCGTTCGACATTTCAGTCTTTTACAACGACTACGATCACATCCGCAGCGCCGATTTGTCCTCGCCGCTCGTGCCGCCATTGCGGCTTAAACTCGGGAACAATCTCTACGGCAATTCCTGGGGCGGCGAAGTCTCTGCCACGTGGCGCGTCACCGATTGGTGGCGGCTCATTCCTTCCTACACTTTGCAGGAGGTCAATCTCCATGCCCGCATGGATCACCTCGCTTATTCCGATGAAGCCGGCGTCAAACTCATCGAAGGCTCCAGTCCGCAAAACCAATTCCTTCTCCGCTCGGCCCTCGATTTGCCGCATGACATCAAATTCGACACCGCTTTGCGTTACGTGGATGCCGTTCCGGCCTATTCCGTGGAAGGCTATTTTGAGCTGGACGCGCGCCTGGCATGGCAAATCAGCAAAAACGTCGAGGTCGCCATCGTCGGCCAAAATCTACTGCACAACCGTCATCCCGAATACGGACCCTCGTTTGTCGGGACAACCGATGGATTGATGAACGAAATTCCGCGCAGCATTTACGGCAAGATCACCGTTAAATTTTGAGGAAAATGAAGAATTTAAAGCCACGAATTCAAACGCCGGACGCCACGCCGCGCCGCTGGGAATTCAGCCGCTGGAAATTCCCGCAACGGCTCGCCGCCGGCTTCACTATTCTCTTTGCCCTGTGGCAATTCCTCTCGCCCGTTTCCTGCGCCGCCCAGGATGACAGCGGGCAATCATTGCCCGAATACGAAGTCAAAGCCGCCTTCCTCTGCAACTTTGCCAAATTCGTGGAATGGCCCACCAACGCCTTTGCCGAAAAAAATTCCCCCATTATCATTGGCGTCTTTGGCGATGATCCCTTTGACGGCTACCTTGCCGCCACCGCCGCCAAGATTGGCATCATCAACGGCCATCCCCTGCGCGTGCGCAAAGTCACCTTTACCGCCGACCTCAGAAACTGCCACATCGTATTCATCAGTAAATCGCTCAAAAAAGCCGATGTCCCCACCCTGCTCAACGGACTGCAAGGCGTGCTTACCGTGAGCGATATGCCCGATTTTACCGCCAACGGCGGCGTCATCCAATTCCTTCAGGAAGCCGGACACATCCGCTTTGCCATCAATGCCGTGGCCGCCAAAGATGCCGGGTTGAACATCAGCTCCAAACTGCTTATGCTGGCCAGAAAATCCCCCACCGGCGGGATTGACGCCAAGCCGTGTTTCCTGTGCGAGATGTTTCTATAAAGAGGAAGCTGACGCTGATCACGATGGCCAGCAGCGCGCTGGCGTTGTTGTTGGTGAGCGGGGGATTTGTGGGGTATCAGTTGAGCACAGTGCGGCAGCGGATGGTGACGGACTTATCCACGGAGGCGGAGGTGATAGGGAATGAATGTTCGGCGGCGTTGACGTATTCGGACAAAGATGCGGCCACGGAGATCCTCAAGAATTCGCTGACGGCAAAGAAGGACTACGTGGCGGCGTGCATTTACCAGGGAACGAATCAATTTGCATTTTACTACCGGGACCAAGCGGTTTTTGATTTGCCGGGCAAACCGGGCGGCAATGGATGGACGTTCGATTTTGGGCGGAATCAATTGGCCGGTTTCCAAAAATTTCCCAACGAGGACGGCGCGATCTATCTTGAATGTGATCTGGAGGCGTTTTATTCGCAGTTGAAGGATTACCTGAAGATCATTTTTCTCTTTATGCTGTTGTCGCTGGCAATCACCTACGTTTTCGCGAAGCAGCTCCAGGCAATCATCACGCGCCCGATTTTGCATCTGGCCAAGACGGCCAAGGTGGTATCGGCCCGGAAAGATTTTTCAATCCGGGCACAACGGAAAACAGCGGATGAACTGGGGCAATTGACGGATGATTTCAACGAGATGTTAGGCCAGATCCAGGAGCGGGACCAGGCATTGCACGCGGCGAATGAGGAATTGGAACGGCGGGTGTGGAGCCGGACGCAGGATTTGCAAATGGAGATCGCGGAACGCAAACGGGCGGAAGAATCGTTGCAACAACAGATCGCGCGGATCAGCCTGTTGAACCAGATCACATACGCCGTTTCCGCGCGCCAGGATTTCGACAGCATCATCATGGTAGTGTTGCAGCAGTTGGAGGATCATTTGCCGGTGGATTACAGCAGCGCCTACCGGTATGACGCGGAGACGGACACATTTATCACGATGGCGCGGGCGTCGCGAAGCCGGCTCATCGCCGACGAACTGGGAATTCCGAAGGTCGTGGCAGTAAACGCAACGCTTTTTCGCGATTGCACCAAAAGCAAAATGGTTTATGTGCCGGATCAGCGCAGTGTCTCCTCCGAAATGGCGCAAAAGACGGCGCAACTGGGCTTGCTCTCTGCCGTGGGCGTGCCGCTGGTCGTGGAAGAAAAAGTCTTTGGCATAATCGTTTTGTTGCGGCGTCAGGCTGACGGCTTTAGCGAAGCAGAGCGCGATTTCATCCGCGGCTTAAGCGCGCACATTTCCACGGCGGTGCGGCAGGCGCAATTATATCAGGATCTGCAAAAGGCTTACAATGACTTGCGCCAAACGCAACAGGTGATCACGCAACAGGAACGGCTCAAAGCTCTCGGCCAAATGGCCAGCGGCGTGGCGCATGACATCAATAACGCGCTCTCGCCCATCGTCGGCTTCGCCGATTTGATCGCCAAAAATGAAAAGAATTTGCGCGAAGATACCTTGCGCCATCTCGGTTACATCAAAACGGCAGGCGAGGATATCGCCCATATCGTCTCGGGCTTGCGCGAATTTTATCGGCCGCGTGACGAGCGGGAATCGTTGCTGACGCTCAACTTGAACAAGATTGCCACGCAGGTGGTGGATATGACGCGGCCGCGTTGGCGCGATATTTCGCAGGGCCGGGGCGTGAGCATCCAGATGAAAATGGATTTTGATTCGGCTCTGCCGGATTTTATCGGCATCGAAAGCGAAGTGCGCGAAGCGTTGACGAATTTGATCATCAACGCGGTGGATGCATTGCCCCAAGGCGGAACCATCACCGTCCGCACGCGGGCGGATGAGCGGCCTTCGACGCGCCATAACAACCAGCGCATGAATTTCGCCGTGGTGGAGGTCAGCGACACGGGCGTCGGAATGGATGAAGAGACGCGGCGGCGTTGTCTTGAACCGTTTTTTTCCACGAAAGGACGCCATGGAACCGGCCTGGGACTGGCGATGGTTTACGGCGTTGTCGAACGGCATGAAGGCGATATTGAAATTGAAAGCGAACCGGACAAAGGCACGGCCATCCGGCTGTTTTTTCCCGTCCGCGCCATCGCGACGTCGGATACCGGGAACCTTCAGCGCAATGGGAAATTGCCGTCACTGCGCATTTTGTGCATTGACGACGAACCGCTGGTGCGCGAACTGCTCAAAGAAATGCTCGAACAGGACGGTCATAAAATTGAGACAGCCGACGGCGGCGAATCGGGCCTGGCGGCTTTTCAAGCGGCGCAAGAACGTAACGAGCCGTTTGACGCCATCATCACGGATTTAGGCATGCCCAACCTCGACGGACGACAGGTGGCGGCCGTCATCAAGCGCGAATCGCCGGATGTGCCGGTCATCATGCTCACCGGCTGGGGCGCGTTGCTCAAAGAAGATGGCACGCCCACGCCGAATATTGATGCGGTTTTAAGCAAACCACCCAAGCTCAAGGAAATTCATGATACCTTGCGCAGACTCGCCAAAAAGAAAAGCCCGCGCAAATGACAAAAGCCGAGTGCTTGACACGTCGGCACTTCGCCTTCATTTTCATTCGCTTTAATTGACATGAGCGCATCGCACAATTTATTCAATTCGCTGCAACAATTTGATTCCGGCAACGGCAAACGCGGAAATTTTTATTCCCTGCCCGCCTTGGAAAAAGCCGGCGTCGGCAATATATCGAAACTGCCCATTTCGATCCGCCTCGTCCTCGAATCCATCCTCCGCAATTGCGACGGCAAAAAAGTCTCCGAAGCCAACGTCAAAGAACTGGCCAATTGGAAACCGACCGAAACCCGCACCGCGGAAATCCCGTTCGTCGTCGCACGCATTGTGTTGCAGGATTTCACCGGCGTTCCCCTGCTCGTGGACCTGGCAGCGATGCGCTCCGCTGTCGCGCGCCTCGGCAAAAATCCGAAAATCATCGAGCCGCTCGTGCCCGTGGATCTGGTCGTGGACCATTCCGTGCAAGTGGATTTCGCCGGCACCGCCGATGCGCTGCGCCAAAATCTCGAAATTGAATTCCAGCGCAATCGCGAGCGTTACCAATTTCTCAAATGGGGAATGCAAGCGTTCGACACCTTCAAAGTCGTGCCGCCGGGAATCGGAATTGTTCATCAAGTCAATCTTGAATATCTCGCCAAAGGCGTGCTCGAAGCGAACGGCGTTTATTATCCGGACACTTTGGTCGGCACAGATTCGCATACGACCATGATCAATGGCCTTGGAATTGTCGGCTGGGGCGTCGGCGGCATCGAAGCCGAAGCCGGAATGCTCGGCCAACCGGTTTATTTCCTCACGCCGGATGTCGTGGGCGTTCATTTGACCGGCAGTTTGCGCGAAGGCGTCACCGCGACCGATTTGGCGCTGACCATCACGCAAATGTTGCGCAAAGCGAAAGTCGTTGGAAAATTCGTGGAATTTTTCGGACCCGGCGCGGCGGCATTGCCCGTCGTGGACCGCGCGACCATCGCCAACATGGCGCCGGAATATGGCGCGACGATGGGATTTTTCCCGATTGACGCCGAATGTGTGAATTATCTCCGCGCCACCGGCCGCAGCGAAGAACATTGCAAGCTCTACGAAAATTATTATCGCGCGCAGAATCTGTTCGGCATTCCGAAGCGCGGTGAAATTCAATACTCGCAGGAATTGGAATTGGATCTGGCGAGCGTCGTTCCCAGCGTTGCCGGCCCGAAACGACCGCAGGACCGGATTGAATTGCCGAAATTGAAACAGGAATTCAATTCGGCCTTTTCAAAACCCGTCACGGAAAACGGCTTTGGCAAAACCGCCGATGCGCTCGGCAAAACATTTCATGTGGAATGTCACAATGGTGACAGCTCCGGCGGCGGCAGCCAGGAACCGGTTTCGGATAAAGAAGCGAGAGCGCATAACACTAATCCCGCGACGGAATTGGAAATGGCGAACAATCGCCCGACGCCCGATGCCGTTCACGGCGACAGCAAAACGTGCGGCGGCGAAATCCGTCACGGCTCGGTTTTGATCGCCGCCATCACGAGCTGCACGAATACCAGCAATCCAAGCGTCATGCTTGCGGCCGGTTTGCTTGCGAAAAAGGCCGTCGAACGCGGCTTGAGTGTCAATCCGCTGGTCAAAACATCGCTCGCGCCCGGCTCGCGTGTCGTCAGCGATTATCTGGCCAAAGCGGGATTGCAAAAATATCTCGATGCGCTCGGTTTCAATCTCGTTGGTTACGGCTGCACGACCTGCATCGGCAATTCCGGTCCGCTGGCCGCGCAAATTGACGATGCGATTTTGAAAAATGATCTGGTCGCCGCGTCCGTTCTTTCCGGCAATCGCAATTTTGAAGCGCGCGTGCATCAGAATATCAAAGCCAATTTCCTGATGTCGCCGCCGCTCGTCGTCGCCTTCGCGCTCGCCGGCCGCGTGAACATTGACCTGAGCAATGAACCGCTCGGCAACGACAAGAACGGCCAGCCGGTCATGCTCAAGGAAATCTGGCCGACGCTTCAGGAAATCCGTGACCAGATGCAAACGGCATTGCAGCCGGACGTTTTCCGCAAGCTTTACAAAGATTTTGCCGCGCAAAATCCGAAATGGAATGAAATCCCGTCCAGCACCGGCAATGTTTACGAGTGGGACAAAAAATCCACTTACATCCAGGAGCCGCCCTTCTTCGAAAATTTTTCGATGAAACCGGGCGAAATCCGTGAAATCAAAAATGCCCGCGCGCTGGCAATTTTCGGCGACAGCGTGACGACCGACCACATTTCGCCGGCCGGTTCCATCAAGAAATCGTCTCCGGCCGGAAAATATCTGATTGAAAACGGCGTCAGCGCGGAAGATTTCAACAGTTACGGCTCGCGCCGCGGCAACGACCGCGTGATGACGCGCGGCACGTTCGCCAATGTGCGCATCAAGAATCTCATGGTTCCCGGCGTCGAAGGCGGCGTGACGAAATTCAACGACGAACCATTGCCGATCTATGACGCGGCGATGAAATACGCGGCGCAAAAAATGCCGCTCGTGGTTTTTGCCGGTCAGGAATACGGCACCGGTTCATCGCGCGATTGGGCGGCAAAAGGAACAAATTTGCTCGGCGTCAAAGTCGTCGTCGCCCAAAGCTTCGAACGCATCCATCGCAGCAATCTCGTCGGCATGGGCGTTTTGCCATTGCAATTCAAGGATGGCGTGAGCGCGCAGACGTTGAAGTTGGACGGGGCAGAAACGTTCGACATTCTCGGCCTCGGCGCGGGTTTAAAACCCCAGCAGGATTTGATTTTGAAGATCACGCGAGCCAACGGCCAAACAGAAAACGTTTCTGTAAAATGCCGGATTGATACGCCGATTGAAATTGATTACTACCAGCACGGCGGCATTTTGCCTTTCGTGTTGCGGCAATTGGTCGCGACGGCGTAATTATTTCTTCACGAGAAACCGCAAGATATCGCCAAGCACTTTTGCCGGCGGTTGGTCGGCACTGATTTTGTGGACCAATTTTTTTCCGTAGAAATTCAACACCGGCTTCGTTTCGCGTTCGTAAGTCGCAAAACGCTCGCGGATCGTTTCTAAATTAGCGTCGTCCAGCCGGTTTTCCTTGAGCGCCCGACGTTGCATCCGCGCGATGAGGTTTTCCTCGTTGTTCGATTTGAGATAAAAAACGCCGACGACATCGAGCGTATTGCGCAGCATTTTTGCCTGTTTCAAATTGCGGGGAATGCCGTCGAGCACCAGCGTGTCGGTCTTCGGTTGGAATTGTCCGATGTGCGTGATTTTCTCGATGGATTCGCGCCACAATTTGACCGTCGGCTCGTCCGGCACCAGTTGTCCGCGGCTGGAGTAATCGAGGAACACTTTTGCGATCGGCATTTCCACCCGCAGATTGCGGAAAACGTCTCCGCACGAGCAATGAAAAAAATGCGGGATCGTGCCGAGAATTTTTCCCTGCGTTCCTTTGCCCGAACCGGGCGCGCCAAATAAGAGGATGCTTCGGTATTTCACTTGGGACGTAGTTGAATTTCCTGGATATCAGCGAACGGCGCCATGATTTCGCGGACGGTTCCGCCCTGCATGGTTTCCAGATGAACGTCGTTGGCAGTGATGCGCGTGACGCGGTTGACCTGAAACATGCCCGCGGCAGTGCGCACGAACAAATCAAAGTTCTTTGCCTCGCCGGTGCGCGCCATGCCGAAGTAGCCGGAAAATTTTGTCTCAAAAAAGCGTTTGTTGAACGTGAATTGTCCACGCTGAAAAACCTGCGGCGGCGCCTTTGGTTGTTCCGCCACCTGAGCGCCGGCTTGCGATGATGTTTCGGATGCGGCCTGCCACTGCGCGGCCGTCGCGTGGGCTTCACCAGCCGCGGGCGCCTGCCCGGGAACGATGAATTGCTGCGGCTCCATCGGCACAGTTTCGTCCACTGGCGCGGGCGGGACATAGGTCGGCATGGAAAGGAAAAGGATCGGCCCCAAAACCGGCAGCACGGCGGAAATACCCATGACCATGCCGATGGGACGCGCGCGGAAAATTGCCACTTCAAATCCGGCGTAAATGTTCGCCGCATAAATCAGCAGGATCAAAATGATCCCAACCGATGATGAAAACATCGCACCAATAATAGATTGTGCCGGAGGATTTTTGATGCGGTTGACGTCATGCACCTGAATCTCCGCCTTCTTCGCGCGAGTGGCAGGCGGCGTTTCGATGAACGGCTCAACCATCGCCGTCATTTTCGGATTTTTCGCCAATTGCTTGAGCGTTTCCTGCGAAAGCTTCGTCCAAAAAACGTTGGTGTAGGTTTCGGCAGGCGTTCGGAGCGTCATGCCATTGTCGTTGAAGTTGATGATATCTCCCGTCAATGAATTTCCATCAGCAAGCTGCAATGTCTCCGCAGGCAGCGGCAAAACGCAAAGGCATAGGCCAAAAACAATCCAATAGATACGGCGCATGAAAACTCTTTAACACACGTTCGCGCGGGACGAAAGTAAATTCATCATTTCAGGTGATGGCGATTGGCGATAAAAATCATTTTATGAGACAGATGGAAATACTTTTCAGTTCGGTCGGCTCGCGGCCGATGATAAAAAGTTTGTGCGCTCCGGCGGTCAGGAAAAATTTTTTCGGAGAAATTTCGTCGTAATTCGCGTCGCCATTGCCGCGCCAGCTCACGGTGCGTTCCTGAAATCCGTCCGTCATGTCCATGTCCCAAATCATTGTGTCATCCGGCATGGCATCCACATTGATAAAAAACGAATTTTGATCTTCGCCCGGAGCATTGACGACCGCGGTGATGACGTAATCTCCCGCGTTGGTGACGGTGAAATTGAAAACTGCCTTGCCGCCACCGCCAACCGATTCGCTCCCGCCCGGCAAAAATAAATAGCCATTCGTCAAAACCATCGGCGCGGTGATCGCGGCGGCCGGAGCGGACAATGTGAGCACAACGCGCGGCGCTGAATTGGTATTTGTTTGGGCGAACGAGGAAGCAATAAATGCCAAAGCGAAAACGACGGGAAGAATGGTTTTCATGCGCCTATTTTTGTGCCGGAAGCGAAATTGAGCAACCGAAATTATGGCTGCTGCAGCCGGAAAAAGAAATTTCCCGATGGCGAAACGATTTGCAGATAATTCGTCCCGTTGCTCGTAGTGATGCCGCTGCTCGGCGACCAATTGGCCGTCTGCGACAAATCATTATTTTGCTGCAAATTCCAGCCGGAAACGTTCTGCCAATAGACGGTGACTGTATTTCCCGAATGAGAAATGTTCAATTGCGGCGCGCCAGGCATTTGCAGCACGGAAATGAAACTCCAGAAGCCGCCGGTCAAAGAATAATTTCCCCCGGTCATCGTGTTCCCGGCATCGGTTTGGCCAATCGTTCCGGCAACGTTGTATTGTGAATTCGTGCTCGTGCCGCCACCGCCGGAAATTTTATGCCAGCCGATGGAATAATTCTGCGCGAAAACCGCCGTGGACAGAAACAGCAGGAGCAAACCGAAACCGATTTTTAAACCGCGCAAAATCATTGCAGTCATCGTAGCGATTAAAGCATTTCTCGCAATGACAATTCCTTGTTCGCCGAATTACGCTTGTTTTAAGGTTCATCATTTTCACCGCGCTGGCGATGCGGATTAATTCGATGATCGTGATTGCACAGGAAAATCCGTGAGGGCTTGCGGAAGCAACCGTGCAAATTATCGGCGCTAAAATTGTCTTTGCGGAATCGCGAACGGCTGAGGCGCCTGCGAATGCCACGGCGGCGGTTTGGGCGCCCACGCCGGCGCGGCAACCGACGGCACGACTGGCGAAGTAAGCGTCGGCAACGGCTGGATTCCCACCGGTTTGGAAATATTGCTCTGGATCGGTTTGTAAGAATTCCCGACCGGATTGAACAGCGGCTGCGGCTGCAAATTCGGATCCACGATCGACTCTTTGTCTGAATTGATTTTTTCCAGCGCCGGCATGGCGGAACCTTTTGGCGCCGCGTCCTGACTTTGGAAAGGCGCAAGCAATTGGCTGAATTGTTGAACGGTCATCATTTGCCTGGCGTTCGCGGTTTTCTCCATCGATTTTGGCGGCGTAAATTGATTCCGGCCGCCATTTTTTTGCGGATGCGCCGACCATTCGTTCAATGAATTATTCAAAAAGTCGGCGGCGCTTTTTTCCCGGCCGGACAGCGACGATTCGCCCGGCAGTTGCGACTTGTTTTCCGCCCGGGAAAAATCCCATTGTTCTGTGAACGTCTGTCCGCCCGTGCCATTCGTCGCGGCGACGGCCTGAGCATCCGCCTGGCGTTTCATAAACCGTTCCAGCGGCGTGCGGCCTTCGCGGTCCTCGTCGTAAGCTTTTTGCTGTTCCGAGCGCATCGCTTTTTCCGGTGGTTCGACGCCCAGGATTTCCGCAGGCGTCATCAGCGTCCAAATGTTTTTGTCCTGCGGCGCCGTTTGCTGCGGCTGGATATTTTGCTGAAGCGACGGCTCGGGCAGATGTGAATTGAAAAATTGCGGCGCGATCGGCGTTGTCGCCGATGGAGCGCGCGCGGCGTCCGGCGATTGCGGCGCGGCCGTGGCCGCATTTCCCGGCTGCGAAAAAATGATCGGTTCATCTGCCGGGCCATTTGGCGCGGCTGTATTGTCCTGCGCGTGGATGCAGCAAACCGCCGCGCCGGCAATGGCGGCAAACAACGGCATTTTGATTTGCGACAAACGACAAGACATGTTCAGGCTGCCAAGCCTATCTAAATAGACAGCAACGGTCAAAAATCTATTCAAAACAATATCAGCCGGTTTACAGGGAAACTATTCGGGGCGTTTCCCCGGCGAAGGCAACGGATAAGATAATCGAAACAATGAAATCGCGCGCCATTGTCTTCTGCGGAGACTGCTGGCATCCCGCCGGATTGATCCGGCAGGAATTGGCAAACTTTTGCGCCGATGAGTTTGAATTTGAATTTCCGCAAAACGACCGCCTGCCATCGGCCCAACTTTTGAAGGATTTTGATTTAGCCGTCATCGCCCGCGCCAATATCATTTCCGAAAATCAACCGTGGCTGAAATCCGATGCCGAACATGATCTGGCCGGTTTTGTGAAACGCGGCGGAGGATTGCTGGCAATCCACGCGGGTGTTTCCCGCTACGACCATTTGCCGAAACTCCATCATTTGCTCGGCGGCGCTTTTATCGGGCATCCGGAAATTTGCGCGGTGACGTTGGAGCCGTTGGGAAAAAATCCTGTGGCTGCGGACATGGAAAGTTTTTCCGCGCCGGACGAACATTACTTCGTGCGTTTGGACGAACATTCAGAAATCTTTTTGCGATCGCGTTCGTCAAACGGAATTCAGCCCGCCGGCTGGATGCTGAATATCGGCGATGGCCGGGTTTGTGTTTTGACGCCGGGACACACGCCGGAAATGTGGCGGCATCCGGAATTTCAGAAGCTGGTGCGGAACGCATTGCATTGGACGACCACAGCCGGTTGAATCAAGATTCCCTCCGCCGAAAATGCAACTTGACCCCGTAGAAGCCAATTTTTACACCGGCAATCCGTGGCGCACGCTGCTGAATTTATATTGGCCGGAACGGCGCAGCGTCTTTGCCGCGCTCTTCGCCTATTTGTTCAAAGCCAGTCCTGTTTGGGTGCTGCCGGTGATCACCGCAAATATCATCGACCTCGTGGCTCATCCGGTCGCTGATGGCACAAAATGGATTTGCGTCAATGCCATCGTCGGCGGGATTGCCATCGTGCAAAACATTCCTTCGGCCATGGTTTATGTGGATTTCCTGAGCCGCGCCTGCCGCAGCGCGGAAGTGCGCCTGCGCTCGGCGCTGGTCCGGCGGCTGCAAATGTTGAGCATCGGTTATCACAACCGCACCGACACGGGCGCATTGCAGACCAAAGTGTTGCGCGATGTCGAATCCATCGAAATGATGAGCCGGCAATTGGTAGACATCGGCTATTTCGCGAGTGTGACGATTGTCGTGGCGCTCGCCGTCACCGCCTGGCGGATGCCGGTGTTCGTGCCGGTCTTCATCTTGTTTGTTCCCTTGATCTGGCTCGTGCGGCATTTGCTCGCGGACAAAATGCGACGGCACAATGAATCCTTGCGCAAAGAAATCGAAGGCATGAATTCACTCGTGCTGGGAATGATTTCAATGATTCCCATCACGCGTGCGCACGCCGCCGAAGATACTGAAATCGCCCGCGTCGAAAATCAATTTGGCAATGTGCGCAGCGCCGCGCGAAAATTCGATAAAACCGCCGGATTATTCGGCGCGACGGGCTGGGTGGTTTTGATGCTGTTCAATCTCATCGGTCTCACGCTCGGCGCCTGGGCAAGTTGTCGCGGTTATTTGAAACTCACGCCCGGCGACCTTGTGCTGGTCGCCGGATATTTCAACCAGATCATGGCCGCCGTGATGCAATTGAACGCCATGCTGCCGGTCATCACGCGCGGCTTCGACGGCTTGCGCAGCATCGGCGAAATTCTGGAAAGCCCGGACATCGAGGAAAATCGCGGCAAAAAATCCGTTGAAAAAATTCGGGGTGAATTTCGTTTCCAAAATGTCAGCTTCCGTTACGGCTCAAATGCCGGCGGACCGGCCTTGCAGGACATCAATTTGCATGTCCACGCCGGCGAATCCATTGGCATCGTTGGCCCGAGCGGTTCCGGCAAATCCACGCTCATCAGTCTCGTGACGGGATTTCATCGTCCAACCGGCGGCACCATTTTTTTGGATGGCGTGGACATGAACGAAATTGATTTGCGCACCTTCCGGCGGCATCTGGCGGTCGTCAGCCAGCAAACCATTTTGTTCAACGGTTCCGTCCGCGAAAACATCATTTACGGGACAAAGAACGTCAGTGAAACGGAACTGCAAATAGCCGTCGAATCGGCCAATGCGAAAGATTTCATCGCCGGATTGCCGCGCGGTTTGGAAACGGAAATCGGTTCGGCCGGAGTCCAATTGAGCGGCGGCCAGCGCCAACGCATCGCCATCGCGCGGGCATTGCTGCGTGACCCGCGCGTCCTGATTTTGGATGAAGCCACCAGTGCGCTCGACAGCAGCAGCGAAGCTCTGGTGCGGCAGGCATTGGAACGGCTGGCGCGCGGACGCACCACGTTCATCATCGCGCATCACCCTGAAATCCTGAGCAACGTGAACCGCGTCGTGGTTCTCGAGCACGGTTTGGTCAAAGAAATTCGCTGACACTTTCGATAAAACTTGCTTTCGGCTTTTCCTCGTGAAATCTTTCACAAACTATGGCGCACGTTAAATTGCATATTCCCGGTCCGGTTGAGGTCAGCGAGAAAACGTTCAAGGCATTTTGCTCGCCGATGATCGGCCATCGCGGCCAGGGCTTCAAAGATCTTTACGCAAAAATTCAGCCGCAGCTCCAGCAGCTGCTTTCCACGAAGCAATTGGTTTATATTTCCACGTCCAGCGCGTGGGGCGTGATGGAAGGAGCCGTGCGCAATCTCGTCCAGAAAAAAGTGCTCAATTGCATGTGTGGCGCGTTTTCGGACAAATGGCTCGACGTTTCCAAAAAATGCGGCAAACAAGCCGAAGCGCTGCAAGTGGATTGGGGTTCGCCGATCCGCGCGGAAGCGATTGATAAAAAATTGGCCACCGGCGAATTCGACGCCATCACCGTCATCCACAACGAAACGTCCACCGGCACGATGTCGCCGATTGACGAAATCGCCGCGCTCAAGAAGAAATATCCGGATGTGATGTTCATCGTGGACGCCGTCAGTTCGATGAGCGCCGTGCCGTTGAATTTTGATGAATTGGGCATTGACGTTTTGCTCGCCGGAACGCAGAAGGCGTTTGCGCTGCCGCCGGGAACAGCCGTTTTTGTCTGCTCAAAAGCGGCGCTCGCAAAAGCCGCGAACGCCAAAGATCGCGGCTATTATTTTGATTTCCTCGAGTTTCAAAAGAATGCCGAGCAAAGCATGACGCCGAGCACGCCAAGCATCGGCCACGTTTACGCGTTAAGTTCCAAGCTCGACGATTTCTTTGCCGAAGGTCTGGAAAACCGCTACGCGCGGCACAAAAAGACGAACCAGATGACGCGCGATTGGGCGACGAAAAATGGTTTTAATCTGTTTCCCGAAAAAGGATTTGAATCGCTCACGCTGTGCTGCATCAACAATGGCGCGAAGCCGGGCGGACGCGTCGTGGACGTGGCAAAATTACAAAAGCTCGTCAAAGACCAAGGCTTTTTGATTGACGGCGGCTACGGAAAAATCAAAGGAACGACATTCCGCATTTCCAACATGGGCGATGAAACGGAAGCTTCCATGGCTCCGCTGTTCGCCGCGCTGGACAAAGCGATTGCGCAATTGTAATCCGTTTCATTTCCAGTTGCGCGATTTCACAAATGCGCCGAAACTTTTGGCGCAATGTCATCCCAAACTGAAACGCCAACAGCACGAACTCATTGGCTTCACGTCATCGCTTTCGGACGCAAGCCGCGAAACACGTTGATCCGTGCGGCGATTTTGGTCGTCGTGGTCGGGATTGTTTTCGGATTCCGGATCCTTTTGCCGATCCGGGTCGAAGGCATCAGCATGTTGCCGACTTTCAACGACAATTCTTTTCATCTCATCAATCGCCTCGCGTATTGGCATCATTCCCCACAACGCGGGGACATCGTAAGCATCCGTTACGCCGGAATCCATTACATGCTGCTCAAACGCGTCGTCGGTCTTCCCGGCGAAACGGTTGCATTTGCGGACGGGCGCGTGTTGATTGACGGACAGCCGCTCGATGAGCCGTATGAAAAGGAAAAATGCGATTGGAATATGCCGGCGGAAAAATTATCGGCAAATGAATATTTCGTCGTCGGCGACAACCGGACCATGCCGATGAATTTGCATCTCTTCGGCCGGACCACCCGCGAACGCATCGTCGGAAAACTTTTATTATGAAAATCGCCGTTCGACTGATTTTGGCCGGTTTGACGATCGCCCTGGGCATCTGGCTGTGGTTTGTTGTTTTTCCATCGCCGGAAAAGGCGGTCCGCAAGCAATTGACCAAACTCGCGACTGATGTTTCGTTTTCGGCGGACCAAAACAGTCTCATTAAAATTGCCAATGCCGAAAGTGTAAGCGATTTCTTCACCACCAACGCCGAAATCATCGTGAACGTTCCGGGCTATGAAGAACACCGGTTTTCCGGCCGCGCAGAAATCACGCAGGCGGCGTTGCAATCGCGGCAGGTTCTGAAGTCCATTTCCTTGAAATTTCCGGACATCAATGTCCGTGTCGCGCCCGACAAACAATCCGCCACGGCGGATGTCACCGCGGAATTGCGCATTAATACCAAACGTGAGCACGAACCGATAATTCAGGAGTTGAACATTTCGTTTGAGAAAATGGATGGCAAATGGCTGATCCAAAAAATCGAGACCGTGCAGCCCGTTTCCATTTTGAACTTTGAACTTCCTGCCGTGCCTTTCATAATGACGGGATGAATGTATTTGTCACCGGCGGCGCGGGATATATCGGCTCGATTTGCACGGAAGAATTGCTCAATGCCGGCCATCAGGTCACGGTTTATGACAATTTGACCGAAGGCCATCGGTCCGCCGTGGATGCGCGCGCCAAATTTATTTTCGCGAAGCCCGAAGTCGAAGGCGATATTCTCAACGCGGTCAAATCCACCAAACCGGACGCGATCATGCACTTCGCCGCCAACGCACTCGTCGGCGAATCCATGACGAACCCGAAAAAATACTTCCACAATAATTTCATCAACGCGCTCAAACTCGCCGATGCCGCCGTGGAATGTGGCGTGAAAAAATTTGTGTTCAGTTCCACCTGCGCCACTTACGGTCCGCCGGACAAAATTCCGATGACCGAAGATTTGCCGCAACACCCGATCAATCCTTACGGCGAATCGAAATTGATGTTCGAGAAAGCGCTGATCTGGTATTCGCAGATTTATAAATTGGAATTCATCGCCTTCCGTTATTTCAATGCCGCGGGCGCGAGCGACCAGTTCGGCGAGCATCACCGCATCGAAACCCATTTGATTCCAAACGTCCTTTTCGTCGCGCTCGGTAAAAAACCGCACTGCGAAATTTTTGGCGCGGATTATCCGACGCCCGACGGCACGTGCATCCGCGATTACATTCACATCAAAGATTTGGCGCAGGCGCACATCCTCGGCCTGGCGCCGGGCAAATCCGGATTTTACAATTTAGGAAATGGCGACGGCTATTCCGTCCGGCAAGTGATCTCCACCTGCGAAAAAATCACGGGCAAAAAAATCCCGATCATTGAAAGACCTCGTCGAGCGGGTGATCCGCCAAAGCTCGTTGCTTCCGCTGCCAAAGCCGTCAATGAATTGGGATGGAAGCCGCGATTTCCGAAATTGGAAGACATCGTGGCAACGGCCTGGGCGTGGCATACGAGGCATCCTGACGGTTACTCTGATTGAATTGGCAAAAAAGCTGCTGGTTTCGCGGCGTGAAGACAATTCTATTAGTTGAGGATGATCCCGTTGTAGTATTCGCTTACCGCCATCGGTTCATTCGTGAAGGTTTTCACGTGGAAACCGCGGGAGACGGCCTTTCAGCGATGAAAATTTTGCCGTCCATCCGTCCGGATGTCGTTGTGCTGGACCTGTTAATGCCAAAAATCAACGGGGCCGATGTCCTGAAATTCATCAGATCTGACCCAGTTTTAAACACTACACCGGTCATTATTTTGTCCAATGCCTTCATGAGCGATCTGGCCACGGAAGCCGCTCGCGCCGGCGCAGAGTTGGCCTTGCTCAAATCCGGTTGCACTCCCGCCCTGCTCGTCAACGCCATCAACCAAATTTTAAGCGGCCGCGCTGTAGAAATTGACACTTCCAAAAGACTCGCCGTCAAAGGCTGAAATTTTTTCTTGCCAGTCGCGCCGGTCCACGGGCATTTTCTGACATGGCAGCGACGCGCAATTCCAGTTTCGACAATCAGTTTTATCAAGCGGCGGACAAATTTTTCCCCGCCAACAGCCACGTTGGACTCACGTTCGACGACCTCACGCTGGCGACTCAGTTTTCGGAAATTCTCCCTCGCCAGACACATCTCGACACCACGCTCGCGGAACGTTTGCACCTGAACATTCCCGCCATTTCCGCCGACATGGACACCGTCACCGAATCGCGCATGGCCATCGCCATGGCACTCAACGGCGGGCTTGGCCTCATCCACTATAATCTGCCGGAAAAGGAACAACTTTCCGAAGTCAGCCGGGTCAAATTCCATGTCCACGGCCTGATCCAGGAACCCATCAAAGTTTCGCCGAGCCAATTCATCGGCGACGTTTTGGATTTGATCGAACAAAAAAAATTCGCCTTCGGAACGTTTCCGGTCGTGGATGAAAAAGGCAAACTCGTCGGGCTCCTGTCCGGCCATGTCGTCAAACCGCGCTACGCCAAAAAGAAAGTTTCCGAAGCGCTCACGCCGCGGGCGCAAGTCCAAACCATCAACCAAAAAGAACTCGGCAAAGACCCCATCGCCCGTGCCGATAAATTTTTCACCGAACACCTCGGCATCCATAAATTGCTCGTCGTGGATGACAAAGATCATTTGCATGGATTGATCACGTTGAGCGACATCGAGCGCATCACGCAGGAACGCAACGCGCAATTCAAGCCCGCGCGGGATTCGCACTTCCGTCTCGTCTGTGGCGCCGCCGTTTCCGCCACACGCAATGCGTTCGGCGAACTGGACCGTGAACGCATTTTGAACCACGTCGGCGCACTCGTCGAACGCGGCGTGGATGTGATCGCCGTTTCTACGGCTCACGGCTTCAGCAAAGGCGTCGGCGAAACCGTCAAAGTTTTGCGCGACGCGTTTCCAAAATTGCCCCTCATCGCAGGCAACGTCACCAGCGCTGCCGGCGTTGAATATCTGGCTGATTGCGGCGCGAATGCGATCAAAGTCGGGCAAGGCCCCGGCTCAATCTGCACCACCCGTATCGTCGCCGGCGTCGGCATTCCGCAAATGACCGCGCTGTATGTCTGTTCGCAAGCCGCCAAAAAGAAACGGGTCGCAATTTTAGCCGACGGCGGCATCACGAAATCCGGCGACATCGTGAAAGCATTAACCCTGTCTCACGCCGTGATTTGCGGCGGCATTTTTGCCGGATGCACCGAAGCGCCCGGCGATGTCGTGGAAATCAGCGGAAAATTCTACAAGCAATATCGCGGCATGGGCAGCCTCGCCGCGATGCGTGCCGGCAGCGCCGCGCGTTATGGCCACGAAAAAAATCCTTCCCAAAAAGTCGCCCCCGAAGGCGTCGAAGCGCTCAAAGAAGCCTGCGGTTCCGTGGACCGCGTGCTCGCGCAACTCATCGGCGGCATCCAAAGCGGCATGGGTTATCTCGGCGCGAAAGATTTGAAAGAACTCCGCGAAAAAGCCCGCTACATCCGGGTCAGTCCCGCCGGAATGCGCGAAGCCGCTCCGCACGATGTCGTCGAATTAAAGACCGGAAATTAAAATTCTCCGTGGACAAGCTGGTTTGATCATCCGGACTTTGTCAATTGTGTGTAAACCAACTCGCACATTTTGACGGTCAAAGGGTCTTTCATCCCATAATAAACGCGTTGCCCGGCTTTCTCGCGTGTGACGATGCCGGCGGCGGCCAGCAATGACAAATGCTTCGAAACATTCGCCTGCGTCGCCCCCGTTGCCTCGACAATCCCGCTGACAGTCAACGGTTTTTTGCAGATCGCCTGGAGGATCTTCAGCCGCATCATTTCGCCCAACTGCTTGAAATGCCGGGCAACCCGCTCCAGTTCCGGATCGGTCAAATTCCTTTTCGTTTTTGCGATTGACATATAACTAAATAGTCATACAATCATACTTTAAGAATTCAGGTTGTCCAGAAAGAACCTTATGAAAATACAAATGATCGTCCGCCGGTTCGCCGGAACATTTATCCTCGCCAGTCTCCTGCTCGCTCATTTCCACAGCCTTTACTGGCTTTGGTTCACGGCGTTTGTCGGCTTTAATCTCCTGCAATCGTCGTTCACCAACTTCTGCCCGCTGGAATTGATCTTGAAAAAACTGGGTGTCGGCAAAGAAGCCGGCAGTTGTTGCGGTGCGGATAAACAGGCGATGGGCGGAAAATAATCGGGAAGATGAAAACTCGCGCCCTGAAAGTGTTTCGGCAATCGCCCGGCCGCCTCAATTGCGCTCAAGCCATCCTTCACGCCTGGCGAGAGGTTTCGGGCGACAAATCAATCTCCATTGCGGATTTAAAACCTTTCGGCGGAGGTCGTGCTCCGGGCGGACTTTGCGGCGCGTTGCATGCGGCATGCCTCGTTGCACCGGAACAAGCTGACTCATTGAAATCTGCGTTTGCCGCACGGCTTGGCTCCATTCATTGCAAAGACCTGCGCGCCGTAGGAAATCACCGGTGTATTGCCTGTGTTGCTGAAGCGGCGGATTTGCTGGATGACCAAACTCAGCACGGCCAGTTAAAACCGGCTTAAGAAATATGAAATGGAAAAATTTTCCGAATGTGGCAGGCATTCTCTCAATTTTTGTCCTCGCAGGTTGCGGACACAAAGCTGGAAACAGTGCCACTTCATTACCCGCGGTGACAGTCCAAATAGAAACAGCCGAAAGCAAAACGCGCACGGCCACCGAGGATGACGTCGGCACGGTGCGCGCCAAATTGCACGCGGCGATTGAAGCCAAGGTCAGCGGTCGAATCGAGCAAATGCTCGTCGTTCCGGGGCAGCCGGTGACCAACGGCGAATTGCTCGCGACGATTGATGCGCATGAAATTCAGGCGCGGCACGACCAGGCCGTCGCCGTGCGACAACAGGCGGAAAATGATTTCAAACGGGCCAGCGATTTGCTGGCGCAAAAAACTCTTTCACAATCTGAATTTGACGCAATTCAATCAAAATTCCGCGTCGCGGTTGCCGCTGCAAGCGAAGCCCAAACACTGCTCGGCTATACCAGAATTATCGCGCCCTTCGACGGCATCATCACGCGCAAAGATGCCGATGTTGGCGATTTAGCCGCGCCGGGAAAGACCTTGCTCGAAATGGAAGATCCAGATCATTTGCGGCTCGAAGCAGATGTTCCCGAAGCACTTTTGAATAAAATCAATCTTGGCGACACGCTGGCCGTTCGCGTGGACGCGTTGGAAACAAATCTCGCGGCGATTGTCAGCGAAATCGCCCCGTCGGCCGATTCCAGCAGCCGCACGTTTGTCGTGAAATTGGATTTGCCGTCGGTGGCGGGTTTGCGCGCCGGCCAATTTGGTCGCGTGGCTGTTCCCGCCGGTGACGTCATCGCTCTGCGGGTTCCGGCGTCAGCGGTGATCCCGCGCGGCCAAATGGAATTGCTTTTCGTTGTCGCCAATGATCACGCTCGATTGCGCATTGTCAAAACCGGCGCGCGGACCGGTGACGAAGTGGAAATCATTTCAGGATTGAATGCCGGCGAAAAAGTCATTGTTTCCGGCGCAAGCCAATTACAGGACGGGCAGGCCGTGATTGCGAAGCCGTGAACACAGGCAATAACAATTCTTCCGCCGAACCGCACGGTTTTGCCGGCCGCGTCGCGCGGTCATTCATTGATTCCAAGCTCACGCCGCTCGTGGTAATTGCGTCAATTTTGCTCGGCGTTTTCGCCATCCTGATGTTGCCGCGTGAAGAGGAGCCGCAAATCAAAGTGCCGATGGTGGATGTGCTTGTCACCATGCCCGGCGCGGGTGCCAAGGAAGTCGAGGAACGCGTTACCCGGCCGATGGAAAAATTGCTCTGGGAAATTCCCGGCGTGGAATACATCTACTCAACTTCGAGCGAAGGAAAATCACTGGTCATCGTGCGTTTCAAAGTCGGCGAAGACATGGAGCGCAGCCTTGTAAAATTGAATCAAAAGCTGCAATCCAATTACGACAAAATTCCGCATGGCGTTTCATCGCCACTCATCAAGGCGCGTTCGATTGACGATGTCCCGGTTCTCGCGCTCACCTTTCACAGCGCGCATTACGATCATCTGACGCTGCGCCGGCTCGTGGCTCAGGTGGACGATGCGGTGAAACAGGTGCCGCAAGTCGCGGAAACGACGATTATCGGCGGCGCGCAGCGCGAAATCCGCGTTATGCTTGATCCGGCGAAACTTGCCGCGCGCAATTTAAGCCCGGCCGGTTTGGTTCCGATGTTGCAACAGGCCGATCGGCAATATACCGCCGGCGAATTGACCGGCCATAACCGGGAAATCGTCGTCGAAACCGGCGCGTTTTTGCACAGCGCAAAAGACGTCGGCAACGTGGTCATCGGCGTATTTAATAACAAACCGGTTTATCTCCGGGACGTGGCGGCCATTGTGGACGGCGCGGGAGAACCGAATCAATATGTGCTGTTTGGTTCCGGCGCGGCCAAAAGCGCAGATGCAGACGAACAGCCTGCCGTCACGCTGTCCATCGCCAAACGTCCTGGCGCAAATGCCATTTTCGTGGCTGATAAAGTCCTGAAAAAAATTGGAACGCTCAAAGGCCGAATCATTCCCTCCGACGTGCAGGTGACCGTCACGCGCAATTACGGCGCGACGGCGGAAGAAAAATCCAATGAATTGCTGTGGCACATGGGCATCGCCGTCGTCGGTGTTTCCGTGCTGATTCTCCTCGCGCTTGGCTGGCGCGAATCGTTCATCGTCGCCGTTGCCATTCCGACCACGCTCGCGCTGACATTGCTCGTGTTCTATCTTTACGGCTTCACGTTGAATCGGATCACTCTGTTCGCGTTGATTTTTTCCATCGGCATTCTCGTGGACGACGCAATTGTTGTCGTCGAAAACATCGTCCGACATTTTCATCTGCCGAAAAATCGCGGGCGCAATTGGGCGGCGATTGCCGTCGAAGCCGTCAACGAAGTCGGCAATCCGACCATTCTCGCCACGTTCGCGGTGATTGCCGCGGTGTTGCCGATGGCATTCGTCGGTGGATTGATGGGACCTTACATGCGCCCGATTCCCATCGGCTCCAGCGCGGCAATGTTCTTCTCGCTGGCGATCGCCTTCGTCGTTACGCCGTGGGCGAGCATTCGAATCCTGCGACTCGGCAAAAAATACTCCGCAGCGGCGCAAACCGGATCATCCGGCCATTCGATTGATGAAGACAACTGGTTCACGCAAATTTATCTGCGGCTGATGCGTCCGCTCGTGGCGAAGGCAAAAGCGCGGCTCATTTTCCTTGGCGCGCTCGTTGTGTTGCTGCTGGTTTCAATGGCGCTGGTCGGCATCGGATTGGTGAAGGTGAAAATGTTGCCGTTCGACAACAAGAGCGAATTCCAAATCATTTTGAATATGCCCGAAGGCAGTTCGCTGGAACGCACCACCGAAGCCGCGCGCGAAATTGCGGCGGCCGTTCGAACCGAACCGGAAGTGACCGATTATCAGGTTTACGCGGGCGTTGCATCGCCATTCAATTTCAATGGCCTCGTGCGGCATTATTTCCTGCGACAAGGCGCGAACGTCGCCGATATTCAAATCAATCTTTTGCCGAAGAACGAGCGCAAAGCGCAAAGCCATGACACCGCCAAACGCGTCCGGCCGCGCATTGCAGAAATTGCCGCAAAATTCGGCGCGCGTGTGGCCGTGGCCGAAGTTCCACCCGGTCCACCGGTGTTGCAGACGTTGGTCGCCGAAATTTACGGCCCGACCGAAAAAGACCGGCTCGCGCTCGCGCAAAAGGTCATCAGCATTTTTCACGATACGCCCGGCGTTGTGGACACCGATTGGTATATCGAAGCCGACCAGCCCAAAGCGCGTTTCGTGATTGATAAAGAAAAAGCCGCGCTGCACGGCATCAGCGCCGAAACGATTTCCGAAACGTTGAAACTCGCCGTTGACGGTGATTCGGTGGATTTGCTGCATGTGCCGCGGGAGAAAGAAGACGTGAACATCGTCCTGCAACTACCGTTGGCCAGCCGCACGAGTCCGGAAGAGTTGCTGGCTTTGCGCGTTCGTTCCGGCGATGCCAATGCGCTTCCCGAACCCGGCAGCCAATCGCAAGCTTCGCCGCTCGTGCCGTTACGCGAACTTGTCACTGTCGAACAAACCATCACCGACAAAAGCATTTATCACAAAAATTTAATGCCCGTGACCTATGTCATTGGCGATGTCGCCGGCACCGTGGAAAGTCCGGTTTATGCGATTTTGAAAATGAACAAATCGTTGGAGAAGCTCGACACGCGCGAATTCGGCGGCGACGGTTCGCCGTTGAAAATTTACAACGCCGTCCAGCCGTTCACAGAAAATGCGCCGTCAATCAAATGGGACGGCGAATGGCAAATCACAATCGAAGTGTTTCGCGACCTCGGTTTGGCCTTCGCAGCGGTCCTGGTGTTGATTTACGTTTTGATGGTCGGCTGGTTCCGCTCATTTCTCACGCCGATGATCGTGATGACGGTGATTCCATTTTCACTGGTCGGCATTTTGCCGGCGCACGGAATTCTCGGCGCATTTTTTACGGCGACTTCAATGATTGGTTTCATGGCCGGTGCGGGAATTGTCGTCCGCAATTCCATCATCCTCGTGGACTTCATCGAAATGCGATTGGCGGAAGGCAAACCGTTGGCGGACGCCGTGGTTGAAGCGGGCATGATCCGTTTTCGCCCGATCATGCTCACGGCGCTGGCTGTGATCGTCGGCGCAACGGTGATTTTGGCCGATCCGATTTTCCAAGGCCTCGCGATTTCGCTGATGGCGGGCAGTTTGGTTTCGATGATCATCGCGCCGGTCGTTGTGCCGTTGCTGTATTTTATGGCGAACAAACGAAAAGCCGCGGCTAAAATTTCCACGGAGGAAAAATTATGAATTGGACAGGTGTTTTCATTTTTGCGGGCGTCGTTGCCGCCTTCATTCTGCTCAAACGCGCCGGACAAATTTCCGCAAAAAGCGCGCTCGATCATTTGAAGAACGGCGCGCTCGTGATTGACGTGCGCAGCCCGGATGAATTCAATTCCGGTCATCTTCCGCAGGCCGTCAATATTCCTCTGGATGAAATTGAAACCGGCCTCGCGCGCCTCACGCCGGGTAAAAACCGGGTGCTTTTGCTGCATTGCTTGAGCGGAACGCGGAGCGCCTTCGCCAAAAGCAAATTGAAACGTCTCGGCTACACAAACGTCTTCAACCTCGGTTCGTTTGGCCGTGCGCGAAAAATTGTCAACAGCGTCTGATTCCGATTACTCAAATGAGATTCGCGGGAATCAGAATTTCGATTATCTTCACCGGATGAAAATGAATTTGGACGGGAAAGTTGCTTTGGTTACCGGCGCATCGCGCGGCATTGGACGGGCGATTGCAGAACGGTTGGCGCGCGACGGCGCGGCGGTCGCCATCAATTATTCGCGGAGCGCCGACGAAGCCACGAAATTGAAGCGCGAAATCGAATCCGCCGGCGGACGCGCATTAACCGTTCAAGCCGATGTGTCGCGCATCGCCGATGTCGTCCGGATGTTTGACGAAGCGCTCGCACATTTCGGCAAGCTGGACATTCTCGTCAATAACGCCGGAATCATGTTCACCAAAACGGTGGTCGCGACGACGGAAGCGGACTTCGACCGGATTTTTGACATCAACGTGAAAGGCACTTTTTTCGCCTGCCAGCAGGCGGCCACGCGAATGGCGCAAGGCGGCCGCATCATCAATCTTTCCAGTTCAACCACAGCGCGAATAATGCCGCATTACGGCGCTTACGTCGCGACCAAGGGCGCGGTTGAGCAATTGACCCGCTCGCTGGCTGGCGAACTTGGCGCCCGCGGCATCACGGTCAACGCCGTCTCGCCCGGCCCGACGGAAACGGAATTGTTCGTTGCGGAAAAGACGCCGGAGCAAATTCAATTTTTCGCAAAATTATCGCCCTTTAACCGCCTCGGACAACCATTGGACATCGCCGATGCCATTGCGTTTCTTGCTTCAAACGAGGCCCGCTGGATTACCGGCCAGAACCTCCGTGTCAACGGCGGCATCGCTTGATCGTTTATGGACGCTGCGTTTTGGAACGAACGTTTTTCGCCCGCTGAACATGTTTACGGCGAAACGCCCAATGATTTTGTCCGACAGGTTGCGTCGCAAATTCCGCCCGGCCCGGTTTTATGCCTTGCCGAAGGTGAAGGCCGAAACGCGATTCATCTCGCGGCACGCGGCCATCGCGTCACCGCCGTGGACCAATCCGAAGTTGGAATGGCCAAGGCACAACGATTTGCTTCGCGGCGCGGCGTGACCATTGAAACCATTGTTGCCGATTTGGCGAACTATTTCATCGCGCCGGGCGCTTGGGCGGGAATTGTGGCGACGTTTGCGCATTTGCCGGCGGATTTACGAGCGCGGATTCATCGCGAAATCGTGGCCGGCCTTCAATCCGGCGGCGTTTTTATTTTGGAAGCCTACACCCCGGCTCAATTGGCGTTCGATACCGGCGGGCCAAAAAATCCCGATTTGCTCATGACGCTCGCCGCGTTGCGCAAAGAATTGGCCGGACTCGATTTTGTGATTGCCCGTGAAATCGAGCGGGATGTTGTTGAAGGCCGCGGGCACACCGGTCGCGCCGCCGTTGTGCAAATTCTGACGCGGCGGACGTAGTTCAATCCCGGTTTAACGTGCCCTGGCCTCCAACACCTCAAGAAATTTTTCCATTGCGGGACTTTTACTCCGACTGCGAATGCGCTGCAAATGCAGCGGACGTTGAATCGTTAAATCTTTCAACGAAATAATTCCCAATAAACCGGATTGCACTTCCAGCGTGACGATGAGGCGCGAGACGATGGCAATGCCCATGCCGGCGGCGACAACATTTTTGATCGCTTCCGGACTGGCCAGTGACAGCAGCGGCTTTATTTTAAATCCTTTTCGTCGCAACGCCTGCTCCACGACGGCGCGCGTGCCGGAACCTTCCTCGCGCAAGATGAACGGTTCCCGGCAGATTTCGCGCACGGTGACATTTTTCTTTTTCAACAACGGATGGCCGGCCAGAGCGATGGCCACGAGTTCGTCCTGAAAAAAATCCTCCGATTCCAGCGCATCATTTTCAATCAGGCCTTCCGTGAGTCCCAGCTCAACGGTTCCGTCCAGCAAGGCGCGTTCGATGTGCTGGGTATTGTCTATTTCGAGTTGAAGTTCGATTTCGGGAAAACGACGATGAAATTCGGCAATCACGCCGGGCAACAGATAACCGCCAATCGTCATGCTCGCGCCAATGGTCAACCGCCCACGCTTGAGGCCGCGATATTCTTCAATCGCGCGAACTGCATCGTGTTCCAGCGAACGCCAGCGATGCGCATAGTCCGCCAGAATTTTTCCGGCTTCGGTCAACCGACAGCCGCGCGGCTGGCGTTCCAGTAATTGGACGCCGAGTGCGCCTTCCAATTCGGCGATTTGTTTGGAAACCGCCGGTTGGCTGACCCGCACATCAGCTGCGCCCCGGCTGATGCTGCCCGCTTTGGCCACCGCATGAAACAAAGCCAAATGATTTCGATTCACAGCATAACTTTAAAATATGGAATCTATAGAAACAATGTCTTTGTTGCATATATCAAGGAATGTCATGCTGAAACTGTTATGAATGCAATGCACACCGCAAAACCGGATTTGCTTCATCCGGCGCGCAACCTGCAGACAGCGCCGTCGTCGTGGTTCAAAATCGCCGCCCTCGTAATCGCCGCCGCCGCTCTGGTCATTTGGACATCACCACCGGTTGCGTTGGTGTCCGGAATTTTATTTTCGCTTCTGATCGGCCATCCGTTTGCGCATTGGAATCATAGAGTCATAAAATGGCTGTTGCAGATTTGTGTGGTGCTGCTGGGTTTTAGCATGGACCTGCCGGTTGTCCTGCGCCTGGGGTTAAACGGCTCGCTGTTTGCCGCCGCGAGCATTGGCGCCACGCTGATTCTAGGAGTCTGGTTGGGCCGCAAACTGTCGCTGGAGCGCAAAACGTCCATATTGATCTCCGCCGCCACCGCCATTTGCGGCGGCTCGGCCGTTGCCGCGGTAAGCACGGTGATTGGCGCGACGGAAGCAGAAATCGCCGTTTCCATCGGAACCGTATTTCTCCTCAATGCGGCGGCACTTTACCTTTTTCCATTGACCGGGCATTTATTGCATTTGAGCCAAACGCAATTCGGCCTTTGGGCGGGCATTGCAATCCATGATATTTCGTCCGTCGTCGGTGCCGGATTGAGCTACGGCCAAACCGCACTGGCGACGGCAACAGCGGTAAAACTGTCGCGCACGTTGTGGATCGTGCCGTTGACGCTTGCGATGGCGTTCAACATGGGCCGCAACCGGCATTTATTCCGGGCCGCCCATTCGGGCCAGGCGCATAAAACTAAAATCGCCATTCCGTGGTTCATCGGATTTTTCCTGCTGGCGTCGCTGATGCGCAGCTACATTCCGGCGGTGACAGATTGGGCGCCGGAAATTTCCCAAATCGCGCGGCGCGGAATGATCCTGGTGCTGTTTTTGATCGGCACTTCGCTTTCCCTCCGCGCCTTGAAGGTTGTTGGCTGGCGGACAATGGCCGTGGGAATCGCTCTGTGGCTGTTCATCAGCATCAGCTCGCTTTCAGCGATTTATTTTTTTCATCTCGGAAGCTGATCAATTTTCTTCGTAACACGCCGCGCCGGCGCAACTGGAACCGTTGTTGGAAATACAATCCGCGCATAGAAATTGATCGCCGATTTCAATCGCCTCGGCGCGACCGCATTCGTCGCAGGATTTCTCAACAGAAGTGGAATTGTTAACGGATTGAACTGTTGAATCAGGTTTCACGCTGTAACGATTTAACAATTTAACGAATTACGGTTCAACAAATCCTTCCGCCATCGCGATCGCTTTGCGCATGGCCATGGATTTGTTGATCGTTTCCTGAAATTCAGCTTCTGGAGTGGAATCGGCCACCCAACCTCCGCCCGCCTGCACATAGGCTTTGCCGTCTTTGATGAGCGCCGTGCGAATGGTGATGCATGTGTCCAGATTCCCGTTGAATGAAAAATAACCGACCGTTCCCGCGTAAACACCACGCGTTGTGCCCTCCAATTCGGAAATGATTTGCATCGCGCGGATTTTTGGCGCGCCGCTGACCGTTCCCGCCGGAAACGTCGCACGCAGCAAATCGTAATTCGTTTTGTCCGCGGACAATTTCCCTTCCACCTGCGTCACGATGTGCATGACATGGCTGTAACGCTCGATGACCATCAATTCCTTGACCGCAACCGAACCGAAATCGCAGACGCGCCCGATGTCGTTGCGCGCGAGGTCCACGAGCATGACGTGTTCGGCGCGTTCTTTTGGGTCGGCGAGCAATTCTTTTTCCAGCGCCAAATCTTCCACTTCAGTTTTTCCACGACGACGCGTGCCGGCAATCGGGCGGATTTCAACTTTGCTGTCTTCGCAACGAACGTGAATTTCCGGCGACGCGCCGACGAGCGAAAAGCCATCAAGTTCCAGCAAAAACATATATGGCGATGGATTCACATTTCGCACCGCGCGATAAATGTCCAGCGGCGACGCCTTGACCGGCGCGGAAAACCGCTGCGAACCGACGACTTGAATGATGTCGCCCGCGTGAATGTATTTCTTGGCCGTTTCGACATTCGCAAAAAACTTTTCTTTCGATTGGTTCGATTGAAATTCGATCCGGGAAATTTCATCCGTCACGGAAACAGCGACATTTTCCCCCGGCTGTTCGAGCAGCGAAACGATGCGGTCAATCTCGCTCGTCGCATTTTCGTAGGCTTCAGTTGGATTCTCTGCATCGTCCAATATCGCGTTGACCAGAATTGTGATGGTTTGCTGCACACGGTCGAAAATCAAAAGCTGATCAGCAATGAGAAAATACATGACCGGCGTTTTCAATTCATCCTGCGGCGGACGCGGCACGACGGGTTCGACATCGTGAATGAATTCGTAGCCGATGAAACCGACCGCGCCGCCGGTGAAACGCGGCAGATTCGGAATCGCGACCGCGCGATATTTTTTCATGACGCGCTCGACGACTTCCAGGCCGTCGTTCACCGCAGGACAGGCATCTTTCCTGTCTGCATTTTTATTTTCAGAGACAGGCGAGACGCCTGTCCTACGGATTTCAAAACTTTCCGCGATTTTTCCGTTCTCCAAAACTTCCACGCGATTTTCCGTCTGCTTGATGACGGCGCGCGGATTGCAGCCGACGAACGAGTAGCGCCCGATGTGTTCGCCGCCTTCGACCGACTCGAACAGAAACGATTCGCCCTGCCCGCGGATTTTGCGATAGGCCGAGAGCGGCGTTTCGAAATCCGCAAGAATTCGGCGCGTGACGGGAATGAGATTTCCCTGCGCCGCCAATTTCAAAAATTCATCCAGCGATGGCGAATACATGAAATCATTTTGACCGAAGCGCGAAGAAAACGAAAGCAGGAAGCCGCAAATCAATTTTTATTTTTAGAATTAAACCTTTTTGCATACTCCACAATTATCTCTGCCAACTCGATATACTTTATTGCAGCGGCATAAATTTTTACGTTTTTATCTGATTTGTAATTTATCTTAACCCAATTCAAAAAATGAAGACTTTGAGAAATACATTTGAAGATTAATTCTTGGATATCCCAAGATGCATCATGATTTTTTACAGCACTAATTGTGCTGTGCATGATTTCTTTATTAATTCGTATCAATTCATCCTTTGTCAAAAATTCCAAACATTCTTTGAATCCTAAATCGGATGCTTTAATGTCATCGCATCTTTTTTTGTCAGTTTGAAAAAACTCATGAACATCACGAATTACTAATAGTGTTGTATTCAAACAAGCTGCTTGAATAGTTCCAAGACGAATCGCCCGTATTATATCGTTGTTTGGATTTTTGATGACTTCCTCAAGAAATTTTTCATCTTTTTTGAATTCAACAGAGAAAAAGAAATACGAAAAAACATGAAATAGACGGCAGCCGAAATGTTCAACGATTTCAGCCAAATCATTTTCTTCGTGCTGATTCATTTTATTTTTTCTTTTTATAAATCTCTTCCGGCTTCTGCGAGATTGCGGTTCGATGATTTTGAAATTTCCATTTTCGACCGAATTGCACGACTTTCGCAACTATGCCTTCATTTTCCTTTCCCTTGCAAGTTTAGTTTCTTGTGGATTTCACAGCATTTTCTGCAACACTTCCGCATTATGAATCCGGTGCTTAAATTGTTGCTCGAAGGTGGCAGCCTGAACACGGCGCAAATCGCGCAGGTGCTCAAGATGTCCGAGGCCGATGTCAATCGCGAACTCGACGCGCTGAAAAAAAGCGGCGTGCTGCTGGGCATTTGTCCAGTGCTGAATCTCTCGCAGGAAGATTCCGGCGTCGTGCGCGCCGTCATCGAAGTGCGCCTCACGCCCGAGCGCGGCGGCGGCTTCAATCGCCTGGCCGAACGCATCGCGCGCTTCGATGAAGTGGAATCGTGCCGGCTCATGTCCGGCGGCTACGATTTGATGATCATCGTCAACGGCACGAGCCTGCAAAAAGTGGCGGGATTCGTTTCGGAAAAACTTTCGACCATCGAAGGCGTGCTTTCGACGGCAACGCATTTCATGCTGCGCTCTTACAAGGAACACGGCGTCCTGATCGAAGGCAAAGCGCAGGAAAATGAACGACTCAAGGTCGCGCCGTAAATAATTTTACAATGGCGAACGATTTGAATTATCGCGTCGTTCAACTGAATTTCGAAAATGCGAATTTCCACAACATTATTTCTTGGACTAGCTGCATTAGTTTGCGGCTGTTCGAGTGAGCACTTCGTCACCGGACACGGTAACGTCGGGCAATTCATTTTGCAGCAAGCGATTCTCCGCGGTGGCAATCCTGCAACTACAAATGACCTTCCGATTATTGATACGAAGTGGCGCTATTCAACTGACAAATATGGCGTTGTAATTCGAATGCCACGAGAAGAATATCCGTCAATTGAAAAGTTTTTATTCCAAGCTTTTGGCAAACCGGGATTTGGTCCAACCGATATTTCAAATGGCGGTAGACTTGGCGAATATCGGCTCACTGCAAAAGGCGGTGGCATTCAATTCGTAAGCGATACAAATTGGACTCAAGTTACAATCATTCGTCCGATGAGCAAACAAGAGTGGAATACGGAAGTTATGCCGAAGGCAATTAAGGCAATGAACAAATCGCAGTAATTGGTCATATGGACAATTCAAAATTCATCGCCAAGCACGTCGCCGGATTGCCCAAATCCGGCATCCGCGATTTTTTTGACATCGTCGCCAAGATGAAGGACGCCATTTCGCTCGGCGTCGGCGAACCGGATTTCGACACGCCGTGGCATATCCGCGAGGCGGCGATTTATGCGCTGGAAAAGGGCAAGACGCATTACACGTCCAACCTCGGCCTCATCGAACTGCGCCGCGCCATCAGCAAATACGTCGAGAAAAATTTTGGAGTCGGCTATACGCCGGAAAATGAAATTCTTATCACCGTCGGCGTCAGCGAAGCGCTCGACCTTGCCTGCCGCGCGCTTATCAATCCCGGCGACAAGGTGATGTATCATCAGCCGTGCTACGTCAGTTACATGCCCGGCATCGTGCTCGCGCATGGAATTCCCGTGCCCGTGCCGACGTTTGCGAAAGATAATTTTGCGCTCACCGTGGACGCACTCCGCGCCGCGTGGCAACCGGGCTGCAAAATTTTAATGCTCAATTTGCCGTGCAATCCCACCGGCGGCACGTGCGACCGTGCGCAGATCGAAGCAATTGCAAAATTCGCCATCGAAAAAGATCTGATCGTGTTGAGCGACGAAATTTATTCCGAGCTGACGTTCGAAGGCGTGCATACGAGCATCGCCAGCATTCCCGGCATGAAAGAACGCACGATTTTCCTGCACGGATTTTCCAAGGCATTTGCGATGACCGGCTGGCGCATCGGTTATGCGTGCGGCCCTGCGGCGCTCGTCGAAGCGATGATGAAGGTGCATCAATACTCGATGCTCTGCGCGTCCATCATCGCGCAGGAAGCGGCGATTGAAGCGATTGAACGTGGTGAAGACGCGATGCTTAAAATGCGCGAGCAATATCATCGC
>DASTWS010000006.1:0-140890 GCA_035776755.1 Verrucomicrobiia bacterium
TTATGCCACGATTTGCTGGAACGGCGACATTTGCGCGACGTGGGAAACGCTGTGTCGCTGCATTCCTGAAGGCGTGAATTTTTGCGCGACCGGCGAGCCGTTTTGGACGGTGGACATCGGCGGCTTTTTCATCAACCGCGATCCGAAACTTTGGTTTTGGCGCGGCGATTATTCGGATGGCTGTCGCGGTTTGACGGACATGAATGCGCTGGAGCCGGACCCGAATGACACCGGTTGCCGCGACCTGAGCTTTCACGAACTTTACACGCGCTGGCTGCAATACGCGGTGTTCCTGCCGATGTTCCGTTCGCATGGAACGGATGCGGCGCGCGAAATCTGGCGTTTCGGCGATGAAGGGAATCCGTTTTACGACACCATCGCCAAATTCATCCGGCTGCGTTACCAATTGATTCCTTACATTTATTCCCTGGCGGCGCAGGTGACGATGAACGGAACGCCGATGCTGCGCGCGGTGGCATTGGATTTTCCAAATGATCCAGATACACATCATCTCACGGATGAATTTCTTTTCGGTCCGGCGCTGCTGGTTTGCCCGGTGACGAAGCCGATGTATTACGAGAAAAATTCGCGACCGATTGCTGAAGCAAGTAGAACTCGCGAAGTCTATTTGCCCGCCGGCGCACAATGGTTCGATTTTTGGACGAATCAACAATTCGAAGGCGGCAGAAACGTCATTGCTGACGCACCTCTGGAAAAAATTCCGTTGTTTGTCCGCGCCGGTTCCATTTTACCGATGACCGGGCCGATGCAATTCGTGGATGAAAATCCGTCTGCGCCTTACGAAATCCGGATTTATCGCGGCGCAAACGGGACGTTTACGCTTTATGAAGATTCCGGTGACGGTTACGACTACGAGCGCGGCGAATTTGCGTTGATCCAATTTTCCTGGAATGACGAACGATGTGAACTGACGATCGCCGCGCGGCAGGGAAATTTCCCGGGGTTGATTGCGCGCCGCGAATTGCGCCTGCATTTTATTTCGCCGGATGGAACGAAATTCAAAACGGTGAATTACGCCGGCGCAGAAATAAAAATTTCCATTTAATCATTCCGGCCATTCACCGTTGACGATCGGCTTCAATTTCAGTTTGGCGGGATCAATGACGACATGTTTGATGCTTTTGCGTTCCCACGTATAGGTGATGTGGACCAGTCCATCGCTGGTCTGGATCACCGCCGGATAAGCAAAACCATTTGGCGCGTCGGGATTATCTTCCAAAACCAGCGCGGCAAACCAATTTGTTCCATCAGGAGAAATGGCGACGTTCAGCGGGCTGCGGCCTTTGTTGTGCGAGCCCGTGCGGATGTTGTGATTGTAAACCAAAAGTTGGCGGCTATCGCGCAGCGTCACGGCATCCGTGCCGGAATTGGGATTGGGCAATTCCATCAACGACATTTTTCCCCACGTCAAACCGTCGTCGTGCGAAAAGATTTGAAACATTTTGTCGTTGTGCGTGCGGCCGATCGCTTCGAGCGAGCCGTCTTTCAAAAACAGGAGGCTCGGCTGGATTGCGCCGATTTCTTTCGGGTCATTGACCGGCGGCGTTTCGGTCCAGGTTTTTCCCAAATTGCTGGTGCGTTCAAAATGGACTTTCCAACCGTCGCCTTCGGTGCTGCTGCCGCAAAGAATGTCGCCGTTCGGCAATTGCACCGGTTTATTTTTGATGGGGCCAAGAATTCCATCCGGCAGCCGCTTCGGCTTCGACCACGTTTTTCCGTTGTCGCGCGACGTCATCATCATTCCCCACCATGCGGCCGGTTTCGGCCCGACTTTGTAAAACAACATCAGCGGTCCATTGCGCGGTTGAAAGAGAACCGGATTCCATGTCGGGAAACGGTTCGTCGCAAAACCGACGCCATCGGCGACGGCGACCGGCGGCGTCCATCGGCCGTTTTCAATTCGCGACACATAAATGCAGACGTCAGGATTCCGTTCCGCCGTTCCACCGAACCATGCGGCGACGAGCCCGGATTTTGTTTCCGCGATTGTCGAAGCATGGCAGGAAGGGAACGGCGCATGCGTAAAAATAAATTCCGATTTCACAACGGCGTTATGAGACGTGATCGTTGTGCAGCCACAGAGAAGCGCCGGCAAAAGAAGAGCCGACAATAGATTCAATTTCATTTCACGTTGCTTTCAAAATGATATTTACCACTTACGGCCTTAATTGCCAATCCGCCGGTGGCCGGTTTCCACGGGCCGAGACCGGGCGTCATTTCCAACGGGCCGCCGTTGGATTTGATGCGCAGGACATCATAAGTCGGGACGATAATCGTCGCCGTCGTGTTCGGCGGAATTTCCACGTCCCAGGAGAATTTGCGGCCGTTGCGATGCCATTCGCTGGAAATCAAACCGTAGGGAGATTGGTGCGTGGCTTTCACGTAGGTCAAATTGCCGACGGGTTTCGGCTGTAAAATGATGTGCTTGAAGCCGGGCACCTTGGGATCGGGTTTGATGCCGGCCAGGTCTTCATAAAGCCATGTGACCAGGTCGCCGACGAGCATGACATGATTGCCGGAATTCATCGTCGGGTCTGCGGTATTTCCGTTCCACAATTCCCAGATCGTCGTGGCGCCATGTTCGATCATGTAACCCCAGCTCGGATAATCTTTTTGTGTGGCGATTTTGTAGGCCAAATCGGCGCGGTTGTTGTCCGTCAGCACGCGCATCAGATATTGACCGCCGATCAAACCGGTGCCGACGTGATCGTGCGATTCGTTTTCAATCTTTTCGACAAGATGATTGAAAATCCGCGCGTGCAACATTTGCTCCTCCGGCACCAGTCCAAATGCCAGCGGTAAAATGCAGGATGTTTGCGTGCCGTTGTCATATTGATTTTTCTTTTCGTCGAGAAATTTTTTGTTGAACGCGGTTTTTATTTGCGCGGCCAGCCCGTGATATGCGTCCGCGTCAGCAGTCCGGTCAAGCATCCGCGCGTATGTTTCCATGAGCAGACAGTCGTGATAGAAATACGCTGTGGCGATGAGCGTTTTATCCGTCATGCGTCCAGGATCTTTGGAATGGATCAATTTCAAATCTTCCGGCGGCACACACCAATCGCCGTAGCTGTCGCGCGAAATGATGCCGTTCGTCACGAATTCGCTCATGAAATGGATCCATTTTCGCGCGGCTGGATATTGCCGGGCGATGATTTGCGTGTCGTCGAATTGTTCGCGCAACATTTCCGGAATGATGATCGCTGTGCTGGGCCAGGAAACATTGTCGGAATAGATCGGCCAATAAGTCGGCGCGATGTCCGGCTCGCTGCCATCGGGCTTTTGCGCATCGGCGATATCGCGCAACCATTTGGCGTAAAGATTGGAATTATCGAAAATATATGTCTCACCGCGCGATTCCTCGGAGCGGTCGCCGAGCCAGCCCTGGCGTTCGTCGCGTTGCGGACAATCGGTCGGAATGCTGCGGTAATTATCGCGCACGGCCCAGACGATGGCGCGGTAAATTTTATTCAGCAATTCATTGGATGTCTCAAAGGTTCCAGCGGCAGGCAGATCATCGCCGACCACGCGGCCTTCAATGGAATCGAGCGACGCCTTTTGCGGGAAGCCGGTCAATTCAACGTAACGAAAGCCATGCGATGTGAATCTCGGTTCCCAGGTTTCGATGTAACCGTCGCCGCGCAAGGTATAAACATCCGTTTGCCGGGCGCTGCGGAGATTGGCTGTGTCCAGGTTGCCGTCCGGCTGAAGGGTTTCGGCATAACGCATCTGCACTCGCGTTCCGGCCTGCCCGAAAACTTTCAGACGACACCAGCCCGCGATGTTTTGGCCCATGTCATAGATGTAAACACCGGGCGAAATTTCCTTCATCGCAACCGGTTTGATCGTTTCCGTCACGCGAATGGGTTCCTGCATCTGCGCGGAAAGCGTTTCGCACGGGGCGGAAACAATTTCCACCGGCAGCCAGGCCGAATCGTTGAAATTGGTTTTGGTCCAGCCGTGGAATTCCTTGCGGGCATCGTATTCCTCGCCGTCGTAATCGTTATTGGCCACAATCGGGCCATCCACGGAAATTTTCCATGAACCATCGCTGACAATCTCCGCGGTCGAGCCGTCGGTGTATTGGATGTTCAATTGCAGCAACATCTTTGGCCAGCCAAACGTTTCCGTTCCTGAATAAACCTTGCTCCGGTCGGCGAAGAAGCGTCCATTGCCCAAAATGGCGCCGATGGCGTTTTGCCCTTCGCGAATGTTTTGTGTCACGTCATAAGTGACGTAATATGCGCGCTTGTTGTATTGGGAAAATGCCGGCGATAACACGGCGTCGCCGATCTTTTCGCCGTTGATATAAAGTTCAGACAAACCAAGGCCGCAAAAATTGACCGTGGCGCGCTCAATTTTTTTCTCCGGCAAGATAAATTCCCGGCGTAAATATCGCGCCGGCAACCGGCGCGATTCGGCGACGCGAACGCTGCCCCACGGCCGCATTCCGACCGGACCGAGATTCTTCGCCGCGACCCATTTTGAATCGTCAAAGCCGGGCTCATTCCAACCGGGAATTTCCTTGTCGGAAGCTTTCCACGATTCATCCGTCGGGATCACCATCGGCGGACCGCTTGCAAATTCAATCGTCAGCAATCCGATGATCCCGGCGGGTTTTGAATTGCGGTTGTAACCGGTATAGGCGAAGACATTGGTCGAGCCCGGTTTGAGCCGGCCGGTGATATCATCGTCCCGGACGACGTGATGATTGTTTCGCGCGCCGAGGTCGAAGCCGTTGAACCAGCCGCGGCATTCGTTATCGCCGGTATAAACCCATTCGGCATGGGTGATCTTTCGTCCGGCTGGAATCACCACGACCCTGCGGAAACAGACTGTTCCGGGCGCGGCGAGTTTTTCCGGTTCGCCGCGCGGATACCAGATCCAGTTGGCGCCTTCGAGATAATTGGTTTTTTCACGGCCATCCATTCCGATCCATTGTCCGTGCCAGTCTTGCGGGCGCAAAACGCCCATCGTCCAGAACGCCGTGTCGCTCCACGAGGAACGGTTGCCGTCTTTGTCCCAGATGCGGACTTTCCAGAAACATTGTTCGTGGGAGGCCAGCGGCTTTCCGGCATAGGGAATTTGGATGGAACGGTCGGACAAAATTTTTCCGCTGCTCCACAAATCGCCAATGTCGCGGTCGAGATTTTTTTCAGAGGATGCGACGAGGATTTCGTAGGCGGTTTGTTTTTGTCCCGGTTCGCTGGAATCCATGATCCAGCTCAAACGCGGAGGCGTGGCGTCGATGCCGCGCGGGTTGTCCATGTCTTCGCAGCGCAAATCGGTGATGCCGGTGGCAAACAATCGAACGGCGGCGACAAAAAAGACGGCGATGGATGCCCAACAACATTTCATAAAGCGGTTACGGAAGCAGATTCTATTCCCGCAATGCATCCGCTGCAAACTGCTAAATTTAAGATAATTGACGTAAGACCTTCAAAAGCAGCCAAATGAAAATTGAATCGTCCAAATTATGGAATCAGAAATCGATTTGTGGACGGTGGATAGGAATTATATGAAGCGTTCGATCAAATATCATCGTCGGCATCTGAAAATGCAACGCAAACGCTTGCTTTGATTTTCAATCATCTCTTTAATGGCGGATTTAGAAAATGAAATTCGGATCCATATTCCTGGCGACGTTGGCCGCATTCATCACCTTAAATGCGTTGGCCGGCGATCCTTCAATCACTTCCACCAATAAATATCCGTGGGACGGAAGCGTCTCCGCGGGATTGACGTTGACCAAGGGAAACAGCGATACGTTGCTGTTCACGCTCAAGGCGCTGGCGGACAAGAAGGAGCCGGTGAACGAATACCATCTTGGCGCCGACTTCACTTACGGCGAAAGCGACAGCAAGCGCACGGCGGATTCTGTCCACGGTTTTGCGCAATGGAACCACACGTTCACCGATGATTTCTACGGCTACGCGCGGGTGGAAGGATTGCGCGACGACATTGCCGGCATCAAATACCGGTTCACCATCGGTCCGGGCGTTGGTTATTATTTCATCAAAGATACGCAAACGACATTGGCTGTGGAAGGCGGCGGCAGTTATGTCTTCCAACGTCTCGGCACCAACGACACTTCCTACATGACGTTGCGATTGGCGCAGCGTTTTGAACATAAATTCGCCACTCATGGCGCGCGGGTCTGGGAAACCGTGGAAATCCTGCCGCAAGTGGACCGCATCCAGAACTATCTCGTGAATGCAGAAGTCGGCGTGGAAGCTGCCATCTCAAAAAGTTTTACGCTGCAGGTTTACGTGGACGACAACTACGACAGCGAACCAGCGCCCGGCCGCAAAAAAAATGACATCAAGTTGGTCGGCGCCATCGCATATAAGTTTTGACGCAACCATTCAGCGCCATCACGGTCAAAAGTTTCGGCTTCGAACAAGCGAGCTGCGGACAAATTCATTTGGAAAATGTCCGCGAAACATTAAATTGCTCGTGCGGTGAAAAAATATCTCCACGTCATCGGCATCGGGCTGCAGAACAATTTGACGTATCGCGTGAATTATCTCACGCGGACGTTGTTCAGTTTTATTCCCTTGTTCGCCATGCTGTCGCTTTGGAACACCATTTATAGCGGCAAACAAAGCATTTCCGGATTTTCACAGGCGCAGATGATTTTTTATTACCTGCTGGTCGCCTGTGTGGACGTGATGACAGCGGTGAACGAGGATGACTGGCAGATCGCCGCAGACATCCGCGAGGGCAACATCAGCCAATTTCTGCTCAAGCCGATCGATTATCTCTGGTATCGGCTTTGTTTGTTTTTTTCCGGGCGGATCGCCTTTGTTTCCATGGCGTGCATTCCGCTGGCGATCTTCATTTTTTGTTTCCGCGGTTATTTTGTTGCACCCGCCAGCGGAGCCGCGATGGCGGTTTTTCCGGTTTCGCTGGTGCTGACGGCGTTGCTGCAATTTTTTATGTCCTACGCGATGGCGATGCTGGCATTTTGGTTATTGGAGATTTCCACCTTCATTTTCATTTTGTTCGCGTTCGAATACATCGCCAGCGGGCACATGTTTCCGCTGGACGTGCTTCCGCACGGATTGCAGCACGCGCTATTCTACACGCCGTTTCCCTATCAGCTTTATTTTCCCATCGGCGTTTACATGGGAAAAATTGCGGGCGGAGACTTGTGGCGCGGACTGGCGACTCAATTGGTCTGGGTGATTTTGGCTTATCTGTTCGCGCGGTTCATGTGGCAGCGCGGCGTGAAGAAATATTCGGCGTTTGGCGGGTAAATCCCGTATTTCGGGCGGACATCAACAGCCATAATTAGTTTTGCCAGCGCAACTTTTTACATGTTAGAATGTTCAAGGAAAGGTCATTTGAGATCATGAACAGGTTCATTATTGCACTTCTTTTGGGCGGGCTATTCGCAATTGTTCCGCGCGCAAACGCATTTTATTTCGGCGGCTTTGGCGGTTTTGCAAAAAAGCCAACCGTGACCGTTGTCACGCCAAAGGCCAACCAGCATTTGCACGGAGATACGCTGACTGTTTCCGGCAAAGCAGCGCCAAACGGCGGTTCCCTGACCGGCGTCTATGTGCAATTGAACGGCGGTGGATGGGTATTGGCTTCAACCGGCAACGGTTGGAAAACATGGTTCGCCACGGAAACGCTGGATGTGGGGACGAATGTGATCCAGGTGTATGCGACCAATTCCAAAGGGAAAACTTCCGCCACCAAAACTCTGAAATGCTTTTACGACACGGTCACCGTTTCGCTCGCGGGAACGGAAATGACGGTGAACGGCGGCGATTACGTCATTGATTTCGGAACGAACACCTTCAGCATGAATTCGGATGCGGAATTTGATCTGAACGGTGTCGGCACTTACTCAAACACCAAACTCAACGGCGTCAGTTCCAAATTGAAATTGACCTTTACCGCGCCGCCCACGGCGACCAATAATCCCGCGGTCGTTTTGAATTTTGATACGCCGGATTCCGGTTCGTTTACTGATGATAGCGGTGATAATTCTTTCACGCTCGATCCGATTGATACCGTTGTGCCCGGTTCAGTATCAGGGATTTTGTCGTTTGATGATGGCTCCACTTATTCCATTCCCGAATCGCCATTGATCGCGGAAAATCCGAATCCATTCAAAGTCAAGAATCCGCTGACCATCTGGATTGATCAACCATATCCGGGCAGCATCGGCGACCGCGTGAGCGTTAAATTCACCCATCTGGTCTGGGCGCGGATCCAATGGGTTGAAATCAATGAACCGACCGGTTACGGCACCGTTATCGGCACCGGCACGACTTCCGACGGCACTGATACGGTGACGGTTTTGTTCGACAACTCGGCGTTTGTCTCCAAAACTGATTTGTTTGCTCCCATCAGCGGATTGCCGGTGAATATTATGTCTTTCACCGTGACCAACAGCGACGACAGTGTGGATTCCGGCCAATTCACCTACAAACCATACAGCCCGGTCGGCGCGTTGTTTACAGCAACGACCGGCAGCGGCACGAGCTATGATGTTTTGAATTTCGCCGATGACAGCAGCGGAAATTATACCCGCACAAGTGTTGATTTAGGCGGAAACGTCACTGAAACCAACGCCGGCACGTTTTCGTTCACGCTCATCAGCAACGGCACCAATGATTTCGCGCCATCTTCCGTGGTGAATAAAACATTGGTGATGACGAATTCGGGCGGTTTTTATGAATCCGTCCAATTCACCGGCCCGTCCACGTTCAACGAAACCAATTCCTATAATTCCGGCACCAATTCCGACGGCAATTACGCGTATTCAAAATTAAATTCAACGAACGCTTCGGCGCGACTGACGTTCACCAGTGGGCCGACATTGAATTTCACGAATTTCATTTCCGTGACATTTACGACCACGAATTTCGGCACGTTCACTACGACCAATTACGATGACGCCGGAAACCTGTTCACGAACTACAACGGAAATTTCCGATTGCAATAATCAAGCAATCGCTTGCGCGTCCGGAAGCATTCGCGTAATCGTAAGGCGTGAATTTCAAACCGCACATGAAGCTTATCGGCGTGGATCTCGGCGGCACCAATGTCCGCGCCGGATTGGTTCAAAGCGGAAGGATTCTCAACCTCGAGTCGCACAAACATGCTGATTTTGGCAAAAACCAGATCATCGAGGAAATCTGCCGCGTCATCGAAAAAGTTCTGCAGCCCGGCATCCGCGGCATCGGCCTGGGCGTCCCCAGCGCCGTGGATGCCAAAGGCACCGTTTACGCCGTGGCCAATATCCCTTCATGGCGCAAAGTGCCGCTAAAAGAAATTCTCGAAAAGCGATTTCGCCTTCCCGTTTTTATCAATAACGACGCCAAATGTTTTGCCCTCGGTGAATTGCATTACGGCGCCGGACGCGGCTATAAAAATCTCGTCGGCCTCATCATCGGCACCGGCATGGGCGCCGGCGTGATTGTGGAAGGCAAATTGTTTTCCGGCACCAACGGCGCGGCCGGCGAGCTGGGACACATGCCCTATCTCGAACATGAATTTGAATATTATTGCAGCGGCCGTTTTTTCCAGCGTGAGTTCGGCGTGGACGCTTTTGCCGCGGAACAATGCGCCGATGCCGGCGATGCAAAAGCAAAAAAAATGTTTGAAGCTTTCGGCGAACACCTGGGAAATGCCATCCAAGCCGTGCTTTACGCCTACGATCCGGAAGTGATTGTTTTGGGCGGCGGAGTCAGCAAAGCCTTTCGCCATTTCGAAAAGGCGATTCACAAAAATCTAAAAATATTCCGCTTCCAGGCCGGATTGAAAAAGCTTGTCATCGCGCCAAGCAAACATCCGCACATCGCCGTGCTCGCCGCCGCCGCGCTTTGTCTGGACCAGCAAATGTAGTTTTTCCTTGACCGGCTGCGTCAAATCAGTTTGGGTTAAGTCAATCCTAGCCAATTTTCATGCCGCGCCTGGTCGTAAACCCCGACAAGCCGGATGCCTGGGAAATCCAGCTCAGGCCCGGCGCCAACCGCATCGGACGCGGCGAAGCCAACGATTTCCAGATTGCCGATCCTTCCGTTTCCGGCTCGCACTGCCAGGTGGTCGTCAAGGACAACGTCGTCACGATTCAGGATCTCGCCTCGACCAACGGCACATTCATCAACGGCGAACGCGTCAGCGAAATGACATTGTTGAACGGGCAAAAAATCCGGCTCGGCAGTGTTGATTTGGTTTTCCACGCGCCCAGACCTGCCACCGCCGCGCCAATTGTTCCGCCACTGCCGGTTCCGTCGTCGGGTCCGGTCGCGGTGCCAACAACATCAAGACTGCGGGTTTCCGGCGCCGCCGTTGCCGAAACCGTTCCGCCACCGCTTCCAGCGGGCGCGCCGCCGATTGTTTCACCGGTTGCGCCGATTTCGATGGCGGTTTCGCAATTCTGCAAATTCCATCCCAAAGCCGCCGCTGCCTGGTTTTGTTCCAAATGCAATCGTTCGTTTTGCGAACTTTGTGTCACTTCACGTCCGGCTGGCGGTTTGATGAAAAAGATTTGCCGCACCTGCGGCGTGGAATGTTCACCAGTCCATGCGACGATTTCCAAACCTGTTGCCGCAGGATTTTTTTCCAGCCTGCCGGGCACAGCAATCTATCCGTTCCGCGGCTCGGGAGTTTTGATATTGATTTTCAGCGCCGTGCTTTTTTCCGTCGCCAGCAACATGGCAGGCTTGTTCAGCATTATTTTTAAAATCGGCACCATCGGTTATTTGTTTTGCTTCATGCAAAACATCATTCACGCCACAGCCAATGAAGAATCGGAGATGCCGGAATTGCCGGGCATGGATGACATATTTGGCGGATTTTTACGCCTGGCCGGATGCGTCGTGATGAGTTTTGGACTGGTGATCGCCCTGTTGATTGCGAGGATTTCGGGCGTGGATATTCCCGTCTCGGCGATTTTGATTTGTGTCGCGCTGGGGTGCCTTTATTTTCCGATGGCGTTTCTTGTCGTGGCCATCAAAGACACCGTGATGGCCTGCAATCCGCTTGTCGTCGTGCCTTCCATCCTGAAGATTCCCCTGCATTACCTCGTCACGGTCATCATTTTCATGTCCATTTTCGGTGTCCAGCAGATCGGCAATATGGTTTCCGGAGGCGCAAAATCACTGACGTTCAGCACCACCAGCATGTCGGTGCTGCTGGTTTCCATCGGCATCCGGATGATCTGGAGTTTGTTGAGCGTTTATCTGCTGACCGTCAACACGCGCATTCTGGGACTTCTTTATTCAACTCAAAAAGAAAAGCTCGGCTGGTGATCATTTTTCGGGCAGGCGCAAATCATTCGTCTCCAATTCTAAAAAATTCGTCAGATCATAGATTTTTTTCCACTTTTTTTGCAGCCTGGCGATGCGTTTATCCAATGCCGGATGGCTTTGGAATGCCTGTGGCAACGCGCCTTCCATTTTTTCTTTCGCTTCTTCCGTTTTGAATTTTTTGAAAAGGCTGATCATGCCGCGCGGGTCCACATTGGCCGCCACCAGATATTTCCAGCCGACGGCGTCCGCCTCCAATTCATATTCCTGCGAAAATCCCTGCACCACCATCATTCCGGATGCCGCGCCGAGCAGATTCATCAGCCCGCTGCGGCTGTGCATAAAAATTCCAAAAATCAAAACCGGTCCCGCCGCCGAAATGATTTTTCGCGCATGATGATGCTGCGTGATGTGCGCCGATTCGTGCGCGATGACGCCGAGCAATTCATCGTTGCTCGCTGTATTGAGCAATCCAGTCGTCAGCACGATATGGCCGCCCGGCAGCGCAAACGCATTGGGAAATGATTCCTTGATGATATGAAATTGGAAGTTTGCCCCGTTCGGAATCACCCGCAGCAACGGCATGGCCAGCGATTTGATTTCGGAAACACGATTCGAATCCTCCAGCAATTGTCCTTTCAGCTCCGCGATTTGTTCGTCTCCAAATTTTTGTTCCCATTCCGGCGGCACGTCCGCCACGAGCGCCCGCACCATCAAACTCGTCGCGCCAACAAAAAGCCAGCCGATGACAAAACAGCCGGCCACGAAATAGCCGGTGATTTTCAATCGCCGGACGATTTCTCCCTGCGTCGCGGATTTTTGTAATTGTTCCCGGACAAATTGAAAATGCCGGTCGCGCAAAACCGTTTCGCCGTCGGCATAAATCCGGAGATCCGCAAACATCTTGTCGCGAAAGAAAATGCGGTCGTCGTCATCCGACCATTCGATGGACAGTTGCGAGAAAGGGATCGCGAGCGAGGTTGCCTCCGATTTGAAATAGACCGCCCGGTCGTCGGCAAAAATCTTTCCCTCAACCACCTCGTTGCCCAAACCGGGGTGGAACAGATGCGCTTCGAGACCGGATTCGTTCATGTGAATATCTTGCCGCACCGTTCCCGGTTCAAATCCAGGAACTGCGCCGCGCGGTTCCGCGGCTAAACGCGCTGCAATTTCTTCACGAGCACTTTGGAATTTCTTCCGCTCTGCTCGTATTTTTCGCGGCGCGCTGGCGGCAAATCATCGGGCGTTCCTTCCGTAAATCCGCCTTTGCTTTGAAAATAGGTGAACGCCTGCGTCGAAAGCGTGATGAGTTCGCTCAAATTCAATTCGCGCGCTTTATTCTCCACGAATTGGATGAGTTTGCGTCCGATGCCCTGGTTCTCGTGCGATGCGCTGACATAGAGGCAGGCCAATTCGCCTTTCTTCTGCTCGGGATAAACATGCAGCGCGACGCACGCGACCGGATTTTTATCAATCTCGAAAATAAAATAATCGCCCAATGATTTTTCAATCACGCCGCGCGTGCGCTTGACCAATTCGTCCGCTTCCACTGCCTGTTTCGTCAGCATTTGAATGGCGCGCACGTCTTTTTTCTTCGCCGCGCGGATCTGCTGATATTCGTTCGCGTAAATCAAGGTGCCGATGCCGTCATTGGAAAAGACTTCCGCCAGCAAACCTTCGTCCACTTTGCCGTTGATGACATGGACGCGCGGGATTCCCGCTTTGCATGCCAGCGCGGCGTGTTGCGCTTTGGACAACAGCTCGGGCGCAAATCCGGCGCTGTTTTGCTGCAATAATTTTTCCAGTTCGGCGACGAGCATTTGCCGGATCAATTTACCTTGATAAATCAATCCGTCCTGTGCGGTGATGAAGATCAATTTGATCGCTTTGAGCGCGTCGGCGACCGCGACCGCCACGCCATCGGAATTGACGCGATACGTTTTGCCGTCGCCGTCGAAACCGAGTGGCGGAATGACCGGCACGACGTCCTGCGCGAGCAACGTTTGCAGCAGCGCCGTGTCCACGCGCTCGACTTTGCCGGTGAACAAATGATCTACGCCCTGAATGATGCCCATGGGATGGGCGATGATGACGTTCGTGCTGGCGGCGCGCAAATCATTCGCAGACAGGCCTTCGAGAATTTCGTGCGTGAGGCGGTTGGCGGCCGTGAGCGCGAGCTTGAGCGTATTGGCGTCGGTGATGCCGGCGCCGTCTAAATTGGACGCGGAGATTTTTTGCTCATCAGAAAGTGCTTTGATTTGTGCGGAGGCGCCGTGAACGAGCACGACGCGGATGTTCAGCGAGCGCAATACGGCGACGTCGAGCAGGAGAGTGGCGAAGTTTTCGTCGGTGACGATGGCACCGTCCACCGCGAGGACGAATGTCCGTTCGCGGAATTGCGGAATGTATTGCAGGATTCCCCGCAGATCAGTCAGTTTCACTGGTTCAATTCAATTGGCCAACGCAAAACAAGTAGGCGATTTTTCGCGCGATGCAATAAATAATTTCGCCGGCAGGAGCGGAAAAGAAAATTTCCCGACGGAACGGTGGCGTTGTCCGTCGGGAAATCAAAGAGGACGCGGGTGCGCGGGCGATTACTTCAAGACGGCCGCGAGGCGCGATTTTTTTCGATTGGCGGTCGGGCGCGCAATGACGCGGGATTTGACGGCTTTATCAAAGGCTGAGAAAACGCCCGGCAACAATTTGGCGGCATCTTCTTTTTTGGCTGTGGCAGCGGCACGGAATTCTTTTTCCAGGCGGCGAAGCCTGGAGATGACGCTGCGGTTATGGAGATGCTTGGTTTCGCTGTTGCGCATCCGGCGTTCGGCTGATTTTGTGTTCGGCATAATTCTAAAAGGGCGTTGAATTTATTGGAAAATGCCAAAATGTCAACGGCAAAGCTCTTGCAGTAACGGATGCGGCATGTTTTAATCTCATGGCTTTGCCCATGCGATGTGAATAAACATCTGCGCATTTTGCATTTGGAAGACGAACCAGATTTTGCGGAACTGGTGCGTTCTCTTTTCGCACAAGACGGAATGGCGGCCGAAGTGCAACGGGTCAGCGACCGGGCTTCATTTGAAGCCGCTCTGCATGGCGAAACTTTCGATGTCATCATTTCCGACTACCATCTGCCTTCGTTCACCGGGTTGGAAGCGTTGAATATCGCCAAGGAAAAATGTCCGCACACGCCGTTCATTCTCGTTTCGGGAACCATCGGTGAGGATGCCGCGATCAAAAGTTTGAAAGCGGGTGCGACGGATTACGTCCTGAAACAACATCCGGAACGCCTGCCGTCTGCGGTCCGTCGTGCCGTGCAGGAGGCGCAAGAACGGCTCAAGTTGCATGAAGCGGAGATGGAATTGATCCGGCGGGAAAAATATTTCCGCGCGCTGACGGAAAATTCCGTGGATGTTCTTTCCGTTTTGGATCCGAATGGCGTTGTGATTTATAAGAGCCCGTCCGTCAAAAATGTTTTGGGCTACGAATCGCAGGAGTTGACCGGCCACAGTTGTTTCAAATTCATTCATCCGGATGACGTCGGCAAAGTGCAGGAGGCATTCGAATCATTGCTCAACCAGCCGGCGAATGCCGTCACCATCCAATATCGCTATCTGCACAAAGATGGATCCTGGCGATACCTGGAAGTGATGGGACAAAACCGGCTTTCCGATCCGCACATCCAGGGCGTTGTGGTCAATTCGCGGGATGTCACCGATCGCTGGCGGGTGGCGGAGGAATTGCGTTCGAGCGAAAAACATTATCGTCTGCTGTTCCAGGCCAATCCCAATCCGATGTGGGTTTTCGATCTGGAAACATTGCAATTCCTCGAAGTCAACGAAGCGGCCATCCAGCATTACGGCTATACCCACGAAGAGTTTTTGAACATGACGATCATGGACATCCGTCCGCCGGAAAAAAATGGTCGCCGAAAAAATCCTACGCTCGATTTCAGCGATCGAGGCGTCACCTGGCGTCACCGGCGCAAAGACGGTTCGTTGATTGACGTAGAAGTGATTTGGAGTCCGATGGTTTTTCACAACCGTTTTGCCGCGTTGACGATGGCCAGCGACGTGACCGAACGCCGCCGCGTGGAACATCGCAACGCCATTTTCTCCAAATTAAGCCATCGCATGAGCGGCGCCACGACTCCCGCGGAGGCGGCGATGATCATTTGCGATGCCGCGGATGGGTTGTTCATCTGGGATGATTTTGCTTTGGATTTATATTCGCCGGAACGGGACGAGGTGTTTTCTCTGCTGAATATCACGACCGTGGATGGGCAGCGCGTGGAAATTCCGGCATCGGCCCAACCCAAAGCCGCCAATGCGCTTGTCCGCCGGGTGATTTCCCGCGGCGCCGAATTGCTTTCCTCGGTCGAATCGAAAGATCAACTCGCGTCCACGATGCTGGTGCCTATCCGCAAAGGTGAGCGCGTGATCGGCATTTTATTCGTGCAAAATCATTTGCCCGGCAGTTATTCGGCGCAGGACCTGGAAGTCCTGCAAACGCTGGCCGACCAATGTGGCGGCGCGCTCGAACGGCTCCGTCATCAATCCGAACTCCGTGAGACGGAACAGCGTTTCCGGGATTTGTTCGAGAATTCTCCGGATGCCATTTTTGTCGAGGACATGGACGGCACAGTATTGGATGCCAATTTCGCCGCGTGCATCCTTAACGGCATGACCCGTGACCAATTGATCGGCAAAAATGCGATTCGGGATCTGGTTCCATTCAAATCTCGCGAGCAGGCGCAGAAAATGTTTCAGCAACTGGCCGCCGGAAAATTATCGTGGGCCGAAGGTGAAAGCCTGGCTGCCGATGGCCGCGTTACCCCGGTGGAAGTGCGCGCCAGCCGGATTGATTACGCCGGCAAACCGGCGCTGCTGCTGCATGTGCGCGATTGCAGCGAGCGACGCGCCACGGAAACCGCGTTGCAAAGTTCGGAAATGCTTTTCCGTTCGGTATGGGAAAATTCCGCGGACGGAATGCGGCTGACCGATGAAAATGGAATTATTGTCGCCGCCAACGACGCCTACTCCAAGCTGGTCGGCTTGACGGAAGCTGAGCTGAAAGACAAGCCGTTCACCATCGTTTATGCCGAAAGCGAAGATCGGGAGACGATGCTGGCCCACCATCGCGAACATTTTGCGATGCGCCAGCCGGAGCGGAAATTTGAAAGGCGCTATACATTGCACACCGGAAAATCCGTGATGCTGCAAATCAATGATTCATTCATCGAAGCGCGCGGGCAGCCGTTGTTGATGGTCAGCTTGTTCCGCGATGTCACGATGCAACGGCGGCTGGAAGAGCAATTGCGACAGTCGCAAAAAATGGAAGCCATCGGCCAACTCGCCGGCGGCGTCGCGCATGACTTCAACAACATTCTTACCGTCATTCACGGCCATGCATCGTTGTTGTTGATGAATAATCTTGATGATACTGCCGCACGCTCGGCGCAACAGGTCGTGCAAGCCGCTGAACGCGCCGCCGGTTTGACGCGCCAATTGCTTGCGTTCAGCCGGCGCCAATTGATCCAGCCCAAGCGCCTGGACATGAACAAAATCGTCGGCAACATGAGCGACATGCTCGGAAGGCTTCTGGGCGAAGATATTGCGTTGCAATTGAATTATTCGGCCTCGCCCGCCATTGTCGAAGCCGACGCGGGCATGATGGAACAGGTTTTGCTGAATCTTGCCGTCAACGCCCGCGATGCCATGCCGCGCGGCGGCCGGCTTTCGGTCCGCATTTCGGTCGTGGAAATCAATGAGGCGCACGTGCAAAAACATCCGGAAGCACGCGCGGGAAAATTCGTCTGCATCAGTAAATCCGATACCGGTTCGGGAATCGCCCCGGAAAATATCTCGCGCATTTTTGAGCCGTTTTTTACCACCAAAGAAGTCGGCAAAGGCACGGGCCTGGGCCTGGCAACGGTCTATGGAATCGTCAAACAACATCAAGGCTGGCTCGAAGTCGAAAGCACCATCGGAAAAGGCAGCACGTTCCGCGTTTATATCCCGTTTGTCGGCGAAACCAATGGCGAGGCTGAAAAGCCCACTACGCAATTGACCATCCGCGGCGGCGAAGAAGCCATTTTGCTCGTGGAAGATGAACGCCCGGTCCGCGAGCTTGTCGCCCGCGTGTTACAGAAATACGGTTACAAAATTTTCCACGCCGGAACCGGCGCCGAGGCCATGGAAGTCTGGGACCAGCATCGCAACGAAATCCATTTGCTTCTCACCGACCTTGTGATGCCCGGTGAAATGAACGGGCGCGACCTGGCGGAAAAGCTTTGGGCGGAAACGCCCGAACTCAAAGTCATTTTCACCAGCGGTTACAGCGCGGATATCGTCGGCAAAGATTTCAAGCTCGAACCGGAAGTCAATTTTCTGCAGAAACCTTATCATCCGCAAACGCTCGCCCTTACCGTTCGCCGCTGCCTGGATGGAAAAACGGCGACCAGTTGAGTTTTCAATTTTTAGTTTTAAGTTCCAGCCGGTCAACTTAAACTTGAAACTGAAATGATTATCGCGCCCTCGCTGCTCGCATCGGATTACACGCGCTTCGGCAAAGAAGTCGAACGCGTTTCCAAATCCGGCGCCGATTGGCTGCACCTGGACATCATGGACGGCCATTTTGTGCCGAACATTTCCTTCGGACCGGCCGTCGTCGCCGCCATCCGTCCGCTTACGAAAATGTTCTTCGACGTGCATTTGATGTGTTCCCGCCCGGAGATTTTGCTCGAACCGTTCGCTAAAGCCGGCGCGGATGAGATGATTGTCCATGTCGAACTCGGCGATCGCGTTGACCAATTGATCTGGAAAATCAAACAGCTCGGCAAAAAAGTCGGCCTGGCCATTAATCCACCCACGAACATTTCCGCCGTCGAGCCGTTCCTGGAAAAAATTGATTTGTTACTGGTGATGACCGTCAATCCCGGCTTTGGCGGACAGGAATTCATTCATGAAACGCTGCCCAAAATCCAGCAGGCGGAAGCCTGGCGTCGCGAAAAAGGATTGCGCTATCGCATCAGCGTGGACGGCGGAATCAATTTTGGAACCATTGGCGATTGCGCTCACTCGGGCGCGGACACATTCGTCGCCGGCACGACCGTCTTCAAAACGCGCAGCCTCAAAGCTGCCGTCGCGAAACTGCGCAAAATCGCCCACGCCAACGATCCCGCTTTCGCAGATTTAAAGGTTTGAATTATGTCGCAAATCAAATTTGGCACGGACGGCTGGCGCGCGGTCATCGCGGAGGATTTCAATTTCGCAAACGTCGCGCGCGTCGCCCAGGCTACTGCCGATTTCTGGAAATCTGAAATCGCAAATCCTCAATCAGAAATCTTCCGGCGCAAACCGAAAGCCATCGTCGGCTTTGACCGCCGCTTTTTCTCCGACCGTTTTGCGCACATTACCACCAAAGTTTTGGCTGCCAACGGATTTGAAGTCATTCTCACGCCGGAACCCACGCCCACGCCGTCCGTTTCCTTCGCCGTAAAAAATCTTGAGGCGGTCGGCGGCGTGATGATCACCGCCAGCCACAATCCGCCCGTCTTCAACGGTTTTAAATTGAAATCGCACTACGCCGGTTCCAGCGATTCTGAAACGTGCAAAGCCGTCGAAAGTTTTCTGGATAAAAATCCGGCAAAACAAATCGCAGATCGTAATTCGCAAATGGTAAAGGTGCAGGACGTTCGCCCGGCGCATTTTGCCGCGTTGAAAAAGCTCGTTGATTTCAAATTGATCGCAAAATCGAAATTGCGGTTCGCGCATGAAGCGTTGTTTGGCGTCGGCGCCGGTTGCTTTGAGCAAATTCTCGAAGGCACGACCTGCAAAGTCACCACGCTCGACGGCAATCGCGACGTTTTGTTCGGCGGCATCAATCCCGAACCGATCGTCCAGAATTACGGTCGCAGCCAGAAATTTCTCCGCGCACATCCGCATGACATTTGCCTGGTCACGGATGGCGACGCCGACCGCGTGGGCGGCATGGACGGTCGTGGCAATTATTTGACCGCGCATCAAATCATTTGCCTGCTGCTGCATCATTTTGTCGAAAACCGGAAACTCACCGGCCGCGTCGTCAAAGCGCTCACCACGACTTCGATGGTAGATAAAATGTGCGCGGCGTGGAACCTGCCGCTCGTCGAGACCGGCGTCGGCTTCAAATACGTTTGCGCGGAAATGCTCAAAGGCGGCGTGCTGCTCGGCGCCGAAGAAAGCGGCGGCATCGGTTTTCCCGGCCATATTCCCGAGCGCGACGGCATCGCCGCCGGCTTGATGCTTTTGGAGATGCTTGCGACGGAGAAAACTTCCGTGAACAAAATTCTGGCGAAATTGGAAAAGGAATTCGGGCCGCATCGTTATGGCCGGATCGACACGCATTTCCCGCTGGAAAAACGCGGCGCGCTCATGGAGTTTTTAAAAAATAATCCGCCGGCAAAATTGTTGAAATCGCCGATGACGGAAGTCAAATCCTTCGACGGCGTGAAATTCGTTGCCAAAGATTCGTCCTGGCTGATGTTGCGCGGTTCCGGCACGGAACCCATTTTGCGCATTTACGCCGAGGCGAAATCGGATGCGGATGTCCAAAAATTGCTGAAACTCGGCGTTTCGCTGACGAAACAAATTTAGGCTTCAACTTTTTCGCGGACGACTTCGGCTGCGTCTTTGTCTTCGCGCAAGCCAAGAAAAACCGGCTGGCGCAATTTCGCATCGCGCGTCCATTCGGAAAATTTGATCTGGCAGACCAGTGCGGGTTCAATCCAATGACAGCGTTTCATTTCGGCTTTCGTCACGCCCGCGCCGTAACGTCCGGCCCGCGATTCCGGCAGATTTATAAACGGGCACTCGTCGCGTGCGATTTTTTTGAATTGAGCGTGCAAACTGGACAACAGTTTGGTGTTAAATCCGGTCCCGACTTTGCCGCAGAATTTTAATTTCCGCTTTTCATAAAATCCGACGAGCAACGCTCCAAAATGCGATCGGCTGCCTTCGGGATCGCTGTAACCGCCGATGATGAATTCCTGTTCGCGATGCAATTTCAATTTGATCCATGCGCCGCTCCGACGGCCCGGCTCGTAAATCGAATCCTTGCGCTTCCCGATTAAACCTTCCAGGCCAAGTTTTTCCGCCTGTTTGAGCAACGGTCTTGCATTTGCGCCGAGCGAACTGGAAAAGCGGATCAAATTGGCACCGCGGGATCGAGTCGGACCGTGGTTTAAAATTGTTTCCAATCGCGCTTTGCGTTCCACGAGCGGTTGATTTTTTAAATCCTCCGCGTTCAATTGCAGTAAATCGAAAACGTAAAAGAAAATCGGCGGGCGTTCCTGGCCCAATTCAAATGCCTGAAGCAATTGAAACGAGGAAACTCCTTTTTTATCGAGCGCAACGATTTCGCCGTCGAGAATCACTTCGTCCGCTTCCAGCGTGGCGACGGCTTCGGCGATTTCCGGGAATTTGTCGTTGAAATCTTTGTTATTCCGCGAAAGCAATTGAACGCGGTCGCCGCTCTTCAAAGCCAGCGCGCGAAAACCGTCGAATTTGATTTCATAAATCCAATCGCCATGAGAAGGCGGCGACGCGGCGAGTTTGGCTTTCATCGGCTCGACGAATTTCAAAATCGAAGTTTTTCTTTTGGCGATTTTCCGAATCTTGGCGGCAAAAGATTTTTTCTCTTCGTTCCGCGGTTTCGATTCCCAGGTGCTTCCGCTTTCGCCGAGTTGCTTCATCGTTTTGCCGGAAAGCGCGGAAGTGTCGTCGGCTTTTACGGAAATCGGCTTCAAGCTTTCGCCACTTTTAATCAGCAACCAATTTTTTTTGTCGCGCATCCGCGTCAAATGCCAATCGCCGCGGAGTTTTTTTCCGGCGAGCGTGAAATGCAGTTTGCCCGAATCCAATTCTTTCGACGGCGATTTCGTATCGGTTGAAAAAGTTCCGTGATCCCAAACCATCACCGTGCCGCCGCCGTATTGGCCTTTGGGAATCGTGCCTTCAAAATCAACGTAACTCCGCGGATGATCTTCGACTTGCACTGCGAGATGTTTCTCTCCTCTCACGGTGGGAATTCCCCTGGGCACGGCCCAGGATTTCAAGACGCCGTTCATTTCGAGCCGGAAATCGTAATGCAATCGCGTGGCCGCGTGTTTTTGAATGACAAAACGATTGCCATGGGATTTTCCAATGTTGGCTTTTGGCTCGGTGGTTTTTTGGAAATCCCGCTTGCGCGAATATTCTTCCAGCGCGAGATCTTTCATCATGCGGCTTTCTTCAATTTGGTCCTCGATTTGGTCTGCGTTTCTTTGATGCTTTTTTGCAGGACAGAAACCAAATCAATCACGTTCGTCGCCGGGCGCGATTTCTTTGTCTTCGGCAAATCATGTTCGCCGTGCGCAATTTTTTCCTCGATCAATTTCATCACCGCTTCGCGATAATCATCGTGATACATTTCCGGCGACCATTTGGCCGTCATGCTTCGGATCAATTGCGTGGCCATGTTCATTTCCGGTTTGCTGGCGCCTTTGGCGGCGGGCGCTTTGAATTCTGAAATCTCGACAAGTTCATCCGGAAAATGCATCAGCTCGAGCATCAAACTGTCCTGTTGCGCTTTCACCGCCGCCAGATGTTGCCGCGATTTGATGACGACTTTGGCGATCCCGATCTTTCCCGAATCCGCCAAAGCATCGCGCAACAAAACGTAAGCTTTGTCGCCGCCTTTTTCGACCTGCATGTAATAAGGTTTGTAAAACAACAGCGGATTGATCTCATCCTGATTGACGAAATTCATGATGTCCACCGTTTGCGTCGCTTCGATGTCCACGCGCTGGAAATCTTCGTCCTTGATGACGACAAATCTGCCTTTTTCATATTCGTAACCTTTGACGATTTGGTCCCAGGGAACTTCCTTCCCGTCGGATTCGGCTACGCGTTTATAGTTGACGGGGCTTAAATCATTGGAACGGAGCAGGCGAAATTTCAATTCTTCGCGCCGCGTCGCCGCAAAAAGCGAAATCGGGATGGTCACGAGACCGAAGCTGATCGCGCCTTTCCAGATTGCTCGCATAGAAAATTGAAAAACGGAAGGCGAGCGTTTTTGATCCGGTCTCATGGCGAAGTTCGAAGTGTTGCTTCTCAATTTTCGTCAACTTTCCAAACCATTTTCTCGCCTTCCTGGGTTTCTTTCAGCTTGAAGCCTGCCACGCGCGGTTTCTAAAAAGCCTTATCTTTATCGGGAAAACCGCTCGCGGCAATTTTTTGAATTTGCAAAAGGACTGGACGCGTTTGCAGTTTGCATTTCAAATCATTCGCGCCATGGATTTACCCGCGATCCAGCCGGTTGTCCACGCCGCCTGGAAATTAAATCCGCCGGTGATGCCATCGATGTCCAGCAATTCCCCGGCAAAAAACAGGCCGGGACAAATTTTGCTTTCCATCGTTTTGAAATTGACCTCGCTCAATTTCACGCCGCCGCACGTGACGAATTCGTCTTTGTTCAAACTTTTGCCGCGCACGTGAAATTCCGTGCGCAATAATTGCTGGATCAATTTCAATTGCAGCGCGCGCGGAAATGCCGACCAGCGCGTCTCCGGCGGAATGCCCGCAGCCAGAACCAATTGTTGCCAGAGCCGCGATGGCAACGGCGCGAGCGGCGAATTGATGATCAATTTCCCGCCTTGCGATTCCCGGCGTTTTTGAAATTCATTCCCGACCTGTTCCTCCCGCAAATCGCGGAGCCAATTTACATTCAAAATGAATTGATAATCCAACCCATGCAACGCCCGCGCGCCCCACGCCGACAACCTCAAAATCGCCGGACCGCTCAAACCCCAGTGCGTGATCAACAACGTCCCGCGCTCGCGCAATTTGATTCCCGGAACAAAAACCTCCGCCGTTTCGACCGAAACGCCGGCCAATTCCCGCAACCACGGCGTTTCGATATGAAACGTGAAAAGCGAAGGCACGGGCGTTTCCAATGTGTGGCCGAGTGAAACCGCCAATTGTCCCGGCGCGACGGTTCGGCAGCCACCGGTTGCCAACAGTAATTTATCGCCCGATAAAATTTCGCCGCCGGAAAGTGTCAATTCGAATTGCCCAGAGGAATTTTTTGCGACGGTTTCAACGCCGCAATTGGTCCTCAAATTGATTTCCATTTTTCGCGCCGCATCCAGCAGGCAATCAATGACCGTCTGCGACGAATCGGTCGTTGGAAACATTCGTCCGTCCGCTTCTGTTTTTAATTTCACGCCGCGGCGCGCGAACCATTCCACCGTGTCGGACGCCTGGAATTGTTTGAACGGCGCGATCAATGCCCGCTCGCCGCGTGGATAACGCGCCGCGAATTCCCGTTCGTTGAACAGCGCGTGCGTGACGTTGCAACGCCCGCCGCCGGAAATCTTTACTTTGTGAAGAGGTCGCGATGTCTTTTCGAGGATGACAATTTTCGCGCGCGGATTTTCTTCGGCGCAGGCCAGCGCGGCGAAAAAGCCGGCCGCTCCGCCGCCGACGATGACAATGCGCCGTGAATTCATGGGCCAACGATACCGGTTCCTGCCGACGGGCGAAAGCTTCGCAAATTCCAGGGCGATGAATCAATGACGCGGCATTATCCGGTCAAAAATTCTACCGAGCCGCGAGGGTTTCTGGTCGAAAATTCTTTTGAAAAAGGAGAGATATGTTCCGTCCGCGAATTGCCGCGGGATAACATTGTCGCGAAACGGCGGCGCGCTCCAAATTTTTTGATAAAGTTGGTCGTCTTCATCCACCGCACGGATAAATTCGATGGCTTCTTCGTCGGACTTGAATTGGTTCACGTTGATGAAGGAATCCGGATTGAAGATCTCTTCGACGCGCGGGTTCCCCCAATAAATCGGAACGCTGCGCGCGACAAAAGCGTCTGAAAGTTTTTCGGTGGTGTAACCCGGATATGCCGCATTTTCAAATGCCATCGTGAATTTGCAACGGCTTTGAAATCTTTGTTTTTCCAGATAGCCGCCGCGTTCGTTCGCCTTCGGCAAAGGCGGGCGGTTTTGTTCAACGTTTGCGGGGGCTTCGACGCGTTTGTAATGCGACAATTTTTTGAAAAATTCAATCCTTCGTTGCGCCTTTGCGTTGCTGTAAATGAAATTGCAAAAAAATTCTTTTGGCCCGCAAAGTTCGCCGGACTTGCGGATGAGAGAATTCAAGCCATCGTTATGATGATAATGGTGCAGGCACATCAGCGGAAAATAAATGTGTCGTGGGTCGTCATTTTCCACCGCCATCGTCAGTCCCCAATGAAAACTTCCCGGAACGGCAAACCGCCAGCCCAGCGGACTGCCGGTGCGAAAGGGATCGCCTGATTCGCCGCAGAACAGGATTCGTTGCGCGTGCCGGTTGATTTTCTTTGCGCGGCCGAAAACAGAATAGAAAACAAAATCAGGATTCGAATCCAAAACGAATTCGTAGTGTTTGAGCAGATAAGGAAAGCCGCATAAAAATTCTTGTGGTGTAAAATCGGGCCAGAAATTGGAAAAATTGAGGCGAATACGCTTTGCGTCCGGGTTGGCCGATTGATTCAGCACCATGATCCGAAAGGTTGAATCAACCTCCCGCAAGACTCAACGTCATTTCATCCACTTGAAGAAATTGCCGGATGGGTAGAGATTGAATCATGAAACAGTCGTCCCAACATACGGACACCGCCAAACGGAAACGCGGAAGTGGGTCGCTGCCGAAACGGACGCGCCCGGCGCCGTCCAAACTGGCCGAGAAGATCGAGTTCCAGATGCGCAACGGAATGTAGGATCCACGCCGCGGTATTGCTTCGGAAATGCCGGCCCAAGCCGGTGACGAATGCGTTGCCTCAAATTTTTCGTAAAAATTGGAGACGATTATTTCTTCGTTTTCCATCTCCGGTGCATCCAAATCCATTGTTCGGGATGACGCAAAAGCATTTGGCCGAGAGCATTATTGAAATTTTCCGTGTTGCATTTGATCGTCTCATCCTGGTTTTTACCTTCCACCAGCGGCAGCGGCTCTTCAAACCGCAAAACATGTGTCCCATCGGCATCGCGCCAGCAATCCGCCGGAATCACCGCCGCGCCAGTATTCATTGAGAGAACGGCGGGACTTTTGAATGTGCCGGCCGGCGTTCCCAGGAAATTCACCCAAACGCCGTCGCGCCCGCCCGCGTGCTGGTCGAACACGAACACGATGCCTTTGCCCGCGCGCAACAGTTTCAGCATCGTGAACAGCGTGCCGCTTTTGCCGATGGATTCCAGGCCGGCGCGCGCGGTGCGGCGGATGACGTAATCGCCAAACCATTTCGGCCGGATCGGCCGGCGCACGATGTGAAAGACGCCGCGCATTTCCGGATATGCCTGCATCGCCGCGGACATGGCCACTTCCCAATTCCCGAAATGGCCGGTCAAAAAAACGATTCCTCTCTTTTGTTCGTAAACGCGCAAAACCGCTTCGGCGTTTTCAATGCGCACCATCTTTTTCCGTTTCTCCGCCGACAGGAACGGGAACGTGATGAAATCTTTTCCGAACCGGAGAAAATGTCCCGAATATGCCTGCGCGAGGTTGACGATTTCTTTTTCCGTCAGCGCCTTTCCAAAGACGCGCCGCATGTTTTCCAAAACGACCGGGCGCCGATACGGAAACAAATAATAGAACAATTTGCCGAACCACGGCGCCGGGATGTTCCGCGCGGTTTCAATTTGGGCCGGTGAAAGCATTTCTGAGGATTGTTTACACAAATTACCCGAACAAATACAAACGAATTGCTGAAAATTCGCGACGAGCGCTTAATCCACAGCCTTGATTTTCACGGACACATTCATTTTGCGGTTGCGCGTGCCTTTGTAGTTCCCCGAAACCGGTGCGACATCGGCATAATCGCGCCCGACGGCGACTTTCACGTAGGTCTCGTCAATTTGCCGATTATGCGTCGGGTCGAGCGCAATCCATCCAATGTCGGGGATCAACACTTCCACCCACGCATGAGTCGCGCTGGCGATTTCCGTGGCCAAATAGCCGCTGACATAAAGAGCGGGAATTTTTATCGCGCGGCAAAGGCCGAGCATCACGTGTGCGAAATCCTGGCAGACGCCGCGGCGTTCGCGCAGCACTTCGTTCATGTGCGTGTGAACGGCCGTTGCGCCGGGAACGTATTTGAATTGTGTGAATATGAAATTCATGATCGCCAGTGCCGCCTGCCAGGTGTCGGCGACATTGGCCGTGATGTCGAGCGCAAGCCGCCACGTTTCCGGCGACAAATCCACATAACGGCTTTCCTGCAAAAAGTCGAAGACGCGCGGTTCGCGCGCCGCCTCGGCGATCCGCGCGAGCGCAAACGGCTTATCCGCCGGCGCCAGTTGCGCACGCAGTTTTGTCGTCACGCGAAAATGGCTTTCCACCAAAAGCGTGGTATGCGGTTCAGGAATCTCGAAATGATGGACCGTGTTGGAATAAAAATCGTGACGATGTTGCAGCCGCGAGGCGGGAAGAATTTTCAGGAGAAAATTCTCCAGGCGCTGCGATTCGTTCGAAAACGGTTGCAGCCGCACTTCGTTAAAACTTTCACGCACCGGCGAGGCGTAAACGTATTCGGTGCGATGTATGATCTCCCATTTCATTCAAGGTTTCTTCGTGAAGCGCAGACGATAAAAAAATTTTGTCAGTAAAATCTTTTCTGAAAATTTCAATTCAAAACGCGCTGCCACTTACCGATGCCGCGCGTTACAAATACGCCTCGATCGGCTCGGCGCCGAGCGTGCCGGAAAGTTTTTTCAAATAATCCGGCGCTTCAACTTCGGCGAGCATTTTTCGCGCGCCGGTCAATTTATCGGAAATCTTCATCCGTTCGGCAATGTCCTGATGGCTGGGCTTGCGGAGAAACGCGTTCAAGTAATCCACATGCCGCCGCCACAAAGCGCGGTCCACTTTTTGTTTGGCCGCGAGGCGCGCCGCATACCAATCGCTGGCCAAAAGATTTTCCAGCGTAAACAGGTTCCGGAATGCCGCGTCGTTCAGCGTTTTTCCTTCCCACGAATCGTTCAGCATGATGTGCAGGAGCGCTTTGAGTGGCGGACAGGCCTGCGCAATGCTGCCGTCGTTGAAATACATTTGGGCGACGCGTTTTTGCGTGGCGATGATGTTGTCCATGCCATCGGCGAAAATGTCCATACTTTGCAATTCCGGCTTGAGCATTTCCGGCGTGAAGACGGCATGCGGATGGTTGAACACGCGGCCGAAGAAATGATGGACGAAACGCAAATTGATGCGGTAGCCGAGCCGGCTGGCGAGAATCTTTTTCCCGTTGTGCTCGAAGTCCTCGAGTTTTTCGAGGAAATGTTCGGCGACGAGAAATTTCGGGTCGCGTTCTTCCGGCGACATCCGGCAGAAAATTTCCGGCACGATCAAACTGATGTCGTGATCCACGCGGCACTTCGGGCCGACGTAACCGGCGGCGGTCACAAATCCATTATGGCCGGTCAACACGAAGGAAACGAACGCATTGTTCAAATCAATGATCGGCGGCAGCGCGTTGAACGGGCCTTTTGTCAGCGCGCCTTCGGAACCCGCGCCGGTGGTGGACGGCGATTTGCCGGTCATGCTGCAAATGAATTCCATGAACAGCTCCGGCAATTCCATGTAATGAATCGGATTGTAACACGCGAGCGAGCGGATGCCGGCTTCGGGCGGATTGTTGCGGCGTCCGGGCAGCACGGCGGCGACGGGTGCGAAGACGGTTGAACCGCGCGACACGCGGCGTTTCAAGCGCGCGGACATTTCGCCGAGATAACTTTCGTGCGGGTTGACCAAATCCGGCCGGCGCTGCAAATAACGCGGATTTTTCGTCGGTTTGCCGTTCACCATTCGCGGATGCGCGGTGGAAACGAAGTAGCCGTTGCCGCCGTTGGCCGCCACGCCGCGGATGAGCGACTGCATCGCGTCGGTGAATTGATAAAAATTGATGGCGTCCTCTATCAATTCTTTGGCGCATTCATTTTTTAGCGGTTCGTAATTGGAAAAGAAATTGTCCGGCTGCGCAAAATCCTTTTCGGTGATTTTATCGTAACCGCGATGGATGGCATCGTCGGGACGCTGGAACAATCGCTGTTCGGTGTTCTTGACGAATTTGTAGGCGAAATGTTTTTCGACATCGGGAATATTTTCCAGGCGCGAGGCCGGGACGATCGTCGAAGCGGTGATATCGTCTTCCTCCTGGACTTTGACGGCGGGATGAAAATCTTTTCGCAAACCGAACGTGCGCCACAAGCCGTCCGAATCAAATCCCACGCGCAAATAGGTTGTGACCAATTTGCGGTTGTTGCACTTCAATTCATTTCCCGGAACGCCGTTGATGATGTCCACGCTGAAATGTTCGCGCCAATTGTCGCCCCATTCCGGCTTGTAATAACGTTTCACGACGAAGACCAATTCCTTGAGATATTGCGGCACGGTTTCGAGCCAGGAATTGTATTCGGGTTTATATTCGCGTTTATCTTCCGTCAGCAGTTTGATGACCGAGCCGAGCGAACGTTCCATCGAAAGAACCGGCCGGCTGTCGCCTTTGGGATGGATGAACCGGTCGGAATAATCGCGATGGATGATTTCGGCTACTTTGTCGAAATCACGTTTGAAATCGGATACAAACACCGGGCCGGTCAAAATCGCGTCGGTGATGGGCTTGGAAATTTCGGATTTGCCGCCGCCGGAAACGGTGCAGGGTTTATGGCATAGCAACCCTTCGGCGGTGATGCCGACGAGCCGCCATTGCCGATACGCGCCCGGTGGCTTTTCCATGCGGACTTTGTAGCCGGACGGACGGACATACGTTTTGTCCGGCTGCAATTTGATGCTGTGTTCGCCGCTCTCATTCGTCCAAAAGATCTTTTGGCTCTTTAAATCAAAATGCGCCGTTTCGGGAACATAAATGATTTCGGGAAACTTTTTATCAACGGCATAACCCTCCGGACGCAATTCCATCAGGTCACTGTAGAGCGAAATCATTTCGCTGAAGCTATGTCCCATGCGTTTGACGTGGGCGTCGCCGCTGAATTCTTCGCCCAAATCGTAAGCCGAAAAAACCAGCGCGCCGCCGGCATGTTCCTCCTCGGCATTGCCGAAAAGATTTGCCGCGTAGCTGATCTGCGTCTTCACCTCTTTTTTGCAATAGCCGTAATAATTATCGGCGATGAGGGTGACGATGACGCCATTTTGGTCCCGGCAGGTGAGCTTGAACGCGCCGCCATTGTTGTAAAGTTCGTCCTCGTTTTTCCAGCACATGCCGTCGCGCTTCTGGCGTTCAGTGGCCTGGTCAAAATGCGGCAGACCGGCGGCTTTTTTCGTTACGCCGACCAGATGTGGCGCGAGAATGACGCAGCCGGTGTGCCCCGACCAATGTTCCGTGTCGAGCGCGGAATCGTTTTCCGGCAACAGCGGATCGCCGCCGTTTCCGAAAATGCTTTCGACAAAATCCAGATTGCTGACGAGATTTCCCGGCGCGAAGAAACGCACTTCCATCGTTTTCTCCGGCGTAAATCCGGAAACTTCCGGGCAAACGATCGGGCGCAGCAACAGCGAGACAAAACATTCCGCCGGATTTTTTTGCGTGGCGGTGAACGGCAGTCGCATCAAATCACGCGGCGGATTGAGCGCGAGCGCGAGCATTTTGGCGAAAGTGATTTTCGGGACGCCGAGTTTGTCATCAGGAATCGGCAGGCCGCCCTCCGTGACATGAAAAATTCCCTGCGTCGTGCGGCGGTCGCTTTTGGGATTGTGCAGCACGCCGTTGGCGCAGCGGTAGGAATTGATGATTTGCGAGCTGAATTCAGCGCGGTCAACCGGCAGCGACAGCACGCGCGCCAGGCCGGGGCGATCCAGCGTAAAGGTCCGCGAAGGCAATTTTGGGACCGGCGTGTCTTCCAGATAATCGAAGAGAAATGTCTGGATGCGTTGGTCGGCGGGACAAAGGTATTGGCCGAGCAACCGGTCTTTTTCCTGGTATTGCGCCGCGAGCGCCGTGAGGGTCTCGGACGATTCGGCGCCCCCCTCGGTCTTGACCGGTTCGCTGCCGAGCAGCACGAGTTTGACATTGATGTGTCCGATTAAATGCGCGGGCGTCGGATTGGATTTTGTATCTGCGGTTAAATTCATTTGTTCGGCTGCGAACGAAACTGTTGTTGCTGCTCTTCCTGCTGCACCATGATTTCGTCCTCCAAATTGTTAAATTGCTGGAAAATATAAGCATCGAACAGCGCCGAGCCAATATCATTTAATTTCGATTGGAGCGTATCCAGGTAGTGGTGAAGGCCGGCCGCAAAGATTTCATCAATCGTGTTGAATTGCAATTCCGCCACGAGGCGCCCGGCCAACTTCTCGGCCATGTTGCAAAAACGCCCTTCCGGGCACCCGGAGATCTGGCGCAGAGCATGATTCATTTCATTTACGCAAAAACGGACCGAGCGCGGAAACTCGTCGCTGAACAGCAAAAATTCCGCGACATATTGAGGATGCACTTCCGCGCCGTGGATGGTTTTGTAGGCGTCCCACGCGCTGCACGAACGCAAAACGGCCGACCATTCCAGCGCGTTGGCTTCGCTTACCGTCGTCGGCACGCCGCGTTCCGGCAGCGTTTCATAACGCACATCCAGAATGCGCGATGTTTTATCCGCGCGTTCGAGAAATTTTCCGACCTGGCCGAACCACCAGCCTTCGTTTCTGATCAAGGTGGCGTAGCTCAAACCGATGAGATGCAGCGAAGCCATCTTGATCTGCTGAAAAAATTCGCTCGGACTTTCTTTCCAAACCCGGCGCACGTCCGGCGTTTTGATGAACCAATAGAGCCGGTTCAGCTCCTCCCAGAATTCAATCGTGATCTGGTCGCGCACCATTCGCGCGTTTTCGCGGGCATGACAAATGGATGAGAACAGCGAATTCGGATTTTCCGGCTGGAACACGAGAAATTCGGTCACCGCTTGTGCCGTCGCTTTTTTATGCAACAGAAAAAATTGCGTTTCGTCGCCGGTCGTTTGCATGATCGGCAGCCAGTATTTCGCCAGGCGCTCCTCATCAAGATTCCGGAAATCCAAGAGCAATTGCAGGTTCACGTCCACGATGCGCGCGATGTTTTCCGCGCGCTCGATGTAACGCGACATCCAGTAAAGTGAATTGGCGACTCGGCTTAACATGATTGGGTTGAATCGTTGAATCGTTGAATCGTGAAATAGAACAGCCGGCCTCTATGCGAGCCAATGTAACAATTTAAGCATTTAACGATGTAACGCATTTCATTCGTCTCCATACAAAACCCACGTGTCTTTGCTGCCGCCGCCTTGCGATGAATTGACGACGAGCGAGCCTTTGCGCAGCGCCACGCGCGTGAGGCCGCCGGGCACGATGGAAATTTTTTCGCCGTAAATGATGTAAGGCCGCAAATCAATGTGCCGGCCTTCGAAGGCCGCGCCGTCGATGTGCGTCGGATGGCGGGAAAGTGAAATCGTCGGCTGCGCGATGTAATTGCGAGGTTCGGCTTCCACGCGTTTGCGGAATTCGGCGATTTCCTTTTTCGTCGCTTTCGGCCCGATCAACATTCCGTAACCGCCGGATTCATTGGCGGCCTTGACGACGAGTTGTTCCAAATTGTCCAAAATATATTTCTTGTCCGCTTCCTCGTTCGCCAAATACGTCGGCACGTTTGGGATGATCGGTTCCTGGTCCAAATAGTATTTGATGATTCGCGGCACGAAGTAATACATCACTTTGTCGTCGGCGATGCCCGTGCCGATGGAATTGGCAAGCGAAACATTTCCGGCGCGATAAGCGTTGACGAGGCCCGGAACACCGAGCATCGAATCGCGGCGGAAAACGGTCGGGTCAATGAAATCATCATCCAGCCGGCGATAAATGACGTGGACTTGCTGCAACCCCTTCGTCGTGCGCATGAAAACACACGCATCGCGGACGACGAGGTCGCGGCCTTCGACGATTTCGATTCCCATTTGCCGCGCGAGATAGGTGTGCTCGAAGTAAGCGGAATTGTAAGCGCCGGGCGTGAGCAGCGCGATGGTCGGTTCCGCAATTCCGGCCGGCGCGATATAGTTCAGCATCTTCAGCAATTCCTGCGGATAATGCTCGACCGGGCGCACGCCGATCTTTTCAAAAATATTCGGAAATGTGCGCTTCATCATGCGGCGATTTTCCAGCACGTAACTCACGCCGCTCGGGCAGCGGCCGTTGTCTTCCAGCACGAGATAATTGCCTTTGGCATCGCGGATCAAATCCGTGCCGCAAACGTGGATGTAAATGTCGCGCGGCACGTTGAAGTTTACGAACTCGCGGCGGAAATGTTTTCCCGACAAAACGTAAAACGGCGGGATGACGCCGTCCTTCACGATTTTTTGCTCGTGATAAATGTCGTGAAGGAACAGATTCAGCGCGGTGATGCGTTGAGCTAGGCCGCGTTCCAGAAACTCCCATTCTCTGGAAGGAATGATCCGCGGCAACGGATCGAACGGAAAAATCTTCTCGGCACCGGCGGAATCGCCGTAAACGTTGAACGTGATTCCCTGGCGCAGGAAAGCCAGGTCAACGGATTGGCGTTTGTTTTCGAATTCCTTCGAGGTGATGCACTGGAAGAGGTCGCGGAAATGTTTGTAATGCGGGCGAAGGCCGTTTTGGTCATCCAACATTTCGTCGAAAAAACCGTCGCAATCATACCCTTCGAGTAAGCGTTTGACAGATTGACTTTTTGACTTGGTGGCCATTTTGCGACACTTCTGCTTTGGAACCGAAATCCGCTTTTAGGCTGAATCACCTGTAAAACGATCTGTTTTTGCCTGCGCTATCGCAGAACTCACCCCACAGTTTCGTGTTCCGTTGCGGTATCTTTAGCAAACGGCTTGCCGCCCGCCAAAACATTTCCGAAATCGTCACGGAATTGTTTCTGCGCCGTAAAGCGCTTGACCTTTGGTTGCATTGCAGATTTAATTCGCGCGTTACTAGGCATTCATGTTTGCGCAATTTAAAAGCCTGTTTTCCAACGATATTGGAATAGACCTCGGCACTGCCAATTCCCTCGTATATGTCGGGGGCCGCGGCATTGTTTTGCGCGAACCTTCTGTGGTCGCCGTCGAAGCCGGCACGACGAACGTGCTCGCCGTCGGCGAAGAAGCCAAACGCTGGCTGGGACGCACTCCCGGCAACATCGTGGCCATCCGCCCGATGAAAGACGGAGTCATCGCCGATTTTGAAATTACCGAAGCGATGCTCCGCCATTTCATCAAGAAGGTTCATCACAAAAAATTAATCGCACCACGAGTTGTGGTCGCTGTGCCTTCGGGCATCACAGAGGTTGAAAAGCGGGCGGTAAAAGATTCCGCAACCCATGCCGGCGCGCGCGACGTCATTTTGATTGACCAGCCGCTCGCCTCGGCCATTGGCGTTGGCCTGCCGGTGCATGAACCGGCGGGTAATATGATCGTGGACATTGGCGGCGGCACTTGTGAAATCGCAATCATCTCGCTGGCCAACATCGTCTTCAGCCGCAGCCTGAGGGTGGGCGGAGACGAATTCGATCAAACAATCATCGCGCACATGAAGCGGGCCTATAACATGATGATAGGTGAACGCACCGCGGAAGAAATCAAGATACGCATCGGCTCCGCATTTCCTCTCGAAGAAGAATTGACTATGGACGTCAAAGGCCGTGATTTAAGCTCCGGCCTGCCAAAAACATTAACCATCCGTTCCGAGGAAATCCGCGAAGCATTGCAAGAACCGTTCGCGAGCATTTTGGAATCCGTCCGTCTTACGCTCGAACGTTGTCCGCCCGAACTGGCCGCCGATCTGGTAGATCGCGGCATTGTGATGGCTGGCGGCGGCTCGTTGTTGCGCGGCATCGACCGGCTTGTGGCCGAAGAAACCGGCTTGCCGGTGCATTTGGCGGACGACCCGATGAGTGCCGTGGCTGAAGGAACCGGCCGGGTTCTCGAACAACTTGAATTCATCAAGAACCAGGCCATGCGCCCGAAGTATTGATTCTGCAGAAGCGTTTGCCTGCGCGCCTGAAAGGGCGCTTGCAGGATGTTCAGAAAAAAACATTATATCGCGCTCGGCGCGGTGTTGCTCGCGGCAGTGCTGATTCTAAGCCTGCCGACGCGCGCGACTTCGCGGCTCAAGCTGGCCTTCAGCAGTTTGTTTTTACCATTGTTCGGCCTTTCCAATGGCGCCCGCGAATTGCCGCCCGCCCTGGCCAACAGCGTTCTTCCGCGACGCGAATTACTCCACGAAATTGACCGGCTCGAACAGACCAATCAGGAATTGAAAGTCCTGCAATTGCAGGCCAATGCCGTCGCAAAGGAAAATGAACAGCTCCGTGCCGCGCTCGCCTGGCAACGACAGCAGCCGTGGAAATTGAAATTGGCCAACGTCATCGCCCGCGATCCCGCCAACTGGTGGCGCACGATTCAAATTGATGCCGGATTTCTCGACGGCGTCCGCGCTAATTTACCCGTGCTGACCACGGACGGTTTGGTCGGGCGGACGATTGCCGTCGAGCCGCACCGCTCGCAGGTGATCTTGATTGGCGACCCGAACTGCCGCGTTTCCGCGCTCGTGGATGACCCGGCGCGTGACATCGGCATTTTGAGCGCGAGCGGCCCATTGGACAATTCCTTCGCGCAACTGACCTATCTTTCCGGCAACGCAACGCTGAAAGCCGGCCAAAAAGTTTTCACGAGCGGTGAAGGCGGCGTTTTTCCGAAAGGAATTCCCGTGGGCCAAATCGTGGACGCGCAACAGGTCGATTTCGGGCTTTATACCGAGGCGCGGGTCAAATTGTCCGCCGATTTCGGTTCGCTGGAACGGGTATGGGTGTTGCTGCCATGAATTTATTAAATTCCATTTTGATCCTGGCCATGACGTTCGTCTCGGTTTTTTTGGAGGCCACGTTTCCGGTCACACGGCATTTGTTCGGGGCGCAGGTTGACCTGCTGCCGGCGCTGATGGTTTGCGCGGCTTTCACGACGGATTTGATCACCGTGGCGCTGGTGGCAATTTTTGGCGGATTATGGTTCGATTCGCTTTCCGCCAATCCATTTGGCATTTCCATTTTGCCGTTATTTGTCATCGGATTTCTGATTTCACTTTGGCGCGATCTGATGCTGCGTGAATTGCCGTTTGCGCAACTGTTTCTCGGTGCGGCGGCCAGTGCGGTTGCGCCGGTGATGACGGTTTTGCTGTTATTGAGCGGTGGTATCCAGCCGTTGCTCGGATGGGGTTCGCTTTGGCAGTGGATCGTGATGACTGCCGGTGGCGCGGTGGCCACGCCGCTTTTATTTTTGATCCTGGAAATGTGCAACGATGCGCTCGGCTACAAATTAAAATCGCAGACCAGTTTTCGTTCCGACCGCGAAATTTTGAGGACCACGAAATTTAAGAAATGAAATTCGTTAAATTGGATGCCGATTCAACGATTCGACGATTCAACGATTCAACGCCCAAACAATGTTAATTCTCGACGAATTAAAACGAAATGATGCGCAACTTCGCCTCGTGGCGGCGATGGTGGCGCTTGGTCTTTTCGTTTTGCTGGCGGGGCTTTGGTGGGTGCAGGTCGTTTCGGCGCGCAAATATCAATCGCATCTGGAAACGCAGGCGTATCGCACGGTGCGCGTGCCGGCCGAGCGCGGGAAAATTCTTGATCGTGAAGGCCGGGTGCTGGCGGAAAATGCGCCAAGCTACAATCTGAACCTCTATCTGGATGACCTGGGCAGCGATTTCCGGAAGGAATACGCGCATTTGCGCCCGGTGAAAATCGTCACCAATTCGCCGCCGTTTTGGAAATTCTGGTCGCGCGCGAAGAAGGTCACGAAGCAGCGCGCCCGGTTGGACAGCGACCAGGTAGATGCGCTGGCGTGGCAGGCGCGTTACAACGTGGCGAGCAAAATCGCGTCGGAATTGTCCAGCGACATGGGCGAGCCGTTGAAAGTGGACCCGGCGGATTTCAAACGGCATTATGCAACGGAACGAGCAATGTCCTATCCGCTGCTTGAAGACCTCGACCCGGCGGAAATTGCGCGCTTCGAGGAGCATTATTCCAGCGGATTGCCGGTGGATCTGGAAATGGAATCGCAACGCGTTTATCCTTACGGCACGACGGCGGCGCATTTGCTTGGATTTGTGCGCAAGGACGACAGTTCCATCGAAGGCGAAGAAGCCTTTTTCGATTATCGTCTGCCCGATTGGCGCGGTGTCCTTGGCATCGAAGGCGGATACGATTCCTATTTGCACGGACATGCGGGTGTTGAATCTGTGCTCGTAAATAATCTCGGCTATCGCCAAACCGCAAATGTCTGGAGCGCGCCCGAGCCGGGAGAAAATGTCGTGCTCACGCTGGATCTGGACGTTCAGCGCGCCGCGGAGCAGTCGCTGCTCGCGCATCGCGGACCAAATTCCCGCGCGGCCATCGTGGTGATGAACGCGCGGAACGGCGACGTGCTGGCGATGGTTTCATCGCCGCTCATCAATCCGATTTACAATTCCAACAGCCCGGCCTATTTGGCCGACGAAAAATTAAAGCCGCAGCTCAATCGCGCGACGCAACAAAATTACGCGCCGGGTTCCATTTTCAAACCGATTGTTGGCCTGGCGGCGCTCGAAGCTGGTTTGGATCCCAATGCGCTTGTAGATAATCCCGGATATGTTTATGTCGGCCGCCGTCACATCACGGATCTGGCAGAACCGGGCCAATATGATTTGAAAAAAGCCATCGTCCATTCGAGCAACACCTATTTCATCACCATCGGTTTGCGCACTGGAATTGATAAAATCGTTCGCATGGCCGAAAAATTTCACTTTGGCGAACGCACCGGCCTGACCACGCGGCAGGAAACACGAGGAATCTTTCCATCGCTAAAGGAAGTGAATAGCTCCGACTGGCATGATGGCGATTCGGCGAACATTTGCATCGGACAGGGAGCAATGGCCGTGACGCCGTTGCAAATGGCGGTGGCCTATTCGGCCATCGCCAATGGAGGCACAGTTTTTTGGCCGCGATTGGTCGAACGGATCGAACCGCAGGATCCGTCCACCGGCGAGACGTCGACCGATTATCCGTCTGGCCTCGTGCGCGATCGCTTGGGCGTCAGCCAGCATAGCCTGAATGTTTTGCACGACGCGATGTTGGCGGAAACCGTTGAAGGCACCGGCCAGGCGGCCCAGGTTCCGGGCTTAAAAATCTGCGGAAAAACCGGCACGGCCGAAGTGATGAACGAGCACAACGTGAGGATTGATCGCACGACCTGGTTCGCATCGTATGCCCCATATGAAAATCCCAAATACGCCGTTGTCGTCATGGTCGAGAGCGGGACATTTGGTGGACCGACTTGCGCGCCGATCGCGCATGACATTTACGAAGAGCTTTTGAAGAAAGACCCGACAATTGCGAATGTGGCGAAGAATTAAAAATGGTTGATCCATCCATCAACGAACGCGGCGGGCGCGTGGACAAACTGCAATTGATTGCGATTGCAGGATTGATGTTCCTGGGCGCGATGTTCGTGTTGAGCGCCACCGCGGCGCATCAACCGGATGATTTGCCGTGGTATGACGAGATGTGGATTCGCCAGATCATCTGGTATGCGCTCGGCAGCGGCGCGGCGGTCGCGTCGTGCATTATCAGCTATCATCAACTGGCGCGCTGGTCGCTGATCATTTATTGGGGAATGATCGTCTGTCTCGTCGCGGTCTTGATTCCGCACATCGGTTCAACGCATGGATGGGGCGCGCGCCGCTGGATTGATTTGGGACCTTTCCAATTTCAACCGAGTGAATTTGCAAAACTGGCGTTCATCCTGGCGCTGGCCAATTTCTTGAGCCGCCCCGTGGATGAATTGCGGATTCCAGCGATTTTCTGGAAAGGCATTGGATTGATGATGCTGCCGTTTGCGCTGATCATGAAAGAACCGGATCTGGGTTCGGCGCTGGTTTTGTTCCCGACGGGTTTGGTGATGATGTTCGTGGCGGGAACGCCAAAACGTTATTTGCTGAAATTGGTCGGCGGCATCGCCATCTTATGCGTGCTGTTCGTGGCGGACGTTATTTTTGCTCCGCGCGCCTTGCAAATTCCGATCCACGAATATCAACGGCAACGGCTGCTGGTTTATTTCGGCGCCAGTTTTGCGGATAAAAATTCAACGCCCGAGCAAAAAGCCGAAGCGCGCCGTTTGCAGGAAAAAAGTTCGTATCAAGGCAAACAGGCGTTGATTTCCGTCGGCTCCGGCGGCTTTTGGGGCAAGGGCTGGCGGCAGGGACAACAGACCGCGTTGAGTTTTTTGCCGGCCGGCGCGGCGCACAATGATTTCATTTTCTCCGTAATTGCCGAGGAGGAAGGATTCGTCGGCTCGACCATCGTGCTGACGCTATATGCGGTGATTCTGTTTTCAGGATTAAGAATCGCCGGCCAGGCGCGCGATCGCCTTGGCAAACTCGTGGCCGTGGGCGCGGTGACGCTCCTGTTCAGCCACGTGTTCATCAATATCGGCATGAACATCCGCATCGTCCCGGTGACGGGCATCCCGCTGCCGCTGTTAAGTTACGGCGGCTCGTCGGTGCTGTGCTCGTTGATCGCGTTGGGACTGATGCAAAACGTATATATTCATCGGAAAGGATATTAAACTATGAGCAACCAGAACTTTTCGAGACGCCGGCGCGGAATGCGTTTCCGTCCGAAAGGCGGCCTCGGGCAGACACAACAAAAGCCCGACCGCGATGCCGCGCAAGCGCGCGCTGACATTGTCAGCGAGCAAGGCGGCACAGATAAGCTGTTCCAGAAACATCATCAGGCAGAAATCGAGCGTTCGGAAAATATCGCCGCCGGTTTGCCGCCCGAAGGCGTTCCGGAACAGGAAGTCCCCGAAACGCCCGCGCATATTCCGGAGAAAAAGAATTTTCGCGAACCGCACTCGGAAATCCCCGCGCAAGTGCAGGAGGAAAAAGAAGAATTCAAACCGGTTGAGATCAAAGAACAATCGAAAGGCATTTTGGATTCCATCAAAAATGTCGCCAATACGCTTGTCAAAAAAGTCCAGCGCCTGATCCGGCCGGAAAAGAAAATCCACAAGGAAGTCATCATCAACGCCGAGACGCTTGAAACGCGCGTCGCGGTGACGGAAGACGGCAAGCTCGAGGAATTCACCATCGAGCGCACGACCGAAGAGCGACTTGTCGGCAGCATTTTCAAAGGCCGCGTGCGCAATCTCGAAGACGGATTGAAAGCCGCCTTCGTGGACATCGGCTTCGAGAAAAATGCGTTTCTGCATTACTGGGACATCGTGCCGAATCAATTCGATTCCGGCGTCGAAGTCGTCGAACGCGAGGGCCGCCGTCCACAAAAGCCCAAAATCACCCAGAAAGATGTGCCGCGCCTTTATCCGCCCGGCAGCGAAATCATCGTGCAGGTCACCAAAGGTCCGATCGGCACCAAAGGCCCGCGCGTGACGACCAATCTCGTTTTGCCCGGACGTTATCTCGTGCTGTTGCCGAATTCGGACCAATCCGGCATTTCCCGGAAAATTGAAAACCAGGAAGAGCGCAAGCGTTTGAAAAAAATCCTGCGCGAGCTTCCGATTCCCGACGGCATGGGCGTCATCATGCGCACCGCCGGCGAAGGCCAGCAGAAACGTTATTTCATCCGCGACCTCGCGTTGCTGTTGGAAGAATGGAGCGGCGTGGAACAAAAAGTTAAAAAGCAGCCGCCGGCCACCTGCGTTTTCCAGGAACCGGATTTGATCGAACGCACCGTGCGCGATTTCTTGACCGAAGACGTCGAACGCATCGTCGTGGACAGCCAAAAAGCTTACGACCGGATGCGCGAAATCATTTTGCGCATCAAGGCGAAGTTTGCGGCGAAGAAATTGAAACTCTACGCCGACCCGCAGCCGGTGTTCGACCGGTTCAACATCACCAAGCAGTTGGAAAATACCTTCTCGCGCCAGGTGCATTTGAAGAGCGGCGGATACATCGTGATTGACGAAACCGAAGCGCTCGTGGCGATTGACGTGAATACCGGCCGCCACAAAGGCAGCCGCGACCAGGAAGCGACGATTCTCAAAGTGAACGTCGAAGCCGCCGACGAAATCTGCCGGCAATTGCGCCTGCGCAATATGGGCGGACTCATCGTGCTCGATTTCATTGACATGAAAGGTCGCCGCGACCAGCAGCAGGTTTATCAGCGGATGAAGGAAGGTTTGCGCCGCGACAAAGCCAAGACGCATATCCTGCCCATCTCGCAACTCGGCCTCATGGAAATGACGCGCCAGCGCCACAGCGAAAGCGTGCGCTCGGCCGTTTACGACGACTGCCCGTATTGCAAAGGCCGCGGCAAGGTGAAGAGTTCCATCACCATGAGCGTGGAAATCCAGCGCAAGCTCCAGGAAATCTTGAAGAAGCGCACGCGCGACGAATCGGATTTCCAATTGCGAATTGTGGTCAATCCCACGATTCTCGAACGCCTCCGCACCGAGGACGAAAAGCATTTGATCGAAATGGAAAAACGCTATTTCGGCAAATTATCGTTCCGCGCCGACAACGGCATGCATGCGGAACAATTCAAGATCGTGAACGTCGAGAACGGCGAAGAACTCGCCAGCGTCGGCGGATAAAAATTCAGAAAACACAAAACGTCTCGCAGGAAACTGCGGGGCGTTTTTCATTTGCAAACACAGTTGCCCGAAATCGCTTCCTGCGGCAACTTATCGCGTGCCTGATTCCGGCAGATTATTCGATTCGTTGCGCCCCGGCCGTCTGGAGGGCGAACGCCTTCTCCTGGCGCTCGCGATTTCTCTGGCCGTGCATCTGATCGGCTTTGGTGGTTATGAATTCGGCAAGTCGGCGGTGAAATACTCGCCGTGGTTGCGTTCTCTCGTCGCGGCAAAACTTCCACAAAAGGAAATTCACCGAACCGAAGAGCCGGTGGAATTTGTCATGGTCCAGCAGCCTTCAACCGAAGCGCCGAAAAATGCAAAATACATTTCCAACCAAAATTCCCGCGCGGCAAATCCGGAGGCCAAAAAGCAAACCGAAAATCCCGAATTGAACGGAAAACAAACTGATATCGCGATGACGGAAACCGCGCCGCGTCAGCCGATTACTCAACCGCAGCCTCAACCGTCCGCGCAGGAATCGCAGCCGCGCCCGGCAAATACTCCCGGCGATTTGACGCTGGGCAAACCGGATAAATCGTCACAGCACGAACCACAGCGTCCGCGCACCATTCAACAGGCACTGGCCATGCGGCATATGCCCGGCCTGCAGATGAAACAGGACGGCGGCGTGCAACGCAAAGCGGTCGTGCCATCGTTCGATGTGAAAATCACCGGCTTCGGCGATTACGACGCGCGATTCATTCAAGCGGTTTCGCAACGCTGGTGGAATCTGCTCGACAGCCAGCATTTTGCGCTCGACCGCAGCGGTAAAGTTGTTTTGCTGTTCCACCTGAATTATGACGGCAGCATCACGGATATGCGTTTTGGCGAAAATTCGGTCGGCGATTTGCTGGGTTACGTTTGCGAAAAAGCCGTCATGGACGGCGCGCCGTATGAACGCTGGCCCAGCGATATGCGTCTGAAGCTCGGCGACCACGCGGACGTGCAATTTACATTTTACTATTATTGAACCAAAAATTTTATGGATCTACTGATTTATATTTTGCTCGGATTGACTTCAATCGTCGGCGTGACGTTCGTCGTCGAACGCGCGTGGACATTGCAATGGAACAAAGTCGTGCCGCCGCAAATCACGTCATCGATGGGCACCTGCAAGACCAGCGAAGATCTCGCGAGATTGGTCGCCGTCTGCAAACGCAATCCCTCGCCGCTCGGACGATTACTCTCGCTCGCGGCCACGCATCTGGATTGGCCGAAAAATGACAATGTGGACACGCTTCAATCCGCCGCGCGCCATGAAATCGTCAAACTCGAACGCGGCCTCGTCGTTTTGGAAATCATCGTCGGCATCGCGCCGTTGCTCGGACTCGTCGGAACAATTGTGGGAATGATCGGCGTGTTCGGCGACATTGGCCAAAGTGGATTGAATGACGCGACAAGACTTGCTCATGGCATTTCAACAATTCTTTGGGCGACGCTCATCGGATTGCTGATCGCCATTCCGTCGCTCATCGCGTGGAGTTATTTCAGCAAAAAGGTCGAAGTGCTGGCCGTGGAAATGGAAGCGCTGTGCGATGAATTTATTCGCCGGATGTATTCGGGTCTGGCATCGGGCGTCCTGGATTTGGCGTCCGGACAAAATGCGCCTCCCGCGCCAACGCCCACTGCTCCGCCGGTTTCTGAACCGGAATATCGCCCGCTGTCACGCACGGCCAAACGTCGAACCACCGAAAAGTAAATGTTGATCCGTCATTCATCATTCGGATTTCGTCATTTGTAATATGCACTTCTACGTCCGCAAACGCCGCAACACGCCCGCCGTCATCATTGTCGCGTTGATTGACGTGCTCATCGTGCTGGTGATCTTTCTGCTGGTGACGACGACGTTCAAGCAACAGTCCGCGCTCAAATTGCAATTGCCTGAATCGAAAGAGGCCAAAAAATCTGGCGCGGATGAAAACCTGCCGTTCATCGTGAACATTGACACGAACGGCGTTTATTCCATTGGCAAAAGCAAAATGCCGATCACGTTTGAGCAATTGAAAGCGCAATTGATGAGTGAATCCGCGACCAACGCGCAATTGGTTCTGGCCATCAATGCCGACGAAAATGCGCCGTGGGGAAAAGTGGTGAAAATCCGCGACGCGGCGGCGGATGCAAAAATTAAAACGCTGGTGGCTTATACGAAAGAGCCGGCGAAACAATAAAAAAGCGGAAACAGATTTTCTCCGTTTCCGCTTTGAATTGTAGCAGCCGACGTGAGCGGCTCATTTTTAAATCAGAGCGGACTCACGTCTGCTGCTACGGCTTATTTCAGCAATTCTTCCGCAATCAACACGGCGTTAAGCGCTGCGCCACGGAGCAATTGGTCGCCGCTCACCCAAAAGCACAGGCCGTTGTCCAGCGCGCAATCTTTGCGCAGGCGACCGACTTCGCAATTGTCTTTCTCGCTGGTGAAGAGCGGCATCGGATATTTTTTGTTCTCCGGATCGTCAATCACGTCCAATCCGGGCGCTTTTTTGAGAACGGCGCGCGCGGCTTCGACGGAAACCGGCTTTTCAAATTCCGCGCTCACGGCGATGGAATGGGAGCGATACACCGGCACGCGCACGCAGGTCACGCTGGCGCGGAACGCCGGGTGATGCATGATTTTGCGGCCTTCGTTTTCCATCTTCATTTCCTCTTTCGTATAACCGCTGGGCAGGAATGAATCCACGTGCGGCAACACGTTGAAGGCGATCTGATGCGGATAAACTTCTTTCGATGCCGCTTTTCCACCGACAATTTCGCCGACCTGCCGTTTCAATTCTTCAATCGCTTTGGCGCCGGTGCCGCTGACGGCCTGATAGCTCGAAGCGAAAATGCGTTTGACGGTAAATTCTTTGTGCAGCGGATACAGCGCCATGAGCGTAATGGCGGTTGTGCAATTCGGATTGGCGATAATGCCCTTGTGCGCTTTAACGTCGGAGGCATTGATTTCAGGAATCACGAGCGGCACGTCGGGGTCCTGACGGAACGCGCTGGAATTATCCACGACCACGCAGCCGGCTTTGGCGGCGATGGGCGCGAATTCTTTCGAGATGCTGCCGCCGGCGCTGAACAAAGCAATGTCAATTCCCTTGAACGAATCTTTGGTCAATTCCGTGATGGCGATTTCCTGCCCGCGAAATTTCAATTTTTTGCCAACGGAACGGGCGGAAGCGAGCAAAGTCAGTTTGCCGACCGGAAAATTTCTTTTCTCCAGCGTTTTGATCATTTCGATGCCGACGGCGCCAGTCGCGCCCACTACGGCCACGTGCGGATTACGGTTCATAAATGGCCGGACAGTTTAGCAGAAAATCGCGGAGCGTCAATGAATCGGCGGAACGCGCCGCAATCAATTTAGAATTATTCTAAATCTTGACCGGGCTTTGTTTCGTGACTAAATTGGAATTCCTGAACGTCGTGGAGAAGAGAAACCACATCACTGAACATTTGAGCACGCGCGGCTTTCGCCTGACGCCGCAGCGCCAGCGGGTCTATGACGTGCTGGTGCAAAAGCGGGATCATCCGACCGCTGATGAAGTGTTTGTCCGCGCGAAAAAGCAGATGCCCGAGATTTCGCACGCGACGGTTTACAATTGCCTGGACGCGCTCGTGAAATGCGGTTTGGTGCGGCAGGTGCAATTGGATCGCGGCGCGACGCGCTTTTGCCCGAATATGCACGAGCACTGCCATTTTTATTGCGACGAATGTGAAGGGATTTTCGACGTGGATTTGCCGGCGGACGAAACGTTCGGCGTCCAATTGCCGAAGAATTTTAAGCCGGCGCGGTTTGAAATCGCCGTCCATGGAATTTGTGGCGAGTGCGCGAAAAGGAAAAGTAATTCGTTAAACCGTTGAATCGTTACATTGAAAATACACCCAGACAATTCAACAATTTAACCGATCTCAATTTAACAATTTTAATAAAATGCCGACAGCAACAGAGACCATCGAGGGTTTAGTCCAAAACGAATATAAATACGGATTTTACACGGACGTGGAGACGGAATCCGCGCCGCCGGGATTGAACGAAGGCATCATCCGCCTGATTTCGCACAAAAAGAACGAACCGGCGTGGATGACGGAATGGCGGCTCAAGGCGTTTCGCCATTGGCAGACGCTGGAAGAGCCGACGTGGCCGAAGGTTCATCACGAAAAAATTGATTATCAGGGCATCACTTATTACGTGGCGCCGAAGTCGCAAAAAGAAGGCCCGAAAAGTTTGGACGAAGTGGATCCGAAACTTTTGGAGACTTATGAGAAACTCGGCATTCCTTTGCGCGAACGCGAACGCCTCGCCGGTGTGGCTGTGGACGCGGTGTTTGATTCTGTCAGCGTGGGCACGACCTACAAAAAATCGCTCGCGGAAAAGGGAATCATTTTCTGTTCGATGAGCGAAGCAATCCAGGAACATCCTGAACTGGTAAAAAAATACATCGGCGCCGTTGTGCCTTACACGGACAACTTTTTTGCCGCGCTGAATTCCGCCGTGTTCACCGACGGCTCGTTTTGTTACATCCCCAAAGGCGTGCGTTGTCCGATGGAGCTTTCGACGTATTTCCGCATCAATGCCGCGAAGTCCGGCCAATTCGAACGCACGCTCATCGTCGCCGAAGAAGGCGCTTACGTGAGTTACCTCGAAGGCTGCACCGCGCCGATGCGCGATGAAAATCAATTGCATGCGGCGGTTGTGGAACTCATCGCGCTCGACAACGCGGAGATCAAATATTCGACGGTGCAGAATTGGTATCCCGGTGATGAACAAGGCCGTGGCGGCATTTACAATTTCGTGACCAAGCGGGGCTTGTGCAAAGGGAAGAATTCAAAAATTTCCTGGACGCAGGTCGAGACCGGATCGGCCATCACATGGAAATATCCGAGCTGTGTTTTGCTCGGCGACAATTCGAAAGGCGAATTTTATTCCGTCGCCGTCGTGAACAACATGCAGCAGGCTGACACCGGCACGAAGATGGTGCACATCGGCAAAAACACCAAGAGCACGATCGTGTCGAAAGGCATTTCCGCCGGCAAAGGACAGAACAGCTATCGCGGTCTCGTGAAAATCCAAAAATCTGCGTCGAACGCGCGGAATTTTTCGCAATGCGATTCGATGCTCATCGGCAACAAATGCGGCGCGCACACGTTTCCTTACATCGAAGTGAAAAATACCAGTGCGAGCGTTGAGCACGAAGCGACGACTTCAAAAATCGGCGAGGACCAGATTTTTTATTGCAACCAGCGCGGGCTGGCGACGCAGGACGCCGTGAACATGATCGTGAACGGCTTTTGCAAGGAAGTCTTCAAGGAATTGCCGATGGAATTCGCCGTCGAAGCGCAAAAACTTCTGGGCGTGAGCCTGGAAGGCAGCGTCGGTTGAACGGCGATATGGAATTAAAATTGCGACCGCGACTTTTCCAGACGGGGATCTGGAAATTGAAACGTGTAGTCGCCGGATCCAGTTTCAAAAACCGTGAGATCGTCAGTTTGCTGCAATATTTTCAGGCCGCGATAATGCATTTTTGCGGTCAAAGCGAAACCGGATGGAATGGCGATTGTTGCCGTGGCATTTGCCGGGATTGAGACGTTCAATCGAATTGCCCGCCCTTCGCATTTCCAGTCGCTGACAATCTTGCCGCGAATCGAATCGTAACTGGCGCGGACCCATTTCAGATCGCCGACGGGATGTGGCGCGATGACAATTTTTTTGAAACCGGCGCTGCCCGGCGCATTTTGAATTCCCGCGAGGTCGTGATAAAACCATTCCTGAATTTGGCCGAGCATGAAATGGTCTTGCGATGCTCCACCGTTCCACGCTTCAGTCAGGCTGGTTTTTCCTTTGGCCAACTGCATTCCGTAACCGGGACGATTTGTCTGATTGTTCATTTCAAAAATGACGTCATTTCGTCCGCCATCCGCCAGCGCGCGCAGAAGGTAACGATAGCCGACATCGCCGGCAGTTAATCCCTTTTTTTGAACATCGCGGACGATGGAATCCACCACCGCGGCGCGATTGGATTCTTTGCAAATTCCAAAAACGAGCGGAATGGAATTGGCCGTTTGCGAACCGGTTGAATAGAAATGATTTGTTTGATTGTAAAACGTTTCGTTGAACGCTTTGCGGATTTTTAGCGCCAGTTCGTGATAATTTTTCGCGTCGTCTTCTTTTCCCAGCAACTCAGCGGCGTGTGACATAATTTTGGCATCCTCATAGTAAAATGCCGTGGCCGTTAGTGCGACGGGCGTGAGTTGCGCGATTCCCGGCGCGCGCGGACCAAGGTCATACCAATCGCCCAAACCGAAATCCACAATGCAGTTTGTCGCGCGGCTGCCAATGTAATCCACGTAGCGTTTCATCGCATCGTAGTGCTCGCGGAACAGATTCAGGTCGCCGTCGAATTCATATTGCTGCCAGGGCGCGAGGATGAACGTGCTGCTCCATTCGAGCGAATCGCCGTAATTGTTACGCGGATGTTCCGGATCGTTTTTGTCGCCAAAGACCGTGTATTCCGGCGCGGTGGTCGGCACGAGGCCGTTCGGCAATTGCGAATCGGAAATGTCGTTGACGATTTTGGTGAACAATTGCGCGAGGTCAAAATCGTAACGCAACGCCGGGCCGTTCAGATGGTCCTGTTCGAGCCAGCCGAGACGCTCGCGGTGCGGACAATCGGTCAAAATGCTGACCATGTTATTTTGCTGCGCCCAATGAATGAGCGAAAAGGTCCGGTTGAACAAATCGTTTGAACATTCAAATTCGCCGACCGGTTCGGACGCGGAATGAATCACGATGCCGCCCAGCGATTTAATTTTTGGCCGTGCGCCGTTTGTTTCCGCCGAGGTGAAATGAACCTGAATGTAACGGCAACCGACATAGAAAAATTTTGGCGACCACGATTCAATGCGATCCGTGGCTTTGATGTAATCGCACCAGATATAACCGCGATGACCGCCGCCCATTGAACTTTGGTTGATGGATCCGTCGGCGTTGGTCAATTCGGATGGGAACAATCTTACGCTGCTGCCAGCGGGACCGCTGATGGAAATTTTTGGAACATGCGATGCGTTTTGGCCGAGGTCGAAGACCACGTCGCCGTTCGTCAGATTCCAGCTTGCAACCGGCTTGTGGATCTCAAATTCGCAAACCGGCGGCGCGGCGCAGGAAAGTCCGCATAATTCTCCGCCGGGGCCATTGACGATTTGCGCCGGCTGCCAATGGGAATCGTCAAAGCCGGTTTTGTTCCAATGGTTCTGCACTAGCCGCGCATCAAAATCTTCCCCGCCATAAATGGAATCGAACGTGATCGGCCCTTTGGACGCCCGCCAATTTTCATCGGTGCCGATAAATTCAACCGAGCCATCGGCATATTCGAGCCGGATTTGCGCGATCGCTTCTTGCGGGCCGAATGATTTTCGGAATTTTGCGAAGCGGCTTGGATCGCGTGGTATATTATACATGCCGTTGCCGAGTTCGATGCCGATGGCATTTTTTCCACGCTGCAAATTTTTGGTGATGTCAAAGGTGTCGTAAAGGCAGGTCTTGTCATATTTCGTCCAGCCCGGAGTGAGAAAGTCATCGCCGATTTTTTTTTCGTTCAAAGTCAATTCATACTCGCCTAAACCGCAAATGTTCACGACGGCGCGCTTAAGGTTTGGTTTTACGACAAATTGCTGGCGCAGAAGCGTTGACGGACAATTGGTTTCCGAAGCGGAAATCCATTTGGCATGCCAATCCGGATTTTGCAAAACGCCCATTGTCCAGGTCGCCGGTTTGCTTTCGGAAATTTTTCCGTCTGCGTCCCAAATGCGCACTTTCCAAAAGACCTGCTGGAAAGAATTCAATTTTTTGCCGCCGTAATAAATTTGAATCGTCTCATCCGAAGCAACTTGGCCGCTGTCCCACAAATCACCGTCGTTTTTTGCCAGCAATCCCGGCGAGGACGAAACCAAAATTTCGTAAGCGATTTGCTTTTGATCGCGTTGTTTGCTTTGCAATTTCCAGAACAAGCGCGGATTTTTTGAATCGACGCCGAGCGGATTGGCGGCGTAATCGCAACGCAGATCGGTTGGCGTCAACGCGGCATTGGCCAGGGGTGAAAGCGCCGCAGTAAGAAGCAGCAGGGCTGTGAATTTTTTCATTGGCTTTTAATTTCAGACAGTAAATCCGCGAAATGATTTTCGAGCCCGGCAGCATTTTTGATTTCATCGGAAACCTGCGGGCCGTTGTTTGTCCAGACGTTTCCGGGACCGTTCGCGTTTCGTAGAAATTTTTCAGCAGGAGACCAGTTGTCGCGCCAGGTTTCAAACGATGAGCCTTCGTCGGCGTAAAGATAAAACCAATGTTGTGGGTCGGGAACATACGGACTTGGCGAAATGTCGGAGATGGAATTTGCGGCGACAACGGTGCCGGGTTGCGAGGACAACAGGTAAATGCCGCCGAGATCGCCGAGCATTTGCCCGATGTGATGGATGTGATTGGCGAAAATGAAATTATCGCGCAGAGCGTTTGTCATTTTTGTCCAGCCCCAGCCGACGCTGACGCCGGAATAGGGCAGATCGAAGATTTCATTGTGTCCGATTTTTATATCATGGGCATAACCGACGCAAATGCCAACGCAGCCCCAATCTTCCGTGCCGCAATCATTGATCAAATTGTTGAAAATTTTTTCATTCGAGCAAATTTCGTTTTTGTTCGTCGGATTGTAAGGAAAATGAACTTCGACATTGGTGTCGGAAAATTTTCCCAATTGAATTCCGTTGCCGCCGATGTCGCGGAAAATGCAGCCTTCAACCAAATCGTCACGCGTGCCGGTTTCAAAATCGAGGCCGGCGGATGCCGTGTGCTCAAACGTGCAATTTTCGAATGAAATGTGATTTGCGTTTTTGGCGATGACTGCGGCTGGCGGACGGCCAACCCATGCGACGTTGTCCAATTTTGGGTGATAAATGGTGCCGCGTGGCGACAGTTTTTTTGCCGCGAGCATGAACATGCCGGCCTGCAACGGGACATGACCTGATTGTGATGGCCGAAGCCATGTTGTGTCGGCAAAGGTAATTCCCCGGAATTTCACGTTGGAAATGGGCTTGTCCGGCGTTCCGGAAATTTTCACCAGTGTTTCCAGGGCGGGAGCAATCACCCGAGAATTGGCCGGATTTTCACCGTTGCGCGGCCAGTAATAGATTTTCCCGGCATGAATATCTTCAAACCATTCTCCCGGCGAATCAAGAAGTTGAATTGCGTTGGCCAGGAAAAATGGAGCGGCATATTTTGAATTTACCGTCACGGGCGGCCAGGGATGTTCAAATTCGATTTTGCTTTCAGGTTGTTTGAAGCTAATAAATGCATTGGTTCCTTTGATTTCGATTTTCGAGACACGCAGGTTGGCGATTTCCCAGACCTGATCAATGACCATTTCCGATTCCCGCGGTTTCCGGATTCCTGCCAAGGTCGTCGTCGGAATTAGAGCCGTTTGATTGGTTTTATTCCAACCAGCGAGGCGATCCATATTTCCGGCGTTCGGTTCACGCGCGCGGATCGCTTTATTGCCGTTGATCCAAAGCTGCCGGAATTCCAGAGTTTTTCCATTTACTTTCGGCGCGTCGGTCATCCACACATTGTTCCGGGCAATTTCCGGTAGTCCGGGAATGTTTTTGCTGCATTTTCGCCAACCGCGGATTTCCAAGCCGCCGGTGAAAACGGGACGTTCGCCTGGAGCGGCTTGAATAATCACCGGATTCGTCCCGGCGCCAAAACTGTTCGCGCCAAAAGTGAGCGGTGCTTTGAGAAAATAATTGCCTCCCCGCAAAATAATATAGACAGGTTCTGAACCGCGAATCTTCTTTCCGAGAACATCGTTGGAAATTTTTGTTTCGAGCTCAGAAAAAGAGCCGAAGGGATGACTGCGCGAACCATCCGCCGTATGGGTCATATTGGTCGAAACCCAAAATTCAGCACCATCGGCGGAAAAGCCAAAGGTTGCGGAGCAAAAAGCGCAAATTATCAACAAATTCGGTCGAACAAGCGCTTGAAAAAGGCTGGGGCGAACTTTCATGGCGAATTATTGTATTATTTGCAGAGAAAACCGGATTGTAAATTTTACTTTCAACATTGGCACTTTTTACAATCAATTTATTTCCTATGACACCACAATTTTTTAAGCCCACGACAGAATTATACTGCTAATTGGTTGATAATACGACACTTAAAAATTTTTAGTCAACCTGGCGTAATCCTTAGTGCATCCATATAAATGATTAGTCAATGGCATTGAAAATCGAAGTTGATTAGCAATTTTGGCAAATGATTTACACTTTTTCGCATTACACAACTATTAAAGATGTGCTAGATATAACAAAGAAAATCCACATAAATCATGTCAGAATTGAAAAGGCCTGCGTTTTCGTTTCGTCATCACCAAAAAGGTGTAAGCAGAATTGTTTTGTTTTCTAAATCCGTTCAAAGCGGTTTTACCCTGATAGAGCTTTTGGTTGTGATAGCGATCATAGCGATTCTGGCGGCGATGTTGTTGCCGGCGCTGGCGCGTGCAAAAGAAAGGGCGAAAGCAATTCAATGTTTAAGCAACACCAAGCAATTGACGCTTGGTTGGATTGAGGCTGAAGGGGACAATGACGATTCGTTTATTGCGCAAAATAAGATTATCGATGCCGGGACTGGAGCGGGGCAAAATTACATGGATTGGGGAACTGGTGGAAGTGAAATTGATACTGTTGGGCTTGTGGGGCCAAATGCCGGACTAGCGCCCTATTGTGGAAGCCCAAAAGTTTGGAAATGTCCATCCGATACTTATTTAAGCGCGGCGCAGAATGGTGCTGGTTACAACGAGCGTTCTCGCAGCTATGCAATCAATGGCGTGTTGGGCAATGGCAGTTCCGGTCCGAATGTTTCTTCGGACTACCAAAACAGGAAATATTTCGGACATGCGACCGCGACAGGGATTGGACTTAATCGAACGGCTCAGAAGACTTCCGATTTATCCATCAGTGGCACGGCCAACTGCATTGTGTTTTTAGATGAGCAGGCAGACAGCATCGACGATGCGCTTTTCATGTTTGATATCACAGACACCGGTGGGAGTGGCCAATACTGGCGCAACCTTCCGGCGTCCTATCACAATGGTTCGGGAGAATTTTCGTTTGCCGACGGTCATTCGGAGTTGCACAAATGGCTGGAGAAGGGAGGGCTGACTCCTCCGGAAAAGGCCAGGAAAACGATTTATCCGGTCACAACAACGCACACCTCCACCAGCAGTCCTTATTGGGGTAGTTCCTTTACATTTTCATCCAGCCAGGATTGGGCGTGGTTTGCAGACCACATGCCTTATAGATAGATCTCAATTAGAAATAGAATTTCACTAATCACATCGCAATCCAAACCCATACTATGAACAAAAAACAAACCACTGCATTGGCAGTTCGCGTTTTTCAACGCGGCGGCATTCAGAAAAAAATTGAAGCTACATTTGGTGTCAAGGTATTGGCGCTGTTTGTGGTCATTGTTGTCAGCCTCTTTTGCCCCGCGGGCAACGCTGTCGCGCAAACGTTAAGATTTAAATCAGGGCAGGATGTTGTCACCGTGCCAGCCGGGTTCAATGGCAGCGCGGTTGTGACGAACCAGGTGACGATTTCCGGCCTGGGGGGAAATTATATGACTTTAAGTTTATCAGGATTGCCGACCGGTATTACGGGCGCGATAACTGATTTAGCCGGTAATCCAGTAGCGTCTACGAACACCAGCACCGGTTTGAAGATAAATTTGACCGGCGCGGGAGTTGCCGACGGAGCTTATACCTTTAGCATCAATGCCAGCGGTTTGGACACAAATAGTTCGCCCGTTGCCAACAGTTTAAATTACACGCTTGAAGCTGGATATATCTGGAATGGTTCAACCAACGTGGCATTGGATGGTCCGGGAAGCTGGACTGATTCCGCAAAATGGCTTGGCGGCGGCGTTCCGGATGCAAGCAGCGATGTTGTCATCGCTGACTCCGGCAGCCAGACCAATTTTCTGGTAGGTGGCGCTCTAAAGCCAAACATCGTTGTCAATAGTGATGCGACAGTTGGTTCCATCCGCTTTTCCGCAACCAATTCCGGTCCGGTTGGAAACGGCGTTTGGCAAACTCTTGGAATCGGCGGCGGCAAAACGCTTTCGGTGGTGGGCGCCAACGGCTTCAGTGTTTTGAGAGATTATATTGCGGATTCAGGATATGGAAATATGCTGAACGCCGTTAACGTGGTTATTGCCGGAACCAACGGCGCCATGCTGGTGGTCAGCAATGAAACAGCCAATTTCTCGGTTTTGACCGACACCAGTGGAAACAATCGCCTAAGCGTCCTCGATATGTCGCCTCTGGATAATTTAGTGTTGGATGTGAGCCGGATGGCGTTGGGCGACTATACGGCATATCCGAACTATATGAATTTCAGCATTGCCAACTCCTATAATGGAGTCCCACGCCGTTTTCTTCCAAACGTTAACCTTGCCAAAACTAATATTATCAAGGCAGTTTTTGCAGATCCTTATAATTATACCAATGGCATTAACCGACAGTTTTCCGTGAGCTTTTTAAATTCTGAACAAAGTGGCTCTTCGACGCAGCCCAATTTGTTGCTCGGCATTGACAATGAATTTTATGTGGACAGCGTGAACTTTGTTGGCGCCAATCAACAAGGCAACGTGAGATTTAACGCCGGACTCCGGGTCGCTACGAACATCGTCGTGGGAGTTTCGACCAATTACTTCACCAATTCAATGAGCGCCTATTTCCGCGGCACCAATGGCGGGACGATGTCCTTGTTCAGTATTTCAGACTGCTCCGGCACAAACGGCGCCGGCAGCAATGCAAAAGCGACTGTTGATTTCAGTTTGGGTTCGTTGAATATCATGGCCGACCGATTTTACATTGGCCGCGACAGACCGAAAATCAACGGCGGACAAAATCCGAATTATCAAGGCTTCTTCATAATGGGTAATGGATCGGTCGAGGTCAATAATGCCATCCTTGGATTCCAGGAATACAGCGATCAAACCAATCAGGCTACATTTAATGGTTATTGCGAAGGCTCTGTGACGATTCTAAGTAATGGACTCTTTCAGGTCAATGATGACTTGATTTTAGGATATTGCACCCAAACCAACACATTGGGGTTGGGCAGCGCAGGTAACACCACCTACGGAAAGCTTTTTGTTTACAATGGCGGAACTCTGACGGCAAATAAAATTGAAGTCGGTATCCCGGCCTATACTTCGGCAAATAACTTGATCGTCGTCAGTAACAATTCCACGCTGGTTGTTTCCAACACGATCGCCAGCACAAACAAGATGTTGGATTCATTGAGCTTCTATAATTCAACTCTTTCGTTGAGCGTGGACGGCACAGCAACCACGCCCTATGTTTTTGCAACGAATTTAGTTACGGTCGGAAACAACACGATCAATATTATGTCGGTTGCAAATCCCGGCTCCGTGGCCGTTCCCTTGATCCGTTACGTGACGCCTGGCGCAACATTCTCGACCTTGAATATGCCTGGCGGATTGGTCGGCGTGTTGATTGATGACGGCGTCGGAACCTTTTACTTGAACATCCTGACCAATGCGCCCAAGACTTTGACCTGGCGTGGTTACTCCGATGCAAATTGGGATTTAACCACGAAAAACTGGCTGGATTCCGCCACCGGTTTGCATACCAACTTCGCCAACGGCGATAATGTGACGTTCGACGACGCGGCAAGCATTCCGACGACGGTTAACGCGGCGGTTTCTACACTCATTGTCGGCTCAATGACGATTACCAACACGGCGAACGCCTATGTATTTAATGGTTCGGGCAATATCGTCGGCAGCGCGGTCAAGAAAGGTTCCAACTCCCTTGAAATTGATGATCCCTCATCATTGAACATCGAAATTGATAACGGCTCTTTGACCGGCAGCGGAACACTCGGCCAGGTTACTGTCCTTTCCGGCGCGCAAATGAATTATACCGGAAACCTAAAAGGCGGCATCCTTTGTGGCGGTATTGGCACGGTATCGGGCAATGTTGTTGGTTCGCTCACGCTTCAAGCCGGAGGCGTGTTCACCAATAAAGGAACCATTAACAATTCGTTTACGACCGCCAACGGTTCGTTGTTGGTTAATGAATTGAATGCGGAATTCAGAACTTTCGCTTCTTCCACAATCGTATCCAATTCCATCGTCATCAATCGTGGTTACATCGGCGGCACGAGCCAAAGCACAGCCGGCCAAAGTATCACCGTCAACAATGGCGGCATGTTTGAAGACACCGGTGAAGGATGGCTTACGATGAATGGCACATTAACAATTGCGTCCGGGGCAACCTTCATTCCGGGCGGCGATGGTGTTGGCACAACCTATGTTTATAAAGGAACTGCCGCGGCTTCCACTTTCCCGGCGCGCGTGATATTTGCACAAGGTTCAACCAATATCTTTAAGGTAAACAAAGATTTGGGAACTTATACCCGGATCGGTGCTGACTTTATTGATTACGGAGGGAGTGCAAGTGTTAAGAGTTACAACGGCGGCACGCTTCAATTCGTAAACGTTGGCTCACTGCCTTATGCGGCTGGCGATTCCTTCAATATCGCTTTTTATTCGGAAAGCGGTGGAGCGTTCAGCACATATAGCGGCACGGCAACTAATACTTATCCCATTCTTGATCCGCCGGCGCCGGCTTCGGGGTTGGCGTGGAACATCAATAACCTCACGTTGGGCGGAACCGTAAAAATCGTTGGCGTATCGACCAATACATTTAACCTGGGATTTGTTCCCACCTTTACGACGCTGGTTACGACAAACAGCACGAACAACGTTATCATTGGTAATTTGTCATGGCCGGGCACGAACACGGGCTGGCGGTTGCAACAATTGCAAACAGCTTTGACCAACGGCTTGTCGGCGACAAACTGGCAGGACGTTTTTGGTTCTGCGTGGACCAACAACGTCGTCTTTACAAATAATATTGCTACAAACACCGCGACGTTTTATCGCATGGTTTATCCGTAAAACGATACGAACAATCGAGCCGGAGTTGAGTTGAATCTCATCTCCGGCTTTTTTATTTATCTGAATTCGATGAAAGTTTGGCAGTTTTCTTAAATAAACATCCCCAATTTTGTCACTTTTGTTAAGTGGGTCACCACAACTGTGGATGTTATTGCAAATTGTAACCTTTAGTTGCGATGTTCAGAGTTATTTCCTGTGTTAGGTTTTAATCAAGCTTCATCTCATCTTTTCCGGAGATGTTTTGTCGTGTTGCAGTGAGAGTTGTCTGGCGGACCGACGGTGATCTTACGGATAACGCTCGACGTTTGATTAAAACAATATGATTTATAAGAAAAACGCAGTCGTCTTTAGCAATTCAGTTTCTCGAAGCGCGCAAAGCGGTTTTACCCTGATTGAGCTTTTGGTTGTAATAGCAATTATTGCGATATTGGCCGCCATGTTGTTGCCGGCGCTGGCTCGAGCCAAGGAAAGGGCAAAGGCGATACAATGTTTAAGCAATACCAAGCAATTGACTTTGGGCTGGCTGGAGGCTGAAGGGGATAATGATGATTCGTTTATTGCGCAGAATAAGATCATCGATTCCGGCACGGGGGTCGGACAAAATTTTATGGATTGGGGAACGACTGGCAATGAGATTGATACTGTAGGGCTTGCGGGACCAAAAGCGGGATTGGCTCCCTATTGTGGAAACCCGAAAGTTTGGAAGTGCCCTTCGGACACATATTTGAGCTCAGCGCAGGACAGTGCCGGTTACAATGAACGTTCTCGCAGTTACGCAATCAACGGCGTGTTGGGTAATGGCAGCTCCGGGCCTGAAATAAAAACAGATTATCAAAACAGAAAGTATTTTGGGCATTCCGCCACGACAGGGATTGGGCTCAACCGGACGGCTCAAAAGACTTCTGATTTATCCATCAGTGGTTCTGCCAACTGCATTGTGTTTTTGGACGAGCAGGCAGACAGCATCGACGATGCGCTTTTCATGTTTGATATCACCGACACAGGTGGAAGTGGCGAATACTGGCGTAATCTTCCGGCTTCCTATCACAATGGTTCGGGAGAATTTTCGTTTGCCGATGGTCATTCGGAGTTGCACAAATGGTTGGAAAAAGGTGGAACGACTCCGCCGGAAAAGGCGCGGAGAACGGTTTATCAGGTGACGACGCAACATTCATCGCTTAACACGCCCTATTGGGGATCGTCTTTTACGTTTTCCTCCAGCAAGGACTGGCAATGGTTCGCCGACCATATGCCTTACAGAGGTCAATAAAATTTCGCAACATCAAATCCTAATCCACAAAAAACCAAAATATGAATAAAAAACAAATAACAGCGTTAATGTGTCGCGTTCTCGGTCGCGACAGTATTCGAGAAAGGAATGTCACGGAATTGGGTTTGCGGGCATGGGCTTTTGTGGCAGCGGTTGTAATCGGGTTGATTTCGTCGGCCAGCGATGGCAATGCGCAATCGGTTGGCACCGTGGCGCAACCAGTGCGGGTAACGGTTCCAATCAATTCGACTTTATCGAATGGTGTTGCTTTTACGACCACGTTAAGCGGCACGGTAAACCCGGAAACTCTAAGCCTGTCCTCGCTTCCGGCGGGTGTCACCTATAGCTTCAGCACAAACAACTTCACCAACACGGTTTCCGGCACTTTGTCGCTTTTTACGACGGACGTTCCTGAAGGCATTTATACCTACAGCCTCGATGAGAACGGCGATGCGACGGGAAATCTCCTGTTGCAAATTCAATCGGCGCATCTTTGGACCGGTGCGGTAAGCAGTGACTTTGCAGATGCTGGCAATTGGGCGGGCGGATTGCCGGGACCGGGTGATGATATTGTTTTCACCGATACAAATGGGTTGGGGCATGGAGCAACTACAACAAACGTGTGGGTCACTGCTAACACAGAAATCGGTTCATTGCGCCAAGCCATAACTTCTGGTGGAACGCGTCGCGATAACATCCAAATTGATGACGGAGTGACGCTTTCAATCACAGGCACAAATGGCGTTTCATTGGGATTGCGCGATAATTCTGATACTTACCAAAGTTGGGAATTTGCCTTTATGGGCAATGGAGGAACTTTAGTGGTAAGTAATCAGGATGCGGATTTCGATACGTTTGCAATTGAAAACCAAACGCCATATTACTACATGGACAATTTGGGCACATTCGTAGCTAATCTCCATCAAATCCATTTGAGCGACTATACAGTTTATCCCAATTGGCAAAGTCTCCAAGATAATGGATATAAAAACGCCGCTTTGCCGCGACGTCTGCCAGTGCCTGAATTTCATTGGGCGCGAACGAATCTTGTTTATTTGAATTTCGCCGGCGATCCAAATGACTGGAATGATCCTGCCATTCATCAATATTCGATGATGGTTGGCAACGATAATTACATTAGCGGTAGCACACAGCGTCATCCGTTTTACTTTGGCATCTATAATCTTTTCGAAATGAACAGCGTCTGTTTTGCCGGCTCGGGCGTTTCAATGGATAGTTCTGGAGCGGCTAAATTTAACACGGCTTTTACCGCTTCGAATTGCATCGCAATCTTCCGTGGAACCAACGGCATGAGTGATCGCATGGCAATGTTCGCCATTGCGGACAACGCCGGTGTTGGTGCGTCGGGCAGCTCATCAAAGGCCGTCATTGATTTTTCGGCGGGAACGATTGACGCGCTGGTGGACAAACTTTATATCGGTCGCGACCGAACCAATTCTTCCGGTTCAATCGGTCAAGGTGTTTTGACCATCGGCCAAGGCACTTTCGACGTGAACACAGCCATTTTGGGCTATCAGTCACTGAGCAATAATTTGGGAACAGGAATTGATTATTGCCAGGCCACGGTGAACGTTACTAGCAATGGTTTGTTCAACGTAAATGACGAATTGGCGCTGGGCTATACATCGGCCGAATTAACGAATACTGCCAGCGCGCAAAGCGGCTTCGGCAAAGTAAATATCAGCTCGGGTGGAACGGTTGCTGCCAACACGATCACCGTCGGTGGCATCACCAAGATTTCTGCAGATAACGAAATCAACCTCAACGGGGGCAACCTGGTTGTTTCAAACACAATTGCTTCGGCTGAGAAGCCTTTGACGACATTGAGTTTCGCCAACGATTCGACAATGACGCTTTTCGTTGATGGCACGGCGACGGAGCCATATGTCTATACGACGAACCTGACGACTTCTGGAAATAATATCATTAACATCGGAGCCGTGGCGAATCCCGCCTCGGTCGTCATTCCGCTCATCAGCTATGTGACTCCCGGAGCGAGTTTTGCCGGAGTAACCATGCCCAGTGGTTTGACAGGTAATCTGGTTGATGACGGTGTGGGAACGATTTATCTGCAAATATCCACCAATGCGCCGAAGAACCTTGCCTGGCGCGGCTACGTTGACGGCAACTGGGATTTAACGACCAAAAACTGGCTGGATCTGGACACCGGCATTCAGACCAATTTTGCGAATGGCGACAACGCCACCTTTGATGACACGGCTGCAATCCCGACGACAATCACAATTCCTTCGGCCATTGTTGCCACATCCATTACGGTTACCAATACGGCAAACGCATATGTGTTTAGCGGTTCTGGCAATTTAATTGGTCACATTGTTAAAGACGGTGACAATTCTCTTGAAATTGATGCTCCCACTTCTGTGAGCATCGAAATTGACAAGGGCTCTTTAATTGGCTCCGGCGTTGGCAGTGTCGGCCAGGTTACGGTTCTTTCGGGGGCCGAAATGAATTATCAGGGTAAAATCAAAGGCGCCATACTTTGCGGCGGTATCGGCACGGTTTCAGGAGATGTCGTTGGTGCAGTAACACTCCAATCGGGAAGCGTCTTCACCAATAACGGCACGATTCACAATTCATTCACCACGGCAGACGGCTCGTTGCTGGTTAACGAGTTGAACGCCCAGTTTGTGAATTTTGGAACCTGCACCGTTGCTTCCAATTCGATTGTCATCAATCGCGGTTACATCGGCGGTCAAAGCCAAAGCACGGCCGGCCAGAATGTTACTGTCAATAACGGCGGCACTTTTGAAGATACCGGCGAAGGATGGCTCATTCTGAATGGCACTTTGACCATTGGTTCCGGCGGAACATTTATCCCCGGCGGTGACGGCATCGGCACCACATATGTTTATAAAGGCAGCGTCTCGTCCGGCTTCCCGGCGCGTATCCTGTTGTCGCAGGGGTCGACCAATATCTTTAAGGTCAACAAAGACTTGGGACTGAACACACAAATCCAAGGCGACTATGTGGACTACGGCGGCAGTTCCAGTGTTCCGAACAATAACGGATGCACGCTGCAATTTGTAAATGTCGGCTCCACGCCATTCGCGGCGGGAGATACATTTACGATTGCAAGATATTCTGAAAGCGGCGGTTCCTTCTCGACGTTTACCGGAACGGCCACCAATACTTATCCGGTCATGGATCCGCCGGCTCCGGCTGACGGATTGGGATGGAACATCAATAACCTCACCATGAGCGGTGTGGTCAATATCGTCGGTGTCTCAACGAATACATTTAATGTTGGATTTACTCCGACTTTTACGACGTTGATCACTCCGACCAGCACCAATGCCGCGATTATCGGCAATCTATCATGGCCGGGCACGAACACCGGCTGGCGCTTGCAACAATTGCAGACAGCGTTGACCAATGGCTTGTCGGCGACCAATTGGACTGATGTATTCGGTTCGCAGTGGACCAACAGCTACACGTTTACCAATAACGTCACTACAAACACAGCAACGTTCTATCGCATGGTTTATCCCTAAACGATAAAACAATCAGAGCCGGAGCTGAGTTTAAACCTCACTCCGGCTTTTTAATTACCTTTGAATAAAAACACGCTAACCGATATTTCGCCTAACACGTCTGATAGTCCCAATGAAACGATTTTTGCCACAGTTGATTGCTATTTCAGTATTTTCTTTATCACTTCCAGTTTTTGTATCCGCCAAAGAACAATTGGCTTTCCCGACTGCTGAAGGTTATGGCCGCCTCGCAGCCGGCGGGCGCGGCGGACGCGTCATCCATGTCACGAATTTGAACGATTCCGGTCCCGGCAGTTTGCGGGCCGCCGTTGAAGCGACTGGGCCGCGCACAGTTGTATTCGACGTTTCCGGACTTATTACCTTGGAATCGCGACTGATTATCCGCCATCAAAATTCCAACCTCACCATTGCCGGCCAAACCGCGCCGGGCAAGGGCATTTGCATCCGCAAATATAATTTCGGAATGCTTGGCGCCACCAATGTCATCATCCGTTATATCCGCGTCCGGCCCGGCAACATTTCCGGAACCACTCTGGACGGAATGGGAATGGCCTCGGCGAACGATTGCATCATTGACCATTGTTCTATCAGTTGGACGATTGACGAAGCATTCAGTTCGCGCGGCGCAAAAAACATCACCCTCCAGCGCACGCTGATTTCCGAAGCGCTCAATGACGCCGGCCATAAAAAATATCCGCCTGGCACACAACACGGATATGCCGCGAGCATCGGCGGCGACATCGGCAGCTTCCATCACAATCTTCTCGCCGATAACGAAGGACGCAATTGGAGTCTTGCCGGCGGTTTGAATAAAAATCCACCGACTTATGCCGGACGATTGGATTTGCGGAACAACGTCGTTTTCAACTGGAAATCCCGCGCGACCGACGGCGGCGCGCATGAAGTCGATTTTGTCGGTAACTATTACAAGCCCGGTCCGGCGACAAAATTCTTTTACGCTTTGAATGCTCAATACGGCGGATTTCCCGGCACGCAGCAATACTATTTTGCCGGCAACGTGATGCCCGGTCATTTCGGTTTGACGAACGAAGAAATGGGTCGCGAAGCAACGACCGAACGCGGCGGGCGATTGCCGAAGGATTACAGCCCATGGGTTGATAAAGAATTTTTTCCGTCGTATGTGAAAACGCAGACGGCAGCAGAAGCCTATACAAACGTCCTCGCAAATGTCGGCTGCAATTTTCCCGTGCTCGACGATCACGATCAACGAATCATCAACGAAGTCCGCACCGGCAAAACGACATTCAAAGGCAGTCGCACCGGATTGCCTGGACTGCCGGATTCACAGGACGATGTCGGCGGCTGGGAAAATTATCCGGAAATCCATCGCGCTGCCGATTGGGACACGGATGGTGATGGAATGCCCGACACTTGGGAAAAAACGCACGGTTTGAATCCTCAGGATCCGTCCGACGGAAACAAAGACCTGAACGGCGACGGCTATACCAATTTGGAAAAATATCTCAATTCATTGGCAGGAGAATATTCAATTTAACGGGATCGCGCATTCAGCGAAATTTCGCAAAAAGTTTGGCAATAATCTCATTGATAATGACAGTTGTAACATTGAGGTTAAGAAGGCCGTCCGATATTTTTACACCATGAAGCGATTTCGAATTTATTCGATTTTCCTTTTGGCTTTATTGACGGCGGGAGTGCGAAGCTATCCAAAATTCCAGACTGAAAAGTAAGACATGAAAAGTAAATTATTGATCGTAACGGCAATTTCTATTGTTTCCCAGGTCATTCTCGCGCGCGAAAGCTGGCCGGTGGCCGAAGGCGCGGATAGACAACGGCAGGAAGAATTCAAACAACATGCCGCCGAAGTGATTTCAAATGACATGCCGCAAATTCTCGAATGGGAGAAAAAAGGCAAACCTTATGTTCCGTGGGCCGCCAAGCCCGGCGATTTACCGGAGGCAAAGGTGCCCGCGTTTCCCGGCGCGGAAGGTGGCGGAAAATATTCTTTCGGCGGACGCGGCGGAAAAGTTTACGTCGTGACCAATTTAAACGACAGCGGCCCGGGCAGTTTCCGCGAAGCCTGTGAAGCTGCCGGCCCGCGCATCGTTGTTTTCAATGTCGCCGGCATTATTCATCTGAAAAAGCCGATCAATATCGAAGCGCCTTACATCACGATTGACGGCCACACGGCTCCTGGCGACGGCGTTTGTATTGCCGGTGAAACCACGCTGGTTGACACGCACGATGTTGTCATTCGCTACATGCGTTTCCGTCGCGGCAACACGAATGTCTTTGACCGCGACGATGCCCTCGGTGGAAATCCCATTGGCAATATCATTGTGGATCATTGCTCGTGCAGTTGGGGATTGGACGAAAATCTTTCGATGTATCGCCACATTTATGAACGCCGGACAAATGGCTACGGCGAAAAATTGCCAACCGTGAACATCACGTTGCAATGGAACATTTCCAGCGAAGCATTGAACATTTACAATCACGCGTTCGGCGGAACATGGGGCGGACGTAACAGCACTTTTCATCACAACCTTTTCGCATGCAACACCGGTCGCAATCCGAGCATTGGCATGACTTACGGTTTCAATTTCGTCAACAACGTGCTGTTCAATTGGCGGCATCGAACCGTGGACGGCGGTGACCGGAACAGCCTATACAACATCATCAACAACTATTACAAGCCCGGTCCGGCAGTGAATTCCGGAACGATTCAATACCGCATCCTGCAGCCATCCGCGTCGAAAACAAAGGAAGACCCGACGCCGCGTTTGGGAAAAGCTTATGTCGCCGGAAATATCATCGAAGGAAATGAAAAAGTTTCCAACGATAATTGGGATGGCGGCGTGCAATTTGACGTCGGCGGCTCCAAAGAAGATCCAACGATTGCAAAGACTGATGCGGCCCAAAAACTGGCCGGCGAAGTGCGGTCAAATAATCCGTTTCCGATGGCTCCGGTCATTGTGAGTTCGGCCAAAGATGCCTTCCGGGAAGTTTTGAAAAATGCCGGCGCAACGCTCCCGCGTCGCGATGCGGTGGATCAACGCGTGATTGAGGAAGTTCAGACCGGAAACGTCTGGAACCAGGGAAAAGAATTCACGCCCACGCCGATGAAAGGTTTGGCCAAAAATAATTGGGGCGTGGCTGGCAATGGAATCATCACCGATCCGTCGCAAGTCGGCGGCTATCCCGAATACAAAGGCGAACCGGCTAAAGATTTAGGCGCCGATGGCATTCCCACGTCCTGGAAAAAGAAATATCATCTCGACGTGAGCGACCCGAATCTCGCGCAAAAGGATTTGCAGGGCGACGGTTACACGGTGATGGATAAATATCTCGATGGCCTGGATCCGACAAAGAAAATTGATTGGAACGACCCGCGGAGCAACGTCAACACGTTGTAGAAATGAAGATCGCATTTTCCGCTTTAATTTTCGCTCTGGCGTCGGCGGTGTCGTTGCACGCTCAATATCCGGCAATTCCCGCCAGTGTTCAGGCGGAATCAGCGGCGCGCATGAAAGCCGCCAACGAGCGTTCCGACGCGGCATTCGCCAAAGCGTTGCCCGCCATCAAAGAATGGGAAGCCAAAGGCAAGCCTTACATCCCCGGCGCGGCGGAACCGGAGGATTTGCCGCAGGCGAGAATCCCGGCGTTTCCCGGCGCATGGGGCGGCGGAATGTATTCCTTTGGCGGTCGCGGTGGAAAAGTTTTTATCGTCACCAATCTTAATGACAGCGGCCCGGGCAGTTTCCGCGAAGCCTGTGAAGCCGGCGGCCCGAGAATTGTCGAATTCAATATCGCGGGCATCATTCATCTCCAAGACCGTATTCGCATTCGCGCGCCTTACATCACCATCGCCGGCAATACCGCGCCGGGCGACGGCGTTTGCATTGCCGGAAACACTGTGGAATTGGAAACGCACGATATTGTCATCCGTTACATGCGTTTTCGTCGTGGTGAAATGTGGGTGGGCGACCGCAATGATTCTCTGGGTGGGAACCCTGTTGGCAATGTGATGATTGACCACGTTTCGGGCAGTTGGGGACTGGATGAAAATATGTCGATGTATCGCCACATGTATGAACCTCCGCAAGGCGGGCCGGAACAAAAATTGCCGACGGTGAACATCACGATGCAAAATTGCATTTTCAGCGAAGGCTTGAACACCTATCACCACGCTTTCGGCAGCACGATTGGCGGATTGAACAGCACGTTTTACCACAATCTTTGGGCCTGCAACACGGGACGCAATCCGAGCGTGGGAATGATTGGTGATTTCACGTTCGCCAACAATGTCGTCTTCAATTGGGTTCATCGCACGATAGATGGCGGCGACAACCGGAGTTATTTCACGATTGAAAATAATTATCTAAAACCCGGGCCGGCCACGCCAAAAGATGAACCGATTTCGTATCGGCTGCTGAAACCTGAATCGCAGCGCAGCAAAACGGTGAAGGACAATTTCGGGATCGCTTACGTCCACGGAAACATTGTCGAAGGAAATCGGAAAGTGACGGACGATAATTGGGACGGCGGCGTCCAGCCGGATGTCAAAGAGGAATCCGTGAAAGCCGCGCTCGCCAAAATCCGGACGGATATTCCGTTTCCGCACGCGCCATTGCCGATTCAACCGGCTGGCAAAGCGTATGATTACGTCCTGGCAAATGCCGGTTGCACCTTGCCGGTTCGCGACGCTGTGGACCAACGCATCATTGAAACGGTTCGCACCGGAAAAGTTTCGGCAAAACCCGCCGCGAATACGTTGGATGAATTAAGCCATGCCGGATATTCAAAGGCCGCGATTGCCGAGCTGATGCGATTGATTCCTTTGGGCATCATCACCAACCCGGACCAGGTCGGCGGTTATCCTGAATACAAAGGCGAACCTTACGCCGACCTCGGCGCCGATGGCATCCGCAAATCGTGGAAGGAAAAATATCATCTCGACGTAAATGACCCCGATTTAGCCAACAAAGATTTGCAGGGTGATGGCTATTCCGTGATCGAAAAATATATTTACGGCATGGATCCCGCCAAGAAATATGATTGGGCAAACCTGCAGGACATTGTCGTTTCCATGAAGTGAATAGCGCTGCCAAAAAACTTTCTTTTTATGCGTGGCTCGTTGTCGCGCTGCTCTGGCCGGTGGCATTGCTGAATTATCTCGACCGCCAGATGGTCTCGACCATTCGCGCTTCAATCCGCGCGGATATTCCGTCCATCGCCAACGACCAGGACTTCGGCACGATGATGGCGATGTTCATGTGGGTTTACGCGTTTTTAAGTCCGATCGGCGGTTACATAGCCGACAAATTCAATCGCCGCTGGACTGTTATTGGAAGCTTGTTCGTCTGGTCGGCCGTGACCTGGCTCACCGGCCACGCGCATACCTACGGCGAAATGAAATTCTATCGCGCGCTCATGGGAATCAGCGAAGCCTTTTACATTCCGGCAGCCCTCGCGCTCATCACCGATTTTCATACCGGCAACACCCGCGCCAAAGCCATTGGCCTTCATCAAACCGGCATTTATGCGGGACTCGCGCTCGGCGGTATCGGAGGCTACATCGCCGATCACAGTTCCTGGCGGAATTGTTTTACCTGGTTCGGCGCCGCAGGCGTCGTTTATGCAATTGTGTTGATGTTCGCCTTGCGGGATGCGGACAAAGATGAAGATGCGATTGTCGAAAAAAATTCTGTGACGGTGATTGAAACTTTGCGTGCTCTCTGGCTGCAACCGGCATTTTGGATATTGGTGATTTATTTCACCTTGCCCGCTATTTCCGGCTGGGCGACAAAAAATTGGCTGCCAACGTTTCTCTCAGACACATTTCATTTGAAGCAGGGGCCAGCCGGACTTTCGGCGACCGGTTATATTCAATTTGCTTCGCTCGGCGGCGTTTTCCTCGGCGGCGTCGTCGCCGATTGGTGGATGCGCAAAACCAATCGCGGACGCATTTACACCAGCGCATTTGGTGTGTTGCTGTTGGTTCCGGCGTTGCTTCTGCTCGGTTATGCGTGGGCATTGCCCGTTGCGATTGCGGCGATGATCCTGTTTGGCATCGGCTGGGGATTTTACGATTGCAACAACATGCCGATTCTTTCGCAAATCGCGCGTCCCGAACATCGCGCCACCGGCTACGGATTTATGAATCTGGTCAGTATCAGTATTGGCGCGGCGGCGACCGTCGGGCTGGGCTGGATGCGCGATCATCATCTCAAATTTTCCATCGCATTCGCGGCGTCCGCGGCAGTAGCATTGTTGAGCGCCGGCTTGATTTTATTGATAAAACCGCGCTCGGCAGATTTTCAAAACGAAAAAAATGAAACCGCTTTTGACAGGAATCGTTCCGCCGATGGTCACACCGTTGCGTGACCGCGACGAACTTGACATCGCCGGACTGGAAAAATTGCTCGAACACATTTTAGCGGGCGGTATCGACGGATTATTCATTCTTGGCACGACCGGCGAAGGGCCGAGCTTGAGCTATCGTCTGCGCCGCGAATTGATCGAACGCGTTTGCCGTCAAAATAAAAAGCGCGTGCCGATTCTGGTCGGAATCACCGATACATCCTTTGTCGAATCAGTCAATCTCTCGCGTCATGCCGCGAATTGCGGCGCGGATGCGGTCGTCGTCGCGCCGCCGTATTACATGCCGGAAGGACAGCCTGAATTGCAGGAATGGCTCGACCATCTTGTGCCCGAATTGCCGTTGCCGCTGTTTCTCTACAACATGCCGCCGCTGACGAAAGTTTCATTTGAAATCGAAACCGTCCGCCGTTCGTTGGCCAATCCGCGCATCATCGGTTTCAAAGACAGCTCCGGTGATCTGGATTATTTCAAAAACGTTGCCGCATTTCTGAAAGAACGTCCTGATTGGTCGCTGTTCATCGGGCCGGAAGAAAAATTATTTAGCGCGTTACAGCTCGGCGGTCACGGCGGCGTGAGCGGCGGCGCGAATCTGTTTCCAAAAGTTTATGTGAAATTGTGCGAAGCTTTCCGCGCCGGCGATTTGGCACGCGCGGAGGAATTGCAGAAATTGATCCAACGCATCAGCAGTTCGCTTTATCGCGTCGGCAAACATCCATCCACGATCATCAAAGGCATCAAGTGTGCGCTGGCCTGCATGGGCCTTTGCGATGATTTCATGGCCGAGCCGTTTCATCGTTTTCGCAGCGTGGAACGCGAATTGGTTCAATCGCGCTTGAAGGAAATTGAGACAGAGCTGTTGAAATTAGACCTGCAATGAAATGGTTGCTGCCAATTCAAATTGTAATTGCGTTGATTCTCGGCGCGAAAGTTCAGGCGCAAAATTGTTTTGTTTTGCAGCCGGCGGCGTTTTCGCATTACGTCGTCTATTTCAATTCGATGGAAGATGAGAACGTCACCAATTGCATTTCCAACGCGAATTCCTGGAATTGGCTGCAAAAGGAAATTCCGTTTTTCGAATGTCCCGACGGCGAAGTTGAGGAACTGTATTATTTCCGCTGGTGGTCATTCCGCAAACATCTCGAGCAAACCAAAAACGGATTCGTTTTTTCGGAATTTCTCACTCGCCAAATGCCGGTGAGCAGCGCGCTCGGCCATCAAATCGTTGAAGGCCGTTGGTTGCGCGACCAGAATTATTTGGACGATTACATCCGCTATTGGTTCCGCGACGATTTCAACCGCGCGCAATTGCATAAATACAGCCAATGGTTCGATGACGCGCTTTGGCAGCGCTATCTCGTCACGCTCGACAAAAAATTTCTCGTTTCGCTACTTCCCGATTTGGCGGGTGATTATCGGCAATGGGAAAAGGAGCATCGGACAACCAACGGCCTTTTCTGGCAATACGATGTCCGCGATGCGATGGAAGAATCCATCAGCGGTTCGCGCACGAACAAAAATCTGCGGCCGACGATCAACAGCTACATGTTTGGAAACGCTCGCGCGATTTCAGAAATCGCGAAACTGGACGGGGATAAAAAAATTGGGGACGAGTTCGCCGTCAAAGCCGCGCATCTGAAAAATCTCATCGAAACGAATTTATGGAATGCGGACGCGAAATTTTTTGAAGTCCGCCGCGATAACGGAAAATTTTCGGATGTCCGTGAAGAAATCGGTTTCATTCCGTGGATGTTTGATTTGCCGCCGGACAACAGTGATTACAATTCAGCCTGGAAACAATTGGCCGACGTGAACGGATTTTCGGCGCCTTACGGAATCACGACCGCCGAGCGGCGCAGCCCGTTTTTCCGCACACACGGCTACGGCCACTGCGAATGGGACGGCGCGGTCTGGCCATTTGCGACCTCGCAAACGCTGGACGCGCTCGCACATTTTCTCCGCGATTACAATCAGCAGGTCGTCACCAAAGACGATTATTTCGATGCCTTTCTGACCTACGCCAAAAGCCAGCGCGCTGATGGCAAACCTTATATCGGCGAATACCTGGATGAAACGACCGGCCAATGGATCAACGGCAAAGGCGGTCGCAGCCGTTATTACAATCATTCCACATTTGCAGATTTGGTGATCAATGGTGTCATTGGTTTGGTTCCGCGTGCTGATAACGTCGTGGAAATTTCGCCGCTATTGCCGGAACGTGTTTGGAATTACTTCTGCCTCGACGGTGTCAATTATCACGGCCGCGTGCTGACAATTATTTGGGACCGAGACGGTTCGCGCTATCATTGCGGCAAAGGCTTGACCGTTTTGGCCGACGGAAAAGAAATTGCGCACGGCGACAAGCTGGCAAAATTGACAGGAAAACTCCCATGACAAATTTACGATTTGCAATTCGCCGGTTGCATGCCGCCGTCGCGATCGCCGCCGCTGTATTTATTTCATACTCCGCTCACGCCGCGCCGAAGAAGCCGCTCGCGCCCATCGTTTCGATCGGAGCCGGTGGTAAACTGGATTACGACCTGGACGAACGCGGCAACCGCGTTCCCGATTTTTCAAGCGCCGGTTATGCCGGAAACGATCGACAAATTCCCAACGCAGCGGTCCGCGTTGTTGTTTCACCGGTCCAGGGCGATGAAACCGCGCGCATTCAAAAAGCGATCGATTATGTTGCCGGTTTGCCGCCGGACGCTGCTGGAATCCATGGCGCAGTTTTGCTGTTGAAAGGCCGGCACGAAATTTTTGGGCAATTACAAATCACCAACCCGGGCGTCGTTTTACGTGGCGAAGGCCTGGGCACGAACGGCACGATTCTCGTCGCCGCGGGAATTGATCGCCGGACTTTAATCCGGATTGAAGGACAAAAAAGTTATTCCGCGGAAAAAAATCCTGATTGGCAAATCGCCGATGATTACGTTCCTGTCAACGCAACTGCTTTTCATGTCCGCGACGCGGGTAGTTTAAAGGCAGGCGATAAAATTTTTGTCACGCGTCCCGGAACGCAGGCGTGGATCAATATGCTCGGCGCAACGAATTTCGGCGGTGGCATCAATGACTGGCGATTGGTCTGGCATCCGGGCGATTTTGATTTGGTTTGGGACCGCACAATCACAAAAGTTGACGGAAATTCTGTGACCGTGGACGCGCCGATCACAACGGCGCTCGACAAAAAGTTTGGCGGCGGTTTCATGCAAAAATATTCATGGCCGGGACGGATTGAAAACGTCGGTATAGAAAATTTGCGCATGGAATCCGCCTTCAATCCTGAAAATTCAAAAGACGAAAGTCATTCGTGGTTTGCGATCACGATGGAAAATGCGGCCGACGTTTGGGTTCGCCAGGTGACATTTGAACAATTTGCCGGTTCGGCGGTGGCGATTTATGAAACCTGCAAACAAATCACGGTTGCAGATTGCCTTTCGCAAAATCCGATTTCCGAAGACGGCGGCTGGCGGCGGAACACATTTTTTACGATGGGCCAGCAATGTTTGTTTTTGCGCTGTCGCGCGGAAAACGGACGCCATGATTTTTCGGTCGGCCATTGTGCCGCCGGACCGAATGTTTTTGCGCAATGTGACGCCGACTTGCCGACGGCTGATAGCGGCGCGATTGAAAGCTGGTCGAGTGGCACGCTCTTCGACAATGTGCGCATTGACGGTAATCGCCTCGATCTGATGTATCGCGGCGGCGATGACGAAGGCGCGGGTTGGTCGGCGGCGAATTCGGTTTTATGGAATTGCATTGCGGCCAAAATCGCCTGCGAAAATCCGCCTGGCGCGCAGAATTGGGCGTTTGGTTCCTGGGGTGAATTTGAAGGCAAAGGCATCTGGCGCAGTTCCAATGAAACTGCCGACCCGGACAGCCTTTTCGCCGTGCAATTGAACGACCGTCTGGGAAACGCCGCGGCAAATCGAATTTTATCCGCAGCGACGATTTCCACTGAAATTCAAGACGCCAAATCGGTTGACGATGTTCCCAATCCGCAGTCCGCAGTCCGCAGCCCGCAATTAAAAATTTCCGTGACGAATGGCTGGCTCATTTGCGATGGCAAATTGGTCATTGGCTCCACGCAACCGGTCAATTGGTGGAAAGGAAATATGAACCCAGCCGACGCCAAAAGTTTTGGCGTTAACATTTCACGTTTTGCGCCCGGACGGATCGGCCCCGGTTTTACCGATGATTTGAATGCCGTGGCCAGCGGCATGATTTCGAAAAATCGCGTTGCCTTCGATCATCATTACGGCCTTTGGTATGACCGCCGCCGCGAAGACCACGAGCGCGTGCGCCGCATGACCGGCGATGTCTGGGCGCCGTTTTATGAGCAACCGTTCGCGCGCAGCGGCGTCGGCACGGCGTGGGACGGCTTGAGCAAATACGATTTAGCCAAATTCAATCCGTGGTATTGGTCGCGGTTGAAACGATTCGCCGACATTTGTGGCGAACGTGGGCTCGTGCTGTTCAACGAAAATTATTTTCAGCACAACATTCTGGAAGACGGCGCGCATTGGGTGGATTGTCCATGGCGCTCAAAAAACAATATCAACGACACCGGTTTTCAGGAACCGCCGTTTGAAGTCGAAAAACGGATCGTCATCGCCCCGCAATTCTACGACGTCAACAATCCGGTTCGCCGCGCGTTGCACGCCAATTATATCCGGCAAAACCTGAACAATTTTACCAATGAGCCGAACGTGATTCAATTTACCAGCGCTGAATTCACCGGTCCGCTGGCCTTTGAACAATTTTGGCTGGATACAATCGGCCATTGGGAACACGACACGAAATTGCATCCACTCATCGCCTTGTGCGCGACGAAAGACGTTCAAGACGCAATTCTGGCCGATTCAAATCGAGCGCCGATCGTGGATGTCATCGTGTTCCGTTATTGGTGGCAGACGGACAAAGGGTTGTTCGCGCCGAAAGGCGGCCAAAATCTTTCGCCGCGCCAATTCGAGCGTCAATGGAAAGGTGGGTTTCCATCGGACGAAGACCTCGCCGCGATGGCGGCGGAATATCGTCAAAAATCCCCCGCCAAAGTAATCATTGCCGCAGGCGAAGATGTCAGTTTCCACGGCGGCTGGGCATATTGTTGTGCCGGCGGTTCGATGCCGGATTTGCCACCGACAACGGACGCCAAATTGCTCGCGGCGATTCCGCAAATGCAGCCGTGGATTGCAGACAGCAGGAAAAATCTTTGGGCATTGCGTGAAGCGGGCAAGCAGATTTTGGTCTATGGAAATCGCGGCGCGGAACTGGATCTGTCCGGCGAAAGCGGCGCGTTTCGAGTGAATGAAATTGATTTGCGAACCGGCAAAATAATCAGCGGCGCTCAAATCATTCAGGCTGCAAACAAGTTAACTTTGCCGGGCGGCGTCGTCTGGCTGACGAAGGTTCAATAAATGAAATCAAATCGCCAATTTTCAATTTTTTTCACGGGCGGATTGCTGTTGGTTTTATTTGCCGGACAAATTCGAGCCGATCAAATTGAAACAACGCATCTTCAATGGACGCCTGCGACGGGTGGAAATTTAATTCCCGTAACAGTGTCATTGAATTCAGTCGCAGGAAGCCGGACAAATAGATTGCCGGTGATTTTTTATCTGGAAAATCTCGCCGCGCCGCGCACGGGGACGGAACCGGATGACGCGATTATCAGCAATTTTGTCAAAGAAGGTTATCTGGTGGCCGAACTTGATTTTGCCGGGCGCACCAACGCCCGCGTGCCGTTCATCAATCGCGATCTCGGTAAATTGCGCGACGACATCCGTTACAATAAATTTCTGACGAACTACAAATTGGATGATGCGCATATTTTTATCGTGCCGGAAGGTGACCGCTTGAAGCGTGATATTCTGTATTTCAACGATTCAGATCGGCCATTGCATTTGGATGTTATTTATCCATCGCAGCCGAAACATCCGGCCAGTGCGTTGATTGAATTTTCCTGCGACAACGTAAATCGCATGGGAAATGCATCGCTTTCGATTTGCAGCGACACGATTCTGGACGCGGAATCCACGGAAGGTTTCGCGGTGTGCATGGCCGATCATCCGGCGGCTCCGCCATATAAAGGACTGGATCCGATGCCGGACTGCGCCTTTCGAATCAAGGCCGCCGTCCGCACTTTGCGCGCGCAGGAAAAGGAATTGCCATTGAACGGGAAAATTGCGCCCATCGGTTTTTCCCGCGGCAGCGGCATGGCGTTGATGCTGGTGACGACGATGGGCATGAAAGAATTTGAAGGGCAGGGCGAAAATCAAAACGTCCGCAGCGACGTTCAAGGTGCGGTGGTCATGTCAGGGCGGTTTACATATTTGGATTTGTTGCCGAATGACCACATGATTCCACGCTACAATATCGCATGGGGACCGCGGACAAATCATTTTGAATTCTGGAAACGCGAAGGCGCCATGGATTATCTGGCCGGCCCGACTTTGCCTTTGTTTCTAAGCATCAATTGCACAGAAGGACCGGACGCACAGCTTCAAATGACCGATCTGCGCAAACGGCTGGCTGAACTTGGCAGCGACGAAATTTTTATGATGGATCGCGAGCCGCGTGGACATAAAGTCCCATTGGCTCCCGAAATCCTCGGTTGCATGAACGATTATCTGCACCGGCAGTTGAATTGAGATTATCTATCAGGGTGGAAATAAAAAAGCCCCGACCTTCGCCGGGGCTTGATAAATCGCGGATAAAATCACTTCATCCGGTCGAACGTCTTCTGCAAAATCTGCCAATCTTTCAATCCAGCGACTTTGCTTTGGTAGTTCTTGTTAATCTCCGCCTCCTTGGCGTTTTTAGTCGGTTTTGAATTTTTATAAAAAATGCCGAAATAGCCGGGGAAATCCACGCCGGCCAATTTGTAGGCGGCCAGTTCATCCGTGACATCGTGGTCTTTGGGCACTTCGGTAAAGACGCCGCCTTTGCGCGGGTTGCTGGCATCGAACGCGCCATCGTAAAATTCCACGCATTCGCTCAAACATTCGATGAAGCTGAAACCATCGTGGTCCATTGCCGCTTCCATCATCTGCAACACATGGTTGGGATTCGAATGCGTCGTCCGCGCGACAAATGTGGCGCCGGCGGCAATGGCCTGTTTCATCGGGTTGATCGGATAATCCAACGCGCCCCATTGATCGGTCTTGCTTTTGAAACCGAGCGGCGAGGTCGGGGAAGTCTGTTTTTTGGTCAGGCCGTAAACCCAGTTGTCCATCACGCAATAGGTCATCTTGATGTTTTTGCGCGCGGTATGATTGAAATGATTGCCGCCGATGGAAAACGCGTCGCCATCGCCGCCGAAGACGAAGACATGCAAATCCGGGCGGGAAAGCGAAATGCCGGAGGCGAAGGGCAGGGCGCGTCCATGAATGAAATGGACGCCATGCGCTTGCACGAAATAGGGGAAACGGCTGGAGCAGCCGATGCCCGCGACGGTCGTGATTTTTTCGTGCCACATCTTGCGCTTTTCAATCAATTTGAAATAAAGCGCGAGCACGGAAAAATCGCCGCAGCCCGGACACCACGTCGGATGGTCGGCCGCGATTTCTTTTTTCGTCAATCCTTTACGTTCTTCAGGCGCAGGAATGGAAACAAGGTTTCCCGCCGCACGATTATGGGTTTCGGTCAAAGTTTGGCTCATAAAATTCGATTACAGTTTTTTCATTCCGGCGGAGACATTGGCCTTCGCGCGTTCGAGGATTTCTTTCACTTTCCATGTCAATCCGTCGGTCTTGTTGATGCCGCGGATTTTGGGATCGCAATAGCGCGAGCGCAGCAATTGGCCGAGCTGGCCGAAACCGTAAAGTCCTTCGTCGTTCATTTCCACGACGAGCACGTTGTTGAATCCGGCAAAAATATTTTCCAAACCGTTCGGCAACGGATTGATATGGCGGATATGGATTGAAGAAACACTGTCGCCAGCGGCCCGCGCGCGGTCAACGGCTTCTTTGATCGGGCCTTCCGTCGAACCCCAGCCGACGAGCAAAACGTTTCCTTCCGGCGGACCATAGATTTTTGGCAATGGCAACGCCGAGCCCAGCGCCTGCAATTTCTTGCGGCGTTTGGCGGTCATTTGCATGTGCAATTTCGGTGAGCCGCTCGGATGACCGAGTTCGTCGTGCTCGAGGCCGGTGACAACCGGATATTTTCCGCTCTGGATGCGCGTGCCGGGCGGCAGGTGATGTGTGATGCCATTCGGCGCGGACAAATCATAAGGCTTGTGGTCGGCGACCGGCTTGAAATCCGGCGAAATATCCTGGCAAACTTTCTCAAGGTCCGGCTCGATGAACGCTTCGATGCGCGTCGCAATGCCCTGGTCGGTCAAGACGATGACCGGCACGGAATATTTGCGCGCGATATTCACGGCTTCAATCGCCATGTAAAAACAATCTTCGACATTCGCCGGCGCGATGACGACGCGCGGAGAATCCCCGTGGCCGCCGAAACAGGCGATGTTTAAATCCGATTGCTCGACATTCGTCGGCATTCCGGTCGAAGGTCCGCCCCGTTGCACGTCAATGATGACGAGTGGCATTTCTGCCATCACCGCCCAACCGAGCGCTTCAGTTTTCAAAGAAATTCCCGGACCGCTGGAGCCGGTGACCGCGACGCGGCCGGCATAGCTGCCGCCAATGGCCATGGCGATGGAAGCGATTTCATCTTCGCATTGCACAAATGTGCCGCCGTATTTTGGCAATTCGCGGCGAAGCAATTCCATGATATCGCTCCACGGCGTGATTGGATAACCCGCGCCGAAACGAACGCCGGCGGCGATCAAACCATAACCGAGCGCTTCATTGCCGTTCATGACAACCTGATGGCCGTCCTTTTTGTGGCTGTCCACGAATTTGAAAGTTTCCAAGACGTTTCCAAGCGAATTGGCGTAACCCGCGTGAAAGGCCGAGAGCGCGTTCTTGACGATGCTGTCGTCTTTCCCGGTAAAACGTTCCGCGATCAGCTTTTCCAATTTCGGCACGTTAAGGTCGAACATCTTTGCGATCAAACCGAGCGCGTAAATATTTTTGCCTTTGTCTTTTGCCGTTCCGCCGATGGCTTCAACTGTGAGCGAAGAAATGGGAATACCGACGTGATGATAATTCTTTTTATTTTCCTCGGTGATTTCCGTGACGTGATCCGAATCGTAAAGCACGATGCCGCCCTTTTTCAGAGAAGAAAGATGTCCCTGATAACTATGCTGATAAAACGCCAGCAATACATCGGCTTCATCACCCGAGCTGAGGACCTCGCCGCTGCCGATGCGAACCTGAAAAATAGACGGACCACCCGAAATCGTCGCCGGAATTGTCATGAATGTCATGACCTCCTGTTCGCTGCGACCGGCGAGCCGCGCCAGAAATCCACCGATCGCCTGGATGCCGTCCTGTGAATTACCAGCGATGCGAATGATCGCTTCGCTGATTTTTGAAATTTTTGGCGCGTCATTTGAAGACGGCACCGCTGCAATTGTATCGCTCATGGAATTCCTAAATAATAAATTAACCTCGACGCAAAGTGAACTGGCAAATGAAATTGAAGTCAGTTCCGCACTGTTGCCTTTCTAACACTACGTTAATCTGTGCAATTGTGTCAAATTCTAATGGTAGATTTATCTCGTTTGTAATAAGTAACTTAAAACGATTTTTAGATTTCAATTTTAAGCAGTCAAAAGCATGGTTAGAAAAGCTTATGTTGATGGGAGTCCAAAGAACCTTCTCTTGTGCGGTTTGTGTTGCTTGTGCCAGAGCCTGAATGCGCGTAGCGTTTGCTGATGACTTTGCAGGAACAATACGACGACGCGATGTTTGATTTCAGTCGCGGCGATTTTGACCTCGCAATCACCAAATTAAAAGGTTTGCTGATGCAGGAGCCGGAGAACTTCGACGCGCAACTCGCATTGGGCATGGCCTTTTACCGGAAAGGCGATTTTGCGTCCGCAATTGCCGAAGGTCACAAGGCGGAGAAGTTACAGCCGCAACAGCAATTGGTGCACACAAATCTGTCGCTGTTTTACATGAAGGCTGGGGACAAAGTGACAGCGGAAAAATATGGATTGAAGGCAAAAATTGAATCCTGGCGCGAAGACACAAAGAATTCCGGTGCGCCGGATACGTCACAAACGGAAAATGAATTGCCGATGGCCAAACCGAAACCCGCGCCGATGAAATTTCCAAGCCAGCCATGGAAGAAAAAATAAAAGGCCGGAGAAAAAATTCTCCGGCCTCTCTGTTCCTCTGTTTCTTCAAGAGCAGCCAAGGCTTTCACCGCAATTCAAACATTTGTAACAGGCGCCGTTGCGCACGGCCACGTGACCGCAACTCGGACACGTCGGCGCGTCCTGTTGATTCGTAATCATCGAGGTCAGCGTCAACGCGCGATGGGCGTGACCATGACCGTTTCCGGCTTTTAATTCGACCACATCGGTGTCCTCGGCCAGTGGCAAATCACGCACCGGACGGTTCACTCTTTTTTTTTCCTCTTCCAGCAAGCCGGGCATCGCTAATTCAGGTTGGGCGCGGTTTCCCGCGACAGCGTCGCGATAGCCGGGAATAAATTGCAACGCCAACCAGCGGAAAACGTAATCAATGATGGACGATGCGTTGCGGATTTCCGGATTTTTCGTGAAACCGCTCGGCTCAAAGCGTTGATGCGCGAATTTTTTGAGCAACGTTTCCAGCGGCACGCCATATTGGAACGCCATGCTCGTCAGCGTGCCGATGCTGTCCATCAAACCGCCGATGGTCGAACCTTCCTTCGCCATCGTGATGAACAATTCGCCCGGCGCACCGTCTTCAAACAGGCCGACCGTCAAATAACCTTCGTGGCCGGCGATATCGAATTTATGGGTGATGGCCGTGCGCGTGTCGGACAAACGGCGGCGCAATGGCTTGCCGGCTTCGCCGCGCAATTTTGCAACTTCCGCTTCCAATTCTTTGATGCGACCGTCGAGCACCGGAGTTTGCACCACAGATTTGTCGCCGCCTTCGTTGGTCTTTTTCGTGTTGAGCGGCTGCGAACGTTTCGAGCCGTCGCGATAAATCGCCACACATTTCAAACCCATTTTCCACGCCTGAATGTAAGTATCGCGAACCTCCTCGACAGTGCATTCCTTCGGCATGTTGACGGTTTTGGAAATTGCGCCGCTGATGAATGGCTGCGCCGCCGCCATCATTTTCAAATGCGCAAGATAATGGATGCTGCGTTTGCCTTTGTGCGGTTTGAATGCGCAATCGAATACCGGCAGATGTTCCGGCTTCAATCCGCTGGCAATGGTCGCGCCGTTTTCTTCCACGTCTTCGATCGTGTCATGCTTTTCGATGTGCGCGATGATGTTTTTGATCTCGGCTTCACTGTAATTCAAACGGCGCAACGCATCCGGCACGCCGCGATTGACGATTTTCAACATGCCACCACCGGCGAGCAGTTTGTATTTCACGAGCGCAATATCCGGCTCAACGCCGGTCGTGTCGCAATCCATGAGAAATGCAATCGTTCCCGTCGGCGCGAGCACGGTGACTTGCGCGTTGCGATAGCCGACCTGCTTGCCGCGGGCGAGCGCGCCGTCCCAGGTCTTGCGCGCTTCGTTTTTGAGATAACCGAATTCTTCGCTCGGATGAATGTCTTCGACGGCATCGCGATGCAATTGAATCACGCCAAGCATCGAATCCACGTTGTCCTTGGCCAGCGGTTTGGAAACATGGGCGCAACGGGCATCGCGATAACCGGGAAATGCGCCGACGTTCGCCGCGATTTCGGCGCTTTGCTCGTAAGCATGGCCGGTCATGATCGAAGTAATCGCGCCGGCGAGTGCGCGGCCTTCATCGCTGTCGTAAGGCAAACCATAGCTCATGCAGAGCGAACCGAGATTCGCAAAACCAAGTCCAAGCGTGCGGAAAATATGAGAATTTTCCGCGATGTCTTTGGTCGGGTAACTCGCGTTGTCCACGAGAATTTCCTGCGCAGTGATATAAATGCGCACGGCAGCTTTAAAACGTTCCACATCAAATTTTCCGTCCTCGCGTTTAAATTTCATCAAATTCAGCGATGCAAGATTGCACGCGGTATTATTGATGAAAACATATTCACTGCACGGATTGGTGGAATGGATCGGCTCGGTGCCTTTACACGTGTGCCACTTCTGGATGGCGCCATCGTATTGCATACCCGGGTCGCCACAGATATGCGTGCCTTCGGCAATTTTGAAAAGCAGTTTGGCCGCGTCTTTCTTTTCGAGCGGTTTGCCACCGTTCGTGATGCTGCGCGTCCACCATTCTTTTCCGGCGAGCGCGGCGGTCATGAATTCATCACTCGCGCGCACAGAAAGATTTTCGTTCTGATACATCACGCTGCCGTAAGCATCGCCGTTGTAAGAACCGTCGTAGCCCTGCTCAATCAATGCCCACGCTTTCTTTTCTTCCTTCTGCTTGGCGTCAATGAATTCCTCGATGTCGCCGTGCCAATCGCGCAGTGTGTTCATCTTCGCCGCACGACGCGTTTTGCCGCCGGATTTCACGACGTTGGCGACCTGGTCATAAACTTTCAGGAAGCTCATCGGGCCGCTCGGACGTCCGCCGCCGCTCAATTTTTCCTTGCTCGAACGCAGCGGCGACAAATCTGTGCCGGTGCCGGAGCCGTATTTGAAGAGCATCGCTTCCGCGGACGCAAGACGCATGATGTCTTCCATGTTGTCTTCGACGGACTGGATGAAGCACGCGCTGCCCTGCGGATATTCATATTGGGTCGTCGCGCGTTCGGCCTGCCCGGTCTTGCGATTGTAAAACCAATTGCCTTTGCCGGATTTTTTGCCGACGCCGTATTCGTGGAACAGCCCGACATTGAACCAAACCGGCGAATTGAATGCGCCGTATTGGTTCAGGCACAGCCAGGTCAATTCTTCGTAAAATACTTCGCCATCTTCTTTTGAAAAATAGCCATCGGCGATTCCCCAATCGGCAATCGTCCGGGAAATGCGATGGATGAGCTGGCGCACGGAAGTTTCGCGCTCGGAGGTGTTTTGTTCGCCGTAAAAGTATTTTGAAACGACAACTTTCGTCGCGAGCACCGACCATGATTTGGGCACTTCGACGTTTTCCTGCTTGAAAATGACTTTGCCGCCGTCATCGGTGATTTCCGCAGTGCGTTTGTCCCATTCAATCTGGTCGAACGGTTTGACGCGGGGGTCGCTGAATGTGCGTTCGATTTTCAAAAATTTTCTCGATCCTTTATTTTTCATCTCGCGGCTGGCCGAAACTTTCGTTCCGCGGCGGCTGTTGTGTTGGCGAACTGGTGTTGAAACGTCCTCGCGTGCATCAATCATGGCATGCTCCATTCTAAATTTAGTTTTTCCGCCCGCCACTTCAAGAGACATATAAAAGCAACGGACTTTTAGTTAATTTGCAAAGAAAAGGCGAACTTTTCGGCAACTTGCACCTATTAGTTGGGGCGCAAAAATCATCCTACCACTAGGGATTGTGTTTTCAAGAAAATTTTCTAAAAAGTTACGCAAACGATATTCGCAATAAAAAGCAGAAGAATTTGCCTGTAAACATTGGCAATTAAAAAATTATTCTCCGCGGTGAACAACTTTAACGCGGGCTTTTTCCGCGGCGCTGGCGAAAATTGGGCTTTGCCTTATGGTCATGCGCCGGTTTCCTGAATTTTCGCACCGGTTCAATCGTTTTGGGCCTCGCCTTCGGCGCCAGCACAATAGGACAGCCTTCATAACCAAACGCTTTGCGCATCTCTCCAGCAAGATATTTTTTGTATTGCTCGGAAAATAATTCGTCGCGGTTCACGAACAGCAAAAACGTTGGCGGCGCCTGTTTGACCTGCGTCGCATAAAAGAATTTCAGCCGATGGCCGACGGCGCTGACAGGCTGGCGGCATTCCACGGCATCGTGAAGGGTTCGATTCAAGATCGAAGTGGGAATTTTCTGCTGCAATTGCGACGCGACGTAACGGACGGCTTCGAGCAAACGGTCCAGATGAAAATTCGTTTTTGCCGATGTGAAAATGACCGGCGCGTAATCCAGGAAAAATAATTTTTCTGAAACCCATTGGCCAAATTCCACCAGCGTCGTCATTTCCTTTTCCTGGCCTTCCGTGCGTTTCTTATTTTTCCGCCGCTCGATTTCCTCCTGTCGCGCTTCCCGGATTTGCTCATCGAACAAATCCCATTTATTGACGACGACGATGCAGGCCTTCCGGTTTTCGACGATCACATCGGCAATCTTTTTATCCTGCTCCGTGATGCCCATTTCCGCATCGAGGACCAAAACCACAATATCGCTGCGCGCAATGGAATCCTCCGTGCGCTGGACGCTGAAAAATTCCACCGAATCGTCCACGCGCCTCGCTTTGCGCATTCCGGCGGTATCAATCAAAATATATTTCTGCCGCACGCCGTCGGTTTCCACTTCAAACGGCACGTCCACGGCATCGCGCGTGGTGCCGGGAATCGGCGAAACGATGACGCGCTCGGATTGCGTCAAAGCATTGATAATTGAGGATTTTCCGACATTCGGACGGCCGACAATCGCCAGCTTCAGCGAAGACGGAAGATTGAAAGCGGAAGATGGAGTCTCATCAGCTTGATTGCTTTGGATTTCGGCTTCGAAACTTTGAGCGGGAAGCGGCTTCGTTGCTTCATTCATCAAATCTTCAATGCCGCCGCCGTGAATCGCGCTGACGGAAATGATTTTTTCGAATCCAAGCTCAGAAAATTCCGCCACGCCTTTTTCAGCGCGCTCGGTGTCCACTTTATTGACTGCGACAAAAATCGGTTTCCGGCTGCGACGCAATTTTTCCGCGACTTCGCGGTCAAGCGGAGCAACGCCGTCCTGGACGTTGACGACAAAAATGATCGCGTTCGCCGCCTCGATGGCCAATTCAACTTGTTCGAGCGCGGCTTTGGAAATGATGTCATCCGCTTTTTCACGGCGGAGCAGGCCGATGCCGCCGGTGTCCACGAGCGTGAACGTTTTGCCATACCATTCCGCCTCGGCGGTGACGCGGTCGCGCGTGACGCCGGGCTGGTCGTGGACAATCGCAATGCGTTTGCCGACGATGCGATTGAACAGGGCGGATTTGCCGACATTCGGTCGTCCGACGATGGCGATTAAATTTGACACAAACAAACAATAGAAAAATTTCACGCTCATGGAAATTGAAATGAGCAAAAAGTAGCGCCGGCTTTGCGCAAACGTGCTTGCCAATGTTTTTGCGCTGGCGCATTGTCCGGCCATGCAATCCCACGAACTGTTGCGCGAAGTTTTCGAAAAAAAGCCCGCCAAAGAAATCGCGGCGGACCTCAATTTATCAGCTTCGATGGTTTATAAATGGGCGCAGCCGCCGGGGAATTCCGGCAGCGGCATCAGCAATCCGCTTGACCGGATGGAAAAACTTTTGGAAAGCACTGGCGACGGTCGCCTGGTGCAATGGATCTGCCAGCGCGCCGGAGGATTTTTTATCAAAAATCCAAAAACCGCGCCGCATCCGCATCAATTGATTCCCGCCACGAACCAGATTGTCCAGGAATTCGCCGATTTGCTGCATGCCATCACCGTGGCCACGGCGGACAATAAAATCGAATTGGACGAAGCCAAAAAAATTCGCGCGCGCTGGGAGGAATTGAAAACGGTCACCGAGGGATTTGTGAGAGGCTGCGAAGCCGGCAATTTCGGCGCGATAAAAGACCATGCTGTCAGGCAAACTACTGGTCAACCGTTGCGCGCTTAAGAAAAATTAAAAACTCCCGGCATAGCCTCGACAATTTCCGGAAGCGGATTATTGTCCGGTATGGAGGCCGGTCGCAGCATCGTTAGTCTTGCCGTCGTTTTTTTGATTGTCCATTCCCTGCAAGCTCAAAACCTTTTGCAGAATGGAAGTTTCGAAGATGGCAACGGCAGTTATACCAATTGGGACGTCAGTTACAATGGCTCTCCGCCGTATTACGGCCCGACGATTTCGGGCGGCGGCGTTGACGGTGATTATTACGCGCGATTTTTATTTGAGCCTTACAGTGCGGATATCATTTCGCAAACGCTGACGACGGTTCCCGGCGTGACATATGACATTTCTTTTTCCGCCGAAGACGGCGACGGCCACAATTTTGCCGCCCAGTGCAGTTTCGGCGGATTCACCACGAATCTTATGCTCGCGTTTGAAAACGGCCCGGGAACGATCATTCCCGGCTGGCTCGAATTTGATTTCATGTTTACCGCCACGGATTTTGAAACGGATCTATCGTTTCTGATTGGCGCGGACACGGGAAGTGAATTTGGATTGGACAACATTTCCGTCACATCGGCGCCGCCAACGGAAACCTGCACCGTTTCCTTCAAACGCGATGGCGATGGAACGGTCCATTGTTTGTGGAAAGGCTCGCCCGGAAGCCATTACTGCATCGAAGTCTCTTCCGATCTGGTGAATTGGACGACGCTGACGAATTTGGCGGCCACAAATGGCACCGGTCTGTTCGGACTTTGCGAAACGCCGCCGCCTAATTGCCCGCAGCGTTTCTACCGCGTGGTTTGCCCGTAATTATTCCGCGTGTTTCTTTTTTGTAAACGTATGCGTCGCGTGGCCGAAATAAGCATCGGCGCATTCCATCAACGTTTCCGAAAGCGTCGGATGCGGATGAATCGTCAGCGCAATGTCCTCGACGCTCGCGCCCATTTCCATTGCCAGAACGGCTTCGGCAATCAATTCGCCTGCGCCCGCGCCGCAAATGCCGACGCCCAGAACGCGATTGGTTTCCGGTTCAACAATCATTTTCGTCACGCCGTCCGTGCGGTCGAACGACAGCGCGCGGCCGGATGCCGTCCACGGAAATTTCGCAACTTCGTAAGCGATTCCTTTTTCTTTCGCTTCGGCTTCGGTCAAACCGCACCAGGCAATTTCCGGATCCGTGAACACGACGGCAGGAATGATGGAATCGAAGGCGCTGTTTTCTCCGCAAATATTTTCAACGGCGATGCGCGCTTCCTTGTGCGCTTTATGCGCGAGCAAAATCCCGCCGGCAATATCGCCGATCGCGTAAATGCTCGGATCATCCGTTTGTTGCTGCGGATTGATTTTCACAAAACCGCGCTCATCCAATTGAATTTTGGTATTTTCCAATCCTAAATCTTTGCTGTTCGCCACGCGGCCGACGGCCACAAGCACGCGGTCATAAAGTTCTTCCAATTTCTGGCCGTTGTATTCCATGGCCACTTTGATTTGCTTTCCGACGGTCGCCATTTTTGTGACTTTGGCTTTGAGACGAACTTCTTTGAAAACTTTCTTGGCGTTGTTCGCGACCGGTCGCGCCAAATCCGCGTCCGCTCCGGCGAGAATTGAATCCATCGCTTCAACCAAAACGATTTTGCTGCCGAGCGCGGAATAAACAAAGCCGAGTTCCATGCCGATGTAACCGCCGCCGACGATGAGCAGATTTTCCGGCACGTCCGGAACTTCGAGCGCTTCGGTGCTGGTCATCACGCGCGGATTGCCCAGGTCAAATGCCTTCGGCATCGCCGGCAACGAACCGACGGCGAGAATCGCTTTGTCGTATTCGACGAATTGCTGGCCTTTGTCCGTCTCAACGCGCAATTTGTTCGAACCTTCGAAATAGGCGCGCCCGGCGATGACTTCCACGCCGCGCATTTTCGCCAGCGTTGCCACGCCGCCGCTCAATTTTGCCAAAATACCTTCCTTCCACGTGCGCAATTTTTCCAATTCCACTTTCGGTTCGGTGAACGTGATGCCGCGATGCGCCGATTCGCGGGCGTTGACGATTTGATGCGTCGCGTAAAGCAGCGCCTTGGACGGGATGCAGCCGCGATTGAGGCAAACGCCGCCGAGTTTCTTTTCGCGTTCGATGAGGATGACCTTTTTGCCGAGGTCCGCCGCGTAAAACGCCGCCGCGTAACCGCCCGGTCCCGCGCCGACGACAACGATTTCTGTTTTGATAGGGTCCATGAATTAAATTTTTACCGCGCTTTCGTTAAAATTTTCGAGGTTCTTCACAAGGTCAACGATGAACCGAGCGGCGCTGCCGCCGTCAATCACGCGATGATCGTAGCTCAACGTCAGCGGCGTCATCATGCGCGCGACGATTTGACCGTCGCGGACGACGGCTTTCATCGCGCCGCGTCCGAGGCCGAGGATCGCGACTTCCGGCTTGTTGACGATCGGCGTAAAATGACTGCCGCCGATCGCGCCCTGGTTGGAGATCGTAAACGTGCCGCCTTTCATTTCCTCAATGGAAATCTTGCGGTCGCGTGCCTTCGCAGCGAGTTGTTCCAGTTCCTTGGCCAAATCGAGAACCGATTTTTTGTCCACATCGCGAATCACCGGAACCATCAATCCCTGGTCGGTGTCCACGGCGATGCCGAGGTGGATGTATTCCTTGATGATGATTTCGTTCGCGGCTTCATCGAGGCTGGAATTGAAAATCGGATGCTTTTTCAACGTCTCGGCAACGGCTTTCAAAATCAGCGGCGTGAGCGTGAGTTTGGCGCCTTTGGCTTCATAATCCTTGCCGAATTTCTTGCGCAAATCGTTCATCGCCGTGCAATCTGCTTCGTCGAATTGCGTGACGCGGGCGACGGTGTTCCAACTTTCCAGCATCCGGCGCGCGATGACGTCGCGCAACGGCGTGACCGGTTTTTTGATGATGGGTCCCCATTGCGAGAAATCAATTTTCTCGGCAACGGGTTTGGCGGCGACTTTTCCAGCGCCGGCTTTGGCTTTTGAAGCCGATGAAATCAAACGTTGAATGTAATTGCGAACGTCGGCGAGAACGATTCGGCCGCCGGATTCGCTGCCGCGGATTTTGCGCAGATCCAATCCTAAATCGCGGGCGATCTTGCGGACGGACGGTGCGGCAACGGGATTTTCGCTAAGAATTTCGTCTTCCGATTCCGCGACCGGTTCTTCTTCGATTTCTTCCGGTTCCGGCGCGGGTTTGGCCGCCGCTTTCTTCGCGGGCGCTTTCTTCGCGGGCGCTTTCTGGGCGGGCGCGGCCGCCGGCGCGCTGGGCGCCGCGGCTCCGCCACCGGCCACGGAAATCAATTTTTGGCCGACATTGACGCGGTCGCCGGCTTTGACGAAAACTTTTTCGACGGTGCCCGAGGCGGTCGAAGGAATTGACGCCACGGCTTTTTCGTTTTCGAGTTCGAGAATCGCCTGGCCGCTGGCCACGGTGTCGCCTTCTTTGATGAAGACGTTCACGACGACGCCGGAATCCGCGCCTTCGCCTAACTTCGGAAGTTTAACATCCATAATTTCGAGCGGACTAACTTGCCGGAAAATGGACTCCTTTTCCAGAAATAATTTTACCAGCGATTTACTGTGCGAGCAGACGGAAGAAACGGCTGTTGTTTGTCGACGAAAGCGAAAGTTCTTCTTGAAGGTTTGTGAAATTGAGTGCCGGCGGATTCGTCAGCGTTTCCCAGTCCGCCAAATCCGAACTTTGCTGCACAACGAAATTGGTAGAAGGAATAAGCCACGATAACGCAAAACTTCCATTTGCAGGTGTCAGATTCAGTTGTGGAGATGGATTTGAGTGTTTGATCCAAATTCCTGAGGAAGGATAGCTATACCGCGCGGCGACTTTTTCGGAACCATCGGCGGAAGAAGAAACACAATACCATGAGTGCGGGGCATCATTCGAAATCCAGCTTTCTCCTCCATCATCCGACGTATAAATGATGCCACCAGCGATGATTAGCTTTTTTCCATCTGCTGACGACGCAACAGGTCCGGTGTTGGTGGATGCAATTGACCATGAGCTGCCGAAGTTGGTTGATAAATATGTGGCTGTGCCGGACGCAATCAAGTGCGTTCCGCTGGCGTTACAGGCTAAAGACGACCAATTATCGGTTGGAGCCATTGTTGGTGTCCACAATATCCCCGAATTAGTTGATATATAGACCTTATCTCCATTCGCGGCGGCGACCAGTTTTGTGCCGTCTGCAGAACACGCCACCGACGCCCATGCTTTGGCGGGCGAACCGCCGGGAGACCACGACAGTCCCGAATTGGTTGAAACGTAAATCAAACTGCCGGAAGTTCGTATTGCTGCAATCATTGTGCTGCCATTCGCGGAACAGGCTAATGTCCACCATTGATCCGATTTAGGCGAACTGGTTTGAGTCCAGACATCTCCGGAATTGGTTGAGACATAGATACTGAAATTCTGAAAATCCACCATTGCCAATTTCGTTCCATCCGCCGATGCTGCGAGGCAGCTATAAGCCATCGGTGCATTTTGATTCGTCTGCCAGGTGTTTCCAAAATCGGTCGAATAAATGGGATGCGCACCGGAAGTGATGGCGGTGATCTTTTGGCCGTCAGCGGACATCGAAATGAACAGCCACGATCTGTTGGTTGGCGCACTGGTCTGTGTCCATGTCTGTGCCATGGCGCACATCAGAACCAAAAAAATTCCCATCGCCATGGAAACCAGCAATGAATTTTTAAGGCTCATGTTTATTTAATTAACGGCATTCAAATATGCGGTGTCAAACCGCCAACTGTTTCGCGCGCGATTTCAATTCATCCAGAAATGCCTGCGACAACGGCGATATTTTTCCGCGCCACATCGCGCCGATGACGATTGGCGGAAAGTCTTTGAGCGGCAACGCGCGGATCTTGGACGAGATTTCTTTTCGCGGAATCGCTGCGGAAACGCCGATGCCAAAGCCGTTGCCGACATACGTTTCGATCAAATCCACCGAACTGGCTTCGATTGCCGGGAACCAATCTACGCCGAGCGAATTCAATTTCTTTTCAAACATTTTCCGCAACGGTTCGCCGCGCGGGAAACAAATCAGCGGTTCATCAATTTTATCGCGCTGCCATAATTCCTCCGCAGATTTGATGCGGCTGTTTTTCTCGACGAGCAGAACGAGCGGCAATTCGATGAGCGCCAGCGATTGGATTCCCGCCGCCGGTTGTTTTTCAACGACCGTGATCGCCAGGTCAATTTCATCGCGTTGCAACAAATCCTCCAATTGCGGCGGCGCGCCTTCGCGCAGAGACATTTTCAAACCGGGGAATCTTTTGCGGACATTTTGGAACAATTCCGGCAAATGTTCGCGCAGGACAATCGTCGTCGCGCCGATGCGGATCAATCGCGCGCGGCCGCCCTGCAATTCGTCGGCGATTTTGCCGAGATTGGCAAAAAACGGCTGGATGAATTCATAAAGTTTTTCGCCGGCCGGCGTCAGCGCAAACGGACGGCGTTGAAACAAGGTGACGCCGAGAAATTCTTCCAGTTCGGAAATTTGCGAGCTGACGGCGGGTTGTTGGATGCCGTAGGGAATGTTGCGCACCGCGGGCATGATGCCGCCATGTTTGGCGACGTAATAAAAAAGTTCGAGGTGATGGACATTCATTGACCCAGCCGATGTTGAAGGAAGTTTTATCAATTAACGGTTCCGGCGCAAGCGGAGTTAACGTGCGGACATGAACGGGGCGACCGCAGAATTGAAATGCTTCAGCCGGGATTCACTTTCCGCTTTTGGCTGCACATTTCAGCGACAGATAACATTCCGCCATCAAAATGAAAAAGATCGCGTCCGCCACGCCGAAAATCATCCCAAAAGCCACATGTGGCAGCGTGCCGGCCGACCAATAATAAAATGCCGTCGCGGCGTAAGCCAATTTGTAGAGCGTCCCGACCAGGATCAGATCGGCGTTCCGCAGCAAATCGCCGCGCGAAATCAATGCGTAGGCGACGCCGATGACGATTACAAACGCGCCGAGCAACGTGAGATAACCGCCGAAAGCCGGCATTTTATCGCTGATGCCGAGCGCGGTAAAAGCGCGGGCCGGGAAAAAAGTGAACGTGATGCCCAGCACCAGATCGTAAAGCGCGGCGATAGTGAACAGTCCCCGATAATACTTTTCTTTGGCGGGTTTCATGCCATAAGCTTTTACCAATCAGCAAAAGCAATTTCAAATGAAATCTAATCCAAATCTTTTCTTCGGCTGGCTCTGGATTTTGCTCGGATTTGTTTCCGGCATGATTCTCGGGATGTTTTTTCACGGCGAAAACTGGCTCGGCGGCTACGGCAATTTCAAACGGCGCATGTATCGGCTCGGCCACATTTCCTTTTTCGGGCTCGGCGCGGTGAATTTGTTGTTCTGGCTGACGCTGCAAAAAATTCCTTCAACCGGTTTGCAAATTCAAATTGCATCAATCGCGTTCGTCGTCGGCGCCATCACGATGCCGGTTTGCTGCGTGATCATGGCGCATTTTCCCAAAGCGCATTTCATTTTTGCCGTGCCGGTTGTAAGCCTGATTGCCGGCGCGGTTTTCACCTTGATTCAAATCGCAAATTTATGAAACGAATTGCTTTTATCGCGATGAGCGGCGTCCGCGCCCACAACGAGGAATTGACAAAACTCGGCCTGACATTGCCGGGATTTGTCGAGCGCAATAAAATCATCGCCTCGCTGCCGAGCCTCGGTTTACTCACGCTTGCTGGATTGACGCCGGAAAAATTCGAAATCAGCTATCATGAAATCGCCGATTTGAAAAAGCTGCCTGAATTGCCGGACGATTTCGATTTGGTCGCCATCGGCACGTTCACCGCGCAATTTTATGAAGCATGCGAAGTCGCGGATTTTTATCGCGCGCGAAAAATTCCCGTGGTCATGGGCGGCATCACCGTTTCATCTTTGCGCGAACAGGCCAAAGAACATTGCGACAGCGTCGTCATCGGCGAAGGCGAATTGCTCTGGCCGGAATTGCTGGACGATTTGGAGCGCGGCCGATTGAAACCATTTTATCAAACCACGAAGGAATTTGATTTGGCCGATGCGCCGATGCCGCGCTTCGATTTGCTCGCGCCGCAAAAATACAATCGCCTGACCGTGCAAACCAGCCGCGGTTGCCCGCATCGCTGCGAATTTTGCGCCAGTTCCATTTTGCTGACGCGGCGTTACAAAGTTAAGCCGGTGGAAAAAGTCATCGCTGAAATCCGTGAAATCAAAAAGATTTGGCCGAAACCGTTCATTGAATTTGCCGACGACAATTCATTCGTTGACCGCGCGCATTACAAAAAATTGCTGCGCGAATTGGCAAAGGAAAATCTCCGCTGGTTCACCGAAGCCGACGTTCGCGTGGCGGAAGACGACGAATTGCTGGCGCTCATGCGCGATTCGGGCTGCCAGCAGGTCTTGATCGGTTTGGAAAGTCCGCGGCGGACGAGCCTTTATGGAATTGAATTGAAGAACAATTGGAAATTGCGCCAGCAAGATCATTATCGCGACGCGATTTCTAAAATTCAATCCTACGGCATCACGGTGAACGGTTGTTTCATTCTCGGTCTCGACGGCGACACGCGCGATGTTTTCGATGACGTGCGGCATTTTGTCCGCAATTCCGGCCTTTACGAAGTGCAGATCACGTTTCAGACCGCGTTCCCCGGCACGCCGTTGTATGCGCGATTGAAAAACGAAGGCCGCATCATTCGCGATCGCGCCTGGGAACTTTGCACGCTGTTCGACATCAATTTCCAGCCGAAGAACATGAGCGTGAGCGAATTGCAAAATGGTTTTTTGAAACTGGCAAAACAACTTTATTCCGCCGATGAAACGCGCGAACGCCGGACGAAATTCAAACGCATGTTGAAAACCTCGCCGAATTTTGGACGCCATGCGGCGCGGGAGGAACAACGACTGGCGGCATGATTTCAATTTCCGTTTCGTTCGCCTCTGATTAACTATTGCGCGTGCAGGAGCCAATCCACAACCGAAAAGCCGGAGACTTGAAAAGTTTTTGGCTGATGTTCGTCGTCGAATTCCAAAATGCCTTCAGCGACAACGTGCTGCGCTGGCTCGTCACTTACATGATCATCGGCATGGGCCTTTCGATGGAAAAACGCGACAGCCTGGTGCCCGTCGTCGGCGATGTTTTCGCGTTGCCGTTCATTTTGTTTTCCATGATCGGCGGATTTTTTGCCGATCGCTTCAGCAAACGCAGCGTCGCCATTTCCGTCAAATGCGCCGAATTGGGCATCATGTCCGTTGTCACGCTCGGCCTTTGGCTCGCCAACATTCCGCTGATGCTGACGGCGATTTTTTTGATGAGCACGCATAGCGCAATCTTTGGCCCGACGAAATACGGCATGTTGCCGGAATTGTTGCCGGAGAAAAAATTGTCCTGGGGCAATGGCATCTTCGGTCTCGGCACTTTTTCCGCCGCCATCACGGGAACGATCCTCGCCGGCTGGCTTTCGGACACGTTCGGCAAAACGCAAATCTGGTCTGGCGTCGTGCTGATTGGACTGGCGTTGGTCGGTTTGGCATTGTGCGTCGGAGTGCGAAAACTGCCCGCCGCCGATCCGCAAAAACAATTCCGCGCCAATTTCCTCGGCGATTTCTGGGCGCAATTGAAACTCATTCATCGCGATCGCATTTTGTTTTTGGGCATCATGGGCAATACATTTCTTTCATTTCTCGCGATGTTGTTGCAATTTACCGTCGTCTTTTACGGCAAAGATATTTTCCAATTCGACGACCGGCACAGCAGCTATTTGCAAGGCGGACTGCTCATCGGCGTGGGTGCGGGGAGTTTGGCGGCAGGATTTCTTTCCGGCGGAAAAATCGAATACGGCTTGATTCCGCTCGGCATGGCCGGGCTGACGATTTTTTCCAGTTTGCTCGCGCATTCCGGGTTCACCGTCGCCGGATTTTCCATCGGTCTTTGTCTGCTTGGATTTTTCGGCGGCATTTACAACGTGCCGGTCAACGCCATCATTCAACATCGTCCCGACGCCGACAACAAAGGCAAAGTCATCGCCGCCGGCGCGCTGTTGAGCTGGATTGGAATTGCGATCGCCTCGGGCGTTTATGGTTTGCTCACGGCCGTGTTTCACCTGCCGCCACCGAAAATTTTTCTTTTTGGCGCGGCGCTGTCGCTGGCGGGAACGATTTATTGCATTTGGCTCATGCCCGATTCGCTGCTGCGATTGATTTTGTGGCTCGTGACGAAAACCATTTATCGGATTCGCGTGGATGGCCGCGACAACATCCCGGAACGTGGCGGCGCGCTCTTCGTTTGCAATCACGTTTCCTTCGTGGACGCGCCATTGCTGATGGCCGCGACCGACCGCAAAATCCGTTTCATCATGCACCGCGATTATTACGAGCGCTGGTGGATTAAACCATTCCGCAAAATGCTTGGCATCATTCCCATTGCATCAGATTTGGCTCCGCGTGAATTGATAAAATCGTTGCAGATCGCGAGCGAAGCGGTCCGCGCCGGCGAAGTGGTTTGCATCTTTGCCGAAGGCCAGATCACGCGCACCGGCGAATTGAATGAATTTCAGCGCGGCGCCGAACGCATCATGAAAAATCAAAATGCGCCGGTCGTGCCGGTCGCGCTCGTTGGCGTTTGGGGCAGCATTTTCAGTTACGAACGGGGCAAATTCTTTTGGAAATGGCCGCGCCACATCTTTTATCCCGTCACCGTCCGCTTCGGCGAACATCTTCCGCCCGCGGCGACGATGGAAGAAATTCATGCGGTAGTGGAAAAACTTTTAATTTCTTCCTCTTGATCGAAAAACCGAGGAAGAAAAAGAGGAAGCGGAAGGTTTACAGCGCCAAAAATTCCGCCCGGATTTCTTTTTCATCCAAATGCAAGATGGCGACGCTGCGTTCCGTTCCCGTTTTCGGTTTTCCGGCGTAACCGGGATTGAAATAAGAAATGCCGCTGATCGTTTCCGCAAAGCGTTTATGCGTGTGGCCGAAAACGACGACGTTTGGATTTTCACGCACAATCCGCGATTTCAATTTGTCCGCCGGCGCGAACGGATTGACGATGTGATGCACGAGGAATTTGCGCGCGGCGATTTCGACGATTTCCGTTTCGCGAAAATCAAATCCGCCGTCGGTATTGCCCAGAACGGCGGTGACGGGCGCGATTTCTTCCAATTCCATCGCGAGCGACGGATAGCCGATGTCGCCCGCGTGCAAAATGTGTTTCACGCCCGCGAAGAGTTTGAAAATTTGCGGGTCAAGATAGCCGTGCGTGTCTGAAAGAACGCCGATTTTCACGCCTCGGCTTCCTCCGGTTCCGCTGCGATTTCGCCTTCCGGCTCGCGGACACCGGCAGTTTTATCGGCGGGCGATTCGGCGGATGCGGTCAATTTTTCCGCGCCGGTGAACAGCGCCGTGAAGATTCCCGCGCTCATCAGCGTGTTGCGGAAAAATTCCCACGTGGTCGGATGATAATCCGGATGGCCGAAGGTGAGCGCCTGGATCCAGCCGGCAATCGTCTTGGTATAATAAGAATCCTGCAACCATGCCAGCGTGTTCGTGATGAAATAAAAAATCACCGCGCCGAGCAATCCGCCGCCGAGCAGTTTCAAAAACGACGTGCGCGGTCCGAACCATTTGCCCAGTGCGATCAATCCGAAATAAACCGCGTAATTGAGCAGAAGATAAGCGGCGAACGGCGACGTGTGATAATAAAAAATGTTCAGCGCTACGTCGGTCCCCGCGATGACCAGCAGCGGCAGCCACCAGACCAGTCGTTGGGGAAAATAAACGCCCGCGCAAAAGGCGAATGCATACACCACGCTGAAATTGCCCGGCAACAATCCCGGAATTCGCGACACCGCGAACACCAGGATGAACAAAACCGGCAACAGCTTGTGAAATTTTTCCTTCAACCTGCTCAAAATAAATCCCGCGCCGAAGCCTGACAAGTTTCCTTTGCCGATTCTTCGGATGGCGGGTTCTCGATGCCCTGAATCGCCTTTTTAACAGAAGGAAGCGGAAGCCGGGAAGGAAAGTCAGGGTCTCGCGGAGCTCGACCCTCCGGACGGTTTTTCGCGAAACGGCTTGTGCGCCTGATAAATTTTCAGCAATTGCCGGTTGCGCTGCGCCAAATCCGTTTCGCCATTTGCTTGCGCGCGGGCGATGGCGCGTTGCGCCGTGGCAATCGCATCATCAAATTCGTTCGCTTCGGCATAGGCCGCCGCGAGCGTGCCGATGCAAACGGTTTGTTTGTCGTCAGACAATTTGCAGGCGCGTTCGGCAAGTTCCACGGCGCGTTTGCCATCGCGAATCTTTGCATCCGGACATGTCGCCAGCAGCCACGCAAAATTGTTCAGCACTTCCGTGGAATCAGGATTCAATCGCAATGCGGTTTCCAATTGCGAAACCGCTTCATCGTAACGGCCTGAATGCATGAAAACATCGGCAAAATTGGCGTGCGCGGCGAAATCGTCCCGCTTGTAGCCACTGGCCAGAAGCGGTTCATCTTCGGCCAGCGCGCCGGAATAATCACCCAATTTATCGAGGCAAATCGCGAGATTGTAACGCGCCTGGAAATCGTCCGGCGCGATTTCCGTCGCAATCCGATAATGCGCTGCTGCATCGTTCAATCGGTTTTCATGTTCGAAGCCGCTGGCCAGGCAAAATTCTGCCGATGGATTTTCCCGGGTGACGGCGATGGTATGTTCAAAAAGACTGACTGTATTGCGCCAGAATTGAAGTTGCCGGGAAGTCAGAATGATGAGCGCGGCCAGAATGCAAGCTGTTGCCACCGCCAGAAATGATTTTCGTAAAAGCGAATTGTTTACTGGAAATTTCGGAGGGTCGAGCTCTGCGAGACCGGTAATTTGGGGCGTCGTGGAACTCCGCCCTCCGCGTGCGACCAGCCAGACCAGCGCGATGGAAATTCCGATGAGCGGCAAATAGGTGTAACGGTCGGCCATGGCCGTTTCGCCGATTTGCACCAGGCCGATGACCGGAACAAATGTGCCGAGAAACCAGAACCAGCCCACGGCGAGATACGGCATTCGTCGGAGTTTCCAGATGCACAGCGCCGAAATTGCCAGAAGTAAAATTGCCGCGAGCACGAATAGATTGAAATCAATGTTGCGCGGAAAGGGATAAATGGCCGCGAGCTTTGCCGGCCAAAAGAATTTGCCCGGATAACCGGCGTAAGCCAGCGTCGCGTTTTCAATTCGTTCAAAAATGCCAAGTTTTTCCAGCGGAACAACGGCGGCATGGGTTTGTTGAATCCAAAATGTTAAAGCGCTGAAGAAAATCGTGAGCGCGAAAAAGGGAATTTTTTCCAAAAGCAGACGTTGGATCGGCAAATTGTTAAATCGCCGTAGCGGCCAAAAGTCCAGCAACAGCAGCAAAAATGGCAGCGTCACAATCATCGCTTTGCTCATAAAACCCAGCGCGAAGGCAATCAACGCCGCGAGATACCAGATCCATCCGCGCGGCAATTTTTCGTTTTTTCCTTCAACAAATTTTCCGTAGGCAAAAATCGCGATGAATTCAAAGAACGCGAACAGCACATCCTTGCGCTCCGTGATCCATGCGACTGATTCTACTCGCAATGGATGCCACGCAAAAATTGCCGCGACAATCGCACAACGCCAAACATTTCCGGTGGGGCGAGCATTTCCGGGAGCCGTTTTGAACAACTGCGCCAAAGCCAAAAACAGCAACACCGCATTCGCCGCATGAAAAAATGCATTCACCAAATGTTCCGCGCCGGGATTGATTCCAAAAAATTGATGCGTCAGCACAAACGACAAATGCGTGAGCGGCGCCCAATTTGCCGCCACGACCGATGTCATCGCCCATTTGAAACTTTCCGCGCTGAGACCGTTCGTGACGGTGGAATTGTCCGTGACGAACAGCGGATCATCATAATAAATCAAGTCGAAATGCCGCGCCGGCCAATAAACTGCCAGCGTGATTCCGAACAGCAGCAGGCAGATGAATAATTTCAGCCGCATTTCAAAAATTTGTAGCAGCCGGCGTAAGCCGGCTCAAATCAATTGCGCTTTGCCTTCGTTCCGGCGTGCCGCCCCGCAAAAATAATTCTTCATTCTTAATTCTGCCTTCTTCATTTTGAAGCCGTGCTCAATGTCATTCACGAAGACGCGGATTTGCTCGTCGTCAACAAACCGGCCGGACTCGTCTGTCATCCGACCAAGAACGGCGAGATGTCCAGTCTCATCGGCCGGGCGCGGCTTTATTTGAATGGTAGCAGCCGGCGTGAACCGGCTCATTTCTCCGAAACTGAAAACGAGGGCGAACCGGCATCCATTGTGTCGCCCCATTTGATCAATCGCCTGGACCGCGAAACCAGCGGCGTGACGTTGATCGCGAAAAATCCTGCAGCTGCCGGCGAATTGGGAAAAATTTTTGAAAATCGAGCCGTTCAAAAAGAATATCTCGCCATCGTCCATGGCCGTGTCCGCGAAAACCATGGCCTTATTGATGCGCCGCTTGGCAAAGACGAGCGCAGCATCGTCGCCGTCAAAGATTGCGTCCGCGCCGACGGCGCAGCGGCGCAAACCGAATTTTTTATCGAACAAAAATTTTTGCGCAATGGAGAAAATTTTTCTTTGCTCCGATTGCTTCCCCGCACCGGCCGCAAACATCAAATCCGCATCCATCTCGCGCATCTCGGCCATCCGATCGTTGGTGACAAACTTTACGGCGGCGATGAAGATTGTTATCTCGCGCTCGCACAAAACCGTCTGACCGATGCTCAACGCGCCAAACTCATCTTGGAAAATCACGCGCTCCACGCCTGTTCCCTGAAATTCATCTGGCGCGGCAAGGACGTTGAATTCTCCTGCCAACCCGAAAAAGGGTTCATGGAATTCCTTTCGTCAGATTCGGAGGGCGGAGTTCCACGACGCCCTGATTGAATGGTTGATTCAGGGGCTCGCGGCGCTCAACCCTCCGGATTTGCGGATTATTTTTCCTCTGTGTTCTCCGAGTCTCTGTGGCTAAACTCCGCGCGTGTTCGACATCCCCAAAACCATGCGCGCCGTCGTTTATCGCGGCGTCAACGATTTGCGCCTCGAAACCGTGCCTGTGCCGCGCATCGGCAAAAATGAGATTCTCGTCAAAGTCGCCGTTTGCGGCGTTTGCCCCACCGACATCAAAAAGATTCGTTACGGAACCGTCCCGCCGCCGCGCATCTTCGGCCACGAAACCGCTGGCACCATTGTCAAGATCGGCGACGGAGTGAGCCGAAACGGTGGCCGTGCGCTAGCACTCGGTGATCGCGTCGCTCTCCATCATCACGTGCCCTGCCTGAAATGTCATTATTGCCGGCATCGCGCCTTCGCCCAGTGCGAAACCTACAAACGCACCGGCATCACCGCCGGATTTAATCCCGCCGGTGGCGGCTATGCCGAATACGTCCGCGTCATGGATTTCTGCCTGCCCGGCGTCGTAAAGATTCCCGCGCGCAATTCCTTTGAAGAAGGCGCCATGCTCGAACCCGTCAATACCGTCCTCAAAGCCGTCCGCCGGCTCAACATTTTGCGCGGCGACAACGTCCTCGTTGCCGGACAGGGACCCATCGGCCTCATGTTCACGCGATTGCTAAAACTCCAGGGCATCAACGTTCTTGCCACCGATCTGCTCGATTCCCGTTTGAAACTGGCCAAAAAACTCGGCGCCAAATGGATTCTAAATATGAGTAGCAGCGGACATGAGTCCGCTTCAATTGATTCTTCTTCCGCGCTCCGCGTTCCGCACTCCGCATTTCCTCTCGACGCCGCCATCATCGCCGTTCCGTCCGATGCCGCCATTCAGCAGGCCATGCAACTCGTCCGCGGCGGCGGCCAGATATTGTTATTTGCCCACACCAAAAGAAATTCTGGTGGCAGCAACGGACATCAATCCGCTCATTCTCAAAGTCAGAGCCGGTTGACATCGGCTGCCGCGATAAAGAAATCCGGTGGTCAACCTTCAATCTTCAACCTGGATTTCTCGAGCATTTGCGTGGACGAAAAAGACCTCATCGGCAGTTATTCCTCCGATTTCACCCTCCAGCGCGAAGTCGCCCGCCTCGTGTTCAGCCGGCAACTCGATATGCGCCCACTCATTACCCATCGTTTTCCGCTCGACCAAACCGCGGACGCCATTGCCCTGGCCGCCAGACCCGCGGAAAATTCACTGAAAATCATCGTCAAAGTCGCGCCGTAGTAATCTCATATTCGGAGGGTTGAGCTCCGCGAGACCCAAATCCACCTTCATTTCTATGAAAACGATCAGGGCGTCGTAGAACTCCGCCCTCCGACCCCAAAATCCGGAGGGTCAAGCTCCGCGAGACCCTGACTTTTTCTGCAACTGCTCTGCGAGACCCAAATCTCCTTTCAAATCCGCGAGACCCTGACATCTTCTGAATTGTTCCTTCGTTTCCAACCACTCAACTGCCAACATCATGACAACCATTCCTTCCCTTTCAGCCCGGAAAATCCTAATTCATCCATCCAAAATCCTGAATCCAACTGTTACATTTTGGCGACAAAACGCCTCCTCCTCTTCCTCACACCCATCCTCATCCTCTCAAAAACCATTGAAAACCAGGCGTTTTTACCGATTAAACCATCCAACTGTCCCACCATTCAACCGATTTACGTTCCGTTCAAAAAAAAATTAAAAAAAGTTGACACATACATTGACCTTTGGGATATTTGGCACACACACGGCCACTAAAACAACACACTATGAGAACTAAAACACTGATTCTCGCCGCAGTTGCTGCATTCGGCGTCGGAATTTTCACTTCACAAGCAGCAGTCACCTCCGCAAACGTCGTTGGATATGCCAACGTTGTTGTTCCTAACGGCGGCACTTATTTGGTTAGCGTTCCTTTTAATGTTGGGGTCAGTAACGGAGCGAACGAGATTTGGCCGGGAACATCTTTGCCGGATTTTAGTTCGGTTTTGGTATGGAATTCACAGACATTTTCATACACGACATATTACTCTGATTCTGGATCGCCCTCTGGATGGGATGATATCAATTTCAATCCTTTGTCTGGTGCGCCAACGCTTCCGGTTGGTCAGGGATTCTTTTTGATTCCGTCGGCGAACGTTACAAATACGTTCACGGGATCTGTTGCTGTAAACGTCGGCACGAGTAACCAGATGTTTTTGGCTAACGGTGGCACTTATCTGGTTTCCTCCGTCGTTCCATACGCTGGCTCTGTTACCAATGGAAACAATTCATCGGGTGGTTTAAATTTAAGCTCTGCGGGCGGGCTTCCTGACTTTAGTTCTATACTAATCTGGGATCCTAACACTTTTTCCTATACCACCTATTATTCTGACTCTGGTTCACCTTCTGGTTGGGATGATATCAATTTCAATCCATTGCCCGCTCCGCCGACAGTTAATGTTGGTCAAGGCTTTTTCCTGATTCCTGCGGGAGACTTCAATTGGACTGTGGGTTTGTAATTACGAGAAGAACTTAAACCAACAAATTAAACATTAAATATGAAAAACCTCCTGTTAACAACTATTTGCTCGCTAGCGATTACTGGTGTTGCATTCGCTCAAGGCACTGTAAATTGGGCAACGCCTGCCAATGCGATAACTGCTCAAACTAACGCAGTCGCTTATTCACCTCTCTTCGGGGGTGGGGCGGCTGGCGGAACCCAGGGTGCGACTGATTTTGGCGGCACAACATCTGGTGGCACATCTGACTTTTATTTTGCGTTGCTTTATATGCCAACTACCGGAACATCGTTTGGCACTGCGTTAAGTGTGGGGAATTTCGCCTCTTGGTCCTTTACGGGTTTAATGGCTACAAATAACGCGAGTGGCACGGCAGGTAGATTGAATCCTGTTGCTCCAAACACTGGTGCAACAGTGCCGTGGTCAAACGGAACGACTAACAACATTGTTTTGGTCGGATGGTCGGCAAATTTAGGAACCTCATGGCTTTCCGTTTCAAATGAGCTGGCAGGTTTCTTTTTGACCGGTCAATCAACAATCGCTGATGCCTATTTCGGCGTTTCCACGGTTGGTTATATCAATCCTGGAACTGTAAATCCTGGTGTCTCTCCATTCGGAACATCAGCGCAATCATATGGCTTGCCGATCAATTCATTGAACACCCAACTCTATCTGCTACCGGTTCCCGAACCGACGACATTGGCGTTGGCTGGCTTGGGCGGTTTGACGCTCTTGGCCTTCCGCCGTCGCAAAGCCTAAGCTAAAAATTCTCTCATCAACCCGCTCCTTAACCGGAGCGGGTTTTTTGTTGAAGTTTTTAAAATCATCACTCGACAAATTGCCGGAAAACGCGCAATAGTTTGATATGAATAATTTGGTTGAACAAAAGAAGATGGCGCTTGTTCCGCTTTGCCGTCGCTTCGGCGTTCAACGGCTGGAGCTTTTTGGATCCGCCAATACAACGGCTTTCAATCCTGATCGCAGTGATTTGGATTTTCTGGTGGAATATCCGGCAGATTACGATTTTGGTCCTTGGCTTTCGCGTTTTGTTGCTTTCGAAGAAAATTTGAAAAATCTTTTTGGCCGACCGGTTCATTTGGTCATGGTTTCGGCATTGAAAAATCCGTGGTTTAGCCGCGAAGCACAAAAAACACGCGAGCCTGTCTACGATGCATCCCAAGTCTCCGAAATGGCTTCACGACATTCTTGAAGCTTGCGAATTGATTCACACTGCAACGGCAGCGCGGACATTGGCAGACTATGAGGCTGACCGCTTGTTGCGCTCCGCCGTTGAACGCAATTTCGAAATCATTGGCGAGGCGCTAAATCGCATTCGTCAAAACGATCCCGTTTTGGCTGCACGCATTCCTGAAAATCGTGCGATTATTGATTTTCGCAACCTATTGATCCATGGCTACGATTCAATTGACCATAGCCGTGTTTGGGGAGTGATTCAAAATGATGCGCCAAAGTTGCACTTGCAGATTACGGAATTATTGAAAGAAGCTCCGCCAAATAATTAGATATCCATTCCCGAACCGACGACGATTGCGTTGGCTGGATTGGGTGGCATGGCGCTCTTGGCCTTCCGCCGTCGCAAAGCCTAAGCTAAAAATTCTCTCATCAACCCGCTCCTTAACCGGAGCGGGTTTTTTATTTCCATTTTCCGTAGCAGCAGGCGTCAGCTTGCTCAAATCAATTTAGAAAATCAGCATAGCGCTCGGCGTTAAATCCGCTTCAACTGAATCATCCAAATTGAGCGAACGGACGTTCGCTGCCACCGATATAAGATCCCGCGCCGGCTTGTCGCGGCGCATGATTTCTGCCAATCTCCTGCGATGCGATTCTTTGCCGCCGTTCTCCTGCTTGCGCTGGCGCTGCCGCTTTCCGCCGCGCAATTGGAAATCAATTGGGACAAATTTTCCGAAGGCCAGACGCCAACGAATTTCCGCAGCGCGCTGGCCGGCGGCGGAGCGCCGGGCGATTGGAAAATCGTCATGGACATCGTGCCGCCCACCTTTGCCCCGCTCACGGACAAAGCGCCCGTTTCACGCCGCGCCGTTCTCGCCCAAACCAGCGCCGACGCCACGGATGAGCGTTATCCGATGTTCATTTACAGCGGCGAAGAATTCAAAGATTTCACGCTGACAACGCGATTCAAAATCGTCAGCGGCGCGGTGGAACAAATGGCGGGCGTGGTTTTCCGCTTTCAAAACGAATCCAATTTTTCCGTCATCCGCGCCAGCGCACTGGGCCGCAACATCAGCTTTTATAAGATCCAAAATGGCCGGTTGATTGATCCATTGAAAGTGCAGACGGACATCTCTACCAATATCTGGCACACGCTGGCGATTGAATGTCGCGGAAACAAGATTGACGGCTCGTTGGACGGAACCAATCTCATCCGCGCGATTGACAATCGCGATGCCGGCACGGTGGGCAAGATCGGTTTTTGGACCAAATCGGACGCGGTGAGTTATTTCGGCAATACATTGATCGATTATCGCCCGCTGATTCCGGCGGCGCAGTCGTTGGTCAACGACATCATGCAACAGCAGCCGCGGATTTTGGAATTGCGCATCTATCGGCTCGACGAAAACGGCAACCCAAAAATCATCGCCAGTAACAATCTTAAAGAAGTCGGCGACGCAGGGACGGAATATGAACGCAATGCAATCAAAGAGGGAAAAATGTTTTATGGCAAAGACAAAGGCACGGTTTCGGTGACGATGCCGTATCGGGATCACAACGGCGATCCAATGGCTGCGGTGCGGGTGAAATTGGAAGCGTCACTGTTTGAAACGCAGGACACGGCGGTGACTCGGGCGACGATGATTGTGAAACAGATGCAGCAGCAAATCGCGACGGCGAATGATCTGGTGCAGTGAGCGATCCTTTCGGCCTGGGCAAGGATCAAAGGTATTTCCCCAAAAGCGGCTTCAATTCCGTCACTGTTTTCTTCGGCCAGAATTTTTTGTCGGTCATGATCGCGTTCTTCAGCGCGGAATGACAGGACCAATTGGGCTCCGCGGGGATTCGCGAAACGGCTTTGGCGACAATCTTTTTCGCCGTGTCGGCATTGCGATGCAGGTTGGCGATGATCATTTCCAGCGTCACGTGTTCGTCCTCTTTCCAGCAATCGTAATCGGTGGACATGGCGAGCGTGGCATAGGCGATTTCCGCTTCGCGGGCGCACTTGGCTTCGCCGAGATTGGTCATGCCGATGACATCGTAACCGGCGCGATGATTGGTCAGCGATTCGGCGCGCGTGCTGAACGCCGGGCCTTCCATGCAGACGTAAGTGCCGCCATCGTGCGCGGTCGCGCCTTCCGTGCGGGCGGTGCGCAAGAGGATTTGCCGCAATTCTTCGCAAATCGGTTTGGCAAAAGCGACGTGCGCGACAATTCCACGGCCGAAGAACGTGTGATTGAGCGATTGTTTGGTGCGGTCGAGAAATTGGTCGATGACGACGATGTCGCACGGTTTATATTTTTCCTGGAGCGAGCCGACGGCGCTGACGCTGATGATCCATTGCACGCCGAGTTTTTTCATCGCCCAGATATTGGCGCGGTGATTCAATTCGGCCGGCAAAATGCGATGGCCGCGTCCGTGGCGCGCGAGAAAAACGACGTCGCGTCCGCCGAGTTTGCCGGTGAGGAAATCGTCGGACGGTTTGCCGAAGGGCGTTTTGACTTTGACCCATTTTTGGCTGGTGAAGCCTTCGATGTTGTAAAGTCCGGTGCCGCCGATGATTCCGATCTTATGTTTGGCCATGCGGAATTATTGTCCGCAGGGTGGGCCAAAGCAATTTTTGTTTAATTCGCCGTTTGAATTTTTTACCTTGAGGCATGGCGGACAAACATTATCGCAGCCTCGTAAAAGCTGTTTCGTGGCGCGTCACCGGCAGCATTGACACGCTGGTCATTTCCTATCTCATCACCGGGAAATTGAAATGGGCGTTCACCATCAGCGGCGTGGAGCTGTTCACGAAAATTTTGCTCTATTATGTGCACGAACGTGTCTGGCATAAAATTTCATTCGGCCGGATTGAGGAACCGAAAAAGCCGTCCTATGAGATTTGAAACCGAAGGAGTGGCTCCGCGACGCCCAAAATATGGATTACGCCGAATTGGGACCCTCCGGAAATAAGGGAAGTGCGGCTTGCGGCGTAAACTTGACTGGAAAAAATTAAAAGTTATTCTGTGCGACCGGTTGGTGGCCGTAGCTCAATGGTAGAGCCCCAGATTGTGGTTCTGGATGTTGCGGGTTCGAATCCCGTCGACCACCCCATTTCTTTTAAATTAAATCCTGTGAGTGAACCGGTGACCATCTGCAAGGACTTCCTTCGTTGCAAATAACGGCGCGGCGTTCTAAAATTTTTCTGTTCATGGCCGAATACAAAGTTCAATTCGAGGTTTTTGAAGGACCGCTCGACCTGTTGCTTTACCTCATCAAAAAAGAGGAAGTGGACATCTACGAGGTCAACCTCACCAAACTCGCCACGCAATTCATCGAATACATTGACACCATGCGGCTGCTCGACCTCGAGATCGCCGGCGAATTTCTCGTGATGGCCTCGACGCTCATGTATATCAAAAGCCGCGAGCTGTTGCCGGTGGAACAGCAGGCCGTGGTCGAAGGCGAAGACGAAGGTGAGGACCCGCGCTGGGAATTGATCCGGCAACTCGTCGAATATAAAAAATTCAAGGATGCCGCCGCGCAATTGCAATCGCTCGAAAGCCGGCAGGAAAACATTTTCCCGCGAATCCCCGGCAAATTGGAATTTGCTTCCGATGCGCCGGCGCCCAGGCCGGACGTTTCCATTTTCGATTTGCTCAACGCCGTCAACAGCGTGCTCAAACGTTTTGAGAAACGTGAAGGCGCGGCCCGCGAAATTTTCGAGGACAAATGGACCGTCAGCGAGAAGATTGAATTCATCCACCACAAGATTGCCGAACGCGGCGCGGTGAAGTTTTCCGAATTATTCGAATCCGCGGCGAGCCGTGGCGAAGTCGTCTGCACCTTTCTCGCGCTGTTGGAATTGATTCGTCTCAAACAACTCGCCTGCGTCCAGCCCGAACCGTTCGCGGAAATTGAAATTTCAAAAGCGCAAGCGGAGATGACAATTGCGTCACCGCTCGTCGCTGAAAATCAGCCGGTGGAAACGCCCGCTGCTTCGCCTGCGGAAAATCAATCGGCCGACACGACCGCGCCGTCCGAACCCAATCAACCATCGTAAATCAAAATCATCAATGGAGCTTAAATTCATTCTCGAATCCGTCCTGTTCTCCGCGCAAAAGCCATTGTCGGTGAAAGAACTTCGCGACGTGCTGGCCAACGCCGCCGATGCCGAAGACGCCGACGCCACCGTAAAATCCTTTGCCAAAGCCAAGGACGATCAGGTGACCGCCGCCCTCGAACAGCTTGCCGCCGAACACGAAACCGCCGCGCGCAGTTACCGCCTCGCGTGCGTGGCCGGCGCGTGGCAATTCGTCACGCAACCGGAATTTTCGCCGTGGCTCAAGGCGCTGGTCGGCGTCAAGGCGCGGCCCGCCCGGCTCTCCGCGCCCGCGCTGGAGACGCTGGCCATCATCGCGTATCGCCAGCCGCTCACGCGCGCCGAGATTGAACAAATCCGCGGCGTGAATGTAGATGGCGTGATGCAGACGCTCGTCGAGCGCGGTCTGGTGGAAAATGTCGGCCGTGCGGAAGTCGTCGGCCGCCCGCAGACTTACGGCACCACGCCGTTGTTTCTGGAATACTTCGGCCTGCGCGGATTGGAAGATTTGCCCGCTGCGGATGAATTGCGCCGCATTCCGGTGGAAAAACCGCCCGCGCCGGTCACGGTTGATCCGGGTCTGGCCACCGCGGCGCCACAGGAATTGACCTTGAGCGAAACGCCGGTTGCCGCCGGCGGAACAGAGGAGAAGCCGGCCGAAGACGAAAATAAAAATAAGCCGGAAAATTAATCTTTTCGGCTGACGTATCCGTTCGCGCGGAACCATTCCACGGCATCGACGAGCGCTTGTTTGGGAGCTGTTTGTGGCAAATCCAATTCGTGAATGGCTTTTTGCGGATTGAACCACATTTTATATCTGGCCATTTTGACGCCGGCGACGGGTGCGCGCGGTGGTTTGCGGGTGAAAAAGGAAGTGCCTTCGTCCACATGCGCGGCGGCCAGCGCAACCCAGTGCGGGATCTTCAGTTTCGGCGCCCGGATTCCGGTGATTTCTTCGAGCGTGGCGAGCGTTTCTTTCATCGTCCAATTGCCGCTTTTGTTTCCCAAAATGTAGCGCTCGCCGAGCCGGCCTTTTTGCGCGGCGCGGATATGGCCGATGGCAACGTCGCGGACGTGGATCCAGTTCAGGCCGGTATCCACGTAGGCGGGCAATTTTCCGTTGAGAAAATCCAAAATCATTTGGCCGGTCGGCGTGGGTTTAAGGTCGCGCGGCCCGACGGGCGCGGTGGGATTGACGATGACGACGGGCAAACCTTTTTTGCGGAACAAATCCAGGGCCACCGCTTCGGCGCGAAACTTGGAGCGTTTGTAGTCGTTGGTCATTTCCGCCTCGGTGACCAGTTCCGTTTCGTCGGCGGGAATCCATTTGCCGGTGGCATATCTGGCCGTGCCGATGCAGCCGACGCTGCTGGTGTAAACGATCCTTTGGCAGCCGGATTTACCGGCAGTTTCGATGACGTTGCGCGTGCCTTCAACGTTGATCTGATACATCGTGGAATAATCACGCATCCATAATTGATAACTGGCCGCGACATGGAAGCACCATTCGCACCCTTCCATTTCCTGCTCGAGCAATTTGCGGTCGAGAATGTCGCCGGTGACCGGCTTGAAATGAACCGACCCATTTGTTCGCGGCAACCCGGCCAGGGCGCGGTCGCTTGTGCCGGGACGCAACAATCCTTTGACCTCGTGTCCTTGGGCAAGCAATTCGTGGACGAGATTTGAGCCGATGAAACCCGATGCGCCAGTCACAAAACATTTCATAGAAATTTGACTGCGCATGCATCTTGCATTATGCGAAAAAAAAATTCCACAAAAAGTTTCGCTCACTCTTGACTTGGCGGCATAACTGTGGAAAAACAATGCGCGTCGTTATGCAGGCAAAGAGCAGCAGTCGTAAGTCGTCCCGCACTTTTCACAAAGAACTGGATGTCAAAATTGAATTCATGGAAGGAATCGTCCGCCGGGATCCCCATTACATCGATGCGCTGCAATTGCTCGGCGACCATTACACCCAGCGCGGCCGTTTCGATGACGGACTGAAAGTGGACGAACGCCTGGCGCGGCTTGAACCGCGTAATCCGCTGGTGTTCTACAACCTCGCCTGCAGCTATTCGCTCACCGATCAATTCGACCGCGCCGCGCTCGCGCTCGAAAAAGCGCTGAACCTCGGCTATCACGATTTTAGCTGGCTGGCCAAAGACCCGGATTTAAAAAAATTCCGGCAACAACCCGCTTACCGCGAAATCCAAAAGAAAATTCGCGGAATGAAAATCAAAGTCCGGTAAAATTTTCGTTCGTTTACATCTTTTTGCGGCTAAATTTTTGAAATGAACGTCACTCTCCGCAGTCGCACCGAACGTTTCCGCACCGTCACCTTTGACGCCAAGCGGAATGAAGTCCGCCTCATCGAACAACGCCTGCTGCCGCACGAATTCAAGATTGTTGCCACCAAAAATTTTCGCGAAACTGCCCGCGCTATCACCGATATGATCGTGCGCGGCGCCGGAGCCATCGGCGCGACCGCTGCTTACGGGCTCGCGCAAGGCGCGCTCGCTTTTCGCGGCAATGATTTGAAAAAATTTTCCACGCATGTCGAAAATGTTTTTCGAACGCTTGCCGCTGCGCGCCCGACGGCCGTTGATCCGGTCAATGCAATGAACGACGTCCGCCGCCAAATGGCGCGCGGCGAAACTGTTTCCGAACAACAATCGCTTGCGCTGGCCGCAGCCGAGGAATTTGCCAATGAAGACGTTCGCCATTGCGAAGACATCGGAAAGCATGGCGCCAAACTGATCCGCAACGGCATGAACGTTTTGACCCATTGCAATGCCGGCTGGCTGGCATTCGTGGATTACGGCACGGCAACGGCGCCGATGTATGCCGCGCAAGAGCAGGGAAAAAAATTTCACGTCTTTTGCGATGAAACCCGTCCGCGTTCGCAGGGCGCGACGTTGACAGCATGGGAGCTGGCGCAGCAAAAAATTTCGCATCAAATCATTGCGGACAATGCCGCCGGGCATTTGATGCAGCGCGGGGAAATTGATTTGGTGATCGTCGGCAGCGATCGCACGCTCGGACGCACCGGCGAAGTGACGAATAAGATCGGCACTTACACGAAGGCTGTTTTGGCCGCGCGCCATAAAATTCCTTTTTACGTTACGATCCCGCTTTCGACGATTGATTGGGATTTGAGAAGCGGGTTGAAGATTCCGATTGAAGAGCGCGGTGAAAGCGAGGTTCTCGGCGCCTGGGGAAACAATTTGCGCGGCAAACGCGAATACATCCGTGTTGCCAATCCGGCCAGCGGCGCGCGCAATCCGGGATTCGACGTGACGCCGCCGGAATTGATTTCCGGAATCATCACACCGGTTGGGATTTTCAAGCCGAAGGAACTTTGGAAATTTCGTCGGCGTCTCGGTTTCGCGGATTGAACTTGCGCCCGCGGAAAAATAAATTAGGATGCTCAACCCTTCCGCGGCGGAGTAGCCAAGTGGTAAGGCAGGGCTCTGCAAAAGCCTCATTCATCGGTTCGATTCCGATCTCCGCCTCCAGAATCCATTGAAGTAATGGTTTAATGAGTTCCGGCATTTGAATTCCGACCTTCGCCTTGAGGTTGAAAAGCCGGTCTATCAAGCGTTCTGCTCCAGGAAAAATCAGTGCCAGAAAGATTGCCCGTGAATGGGTAAGAAAGTCGCTTCAGTGATGGGCAATGTTATCTGAAGAAGATGATTGCAATCGTTCAAAATTCAGTCCGGAAGTGTCATTATAATTTTGCTTATTTTTCATCTCCCAACACAATGTCAGTTTAAGTGAGGCATGAACGGAGACCTTCCTTCACCATGAGTTCGCTCATAAATGCAACGACGGAAAAACGGCGCCTGGCGGACGATAAAACGGGCCGGCAAAATTGGCGGCGCTGGGGACCGTATCTTTCCGAACGGCAATGGGGAACTGTGCGCGAGGATTATTCGCGTAATGGCACGGCATGGAATTATTTTCCGCACGACCACGCCCGCAGCCGCGCCTATCGCTGGGGCGAAGACGGTCTCGCCGGTTTCAGCGACGATTGGCAGCATCTTTGCCTGTCTCTCGCGTTGTGGAATGGCAAAGATCCGATCCTTAAAGAACGGCTGTTTGGCCTCGACAATTGCGAAGGGAATCACGGCGAGGATGTGAAGGAAATTTATTACTATCTCGATGCCACGCCGTCGCATTCCTATCTCAAGATGCTCTACAAATATCCGCAACAGGAATTTCCTTATGCGCGACTCGTGGATGAAAACCGCCGGCGCGACGTCGGCCGGCCGGAATTTGAATTGCTCGATACAGGCATTTTTGATGACGACCGTTACTTCGATATTTTCGTGGAATATGCCAAAGCCGCGCCAGACGATATTTTAATGCTGGTCACGGTCCACAATCGCGGTCCGGAAATAGCAAAACTTTCACTGCTGCCGCAATTATATTTTCGCAACACCTGGTCGTGGAAAAAGGATTCGGCAAAACCAAAATTATCGGCGGAAAACGGCGGCGTTAAAATTGAACATCCGCAATTGGGAAATTTCCGGCTCAATTGCGACGGCCGACCGGATTTGCTTTTTACCGAAAACGAAACAAACGTGCGCCGATTGTTCGGTGAAAAAAATGCCGCTGGATTTTTTAAGGACGCTTTCCACGAATTCGTTATCCACGGCAATCGCGATGCCGTGAATCCGGAGCAATTCGGAACCAAAGCCGCGGCGCTTTACGAATTGACGATCGCATCCGGTAAATCGGCGGCCGTGCGATTGCGGCTTTCGCCATCGGACGAGCCGCCACGCGAACCGTGGAAAGATTTCGAGAAATTTTTTTCTCAACGCAAATGCGAAGCTGATGAATTTTACGCCGCATTGCAGGAAAAGATTCCTGATGCCGACGCAAAACTCGTTCAACATCAGGCACTCGCGGGAATGATCTGGAGTAAACAATTTTTTCATTACGACGTGCGGCTGTGGTTGCGAGGCGACCCGGCACAGCCGCCGCCGCCGGTTGACCGCAAGCGCGGACGCAACCATGATTGGAAGCATTTGAACAACGCCGACATCATTTCGATGCCGGACAAATGGGAATATCCATGGTTCGCGGCGTGGGATTTGGCGTTCCATTGCATCGCGCTGGCGGAAATTGATTCCGAATTTGCCAAGAACCAACTCGTTCTGCTCACGCGCGAATGGTATATGCACCCGAATGGCCAGTTACCCGCTTATGAATGGGCTTTCGGCGACGTGAATCCGCCGGTGCATGCATGGGCGGCGTTCCGCGTTTTTCAAATCGAGCGCCGCCAACGTCGTGAATCGAATCCAAATGACGCGGGCGATTTAATTTTTCTGGAGCGCGTCTTCCAAAAATTGCTTTTGAATTTCACGTGGTGGGTCAATCGCAAGGACGCGCAAGGGCGGAATATTTTTCAAGGCGGATTTCTCGGCCTGGACAACATCGGCGTGTTCGACCGCAGCAAGCCGCTGCCGACCGGCGGTTTCATCAACCAGGCCGACGGCACGAGCTGGATGGCGATGTATTGCCTGAACCTGTTGCGCATCGCGCTCGAATTGGCGCAGCACGACCATGTTTACGAAGACATCGCGACGAAATTTTTCGAGCATTTTCTGGCGATCGCCGGCGCAATCAATGGCATTGGCGACGACGCGCTTGGCCTTTGGGACGAAGCCGACCAATTTTATTATGATCATTTGAATTTGCCCGACGGCGAAAATGTGCCGCTGAAAATTCAATCCGTCGTCGGATTAATTCCCCTGCTGGCAGTCGAAGTTTTGGAACCGGAGAAATTGAAACAATTGCCGGAGTTTTCCGCGCGCATGGAATGGTATTTGCAACATCGCCCGGAAATGGCCGCGTTGATTTCCGACTGGAAAATTCCTGGTGTCGGCGACCGGCGATTGCTTTCGCTGCTGCGCGGCCATCGCATGAAAGCGCTGCTGCAAAGGATGCTCGATGAATCACAATTTCTCTCGGCACAAGGCGTCCGCTCGCTTTCAAAAATTCACGAGCAACATCCGTTTCGTTTCGACACCGGCGGCCGGACTTACGAAGTGAATTATTGGCCGGCCGAATCGCAAAGCCGATTGTTCGGCGGCAATTCCAATTGGCGCGGCCCGGTTTGGATGCCCATCAATTATCTCATCATCGAGTCGCTGCAAAAATTTCATCATTACTACGGCGACGATTTCAAAATCGAATGTCCGACCGGTTCGGGAAAATTTCTGACCATCAATGAAATTGCCGAAGAATTGTCGCATCGGCTCGCCAAATTATTCTTGAAAGGCGGCGACGGCCAGCGTCCCGTTTTGAAATATCATCCAAAACTTGCGAGCGACCCGCATTTCAAGGATTACGTTTTGTTCCACGAATACTTTCATGGCGACAACGGCCGCGGCGTTGGCGCGTCGCATCAAACCGGTTGGAGCGGCCTGATCGCCAAATTGCTTCAGCCGCGGCGGAAACCAGGCGAAAAGTAAATTTGAACTGAAAGTGGTTTTCGAAGTCATTATTAAACAAGGAAAAAAATTATTATGAATCTCAAAGGCAAGGTTGCAATCGTCACCGGCGGAAACAGCGGCATCGGCATGGCCATCGTTTTGGAACTGGCGCGGCAGGGCGCGAACATCGTTATTGATTACGTCGCTCATCCCGAAGCGGAACAGGAATTGGAGCGGCAGGTTTGCGCCCTGGGTGACAAAGCCATCGGGGTGAAAGCGGATGTCAGCCAGGTCTCCGAATTGCAAAATCTGATCGCCGCGGCTGTCAAAGCGTTTGGTCGTGTGGATATCATGGTCAACAACGCCGGCATTGAAACGCGCACTTCGATTCTCGACACCACCGAAACGCAATACGAGCGCGTGCTCGCCATCAATCTCAAGAGCGCCTTTTTTGGGACGCAACTTGCCGCGCAGCAAATGATCAAGCAAGGCGGCGGCGGACGTATCATCAATATCTCGTCGGTGCATGAAGATTGGCCGATGCCCGGCAACACGCCCTATTGCCTCTCGAAAGGCGGCATGAGGATGCTGACGCGCACGGCGGGCGTGGAACTCGCGCCGCACAATATTTTAGTCGTCGGCGTCGGTCCCGGCGCGGTGGCGACGCCGATCAATTTGAGCACGATGAACGATCCGACGTTGTTGAAAAAATTGGACAATGCAATTCCGATTGGTCGCATGGCCAGGCCCGAAGAAATCGCCAGCCTCGTTGCATTCCTTGCCGGCGACGGCGCAAGTTACATGACTGCGACAACTATTTTTGCCGACGGCGGTATCATGCAAAGCAGTCCCGGACTTTAGCTGCGGGTCGTGATGTAAACTTTCGAGGGGTCGTTTTTCGGACAAATTCATTGGGCGGGTGTTTCAAAATTGTTGCACGACCGACGCGCGGTAGCCATATAACCACGGCATTCTGCGGATGATGTCAATTGAGCGACACCTCGTGTTGCAGGAAATTGCGGTGCAACCTTCCGTCGAATGGATTCCGGATTTTCAAGGATGGCTCATTGCACGCGTTTCCGGGGGAGCAGCCTATTGGATGCAATCCGGTCCGGCGCGCCAGCTCGGCCCCGGTGACGGATTCGTTATCGCGCAAAAGCACGGTGGTGTTTTACGTGTCAGCCAGCTCGGTCCGTTAAAATTGCAGTTTTTTGTCATCCAGCCGCAACAACTCAACGGCCTGCTCACCGTGGCGGAATGTCATCGCCTGGAAACGGCTTCGCGCGAAGTGGCCACGCACGTTTCATTTTTTAGCGCGGCGGATGCGATTTCTGAAAAGTTTGCGCGCATCGCCGGCCAATTTCCGCACCATCGGCTGGCGATGCGTTGTGCGCTGCTGCAACTATGGGCGGGAGCGGTGGCCGATCATCTCAACAATCCGTCGCAAATGGAAACGGCGGGCGAGGCCGGGAAATTGCGCGGGCAATTCCGCCAGCTCGTTGGGCAGATGACGGAGGCGGAACTGGCGGCCTCGGCGCTGCCGGATCTGGCGAAACAATTGAATTGCAGTGAACGGCATTTCAGCCGCATTTTTCGCGATGAATTTAAAGTTTCCTTCCGCGCGCACCAGATTGATTTGCGGTTGCGCCGCGCGCAGCAGTTGCTAGCCGATTCGGATGCCAAAATCATCCACGTGGCCTACGAAAGCGGTTACCGGCATCTGGGGTTGTTCAATTCCACATTCAAAAAACGTTTCGGGCTGACACCCGGCGAATGGCGTCGGCAAAACCGTTCGTCAAGAAAAAATGAGGCCGTTAAAAATGCACCGGCCAAGACATTTGTGCGCATCGGCGCGACGATGGCTAAAGCGGTCGCCTGATCGGCTCTGATACGATTGCGGCGACGCTCCGGAAATGTTGCGCAAATTCTTCAGGATTCAGTTGCCAGACCGACTTTGGTGATGTCGAGTTGTTGCAGGATGTCCAGGACGTTGATCATGTTTTGATAATCCACGTTGTCGTCGCCTTTCACGACGACGCTTAAATCCGGATTTTCAGATTTAAGCTGCTCCAGATACTGCCGCAATCCGGCGAGTGTCACCGGTTGATCATTTAAGAAAATCCGGCCGGAAGCATCCACGGAGATGCGATTGACTTTCGGCTTGTCTTTTTGCGGCGGCGGCGGTTTGCCGGACGGTAAATTCATCTCCAGATTGTTCATCATCTGTGGCGTGGTGATGATGAAGATGACGAGCAGGACGAACACCAAATCCAGCAACGGCGTGATGTTGAGTTCCGCCAGCGTTTCGTGATGTCTTTTCGATGTCTTTTTCATTGCAATAACGAATCAGCCTCCTTTTCCACATCGAAACGAATGGTCACGCGCGGCGGGAAATTGGTTGGCGGAGAACGGTCAAGATTCGTCACCTGCGCGATGGCGTTGCGGACGGATTTATCCCAGGTGGAATTGCCTGAACTTTTGATCCATTGAGGATCGCTGACGTCGCCGTTGCGGTTCACGGCGACGGACACTTCGGCGACGTAGCTGTCGTCGTGCATATTTTCGGGCCGGTTCCATTTGGAACGGAAGGCATATTCAAGCGTGCTTTTGTAAATCTCCACCGGATCACTGCTGGCGATGACGGATTTGCCGCCGCCAAATTCAAAGGACGGCAATTCTGCCGCAGGCGGCGCGACGGTGGGCGGCGCTGCCGGCGCAACGGTTTTGGGTGTTTCGACGGGTTTGGGCGCTTCCGCAATTTTCGGCGGGGCAGTTTCTTTGGGCGGTTGCGGCCTGGGTTCGGGCGGCTTGGGTTTTTCCGGCGGTTTTTCTTTCACCATTTGCACGGAGATTTTTTGCAATTGTTTGCCGAGAAAACCCTGGCGCGCGGCAAAATAGAACAGGAGCACGACGAGGACGGAATGAAAGGTAAACGAAATGATGAGGTTTACCCTGGATGAATTCCGTTTTTTGCGCGGTTGGGTATTCGGCGTCATTTTTTATCCAACGGTTCGGTGGCCAGGTCCACTTTCGGCACATTTGCCTGCTGGCAGACATCGAGCACGGAACGGATTTCGGCATATTTGGTTTTGCTGTCGCCGCGCACGATGATGTTGAGGTCGGGATCGTCCTCGCGAAGACTGATGAGCGTCTGAAGCATTTCCGCGGCGGAAGCGAATTCCTGTTTGTTCAAAAACATTTTTCCATCGGCCGAAACGGTGATGTAATTGGCTTTGCGCGGCGGTTCTTTCAACCGCCTGGCCGCCGTGGGCAATTTCAATTCCAGGTCATTGACCGGCGGAATGGTCGTGATGATAAAGATTACCAATAGCACGAACGCCAGGTCCAACAGCGGCGTGATGTTCAATTCCGTCAGCGAATTATGAACGGAGCGGGAACATTTTTTCATACCGCACTCTCTTCGATTGTCGCGGCGCCGGTTTCGGCGGATGGATTGACGCGTTTGAGCGCGCCGGCGATTTTATCTTCGATGTCCCGGCGGTCCACGTAAACGTGTTCAATCTGGTTCGCGTAACGGCTGGCATAACCATCCAATTCCTGCGTCAGATGCCGAATGGTCGTGACCATGAAATTGTAACCGAACATCGCCGGGATGGCGACAAGCAGGCCGGTGACCGTGGCGACGAGCGCGGCGGCGACGCCGGGCGCCATGGCGGTGAGCGTGGCCGCCTTGCTTTCGGCGATGCCGGCGAAGGTGGACATAACGCCCCAGACCGTTCCGAGCAATCCGATGAACGGTCCGCCGGCCACGGCGGTGGACAAGACAATCATGCCTTTTTCCAGCGCCATGGCTTCGCTGCCGGCGGCTTCTTCCAAAACAACTTTAACGGCTTCAAATGATTGGGTGCTGATTTTCGTCGTGACCGAATGAGCCAGGTAATCGGTATTTCCGTCTGATGCTGCGGAACGCGAACGTCGAACCGGCTCCAGTTGAACGGGATTGTTTTTCAATTGATACGCCAATTCATCCGCACCACGGATATACAGTTGATACGCGGGCGCGCCATCGAATTCTTCGCCGCGCCGTTGAATATCCAGCGGGTTGCGCGTGGCCGCGTAAGTGGCCATGAATTTTTTGGTGGCTTTCTGTGCGATCAGCAATTGCCGGAATTTGGAAATGATGATCGTCCAACTGAACAATGACAGCACGAGGAGGGTGATGACGGTGATTTTGCCTTCGGTCGTGGCATTGTGAATCGCATACATTGCCGCGTTGGCGGCGAATAAAGGTTGGATGCAAATAATCATAATTCAGTTTTAATTGTCTTTAATCTGTCATTTATCTTTCACGTCTGTTGAAACCGTCAGCGAAAAGCAACCTGTCCGGCGTCCTTCAACTAATCGGTCACAAGCCTATACCAACGGAATGAAGTTAAAGGTTACAAATTGGTAAAATGATTGTTTGCAAACGATGGCGGAGACGTTTCTGTCAATGCCTCTAACAAACGGTGGTTTCATTCCGATAGACGCGGTCGCGGCGCGGCGGAATATTTTTATCATCAGGATTGCTGCCGTGTTTTTGACGCCATTGGCCGGGGCTGATTCCGAAACGGCGCGAAAACATCTGGTAAAAAAGACTGAGCGAGTGATAGCCGCTTTCCAGGGCCACATCCACGACTTTGGATTTGCTGGAAGCCAATAATTCGCAGGCGCGTTTCAATTGGATTTCCGCGCGCTTGTCGCGAAACGACATTCCCATCACTTCAGAAAAAATCCGGTTCAAATGCCGCGGCGTGCAGCGCGTCTTTCTGGACAATTCCGCGAAGCTGATATGCAGTAGCGTGTCAGGCGGCGAATCTTTCAGGAACGCCTTTAACCGGGCTTTGGCGTCCGGTCTTTTGTGGTGAATGGCAGCGGGTTTTTCCAGCGCATTTCCGAACGTGTCCACAAACAACTGAAGCAGCGCCAGCCTGGATGACAGGCCGCGATTCGGGTGGTTGGCGCAGAGGTCATGCATTTTCAGGGCGATTGGGTCATGCGCCGGAAGGATTTGAAAAGCGAGGTGGCTGCTGGCGATGGCATTTTTGAAAAAGTCCTGCTCGCTGAACGCCAGCAATCCGGTGAGACGATCCGGATAAACATTAAATGAACGCAATGACAAACCCGTCAGGCGGCTGGAACGGATACGGCCCCGGCCGGTCCGTCCAATTAACAGAACCATGCCGGTTTCCAATTCCGCGCCCGATTGCGCCATCCAATAACCGCTCCCTTTTTCCACCTGCACCAATGACCAGCCGGCCGATTCCGGCATCCACTCTTTCCCCGGCGGCACGGAGACATTCCGGATTGTCAGATGCGGTTCGTAGAAATGCGTCAACCTGTTCATGTATTCGCGCTGCGAGACAACATTTGCGATGATTCGAACTCCTTCCGCAGGAGAAGCGATAGCAGGCGACGTTAACGTCGAATTGTTACAAACGGATGACAGTTGGGAAAAAGGAAGGAAAAAAACCGGCGGAATCCAAAAACCTTTTTTCGTTTCACGATTGTCACGAAATTGACAGGAGCTTGTAATAGAGTTTGCCCAGCTTTCTTCGATGGTCATTGCTCAAAAGGAAAAGCCGCTGCCGCACAGTCCGGCTTTATGAATTTGATCCGATCAGGTTCAACCCATGTTTCAAAGAATCCGCCGGCATATATCCATTTATGCCCGGTTCTTGTATTTTTGCTTTTTGCGATCGGCTTTGTTCCGGGTGTTCGTGCCCAAGAACAACGGTTCGCCGTGACCGCTTATGTGGTGGAAGGAAACGTGGATATTCCCACGAATGTGGTGGCGTCCGTTCTCGCCCGGCATTTGGGAACGGATGTGAGTCTCGATGACATCGTCCAGGCGGCGGAGGATTTGCAGGGTGAATTTGCGCAACGCGGCGAAACGCACACGAGCATCGCCATCGCCAAAGAAGAGATCACCAACGGCGTCGTGACGATGAATCTGTTCGAGACGACGATTCCGCAGGTAGTCGTTTCCGGCAAACGCTATTTCGCTTCCACCAATCTGGAAATCGGCGGCGTTGCGCCGGAAAACGAACCGGTTTCGAATGCGCCTTCGATTTCGCGGGCGACAAATCCTCCGCCATCACGCGCCGCTGTTTTGACCGCACCGGCGACTCCCGATGAATTGGCTGCGGCGAGGGCAGCTTTGCTAAAAAAAATGGAAGCGGTGACTGCGGAGGAAAAGGACACCCGCGTTCATGTTGTTTCAACCAACGCCGGTCCGCGATTTGAAGTGGAGCATTACGTGGTCGAGGGCAATTCGATTCTCACTCCGGAAATGGTCGGCTCGGCCATCACAAATATTGATGGCGCATTCGGCACCAACGTCAGCTTTGACGGAATCCGCACCGTGGTGGAGCAGGTGCAGAAAGCGTATCACGACCGCGGTTACGTGACGGTGGCGGTGAGCCTGCCGCAGCAAAAATTGACGAACGCAACCGTGAAATTGCAGGTGACCGAAGGCCGCCTCGCGGCGATCAATGTCGTTGGCAATCATTACTTCAGTTCCAACAATGTGATGCGCGCATTGCCGAGTTTGCGGACGAACATTTTGATCAACGCGCCGGTCTTGCAGGCGGAATTGAACCGCGCCAACGCCAGCCAGGACCGCCAGATTTATCCGGTCGTCGGTCCGGGACCGGAACCGGGCACGACGGAGCTGACGTTGAAAGTCAAAGACCGGGTTCCATTGCACGGCAAATTGGAATTCAATAATCAATATTCTCCGGGCACGCCGCCGATGCGATTGAATGCTTCGTTGATTGATAACAATCTCTGGCAGCAAAACCAGTCGCTGGGCGTGCAATACGGTTTTTCGCCGCAGCAACTCAAAGCGGGCGATCAATGGGATTTTTACGATGAGCCGGCCATTGTGTATTACAGCGCATTTTACCGGATTCCATTGGGCGCGCCGGAATCGATTGCCGACACGATCAATTTGCATCCGGGCAGTTTTGGCTACAGTGAAGAGACGCATCAATTCAATCTGCCGCCGCCGTCGAGCCAGCCGGAATTGAATCTATACGCCAGCCGCACGACGATCGATACCGGAGTGGAACCGCTTTCCGGCAAAACCCTTTTCAGTATTCCATTCGTCCGCGAAATTGACCAGCAAACGGTTCAGCAAGGGATTACGGTCAATGAGGACATCGGCTTTCAATTGAGCAAACCATTGCCGGAATTCAACGGCATCCTTTCAACCATTTCCGGCGGACTGGATTACAAAACGTATTCGCAGGCGAATTATCAGACGAACGTTTTTACCTTCATTGAATATACCAAAGGACCGTCCGGGAATCTGATCAAGCGAACCAGTTACGATTCCATTCCCACGCCGGCGACCGCGCCGCATCTGACATATCTGCCGTTGCAACTCAATTACAACGCCACGATGAATAATTATTTCGGCACGGCGACGATGGGATTGGGTTTGAGCGCGAACCTTTGGTATTCGAGCGAGACTTTTTCCGACGGCGCCAAAACGCTGACCGGCAAAAAGAGTCTTCAAGGAATTACCGGTTCGGCAAATTCAAGCGGTCATTGGGTGGTGATTCGCCCGAGCTTTTCGCAGGAAATTGTGATTTGTTCCAATTGGATCGCTACCGTTCGCGCCGACGGCCAATGGGCGAGCGAACCGCTGATCAATAACGAGCAATTCGGCGTCGGCGGCGTCAACAGCGTGAGAGGTTATCGCGAAGGTGAAGTTTTTGGCGACACGGGAATCCATCTTTCCCTCGAGCAACAAACGCCGCCGTATGTCGTCGGGATGATCGCCGGCAAATGGCCGCTCACGGTTCGCGGCTCCGTTTACATGGATTGGGGAATGGCGAACCGGCTGGATCCGCCGGATGGAAGTCCCAAGTCCGTGGACTTGTGGGGAACGGGTTTTGGCGTGGCCGCATCGGTCGGACCAAACTGGCAGGCGCGATTTCTATTCTCGCTCCCGCTGCTCTCGACCAGCACAACGACGGCCAAAGAACCGTTTTTCAATTTTTCGCTGACCGCGCAATTTTAATTTTACCGGAATGTCACAGAAACACGTTTTCAACCTGATATGCTGAAACTCAATAAAATGAGCCGGGACATTTGCATCTTTTTGCGCCCGTTCGATGCGCGCTTCGTCGCCGCGTTTGTTTTCGCATTGGCCGCGGATGTTTCCGTTCACGCCAATCCCACGGGCGGCAGCGTGTTGCAAGGAGCCGCGAACATCATTTCCGGGTCGCAAATGATGATCAATCAAAGCTCGTCCGCCGCTTATATCAATTGGCAGACATTCAATATTGATTCCGGCGAGTCGGTCACCTTCAACCAGCCGTCGTCGTCCTCGGTTTCGTGGAACTACATCAGCGATCCGAACGCGTCCACCATCAACGGCGTGCTCAATGCCAACGGCTATGTTATTTTGCAAAACCCGAACGGCTTCACCGTCGGCGGTTCGGCGGCGATCACCGCGCATGGATTGATCCTGACCACGGCCTCGACGCCGCCGCTGAATGTTTTTGGCAGTGGCGCATGGTCGTTTGACGCGCCGCCGCCAACCGCGAAAATTATCAATTACGGGCGGATCAACATCACGGGCGGCGGCTCGGCTTATTTGATCGCCAGCGACATCATCAACAACGGAACAATTTTTGCGCCGGGCGGAGACATCGGGCTTTATGCCGGAGAAAAAGTTTTGGTTTCGATGTCGCCGGACGGACGCGGATTGAGCGCGGAGGTGACTTTACCGAAGGGTTCGGTGGACAACGAAGGACGTCTGGTCGCCGATGCGGGCAGCATTGCGGCGCAAGCGCAATTCGTTAATCAAAATGGTGTCGTCCAGGCCAATTCCGTGAAAGACGTCAATGGCACGATTGAATTGCTGGCGAGCGACGAAATCAATTTGGGCGCAAATTCGTTGATTTCTGCGCGCGGCGATTCGCGGGGTAACAGCGCCGGCGGATCCGTAACGATCAAATCGGACAAAGTTTTTTCAGATGCAGATGGTTCGACGATTGATATTTCCGGCGGAACGCAAAACGGCAACGGCGGCAGCGTCGAAATCAGCGCGCCATCCATGCCCGCGTTGAATTCCCGAATTGTTGGGACAGCGCAAACCGGTTCGACGGGAGGAACCTTATTGCTCGACCCAGATTACATCGTCCTGGATCAATTTGGCAGCGACAGCGTGAATGTGAATGGCAGCAGCGGTTCCATTCTGGCGGATGACAATCCGGGCGATACGTTATACTTCAATGTCAATTCGGCTTTTGTGGGTCTTTCACAAATTACGTTGCAGGCCAAATACGATATTACTCTTGATACCGGCACGAAATGGAACCTTTCGGGCAGCACCGGGCAAACCGCCGGACAACTTAATTTGCAGGCCGGCGGGAATATTATTTTTGGCGATGGCTCGGGAATTTCCGACGCAAACAATTGGTCGGTGACGCTGCAAGCCGGTTATGATTTTGTGAACGATGTGGTGCAGAGCGGAGCGGGTTCAATTTATTTGGGCAATTTCAACGGAGTGGACTCATTGAACAACAGTGGTTTCATCCAGACGGCGTTGGGTTCGATAAACCTTGAGGCGGGCCAGGATGTTTTGGTCGGGTCCGGAAGCGTGACGACAATCAAAGGTGGAAGCATCAATGTGACGGCAATCGGCGGAAACGTTGATACCGGCACCAGCACCGGCGGATTTAACTATCCGGATCTGATCACCGGTCTTTCCGCATTGCCATATTACACTCCATTCGCGCTGACCGGTTTCGGCGTGAATTTGCACATCAACTATAACAAATCCAATCTCGGCGGTATCAGCACCGCTGGCGGCGGTGATGTCAATATCACGGCGGGCGGCGATGTCACCAGCTTTCCAACGACCACCGCCGTGGCCGGCGATCCGGGCAGCGGAGCGTTTGGTTCGCAGGCCGGAAATGTGACCATCAATGCGGGCGGCAGCGTTTACGGAAATTTTGTCGTGATGAATGGCGACGGCACCATCAATGCCGGCCAAAATATCGGCACGGCAGCGGGAGGCCAAAATGTGGCGTTAAGCCTGGCGAACGGCAGTTGGAACTTAAATGCGCAAGGCGACATCTACCTTCAGGAAGTGCGCAACCCGAATGGCGTTTTCGGCGGGACAGCTTCGGGCGGAAAAGGTCCCTGGGACCATTATTTTGATTATAGTCCGTCTGCCTCCGTTTCATTGACGGCCGGAGATGGTGTTTATATCACCGGTTATTCGCTGCCGCGGCCCAACGGCGCCGTTCCATTGATATTGCCGCCCACGCTGATCGTCAACGCCGGCGCGGGTGGATTTAATCTTCAAACACCGGCGTCCAGTATTTTGTTATCCGATTACGACATCACATTGTTTCCCTCGGCTTTGGGCGAACTTCAGATCACGACGACGGGCGGCGGGTCTTTCAGCAGCATGAATTCCGACGGCTCGGCGCCGACGTTATTGATGTCTGACAGCGGTAATACTCAATGGTATGTCGCCAATTCCGGTTCTCAACCATTCAGCGAGACCGACCACGCTGCGATGCCACCGGAGTTGAACAATCCCCATCCGGTTACCCTCGACATATCTGGAAACATGAACGACGTCATTTTGCAGACGGACAAAAAGACGCAGATCCATGTGGACGGCGACATGGTCAATTGCACGTTTTACGGAGAAAACCTGCAATCCGGCGATGTCACCTCGATAAACGTTGGCGGGCAAATCTTCAATGCCGGTTCCTTTAATTCGACGGTGTTAAGCCAGCAATTGCCAACCGTGCCGGCTCAAGATCTTCCTCCGGGCATGGCTCAAAACTGGTTCACGATTTTGCTGTTAGCCGTGGACTCCAGCCTTCTTCCCGACCAATCAATTTCAGGCGTTTCTTCGTCCCAGTTGAATCAATATTTAAGCAATGCCCGAATGTTTCCGGGGATTGATTTCGGTTCGCAGTTGGCCTACAACGCGGATACGAAAACTCTCACGTCCATCGGCGCGATGTCGCTGGCACTTTTAGCGGCGATGGAACAGGGCACATTGACCTTGGTCCGTTACGGTCCGGATGGCAATCCGGTGGTGGATTCGTCCGGCCATTTTGTAACCGATACGATTCCCTGGATGCCCGGTGCAAACCTGTCGCAAATCGCCTCGCTCTATTCGGCCAGCCAGGGAGCGCCGGCTTTGGGCGTGAACAACGGCGCATATGTCGTCGGCGGCACGGGTGAATTCGATGTCACCGCCGGTTCGATTTCCCTCGGCAATTCCGGCGGAATACTTTCCGTCGGCAACGGTCGCGTTGCCGGCAGGAATTATTCGTATCTGACGCCATACATTTCATCCGGCGCAAACATTGATGTGACGGCGGGAATTTTGGAAATGGCCAGTTCAACAATTGCCGCTCTCGGCGGCGGCGGTGTGACCGTGCGTTGCAACGATGAAAACAGTGACGGCATTTCGATGGATTTGGGCTCGCAGGAATTGCTTCCGTTCGAAGCGCAAATCATGAACGACAACGGACAGATCGGCCTGGGCATCTATACGACCGGCGGCGGCGATGTCAAAGTGACCGCGTTGGGCACGATCAACATTGATTCATCCAGAATCGCGACCTTCAACGGCGGCAATGTTTTTGTGCAATCCGATACCGGCGATGTCAATGCCGGCAGCGGTGGAACGATTGCCGTTCCGGTGAATGTCTTTTCCACCATTTACGGGTTTCCCTACGAACCGTTCGAATACGTTTATGCCAATGGCATCGTGGCCGACACGCTTGCCGGCCTGGCCACGTCACAAGGAAGCATTTCAATTCAGGGCGCGTCCCAAAAACAGTTGAAGCAATTTTTCAAACAATGGAAACAGAACAAAGGCAATTCACAAATTCCCGGCGCGGCGGCAGTGCCCGGTGACATCACCGTCGTGACGCCGCAGGGAAGCATTTACGCCAGCCTCGGCGGTATTTTACAGGAATCATTGAGCGGCGCTTTGCCGCCCGGGCCATCAATCACTTTGACGGCGGGAACGCCCGCAAACGGCGATTGGAGTTCCACCGCGCCGCCGGAATATATCGGCGACATTGATCTGGGAGATTCTGGCGTCATCGGCGGGACGATCAATGTCAAGGCGACCGGCAAAATCAGCGGCCTGTTGATTTCGCAACAGGATGCCAATGTGACCGGACAGAGTCTCGGCAGCCTCACTGTGCTGGCCACTGGAACGGCAAACGTTTCTGGAAGCGGCGGTTCCGGCATAACGATTGTCGGCGGACAGGGCGTCAATGTCAGTGGCGTCGGCAGCGGTGCGATCTTGCTTGGCCAGAATGTTTCAGTCAACGGAGGCACGGCGCAAAGCACTTTGGGAAGTTCAGCCACTGCAACCAGCACCAGCCAAAGCGCCGCCGGCCAGACCAGCGATCAATCTCAACAGCAGGTGGCATTGAGCGGCGGCGACGACGATGAAAAGAAAAAGAAAAGGAAGACGGAAATTCATCGCGTCGGCCGTGTCACGGTGATTCTCTCCACCGCGGTCCCGCCGAAGTAAAAGTATTCTTCTGCCAAATAGTTGAGCAGTAGCAAAAGGGTTCAACGAAGAGTTTCATTTTTTTCCGGATACGAGGTTGGGCGTTTCGAGTTCAGCCGCAGTATTTCGCTCCAGCATTTGCTTTGTTTCGACAGATTGCGCCGGCCGATTGTTTCAATTTTCAAAGTTAACTTATCGCGACAAAAGGATATCCGCTCGCAAAGTGCTTTTAAAAAAATACACAAGATTTTGAATTTTAGCATGTTACGAATCAATTTGCCGCGTCTTAAAATAGATAGGTCATGTCCGCTGGCATGAAGCAGTGGCGATTTCTCCTTGGTAGAGTTTTCACGCCAATCACAGCTCGTGTGAGTTAAACGTGTGAACTTAAAACCGCAAAACAAATAAAAATATTAAGGACAAAGCTATGAGAAAAATAACCAGTGCAATCATCCTCGCAGCGGGAGCGATATTCGCTTCCCAATCTGCGAAAGCACAGTTCGTCGCCAATGACCTCTATTTGGGGTTTGAAAACGGCTCGGCCAGCAGCGATTACATTGTCAATCTCGGTGCGGCATCGTCGCTGGTCGGCGCATCGGGCATCGTAGATTTAAGCAGCCTTTTTTCGCTGTCTGACTTCAATACGGTGTTGGGGGCGAATGATTTCAACATGATGGGCGTTGTCGGCGGCCGATCATCGTTTCCTTCTTCTTACGATATTTACACGACAACGATTCGCAATGGTGGCGCCGGTGATGCGTCTTTGGCCGGCTCAGATTTGACGGGCCTGAGCCTCAATTCTTCGACGATATCCTCGGCGGTGGGCGCGCTGACCGTTCTGGACGCGCCGGCGGCGGGCTCGGGAACGTTGGACTCCAGCCGCTCGTGGTATAACAACGTTGAGCCGACATTGGACGCCAGCACCTGGTATGGAAACGTGGGAGTCAATCCGAGTTCGGCCATCACCAATTCCGGCGTCCTTTACGAAGACCTCTGGTATGCGACCGCTCCGGCCAGTGGCAACGGTCCGGCGCCGACTTATGCAGGCTTTTTCACCCTCGACCTCACCGGTGGCAGCCCCAGCTTAACATTTACTCCGGTTCCAGTTCCCGAGCCCGGCACCGTCGCGATGGCGAGCGCGTTGGGCGGGGCAATCCTGCTTTTCCGCCGTCGGTTAAACAAAAAAGCCTGATCCAAACCTCCTGAAAAAATTAACGAAAACCAATAACAACAAAACATATTGAATATGAAAATAACCACAAAAATCACCGCAGCATTGATTGCCATGGGAATCGTTTCCCACGCAATGGCTACCGATCCCGTTGTCTATCTTACCGGCTCGACAGCATTCCGTTCAATCGTGGAAAGCGCATTGGCCAGCAGCGCCGGTGGCACCAACAACGGCGCCGTCTTTGATTCCGCGCCGAGCTATACGACTTATGGTGGATCCACCGCTGGTGGCGCGAATTACATGGTCTTCCACGGCACCGTGGGTGGCCAGGGCGTTTATATCAATTGCGCCTGGAGCGGTTCGGAAGCCGGCATCGCTTCCGCCTGCAATACCACACTTTTGAACCAGGATCGTGACGGCAACAGCGTCGCCCTGGCCGGTTCACCGGCAACCTGGATCGATGTGACCAAAGTTACTTTGGACGGCAGCGTGAACTCGGCCAATCCTTCGCCCGGCATCATGGAAAGCAGCAGCCACGGCGCAGACCTCGCTCAGGCTGACACCTCCCAGGCTGTTTCCTGGACGCCTTATGTCGCCGGCACTCAAACGGCGTTGAATGACTACGGCACCGAAGGCATTGTCACCTTTACCTGGGCGAAAAACGTCAATACCACGCCGGACGCGTCCTGGGCATCGTTGACGAATGTGACGCTTCCTCAATTGGCCGTCGAACTCGGTCACGGATATGAATTCCCGGCGTTTTTTACGGGCGTTTCTTCCCAGACGAACGAATACGTCTATGTCGTCGGCCGCAATAAAGGTTCCGGCACGCGCATGAATGCGTTGGCGGACACGGGTTACGGCACCAAGAAATCGGTGACACAGTTCTCGATCGGCGAAGGCATTGAAGTCGCCTCCACCGGTTCCCTGCTTCTCGACTATGAAAACAACAATGGGTATGAAAGCGGCGGCGGCGTTGCCACGGCCCTCGGATTTGACGGAAGCTGTCATCAACAGGATCCGTTCTTCCCGCAATACGCCGGTTGGTTCGCCATCGGCTATCTCGGCTGCGGTGACGCGATCACTCACGGCTTGACGGTGGCCAATAACTGGCTGGCCTGCGACGGCGTTCAGGAATCCAATGGTTCCATCGAAGAAGGTCAATACTCCTTCTGGGGACATGAACATCTCTACGGCAAATATCAAATCGCCGGTATCCAGAATACGGTCGGCCAGGCGGTCTTTAACGCCGTTTCGAAAAATCTCGACCTGCAGGGTTACGGCAGTGTTCCGGCCAATCACGACGGCGGCATTGCTTTGAAATACATGCATTGCTCCAAGAGCACGGATGTGGCTTATCCCACCCGTTGATTCTTAACAGTTCTTTTCACGGCCAGCGCGGAATTATCCGCGCTGGCCTTCAGGCTTGAAGCATCCGTCGTTGCAATAACGCAATACCTTTCTGTGAAATTGCCGCTTAAATTTTCAATCGCTTTGAATTTGGCCATGCTTGGCGCATTGGCTCTGACTTTGGCAGATAGGAATAAAACGCAAAATGTTTCGCTGCTTTCGAAAAGCGCAGACAAAGATCACATCGCCGGAAACTTTATTGTCCGGACACAACAAACGAAACCTTTTCGCTGGCAACAGATCGAATCGTCATCGAACTACCGGATTTATATTTCCAATTTGCGCGCCGCTGGCTGTCCTGAACCGACGATTGAAGATATTGTCCGCGGTGATATTGCGCGCGCCTTTTCCTGGAAACGCAACCAGTTGAAGATCGTTGATTCCGGAAACGGTCCCTGGTCTCGATTTCGCGAAGAGCAATTGCTTGACAATTTATTGGGACGACCAAACGAATCCGCTTTGCAAAAAGAAATCAATTTAACGGCAAAAAATCATCCGGGAACTTCGGTTTCCGCCGCGTCGCTCGCGCGCCCGGGAAACGATTTGCCCGAAGAAAACCCGGATTTCGCCGGAAACAATTGGGAAGATAAAAAAATCGCGGATTCTACTTATCCTTTTTTTGCGCAAAATATAAATTGGGCCGCGGTGGGATTTAGCGCTGAGGAACAATCAATCATTTCTGAAGTAAAGCAACAGTATGTTGATAACTTAAATGACATCGGCCGGGATAATACTGATCGGGCTTCTTCCGAAACGAAACCCCGCGAAAGCGATCCGAATCTTGATAAAACAAGCCATATTCACTCAATGCCTCCGGACGACCTTTTGCGCGCTGAGATGGGAAACGACGGTTTCGAACGTTATCTGCAACAACAGTATTTAAACTGGTATCGACAACAGATTCCACCGGCGGGCGGGAATGTTGAGAATGGAAGTATCACATTAAATTTGAATCAATTTGCACCTCAATAATTTTAAGTATAACGATCAATTTGAGATTGCTTTGGCCAGATAGCTTTCAATCAGTTGCCGGGCCGCGGCAAATTGTTCCGGAGAAAGAATATGCTTCTCGTTGTATTCATCAAAGGCATGTCGCCCGACTGGATTGCCGCGCCCGGCGCTTAAAGCAAACCATTTATACGCCTGCACAAGGTCGCGGGGAACGCCGTCGCCTTCCTGATACATTAATCCGAGGTTGGCCTGGCCCATCGCGTTGCCTTGTTCGGCTGCTCGCTGATACCATTTGACCGCTTCGGCCCAATTTTTTTCCATTCCCCACCCGTTTTGGTATAGAAAGGCCAGATTGTTCATTGCTGCCGTATCATTTTGGTGGGCGGCCTTTTGAAACCATTTAGAAGCCGCCGCATAATCAATATGATTGGTATCGCCGGAAAATTCGCCGTAGAGATAATATTGGCCTAAAGCATTTTCAGCATTGATTTGTCCTTGTTGTGCGGATTTCTGCCACCATTGCACCGCCAGATTAAAATCTTTTTTGACGCCGTCGCCATGCGCGTAGGCGTATCCCAGGCAGTATTCTGCCAACGGATCGTTTTGCGCCGCTGCTTTGCGATACCACCGCAACGCTTCGGCAAAATCCTGCTTCACGCCCAGGCCGCGCGCATAAGATGAACCCAAATCCGTTTGAGCCATCGCATAACCCTTTTCAGCCGATGCACGGTAATGTTCCACGGCTTTGGCGTTGTCCTGCGGAACGCCGTTTCCATGCGCATAACGTAAAGCCAGTTTATATTCTTCCGTCGCCGACAAGGATTGGTTGGGAGAGTGCGGTTCTTCAGCGCAGCCCGCCGCAAGCAATATCCCTAGTGTCGTTGTTGCTAAAATAATAAACTTGTCGGAATCCATATCTGGAAGTCTATTTTTCGATTCTGGTTCCAACAAGTGACAATCAGGTGTCACTTGACCGCCATTTGTTACAATCCGGTTTCCTTCGAAGAATTAAACGAGGAAGGTAATTAACTTTGTCATTAAACGTTTAGAAATAAGTCTATTGCAGAAGGTTTGCCGTGTCCGGCTACGCAACAACCATGTCCGAATACAGGTAGCCGCATTTCAAGGCGTTCACTTAAGATAGGTCGCTCAAAGATATGAAGAAAAACTTTCTTAAGCTCAATTTCCTGGCATTGGCAATCCTGGCTTTGCCTGGTATCGCCAGCGCCCAATATTTTACTTATAAGGACGGCGACCTGGTTGCTGGTTTTCGAAATCCTTCCACCGGTTCATATGAACTCGTGGCGAATGTCGGAAACATTACTAATTTTATCGCGCAGCCGATTGGAACGGTCATTCCGATTGCCACCCTTTCTTCCAATCAACTGGCTGACGCGTTTGGCAACATCACCACTTCACAATTTCAGTGGTCGGTGTCCGCCGCAATTTTTGGCAGCATCGGCAATTGGAATGGATTCCCGCGTTCCGATACCATCTGGTTCACATTGCCGCGCAGCAGTCCGGGGACGCAGACGCCGGCACCTTTGCGCCAAAACGGCGGTTCCCAGTCGAACTGCAAGCAAAGCATTCTCAGCTTTGAAAGTGGAGCGAGCTTGATCAGTTCGCAGTTGGGCGCGGGTTCTTTGGGGCAGGACAACGGTTCGACCCTGGTCAGAGAACCCGTCAATTACCAGAATGAAAATGAAAACTACTCTGATTTTGTAAAGGATCCAAATGATTCAAGCATCGGAGACTATAACGGTAATTTGGGAAACAACGGAAGCGCTTTGAACATTGAGAATGCCACTTCGCATCCGTTTAAATCAGCTTCCGTTTCCGATCTTTATCAATCGGTTTCCCTGGATCATACAAACAGTGGCCCGGCGGATTACATCGGTTATTTTACTTTAAATACAAATGGAGTGATGACCTTTACTCGCGCGACGACACAGACTTCCTCCACGCCGCCGCAGCCGCGGATTACTTCGGTGACACGCATTGGAAATACTTCAACTGTTTTCTTCGCGACGACGAACGGATCATTCACCTATTCACTCTATTTCACCAATTCGTCCGGGCTGAAAACGGCGGTGACCAATTGGCCTAAATCTTTGACAACTGTCATCGGCAACGGATTGACCAATAGTCTTTCCGACACCACGACAGCGACCAACCGGTTTTACAGCATCGGCGTGCAATAAGTTGTTCCACGGCAGAAAGGCTGGCTCCAAATTGGCGCCAGCTTTTTTCAAAAAATTTCCGGTGAGGGTTGATGCCTTGTCACACGATTGTAACCGCGATTCCATTGACATGGCCGGATAAGTCTTTTAGTGCTTTCTAAATTTTACGAAATGAAAGCGCCGCTGAATTTATGTTTCCTGTTGATCTTCATTCTATCCGCGGCGAATGATGGTTTCGGGACTGAAGTTATCGCCTGGGGCGCCGGAAAAACGGTTTCCAAAAAGAATCAGAATGATCGCGGCCAGTCCATTGTTCCGGCTGACCTAACAAATGCTGTTCTGGTCGCCGGAGGCTGGTGGGAAAGTGTGGCATTAAAAACAAATGGAACTTTGCAAGGATGGGGGACCAATGCCACGCCGCAAATTGCTCCCTCGGGAAGTAATTATATCGCGGTTGCGTGCGGTGACTTATTCAGCGTGGCATTGCGTTCAAATGGAACCGTCGTTGCGGTTGGCGACGATGGATTTGGCCAAACGGCCGTTCCAGCCGGGCTTTCCAATGTCGTTGCCGTTTCCTGTGGATTCTATCACGCCCTGGCGTTGAAATCCGACGGCACATTGAGCGCCTGGGGCGGGCAGGGCGATGGCACAGACGGCGGTTATGTTCCCGGCGGAATCAATGGCGTCGTCGCAATTTCAGCCGGCGGTTATCACAATCTCGTGTTGAAATCCGACGGCTCCCTTTTCGGATGGGGAGACGATACTTACGGTGAATCCAGCATTCCTTTGGGCGTGACTAACATCGTAGCCATTGCTGCCGGCGGCTGGCATAACCTGGTATTAAGAGATGACGGAACGGTCTTTGCCTGGGGACTGGACAATTATCATCAAACCGATGTTCCTGCCGGATTGAGCAACGTCGTAGCCATTGCCGCGGGCAGTTGGCATAGCCTGGCGCTCAAAAGCGACGGCACAGTTGTGGCGTGGGGTTGGGATACGAATGGACAAACTGATGTTCCTCCGGGTTTAACAAACGTCGTTCAAATCGCTGCCGGCGACGTGCATAGTTTGGCATTAGTCGGAGATACCTTTCCGCCGGCTTCGATGATATTGACCCGGCCTGATATTGTGAGCAACCGCTTTCGCCTGTTTGTGCCTTCCCGAAATGGTCGTGTTTATCAACTGCAATATAAAAACTCATTAAACGATGCCAATTGGAATTCTTTGCAATTAAATGCCGGAACGGGCGCCTGCTTGGATTTGTCCGATTCAATCAGCGCCGGCCAGCGTTTTTATCGGGTCGTGCGCTGGTAAAGAATGATTTCATCGCTGTTGTAACTCATTTGTAACGGAAATGCCATCGGTTTGTAGTTTAGTATTTGCAGCATTCGGCTGTGCGACGAATCAAGATACACCCGAAGTTTTCGCTCAAGCCGTTTTTAGTTTTACTTGCTGTATTTGCCGGCGGTAAAGGATGGTGCGTCGAGCCTTCATATTCAAATGATCCACTCCTCGATCTCTTTATCAAAAAAGGCTACGTCTCGCAGGCTGAAGCCGACAAGGTAAAAGCGGAAGCCGATGCATTGCGGACCAATGACGTTTCCTACACGATGCCGAAGCAATCCATTTGGGACATCAGCGATAATATCCAGAAATTACAATTGTATGGCGATGTCCGCGTTCGCTATGAGAATCGCACGGCAAAAGACCCGGCCGGCGGCGGTATTGATTTATACCGGCTCCGCTATGCGTTAAGGTTTGGCCTGCGCGGAGAACTGTTGGACAGCTTTTATTACGGCTTTCGCGTGGATACCGGCGCGAATCCGCGTTCGCCCTGGATCACGATGGGTTCGTCCTCCAGCTCATCTCCTTATCAGGGGCCGTTCGGCAAATCTTCGGCCGGGCTTGCGGTCGGCCAAATATATCTCGGCTGGCATCCGACCACATGGTTCGATTTTACGCTCGGTAAAATGCCCAATCCACTTTATACCACGCCGATGGTTTGGGATAGTGACATCAATCCGGAAGGCGCGGCGGAACGGTTTAAATATACTGTTGGAAATGCCGACCTTTTTGCAAATTTCGGACAGTTCGCTTATGGAGACTTGAACCCTGATTGGGCGGACAAAGGTTTGGGCATCAATGGCCTTCCCGGTCTTGGCCAAAATAACGAAAATATCTTCATGTTTGCCGAACAAGCAGGATTTAATTTTCATTTCACTACCAACATTTCCGCGAAGATTGCCGCCACACTCTACAGTTATACCGGACTTAAACGGACTTCCCAATACGATCAAAGCTCATTGTCTCCCTACTTTGGAGATCCTTACATTGGCGAAGGAGCCTATTACTATTATGGCGGTTCCAGCCAGGGTTATGGCCTTGGCAACAGCGGTTACAGCCCCGGCACCTCGTTTAATCTTCCGACCGGAGGCTACGGCAGCCTCAGCTTTCCATTCAATCAGGTTGGTTTGAATCATTTAATGGTCGTGGAAGTTCCGTTCGAATTTGATTTCAAAATAAAAAAAGTCGCCGCCCGTGTTTTTGGCGATGTCGCATACAATCTCGACGGTGCCCAACGCGCCCGCGATGCCGCCGCGGCTTACTCGCAAATTTTGTCGCAGAATCCCACATTGGTCGCGATCAACCATCCTTTCTCCGCGCAAACGGACGATGTCAAGGCATACCAAATCGGTTTTGGCATCGGCAGCAGCGACCTGGTTTACGGCCCGACGCAAGGACTGGTTTACGGCAGTGGCGCTCATAAACACGACTGGGAATTCCGCATGTATTGGCAGCACGTCGAGCAATATGCGTTGGACCCGAACCTTCTGGACTCCGATTTCTTTGAGGGCCGCGAAAATTTGGAAGGCATTTACTTTGCCCTTGCCTACGCCTTCACAGATAACGTCATCGGCACCGTGCGTTACGGCTACGCCAGCCGCATCAATGACACTTTAGGCACCGGCGGCAGCAATCAAGACCTGCCGCAAATGAATCCCATCAACCATATTGATCTCCTCCAGGTGGACGCGACCATTCGGTTTTAAGCTGTAAATATTGTTCGATGTCCGGAAATTTAGCCGCGTCCGGACAACTTCAGAAAACCGATACGTTCTTCAATTGGCGCCAGCGGCCTGAATCTGCCGGTTATTTTATCGGTCGCCTGTGATGATTTTTTACGACATGCTTTGAGTGGATGATTTTCGTAAATTAGTTCATCCGAATGAAAATTTTAAAATCCATATGTGTTTCCGCTGCTTTGTTATCGACCGTCACCTGGACGGGAAACCTTTCCGCCACTGAAATTTTTCGCGATGAAAATCAGCCGCTGGAAACGCGGGTTGACGATTTGCTCTCGCGACTGACGCTTGAGGAAAAGATTTCCATCATCCACGCCGATTCTAAATTCACCACCGCGGCGATTCCGCGCCTCGGCATTCCCCGCCGCTGGCTTGACGACGGCCCGCACGGCGTCCGTGAGGACATCGGCCCTGACACCTGGGCATCGGCCGGTCGCACGGATGATTTTTCGACCGCGATGCCTGTCGGGATTTGCCTCGCGGCAACCTGGGATCCCGAACTCGGTTATCGTGAAGGCGAAGCCATCGGACAAGAGGCCCGCGCGCGCGGGAAAGACATTATGCTCGGCCCGGGCGTGAATATTTTGCGAACGCCGTTGTGCGGACGGAATTTTGAATATCTCGGCGAAGATCCATTTCTGGCCGGGCAAATGTGCACCGGCTACATCCGCGGAGAACAATCGCAGGATGTTTCTTCTTGTGTGAAACATTTCGCGTTGAACAATCAGGAATTTGACCGGATGAATATCAACGTGGAAGCCGGTGAACGCGCGCTGCGGGAAATTTATTTGCCTGCTTTCAAAGCAGCAGTGCAACAGGGCGGCGTATGGTGTGTCATGGGTGCATACAATCAATTTCGCGGCCAGCATTGCTGCGCCAACGATTATCTGCTGAATAAAATTTTGAAAGATGAATGGAAGTTTCAAGGCCTCGTGATGTCCGACTGGTCCGGCGCACATGATACGCGTGGATGTGCCTTGAACGGTTTGGATCTGGAAATGGGGACGGAAACAAATTACGACGAATTTTATTTCGCCAATCCGTATTTAAAATTGCTTCAAGCCGGCGATCTGCCTATGGCCGGGCTGGACGACAAAGTGCGGCGCAATTTGCGCGTGATGCTGGCAACACACGTTTTGGATGCGGATCGAAAAACTGGCTCGCTCAACACGGCGGCGCATCAAGCCGTCGCGCGGCAGGTCGCCGAGGAAGGAATCGTGCTTTTGAAAAATGAGAAGCGCATTTTGCCGCTGGATGAAAAGAAAATCAAAACGATTGCCGTGATCGGTGAGAATGCGATCCGGCTCAACACGCACGGCGGCGACAGCTCGGGCATCAAGGCGTTTTACGAAATCACGCCGTTGCAAGGATTGATCAATCGCGTCGGCACGAATGTGAACATCGTTTACTCCGAAGGCTATCGCAAAGGCGGCGGCGCGGATTTGGCAACACGCGCTGTGGCCGCGGCAAAATCCGCTGATGCGGTCATTTACATCGGCGGGTTGAACCACGACAAAGGTTTTGATTGCGAAGGCGCGGACCGCAAGGACATGAAATTGCCTTATGGCCAGGACGAATTGATTCAAAAAATTGCGGCCGCAAATCCGAAAACGGTCGTTGTGCTCGAAGGCACGATGGTGGAAATGGATGCGTGGCTGGACAAAGTTCCCGCGCTGTTGCAGGCGTGGTATCCGGGCATGGAAGGCGGGAACGCGTTGGCGGAAGTTCTTTTTGGCGATGTCAATCCATCCGGCAAATTGCCGGCAACTTTTCCGAAAAAATTGTCCGATACTCCGGCCGCCGCGTTTGGAAAACCCGCGTATCCCGGAACGAATGGCACGGTGAATTATGCCGAAGGCCTGCTCGTCGGTTATCGCTGGTATGATACGAAAAATATCGAGCCGCAATTTCCTTTCGGCTTCGGCTTGAGCTACACGACGTTCAAGTATTCCGATTTGAAATTGATTCCGGCGGACAACGCAAACGAAATTGTCAGCGCGCAATTTGAAATTGAAAACACCGGAAAAGTTGCTGGCGCAGAAGTCGCGGAACTATACGTGCATGAAAAAAATCCGCGTTTGATGCGGCCGGAAAAGGAATTGAAAGGCTTCAAGAAAGTTTTCCTCAAGCCGGGCGAAAAACAAACAGTTTCAATCCCGTTGAACAAATCGGCGTTTTCGTATTACGACGATGAGAAAAAAGCGTGGGTCGCGCAAAATGACGACTTTGAAATTTTCGTCGGCAGCTCGTCACGCGATATCCGGCTGCGCGACAATTTTGAGCTGAAGCAGAAGTAAGGCAGCGCTCCCGATTGTGAAAGGGATGAGGAAAACCATTTTCAGCTGCGCCGGTGCATTGGCGATTGTTTTTGCCGCCAACCTGGCTGCCGCTGAACCGGTGCGCGTGGCGTGCGTGGGCGACAGCATCACGGTTGGTTTGGCTCCGGGCCAAAACTATCCGACCTGGCTGGGAACGAATTATGACGTGCGCAACTTCGGCGTGAGTTCCACGACGATGTTGCATCGCGGCGATTATCCTTATATTGCGCGTCCGGCTTACACCAATGCATTGGATTTCCAGGCGGACATCGTGATCATTGATTTCGGCGCGAACGACAGCAAACATCCCGGCGAGGGCAGCCTCGATTCAGACCACGCCGTCAACAACTGGCAGCACAAGGCGGATTTCATTGGCGATTACAAGGGAATGATCGCCGCTTTTCGCAACGCCAATCCGAAGGCGAAAATTTTCATCTGCTATCCTACGCCGGATTTTCCCGGCCGTTGGGGCATCAATGACAAAACGATTCGCGACGAAATGATTCCGATGATCCGCACCGTGGCCGAGGAAGCCGGCGCGGGCGTGATTGATTTGCGTTCCGCGCTGGCCGGACACGCGGATTTGTTTCCCGACACCGTTCACCCGAACAACGAGGGATCACGGTTGATGGCGGCGGAAATGTATCGCACTTTGATGGGGCAATCGCCGCCGGAAGACAAGCCGCAGTCGGAAGCCCGAAGCAAAAGGCATCCAGAATTTACTGTGTTTCCGCCTTATTACGCATGGAAAAATAATTTCAGCGGCGAAGAAATCGGCTGGCATCCCGGCACCGAGGACACACCACAGTGGACGGCGAGTTTTAACTTTTCAACCAATCGTCTTTACGGTTACCCGGCGAGCGCGCGCGGCTGGCATTACGGCAGGAATCCGACCGGCGACAATTTGTTTCCAAAAAATTGTCAGACATGAGCGAAATTCCCTGTTCATTTTCCTACAACTGCGGCGGCGACGATTTGCACGGTGATTTTGCCTACGACCTTTTTTTGCGGCGGGACGATCGAAAAGCGAAGCCGCAATTGGAAGTCATGGTGTGGGCGGGAAACAATTCCACGCCGATCGGCCGGCTGGTGGTCACGAACGTTATCACGGCGGCCGGAATTTCCTTTGACCTTTGGGCCGGAACCAACAGCGGCGCCGGTTACTATGTTTATACCTTTGTGCCCCACGAAAAATCCGATGCGTTGCCCGCGGCAGGCAGCTTGAACGTGGACATGATGGAATTTCTTCGCCGGCTGGAGGGCCGGGAATTTTTCAATGCGGACCTGTATTTGGACGTGGTTGAAGCCGGCTTCGAGGTGATGCGCGGGCGCGGCTGGGTGACGTGCGGCTGGTTCAGTTGCGAGGCGGACTGAACTGATTCTATAAAGAGCCTGCTGCTGAACGACGCGCGCACAGCAGCAGGCAAGACGCATCAACGATCACGGGACAATGGTTGCCGCGACGTTATTGGCGATGATATTCGCGCCGTCCACCGTTGGATGAACGCCATCGGTGAATAATTCGGGATGATTGAGCAGCGCTGTGTTGTTATCAATCAATGTCACGCCGGTTTCCGCAGCGATGTTGGCGATGGCAGGCACGACCGTGTTCTGGATAAATGTAGGATCAAACGTGGTGCCAAAGGCGTTTGGCAAATAGACTGGCGGAACCAGGCAGATATAAACCGTGGGATGAGAACGGAGTCCCTGATATTCTGCAATCAGTGCGCGATAATCGGCGTCGAAATTAGCGGCATTCCAATTCCATGATTTGGAATCGTTCGTGCCGAACATGATGACGACGATGTTCGGGCTGGAGTTTACGCTGGAACGGTATGTTCTCGTGTTCCAATAGGTATAGTCCGATACTTTCAACGCCGTTGATCCCGAAAGGCCATAATTCCCCACTGAGTAATTACTGCCCAGAATTGCTTGTAGTTGGGCGGGATAACTTTGTGTGCCCGGATCCGACAGGCCATACCCTGCCGTAATGCTGTCGCCTACACAAGCTACTACTATCTTATTACTCGGTTTGCCGGCAAGGGCAGACGATAGGCTGCCAAAGAGTATAATCAACGAGGCAAGAATGACGAATTGTAGACGTATGCATTTTGTTTTCATGGATGTATGGTTGGCTTGTTGTTCTTTATGTTTCCCGTTACGTAAGATTGGTAACAGGAGGTTGCTTTGCACGCCGCGCCTACTCAGCTTGGCGCCTGTAACGAAATTAAAACCGGGTTGGTTCTTTTCATCGCAGGGAACTCAAAGAGTATGCTATCGCTGTTGAAAACATGCCAGTCGTTAAAATTAACGACTGGCTTCATTTTTAATTTTTAGTAGAAACGATTAATGTCCCTGTTAACTCACCTGAGAGGTTGTGTTCGCGTTCTTCTTCTTTCTATTCATTTATTTGAAGTCAATGCCCGGTAGCCATTTTTGCTTTAACTACCAATCATTATGAATGTTAAAACTACCATCCAAAAAACCATCCTATCGCTTATTACTGCAAGCATAACCGTAAGTTTAAGTGCGCAAACACTAACTGACATTGGGACGACTGCGCCTGCGCCGGGAGTGAACGATATTTACCAGCTTTCCACGCAAGGCAACACGATCAACCCAGACGGGCTGAATTATTTTACGGACAACCAAATTAGCTGGGGTAGCGGTGAGCCGGGACAGACGTTCACAACGGGCGCCAATTCGGCTGGTTACACGCTGACCTCGGTGGCATTCCGGACGGGTGGTATCGGCACGTCCTCCGGCACCACCACTGGTCAACCTTATTATTTGCATGTTTATTCGATTTCCGGTTCCACCGCCACGCTGCTGCAAACTTATACTTCCGGGAACGTCGCGTTCAACGACGGCGATTGGTTGAAATGGACCGGCCTTTCTGTGCCGCTGGTGGCCAACACCACGTATGCCTATTCCTTTGGGAAAGCCAGTTCCACCAGCGGTTGGGAACCAATGGCTGTTTGTTCGGCCAATGCCTTGAGTGGTGGCGAAATTGCGCTGATTTCGCCTAGCAGCGGCGCGGTCACCACCGGTGGCAGCCACGCATATGACGCGGTGTTCGATGTGGGGCTGGTGCTTGCTACCACGCCGAGTGTCGGCGCGATTACAATTTCACCATGGACCAATGTGCCGGCCGGAGTGCCAATGACGTTTTCGGCGTTGGCGTCTGGCGCCTCCCCGCTTTCTTATCAGTGGCAATTCAACAACGGCGGCGGTTTTGTGAACTTGTCCGGAGCCAACACGAACCCGCTTACGTTTACTGCCGCCGTGACCAACACCGGTTCCTATCGGCTGGTGCTGGCCAACAGCTACGGGTCCGTGACCAGCGCGCCAGTGGCGCTGGCCGTGTCGCCCGGGTTCACCAACATTCCCCCTTCCATACCGTTCCCGCAACTGACCTACGGGATGAACATTGGAAATAAACTCGAATTGAGCTGGGGCGCGCCCAACCCGGGGGTGCTCTACAATGCGGCCTACAACGGTTTCAATGCCGTGCGTGTCCCGTGCGCGTGGAACCACAATTCCACCACCAACATCAGCGGCGGCGTGACCAATTATCCGATCAATGCCAGCTACATGGCGCAGGTCAAACAGACGGTGGACGCGGCCGTCGCAGCGGGAATGTATGTCATGATTAACGATCACTGGGATGATGGCTGGCTGGAAAGCAGCATCAGCACAAATATAGATCCAACCATCAACGCGAAGATGAAGGATTATTGGACGCAGATTGCCACCACCTTTGCCGGCTATGACAACCATTTGCTCTTTGCCGCAGCAAATGAACCCAATGTTTACAATACGGATGAAATGAAAGTATTGGTGTATTACTATCAGACCTTCGTCAATGCGGTGCGCGGAGCCGGCGGCAACAACACCAATCGCTGGCTCGTGCTGCAAAGCGTATCGGACCCGACATGGATGAATGCCCTGCCGACGGATACGGTCTCCAACCGCCTGATGGTGGAATATCATAACTACACACCATCCTTATTCAGTATCATTCATTCCGATCAATCCTGGGGCACGGCGATTTACTTCTGGGGGCCGGCTTATCATTATTCCGGCGACCCAACCCGCAATGCCACTTGGGGTGAAGAATATGCGCAAGATTCGTTCTATCAACAGTTGGCCGACTTGTATGTGAGCAAAGGCATTCCGGTCATGATCGGCGAATTTGGTGCGTCTGGGGCGGGGCTGACTGGAACGGAGGCGACTTGGAATCAGGATTCCGTGCTTTATTGGGACAAATATCTTGCGGAATCCGCCCGCGTTCATGGATTGAGTCCGTTTTACTGGAGCACGGGCGGGAGTCCCTTTGACTATGACACCGCCGCGAACGATAACCCCGCACTGGTCACTGCGTTGACCGGCGGAACGGTGCCTCCGCCGCCAAACGGCGCTCCTTATGCCGCGTCCGGTTTCACTGCGACAGGAGGATCGAGCCAGGTTACTTTGTCATGGACCGCCGGCAGCGGCGCGACCAGCTACAATCTCTACCGTGCAGCGGAATCCGGTTACGAGGGCACCAATCCCGTCGTCACCGGCATTACCGGAACATCTTATACCGATATTAATCTCAACAGCGGCACTACCTATTACTACCTGGTGGCTGCCGCCAATAGTTCCGGGCTTGCGGGTTTTTCACCTGAGGCGCACGCGACGACCTCTGGCGTCAATCCAGATCCGGCGCAATACAGTTTTGAAACCGACCCGCAGGATTGGACGGGCGGCGGTGGTATCATTTCTGGAGTAGCGACCTCGACCACGCAGCACTTTGCGGGCAGACAGTCGCTGGCGGTCAACTTCAATGGCAGTTCGTCGGGATCATCGACCGTGTATCTGAACGGTGTGGACATAACCCCCGGCGCGACGATCACCTTCCATGTCTGGATTCCCGGCGGCAGTCAGATCACCTCGATTCAGCCATACATGCAGGATTACAACTGGAACACCACTTGGGGCAATAGTTCTAGTCTCACGGCCAATGCATGGAACACGTTCACCCTGACGGTGCCGCAGACCGCCACAGCGCCGCTTCAATATCTTGTCATTGAGTTTTGGACCCGTGCCGCCTGGACCGGCACCTGCTATATCGATTCTATTTCATGGAATAATTCCGGGCCGGACTTCAACTTGTCCGCGAGTCCGAGCAGCCTGACAGTCAACGGTGGATCGAGCGGCACGAGCACCATCACCGCGGCGCCGTTCGGTGGTTTGAACGGTGTTTATACATTGAGCGCAAGCAATCTTCCGGGTGGTGTAACCGCGACATTCAGCCCGAATCCGACCACCGGTTCGAGCATCGCGACACTCACGGCATCCAGCAACGTCACGTCCGGCACCACCAACGTGACCATCACCGCCACGAGCGGATTGCTCAGCCATACGACCACCATTGCGCTCACCCTTACCGCCAACACGCTGCCGGCCGCGCCAACCGCATTGGGCGCAGCGGGAGGCAGCGGGGTCGTGAATCTGCACTGGACACAATCTGCCAGCCCTGATGTTACGGGGAACAACGTCTATCGCTCGACCACAGGCAGCGGTGGTCCTTACAATTTGCTGGCCAATCTTGCAGTAACGACCTCGTATTCAGACACGGCGGTGACGGGTGGAAAGACCTATTTTTATAGCGTCTCGGCGGTTAATTCCAGCGGGGAAAGCGCCTTGTCCGCTTATGCGGGCGCAATGACGATTCCATCTGCTCCCACCGGCCTAAGCGCGACGGCTGGCAATGCTCAAGTTGCTTTAAGCTGGACGGCTTCCACCGGCGCAAGCAGTTACAATGTCAAACGCGCGACCGTGAACGGCGGGCCTTACACCACGATTGCCACCGGCGTCGCCAGCCCAACCTATACCGACTCATCACTGGCGAACGGCACGACCTATTACTATGTCGTGTCGGCGGTCAATAGTTCCGGCGAAAGCGCCAACTCTGATCAGGTCAGCGCCACTCCAAGTGCGCCGACGTTGCCCGCCGCGCCGACAAGCTTGACGGCGTCCTCTCCGAGAAAGAAACAAATCGCGCTGAACTGGACCCAATCCACGAGCCCGAATATCACGAACAATAAAATTTATCGTGCGACCACGAGCGGTGGACCTTACACGTTGGT
>DASTWS010000023.1:0-61107 GCA_035776755.1 Verrucomicrobiia bacterium
GTGCCGGCGGCCGCCGAATTTGTGAGCGCCAAACCGCCGGTATTGCTTGAAGGCAATGCAAAGGCATAAGTCACGTTCGTTCCCTGGAGATCAATTGAAATCGGTGCTGTGCTGTTGGCAATACGGGAGGAATAATCAGCCCCATTGACTCCTGAATACTGCAAGGTGCCACCGCCGAAGGTAATGTTGCCGCTGGTGCTCAACGCCGCACTATTGCTGACACAAAGAACGCCATTGCTGATGATCGTGCCACCCGCGTAAGTATTCGCGCCGGAGAGCGTCATCCGGCCCGTGCCCACCTTCGAGAAGACCAGGATATCTCCCGCATTCGCCTGCTGCATCACACCCGAAAAAACATCGTTTAACCCCAAGGCACCCGCCTGAAGGGTGGTTGTGCCGGTAGTTGCTTGTTGGACAAATCCGCTGCCGGTCATGGAGCCAAAGTTCATTGTGCCGGAGAACAACGACAAGCGTCCGCTGACATTTTGATTGAAAACCCACCTGGCGTTGGCGCTGCCTGCGGTCGCGCTGTTAAAACGAACGACGGCATTTCCATTGGCCGGAACCGTGAATGTGCCGGTAAAGCCGCCGTTGTCCCCCCCGAGATAAAGCGACAATGTAGCCGCGGTGCCGCGGGTAATGGCGCCACTGCCGGTGAGATTACCGTTCATGGTCCAGTTGCCACTAGCCACATCGAGCGTGGTGGGACCATTCACCGCCAGGTTGTTCGTCAATATCGTGTTTCCTGAAACGTAACTCCATTTAAGTGTGCCACCCGTTGTGGTGACCGCCCCGGCGCCCAAAGCGTTACCGTTGCCGAAGACGACCGTTCCATTGCTCAGCGTCGTGCCGCCGTTGTAGGTGTTCGCACCATTCAAGGTCAGCGTGCCGTTGGTCACCACTAAGGCGCCCGGCCCTGAAATAATTCCCGACAAGGTTTGGGCATTGCTGCTGCTGTATTGCAGCAGCGCTTCGTCATCAATGTTGCCGGCAAAGGCACCGGCCCCCAATTGTCCACCCCCGCCGTTACCGATGGCCAGCGTGCCGCCCAAAATCGCCAGATCACCGGTGAACGTGTTTGTGCCGGTAAGCGTGAGCGCGTTGCTCCCCGTCTTGGTCAGCCCGGTTACGCCGGAGACCGCCTGGCCGCCGATGACATAGGCTTTGCTCACATTGCTGACCGTGATCGCGTTGGGCGAAATGCTGCTGACGATGTTAACCATCAGCGGGCTGGTGCCATTCGCCGTGTCGTCAAATTGAACGGGATCGCCCTGACTATAAGTGGTCACCTGAAGGTTATTGGTCCAATTGGCCGTGACAGTATCCCAATTGGTGTCGACCTGGGAGGTCCACACATCCGTCACGGTGTTGGTTACCTGATAATAGACGACTCCGCCGCTGGCCGTAATCTCTCCGAGAACGCCCGCCGGTTGTGAAGCCAGTGTCAGCGGACTGGCGCCATCATAGCCGTTGAACAACGGATAGGAACCGACCGATTGCGGACAATGGGAAATGACAATCGCCGTGATGCCGTTCAAGGTCAAACTTCCCGGCTCCAACAATGTGTTCGCATTGGGCCCGGTAATCGATCCTCCGAGGCTGAACTGAAGCGTTCCGCCTGTGCTGTTGCCAACCGTCAGGCTACTCGGGGATAAATGATTTGCATCGGTCGAAGCTGACACCGCCAAGGCGCTGCCGTCGTTCACAGTAATAGAACCGGAGATACTTTGGGGTGATGAAAAATTCACGACGCCATTGCTAATGACCGTGGAGCCGGTGTAATAAGAAGTTCCCGAAAGCGTCAATGTTCCCGCGCCAGTCTTGATGAGATCGCCGGCGCCGACAATGTAATTGGTATAAGTCCAAGCCGTCGGATTCGCAAAAATCAAGACGGCCTCGTCATCAATGTAGGCAGCCATTGAACCGTTATTAGCTGTTCCGTCGCCGATTTGAAGAATGCCCGCATTGATCGTCGCCGAGCCGGAAAAGACATTGGCTGCTCCGGTCAACATCATTTTTCCCGGACCATTCTTGGTAAAACTACCCACCGCATTTCCGAAATCGCCCGAAAGGTTCCGCAAGTTTGCCGAAACGGTGAGGTCGGCGGGAGAACCCCCCGTGTTTTCGACATCAAACGTTGTGTTGACATTGAGATGATAATCCCGGCTACCGGAAATCGTCGAAGGGCTCGTGCCGCCGACGATGACATTACCACGCAGTTGAAAGCCGTAATAATTGCCGCCGCCCGTGCCGGTGCTGGTCACCGTAGCGCCGTTAGTAAGGTTCAACGCACCAATGGTTGTATAGTTATTCGTGATGACCAATGTGCCACCAGTGATATTGAAGGTCGGCAGACTGCTGTCGGCGAGCGTAGCGTTGCCAAACCAATTATTATTACCACTGGAAAGCGTCGCGCCAGGGTTGATGTAAATATTCATCCCCCCGCCCAAAACATTGCCCAGGGCGCTGGTAGCGCCGTTGTTCGCCCCCGATCTTGGCATATAAAGTGTGCCAGCATTCACAAAAATATTGTTCGCCGTAAAGGTATTCACACCGGAAATTATCAAACCACCCACACCATTCTTCGTTAGCGCGACCGACCCCGAACTACTAATGATACCCGAAAGCGTCAAGCCGTTGACATTAGAAATTGTCAAATTATCCGCCAATGACAACGGCGCTGAAATCGCATCCACGGCACCACCCACAGTTGCCTGATTCAGTAGCGCGCCGCTGCCACTATTATCAAACGTCAAGGCGGATGTTCCGGACAGCGTGTAGCCAAAAAAAGGAGATGCCGGATCGCCAATATTCAAGGTGCCCACCGTTTCGGCAGCATCCAAGGTCACCGCGCGTGCGGCGGTGATATCGAAAGTCAAGTTGGCGGTGTCGCCCGCTGCCGAGGGCACGCCGCCGCTCCAATTCCCGACAACGCTCCAGTTACCAGCAGCATCCACATTCCAAGTGCCGGTGGTTGCAAAAGTGGTAACTGTGGATAGCGCCGTCATCACGAGCGCGCACAGAATTTTGAGAACTGATTTTTTCATGGGGTTTTCTGTTTTATGGGTCTGGTGGTTGGATTCAGGTAATATTGAAAGTTGCGACAGCTTGGAGGCTGGTGAGAAAATTACGGGTGACATAAAACTATTTTCATTTATTTCCGCCTTGAAACGCGAGAGAAACGGTCTGTTCCCAGTAAAATACACTGCAACAAAAAACCAGACCGGTAATTCAAGAAGACATTCATTGTCATTTTAAATTTTAGGCGGAAGCGTTTGGCCGTCCTGCCACTGGCTCTCGACTAAAATCCGGCAAGGGTTTAAGGGAGCGCCGCGTTCGCCAACATTGATCTGCTTGACCAACATTTGCATGGCAATCCGCCCGATTTCAACCGAACGTTGGTCAATTCCGGCATCCACCGGAATATCACAAACACTGGTTCCCGCCACGGCGATGTCCTCCGGAATGCGATAGCCCAAGTCATGGAGTAATGCAGGCAGATACGGCTGGGTAGTCAGAATCGCATCCGGTTGATACTGCAAAAGCCAGCGACGAAAATTTTTGGCTTCTTCTTGTGGCGCCCGACGGTGGAGCGCCGCGCTGGCGGCAAACAGAGGCAACTCGAAACCAAGTTTCAGTTGTTTCTGCGCCCAGGCAAATCCGCCGAAATAGTTGCCGCCCAAATGTTCATCCAATTCGTGATCCACGGCCAGCCCGATGCGGCGATAGCCATACTCATGAATACGGGTGACCGCCATCACGGTTGCGCGAAATTGATCCGTTGTCACCAGGTTGGAATCAGGTGATTGCACGGACATGCCAAAACGAAGCATGGAAAACTTATTCCAATCAAATTCCTCCCAATCCAACAAATCGTTGTGCGGCGGGATCAATACCGCTTCCACGCCGCGAGCCACCAACATGCCTTCAAGTCGTTTGGCTGAACAATCCAGCGGCCAGCGGAAATCTTCCAGTTTAAAGCCCTGTTTGCTGGCAACTTCTTCAGCACCCTGCCAATACCTTTCAAACTCACCAAATTTGCGCAGTCGATCGGGTTGCTGCCAACGATTGATCCATGCCACGACGCCTTGAAAACTGCTCATCCTCGCCATCTTGCGATAGTTCGCTAAAGCAGCTAAATGTGGATCCGGGTAGTAACCCATTTCCGCGGCCACGCGCTGAATTTCTTCCCGCCGTCTTTTGGTTACCTCTTCGCTATTCCGCAAAGCGCGGGCCACGGTGGTATGGGAAACACCCACACTTCTGGCAATATCATAAACCGTTACACGCTTTTCCCCCGATGAATGACCGGCTTTCCGGCAGACAATACTGCTCGCATTACTCGCTGATCCGCTATCGTTATTCATGGTCTATTTCAAATTGCGAAAAAAACGATCAATTCCTGCCAATTTATTTTAGATTTCAGCCGAGCACCTTCGAACCCGGTTCATCGCAAAAACAGAATGCCTTTAATTCATAGCAGCGGTGGTGAAGTCATCGGCCGGAATATCTTTTGTTACTGGTAAGGAAAACTTTCACTGGCACGTGTTTTTAGGCCGACCAATAATTCCATCTCCCGGCACAGAACAGGTGCGAAGGCAAATAATGAGCAATTTGAAGACCAAAACATCCGTCATCATTGACACGCGACATGAACGGTTGGTGAACACTTACGACCTTTGCCTTGGCAAAACACGTTTGAATATTCAACGTCTGGCCGATGAACCCAAATCGGCGGCATGGGCGGTGGACGGCAATTATTTTGCCTTCAATGAAACTTTCTACGAGATCGGGAACTGGACCTCCTCATTTTTCACCGGCATGGCCTTGCTGGCCTGGCGCCAAACCGAGGACGAATTCTTCCTAAATCAAGTCCTTCGTCTCGCGTCACACTACCGCGAGAAGGTGTTCACTTACTACATGGACACCCATCACGATCTCGGCTTCCTTTACTCGCTCTACTCTGTCGCACTTTACAAGTTGACCGGCGACAAAAAACATCGCAAGGTCGGCCTGCGCGCCGCTGAATTACTCGCGCAACGGTTCAACCCGCGTGGCAACTTCATCCGCGCCTGGGGACGCCTGGACGAGATTGAATCGCCCATCGGCGATGACCGGATGCGAACGGATAACATGGCCATCATTGATTGCTTGATGAACCTGCCGTTGTTGTATTGGGCGGCCAATGAAACGGGTGACGCAAAATTCCGTGAAATCGCCACGCGCCATGCCGATATGTGCCTGAAATGTTTCATCCGCCGGGACGATTCCACGAACAATGTTTATCGCTTCGATCCTGAAACATGGCAGCCGTTGGGCGATCCAAATAACGGATATTGGGCGCGCGGCGCAGCCTGGGCCATTTATGGCTTTGCGCTGAGTTACGGCTACACGCAAAATGAGAAATATCTCGGAGCTTCCCTGCGGCTGGCGAAGAAATTCATCGCCAGTCTGGATGAAGAAATCGTGCCGTGGAATGATTTTCATGAGCCGGCGCACCTTGGCCGCGTCCGGGACGCGTCGGCGGGATCGGTTGCCGTGTGCGGTTTCCAGGAACTGGCCCGGCATGGCGCGGCGGATGAGGAAATTATCCAGGCCAAGCAGGCCTTATTGGCCCGGCTTTGCGACGATGATTATGTGGATTTCCATGACGCCGGCTGCGGCGTGCAGAAGCACGGCCAGGGCGGCAAAAACGGCTACACCTCCTGGGGCGATTACTATTTGATGGAAGCCTTGGACCGCGAATTGAACGGACATGAAATGTTTTGGTAAATTACGCTTCAAATGGCGTTTAAGTAATTGATTTAAGCTTTTCAGCAGCGCTGCAGGGATTTCGACATCCGGTTTTACCGCGATGATTCACCAGGAAGTGATTCTTGCGTGCCGCCTGCAAGTGAATACTCCCGAACACCCGACAATTCATTCATTGCCCGCTGACGGATTTGGCCATCGGGAAATAACTCCGCCCAGGCCATGGCTCCCTTGAAGTCCCGTGAAGCCCATTGATGCAAAACGGAAATGACTGCTTCGGTTTGGGCATTGCCGGGTGACATTTTTTCAACGACGAGCTGCGCCGCGTTTTCAGGGTCCGCCGACGCCCACACGTAAGCGACACGTTCCAGCAATTCATTTTTTTCATCACCTGCCGGCTTTGCAACGGCCCATTCACAGGCGGCGGTTAAATCTTTTTCCGCCCATTGCTGTTCGAGATTTGCCAGGGTCCCGTGATCCGCTAGACGCAAATTATCCGCCAAAGTCACCGCTCGCGCAGGGTCGCCATCCTGCGCAATTTCATAACACATTGCTTCCAATAGTTCGACACGGCGATCGTTATCCGGCTGTTTCAATGCCCAGTCCCAGGCCGCGCCCGGATCCTTCTTGACCCACTGACGGAATTGATTCAGGTCTTCTGAAGACCCGTCGAAAGTAAAAGCAGTTCGCGTGGGAATAGAAGTATTCGATGGCATCTCGACGGCTGAACTCTTGACTGTTTCATGTTCGGCAACAGGGATTGCGGGTTTGACGGGTGAAAAAAAATGCAGCGCTCCTGCCAACGCAATGTTCGCCAGCAGGAACGCCACAATGAATTTTTCAGTCTTGTTCAAGACTAACGTTCATTTGGCTTTACGGGTTGTTGAACAAGTTCGAAACTTCCGGCGCACTTAAACCGTAGTTATAAATTTGCACGTCGTCCACAAATCCGTTCAGATAGGGATCAGAGGCGTATTGCGATTTGCCGATGTAGTTTTGCGTGGTATTTCCCAGGCTGGATGGATTGAGAGTCATGTTGTTGTTACGGCCTACTTCAACGCCATCTATATACAAAACACCGACCGCCCCCGACAGCGTTACGGCAAAATGATGCCACATGCCGGTTGACGGGATTGATGTGCCGTTAATGCGCTGTTCGCCGGCACCGCCACCAGTGGTAATAGCAAAGCGGATAGTAGCGCCATCGCTTGGTGTCAGGAACATATTCACCGATGTTCCAGTTCCAAAATCAAAAATCCGCGTCCAGGTGCTGACACTGTTCAGTTTGAACCAACCCGTGATACTGAAGTCCCCAAGTGTGCTGACAAAGCCAGTGGGAAAACTGTCATAACTCGTGCTGGTGCCGTTTAATGAAACAGCATTGTTAATCCTTCCAGCGGCCCAGCCGGCGCCGGCAGCCAATGTGCCCGGAGCGGCACCGACTGAATCCGCAGCGGTCGTGCCGCTCGTTTCGTCAAAATTCCACTGATCAACAGGGCTGCCAATCGTCCCCGCGCCGGCAAAGCTGGGCATCCATTGCTGATTGTAGTTACCATTGTGAGTCCACTGGATAATATTCGCCCCGTCGGCAGTCGAAGCGCCGCTGACATCAACGTTCAAACCGCTGTTTGCCGATATGATTTGATAGAAGCCGTCGCTGTCGGGGAGAATTTGCCAGAGCTGACTGGTGCCTCCATTCCAGGATTGGATGGTCAGATTGGCACCCCTGTTGGCAGTGCCGCCGTTGTCTATCACGTTGGCACTGGCGACGCCAGTGGCGCTATATCGGCCATTGCCCTGCCAGGCAATATCCCATAACTGGCTGTTGCCGCCATTGTAACTCCACTGCACGAGCTGTGCACCGGCAGCGATGGAACCGCCGGATACATCCATGACTTTACGGCTGTTGCGGCTCACGAATTGATAACGACCATCCGGGATGGTTCGTCCGCTATCACTCCACAGGCCGAGTTCGGCGAGCGCCACGGCAGTTGCCCCATTGTCAGCTGTGATGTTGAGCCGGTAGTATCGGTAAGCGGTGGTGTTGCCAATGTTATATGCGTTTTGTTGCATTCGATTGGCAAAGAGCTGGCCGTTCTGTGAATCGAGAGTGATCCAGGTAGAGCCGTCTTGCGAGCCCAGGAATGTCCAATCTTTCGGGTCGCGCGTTGCCACATCAGCACTGCTAACCGTGTAACGCTTGATGACCTGCGCATTGTTTGCACCGAAGTCATACTGTAACCAGCCCGTTGCCGCCGTAGCGAACCACTTGCTGCCCGGATCAGTATCGAAAGCCTTATCAGGAGCTTCGATGGGTTGAGTGTAGGTGGATGCCGTCGCCGTGCCGCTGAAGGCGATATTAGCCATTGCCGCAGGAAGCCGGGAGCCGTAGAACTGTGGCGAATTGCCGCTGGTGCCGGCGGAATTTACCGCTTGAACCACATAGTAGTAGGTCTTGCCGGCAGCCGCCGACGTGTCCACATAACTTGTCGTGGTTGAGAAGAGGTTACTGGCAATGACCGCATAGCCGCTGCCGGAAGTGGTAGAGCGGAGCAAATTATAGGCGGTGGCGCCGAACGATGGCAGCCAGCGCACAGTAATCGCTTCACTGGAACCATCGGCAAACGCCGCCGCCGGAGCAGGCGGAATCGTCACCATGCCGCCACTTCCACCGGTGAACGCCACGTCGGCAAAAGTAGCTGTATTGGCCGTCGTATTTCCACTGCAAATGAACAGGCCGATATAAATGGTGGACGGCAGGTTGCCATAATAGGAGCTGACAATGGGGGACCAACTGGTGCCATCCTGCGAACTGTAGGTGGTGATCAGGTTGCCCCTGCGCTCAATTTTGAGCCAATAAGGCAGCTCCGGAGGAAGCGGATTCGAACGACGCTCCCAGCCGATTCCGCCCCACGTTTCGGTCCAGCCACTCTGGTAAGATTCCACTAGATTCGTGCCCGTTGAAGTGGGCGTAATCGATATCCAGGCGCGCTGCGAAACGGTGGGGGAAAGATTATCGCGAATCATCAATCCCGCCTTGCCGTTTTGTGAGCCTGAATAAGTGCACGAAGTGACCTGGGCAACCATGGCGCAGTCACCGGTCATCGCTCGATAATCAAACTGGCAGTCGTCAGATCCACCTGTATCCGTCCAGACCCCGTTTCCAAGTCCGGTCACCGTCCAGATTCCGTTCGCGTAAGCAGCGCTGCGGCCTGCGGAATTGTTGCCCAATGTTGTCAACGTCAACCCGCTCGACGCTAATGAAACCGCCGGACGAACAACGGCCGTCTGCGGAGTGGCGGTTGTATAGTCGGATGTCCTCGCATATATGAAGTTGTCCCCGTCAACGTTCTGTTGCTGGAGCTTAGTGTCAATCCAAGGCGTTGGAATACCATGACGGTTTTTGTAGGCGTTTTGGATGAGATAAAGTGCCGACCGATTGGCAGCGTAAGCATAGGCGTTATCGGCATAGTAGGTGTAATCAACGGTGCCATAAGGAACGAAAGGATTATCAAGAGTAAGGGTATTGCGGGCGTAGTATTCGCCGACGGCCAGCAGCCGATTGTCCAAGTCAGAATAGAGATCTATTCCTTGTTTCCATGTGACTTCGGAAATGAAGGCGGCGCCCAGCATTCCAGCTTGAACGTGGCCCTCGTCGCGACCCGTCTCACCCGTTTCACCAGTAGGCAACATGTTGAACGGTCCTGCGGCCGGGTAGGTGCGGTAGAGATCAACAACATGGTTGAACTTGTTGGTGTCGTCCAGGAAAACGGCAATTGCGATACCGGCCTCCATGTTAAGCAAGCCTTTGTTGAACTCGCCTGGCGTGTTGCCGCCGGCACTGACTGCGGGCCAGAAGACATTTAGAAAATAGTTTTTGACCGTGGCCGTGTCGGCAGCGGTCCACCCAGGCCAGGTGCCGCGTAAAATGTCAGCGCCGCCAGCATAACAATGGGCATAGTCGCCAAGATCAAGGCCAGATTCCTGTCCGCCAAAATTTGTCTGCGTATTCGCCCACGCGATAAGAATGTCGTGCGCCTTCTGGGCGTAATTAGTATTGCCGGTGAAATACCACATGCGTGAAAGATCCCAGACGGCGGTCATGTCGTTCCGCCACTGGCTGAGGTTTAAGTCCGGATTACGGGTGACAGTTCCGAATGGTCCTTGCATCGTGTAGTTCAGCGAAGAATGGCCGTCGCTTGCGAGTATGGCGTAACCCTGTTTCCAAGGTTGCTGACTGAGATTGGCCTTGATGTAAGCCAGGTCTTCACTGGTGGCCGGAATGCAGGGGTGAGTGAATGCTTGGGCGCTCATCGCCAGGCATGAAACGGCTCCTGAAATGAGCACAGAGAGGCACGTCTTCCGAACGAACTTTGCGTGGTTTTTATTCATATGGCATTTACTGGTTGGTTGTTTGCGTTTTCGCCGGGTTCAGTTCGGATTGGTTGAGAAATAGATGAAGAAAAATTCCTTTGATAAGCATAAGATTGCTACAAGGCATTTCATAGGCCGGGGTCGTCTGGATATTTCACCCGAAAACACCCGATTGCAACGATGAGAATCTGTTCCCAGTAACAAAATCTTTATATCCAAGATTAACCCGAATTGTTTCTACAAATAGCCGACATGAAGACTATCTCGGCGCGTCGCCGGACCCGCCATAGACGCGAAACTCCCACAGTCCCGGTTCGCCTTTCAGAATCGTCAGTTTCAGATACCGGGCGCGAACCGATTTTTCATCGCGATGCGGAGAACAGATGACGACATGATCGTGCTCGCCATAAAGGTGCCACTGTTTTTCATCAAGCGACCATTCGAGACGATAGGCCTGCCCGGCGGCGGGTTTTACAAAATACGCTTCCGTGCGGCGGATGTCGCGTGGCGCACCGAGGTCCACCTGGAACCACGGCGACAGGTCGCCAGGCGCTGCCATCCAACGCGTGCCGTTGGAATCGTCCACGGCATTCGCGGGCGCGTAGGTTTCCACGCGGTCCAAATTGCTTGGACGCACCCGGTAATTCCGACGGGTGGACGAGGCCGTGGCCCGGCAATCCAACGCCAGCTCCGGCGTCGTTTCCGTATCGGGCCGCAGGGCGCCGACGCCGGCCTTGGTCAGCTTGATCGGCTGGATGGTGCCGTCGGCGTTGAAATTCATTTTGTCGGCGTAAATCTGGCGCGTCGTGCCGCCGCGCCCGTATTCGAGATAGACAAAATACCATTGCTCGCTGCCTTGCGGATGGAAGAAACAGCCGTGGCCCGGCCCAAAGATTTTTGCCGCAGGATCGCTCGTGGCGATGATGTCGTGTTCCGGAGCTTCCCACGGTCCCATCGGCGATGTGCGGCTCATCATGTAAGCGTATTGGTAAGTCACGCCGCCGCCGAGCGTATAAAAGTAATAGTAAATGCCATCGCGCTTGGTGAGATACGGTCCTTCGGAATAACCCTGGCGTTTGGTAGGGATGGTAATCATTGGACCGTCTGGCGAACGCAGGTCGGGCTTGAGTTTCACCATGCGGCGGCGCGACCAAACCATGTAGGCCTGTCCGTCGTCGTCCAGGAACACTTCCGCGTCAATGGTGCTTCTTTGTTCAATCGGAAATGGATGAAGCGTTGCCTTGGTGACATGCTGCCCATCGGGTGCCAGGAATGGTCCCAAGGGCGAATCCGCCACCACCGCCGTGATTTTGCCGTCCAATGTGGGAAATGAATAATAGCGTCCGTTCCGATGCACGAGGCTGCTGGGCGCCCAATACTTCAAATCGAAGTCCGAAGGAAAGCTGGATCCTTGAAAACTCCAGTTCAGAAAATCCTTTGAGGTCCACACCACCGGCGTGCCCGACGTGGCCAGTCCTTGTCCCCAGCCATCGGTGGTGGCGTAACAATAAAAGGTGCCATTAATGTCCACGATGCTGGGATCGGCCACCATGTCGGGAATCAACGCCTGGCCAAACATGGCCTTGTCGTAGCCGGGCGGCAGTTTCGCGGCAGCATCGGCGCCAAATCCGGCATCGGTCAGGTCAATGATTCGTTGGCCGTCGAGAAAGCATTGAATGCGCCGCCCCGTCACCTCAATTTTGATGTCATACCAGCGACCGGTTGCGATCTTGGTTTCCACCTTCGGACCAATCGGATCGCGCTCGCCGCCCTCAGACTTTTCCACCGCGCTGACGGTGTCGCTCCAACCACCGAGATTTAACCAGTAAAAATTCTGTTCATTCCGCACGCCGAAGCCGACGAGAAAGCCTTCCGCGCCGCCGGTTTTTCTGGCCCGGACGGAAACGGTGTAGTTCGACGCGGAATTGGTGAACGCACATTTCATCAGCGCCGGCGTGGCGTCGGAAGCCTGTCGCAAAACGCTGTCCGTCACCTGCCAGTCGCCGCTCTCGCGCTGCCAGGCTGAATTTGGCGCGTCAAATGAATCGTTCAACACGACATTCGTTCCACTCATGACTTTCACATCGTCAAACTCAACCCGCGTGTTCCACGAGCCGAGCCTGATGCCATTGGCGGTCGGGACCGGCGCTGCCGTTAGAGACAGAAGTGGTCCACTTGAGGCAACAATGATGGTTGCGATCAACTTTATAGTCATCCGAAGTGGTCTCATAAAAAAATCATTCAAATTTCCACCAGCCAAATCTCAGCGCTTTTCCGCAGGTGAACATGAAATAGAGGTCATGGACGCCGGCGGCATGTTTGATCCGGCAGGATGCGGTCGTCCATTTTGCGACGTCTCCGGTGTTTGGCACCATGCATGTTCCAATAAGCGGACCGGTCGGGCTGTCAAGACGAAGCTCGATTTTCCCATCCTTGGCTGTCGAGGCGGCTGAAGCGGCAAAGGACTTTGCGCCTGGGCCAAAATCAACCCCTTGCACCTTGATGAAAGCATTTGTGCCCGTCGGATAAACACACATTCCGCCCTGGCTGCCGGGCTCGGATTTCATCCGTTCACTCCAGCAGATCGTCGCCGCTTCGGTGCGCGTGTAGGGGTTCAGCGTGCCGATTTGTTCCACCGCTTTGTCCTCGTTCCACCACGGAATCTTGCGAATTGTTCCGTCGGGGTTGTAGTGGATCTCCGCCACACAAACCGAACGTCGCTCCCGGTGCTGCTTGGTCAGTGCGAAGTTCAGCCAGTAATCGAAGCCAAACACATAAGACCTGCCTTTGTAATCAATGATGCCGGGATGATTACCGCTGGAGCGCGGATCGGGCTTCATGATGTATCCCTTGAATTCCCACGGACCTGCAGGGGTATCGCTCATGGCGTAGGCGATTCCTTCCGGGCAACACGTGGACGCATAGGCCATGTAATAATGACCATTGCGTTTGTAGGCCCACGGCCCTTCCTGATAATGAAAGGGATCCGGCTTTCCCGGCACCTTGGCAAACGAAGCGTCTTTGACAATTTCGCCCGATGTCGAAATCATGTCCTGGTTGAGCTTCACATACCAGAGATTGGGATTCCCCCAATAAAGATAGGCCTGACCGTCATCATCAACAAACACGGTCGGGTCAATATAACCATCCCCTCTGACCAGCGGATGTCCGAGCGCATCTCGGAAAGGTCCAGTTGGTTTATCGGCCACAGCGACTGCGATGGCATTCTCGGGACGCCCATTCACGAACACGGCGGCATAAAAATAGAATTTGCCATTCCGCGCGATGACTTGTGACGCCCAGGCGCCATTGTCCTGCCCCGCCCAGGGAAAGGTCTTCAAGGAAGCAATCGGGCCATGGTCCGTCCAGTTCACCATGTCCGTGGACGAATAGCACTGCCAGTCGCGCATGATAAATCCGTGCGCGTCATCCTCATCGTGGCCGGTGTAGAGATAAACGACGCCATCATGCACCAGCGGGGCGGGATCGGCCGTGAACTTGGTCTGCACGACGGGATTGGCGGCGCTGTTGGCGTTCTGCTCCGCAGTTGCCGCCGTTTGGGCCAGAAGCGGCAATAAACCGGCAGTCAGGATGGTGGCGATCAGTGTTGTGCGAATGCGATGTCGTGCCATAAAAATTATTTGGCCGCGGCCTTTTCGGAACCGGTGCGCGTGGCCGGCGAATCATAATAGTAAGTGAAGGAATCGCAATCCACACAGCCGGCGTCGGCGTCATTGTTGTAAGTGAAAATGCCAATGCGGTCGCCGCGATAATCGCCCCAACCGAGTTGATACGGCGCGCCGAAAGTGATGAAGTCCGTTCCATTGGTGCTGTAGGAGTAATTACTTTTACCATCGAGCCCCCAGGTGGAGCGCAGCCATAGTTTATGCGTCCTCAGTATCGGACCGCGCGTGATGGTTTGGTTGCGGGCGGATTCGAGCGTGATGACGCCGTTCTGGCAACGAGTCGCAATGGTGCTGTAATCCTTTGAGTAATGACACAGCCCGGCGACCTGGCCGTTGGTCATACCGCGCAAATCCAGCGCCAGCGTGACGATATTGGTGCTCGTGCGAAAAGAGCGTTGCGTCAGCGTGTCGCCGGCCGTTTTAAGATGGTCCCGCCGCAACGGCTTGAACGCGTGCAACCGCAGGAAGCCGGGACGCTCCGTCAGCGACCATTTACCCGCTCGCGGCTGATAATTCCATTCCCATTGCACGCCCAGTTTCGGTCCGTTGAAATTATCATCCGTCTGCGGCGTGACAATCGGCGTGTTTGAAACCGGTTTGCGTCCCGACCACACCATTGTGCCGATACCGTCGCTGCCCACTTTGCCGATAATCGGCCAGCCGTTGGTCCACGTCACCGGCAACAGGCTGGCGGGACGCCCTTCCCAATCGCCGTGGCCGTGATGGGTAAAGAAATACCAGTCCCCCTGCTCCGTCCGCACCAGGCCGCCTTGATTCGGCTCATGCGCTTCCGGTCGGGCGTGACTGAGCTGATGCGCCTCCGAATAAGGCCCGGCGATTTTTTTGGCGCGTCGCATCATCACATAGCGGCCCACCCCGGGTTTGTATTCGCTGAACAAATGATAATACCAGTCGTTGATTTTATAGAGTTTGTTGGCTTCGCGATGGCTGCCTTCGTTCAACAGCACGCGCCAGCCGAGAACCAGAGCGCGTCCGTCCGGCGTAAGCTTGAACAGCCAAGTTTTGTAACCGTCCTTGAAGCACGTTCCCACGAAGTAGCCCTGGCCGTCGTCGTCCCAGAACGGACAACAATCATCCCAGCCCGCTTCATGCAACACGCAATGCAGCGGTTGCCACGGGCCGGCGGCATTGGTCGCCGTGCTCATGAAGTAACCCTCATCCGGCGTGCCGAAATAAACCCAAAACTTGCCGTCGTGATAGCGAATCGCCCCGGCCCAGATGCCGTGCCCGTAGCGGTTCATGCGATTCCAATTCAGTTCCCGCCCAATCTGCGTTACGTCGTCAATGACGTGGCCAAGAATTCGCCAATTGACCAAATCCTTGGAATGCAAAATCACCACGCCGGGCGAATACTGGAACGTGGAGGAAATAGCGTAATAATCCGAGCCCACGCGAATGCAATCAATGTCGCTGTAATCCGCGGGCAACACCGGATTGCGATACGTGCCGTCACCCTGATCGCCCCAGCGCGGCCAGTCGCCCCACGGCTTGGGACCGGCATCGGTCGGTTCTGCGGCCAGTCCATTCCTCAAACCGGCGAATAGAAACCACAACAAGACAAAGTGACGCAACCAGAACCAGATGTTATCGGAGTAATTATTGGGGCCACACCAATAACGTTTCGAGTTCATGTGTTTGCTTTTCCCGCTTTTAGCCCGGGCATTTTCAATCATGCAGTTTGATTCAGACATGGAACAAATCATCGTAATGTGCGTCGAGGTTATATGGAATTGCGAAATTCAACGGCGGATTCCCGCCAATTAATTTCCTCCTTCACCGAAAAGTTTCGCCCAAGCGCTAGGACTTGCGATGTTTGAAAGCGGAAATTGCGTGCCAACTGATTGGAGAACGACAAAAACACGGCGGCTATTTCGAGGCGGGCGCGGAGTTTTCGATGTTCGCCGCGGCTTCGCGTTCCAGGAGCCGGGCCAGAAGCCAATCGAACTGGTCATCAGCGTATACAAACGGGGTCTTGAAGCGTTCTTCTATTTCTTGATGCGATTTCCCCAGTTTGGCCCGGGCTTCGACATCCCGGCCCAACTGGTGGTTGGCCATGGCGAGAACGGCCAGCAGACTGGCCTCGCGCGCCAAAGGCTGGCCGGTGCCAGTTGTCAGGCCAAGCGTGCTCCAACTGGCGGCTTCAGCATAATCGCCGCCACGATAATTAAACAATGCCAGCGCCAAACACCGCCATGGAATCAAGTCGTTGTAAGAAGCGGACTGAACGTTGGTGGGAATGGTCCGCTCGATGCGACTGACCAAGGGCGCCAGCCTGGCCAGCAACTCCGGAGTGGGCGGCAGCAGCAGGCTATTTTTCAAAAGGCGTTCTTCAATCGTCGGGTCACTGGTGCTGCCAAACCGCTTGATCGGTTCGCGGCAAAAATGTTCATATGTCGCGCGCTCGCCCAGTTCGGCCAACACCACCGCGTATCGGGTGTAATCCCTGAAGGAAACCGCCGTGCGCTCGAACTGGTCCAGGCGCACGACCACCGAATAGTATTTGGCGGCGCGTTGCCAATTGCCATTTTGAACCGCCCAGTCACCCAGCGGACGAAACACTTCCATCCCCACGTCCGCCACATCGGAAGCAAGCAGTGGTTCGACCAGAGCGTCCGCTTGTTCGAACCGCCTGCTTTCAATCAACGACATTGCCCGCGCGATGATTTCACGCGCCTCGGCTTTCCGTCGCAACAGTGCCTCGGCTTCACGGCCTCGTTGCGCTTCTATCCGCGCCTGTCGTTCCTTGAAAAACAACCAGGTGGACGTGCCAAATCCCGCGACCAGAGCCAAGCTTACCGCTGCGGCAGAAATAAAAACTGCCCGATTTCGGCGGACCAATTTCTGAAAGCGATACAGCCGGCTGGGCGGGCGCGCCACAACGGGTTCATTGTCCAAATATCGCTGAACATCCGCCGCCAAGGCATTGGCCGTCTGGTAACGGCGTTTTCGGTCCTTCTCCAGCGCCTTCATCACAATCCAGTCCAGATCGCCTTTCAAGAGCAGCCGCAGTCGTGGCGGCTCGATCCGGCGATGCATGGCGGTTTGCGTCAATTCATCCGCGTTCAACCCGGCGACTTTGGTGGACGGACGCAGCGGTTCCCGTTCCCGCAAGGTTCGCCGCATCTCGCTTAACCCGGCTTGGAGAAGTTCCTTCTGGTCGAATGGCTGGCGTCCGGTCATCAGCTCATAAAGCAGCACGCCCAGGCTGTAAATGTCACTGCGCGTGTCAATGTCCATTTCACTCATCTCCGCCTGTTCCGGGCTCATATACGCCGGCGTGCCGATGAATTGCTCGTAGGCGGTGAACACCGTCAGGTCCGTTAGCCGCTCGCCGCCCGTCGCCTTGGCGATGCCGAAATCAATCACCTTGGGCACCGGCACGCCGTCGCGCATGGTCACCAAAATATTCGAAGGCTTGATGTCCCGATGAATGATGCCCTTTTGGTGCGCGTGCTGGACGGCCTGGCAAACTTGAATAAACATCTCCAGCCGTTGCCGCAGATCGTAATTATTGACGTCAGACAACTCGGTGATTTTCGTTCCGCGCACCAGTTCCATCACAAAATACGGACGCCCCGATTTCGTCGCGCCCGCCTCGAGCACCCGGGCAATATTTGGATGGTCCATCATCGCCAGGGCCTGGCGTTCCGCGTCGAAGCGAGCGATGACACTTTTCGTGTCCATTCCGAGTTTGATGATCTTGAGCGCCACCCGGCGGCGAACCGGTTTTTCCTGTTCCGCCATATAAACGACGCCGCATCCGCCCTCGCCAATCTTCTGGAGCAACTTGTAAGAGCTGACTTGTTTTTCCTCCTCCGCCGGAAAATCCTGAGGCAAAGTCGGCGGCGGCCCGGCATCCAATTCCTCGGCGATTTGTGCGATATTGATTGCCGCCTGAGTGCCTTTGAAAAAATCGTCCGCCCGTGATTGCCGCAACAACATCCGCTCCACGCCGGCACGAAGTCCGGGGTCATTCCGGCAAACCCGGTCCAGATAAGCCCCACGTTCCTGCGGCGTCAGGTCAAGCGCCGCGCAAAATACCTCTTCGGCCCGATTGATTGTTTCATCCGTCATAACGGCTTTATTGATTTAAGCGCAATCGGAAGGAGGATTTCTGCCACAAAAAAAATCATTCTTCACCAGCCAGCTTGTCATACAGCCACAACTTGGCGCATTCCCAATGGCGATACACCGTCCGCTCGCCGATGCCCATGGCTTCCGCGACTTCCTCATTGGTCATCCCGCCAAAAAATTTCATCACCACAACCTTCGCCCGCTCGGGATGGCTTTTGGCCAGTTGTTCCAAAGCCGCGTCCACCAGCAGCATTTTATCATCGGGAGACGGGGCGGCGCATTCGAGATCCTCAATGTTCAGCCTTTGCTGTCCGCCGCCGTGCTTCAACGCGGATTTGCGCCTCGCGTGCTCAATCAGGATTCGCCGCATTGCCTCGGCGGCCACATTGAAGAAATGCGCGCGGTTCTGCCAGGGTTGACGGCTGTGGCCGAGTAGGCGCAGCCACGCTTCATGCACCAGCGCGGTGGGTTGCAACGTATGGCCGGCCGCTTCCTGCGACATCCGCGCTGCCGCCAGCCGACGCAGTTCGCCATACACCAGCGGCAACAATTCTTCCGATGCATTGCTTTCGCCGTTGACCACAGCTTGAAGAATTTGCGTCACATCATTCATCGGGTTGAATCAGCATATTCCGCGAATTTTTATTTGTCCACGAAATCAGCGGCGGCAAGGTTTGCGTTCACTTTGCAAAATTATTGTGCCGGACAATGCGTATTGCATTCGACAATGCCGATGACTTTTTTCGCCGCTGAATTCTTGCAAATTCAACCCTTTCCCCTATTGGCATCGTAAAGGCTTAATTCTCCCGGCGTCATACAGATCGTCGCAAAGAAAAGGAGAAAATCATGTCATTGGCAACGGTTGGAAAAGGAAAAACGGGGCCCGGTCCGGGTGGTGAAGTTGCAGATTATGTTTTGAATCGTCTCAAAGAATGGGGCATCGAACGGATTTTTGGCTATCCCGGCGACGGCATCAATGGATTTCTCGGCGCATTTCATCGCGCCGAAGGCAAACCGGAATTCATCCAGGTGCGTCACGAAGAAATGGCCGCGTTCATGGCCACGGCGCACGCCAAATTTACCGGCGATGTCGGCGTATGCATCGCCACTTCCGGCCCGGGTGCAATTCATCTGCTCAACGGGCTCTACGATGCGAAAATGGACCACCAACCGGTCGTCGCAATTATCGGCCAACAAAAACAGCTTTCGATCGGCGCCGATTATCAACAGGAAGTGGATTTGAACGTTTTATTCAAAGACGTTTCCGCTTACGTCACAACGGTGACGCATCCCGCTTCGGCGCGCCACGCGATTGATCGCGCAATTCGCATCGCCATGACGACGCGCTCCGTCAGCACCGTGATTTTTCCGGAAGACATCCAGGAATCAAAGGCTATGGAAGCGCCGCCGCGAATGCACGGCTCGGTCTATTCTTCGATCGGCTGGATTCAACCTGAAATCATGCCGCCGAAAGCTCAATTGGAACGCGCGGCGGAATTGTTGAACAGCGCGAAAAAAGTCGCCATGCTCGTCGGACAAGGCGCGGCAAAGGCCGAAAACGAAGTCATCGAAGCCGCGGAAGTTCTCGGTTGCGGAATTGCCAAAGCGTTGCTCGGACGCGCGCATCCGCCCGATGATTTGCCATTTGTCACCGGGCCAATCGGATTGCTCGGAACCAAACCGAGCAACGACATGGTCATGGGCTGCGATTTATTGTTCATGGTCGGCACGAGCTTTCCGTATGCGGAATGGCTGCCGAAGGAAGGCAGTTGCAAATGCGTCCAGATTGACATTGACGGTCGCTACATCGCCAATCGTTTTCCCGTGGACGTCCCGCTCGTCGGCGATGCCAAATGCACGTTGCGCGAGCTGATGCCGCTGTTGAAATATAAGGAAGACCGTTCCTGGCGTGAAAAAATTGAAAAGGAAGTCCGGCAATGGCATGCCGTGCTCGAAGACCGCGCACTGCAAAAAGGCGAGCCGATGAATCCCCAACGCGTCATCCATGAATTAAGTCCACGCCTGCCGGACGGTTGCATTTTGACGGCCGATTCCGGTTCGGCCACGAATTGGTGGGCGCGGCATTTGAAGATGCGCAAAGGCATGGAGGCATCGCTTTCCGGCACGCTGGCAACGATGGGCGCGGGAACGCCTTACGCCATCGGCGCGCGATTCGCATTTCCCGACCGCCCGGTCATCGCGGTCGTCGGCGACGGCGCGTTTCAAATGAACGGCATGAACGAAATGATCACCGTCAAACGCTATTTGCCGCGCCTGATGAAAAGCGGCGCGCCGTTCATTTTCTGCATTTTCAACAACCAGGATTTGAATCAGGTCACGTGGGAACAACGCGTTCTCGCCGGCGATCCGAAATTCATGGGAACGCAATTCATTCCCGATTTTCCGTATGCGAAATATGCCATGTTGCTCGGCTTCAAAGGAATTTACTGCGACCGCGCTGAAAAAATGGGTGAAGCGTGGGACGAAGCATTGAACACCACAGATTTGCCGGTCGTGCTCGAAGTGAAGACTGACCAGGAAACTCCGCCGCTGCCGCCGCATATCAAATTTGAGATGGCCCGGAAAATGGCATCCGCGCTGATCAGCGATGAACCGGAACGCTGGGGGATCATGAAAAAATCCGCCAAAGGCAAAGCGGTTGAATTCAAAGAGACACTCGTCACGCATTAACCAGGGAAAAACTATGGCGACACTTATTGCGTCGAAACGCGCGGATGGAATTCCGGAACAATCACACCGCGAACATCCCGCAAATACTGCTGCCGGAAACGGGCATGACGGCCATGCAAAACATGTGGATGTAAGAGCGTTGGAGCGCGACCTCAAAAAAAATCTCCAGGGCGAAGTGCGTTTCGACCGCGCGAGCATCGGGCTTTATGCCACGGATTCGTCGAATTTCCGCGAGGTTCCGCTCGGGGTCGTGGTGCCGAAAACGTTGGACGATGTCGTCGCAGCCCACCAAATCTGCAGCCGTTACGGCGCGCCGATTTGCAATCGCGGCGGCGGAACGAGTTTGTCCGGCGAAACTGTGAATTTCGCCGTGGTGATTGACAATTCAAAATATCTGACGCATATCGGCGAAACGAATGTCGAACGCAAATTAGTGACGGTGCAAACCGGCGCGATCAACGAGAAGGTCAATGAATCCACGGGCAAACAAAATTTACTTTTCGGCCCCGACCCTTCGACGCATGCGTATTGCACCATCGGCGGAAATATCGGCAACAATTCCTGCGGCATTCATTCGGTGCAATCGCAATTGTTCGGCCCCGGCCCGCGCACGTCGGACAACGTTTATGCGATGGACATCGTGACTTACGAAGGCGACCGCTTTCGCGTCGGCGTCAACGAAGAACCGCATTTGGATGAAATCATCGCCGCCGGCGGGCGCAAAGGCGAAATCTATCGCCAGCTTCGCGGGTTGCGGGATCGTTACGCGGATTTGATCCGAAAAAAATTTGCCCCGGTCACGCAAGTGCCGCGGCGCGTTTCCGGTTACAATCTGGATGAGCTTTTGCCCGAACGCGGATTCAACGTCGCCCGCGCGCTCGTCGGCACGGAAGGCACCTGCGTGACGGCATTGGAAGTGACTTTGATGCTGACGCCGGCGATGTTGAAACGCATCACCGTCGTTTTGCAATACAATGATTTGCCGGATGCTGCCGAACATATCGCGGAAATCCTGGAGTGGAAACCGATCGGCCTGGAAGCGGTGGATCATCAGTTGTTCGAAAATGAAAAGCTGGAGCACATGGATGAAAAAGGATTGGAGGAATTGCCGCGCAGCGGAAAGGGTTCCTGGCTCCTGATCCAATTTGGCGGCGACAGCATGGACCAAGTGCGCGAGCATTCGTATCGCTTTCGCGATTGGCTGGTCCAAAAAAAGCATTACGCTGAAGACCGCATCCGAATTTTTGAAAACGATAAAACCAGCGAATTGATCTGGAAAGTCCGGGAAGGCGGCCTGGGCGCAACGGCGTTTCCGCCAAATGGAAAAGATCATTGGCCGGGTTGGGAAGATTCCGCCGTGCCGCCGGACAAAGTCGCTCCGTATTTGCGCGATTTAAGAAAACTTTACGACAAATTTGGACTTAACGGCGCGATTTATGGTCACTTCGGACAGGGCTGTATTCATTCGCGCATTTCATTCAATTTGCGGAGTCTTGCCGGCGTGCGGCAATACCGCAAATTTTTGGATGAAGCGTCGGATTTGGTTGTCGCCTACGGCGGCTCCCTCTCCGGCGAACACGGCGACGGCCAGCAACGCGCGGAATTTTTGCACAAGCAATACGGCAAGGAATTGGTGCAGGCGATGAACGAATTCAAACGCATTTGGGATCCGCAATGGAAGATGAATCCTGGAAAAGTCGTTCAACCGTATCCGGTGGACGCATTTCTCAAATTGCGAAATTTCCATCCGCAGCCGGTGAAAACGAAATTCGCTTATCCTGAAGACCACAACGACTTTTCTCATGCCGCCATCCGCTGTGTCGGCGTTGGGAAATGCCGTCAGCCGGAAGGCGTGGACGTGATGTGTCCGAGCTATATCGTGACGCGGGAGGAAAAACATTGCACTCGCGGGCGCGCCCGATTGCTGTTTGAAATGCTGCAGGGCAATGTCATTGAGGATGGCTGGGAGAGCAAAGAAGTTTACGATGCGCTGGATCTGTGCCTGGCGTGCAAAGGTTGCACCAGCGATTGTCCCGTGCATGTGGACATGCCGACCTACAAATCGGAGTTTTTATATCATCACTACCAAAGTCCGAAACGTTTTCGCAAACGCTACATGTATGCATTTGGATTCATTGATCAATTTGCGCGGCTTGGTTCTTTGCTGCCGGAGGCGATCAATTTTTTTGCCAAAATGCCCGGCGTTTCAAATATCGCTAAATTGGTCACCGGCATGGATCAACGCCGGAAGATTCCCGAATTTGCGCCACTTACTTTGCAAAGCTGGTTTCGCCGGCGCGGCGGCAGCAAAGTCAAAACCGGCCCGCCGGTGATTTTGTGGCCGGACACGTTCAACAACCATTTTCACACGGACGTCGGCACGGCCTGCGTTGAAGCGCTGGAAGCGGCGGGTTTCCGCGTGATGATGCCGATGCAACACGTTTGTTGTGGCCGTCCGCTCTACGATTATGGATTTCTCGACATGGCGGAAAAATATCTGCGCCGCACGATCCAACAATTGCGAAATGAAATCCGCATGGACATTCCCATCGTGGGAATGGAGCCGAGTTGCGTGGCGGTGTTCAAAGATGAATTGACGAAAATCCTGCCGAAAGATCCGGACGCGGCGCGATTGAAGAAAAATTTTTATCATTGGTCGGAATTTTTCCAGAAGCACGAAATCAATATTCCGCGGCTCAACGGCAAAGCGGTCGTGTGGGGACATTGTCATCACAAAGCGACCGGCGGCATGAACCCCGAGATGAAATTGCTCAAAGATGGAATGGGATTGGAAGCCGAGGAAGTCAAAGGCGGCTGTTGCGGTCTCGCTGGATCGTGGGGATTTGAATCCGGCAAATATGATTTATCCATGCAATGCGCCGAAGTCGGATTGCTGCCCGCCGCGCGCAAAGCGGAAAAATCTACCGTCATTGTCGCCAACGGATTTTCCTGCAAGACACAACTCGAACAATCCGGCGTCGGTCGACATGCTTTGCATACGGCCGAACTGATGCGGATCGCCCGTAAATCAAAAAGCCATCGCCTTCACGCGCAATTCCCGGAACGGATGCGCGATCCCAAGCCCCCTGCTCCGTCGCCGGTCAAGGCCGCGCGCGCGGCGGCGGTGATTGGAATTTCTGCGTTGACGGTTTTTGCATTGCGAAAAGCGTGGAAAGCCCTGCGCTGAAATTGAATCGCACGCAATATATTTTACTATTCCTTTTCGCTTGGATTTTCGCGTTCGTCGTCTGAACCGGCGCCGTTGATTGTATTTTTGCGATAGGCAGTAGCCGCGGCGGCATCTGCCGGATAGGTCCGGAATGTGATGAACGCAATTCCACCGGCGATTGCCAGCGGAATCAGCATGATAAAAAATCCGTTGCGCAAACCGGTTGCTCCGCCGCCGAAATCGGAAACCAGCCATCCAAACGTGACCGGCGCGGCGGCTTCGGTTGCATTGCGCAAAACCATCCGCACCGATTCAGCTCGTCCCCAAAGTCTGGGATGAATGATGTCCAATCTGGCCGAATCCAGCGGAGGATTCACGGCGCCAAGCGAGAAACTGCTGCAAACGAAAAGAATCATCGAAAGCCAAAGAATTGCGAAAAAGAATCCGAAGAAAAACAAAACCACGCTCGCGCAGAAAAATGCCGTCGCCACCCAAACGCGCGCCGGCAAATGTCCTTTCGCCAGTAATCTGTCTCCGAGCGTTCCGCCTACCCAAACGCCGGCAATCGCGCCGATTCCCAGGATGGCCAACATTCCCACGGCGGCCGTGCGGCTTAAACCGTAGCCGTGCTGGGCGTATTCCACGCCAAACGTCCGGACGTCCGAGAAAAACGCGTAGCCGAGCGCGGAGCTGATGATTAAAACGGCATTGGTCGGGATGGACAAAACATATTTGATCGCCCACCAAATCGATTTAGTTGCCGGATCGTCGTTTCGGACAAGCCGTTTGCGCGGCTCCACCTGCGCTTCCTTTGCCTTTTTTCCAATCAGCCGTTCGTCATCTTCCCCGTTTTTGGCGGCGCGCCGTCTTTGTCCTCCGCGTTCAGGTTCACGTAATTGGTAAATAAACCACGCCAGCGGAATGGACGGAATCGCTAAAATCCAAAATCCCAGCCGCCACCAAAAATGCGCCATTTCTCCTGAAACGATAAAACCAAAACCGGTCCCGATCATTTCACCAGAAAGAATGTAGCCGTAAATCCTCCCCCAATCACGGCCAGGAAAATAATCGCCGATGAGCGAGGCCGTGCAGGGAAGCGTTGCCGCCGCCAGCGCGCCAAGCACCATCCGCGCGCCAAGCAAAAACATAAATGATGGAGCTGCGCCGCAGGCAATAATCGCCACGGCCCATAGCCCGACGATGATCGCCAGCAGCCGTGTGCGGCATGTGCGATCCACGAAACCGCCAAAAAACAGCGCTGAGAAAATACCGATGCCTTTGGAGACGGAAATCAGCAGGCCGATTTCTATTTTCGAAATTGAAAAACGGGTCTGCAAAATGGATGACATCGCGCCGACTGTGCCCAGATCCGCGCCATCCAATCCCAATGCCATCGCCAACAGAAAAACAATCCAAATTCGATCCCGGCCACCGACCCGGCCGGAAATCCAATCCATTGTTTTTGTCCAAAGCTTCTTCATTTTCCCGGCGGACTGGATGGGCCATTGAATTTTTTGGACGCAACTTTTTCATGCCAAAGAGGTTGAATTTTCAGGAAAAGAAATCGCGCGGAATACAATTGTCCTCTCGATGATTTGCCGCCCTCCATGAAACATTTTAACTTTTATTGATGGAAACGCAAATGCCGGGCCGCACAAATGGCCTAGACGGTTCGGGCGTTCCTGTTAAATTATTTGCGTCATGTCAACCGAGGCTCCATCCGCTCAAAAGAAAATCAATCTGCGCCGTCCCGACATCATGGAAGCGGTGCAGGCACAAGTGCTGTCGCATTACCGCAGCGAACTGGTCGAAAATATCCGCGCCAACGGCGGCGTGCTTTCGTCCGGCGATTTGACCGTGAAACTGGCCAAGGAATTCGGCTTCTGCTACGGCGTCGAACGCGCGATTGACCTGGCTTACGCGGCCAAGAAGTATTTTTCCGAAGTCGCGCCGCATACGCCCATTTATCTGCTTGGCGAAATCATTCATAATCCCGAAGTCAACGACCAGATTGACAAGATGGGAATCAAAATCATTTCGCCCAAACCGACGGACGAAGAGCTGGCTCAATTGCAATCCGGCGATGCGGTGATCATTCCCGCGTTCGGCACGGAAGTCGGCACGAGGAAAAAAATCGAGGCCAAAGGCTGCATCATCGTGGACACCACCTGCGGCGACGTGATGAGCGTCTGGAAACGGGTGCGGCAATACTCCAAAGAAAGCGTCACGAGCATCATTCACGGAAAAGCCAAGCACGAAGAAACAAAAGCCACGACATCGCAGGCCCGCGCTTACGGCAGCGGACATTATCTCGTCGTCTATAATTTGGGCGAGACAGATTACGTTTGTAATTACATTTTGAACGGCGGCAACAAGCATGAATTTCTCGAAAAATTCAAAGGAGCGCATTCAGATGGATTTGACCCCGATTTGCATCTGCAGGCCGTCGGCGTCGCAAACCAGACCACAATGCTTCGTGGCGAAACGGAAGAAGTCCAGCGCCGTTTCCGCAATGCGATGATTCAAAAATACGGCGAAGCGCAAATCCAAAAGCATTTCCGGTTTTTCGACACCATTTGCGGCGCGACGCAGGACCGCCAGGATGCACTGGAAAAGCTTTTGCGCGAACCGATGAATCTGCTGATCGTCGTCGGCGGTTACAATTCCTCAAACACCTCGCATCTGGCGGAGATGGGCGAAGCCAAATTGCCGACTTATTTCATCAAGAACGCCGCAAAAATGGAATCGGACAAATTGATTTGTCATTACGACCAGCACAAAAAACAAGAAATTGAAACTCCGAATTGGCTGCCGCCCGGCAAAATCACCGTCGGCGTGACGGCCGGCGCCAGTTGCCCGAACAATTTGATCGAAGACACGATTCGCCGGCTGTTTGAACTGCGCGGAATCTCCGTGCAGGAACTGCTCCAGAATTAATGGATTGAATCGCTACGGCACGAAAATTTTGCGTTGCCAGCCGGGCAACGGCGGCGCTTACAATTCGAATTGAACTTTCCGCTCGCATTTCAACCATTTTTCCTGTCAGCTCTTTTTGACAGAATTTGCTATGCCCCGCACGCGACAGGAACTTGAAGAAATCGAACGCCAGATCCTTGCCCCTTACGCGCAGTTCAGCGGCGATACGCGGGGACGCAAATATCCAGAGCCGCCGCCGATGTGGCGCACGCAATATCAACGCGACCGCGACCGCGTCATCCATTCCCGCGCATTTCGCCGGCTCGAATACAAGACGCAGGTTTTTCTCAACGGAACCGGCGATCATTTGCGCACCCGGCTCACTCACACGATTGAAGTCGCCGCCATTTCGCGCAATATCGCCAGCGCGTTGAAATTGAATTCCGATCTGGCGGAAACCATTGCTTTGGCCCATGACCTCGGTCATTCGCCGTTCGGCCACAAAGGCGAAACGGTCCTGGCACATCTGATGAAAGGCCACGGCGGATTTGAACACAACCGGCACAGCCTGCGAATCGTCGAACAAATCGAGGAAAAATATCCAAACTTTCCGGGGTTGAATTTGACATGGGAAGTTCGCGAAGGATTGGCCAAGCATCAAACCGCTTACGATCATCCCGACCGGCGGAAAGGATTCAACGCAAAGAATTCATCGCTTGAAGCACAGATCGCCAATGTCGCCGACGAGATCACCTATTACAGCCATGACCTGGATGACGGCCTTGAATCTGAATTGCTTTCAGAAAAAGATCTCATCCGCGATGTCCGCATTTTTGCGCAAGCCGCGCGGCAGGTAAAAAAAGAATTCGGCAATTTGCCGGATGAACCGCGCCGCTATTTCATCATCCGCACGCTCATTGACATGCAAATCCACGACGTGGTGGAGCACAGCGAAAAACTGATTCTCGCCGCCGGCGTCAATTCGGCCGATGACGTCCGCCGTTTTCCGAAGGCGCTCATCCAGCACAGCGCCGGACGCCGAAAATTGAATTTGGAATTGCGGAAATACCTATACAAGAATCTTTATTACAATCCCGTCGTTCATCAGCCGAATCTTCGCGCGGTGAAGATGCTGAAGGAATTGTTCCGTTATTTTTTAAGACATCCAAAGGAAATCGGCGAAAGCTCGCAGAAACGGCTGGGGAAAATCGGATTGCATCGCGCGGTGTGCGATTATCTGGCCGGCATGACCGACCGCTACGTCATGCTCGAACATGAACGTATTTTCGGAAAACCTACAATTTTGTAATCGCTTCGCCGGAAGAAATTTCCACGAGCAATTGCGAAACGGATTTACTTTGATTAGGCAAAATCAATTCCGGCGCAATTTCGCTCAACGGCTGCAAAACAAATTTCCGCAAATGCGCGCGCGGATGCGGCAGAATCAATTCCGGCGAATTGCGAATCTCATCTCCAAACGCAATCAAATCCAAATCCAGCGGACGCGGCTCGTTCAAAACTATTTTTGGTTTGCGACCAAATTCAATTTCCAGTTCGCGCAATTTTTTCAGCAACGATTCCGGCGTTTCCCCTGCCCGCGCTTTCAAGCCGACAACGGCATTTATAAATTTTGGAGAATCCGGCGGACAATTTACCGGCGATGTTTGCCACAAAGAAGATTTGAGAACCGGTTCGTCGGAAAAATTTTGCAATCGCGCCATCGCGCCCAAAATAACTTTCCGCGAATCTCCGAGATTGGAACCCAATGCAATTATGGCGAGGCGAGAATTCATCGTCGCTCAAACCATTTTAATCCATTTGGCAATTCATCGGCTGCATATTCAATATGCAAAACCCGCCGGTGTGATGGATTTTCAGATGGTGAAGATGAATGCAAAAGCAACGGACGCATTAACACCATTCCACCTTTTGGAACTTCGCAAATAACAACATCTTTAGTTCTAGTTAAATCAGCAATCTGGTTTGCGTTTAACTTTCCATTTTGATGCGAACCGGAAATTACTTTCAGCGCGCCGTTTTGGACGTCGCAATTATCAAGGTGCAAACGCACAGTGACCATTTTTTCCAAAATTTGTTGCGGTGGATGCACATGAAGAACTTCATCTTTGATGGACCAGCCAGCAAAATCCGGCGTTTCAATTTTTTCAGCGACTGCAATCGCTAAATCCTGATGCCACGGAACCATCCAATTCGATTCGACTGTCTTGTCGAAAAAAATTGCGCGAACGGGAAACAACTTTTCACCGGTTATTTTTTCCAGAACAGAAATCAATTGTGAAGAAGTCGCAATCGCCTCAACGCTCGAATTTTTTAGTAAATTTCTAACGCCACCAATTTTACTTTTCGTCGATTTTTGTTGATTAAGAAATTGTTTCGAAAGTTCTAACGACAGTGAATCACATTGTTTCCAGGAAAAGACTGAATGAAAAATTTGGAAGCCGTTTTTGGCGAATTCTGAATTCTGAATTCCGGCTTCTAAATTCATTTCAAACCAAGCACATCCTGCATGTCGTAAAGGCCGGGTTTTTGTTTGACGGCCCAAATCGCCGCGCGCAAGGCGCCGTTGGCAAAGGTATCGCGGGAGGATGCTTTGTGCGTCAATTCAAGTCGTTCGCCGATGTTCGCAAAAACAACCGTGTGATCGCCCACAACATCGCCGCCGCGCAGCGAATGAATCCCGATTTCTCCCGGCGCGCGTTCACCGATTCCCATGCGACCATGCCGCGCGATTTTATCGAGCGATTGTTTGCGCACTTCCGCGAGAATTTCCGCCAGCGATTTGGCCGTGCCGCTCGGCGCATCTTTTTTCATGCGATGATGCATCTCAATGACTTCAAGGTCAAAATCCGGCCCGAGAATTTCCGCCGCTTTGCGCGTGAGCCAGAAAAGCGTGTTCACGCCGGTGGAAAAATTGCTCGTCCAAACGATAGGAATTTTCGTTTTGGATTTCAGGATTTCCGTCTGCTCGCTTTTGGAATGTCCGGTCGTGCCGATCACCAGCGCTTTTTTGTGTCGCGCGCAAAGCCCGGCGATCCCCGGCGTAGCCGTGTGTTCGGAAAAATCAATCACGGCGTCCGCATCCGGAATGATTGCCGGCAAATCGTCGCCCTTGTCAATTTCCGCGGCGACGCGCAAATCTTTTAGATTTTTAGCGCAAGAGATTAGCGCCTGCCCCATCCGGCCTTTCGCTCCAATTATGATTGCTCGCGTCATATTTATTCCAAAACTCCGCAACGTTTCATCGTGGTCCGCAGCGCGTCCCAATTTCTGGGATTCATCTGCACCAGCGGAAGACGATATTCTTCGTGAATGATTTTCATCATCGCCAGCGCTGCTTTGACCGGAACCGGATTGGTTTCAATGAACAAATCTTTGAACAATGGATAAAATTTCGCGTGCAATTGCGTCGCTTTTTTCGCGTTGCCGCGCGCAAAGGCTTCGACCATTTGTGAGACTTCTTTGGGAATCACATTCGACGCCACGCTGATGACGCCCTGCGCGCCGACGGACATGAACGGAATTGTGAGCGAATCATCGCCGCTCAAGATGACGAATTTCTCGCCGCACGCCGCGCGCAATTGTGAAACGCGATCGCAACTTCCGCCGGCTTCTTTGATGCCGACGATGTTTTTGCAATCGGTCGCCAGGCGTTTGACGGTATCAATGGCGATCTCGATTCCGCAACGACCGGGGATGCTGTAAAGCATGATCGGCAATTGCGGCGTCGCGCGGGCAATGGCTTTGAAATGTTGATACAAACCTTCCTGCGTCGGTTTGTTGTAATACGGCGCAACCTGCAGCGAACCATCCGCGCCAACTTTTTCGGCGGCCTGTGTCAATTCAATTGCTTCTTTGGTGGAATTGGCGCCGGTGCCCGCGAGCACTTTGATTTTTTTCGCCGCAAATTTTACGGACAATTCGACGAGGCGGATGTGTTCTTCGCAATCCACCGTCGGCGATTCGCCGGTGGTGCCGACCGGCACGATGCCGTCCACGCCGCCCTTGATTTGAAATTTGATCAGGCGTTCCAGCGCGTCTTCGTCAATCACCCCGTCGCGAAACGGCGTGACAATGGCAGTGTAAGTTCCCGTAAACATGGGCGCATATCATGGCAAATGCGGGCGATTTGGAAAGGAAATTCAAGCTATTTGCAGAAATGAGCGCGTCCCATCCAAACTTCCCGAAATCCGGGAGAATAATTTGCTCCAACCGGTTTTGCGCTCTGAAACCACGGAAAGGCCTTTGTCAGCAAGGCGTTCTCGCGAGTCGAAACGTCTGCTTTCATCTGCGGCCAGGACGGATGCCAAATCCGGAAGAAACGTTTCGCTCCGCGCCAATTGAAGGACGTGTAACGTTCCAATAGAAATTCATCCAGCGAACCGGATTCGCACGGCGCAAATGAATTGCCCAAAAGTTTCGCTTCGTAACTGAACCGGCCGGCTCCACGCGACTCAACCGTTCCGGTCAAAGTATTTTTCTCTGGCTCATCCCGATAATCAATTTTCGCGTAGCGATAAGGCAATCCGTAAATGACCGGTCCCAATTGAACGCTCAACCAATTCGAAAGCCATTCGGTCAAAAAACAAATGCCCGGCTCGCCGTTGTGCTTTACATACGTCCGCACATTGAGAAAGGAATGCGTCGCGATCGGCTTGAACAATAATGCGCCGAGTTTTCCGCCGATTCGCGGACGCATGTCGCGCATGGTGAATGCAACTAAACTGACAAACGCTTTTCCGTCGCGCAAATCCAGTTCAAACGGCAATTCGCGTTGCAAAATTTCAGGCGCAATTTCGAAATGGATGAACAAAACGTTTCTCCATTCCGCAAAAAATAATGGCTCGCCGCGGACCGCGAGCAAACGTCGTTTTCCGGCGTCGCTTAATCGCGGCGAACGCTTTTCCGCCTCTGAAAGCGTGGCATTCATTTGCACAAATCGGCGAGCGCATCACTAAATTTCAGGAATTTGAATTGAAAACCGGAATCCTGCAGTTTTCCCGGCACGACATAGCGACTCTTAATCAGCAATTCCGTTTCCGTGCGCAGAACGAAGGCGCCAATTTCCAACATCCACTTTGTCGCCGGCAAGCCGATTGGCACTCCAGAACTTTTCCGAAAGCATCGCATCATCTCACTGTTCGGTAATGGATTCGGTGCCGCGACATTTACCGGGCCTCTGAAGCTGTCGTTTGCAATGATGTATTCAATCGCCCGGCAAAAATCCATTTCATGAATCCACGAAACCATTTGTTTTCCACCAACCATCGCGCCGCCCAAACCGAACCGCGCCAATGTCCGGAATGCCCTGAACGCTTCCCCGTTCCGGGCAAAAACAATGGCGGTGCGCAGTGCGACCTTCCGAGTGCGAGGCGTGACCGCCGCGTTCAGAGCATTTTCCCATTGGCGAATAACTTCGACGGAAAACTCATCTTTCGCTTCGGGAGTAAAACCGGTTTCGCCCGCTTCATCCATCGGCCGGTTGAGCGAATGTTTGTAAAATGTCGCGGAACTTGAATTCAACCAAACGCGCGGCGGATTTGCCGACCGCGAAATCGCTTCGCCTAAAATTCGGGTTGAATCAATCCGCGACGAAATGATTTCTCTGCGATTTTTTTTGTTATAACGGCAATCCACCGATTTGCCGGTCAAATTGATGACAACATCCGCACCATCCACGACCTTGGTCCAGTCGCCGGGAGATTTGGCATCCCACAAGATTTCGGTGACGCCATTTCTATTTTTCGGGCGGCGAGTAAGAATGAAAACTTCATGGCCGGACGCGATAAATTTTCCCGCCAAAGCGTTTCCGAGAAATCCGCTTCCACCGGCGAGAATTATGCGTCGTTTCATGTTAGACCAAGTTCCTTTCTTTTAGAACAGGTGGATTGCGGGTGATAGCCTTTTTCCGCATTTTGGAAAAATTGAACATGTTGAAAAAATGCATTCCACCCAAAACGAGCATCACAATTCCAAGCTTTGTTGAAATGTATTCAACTCCTTGAACAAGGTCGGACGGCTTTTCGCCGATACGAAGAAAAAGAAGAATAAACCCGATGTTGATAAGATAGAAACCAACGACAAGAAGATGATTCACGGAATCAGCCATTTGTTGATTACCCGAAAATGCATCCACCAGAAATATCCGGCCATTTTTGTGAAGGGTGCGCGCAACCCAAATCGTCATGCCAAGACTGATGAGGAAATACGCAATATAAATGGTGAGGCTGGTGTTCATAATTTTGTTCTATTTGGTTTGGTTTGATTTGCCGGCATTCCGGAAATAACCCGTTGGTAATTTGCAGGTATTCCCAAAACAATTTCGATTCGATGCAATACGACTGTAAATTGTGCGCAGCAGAATTTTTACGGCGGGAATCTGCGCGAACGCATACAAGGGCCATCCCCACCAGACGTTTCGCGCGATTTGTAGCACGGCATCCGCCCCGCCAAAAACTTCACCGTTGGCGGCCATGAATTTCATTTCCTCGAGCGGCTCGTTCGGTTTCAAACCGAGTTGCAGCCGCACCCACGGCGCTTGCAGCGGCGCAAATTCAAATCCGTGCGGATTCAACAGCGGCGCGAATTTCGCCACCGACGCAGTGCAAAGCGGACATTCTCCGTCATAGAAAATTCGTCCATGCCTGTCGGCGGCCTTCGAATTCATCGTCGTTGTTTTCGCCTCCGTCATAATCATTTTCCGATGCCGAGTAATTTTTGGATTCGACTGCCGAACTTCACAAATTTCACAAAGGCGCTCGCCGGCCAATGGCAGATCTGCGCATACCAGCCGGTCGTGATTTCAAAAAATTCCACGAGATCACGCAAACGCTTTTCGGTATATTCAGCCGTTTCTGAATCCGCTTCCGCCTTTTCGATACATTCGCGCAAAACTGCATGAGTCGGGTCAATTTCGCGCTTTTTGCGCTCCTCCAAGACAATCCGGAATGTTTCCCAAACATCGCCCAGCGCTTCAAAATGGTCGCGCTTATCGCCCATCACATGAACGAGCTTGATGATGCGCCAGCTTTGAAGTTCCTTGAGGCTGTTGCTGACATTGGAACGCGCCACGGCCAATGTTTCCACAATTTCATCGGCATTCAGTGGTTTGGGCGAGATATAGAGCAGCGCGTGGATTTGCGCCACCGTCCGGTTGATTCCCCATTTCGTTCCCATCTCCCCCCAATGAAGAATGAACTTCTGCTCAACAAGGCTTAATTTCATATTTCTTTTATTTCTGTCACAACAGAAATTACAGAAACAAATGGATTCCGTCAAGCCGATTGTTGAACAAATATGTAAACGCGTTAAATCCGGCCGAAATTACGGATAAAGATTCTTCAGCGCGGGGCGCAATTGCGAGAACAGGAATGGAAAATTGGCGTCGAGAAACCGTTTCGGCACCACGCGGCAGCCGTCGAGCGCAAGCGACGGCTCGCTGTTCATCAGTTTCGAGCCGAATTTAACCGCCCATTCCGGCGCGGGCGGCGTCCACGGCCGATGCAGCGCGTGGCGCAGTTCGCGCATGAATTCTTTGTTCGTGACCGGATTCGGCGCGGTGGCGTTATACGTTCCGGAAAAATTTGGATTTTCAATCGTCTCGACAAACATTTCGGCCAGGTCGGCGATGTGAATCCAACTGATGAATTGTTTGCCGTGGCCGACGCGTCCGCCCAAAAACAATCTCGTCAGGCCGGATAAGACCGGCAGCGCGCCGCCGCTGCGTCCAAGAACAAATCCGATCCGCAACAATACTTTGCGTATTTTCGGAACGGTCGCGGAATTGAAAACGCCTTCCCATTGTTTGCAGATTTCGGCGAGCGCGTCGTCGCCGGCCAGCGATTTTTCATCGCACGATTCGTCGTGGCGATTTCCATAAAACCCGATGGCGCTGGCCTGCACCCACACGCGTGGCGGAACGGCAACGTGCGCGCAGGCCACGGAAATGGCGCGGACGGATTGGATCCGCGTTTCGGCGACTTCGCGCAAATGATTCGGCTCGAACGGCGCGTTGATATTTTTCCCGGCGAGATTGATAACGGCTTCCGCGCCGTTGAGATATTTCACCCATTCGCCGATGTGTTTGCCGTCCCATTCGGTCTCGAGCGCGTCGTTGCGCCATTCGCGCGGTTTGCGTGTGAGGATGACGATCTCATAATTGCGCGAACGGAATTCGCGCGTCAGGGCCGAGCCGATAAAGCCGCTGCCGCCGGCAATGACAATGCGTTTTCGCGGTGCGCTCATACTTGAAGATGCAGTTGCGGCGGCGGGCGATGCGGCAACGGATTGCGCAGAAAATCCGAGGATTCCAAATCATCCAGCCAACTGCGAACCATGTCCAAAACCATTTTCACTTCCAGATGCTCGTGCGTGTTTGGATATTTTTCAAGGTTGGCTTGCGTCAATTTGAAAAGCGCGGCGGAAGGCCGCAGCCGGTTTTTCTGCAAATGCACGAAAGCGCCGGCCAATTGAATCAATCCTTTGTAAAAACTTCCGTTCGGGCCGTGTTTGTCGGGCAACCAGATGTGTTCGAGCACGTCGTGCGCTTCGTAAAATTTTTGTTCGTTGAACAATTGGAAATAGCCGGTGTAATGCGGGTCGAGTTTGCCTCCGTGAAATTGTTCCGCCATGGCGGCAATGCGTTTTCTTTTGCTCACGGACAAAGAGTAAAACGGCCCGCCGTTGGTGACAAGTGACACAAAGACTTGAAACTTGGAAGCTTTGACTTGAAACTAAACCGATGAGCCGGCCTTACGAAGAAATTTTAAGTGGCGAAACGCTTCCACGTTCCGCGCCGGGCGAACGTCACGAAGCGATTTGCGACCGCCTTCACGCGGCCATCGGCGCCAGCGTCGCCAATCTGTCCACGACGCAATTGCTCGCGCCGAGGACAAGGATTCAGGTGACCCGTTCGACGGCGATCCGCCCGGACCTGGCGCTGTTGACCACGGCCACGCAAAAGCTTTTTCTCGCCGTCGAAATCATCAGCCGCGAAGATCATCAAGCCGACACCGTCATCAAAAAGGAGATTTATGAGCAAATCCGCATCCCGCGGTTGTGGATGGTGGATCCGCGCTACGATAATGTTGAGGTTTATCATGCCACCGAGTGGGGTTTGAAACTGCAAAACATTTTGGCCGGCAGCGAGATCCTGTCCGAAAAACTCATCCCGGAATTTCAGATCGTTATTTCGCAACTTTTTGCCGGCAACAGCGTCTAACATTGAACATGATTGCAACTGTTGCTGTCATAACCATACGGAGCCAATACCAACTATGAAAAAACTCATACTGACACTCGCCGCCGGAGCGTTGCTGGCGGGCACGGCGACCACCTCATTCGCCAAGGACAAAAATGAAGTCACCGTCACGGGAAACATGGTCTGCGCCAAATGCACCTTGCACGAAACCAAGTCGTGCGAAAATGTGGTGCAGGTCAAGGAAGGCGATAAGACCGTAAATTATTACCTCAAACAAAACGACGTCAGCAAAGCGCAACACGATGCGATTTGCGGCGGCGGTTCAGAAAAAGTCACCGTCACCGGCACCGTCAAAGAAAAAGACGGCAAGAAAATGATGACGCCGACGAAAATCGAAAAAGAAAAATCTTGATCAATTAATGATTGAAGCAAAAACCGTTGAATCGAAATGGTTCAACGGTTTAATTTTTGGTTGAACTTCACACAGTCCCCATATTTCACGCTGTTGCCGCCGAAAATGTCCAGCGCCGACCCGATAGTCAAATCCACTTTTCCCCGCCCCAATCGCGTAACGTCTTCCAGATCCGAAAGTGAATTCGCGCCGCCCGCGTAAGTCATCGGGATCGGCGAAAATTTCCCAAGCATTTCAACCAGCTCGCGATCAATGCCGCGGCATAAACCTTCCACGTCAACGGCGTGGACCAAAAATTCCGCGCAATAATCCGAGAATTTTTTCAGCGTTTCGTCATTCACCAAAAGCTCGGTGAATTTCTGCCAGCGGTCCGTGACGACATAATAATTTTCGCCGCGCTTGCGACAGCTTAAATCGAGGACCAATTTGTCTTTGCCGATCAATCTGACCAATTCGCCAAGCCGTTCCCAATCCACTTTGCCTTCGCGAAAAACGTAACTGGTCACGATGACGTGTGACGCGCCGGCATCCAGCCAATCGCTCGCATTTTGAGAATTGATCCCGCCGCCGATGTGCAATCCGCCCGGAAACGCCGTCAGCGCCGAGCGCGCCTCGGATTCATTTCCCGCGCCGAGCATGATGACGTGGCCGCCGCGCAAATTGTCGCGCTGGTAAAGCTCCGCGAACCAGCGCGCGGGCTTTTCGGAAATAAAATTCGTCCGCAAGCCGGAATCGTTCAGCGTGCCGCCGACGATTTGCTTCACTTTGCCTTCATGCAGGTCAATACAGGGACGAAACATGCATTCAAACTAGATTTGACGCGCGGCGCTGGAAAGAAATAAACGCCGCCGAATCACAAACTATTTTCTCCACTCCGTTTTCGGCGGCTCCGGCAATCCTTGCGCCCTTAATGCCGTGCGAAAATGTAATTTGGAAACTTTGGCCAATTCCCCTGCTCCAATTTTCTCCACAAATTCTTTTGCGGCCATATCCACATTTGCGCCGGCGCCTTTGGGAAATGTTACGCCAAACTGCTTTTCCAGTTTCGCGAGGCCTTTCACAAATTCATCGCGCGCAATAATGGATGCCGCGGCCACGGCCAAATCTTCTTCGGCCTTGTGACGTTGTTCGAATTTGATTTCGCGTCCGAAAGCCATCAACGCTTTTTCCAAAACGCTTTTGCTCGCGGCAAATTGGTCGCTCATCGCCTTGACCGGCGCGGGATTCATCTGATGTTTCTGGCCAAGCAAATTCTCGATGACCCGCGCGTGTCCCCAAGCGAGCATCGCATTCACGCTTTTCATCTTTCCGTAAAGGCGATTGTAAGCTTCGTTGCCAATCGTCACCGCGTTCACGACGCAGCCGGGCGTCTTGCGGATTTTATCGGCCAGTTCGGAAATTTTTTTGTCGCTGGAAATATTTTTTGAATCGCGGACGCCAAGCTCTTTCCATGATTCAATTATTTTTTCGTTGATGTAAACGCCCGCGATGCAGAGCGGGCCGAAGAAATCGCCCTTGCCGCTTTCGTCCACGCCGATGCGCGGCAGGAGCAGGTCGGGATTCAAAACGGTTTCGTAGCCGAGCTTCACTTCCTTGAGGATCTCCGGCTCCAAAACGAACTCGACGAATTCCTGCGTGCCCTTGCCCTGCACGACGAGCTTGCCGCTCTCGTAAAACACGACGTTGCATTTGTCGGATTCGAAGGCGAACCGCGCGTAAGCCACCGTGCGCGGCTTCCAATTGCGCGCGACCAGCGCGTCCTTGAGCGACGCGGCCTGCGCCTCGGTCAATTTGCCGGTGTAAATGGTGAGCGGTTTCACTGTTGAAAGATTAGCCGCGAAAGAACGCAAAGAAACGCAAAAGTTTTTGGCAAAGAATTGTCGCGCGAAGGACGCGAAGGCGGCGAAGGAAATGTTCTGGACGAAGTAACTTGGCAAAAGCAATTATGTAAATGTCGTAATTACAGCAAATGGAATCCACGCATAAAGAGCCGAAAGCTAAATTTACAATTTCTGGAGCCAACGTCAGAATTATAAGCGGTTTATTTTTTGCTCTCGTTGTTATTTGGCTTGGCTACAGCATTTATAACGACGACCTTGTGCTTCCAACAAAATATCGAGGTCTCGTTCACTTTCATGGTCACGCCGTTTGGGTTTTGTCCGGGTCAATTCTTTGTTTTGCCACTTGCATGGTCAGCTGCTTAATCATCCCGATGAACCAAACTTTTCATCGTTGGACAAGGAATTTTGGTTGGGGCTTGTTTGTTGCCGGAATTATTGTCGCTATTTTAGAGACTAAAAATCCACATCCACCTCGGTTGTCGGACTTTTTGATTGGTTGTTTCGTCGTCCTTTGCTGCATCGCCTTATTTCTTACGGCTATCAATCTCATGGTTGCGACTATTCCTGACGATTGGAATTTATTTGCCAAACATTACCCGCCAATGGCGCGGCCAATTGGTAATTCATATCCTTCATTCTCTTCTCGTGGTGAAAGAGTGGTTTTTTCTGATGAGGGTTTGTATTTTTACAAAATTTTTCTTGCTCGTCCCGGCCATCCGCCATTTCTTCTGCCGTGGGCAAGCGTAAAAAGTATTCATAAATGCCGAGGATTTTTTCGCAACTCTTACGTTTTCAAAATCAAGGATGACGTAGCCAAACTTAAATTAGAAATGCCAGAAACAATTGAACAAGAATTGTCAAAATTGCACAAACATAGCTTAATCCATAATTAACCTTCGCCAACTTCGCGTTCTTCGCGCGACATTTCTTCATTTAATCTTTCGTGTCTTTGTGTTCTTTTGCGGCAATAATTTCGCCGTCTTTGAATTCAAAACTGAAAAAGTTGCCGCCGTTGTTGCTCGATTGGTTTTCCGCGAACGCGCGCGACCTGCCATGGCGCAAGACGCGCGACCCTTACGCCATCTGGGTCTCGGAAATCATGCTGCAACAAACGCAGGTGAAAACGGTGATGCCGTATTGGGAGCGCTGGATGCGCGAACTGCCGACGATTGAATCGGTGGCGGCGGCTAGTCCGGACAAAATCCACAAGCTTTGGGAAGGCCTCGGTTATTACACGCGAGCAAGAAATCTGCAAAAGGCGGCGCAAGAAATTCTTCGGAGGGCGGAGTTCCACGACGCCCAAACGAAAAGAAATAAAATTAGGGTTTCGCGGAGCTCAACCCTCCGATTTCCCGAAACATTTGAAGAGGTTTTGGCGTTGCCGGGAATCGGACGTTACACCGCGGGCGCGATTTGCAGCATCGCGTTCAATCAAGCGACACCGATTCTTGATGGAAATGTCATTCGTGTGCTGACCCGGATTTTTGGAATCGCAGAAAATCCAAAGGAAAAGAAAACAAATCAATTGCTTTGGCAAATCGCAGAACAACTTGTTTCTCACGCCAAGACGCAAAGCTCGCAAAGAAATTCTTGTTCGCATTTGAATCAATCATTGATGGAACTGGGCGCATTGATTTGCACGCCACGAAATCCGCAGTGCAATCTTTGTCCCGTAAAAAAGCATTGCGTTGCTTACAAAGAAAACCGGATTGAAGAATTGCCAAATCTGGGAAAACGCGAAGCAGCGACGGCAAGGCATTTCGTCGCTTTCGTGGTCGAACGAAACGGAAAGTTCCTTGTTCGCCAACGTCCGGAGGGAATCGTCAACGCGCATCTCTGGGAATTTCCGAATGTTGAAATTCATTTGAACGGCAGCAGTCCTGCCAGGCGGGATAAGTTCGCTCATTTTAATCAGAGCCGATTCACGTCGGCTGCTACAATCAAAAATTCGCAAATCGAAGCCGCAGCGAAAGAATTCGGATTTGAATTTCAAAATGCGAAGCCGTTGCGCACCGTGAAACATTCGATCACGCGTTATCGCATCACGCTGGAGGCATTTCACGTTGAATTGAACGGAAACCGCAAAACGGTCGAGGGAATTTGGCGGACGAAACCTGAATTGCAACAATTGGCATTCAGCTCAGCGCATAAAAAGATTTTAATCCATTTATCTTCTGCAGGAATTTCCGGCGCAAAGCTCAAAACAACCGTCAGGACGCCTGCGCTGCCATAAAAAACTCGCCAGTTTTGCGACGAAATGTATTCTATCCGGCCCATGATTTATTTCGATTACAACGCCACGGCGCCGGTGATGCGCGAGGCGCGCGAGGCATGGCTGGAGGTCACCGAACGCATCGGCGGCAATCCGTCATCCATGCATCAGTTTGGCGCGCGTGCAGCGGAGGCGTTGAACGGGGCGCGCGAAAAGCTGGCGCATTTTCTCGGCTGTCATGCGAGCGAAATCATTTGGACGAGCGGCGCGACGGAAGCCAACAACACGGTGATGCATCATTTCGCGAGAACACTCGATGCGAAAAGCGAAGTCTGGATTTCGGCGATTGAGCATCCGTGTGTCATGGAATCGGCGCAGCATTATTTTGGCAAGCGATTGAAAATTATTCCCGTCACGCACGACGGCGTGATTGATTTCGATTGGCTCACGATGGAATTGGCCGATTCGCGTCCGGGACTTATCGCCGTGATGGCGGCGAACAACGAAACCGGCGTGATCCAGCCGTGGCGCGAAATTAATTCAATTTGTCAAACCTACGAAGTTCCGTTTTTCACGGATGCCGTGCAGTGGCTCGGCAAAATGCCGGCGAAGGATTTAGGCGAATGCGAATTTGTCAGCGGCGCGGCGCATAAATTCGGCGGCCCGCGCGGCGTGGGCTTTTTGAAAATTCCGCGCAAGACGCAAATCACACCGTTGTTGCTCGGCGGAAAACAGGAGCGCGGCGAACGCGCCGGAACGGAAAACGTCCCGACAATCGTCTCGATGATCGCCGCGCTGGAAGTCCGCGAAAAACAAATCGCGCACAGCCAGCATCTGTTGCGCGGCGTCTGGCGTGACAATTTTGAAAAGCAATTTTTGAAAGAATTGCCGGACGCTTCGATCATCGGCTCCAAAGTTCCGCGGTTATGGAACACGATTTCTGCCATCATGCCCGATGGCGACCGCAAACATCAATGGGTCGTGCGTTTGGACAAAGCCGGTTTCGCGGTTTCCACCGGCTCGGCCTGCACGACGGGAAAAGAAGAACCGTCGCACGTGCTCGCGGCGATGGGATTCAAAACGGCGCAAGCCATGCGCGCGGTGCGATTCAGCGCCGGCTGGGAAACAAATGAAACCGATTGGGACGTGCTGCTGAAAGGCATCGCAAAAGTCCACGCAGACATGTCCGGCGGCAAAACGCATGCCGCGGCTTAATGGCCGTTGAGCAAACGCACTTCACGCTGGGGAAACGGAATTTCAATCTTTTGCGCGCGGAACGCTTCGACAATCGCCTGATTGACTTCCGCCGTGGCCGCGACGAAATCGTCCACTTTCACCCACGGCTTGACGGCGATATTGACGGAGGAATCCGCGAGCAAGGCCACTCCAACGACCGGCACGGGTTCTTTGAGCACGCGCGGATTTCGAGAAAGAACAGCGCGCGCAATCGTGACGGCGTCGTTCAGATTCGTTCCGTAAGCGACGCCCACGGCCAAGTCCAATTGCCGGATTTGCCCGTAATTATGCATGATTTCGCCGACGATTTTGCGATTGGGAATCACCACGCGCGACATGTCGGTATGAAGCAGAGTTGTCGCGAACAATTCCACGGTTTTGACCTGGCCGTTCACGCCGGCGATTTCAATCCATTCTCCGACGCGAAAGGGTTTGGTGAAAATGATTGTCAATCCGGCGACGAGATTTCCTAAAACGCCCTGGAGCGCGAGGCCGACGCCGACGCCGGCGACACCAATGCCGGCGATCAACGCCGTCATATCAAAACCCGCCGTGCTCAACGCCACCACCAAAGCCATCGCCAGCACGAACAAACGTGCAATCCGAACGAGCAACATCCGCATCGGCGGTTCCATCGCTTTGCGTTCGAGCCAATGGTCAAGAATTTTGCCAAGCGTGCGCGCGAGCAACAGTCCCACGATGATGACGACAATAGCCGCGATCAGCGAGCCGCTGTGCGTGATGACATATTCAATGGCTTTGTCGCGCCACACAGCGATTCCGGAATTTTGCGCGACCGTCGAAGTAGTTTGAGCATCCATAGTTTTATTCAGGTTGAATTGATTTTTCTGATTACGACTATGCATGGCATAGATAAATCCGGCTCGATGCGCAACATCTAAACAATCTTCTGGCAGCCGTTCGACCGCCTGCTATTTTGAGCGCGTTTTGCGAACGGGACAAAAATCCACTTATCGCGGGCGGCTTGCGCCGTCGCCGACCGGTTATTTGCACCTCGGCCACGCGAAAACGTTTTGGATGGCGCAATTACGCGCCAAGCAATCCGGCGGTGAATTGATTTTGCGGAACGACGATTTGGACAAAGCGCGTTGCAGACCGGAATTCGTCGCCGCGATGTTCGAAGATTTGCGCTGGTTCGGATTCGATTGGAGAGAAGGACCGGACGTTGGCGGACAATTCGCGCCCTACAATCAAAGCGAGCGAATGCATCTTTATCGCGCCGCACTGGAGAAATTGCGCGCGAGCAATTTAATTTATCCCTGCATCTGTTCGCGCAAAGACATTCACGTCGCGGTCGGCGCGCCGCATGCGGAGGATGATGAACCAATTTATTCAGGCAAATGCAGGAATAATTCAGAACACGCCGTTGCCGGCCGAAAATTTAGCTGGCGGTTTCGTGTTCCGGACAGTGAAACCATTTCTTTTGATGACGAAAATTTCGGCATCCAAAAATTTATTGCCGGAAAAGATTTCGGTGATTTTGTTGTTTGGCGTCACGATGACATTCCGGCTTATCAATTGGCGTGCGTGGTGGACGATGTGGCAATGGAAATATCCGAGGTCGTTCGCGGCGCGGATTTGCTCGTCAGCACCGCACGGCAGACTTTGTTGTATCGCGCTTTGCAATTGCCGCTGCCGAAGTTTTTCCATTGCGAGTTGATGCGCGATACGAACGGTCAGCGCCTTGCAAAACGCCATGATTCATTGAGTTTACGGTCGTTGCGGGCGCGCGGAGAAAGCCCGCCAACGCTTCGCCAACTTCATTTTCCGGCAGAACCGATAAAATGAGCGTTCCTAACTCAAAATTTTTCCAAAAAAAGCTTGTGAAATTTTTCACGATAAGGCAATTTCTTCCGTCTCTGGCGCGCGGCGTTTTCTCCTCATGGGAATCGTGTCGCCGGAGACAACCTTATACAATGCGGTTAACCAAAATCATTTTAGCGCTCGCGCTTTTTGCTGCCATGCTGTCATTGGATTTGCATGCGCAGCCTGCTGCCGCAGCCGTGACGGCCACCGCGAATTCCGCGGCACAGGTTGGCAGTGCGGAATCCGCTCAACAACCAGCCAAAGAACCGGCCGGCCCGATGGTTCCGCTGGCTCCTCCGACGCTTTTTCATATCGGTCCGGTGCCCATCACCAATACAATTCTCTGGTCGTGGGGCGTCGTCCTGGCAATCGTGCTGGTTGTGCAAATTGGAATGCGCCGCGTAAAGACGGATAAAGTTCCGGCCGGATTGCAGAATGTGCTGGAAGCTCTGGTGGAAGGCTGGGACAACCTTTCGGGAATGATTCTGGAACCGAAAGTATCCCGCTGGGTATTTCCTTATGCGGTCACTTTTTTCATCTTTGCAATCATTGGAAATTTTGTGGATTTGATGCCCGGAGTTGGAGCTATTGGCTACGGTCCGGCGGCCAAGGCCGGCGAAACATTTGCATCACTGCCACATTCGATTGCCGAAGTCAAAGTGCCTCTCATCCGCCCGCCGACGTCCGATGCAAATCTCACGTTTGTGATGGCCACGATTTTTTTGGTGATGACGTTTGTCTGGGCCATTCGTTATAACGGCGTGATTGGTTCCATTAAACACGTGTTCGGCGTCAAGGTGGATTCCGCCAAATGGCTTTATCCTTTTTTGGTGCTGATGTTCTTGTTCGTCGGAGCGATGGAAGCCATTTCCATCGTATTCGTCCGTCCACTGGCGTTGGCGGTCCGACTTTATGGAAATATTTACGCCGGAGAAACATTGCTGGACATGACGATGTCCATGAAACCTTTCATTGCCGGCGTGGCTCTATCGCTGCCATTTTACTTTTTCGAAACATTTGTAGCCATCGTGCAGGCGTTTGTATTCGCAATGCTCACCATTGTGTTTGCCGGAACTCTTTGCACGCACGCAGACGAAGAACACCCTAAACATTGATCAATTTGTGACCTTCAGACAGCGGTCGCGAAAAAAACCAAAACAAAAAACACACTAAGTATATGATGCTCGCAGAAACAGTAGGAAACGTCCATGTCGGCCTGGCCTTCGGCGGAGCCGCCATCGGCATCGGCATTGCCTCCGCCGGCGCAACCATCGCCATCGGCCGCAACCCCGGCATGTTCGGACGCGTCGTTGCCATTATGATCCTTGGCATCGCGCTCGCAGAAGGCGCGGCAATCCTGGCGTTCGTGCTCGGAAAAGCCTAATCATCTTCCCCGAGTCGCATGAACGAGACGCTTAACATGCTCGGCATCCAGTGGCACATGCTGCTGGTGCAATTCATTGACTTCGCCATCGCGTTGTTCGTGCTGTGGAAATTCGCTTACAAACCGATTTTCAACGTCCTCGAAGCCCGCAAAGCCAAAATCGCGGATTCTTTCGCCGACGCGGAGAAAATCAAGGCCGACGTCGCCAAAACGGAAGCCGAACGCCAGAAAATCCTGGCTGAAGCCGGCGACAAAGCGAATGCATTGATCAACGACGCCCGCGAAGCCGCCGCGCGCGTGCGCGAAGCCGAAACGCAAAAAGCCATCGCCGCCGCGGAACAAATCGTCACCAAAGCGCGCGAAGCCGCCGCACAGGAACGCACGCAAATGCTCGGCGAATTGAAACGCGAAGTCGGCCGGCTCGTCGTCCAAACCACGACGACGGTCACCGGAAAAATTCTCACGCCGGAAGATCAGAAGCGTCTGGCGCAGGAAACCGAGAAACAATTGGCGTCATAAAAAAATTGTAGCGGCACTCTATGACGGCGGTCACCGATCGCCGCTACAAAAACAAGAAATGAAAATTTCCAAACTGGCATTGCGTGAAGCGCGGGAAATCTTCCGCGCCTGCCGCATGAATGGTTTGCTGGACGAAAACCGAGTCCGGCAAACAGTTTCATTGTTGCTGGAAAAAAAGCCGCGCGGTTACATGGAAATTTTAACGCGCTTGCAGCGGCTGGTGAAATTGGATCTGGAACAGCGCGCCGCCCGCGTCGAAAGCGCGACGCCGTTGACGCCGGAATTGCAAAATGAAATTTCCGGTGAGATCAAAAAGAAATACGGCCAGGGCGTGAACATTTTGTTCGCCCAAAATCCCGCGCTCATCGGCGGTCTGCGGATTCAGGTCGGCAGCGATTTGTTTGACGGCAGCGTGAAAACGCGTTTGGAAAAATTGGAACAAAGTTTTTAGATTTTTATGAGCAACTTATTGCAGGAAATTGAAGCGCAAATCAGCGGCGCGAAAATGGCCACGGCCAGGCAAAACGTCGGCACCGTCCGCGAGATCGGCGACGGCGTGGCCAAGATTGAAGGCCTTACCGACACGATGCTCAACGAAATGTTGGATTTCGGCAACGGCATCACCGGCATCGCGCTCAACCTCGAAGAAACCGAAGTTGGCGCCATCATTCTCGGCGATTTCACAAAAATTGAAGAAGGCGACGAAGTCCGCACGACCGGAAAACTCCTGCAGGTTCCCGTGGGCAAAGGCTTGCTCGGTCGCGTCGTTAACGCTCTCGGCCAGCCGCTCGACGGCAAAGGCCCGATCAAGAGCGATGCCTTTTATCCGGTTGAAAAAATTGCGCCCGGCATCGTCAAACGCAAGTCCGTCAGCCAGCCGTTGCAAACCGGTATCATGGCAATTGACGCGATGATTCCCATCGGCCGCGGCCAGCGCGAATTGATCATTGGCGACCGTTCGACGGGAAAAACGACCATCGGCGTGGACACGATGATCAACCAGGCGCAAATCAATAAAGCTGCTGAAGGCCAAAAAGATTTCCGCCCGATTTACAACATTTACGTCGCCATCGGCCAGAAGCAGTCGAACATCGCGCGCGTTTTGGATATTTTGGAAAAAACCGGCGCGATGGCTTATACGATTGTTGTCGTCGCTTCGGCTTCCGATTCGGCAACCAACCAATATCTCGCTCCGTTCGCCGGCGCGGCAATCGGTGAATGGTTCATGGATAACGGCATGGACGCGCTCATCATTTACGACGATTTGTCCAAGCACGCCGTCGCGTATCGCCAGGTTTCGCTCGTGCTGAAACGTCCATCCGGCCGCGAAGCGTATCCGGGCGACGTGTTTTATTTGCACAGCCGTTTGCTCGAACGCAGCGCGCGTGTTTCGGAAAATTACGGTAACGGTTCATTGACCGCGCTGCCGATTATTGAAACGCAGGCTGGCGACGTTTCGGCTTACATCCCGACGAACGTGATTTCCATCACCGACGGACAGATTTATTTGGAAACGGATTTGTTTTATCAAGGCATTCGTCCGGCGGTTTCCGTCGGTCTTTCCGTTTCGCGTGTCGGTTCCGCCGCGCAAATCAAAGCGATGAAACAAGTCGCCGGCCGGATCAAAGGCGACCTCGCGCAATTCCGCGAATTGGCGGCGTTCGCGCAATTCGGTTCCGATCTTGATGCAAAAACACAGGCGATGCTCGAACGCGGCAAACGCATCGTGGAATTGTTCAAGCAAAATCAATTCAGCCCGATGCCGGTGGAATTGCAGGCAGCGGTTTTGTGGACCGTGCAAAACAATTTCCTCGATGATGTGCCGGTGGACAAAGTCAAAGATTTTCAGGCCAAGCTCACGGATTATCTCGTGACCCGCAAGGCTGATTTGCTGACACGCATCCGCAACGAGAAAGCCATCAGCGACGCAATTGCAGCGGATTTGAAAGCAGCCGTAAGCGAATTCAAGCCGACGTATCATTAATCCATGCCCAGCACGCGCGACATACGCCGACGGATCAAGTCGGTCAAGAACACCGCCCAAATCACCAAGGCGATGCAAATGGTGGCGGCGGCCAAAATGCGCAAGGCACAGCAGGCCGCGCTGGTTGGACGGCCTTATGCCGATGTGCTGAACGAAATTCTGGCCGAAGCCGCGCCACGCATCGGCGCCTTCAAGCATCCGTTGATGGAAGAACGTCCGGTCAAAAAACGCGGCGTCATTTTTGTCAGCAGCGATCGCGGCTTGTGCGGCGGTTTGAACAGCAACCTGTCGCGCGAAGCGTCCAGGCTGGACAAAAACACGACCATTTTCGTTTGCGCCGGCAAGAAAGGCGCGCAATTCGTGGCGCGCACGCGGCGGAATCTCGCGGCGGAATTCATTTATAAAGACTCGCCGACATTTGCCGAAGCGCGGGCGATTTCGAAATTTGCGCAGGATTTATTTTCGAAGGGCGAAGTGGATGCCGTGGACATTTTGTTCACCAATTTCATTTCTACGCTGGTGCAACAGCCGAAAATCATTCCGTTCCTTCCCGTTGGCCGGCTTCGCGCGGTCACGGTTGGCATCAACGCACCGCCGGAGGAATTGCCTGAACCGGCCGGAGGCGCCCGTTCGGATCTGTTCGAATTTGAGCCGGATGAAGAAACCGTGCTCGGTGCTTTGCTGCCGCACAGCTTGAGTTTTCAAGTGCATCAGATTTTGCTCGAAGCCCGCGCATCCGAGCATAGCGCGCGAATGGTCGCGATGAAAAACGCGACGGACAACGCGAAACAGCTCATCAAAGATTTGACGCTCGAATACAACAAATTGCGCCAGTCGAACATCACCAAAGAATTGTTGGAAATCGCCACCGCGCAAATGGCGGTCGGCTGAAATTAAAATCAAAATTTGAAATCATGAACAAAGGCAAAATCGTTCAAATCATCGGCCCGGTCGTGGACGTCGAGTTCGCGGGCGAGCTGCCGGCCATTTATAACGCGCTGACGGTCGAATTCGAAGTGCCCGGTCACGGCAAGACCAAACAGACGCTCGAAGTCGAACAGCATCTCGGCGACAACTGGGTGCGCTGCGTTTGCATGGGCTCGACCGAAGGCATGAAACGCGGTTATGAAGTTACTGACACCGGCAAGGCTATTTCCATGCCCGTCGGCGAAGCTGTCATGGGGCGCGTGTTCAATGTCGTTGGCGAACCGGTGGACGAACAAGGCCCCGTGAAGGCGGATAAATATAATCCGATTCACCGCCCTGCCCCCGCCCTTGTTGACCAATCCACATCGCCGCAAATTCTCACGACCGGCATCAAAGTCATTGATTTGATTTGCCCGTTCTTGAAAGGCGGAAAAGTCGGCGCATTCGGTGGCGCCGGCGTCGGCAAGACCGTCGTCATCATGGAATTGATCAATAACATCGCAAAACTGCACGGTGGTATTTCGATGTTCGCGGGCGTCGGCGAACGCACGCGCGAGGGAAATGATCTTTACAACGAAATGATCGAAGCCGGCGTCATCAAAGTGGAAAAAGACGCCAGCGGTCATCCGAAGAAGAATGAATTCGGCCTGCCAATCATCGCGCCCGGCTCGAAAATCGGTCTTGTTTACGGCCAGATGAACGAACCGCCCGGCGCGCGTTTGCGCGTGGCGTTGTCTGCGCTGGCCGTGACAGAATACTTCCGCGACGAAAAAAACCAGGACGTGCTCCTGTTCGTGGACAATATTTTCCGTTTCTCACAAGCTGGTTCCGAAGTGTCCGCGTTGCTCGGCCGCACGCCGTCGGCGGTCGGTTATCAGCCGACGCTCGCCGCCGAAATGGGCGACCTGCAAGAACGCATCACTTCGACCAAGAAAGGTTCCATCACGAGCTTCCAGGCCGTTTACGTGCCTGCCGACGATTTGACCGACCCGGCGCCGGCCACGACGTTCGCGCATTTGGACGCGACCATCGTTTTGGAACGCTCGATCGCCGAGTTGGGAATTTATCCTGCCGTGGATCCGCTCTCATCCAATTCCCGCGCCCTTGCGCCGGAAATTGTCGGACAGGAGCATTACGAAGTCGCGCGCGGTGTGCAGAAAGTGTTGCAACGCTACAAAGATTTGCAGGACATCATCGCGATTCTCGGTATGGACGAACTTTCGCCTGATGACAAGCTGACCGTTTATCGCGCGCGCAAGATTCAGCGCTTCCTGAGCCAGCCGTTCTCGGTGGCCGAAGTGTTCACGGGCCGTCCGGGCAAGCAAGTGCCGGTGGCGGAAACCGTCCGCGGCTTCAAAGAAATTCTCGAAGGCAAACACGACGATGTAGCCGAACAGAATTTCTATATGAAGGGCGGAATTGACGAAATTAAAGAAGCGTGATTTGTTGAAGCGTTGAATCGTTAAACCGGTTTGGCGCCACGATGATTTACTTTAACCATTTAACGACTAGCAAAACCAATGGCCGCGACATTGAAACTCGAAATCGTCACGCCGGAAGCGAAAGTTTATTCCGACGATGTCGAAATGGTCACGCTCACCGGCAGCGAAGGTGAAATGGGGATCCTGCCTCAACACGTGCCGTTGATGACGCAATTGGTTTCGGGTGAAATCGTCGCGCACAAAAACGGCGAAGACATCTATCTGGCTGTTGGCGACGGTTTCGTGCAGGTGACCGGTGATCGCGTTTCGGTTTTGACCGACATGGCGATTGAATCTGAAAATATTGATGAAGCAAAAGCCGAAGAAGCGCGCAAATTAGCTGAAACGCGATTGTCGGAAAAGATCAGCGACGAAGAAGTCGCTCACATCAAAGCCGCCCTGGCTCATGCAACGGCGCAGATCAAAGTTCGCCGGCGCAAAAAATAATTTCCAAACAAATAAAAACGGCGCGGACGAAAAATCCGCGCCGTTTGCTTTTTGAAAGAGTTTTATCCTTCGATCGCACTGATTTCCACCGGCTCGACGTTCACGCCCTGCTTTTCGAGCCATTTGATGGCGGCTTTCACTTCGTCGCGTTTGCCATCCAATTCCAGGCAAACGATGCCGATTTCGTCAGTCACCGTCGCCTGGCGAATGTTTGTGACCACTTTGAATTTGTGGCCCACTTCCCAGATGAACGGTTTTTTGATAAGGCGCGGCGGATACATCAGCCACAAACGCTGTTGCGTCGGCGTCGTAGATTTCGTCGCGGAAATTTTTTTCTTCGCAGGCATGACGATAATTTAATTGGATTTTCTAACCGCCAGCGATCGCAGGAATGATGCTGATTTCGTCGCCGTCTTTGAGCGGCGTTTCGCGATTTTTCAGGAAGCGGATGTCTTCCTCATTCACATAAACATTCACGAAACGACGCACTTCGCCTTTTTCATCCACGAGACGTTCGCCGATTCCGGGATAACGCGATTGCAATTCCGTGATGGCTTCGCCGATGGTGGCGGCGTTGATTTCAACCAGCTCCTCATTGTTCGTCAACTTGCGGAGCGGCGTTGGGATTCTGACTTTTTTTGGCATAAATTCGCTTTTATTATCCGCGTCTTTTCGATTATCGCAACATCAAACATTTGAAACCGCTTGCATGGCCGGCGCAAATCGTAAATCGTAAACCGCAATGACGATCGTTTTCATGGGCACGGCCGAATTGTCCTGCGCGAGTCTCGAAAAGCTTGCGCATGACAAACAATTCCATCTCGCTGCCGTCGTCACCCAGCCGGACAAACCGAAAGGCCGGGAAATGAAATTGCAGCCGTCGCCGGTAAAAACGCTGGCGCAAAAATTCAATTTATCCGTGTTGCAGCCGGCCAAAGCGCGCGATGAGAAATTCATTTCGCAATTGCGCGAATTGAAACCGGAACTGATCGTAGTGGTGGCTTATGGACAAATCCTGCCGCAAACAATTTTGGACCTGCCAAAGTTCGGCTGCATCAACGTTCACACTTCTCTGCTGCCGAGATATCGAGGCGCTTCGCCGATTCAATCGGCGATTCTTTACGGCGAAACCGAAACCGGAGTCACCATCATGAAAATGGATGCCGGCCTGGATACCGGACCGATTTTATCGCAAGCCCGAACGCCGATTTCGCCGGAAGACAATTCGCAAACGTTGCACGATCGCCTGGCACAATTGGGCGCGGAATTACTGGTGAAAACTATTCCGGATTATGCCGCTGGAGAAATCACGCCGCGACCGCAACCGGACGACGGCATCACTTACGCCGCAAAAATTAAAAAGGAAGACGGGAAAATCAATTGGCAGGAACCGGCAAAAAAAATTCTCAACCAATTACGCGCATTCACGCCGTGGCCGGGAGCGTTCACTTTTTGGAACGGAAAATTACTGAAAATCTGGAAAGCTGAAATTACCGGCGACGCCGGAAATGGCGGTCAGATTCTATCCGCGGACAAAAGCGGGATCGTCATTGCCTGCGGAATGAACGCTTTGCGGATCCTCGAATTGCAGCCGGAAGGCAAGCGCCGCATGAACGTTCAGGAATTTTTAGCAGGACATTCGTTGGACGGCGTTGTTTTCGACTGAGGTTTTGCGAGGGAATTTTTCATTTTCGTTTTGAATCGGATGCCTTCTGTGATTATCTGTGCCGCAAATGTTGACGACGTTGCGCATCAAAAACCTCGCGCTGGTGATGGACCTGACACTGGAAATCCAGTCAGGCTGCAACGTCATCACCGGCGAAACCGGCGCGGGCAAGTCCATCATCATCGGCGCGCTCAACCTCGTTCTCGGCGAACGCGCTGATCGCAGTTTGATCCGCAGCGGTGAAGACAGTTGCTCGGTTGAAGCCGTCTTCGACGTAAAAAAACTTCGCGCTCCGCTCAAAGCTTTTCTCGAAGAAAACGGGCTCGAACCTTGCGAAGAAAATCAACTTGTCCTCAAGCGCACTTTTTCCGCCGCGGGAACAAATCGTCAATTTATCAACGGCTCGCCGACAACGCTCAACGTGCTCGCGCAAATCGGCGAATCGCTCGTGGACATGCACGGTCCGCACGATCATCAATCGCTCCTGAATCCGTCGAAGCAACTTTTGATTCTCGATGCTTTCGGCAAATTGGAAAAAGAGCGCATCGTGTTTGGCGAATTGGTTCGTCGTCGAGATGTTTTGGAAAGCGAAAAGTCGTCGCTCATCGTGGATGAAAAAACTTACGCGCAGCAATTGGATTTGCTTCGCTTTCAAGTTCAGGAGATTTCCGCCGCGCGATTGCAGCCGGACGAAGAAAAATCCGTCACGGAAGAATTCAATCGCGCCAGCAACGCGGCGAAATTATTGCAATTGAGCCAATCGGCACTCGATGCTTTGGGCGAAAGTGAAAATTCGTTGCTCACGCAATCCGGCGCGATTGGCCGGACGCTGGCAGAACTTCAGCGCGTGGATTCCAACGCGACAAATCTGGTTGAATTGCATTCGCAGGCCGGCGAAACATTGCGCGAATTACAAACGGAATTGTCGCGCTATGCGGAAAGCGTGGATGTGGATCCCGCCCGGCTGGCGGAATTGGAAGAGCGATTGAATTTGATCCATTCGCTCAGGCGCAAATACGGCGCGACGCTGACCGAAGTCATCACGTTTGGCGATGAAGCGAAACGGAAATTGGAGTTACTGGAATCGCGCGACGCGGAATTGACCCGCATCAACGCTGAATTGCATAGACTGGATGGCGAACTTCTGAAAGCCGGACAAAAACTTTCCACGGCGCGGAAGAAAATCAGCCCGCAATTGTCCAGAGCGGTGAGCAAACAGCTCGACGATTTGGGATTCAAGCAGAGCAAATTTGACGTGGCAATCATGGCCCGCGAGGACGTTCGTCCCGCCGTTACCGGTTTCGATGAGATTGAATTTCAATTCGCGCCGAACCCGGGCGAACCGGCCAAACCGCTGCGCGCCATCGCGTCCAGCGGCGAAATGGCGCGTGTGATGTTGGCATTGAAAACCGTTCTCGCGGCGGAAGACGAAATTCCGGTTTTAATCTTCGACGAAGTGGATGCGAATGTTGGCGGCGAAACAGCAAATGCCGTCGGTGAAAAGATGAAGCAGATTGCAGCAAAGCGACAGGTTTTGTGCATCACCCATTTGCCGCAAGTCGCGGCGCCGGCGGACGCGCATTTTGTGGTGACGAAGCAAATCAAAAATGGCCGGACAATTTCCGAGATCAATTTGCTGGGAAAAAAAGAACGTGTCAGCGAATTATCCCGGATGCTGGGCGGACAAAGCGAGGCCGCGCGAAAACACGCGGAGGCGTTGCTGAAATGAGCGCATTTCCTGTCAGCACGGAAAAAGAAGCCCAATTGTCGCGGCGCATGGCGGAACTGGGCGTGCATGAGTCCGATATTGAAGAGTCATTTGTCCGCTCGGGCGGCCATGGCGGCCAGAATGTCAACAAGACTTCCACGTGCGTAATGCTGTTACATCGTCCGACCGGATTGCAGGTCAAATGTCAGGAGACGCGTCAACAAGGACTGAATCGTTTCATCGCGCGACGATTGTTGCTGGACAAGATCGAGGAAAAGCAAAAAGGTTTTATCGCGGCGAAACGTGCGGAAATTGAAAAGATTCGACGGCAAAAACGCAAGCGGTCGCGTCGCGCCAAAGAACGGATGCTCGCCGCAAAATCGCGTCAATCAGAGAAAAAAGCGTTGCGCAAACATATAGGCGCTGAATAGAGATTAAATCATTCCCAGTTCGCGCAGCGCATTTCCGGCTCCCGATAAATTCTCCGGCTTCATTTCAGTATAGTTGCGTGAAAGAACGATTCCTTCCGCGCCACCTTTGACGGCAGCTTTCACCGCTTGCGCAACACTTTCCGGCGTGCAATGCGATTGGTTCGCGCTGACCGGCACGTCGATATCCACGCCCGGCCAGATCTCAACAGGATAATCCGCAACGGATTCGACGGCGCGACGCGTTTCGTGCTCGACGTAACCGGCAGAAAAACCGGTCGCAGCCAATGTATCCAAAGGCGCTTCATCGTAATTCAATTGTCCGCATAAAATGTTCCGGGCCATTTCCGGCGACAAATCGCGGAAGATTGTCTGCTGTGAATTTCTGACGAACGTTGCGAATCGCCCGCCCGCAACGTTGTTGTAAAGCGCCGGGCGGATGAAATCGGAAAACGGGGCGATGTCCGATAAATTTTCTTCGGCCCGCTGGAACGGACTGAATGAGACGTTTTGCCAGACGTGCCAGCCAACTTTCAACGCAGGATTGATTGCTTTAATTTTTTTATAGATGGCGGCTTGAAATCCGTGGCGGCTTTCGACCCAAAAATTTTCCCAGGCAAGGACTTCCGGATATTTCAGGAGCAACCGCCAGAACGAGGTAAAATAACCGTCGCGCAATTGGTGTCCAGCGCGACAATTACGGGTGAAATTTTCCAGTTCATCGTAACCGCGCCGCGCGCGACCGACATCAATGCCACGTTCTTTTCCTTTCTTCTGGCAGAATTCACAGAAGCAGGTCGTTTTGCCGGGATCCTGTCCGCTGCTTTGCGAAATGCCGAGAGTGTTCAGCAAGCCGCTTTGCCGTTCCGAACCCCACAGGATGCCGCCGATGTCGTAGCTGCGCGCGTAATCTTCGACCAGGCCGAGCGTGAAATTCTGGTAACCGGGATTGTTGAAACACGGTCCGCCCGGATGTCCGGTCGTCCGCCGGTCATGGTGGTCCACTTCATAAAGTTTTTCCCAATTTTGCCGAACGGCCGCAGGCAAGGAATTATCTTCCAGAATGAATGGAAAAATCCGGATGCCATGTTTTTTCGCCACTGGAATAATTTTTTCCAGAACGTCCGCCTTTCCAACTTCTGGCGCCTGCATATCTTCAAATGTCAGCGGCGTATTCTCGTAAAATTCCATGTGCGGCGTCGCGTAATTGCCGCCGTGGAAATTTTGGGCCGGAACACCCGCGCGATGCGGTTCATGCGTGTAAAGAAAGGTGAACAGCGCATTCACGCCGGCGCGCGACCGCATGTCGGCGAACATCGCATCCACGTCGCCTTGCGCCAGTGGCGCAACGCTGATGGGAATGGCAACGGTGACCGGCACCTTTGATTTGGCGGGAGCGAGGTTTCCTGCGTCGCCCGCAAGTGAATCCAATCCGGCAAGCGCCGCACCCGCGCCGGCAACACCGAGCTTGATAAAATTTCGGCGGTTCATGGAATGAGTATCCCGCCCGGCAACGCGGATTCAAGAATCTTCGGCTCCAAAATATTGCCGGGATCGTAACGGACGAACTTGAACTTCATGTCAATCCGGTTCAGGCTTTTATCTGATGCATGACTGACGCGGCAAATACCATCATCATCGTTTGCTGGGTAACCTTTCTCTGTTATTGGTTCGTCAGCGCGCGACGGGTGAAGGCAACCGCTCAACGGCAAAGTTTATCATCAATGCTCGCACACCGCGTTCCCGTTGGCATCGGCTGGTGGCTGATGGCTTGCCCTAAATTCCCGTCACCGTTGAATAGATCCATCACGCCGCACAACCTCATGACCTTTGTTTCCGGCGCAATCCTATGTGTGCTCGGATTATATGTAACCATTTGGGCACGCCGAACGCTCGCCGGAAACTGGAGCAGTGATGTGACATTCAAACAAAGCCACGAATTGATAAAATCCGGCCCGTATCGTTTTGTGCGCCATCCGATCTATACCGGCTTGCTTTTAATGTGCCTGGCCACGGCAATCGAATTTGGCGAAATGCGTTTCTGGCTGGCATTGCCAGTTTGGTTCATCGGTTTTTGGTTGAAGCTGAGACAGGAAGAACGGTTGATGCTCCGGCATTTTCCGGAACAATACGCGCTGTATCTCCAACAAACCAACGCGCTCGTGCCTTTTGTGCTTTAGATGAAGCATAAAAACACTTGATAATATCAGCAATTTATTCAAGATAACCTTAATCAGAAAGGTTATGTCGTCGTTTCATCAGAAGTCCAGTTTTACGGCGGACGGCGTTGCGTATCGCCGGACGTTTGCCGATATTCCACTTTCCAAAGAAATTTGGGATGCATTGCTCGAAATCCAGGGACCGCCCCCGGACGAGGAAATGGCGTGGATGAATCAACTCGGCGCGCTGCCGTTTTTTGAAGCGCGTTACCGGCTCACCGACCGCGAATTGATAAAATCCGGTTTTCGGCAAATTCTGGAACTGGCGCCGGGACTTTCAGGGCGCGGCATTTTGATGACACAATCGCCGGAAATGATTTACGTGGAAATGGATTTGCCGGATAAAATTGCCACCAAGCAAAAAGTCATCGGCCAACTTTTAAAACGAAAACAAATTGAACCACGCCAAAATCTTTTTCTCGAACCGGGAAACGTCGTGGATGAAAATGATTTCCGCCGAGCATCCGCCCATTTCCGCGACGATGAACCGGTCGCCGTTGTCTGCGAAGGATTGCTGCGATATTTAAGCTTTTCCGACAAGGAAATCCTTGCCGGGCACATTCGTCGTCTGATCAAACGTGCCGGCGGATTATGGATCACGCCGGACATTGAATATCCGGTCAAAAACAGTTTTACCAACGGCTCTTTGCATCTGAAAAAAATTACCGGCCTGAGCGTGCAGTCGAATTTATTTCGTGACGAGACACATGCGGAAACATTCTTCGACAGCCTTGGATTTACCGTGTCGAAAATTCCGGTCATGGAAATGGCAAAAGAATTGGCGTGCGTGAAAAAATTCAACGTCGGGCACAAACACGTCCAAAACGTTCTGGGCAACCGATGGACTTATCTGATGAGATGAAGCCGTGATCTATTTCGATTTCATTTGCGGCAACGAAAATTCATCCGCGTGATATGAACTGCGCACCATCGGGCCGCTGGCAACGTGAACAAATCCCATTTCTTCAGCCGCGGTTTTGTATTTCGCAAACCGTTCCGGCGTCACAAATTCCGTGACCGGCAAATGTTTTAACGTCGGCTGCAAATACTGGCCGAGCGTAAGAATGTCACAACTGCTGGCGCGCAGATCGCGCATCGCCTGGAATAATTCCTCTTCCGTTTCACCCAAACCCAGCATCAGGCCGGACTTTGTGTGAATGGATTCACCGCGCCCGGCTTTGACCTTTTTCAAGACGCTCAAACTGCGGTCGTAGGTGGCGCGATGACGAACGTCCGGTGTCAAGCGCCGGACAGTTTCCAAATTGTGGTTATAAATATGCGGATTGGCCGCGAGAACGGTTTCAATTGATTCATCGCTGTCGTTGAAATCCGGCACAAGAACTTCAATGATAATTCCCGGATTCAACTCGCGCACTTTATTGATTGTCTCCGCAAAATGCGCCGCGCCGCCGTCTTTCAAATCATCGCGCGCAACGGCGGTGATAACGACGTGCCGCAATTTCATGCGCCGCGTCGCTTCCGCCACCCGCGCCGGTTCGTCGGCTTCGAGCGCAAAGGGTTTGGCGGTGCTGACCGCGCAAAATCCACAGGCGCGCGTGCAGCGGTCGCCGGCGATCATAAACGTCGCCGTGCCTTTGGCCCAACATTCCCAGTGGTTCGGACATTTGGCGCTTTCGCAGACGGTGTGCAATTTGAGTTCGTCCAAAAGCGACCGCGTGCGCCCAAAGCTGCCGGAGGTCGGCAGATTGAAGCGCAGCCATTCCGGCAGACGCGGGCGGGGTTTTGATTCAGATAAAATCATTCCAGGAAAATTTACACAATTTCACGGACGGACACTAATTGATTTTGAAGCCGGATCCGTGTCTCAAAGCGTTTTCCAAAACCGTTCCAATTCATCCGGACCGAAATCGGCAAGAATTTTTCCATCCACGTCAAGCACCGGCGCAAGCGTTTGGCCGGAAAGCGCGACCATTTCGTCAAAGGCATCTTCATTGGCGATCACATCCAATTTTTCGTAGGAAATATCGCGGTCATCGAGCCAGCGCATCGCTTTGTGGCACCAGCCGCAATAGGGTTTGATAAATAAACGAATTTTCATCGTATCAATTTAGCGCAAACCGGGAAAATTTCTCGGTTCATCCGGAACGCAATTTCGATTATGAAAGATCTTTAATCGTTTGAAAACGTTATTGTCCATTTCGGCTTGCCAGTTCGACATTTTCGCCCATTCTGAACAATGTCATCGTCTTTTTGTCTATTGAGCAGTTAAAATGAGAAAGTTTGCAGGCCGTATTTTGCTTTTGCTGTTGGTGTTTACGACAACGGCGTTCGGGCAAGTAACAGATCAGCTGAAAGTCCAGCCGGAAATCCTTAAGCCCGGCGATTGCGGCATCGGACGATTGATTCCAGACGTTTCCTTCAAAGACATTCACGGCGCCAGATGGAAATTAAGTTCATTCAAAAAAAACAAGGCGCTCGTCATCGTGATGATCAGCGACTATTGCCCGGTCAGCAATAAACTCGGGCCGGAACTGCGGCGGCTGGAAAAGGATTATGCACCTCGCGGAATAGCGTTTCTTTTTCTGTGTCCGGTTTCGGCGGAAAATTATCAGGACGTTTCGAATTACGCTTCGCAATATCAATTGAAATCAACCGTGGCGCGCGATGATGTCGGGCTGGCAAAATTGATCGGCGCAACGACCACGACCGAATCGTTCGTGCTCGATCCCGCGCGAACGCTCGTTTATCGCGGCGCGGTGAATGACCAATATGGTCTTGGTTATAGCAAAGAAGCGCCGACGAAAAATTATCTGCGCGACGCGCTCGACGCCATTTTACAGAACCAGCCGCCTCAAATCCGCGCGACGACGGCGCCCGGTTGCAATCTCGATCTGGCCGCGCCCACGAATACGGCGCCAATCAACCTGACTTATTACAATCAAATCAGCCGCATCCTCCAGGCCAACTGCGTTGAATGCCATCGCAAGGACGGCATCGGACCGTTCAGTTTGGAAACGTATCAGGATATCATTGAAAACGCCGGAGCGGTGAGACAGCAAATCAATCGCGGAACGATGCCGCCGTGGTTCGCGGCCAATTCCAAAGATGCCGATGGAAAAAATTTGTGGGTCAATGACCGCTCGCTTTCCAGCCGGGACAAAGCGGATTTGCTGACATGGCTGGCTTCAGACCGCCCAAAAGGCAATCCCGCCGACGCGCCGGTTCCGCGGAATTTCTCCGGCAAATGGAATATCGGAAAGCCGGATGTGATTTACCAGATTCCAGAGCCGGTGGCGGTCAAAGCTGAAGGAATCATGCCGTATCAAAATCAAACGGTTCAGACTTCTTTTCTCGAAGATAAATGGGTTCAAGGTTATCAAATTTTGCCGTCGTCGCCCGCTGTCGTGCATCACGTCATCGTGAGCATCGAGTCGGACGCGGACCCGGATGAAAAGGGTGAAATGGGCGCGACCGGTTATTGGGCCGCGTATGTGCCGGGTTATTCATATCAGATTTATCCGCCCGGATTTGCGCGATTGCTCCCCGCCGGCGCGAAATTACATTTCCAGATCCATTACACACCGAACGGCCGGGCCACCACCGACCGGATGAAAATTGGACTCATTTTTGCCAAAGAACCACCCAAATACGAAATCCGCGTGCTGGGCATTCCGCAATTGCATCTCGATATTCCACCCGGCGTTCACCGCCACGTCGAATTCGCCGACCACAAGGTCGCTGAAAACATGAACATTCTCGGCTACCAGGCGCATACCCATCTGCGTGGAAAATCATTCAAATATCAGCTCATCCATCCGGATGGAAACATAGAGACATTGCTCGACATTCCGCATTACGATTTCAATTGGCAACTTCAATACGATTACGCCAGGCCAAAATTTGTTTCCGCCGGTTCCACCCTTCGCGTCGAAGCGGTTTTCGATAACAGCGAAGACAACCCCGCCAATCCCGATCCGACCAAAGAAGTAAAATGGGGATTGCAGACCGACGATGAAATGCTCATCGGCTACATTGAGTATTACGTCTCCCGCTCGGCCGGCACGCCGACGTCGCCGTTGACGAAAAAGTAAATTCCTGATCCGGGATTGCGTTCGCCATCGATTCCGGTTGCCGCAAGCTTCACGATCATTCGCCGCGCTGCTTCCCGCTAACGTTCAACGGCTTGCTTGCCGGTCATTTCATTTTCCGGCATACTGTTTAGATGAAAATGAAATCAGTTGATTCTCTCCGTCCCTTCTCCAGCCCTCTGCTCGATGGTGATGAACGTGCCGCCGCGCGCGCCATGCTTTATCCAGTTGGATTCAAAGAAGAAGATTTCAAAAAACCGATCATCGGCATCGCCTCGACGTGGAGCAACGTCACGCCCTGCAACATGCATATTGATAAACTCGCGCTCGAATCCGAAAAGGGCGCGAACGAAGCCGGCGGCAAGGCGATTGTCTTCAACACCATCACCATTTCCGACGGCATTTCCATGGGCAGCGAAGGAATGAAATATTCGCTCGTCTCGCGCGAAGTGATTGCCGATTCGATTGAAACCGTCGTTGGCTGCGCGGGCATGGACGGCTTCGTGGCCATCGGCGGTTGCGACAAAAATATGCCCGGCGCTTTGATGACGATTGCCCGCATGAATCGCGCGGCGGTTTTCGTTTACGGCGGAACCATTTTGCCCGGTTGCATCACGAACGACCCGAAGCAACGCAAGCTCGACGTGGTTTCTGTTTTCGAAGCCATCGGCGCACATGCGAACAACAAAATCTCCGACGCCGAATTCAAAGCCGTCGAACAATGCGCCATTCCCGGTGCCGGTTCATGCGGCGGAATGTATACCGCCAACACGATGGCTTCGGCAATCGAAGCGCTTGGCATGAGTTTGCCGAACAGCTCCGCGCAAAACGCTGTGTCGCCCGCGAAAATGGACGATTGCCGCCGCGC
>DASTWS010000029.1:0-66265 GCA_035776755.1 Verrucomicrobiia bacterium
CGACAACGGGACGGAGTTCCACAACTACCGGGAACTGGAAAACATTTTGGGGACGGAAGTCTATTTTGCGACGCCGCACCATGCGTGGGAACGCGGGACCAACGAGAACACCAACGGCCTCATCCGCCAATATCTGCCCAATCCGCCCGCGGCCAACAGGGACATCTCCTTCGTCTCGTGAGATATGGTTTTCGAAAACGTAATTCTTTTAAATCAATTGGGCGACGAAGCGTTTTGGGCCGTTTGTGTGACGATGGCCTGAGATGGACCAATTTTGAAGCCGACGGCGGTGTGAAAGGGCATCTGTTTCGGACAGGCAATTACCAGTCCGTCCGCCGTCTGCTTCCAGTCGAGCTTTTCATCGCTGCCCAGCAGCGAAACCGATTTGATCGGGCCGGCCAGCAATTTTGCGTCCGTGCCGAGGGAGATGATTTTCAATTGCGCGCCCGGCGCGGGAACCGTCATGCAGTAAGCATAAAGACAACCATTCGATCCAATCATGAATCGAAAATCATTCGTCGAAAAAGCGCAATTCGCCTGCCGGGAACCGAGCTTGCCGCCAGGCAAATGCTGTTTGCCCTCGCCGTATTTCACCCAGGCGCGGCTGCCATAAATCCCCTCCCCGTTCAGCCGCAGCCACTCGCCAATTTCTTTGAGCATTCGCAAACTTCCCGCATCCAATGATCCGTCCGGCAACAGCGACACGCAGACCGCCACGTTGCCGTCGCGGGACGCTTCCTCCAACAGATAACGCACCACCATGCCGGAATCATAGGTAAAACCCGGCGCGTAAAACCAGTCGCCCACGGGTGTCTCGGCAATCCAGGCCTGGTCGGTTTTGATGTCACGAGGAATGCCGCCTTCCTCGGTGTTGACCGTGCCGTTGGTTTTCTTGCGGAACTTCACGATGCTGAATGTGTCCACCTTGCCGCGCCGCGAAAGCGCGGTGTTGTAGAAATCCGCGATGACACGCTGCATGGCGTCGCATTTGTAACCGGTGCCCGTGCCGCTGCCGCTGAAGGGCTGCTGGTCCGTGCCATCGGTGTAAATGAAGTCGGGCTGGTATTGATCAATCACGTCCATCATGCGCAACGCCCATTGCGTGGCATACCATTTGTCATATTCGAGATGCCGCGAGAAGATGCCGGGCGGCGGCGGACTCCACGGTGAATTGGCCGCCTCGGTCACGCCTTTGTATTCGCGCAAATCAATGCCGTAGAGCCGGCGCGGATCGAGTCCCTCCCACCATTTGCCTTTGCCGTCGGCGAGTGTCAGGTTGCCATCGTAAGGCACACCCGCCAGTGGCCCGGTCTTGTCGCTGCCAAACGCCGTCTGCCACCACCACCAGGTGTATTCGTGATGGAACGTCACGCCAAAGCGCATTCCCTCGGCGCGGCAGGCCTTCGCCCATTCACCGATCAAATCGCGATGTGGCCCGAGGTTGACGGAATTCCACGGCTGATAATGTGAGTTCCACATATCGAAGTTGTCGTGATGCACGCCTTGAATCAGCAGGAAACGAGCGCCTGCGTCCTTGTAAATTTCCGTGAGTTTCGCCGGATCCAGTTTGACCGGATTCCAATCCCGCAAGACTTCCTTGTAACCGAACTCGGAAGGCGGGCCATATTTTTTGAGATGATTTTTGTAAGCCAGCGTGCCGGGCACATACATTTTGCGCGCATACCAGTCGCCGCTTTCGCCGGAAGCCTGCGGGCCGAAATGCACCCAAATGCCAAACTTGGCCTGGCGCAGCCAGTCCGGTGTGCCGGGATAATTCTTTTCGATGGACGCCCACGTCGGCTGAAACGGGCCGGGCGCGATGGGCAGGTCCAGTTTCACCTCCGGAAACGTCTTCACGTCGCCCATCGGCACGCTGTCTTCCGGCAACGGCCTGGGAATGTCCGGCATCGGTGGCAAAACCGGCAGCGCAAAAGCGAAAACCGGCAGCGCCGCAAGCGATAAAACGCAGGACAATTTGACTGTGACAGATAGCTTTTGCATGAAACAGATGATAGGCGCACCGGTCGAAATTCCAAAGCAGGAACGCAAGACAAAGTTATTTCCCGTCGCCGCCATTTCGATTCAACCGCGCTTGCCTTTGCCGTCGCGCAAGATTTTCGCCAGCACTTCCGCCGTGTGCAATGCGCGTTTGCCGGCAAGCTGCTCGATCTGCTCGCGACAACTGAATCCATCCGCCACCACCAAAACATCGTCCTTCATCTCACGCACCAGCGGCAACAACGAGCGTTCGCCGCATTGGACGGAAATATCGTAATGCTCGTGCTGAAACCCGAATGAACCGGCCATGCCGCAGCAGCCGGAATCCAAAATATCGCAATCCAGACCGAGCCGTTGATACAACGCTTTTTCCGCATCCATCTTCATCACCGCTTTTTGATGGCAATGGCCGTGAACAATCGCTTTGCCGGATGACTTCGGAAGTTCAATTTTTTCCTTCATCAAAAATTCGCTCAACGTGAATACGTTTTGCGAAAGACGAATGGCGTCTTCATCGCGCGGAAACAATCGTTTTAATTCGTCGCGGAAAACGGCGACGCAACTTGGCTCCAGGCCGACGATGGGAATACCGCTGCGGATTTCATTGCGCATCGTCACTAAAATTTCGCCGAGCATTTTCCTGGCGCGTTTGAGCATCCCGAAATCGTAGAGCGGACGGCCGCAGCATAATTTTTCCGGCTGCAAAACCACTTGATATCCGGTTGCTTCCAGCACTTCGACGGCGGCGCGCAAGATTTCCGGATGAAAATGTTCGCAAAAAGTATCCGCCCAAAGCAGCACCGGTTTTCCGTCGCCGGGAGATCTATGATTTTTCCATTCCGCGCGAAATGTTTTGAGAGCAAATTGCGGGACCTTTCGATGTTGCGAAATGCCCACCGCCCATTTCATCAGATTGCTGATGATGGGCGCGCGACCGAAGAAATTGGCCAGTCGCGGCATTTTCGACGCCAGCCGCGCCCAGATATGGATCAAACCCATCGCATAGGCGTGGCGCGGACGCATCCGGCCTTCGTAATAGTGCGAGAAAAATTCGGCTTTGTAAGTCGCCATGTCCACGTTGACCGGACAATCGGATTGGCAGCCTTTGCAGGCGAGACACAATTCGAGCGCTTCGCGAACTTCCTCGCTGCGCCAGCCGTCGCGGATGACTTCGCCCTGCAACATCTCGAACAACAATCGCGAGCGCCCGCGCGTCGAGTGCATTTCCTCGCGCGTGACCATGTAGCTCGGACACATCGTGCCGCCGTCGCCGCGACGACATTTGCCGACGCCGACACAGCGCATGGTCGTTTCGGAAAAATCGTTTTCATCTTCGGCAAAAAAGAAATTCGTTTCCGGTTTCCATGGATGATAATTCTCGCCGAGCCGCAAATTTTCCTCGATGCGATAGGCGTCAATCACTTTGCCGGGATTCATTTTATTTTGCGGGTCCCAGATGCGTTTGAATTCGCGGAAGGCCTGGATCAATTCCTCGCCGAACATGATGGGCAACAATTCCGCGCGCGATTGGCCGTCGCCGTGTTCGCCGGAAAGCGAACCGCCGTAGCTCACGACCAAATGCGCGGCTTCGCGGGCGAACTTTTTGTAATGCTCGATGCCGGCTTTGGATTGCAAATCGAAATCCACGCGATTGTGGACGCAGCCGTCGCCGAAATGACCATAAAGCGCGCAGTGATAGCCGAATTTCTCGACGAGCTTGCGGAAGTCGCGCAGGTATTTTCCGACTTTTTCCGGCGGCACCGCGGCGTCTTCGCAGCCTTCCCACGTCGGCGGCTGGCCGGGCACAATGGCCGTCGCGCCCAGGCCGGATTCGCGGATTTCCCAAATCTTTCCCTGCTCCAGCAGATTTTCGTAAACTTTGGCGGAAACGACGGCGGAATTTTTTTTCATTTCCGCCGCCAGCCGTCGCGCTTTGTCCGCCGCTTCTTCCGGCGTTTGGCCGCCGAATTCCACGAGCAGCCAGCCGTTACCGCCGGGCAATAATTCCAGATTGCCGACGTGCAAATTTTTCTTTCGCATGGACGCAATCAAAATGTCGTCGAAACCTTCCAGCCCGATCGGTTTATGTAACAACACTTCGGGAACGTGATCGCCCGCCGCGTAAACATCCGCATAGCCAAGGACAACCAGGCAGCGGCACGGCGGACTGGAAACGAGCCGCGTTTTGGCCTGCAAAATGGTGACGCATGTTCCCTCCGCGCCGACGAGCGAACGCGCGATGTTGAATCCGTTTTCGGGGAGGAGTTCATCCAAATTGTAGCCGGAAACGCGGCGCGGAATTTTGGGAAATTTTTGGCGGATCAAACCGGCATATTTATCGCGGAGGTTTTTCAGATCGCGATAAATCTCGGCCTGCCGTCCGCCGGCACGGATGATTTTCTCAAATTCTTCCTCGCTGGTTTTGCTGACGCGCATCCGCACGCCGTCGTAAGTCAGGATTTCCAGTTCCTCAATGTTTTCGACCGTTTTGCCGGCCATGACGGAATGAACACCGCAGGAATTATTGCCGATCATGCCGCCGACGGTGCAGCGGCTGTGCGTGGCCGGATCGGGTCCAAAAGTAAGATGAAATTTTTCCGCCGCCGCGCGAAAATCATCCAGGACAATTCCCGGCCGAACCCACGCGAATTTTTCCGGTGGATTCATTTCCACGATCTGGTTCAGATATTTCGAAAAATCCATGACCACGGCCACGTTGCAACACTGGCCGGCCAGGCTGGTGCCGCCACCGCGCGATAAAATCGGCGCATTGAATTCACGGGCAAGCGCGACAGTTTGAAGGACATCGTCCACAGATTTCGGCAAGACGACGCCGATGGGGATTTGGCGATAGTTCGAGCCGTCGGTCGAATACAGCGCGCGGGAACCGGCATCGAAGCGGACTTCGCCGGAAATGTTCTCGTTCAGTTTGCGCTCGAGATTTTTCGCGTCGCCGTGCCAATGGTTCCGGGGTTCATCACGGATGAATTCCGGCGGCGGTTTCTGCGTGTGCATCAGATTTGAAATTTGACTGCGTTGCGTTTTTTGAATTCCAGCCCCAATCCGGGTTGAGACAAATCGGGCTGCAGGAATCCATTCTTGTGTTTCACCGTCGCGCCGTCAAAAAATAATTGTTCGATCCGCACATGATCGTGGAAGTATTCCGCGTGCCGGGCGCGGGGAGCAACGCAGCACAGATGCGCGTGAACCGCCGGCGCGGTGTGCGATGAAAGCGGCATCTCAAACGCATTGCACAGATCCGATGCCTGCAAAAATCCGGTGATGCCACAACGCGTGGCGTCGGATTGCAACACATCCACGGCGCCAATTTCAAGCTTTTGGCGCGCCTGGATGCAATCGTAATCGTATTCGCCGGCGGAGACTTCCATTCCGGGCGGCAGATGTTCGCGAACGAAACGCAAACCGTGCCAGTCGTCCGAACTGACCGGCTCTTCAAACCAACTGACATTGTGTTCGGAAAATATTTGCGCAAAAGCGAGCGCCTGCTTGGTGGAATAGGCGCCGTTGGCATCCACAAATAATTGCGTTCCATCGGCGATGCAGCTCCGCGCGATGGCGACCCGCGATGCGTCCATTTCCGGCCGGCGACCGACTTTCATTTTGACCATGGAAAAATCTTCCTCGACCCATTTTTCAAATTGCCGGCACAATTGCTGGTCGGAATAGGACGTGAATCCGCCGCTGCCGTAGGCGGGAATTTTTTCGCGCACGGCGCCGATCAATTTGACCAGCGGCAACCCGAACATTCGCGCTTTCAAATCCCAAAGCGCAATATCAATCGCCGCGATCGCGCTGGAGGCGAGGCCGCGCCGGCCAAAATTGCGCATCGCTCCGTTCATCTTCCCATAGATTTCCGGGATCGCCGTCGGGTCGGCGCCGCGCACGAAGGAAAAGAGTTTTTCTTTGATGAGCGGCACGCAGGATTCGTGCGAATAGGTGTAGCCGATGCCGCCGAATTTTCCGGCGCGCAGATGCACGAGCACGAGCGTGGTGGAATCCCATTCCAAAGTGCCGTCGGACTCGGGGGAATCCGTCGGCACCTTGAACGCGGTCACTTCGCATTGGTCAATCGTTTCACTCAAGCGCGAAAAAATTTATGCGGCGAGCGCGGTTGGTTGTTTCAGGTGCGTGCCTTCGGCGATTTCTTCGATCAGTTTTGAATTGAACGCCGGCAAATCGTCCGGCGAACGGCTGGTGACCAGTCCACTATCTACGACCACTTCCTGGTCAAGCCAGTCGGCGCCGGCATTTTTCAAATCGGTCTGGATGCTCGTAAAAGAAGTCAATTTGCGTCCGCGCACAACATCGGCTTCAATCAACATTTGTGGTCCGTGACAAATTGCGCCGACGGGTTTGCCGGTCTGGAAGAATGATTTCACGAATTGCACGGCTTTCGGTTCGCGGCGCAAATGGTCGGGATTGATGACGCCGCCGGGCAAGAACAGCGCGTCAAATTCTTCGGCCCGCGCCGTGTCGAGCGTCAAATCCACATCCACTTTTTTTCCCCAATCGGTGTATTTCCAGCCTTTGATTTTATCGTCATGCGGCGCAACGATTTTCACATCAGCGTTCGCTTCACGCAACGCTTCGAGCGGCGAAAGCAATTCATCCTGCTCGAATCCATCGGTGGCCAGGATCGCTATTTTTTTTCCTGCGAGATTATGTCCGGCTGTTTTCATAGATTTAATTTGTTGTCCCGATGAAACTTGAGCTAGAGATTTGCCATCATGAATTTTCAAAAAAACATCGGTTTCGAATTTGCAAGCTGCAACAAGAATGAATCCGGCAATTGCAAAGTGCTTCGAATGAACGGCTGAAACGAATGTAAAGGATTCCAACAATTGAATAAATCCGCGGATGTTTAACAACTTTTCGCTCTCGGCATTTTACCAGCTATAACGGTATCACGATGGAGACTGGTTTATTACTGCGGGAGAGTGAGGATGTGGCTTTTATGGAAAACCGGGAAGCGGTTGCTGTAAAAGCCGGGGCTTCGCATGGTTTGGAAAATTTCTTTTGGTATTGCGCGAGGACGAAACCCAAGCACGAACATATCGCCGCGGCCAATTTACGGAAACAATTGGACCTGGAAACATTTCTTCCCCGCCTGAAAATCGAGCGCGCCACGCGTCGGCGCGCTTCGCTCACCACCGTTGAACCGCTGTTCCCCTGCTATCTTTTTGTCCGTTGCGTGATGGGCGAAAGCATGAATGAAATCCGCCACACCAACGGCATCAGCAGCCTTGTGCGTTTTGGCGACCGGATCCCGGTCGTCGCCGATTCCATCATCGAAGAATTGCGGAAATGTTTTTCCGGGCAGGAAACGCTCGCCGTCGAAAACGATTTCACGCCGGGCGAAGAAATTCTGGTGACCGGCGGCGCGTTCGCCGGGATGCAGGCGCAGGTGCTGCGGAGTTTTCCCGCGAGACACCGCGTGCAGATTTTGTTGGAGATTTTAGGGCGTTCGACTCCGGTCGAAGTGGATAGAAATTTTGTCGTCCAGACGAATCATACGCTGGCGAACCTCGTGCCCGCGCTCGCGGTCACGCCGGTGATGTCTGCGTAAAGAAAGTTGGCAAACAAGGAGCAAAATTTTTCGGTAGCAGGCCGAAAAATAATAAATCGAAAACTGCAAAGCCCATCAAGTGCGGAGCTTTGCCCGCATCCGGGAAGGGAAACAAAATGTCGGGAAATTTTCAATATCCAGAGGGCTTGCCGCTTTGGAAACGGGCGCTCGATCTGGCGCTGATCGCGTTAAGTTTGCCGCTCACGTTGCCGGTGGGGATTTTGATCGCGCTGGTCATCAAATGCGTTTCGCGCGGTCCCGTTTTTTTCCGGCAGGAACGCATCGGCTATCTTGGCAGAAAATTTTTGTGTTACAAATTCCGCACCATGCACACCGGCGCGCAGGCGGCGGGCCACGAACAACACCTGGCACATCTGATTTCGTCCGATGCACCGATGGAGAAACTGGACGCGCGCGGCGATAAACGCATCATTCCCGGCGGAAGAAAATTGCGCGCGTGGGGCCTGGATGAATTGCCGCAATTGTTCAATGTTTTGCGCAGTGAAATGAGCCTCGTGGGACCGCGTCCGTGCCTGCCGTATGAATGCGCGAAATTTTTGCCGTGGCAGAAAAAACGTTTTCGCGCCGTGCCGGGCCTGACCGGTTTGTGGCAGGTCAGCGGCAAAAATCGCACCACTTTTTCGGAAATGATCCGGTTGGACATCCAATATGCGCGCACAAAGAGTTTGTGGCTGGATTTGAAAATCATTTTCAAGACCGTGCCGGCGCTCGTCGCGCAAAGCCGGGACATTGCCGGCCGAAAGAATTTAACTGCGGACACCAGGGAAACCGAAACCGTCGAGGCCGCGATGCGGCCGCGACCGGTGCACCATTAATCGGAGGGCGGGTTCGCAGTTCTCAAAACCAGTCCATCGGAGAGCTCAAGCTTGTCCTCCGAGAATTTTTATATGCCAAAAAGAATCAAAGTCGGTGTCGTCGGCTGCGGCTATTGGGGACCAAATCTGATCCGCAATTTCCGGTCGTTGTCCGATTGCCATCTCAAGATGATGTGCGACATCAACCACGAACGGCTAAAGCATTTCAAATCGCTTTACCCGGAAGTTGAGCGCGTCACAGATTTCAATTACATGCTCAACGGCGCCAACATTGACGCCGTGGTCATCGCCACGGCGGTGAAATTCCATTATTGGATGGCCAAAGCGAGTTTGCTGGCAGGCAAACATACGTTTATCGAAAAACCGCTGGCCGGCTCGTCCGAAGAATGTGAAGAGCTCATCGCCATCGCCCGTCAAAAAGGACTCGTGCTCATGGCCGGACATACGTTCCTGTATTCCCCGGTCGTTCAAAAAATCAAAGAAATCATCGCCAACGGCGACATCGGCGATATCCGCTACATTTGCGCGCGGAGGCTGAACCTGGGAATCTTCCAAAAAGATTTCAATGTGGCGTGGGACCTCGCGCCGCACGATTTATCCATCATCTTGTCCATAATGGAGGAATTGCCCATCGCCGTGAATTGCCGCGGCAGCGCGCATATCACTCCCGGCGTCGAAGACGTGACGACGATGTGGCTCACCTTCCGCAAACAACGTTCGGCGGTGATCCACAGCAGTTGGCTGGACCCGCGAAAGATCCGGGAAATGACCATCGTCGGCAGCCAGCGGATGATTGTTTATGACGACGTGGCGCCGATCGAAAAGATCCGCATTTTCGATGCCCGCGTCGAACGCGCGCCGCATTACGACACCTTTGCGGAATTTCAATACGCCTATCACTACGGCGACATGTATGTGCCCTACATCAAGCAGGAAGAGCCGTTGAAAAATGAATGCCAGCATTTTCTTGATTGCATCCGCAACGGCAAAAAACCGTTGACCGACGGGCAACAGGGATTGGAACTGGTGCGCATCCTTGAGGCGTCATCGCAATCGCTCAAACTCGGCGGCGCCCCGGTGGAATTTTCGCATTCGCCGTTCGACGACTGGAATTCGCATGCACCGGAAAATCGCGTGAACGGTTTCTCAAAAAATTCCCACGACCATTCCAACGGGAACGGTTCGCTGGCGAACGAACGCATTGCGCGAAAGCAAAAGATTTATGCCGGGAACGGGAACGGGAATGGAAATGGAAACGGCAACGGCCATTCCAATGGAAACGGAAATGGAAATGGCCATCACAACGGACGGCATTGATATGATGTTTCCCAATCCACCGCTGCACCAGATTGCGCCGAATGTCACGCTCGGCAAAAACGTGCGCATTTTTGGATTCACCAACCTTTATGGCTGCGAAATCGGCGACGACGTGAAGATCGGCACTTTTGTCGAGATTCAAAAGGGCGCAAAAATCGGGAGTCGTTGCAAGATTTCCAGCCATTCCTTTATCTGCGAAGGCGTGACGCTGGAAGACGAAGTTTTTGTCGGCCACAACGTGGTGTTCACAAACGACCTTTATCCGCGGGCGACGAATGGCGACGGGGCGTTGCAGTCGGAAGCCGATTGGCAGGTCGTCAAAACGTTGGTCAGGCATGGCGCATCCATCGGGTCGGGAGCCGTGCTCTTAGGCGGAATCACTGTCGGGGAAAACGCCATCATCGGCGCCGGCAGCGTGGTGACCAAAGACGTTCCGCCCAACACCATTGTGGCCGGCAATCCGGCGCGCGTCATCCGCACCGTCGAAAATTTCAATGGCAACCTCAAACGGGAAGCACTCGCTGCGTAATCAAAAATAATCCTATGCTCGCAACTTTTGCCCCATCGCCACGCATCGCTTTTACGCAAACGAAATTGATTGCGCGAACCGTTCGCCCGAATCATCCGGTCGAACGTCTCAATCCGCTCGAACAGCGCCATTGGGATTCGCAATTTGCCGCGCAGGAAGATTTTTCATTTTTCCATGGTGCAGCCTGGGCAAAAGTGCTGGCTGAAACTTACGGCCATGCGCCCAATTATTTCACACACGACGGTGAATTGCTGCCCGTCATGGAGATCTCAAGTCCGCTCACCGGCAAACGCGGCGTCGCCCTGCCCTTCACCGATGACTGCGAACCGCTTTGCGAAAATGCCGAATCATTCAAAAAACTTTTCGACGCGGCGATCGCTTTCGGCAAAGCACGCGGCTGGAAATTCCTCGAAATCCGCGGCGGCAGAAAATTCCTCGCCGAGGCCGCGCCGTCGCTCTCGTTTTACGGACACACATTGGATTTAAGCAGCGGCGAAAAGAATGTGTTCGAACGATTTGAAAGCTCCACGCGTCGCGCCATCCGCAAGGCTGAAAAAGAAGGCGTGACCGTCGAGATCACGCACCGGCTCGATTCGCTGTTCAGCTTTTACCGGTTGCAATGCCTGACGCGCAAACGTCACGGCCTGCCGCCGCAGCCGTTCACATTTTTCGACAACATCCACAAATACGTCCTGTCGCGGAACGCCGGGTTTATCGCGCTGGCGAAATTCAAAAACACGCCCATCGCCGCGGCGGTTTTCTTTTACAGCGACGGGCGCGCCATTTTTAAATTCGGCGCTTCTGATGAATCGTTCCAACATCTGCGCGGCAGCAATTTGGCGATGTGGGAAGGCATCAAGGCGCTTGCGCAACATCATCGCGTGAAAAAATTGAGCTTTGGAAAAACTTCCCTCGCCAACGATGGCTTGCGGAAATTCAAGCTTGGCTGGGGCGCGGACGAACAGCGCCTGGAGTATTTCAAATTTGATTTGCGCCGCGGGAAATTTGTCACGGACACGGACAAATGTTTCGGCTGGCACAATCGCATTTTTCAATCGCTGCCGGTTCCGGCGTCGCGATTGATCGGGAAGGTGCTGTATCGGCACATGGGTTGATTCCGGAGGGCGGATTCCAATGCCGCCCAATTCATCCAACAAAGTCAGTCAGGGGCGCGCCCAGCCGGCCCCGCCGAAAAGATAAGGAGTGCAGTTATGAATAGCAGCAGCAACAACCATCGCCATAACGACGACCCCCGCGGCATCACACCGGGCGAAATCTATTTCGTCCTGTTCCGCCACAAATGGAAAATCATTTTGCTGACGTTGCTCGGAATGTGTTGCGCGGCGGCGTTCTGGTATTTCCGCCCGCCGCCGTTTCAATCGCAGGCCAAATTGTTCATCCGCTATGTGATGGACAGCCGCACGCTGAATCCGGACGCGAAAGATAAAAACGACATGATCTCCGCGACGGACATCGGCGCCAACGTGATGAACACGGAAATGGAAATCCTCTCGAGCTATGATTTGGCGTTGCAGGTGGCCAACGACGTCGGACCGGAAAAAATCCTCGCGCCATTCGGCGGCGGCAATAATCCGTCCGACGCCGCGGCCATCATCCGCAAGAATTTGAAGATGCAATCGCCGCGCCAAAGCAGCGTGATCGAGATCACCTTCAGTCATCCTGATGCCGCGCTGGTGCAACCGGTGTTGCGCGGCATCGTTTCAGCCTATTTGGACAAGCATGTGCAGGTGCACCAGGCCATCGGCACGTCCGACGATTTCCTTACTGAACAAACGGCGCAGCTCCGCGCGCAAATCGCGCAGACGGAACAGCAATTGAACGCCGCCAAATCCGCCGTGGGAATTGTCTCCGTGGATGACGCGCACAAGAGCTACACGGCTCAAATTGATAAATTGCGCGGCGAATTGTTCGATGCCGAAGCGCAATTGGCCGAAGCCCAGGCCGTGCGCGATGGCGCGCCCGCGACGAATAATACTTCGAAAGGAACCATCACGCTGGGCGGCTCCGCGTCCATCCCCGCAAATGTGCTCAATGAATATCGCAATGTCTGTGCGCGGCTGGATTTCCTCAACAAACGCGAAAATGAATATCTCACCGCGCTGGGATTTACCGACCAGAACAAACTGGTCATCGAAACGCGCCAGCAAATGGCCGAAACCGTCCAGCGCAAAAAGGCGATGGAAAGTTCGTATCCCGCGCTGGCCGGACTGGCGGTTCCGTCGGACAACAATTCCGGCCGCCAGCCGTCATTTGAAAACCAGATGGATGCCGTGCTGGCGTTGCAATCGCGCATCACGGTGCTGAAGCAGCAATTGCAAAAATTGCGCGACGACGCAGCCAGCGTGGATGCCGCGGAATCAAAAATCGCCGACCTCGAACGCAAGAAACAGATCCAGGAAGGTAATTACCAATATTTTGCCACGAGCCTGGAACAGGCGCGCATTGATGAAGCGCTGGGACCCGGCCGTGTTTCCAACATCAGCCAGGTCCAGACGCCCACGCCGCCCTTCAAAGATTGGGCGGGTGAATTCAAAAAAATGGCGATCATGGTCTTTGGCGGATTGGGGCTTGGCCTGGCCTGGGCATTTTTGATCGAATTTTATTGGGACAGCTCGGTGAAACGTTCCGTGGAAGTGGAGACAAAATTGAAATTGCCATTGTTCCTGGCCATTCCGGACATGCGGCGCACCGAACAACGCCGGATCCAACAAGCCGCCGCGCGACGGCAATTGCAGGTCAACGGCAATGGCAACGGACATCACGAACTGGAAGTCATCCCGTGGGACACGGCGGATTTCCTCAATCCATATTACGACGCGTTGCGCGACCGGCTGGTCATCCATTTTGAAAGCCGCGGCATCACGCATAAACCAAAATTCGTTGCCATCACCGGCACGCGCAAAGGTTCCGGCGTGAGCACGGTCGCGGCGGGACTGGCGGCGTCGCTGTCTGAAACCGGCGACGGCACGGTATTGCTGGTGGACATGAATGCCGGCCACGGCGCGGCGCAACAATTCTTCGGCGGCCAAAGTGGTTGCAGCCTTGAAGACGCGCTGGGAATGGAAACGCGCGACTATGCGCTGGTGCAGGAAAATCTTTACGTCGTGACGGAATGCCCGAACGGCGAGCGTTCGCACCGGCATTTGCCAAAACGTTTTGCTGCGCTCGCGCCGCAATTGCGTTCGAGCAATTACGATTACATCGTGTTCGATCTGCCGCCGGTGAGCCAGACGACCATCACCGCGCGCATGGCGGCGTTCATGGACATCACGCTGCTCGTCATCGAATCCGAACGGACATCACGCGAAACCGTGCAGCAGGCCACGTCTCTTCTCGGGAATTCCAAGGCAACCGTCGCCGCGGTGCTGAACAAAACGCGCAAGTGGGTTCCCGCGAGTCTGCAACAGGAAGCATTGGTTTAACTCAATCAAATCTTCTTCATCCTTTCTCTTCCTCAGAAATCAAGTCGAGCAAGAGGAAGAGAACGAGAAAGAGAAAGATTGAAAAATATGAAACTTTCCTATCCACAAATGTCCGCCGGCGATCTGCTCATGCGCAATCGTCTTTACTATCATGTAAAGCCGTTTTTGCCGTGGCGATTGCGCATCGGAATGCGACGCATCGTGGCCCGCCGCACGCGCGAGCTGTGCAAAAACACCTGGCCCATCAATGAATCCGCCGGCGTCACGCCCGAAGGCTGGAACGGCTGGCCGGATGATAAAAAATTCGCGCTCGTCCTCACGCACGATGTTGAAAGCCTGAACGGCCTGATGAAATGCGTGGATGTGATGCAGCTCGAACGCGAACTCGGTTTCCGCTCGTCGTTCAATTTCATTCCCGAAGGCGAATACAAAGTGCCCGGCAAATTGCGCGAGGAATTGTTTGAGAACGGTTTTGAAGTCGGCGTCCACGATTTGCGGCACGATGGGAAATTATATTGGCGCGCGGACCAGTTTTCCAAAAGCGCCCGCAGCATCAATCGCTATTTGAAGGATTGGAACGCCAGCGGTTTTCGTTCCGCGTTCATGTTGCGCGACCGCGATTGCCTGCGCGAACTGGACATCCAATACGATGCTTCGACCTTTGACACCGATCCGTTTGAACCGCAACCCGACGGCGCGAACACGATTTTTCCGTTCTGGGTTTCCGATGGCAACGGCGGCGGTTACGTCGAATTACCTTACACGTTGCCGCAGGATTCGACGCTCTTTCTCGTGCTCGATGAAAAATCGCCGGACATCTGGATGCGCAAACTGGATTGGATCGTCGCGCATGGCGGCATGGTGTTGCTCGACGTGCATCCGGATTATCTCGGCTTCGGCGAAAAACCGGACATCTCCGAATATCCGGCCAAGCATTATCGCGATTTTCTGCTCTACATCAAAACGCGTTACGGCGGGCAATACTGGAACGCCCTGCCCCGTGAAGTCGCCGCGTGGTTCAAGGAAACGCATCGCGCCCGGACGCCGGCGGAATATGTCGCCGAAATCCAGACGCATCCGCGCCGGGCTCACGCGGAAGAAACCGCGTCGGCGCTGGATTTTGAATTTTCCAAAATCTTTCTCGACAGCATCCGCGGCGTTTGGCGGAAACGGGCGAAATTCGATTTCGTGGATTTCGCCGCGCAATGCCTTGATGTGTGTTTAACCATTTGGGTCATCGGCAAAAAATCCGCATTCAAATCCGCCATTTCCGGGAAACGCGCCGTCGCCAAAGGACGGAAATTCTCCAGAAAATTGTTCCGCCAACTTTTGCCAGAACAATTCCACAAGATTGGAAGCCTGTTACGGCGCACGGACCGGAAAACGTCCGTGGCCATCCAAAAAAGCGTTCGCAACGTCGTGGCATCGGCGACGAAGGCCAGGATTGCGGCGCGAAAGAATTGGAAATCATCGTGGATTTTCATTTCGCGAAAGACCGACGTGATTGATCGCGTTTCCAACGAATTCGCCGTCCGTTGTCGCGATGCCGTGACGGACAATTGGAAATCGTTCCGCAGCCGCCTTTCCACTCTCGAAGTTCCTAAACTCGAATCGCCGAAAATCAAATTGGAGACGAGCCGCCCGGCCGTTCCACCGGTCGAAGAAATTCCGGAAAAACCTTCCGCGCTGAAAGGCGCCAATGTCGCTGTCGTTTTGTATTCGTATTACACCTCCGACCCGCGGCCGCGGCGCGAAGCGGAGGCGTTGAAAAATGCCGGCGCAAAAGTGGATGTGATTTGCCTGCGCAAAAATAAATCCGAGCCGCTCCGCGAGGAACGCGATGGCGTGTGGATTTTCCGCGTGCCGCTCAAGCGCCGGCGCGGAGGGAAATTGACTTACATCCTGCAATACGGGCGGTTTTGGCTGTCCGCGTTTTGGTGGCTCACGCTGCGAAGCATCGTGAAACGCTACAAGATTGTCCACGTCCACAACATGCCGGACTTCCTCGTGTTCAGCGCGCTGGTCCCGAAATTGCGCGGCGCGAAAGTGATTTTGGATCTGCACGACCCGATGCCGGAATTGTTCCGCACGCTTTACAGCCTGCCGGAAAAACATTTCGTCGTGCGCTGGCTCAAAATCGTCGAAAAATGGAGCATCGGTTTCGCGCATCTCGCGCTCACGCCGAACCTGGCGTTCAAGGAATTGTTCACCGCGCGCAGTTGTCGTCCAGGGAAAATGCATACGGTGATGAATTCGCCGGACACCACGATATTCAACCCAAAGAAATTCGCGCCGCGAAAATTCAACGGCGAAAAACCGTTCACGCTCATGTATCACGGGCTGCTCGTCGAGCGACACGGCCTGGACGTGGCGGTGCGCGCGGCGATGCGTCTGCGCCGGCGGATCCCGAACATCAAGCTCAACATGTATGGCGAGCGCACGGATTATCTCGAACGCATCATGGAACACGTCTGGCGCACCAGCATGGATCGGCACGTGGAATTTCATGGTTACCTGCCATTGCCGGAAATTGCCGAAAACATCATGAACATTGATCTGGGCATCATTCCCAACCGCTTGAGCGCCTTCACGGAAATCAATTTCCCGACGCGCATCTTTGAATATCTGGCGATGAACAAACCCGTCATCGTTCCGGGCACGCTGGGCATCCGCGATTATTTCAACGAGGACGAAATCCTTTACTTTGAGCCGGACAATCCCGACGACCTGGCGAAAAAAATCGAATGGGCATGGACGCATCCGGATGAATTGCAGCAGGTGCTGGAACGCGGACGGAAAGTTTACGAGCGAAATTGTTGGGACGTGCAAAAGGAAAAATTCGCTGGACTCGTAACCAATTTATTCGCGTCGGCAACCGTCCGTGCGGAAGTTGCGGAGACAAAAAAATCGTTTGCGTAAATGCCTTCATCACTTGCATTAGTTCTGACGGTCGCGTTCATCGCGGTTTTATTCCTTCGCGACGTTCGTGAACGCGCGAACATTTCCGGCGCGCTGTGGATTCCCCTGCTCTGGATTTTTTTCAGCAGCTCGCGATTTTTTTCACAATGGCTTGCAGTGTTTGGAATCAATCTCGGCGGCATCACGGTCGAAGACGGCAGTCCGGTGGATGCAGCAATCTTCGCCTTTCTCATCGCATCGGCGCTTTATGTTTTATATCAACGCCGCGTCACCGTAGCGGAATTTTTTCGTGATAACCGTTGGATCACCATTTATCTGCTCTATTGCCTGATCGCCTGCGCGTGGTCGGATTTCCCATTCGTCGGATTCAAGCGCTGGATCAAATTGCTCGGCGGGCCGGTGATGGCGCTGGTGATTCTGACAGAACCGGATCCGATGGAATCGCTCGCACGGCTGATGAAACGGTTCGCGTATCTGTTGCTGCCGCTTTCCATTTGTTTCATCAAATATTTTCCCGACATCGGGCGGGCATTTGATCCGTGGAACGGTCTGCCAACCAATACCGGCGTGACAACAAATAAGAATATGCTCGGCCAGGATTGCATGATTCTCGGGCTGTTTTTGTTCTGGCATCTGTTACAAGTGCGGAAATCCCCGACAGGGTGGAGCAAGGCCACTGACGAGCCTGCTGTAGCGTCGGTCTATGACCGACAGTTCGGCTCTGGCACAGCCCGGCTAAAATCTCCGACGAGCGAGGATGATCCTTCGTCCGCCGGACTGGTCAACAGTAAGACTAAGCGCAATGAAATTTTGCTTTGTCTTGGCCTTTTAGGAATGGATTTGTGGGTATTAAAAGTGGCACACAGCGCAACGTCGCTGGCGTGCCTCATCCTGGGAACCGCCATCATCTTATTTTTAGGAATGCGCTCCGTAAGTTGGAAAAACATCACCGGTTACATGATTGCTGGAATCGCCATCGTGGCAATCTTCTTGAGCGCGGGCGGTTTTGATTTCATTGTCCATTTATTGGGGCGCAACGATACGCTCACCGATCGCACTTATATCTGGCAGATGCTGCTGCATTGGAAGATCAATCCGATAATTGGCACCGGTTTTGAAGGTTTCTGGCTGGGCCAACGGCGTCAAGAATTACAAAGCGTCCTGCCGTTTTTGAATGAAGCGCATAACGGCTATCTGGAAACGTATTTGAACATCGGACTGGTCGGCCTGGCGCTGACGATTGCCATGGTATTGGCGACTTACTTCAAGACGCGGCGCGCGCTGTTCGTGGATTTTGAATTTGGTCGGTTTCGGCTGGCCTATCTGCTTGCGTTCATTTGTTACAATTGGACGGAAGCCGCTTTTCGAACGCATTGCTTCCCCTTCATCGTTTTCTTCCTGATTGCGGTGGATTATGCGCAACGCGAAACCGTTGAATCCAGCGAACCAGGAATGGTGACGCCGGAGGATTTTGAGCCGGTGATTGTTCCCGCGAATTAAAATGAAAGTGCGCTACACCATTTTGTTCTGCGCCTTTTTATTGATGGCGGTTTCGCTCCGGGCAGCCACAATCACGATCACCAATCTTTTGTATTCAACCGTGAGTGCAGCGATTTCATTGGCCTCGCCTGGCGACGTTGTGCAATTGCCGGCAGGAACCAATGTTTGGACGCAAAGCATTAGTTTTAGTGGCATCACCGTGAGAGGTGCTGGAACGAATCAGACCGTGTTGGTGGACGAATTGTCCCGTGGAAACGGAGGTGGTCAAATGTTCGTCCTCAACGGCATGGCGGGACATCTGACAGAACTGACGGGTATGCAACTGCGCGGGGGCGTTACCAATACGAGCGAAAATTATTACGGCACCGTGGTTTGCAGCGGTTCCTCCAACAACACCTGGCGCGTGGACAATTGTTTATTCAACAACCTCTATGGGAAAAACATTGTCGTTTACGGCAACGCCATGTCCGTCATTGACCATAATACATTTCTCGAACGGGCGATTGCGATCACGGCAAATAACTATTTCCAAGGTGATAGCGATGGGGATCTTTCATATGCGTCGCCGCCAACTTTTGGTGTCAATAGTTCCAACGTTCTTTATGTCGAAGACAATTATTTTACCAATATTATTTCAAGTCAGCCTCAAGTTTGTGATGGTCAGGACGGAGGGCGAATTGTGTTTCGTCACAATGTTGTATTGAATGACAACTGGGGCAACCACGGAACGGAAACCGGCGGGCGCACACGCAGCGAGCGAAGCTTTGAGGTTTATGACAATTCGTTTAGTTATCCTACCCAGAGCTGGGGGAATGCATGTTTTACGGCGAATTTTATCCGCGGCGGTTCCGGAGTCATTTACAGCAATACTTTCAACGGTTATAACGCTGCCGTAACTTTTCGTGACTTCAGGCTGACGGATTCTTTTTGTGGACAATGGTATCCATTTTGCGGTGCCAATGGCACAAATTCATGGGATTCCAACAACCCTACCATTTATTTCTCCGGCACGCACACTGGGGACAACAATTCGCCGGTATTGGTCATGACCAATGCAAATTGGACACCTAATCAATGGTATGGGTATACGGTGATGAATCTTAACAGCGGGCTTTTCTCGGTTGTTCTTACTAATAGTGCCAACACTATTTATTACATCGGCAGTGATTCACATACTGCCGGAATCGTTCACAATACGTTGTTGACGTTTAACAATGGTGACCACTTTCGTATTTGCCTGGTTAATGTCTCGCTTGACCAGCCTGGACGCGGCTCCGGCGATTTACTGCGAGACAACGGGCAAGACGCGAATGGAAATTTAGTCGTTATCAACACCGCCACCGGCACCTCAGCGTGGCCGCATCAAGCGTTAGAACCGCTTTATTGCTGGGGAAATAGGTTGAATGGTTCGCCAGTCACCTCTTTAGATAATCCATATCCTCAATTAAAAGATGGCCGCGACTATTACAGTAATACGCCGAAGCCCGGCTATACGCCTTTCGTTTATCCCCACCCGCTGGTCAGTGGAACCATCAATACCAATGGCGGCGGAACGACCAACACAAGCCAACAATTACTTCCACCCGTCAATGTCCATATCAGCGGTCATTCTCCATGATGCTTATGACTAATCTCATACATAGAGCCAAAGCCAGAGTTCATGCACCGCTGTGGTTTTTTCAAATCCTGCATCGAAACAAGCCACACTTCGTTTGTCCGATTTGTAATTACAATGGACCGTTTCGAGATTTAAAAAGTTTCGCCGGCGTCCGCAAACATGCCAAATGCCCTGAATGTGGTGCGTTGGAACGGCATCGTTTGCAATATCACGTCGTCAAAAATCTTCTCGGACAGTGCAATGCGGGGAAAATGAACATGCTTCATTTTGCGCCAGAGCCGTTTCTCCGAAATTTCTTTTCGAGCCGTTTTGGAAAATATGAAACCGCCGACCTTTGCATGAGAGGCGTTGACTATCACGTCGACATCCAACGATTGCCGTTCAATGATGCCAGTTATGATTTCATATACGCTTCGCATGTGTTGGAGCATATTCCCGATGACCGAAAAGCGATTCATGAAATTCGCCGCGTCCTAAAGCCAAACGGTATTGCAGTTTTGCCCGTGCCGGTCGTTTGCGAAAAAACTATTGAGTATTCCGAACCAAATCCGTTGGAAGCGGACCATGTTCGGGCTCCTGGATTCGATTATTTCGACAAATACAAACAACGCTTTCAACATGTAGATCTGCATACATCCGACAAGCAGCCTGAGCAGTTCCAATTGTTCATTTACGAAGACCGCAGCATTTGGCCGACGCGGGAATGCCCGTTGCGCCCGCCAATGCACGGCGAAAGACATGTGGATGTTGTTCCGGTTTGTTACGCATAGGTTTTCCAATGATGCTTCGGGTTGCCATTGTCGGTTGCGAGAAAAGAACTGAACGCCATTTGCGGGCGCTGCGGCGGATTCCAGACCGCAAAATCGTCGCCGCCTGCGATGGTGACATTTCGGCGGCCCGGAAATTCGCCGAGCGGTTTGAAATTGACGACCATTTTTGCGATGTCCGCGAAATGTTAAAACGGGCTTTGCCGGATGTGGTTCACATCGTCACGCCGCCGCAAAGTCATTTCGAAATCGCAAAACTTTGCCTCGACGCCGGCGTGCATGTTTACGTCGAACAGCCCTTTACCGTCACGGCCGATGAAGCGGAAGAACTCATCGCCCTGGCCGATGATTCAGAACTGAAAGTCACGACCCATCATCCGCATCAGTTCACTTTGGAGATGTTGAAATTACGGCGGCTGAAAGACGACGGTTTTTTCGGTGGCAAAGCGGTGCATTTGGAATGTCTCTGGCCCTGCGATTTGGAGGACGCGGACGCCGGGCCGATTCCGGGCAGCCGCGCACATTGGGTGCGCCAATTGCCGGGAAAACTACTCCACCGCTGCATCGGCCATGGCATCGCGCGCCTCGCAGAGTTTCTGGCCGATGAGGTGGAAGTATTCGCCTCAGCCCATCAAAGCGAGCGCCTGTGTCACCTGGGCGGCGAGGAGTTGTTGGATGAATTGCGCGTCTTCATCCGCGACCAGAACGATACGACGGCGTATTTCACGTTTTCGTCACAAATCAAGCCGTCGCAAAATGTTTTGCGCATTTTAGGCCCGGCCAATTCCGTGACGGTTGACCAAAGTGTCGGCGTTTTGGAACGGCACAAGCTCAACGTTTATCGCAGCCGCTGGTCGCATTTGATTCCGCATTTTGACCATGCGCTGGACCATTTTCAAACGGCAGGCCAAAACATTTATAACTTTATTCGCGGTTATTCGCGCTCGGAATTCGGTTTTCACGAACTCGTCGCCCGCTTTTACCACAGCATTTTGAACGAAGCCGCGCCGCCGATCCCCTACCGCGAAATCCTTTTGACTGCGCGCATCATGGACGAAATTTTTGCGCAGGTTTATCCGCAAGAAGAAATGGAACATCAGGGAAACGGAAATGGAAACGGTTCCGCGCGCAACGGCGAATTGAAATTGAACGGCGTCCGGGTTTTGGAAAATGAAATACGTGCTCATAACGGCAGCGCGGAATGAAGAGGAGTTCATCGGGAAAACCCTCGCCTCCGTCGTCGCCCAGACGCATCTGCCGGAGCATTGGGTGATCGTGGACGATGGCTCGACGGATATGACAGCGACCATCGTCGAAAATTATGCGGCAAAATTTCCGTGGATCTCGCTCGTTCAACGGCCAAAACGCAAGGAACGCCATTTCGCCGGCAAAGCCAATGCCGTCAATCAGGCGCTGGAACAGTTGAAGCTGTTGCCATTCGACGTGGTCGGCAACCTGGACGCGGACGTTTCATTTGAACCGGATTTCATGGAATTCCTGATGGAACAATTTGCCGCCGATCCGAAACTTGGCGTCGCGGGCACGCCGTATCTCGAACGCGAATTCGATTCCGCGCGCGACAGTTTTGAAGGCGAACATTTCGTGGCCGGCCAGGTGCAATTGTTCCGCCGCGAATGTTTCGCCGATGTCGGCGGCTATGCGAAAAGCCGTCACGGCGGCGTGGATTGGATCGCGGTGATGACGGCGCGGATGCGCGGCTGGCGCACAAAATCGTTCCGGGAAAAACGATTCATCCACCACCGCCTGATGAGCAGCGCGGAACGGGGATTTTTCGCGGCGCATTTTTCCTACGGCCAAAAGGATTATTACCTGGGCGGCTCGCCGTTGTGGGAGCTGTTCCGCGTGGCGTATCGCACCGTGAAAAAGCCATTTCTCATCGGCGGCATCGCGGTCGCGCTGGGTTATTGCTGCGCGGCGTTGACGCGGATGGAACGTCCGGTCTCGCGCGAGTTGATGCGATTTCATCGCGCCCAACAGATGAAAAAGCTCAGGGCCATTTGGGCATCACTTCTGAAATTCAAAAAGGTGGATAATTTCCGGCTCACCACGGAGCAAAGCTGAAATGCAAACGACCTCAACTGCGGCCTCGGCGAAACACATCGCCGATGTCCTGAAACATTTTACGGCCTGGCTGGAGGCTTACGGCGAAACGTCCTGGGATCACCAGTCGTTTTTTGCCGGAGAATTCGGCCGCCGCGCGAAAGCGCTCTACTATCGCAACCAATTCATCGGCACGCCCGCAGTCGCGCCGATGATTTTCTGCGAAGCGTTTTTGCCGGCGGCTCGACGTTTTTTTCATCGCCGCATCCGGCTGCCGATCGCCGATGCGCATTACGCGATGGGTTTCGCGTTTCTGCATGAGGCGACGGGAAACCATTTTTATTTCGAGCGCGCCGTTCATTTTCTCCACGTGCTCATGGAAACGCGTTGCCCGAATTTTGAGAACATCGGCTGGGGTTATCCATTCGACTGGATCACACAAAAAGGAACCATTCCTGCCGGCACGCCGTTGATCACGACGACGCCGTATTGTTTTGAAGCGTTTTTGCAGATGCAGGAACTGCAACCGCGCGAGGAATGGAAAAACATTTTGGAATCGGTCATCCGCCACGTTTGCGATGACATCAAAGATTTCAAATTTTCCGAAACCGCGAACACGTGTTCTTACACGCCATTCGATAACGGCGGCGTGGTAAACGCTTCGGCGTATCGCGCCTTTACGCTCACCGCCGCCGCGCATTTTCTTGAAAAACCGGAATTATTTGCCGTTGCCGAACGCAATTTGAATTTTGTTTTGGAAACGCAAAAGCCGGACGGCTCGTGGCCGTATGCCGTGGATGGCACGCGCGACTTTGTGGACCACTTCCACACCTGTTTTGTGATGAAAGCGCTGGCAAAAATTTATGCGCTCACGGAAAACGAAAGTTGTTTTCACGCGCTTGCCCGCGGCATCGTTTATTACCGGAAAAATCTTTTCGGCGACGACGGGATGCCGAAGCCGTTCGCCAAAGCGCCGCGTCTGACGGTTTATTGCTGCGAACTTTATGACTGCGCCGAGTGCATCAATCTGTGCCTGCTGCTGCGAAAACAATTTCCCCAATTGGAAACCAATTTGCGCATGGTCGTGGATGAAATCCTGGAGCGTTGGGTCAAACGCGATGGTTCCTTCCGCTCGCGCAAATTGATGTTCGGCTGGGACAACGTGCCGATGCATCGCTGGGGACAGTCGCAAATGTTCCGCGCACTGGCCTTTTATCTCCGGGAAATGATTGCCGAAAATTCCGCCGCCGAAAAAAGCGCGATGAACGGCGAATTCTCTTCCCGCCATCTTTCACCTGTCACCCGTCATTAAAATGTGCGGCATTTGCGGACAACTTAAATTATCCGGCGAACCGGTCCGGCCCGAAACCGTCCGGCGCATGACGCGGACAATGATCCATCGCGGCCCGGACGATGAAGGTTATTTCTTCGAGCGTTCCGTCGGCCTGGGATTTCGGCGCCTGTCCATCATTGATTTGGCGGGCGGCCATCAGCCGATGTCCGACGCCGACGAAAAAGTTTGGGTCCTGTTCAACGGCGAAATTTACAATCACCGCGAACTTCGCTTTGAACTGGAAAATCACGGCCACAAATTCCGCACGCGGTCCGATACCGAAGTGATCGTTCACGGTTACAAGCAATGGGGCACAGATGTTTTCCATCGCCTCAACGGCATGTTTGGTATCGCGATTTGGGACACGCGCTATCGCCGGCTGGTCGTCGCGCGAGACGCGATGGGCATCAAATTGATTTACTACAAACTCAAAAATGGCGAATTGAATTTTGGGTCGGAGATCCGCCCGGTTCTCGCTGCGGAAAATGAGAAGCCTGAAATTGACGCCGTGGCGCTGAATTTATTCCTTCGATTTCGCTATACGCCGTCACCGCTGACAATTTTCAAAGGCATCCGCAAGCTCGCGCCCGGCACCATGCTCATCGCCGAAAACGGAACCTGTCGCGAACAGCGCTGGTATCATTTCGCGCCCACGCCATTTTTGAAAATGCCGGACGAGCGCGAGGCCGCGGAGCAATTGCTCGATTTGTATCGCAGCGCCGTGCGGCGACATTTGTTGAGCGACGTGCCGGTCGGCCTTTTGTTGAGCGGCGGATTGGATTCCGGCCTGTTGCTCGGCCTGATGAACGAACGCGGCGGCGGCTGGCCGGCTTACACCGTCGGTTACGGCGATGAATTTGCCGATGACGAATTGCGCGAGGCGGCCAAAACGGCGGAGATTTTCGGAGCCAAACACGTCTCCGTCAAACTGGACCAAAATGAATTTGAAACCGCGCTGCCGAAAATTGTCGAATCGCTGGAGGAACCGGTCGCCAGTTCGTCCATCGTGCCGATGTATTTCGTTTCGCAACGCGCGCGACAGGATGTAAAAGTCGCGCTCATCGGCCAGGGCCCGGATGAATTGTTCGGCGGCTATACGCGGCATTTGGGCGTTCATTATGGAAATTTCTGGCGCGGATTGCCCGGCGGAATCCAATCCGCCGCCGCGAAATTGATTTCGCAATTGCCACGCAATGAAGCATTGAAGCGCGGGATCCATTCGCTCGGCGTTCCGGACCGTTTGCGCCGTTATCAAAATGTTTTCGCGCTGCATCCGGCGGAAACGGTGAACGGGCTCTTCCGCGAAGAATTTTTTCCGAACGGTCACAGTCATGAATTGGCCGATTATTTCTCGCCGCTGCTGCCGCAATTGGAGCAAACGGATGAACTGGGCGGTTTTCAATTGCTCGAGATCCGTTCATCGCTGCCGGACGAATTGCTCATGTATGCGGACAAACTTTCGATGGCGCACGGCCTGGAAGCGCGCGTGCCGTATTTGGATCGCACGGTCGTGGAATTCGCGCAACGGCTGGACGCGAGCTACAAAATCCGTCGCGGTGAACGCAAATGGCTGCATCGCCGGGTTTGCCGCGATTTTCTTCCGCGCGAGATTTTGCGCCGCAAAAAACGTGGTTTCGCGGTGAATGTCGTGGATGACTGGTTCCGGTCGTCGCTTAATGACGGATTTACCGAAGCGCTCCTTGACAAAGATTCATTCATGTTCGAACAGTTAAAACCCGAGCCGGTGCGCAAACTGTTGGAGGAACACCGGTCGCGCCGCCACGACAATCACAAATTGCTCTTCAGCCTGGTGATGTTCGAGCAATGGCTGCGGCGGTTGCGGAACAAGGACAATTTTTTGACAAATCGCGAGCTGATCGCCGCGTGAAAAGAATTTTATGGTCATCGCCAACCTGGAAATTTCCGTGAACAAAAATTTTTGCCGTGTGGCAAAATTGCGGCACGAATGGTTCGATTATGTGGCGGAGCCGGCAGAATTGATCCGGCAAATGCGCGAGGCAAATGTGGCCGATGTCTTTACGTTTGTGGAAGAATCGCACGTGCGGCGTCCGGAACTTCCTTTCCGTCGCGAACCGGCAAGCATTTCGGTGCTGACGATAAAAAGTTTCAATGACTGGTGGAATGATTTGCATTTCAAAGCGCGCAATAAAGCGCGCAAAGCGCAAAAGTGCGGCGTGGAAATACGCGAAGCCGGTTTGACGGATGATTTCGTCCGCGGCGTGGAAAAGATTTACAACGAATGTCCGCTGCGCCAGGGCCGCAAGTTCACCCACTATGGCGAAACATTCGACACCATTAAAAATGACCTGAGTTCGTTTCTTGATCGCTCGATCTTCGTCGGCGCGTATTTCAATGACGAATTGATCGGATTTATGAAATTGTTCGTCGGAAATGAGATTTTACGGATGATTCATATCCTCGCCACATTTGCCGACCGGGACAAATGCGTGATGGACGCGCTCATCGCCCGCGCGGTGAAACTCTGCGCCGAACGCAAAATCCATCTGCTGCACTATGGCGATTGGGCGAGTCGCGGCCTGGGTGTATTTCGTGAAAAATATAATTTCCAGCGGCATGACTGCCCGCGCTATTTCGTGCCGTTGAACTGGCGCGGGCAATTGCTGCTGAATTTTGGATTTCACCGTCCCTTGCGCGAGCGTTTGCCGCGTCCGCTGGTCAACCAACTGGCGCAGATCCGCAATCAATGGAACGCGCTGCGTTACGGCGCGACGATGAACAAGGAAACAAAAGAAGCGTTTGGAACTTGATTTTAAGGAGAGGTGGCCGAGTGGTTTAAGGCGACAATCGCTTGCGATTGTCATGCGGTCACCCGCATCGGAGGTTCGAATCCTTCCCCTCTCCGCCAATTTTTATGCCAGGAATCTTCGGAATCATCAGCCAATCAGCGGACAATAATTTTCCGGCGGCGGTCCGCGCCATGGCCAAAACCATGACGCACGAACGTTTTTACACATCGCGGCTGTTTTTCGTCCCGGAAATGGGAATTTATGCCGGCGGCGTGGCGCTGGAAAAATCGTTCGCGGAAAATCCGGTGCTGTTCAACGAAGACAAAAGCATCGCCATGTTTTTTTCCGGCGAATGTTATTTCGAACCGCAAACGGCGGCTGACCTGAAAACCGAAGGCCATTTGATTTCCGGCAATCAAGCCGAATGGCTGCCACATCTTTACGAAGCGCAAGGCGATTCCTTTTTTTCAAAATTGAACGGCATTTTCAGCGGCCTGTTGATTGACCGGCGACAACGAAAAGCCTTTCTGTTCAATGATCGTTATGGTCTTCAACGAATTCATTTTCACGAATCGAACGGCAATTTTTATTTCGCCAGCGAAGCTAAAGCGTTGCTGCGAATTTTGCCGGAGTTGCGCGAATTCGATCGCGATGGCGTCGCCGAATTTCTCGCGTGCGGCGCTCCGCTCGACTGGAAAACCATTTTCCGCAGCGTCAACCTTTTGCCCGGGGGCTCACGCTGGACTTTTGAACAAGGCAAATGCAAACGCGGAACTTATTTTTCGCCGGACGACTGGAAAAATCTGCCGGAGCTTTCCGAAGCAGAATTTGAATCGCAATTTCAGGAAACATTCCGGCGCGTCTTGCCGCGTTATATCGAATCGAATGATCAAATTGGAATCGCACTGACGGCGGGATTGGATACGCGTATGATTTTGGCGTGCCGACAGCCGGCCAATGATCCATCGCCGATCTGTTATACATTTACCGGCGCGAATGGCAAAACGCTCGATGATGAAATCGCTGCGCGCGTCGCAAATTCGTGCGGATTGAAACATGAATTGTTGCGGCTCACGCCGGAATTTTTCTCGGATTTTGCCAGCCATCTTGACCGCACGGTCTTTCTGACCGACGGCTGTTTCGGCCTCACCGGCGCGCATGAAATTTATTTCAATCGCCTCGCGCGCGAATCGGCGCCGACGCGATTGACCGGCGTTTTCGGCGGCGAAATTCTGCGCGGCGTCAGCACGTTCAAGCCAACCGGAATTGCCCGCGAATTGATCGCGGCGGAATTGCATCCGCAAATGAATTCGGCGGAACGGCGATTGGGCGAAATGAAAAATCATCCGGCCGCTTTCGCCGCCTTTTGTGAAGTGCCGTGGAGTTTGTCCGGCGCGATGAGGGCGAGCGCATCGCAGGTGAATTTCCGTTCGCCGTATTTGGACAACGAACTCGTGCGCCTGGCACATCAGACGCCGCGCCCTTTGCGCAAATCATCCGCGCCCGCAGTCAACCTCGTCCGAAACAATTGCGCGGCACTGGCAAAAATTCCCACGGACATGAGCGTGTTTGCGAATCCGGCGCGGCATTTCATCTCTAAAGTCACTTTCAAATTTGATTACATCTGTAATGACGGACTGCCGGGCTGGCTTTCGCCGCTCGATCCGGTTTTGGATTCATTGGCCGGCCGAAAAATTCTTTTTGGTCACCATAAATTCCTGCGTTATCGGCGCTGGCTGCGATGCGAATTGGCCGGCTATCTGAAAAACGCGTGGGGAAATGTCCGCGCCGACGGCATTTGGAACCGGAAGGTTCTGGATCAAATCGCGACGCAACATCTGCGCGGAGAAAAAAACTGGCTTTCGGAAATCAATGCGGTGTTGACGCTGGACGCCGTGGCACGGCTGTTCTTTCGCGATTTGCCGAAGCCGCAAAATCGTTCCGAAACGTTTTCGGAGATTCAGAGAGCGACTTCAAAAAATGAAACAATCGCCGGCGTTTTCGCCGGCAACAAAAATGAGGTGCTGGTATGAATGGTTCAACTGCCCGACAATTTCCGTTCGGCAATGCCGTCGCGGACAGACCGGAGGAACAGATGGCAAAAATCGTTCGCCCCGCCGACCTGGAAAATATTGCGGAACCGCGCGTGGCGGTGCTGACCGCGGGCCGCGACAAGCATTATTCCATGGATTTGGCGCGCGCGCTCATCGCCGCCGGAGAAAATTTTGATTTCATCTGCGGCGACGAAATGGATGAGCCATCCCTCCGCGATGATCCGCATATCAATGTTTTCAACCTGCGCGGCGACCAGAGCACCGGCGCTCCGATGAAAACAAAAATCATGCGCGTGTTGACATACTACTGGCGGTTGATTCGTTATGCGGCGACGGCGCAGCCGAAAATTTTTCACATCCTGTGGAACAATAAATTCGAGTGGTTTGACCGGACACTGCTGATGCTTTACTACCGGGCGATGGGAAAACGCATCGTGTTGACCGCGCATAATATCAATGCCGGTGAACGTGATTCGACTGATTCATTTTCCAATCGGCTGACTCTGAAGATCCAGTATCGTCTGTGCGATAACATCTTAGTTCATACAAATAAGATGAAGACGGAATTAATTTCCGAGTTCGGTGTTTCAGAAAAATGTGTCACCGTCATTCCTTTTGGAATCAATCGGACCGTGCCGCAAACCGGTTTGACACGGACACAGGCACGGCGCCAGTTGGGGTTACGCGATAATGATAAAACACTGTTATTTTTCGGCAACATTGCGCCGTATAAAGGCTTGGACAACCTCATTTTCGCTTTCAAACAATTGATCAAAAATGATGCCAATTACCGGCTTATCATTGCCGGCCGTCCAAAAGGCCCCGAAAATTATTGGAAACAACTCCAGCAGAAAATCGCCGGCAGCGGCGCCGCAGACCACATCCTCCGGCACATCGAATATATCGCGGATGACCAGATCGAATTGTTTTTCAAAGCTGCGGACGTTTTAGTTTTGCCGTATGTCCACATTTTTCAAAGCGGTGTTTTATTTCTCGGTTACAGCTTTGGCCTGCCGGTCATCGCCACGGATGTCGGCTCCTTCCGCGAGGAAATCATCGAAGGCAAAACGGGCATGATTTGCGAAGTCAGCACGGCGGCGCTGAAGAAAACAATTCAGGATTATTTCGAGAGCGAATTGTTCCGAAACCTGGAAAAGTGGCGGAATGAGATCCAGAGCTACGCCAGCGAGCGTTATTCCTGGAGCAAGGTCGCCACGATCACGACTGGCGTTTATGCCGAAGTGCTCAAACCGAAACAAATTGAACCGGTCTCAAAAAAATCGCCGGGATTGGAAAATGAGATGAATTCTGTATTTGACGCATGAAACCGCTCGTTTCCATTCTCATCCCGGCTTATAACGCCGAACGCTGGATTGACCAGGCGATCCAATCCGCCATCGCGCAAACATGGCCGCATAAGGAAATCATCGTTGTGGATGATGGATCATCTGACCGCACGTTGTGCATCGCGGATGAATTTTCAAAACACGGCGTCAACGTTTTGTTCCAGCCGCATCAAAGCGCTTCGACGGCGCGGAACCGGGCGTTTTCCGCCTGCAAGGGCGATTATATCCAATGGCTGGATGCCGACGACGTTCTCGCGCCGGACAAAATTTCGCGGCAAATGGAATTCGCCGAACATTGCGGCAACAAACGCCTGTTGCTTTCGTCGGAATGGGGACGTTTTCATTTCCGCACCAGCCGCGCGCAATTTATCCCGAACGCGTTGTGGGATGATTTATCGCCCGTGGAATGGCTGGTGCGAAAATTGGGACGCAACATCTGGATGCAACCGGGCACATGGCTGGTCAGCCGTGAATTGACGGAAGCGGCCGGGCCATGGGACGAACGGTTGTCCTTCGACGACGACGGCGAATATTTCTGCCGCGTGCTGCTGGAAAGTGACGGCGTGAAATTCATCCGCGACGCCAGAGTGTTTTATCGCGCGACCGGCCCGACCAGTTTGAGCGTCCCGGACGATACCAATAAAAAAATGGAATCGGGCTGGCTCTCCATCCGGTTGCACATCCAATACCTGCGCTGGCTTGAAGACAGCCGTCGCACCCGCGAAGCGTGTTTGACGTATCTGCAAACGTGGCTGCCGATGTTTTATCCGCACCGCCCGGACATCATCCGCGAAGTGCAACGGCTCGCGGAAATTCTCGGAGGCAAAACTGAAGTGTTCGAGACAATTGATCCGTTGCGCTGGAAATTTGCCTGGATGAAAAACATTTTCGGACTAAAGGCCGCCTACCGCGCGCAGATCGCCCTACCCCGCATGAAGCACGCCGCCATCCGTTTTTGGGATAAAACCATGTTCGAGATGGAACAATTTGCCCGCATTTAACTTTTGAAATCATGACACCGACGCTGGTTATCGAAGCAGGACGGACGGAACGCCAATATTGGCAGGACCTTTGGCGGTTCCGTGAATTGTTTTACTTTTTGGCGTGGCGCGATTTTTTGATCCGCTACAAACAAACCATCGTCGGCGTGAGCTGGTCACTGATCAAGCCGTTGCTCACGATGCTGATTTTGACGATGGTTTCGCGATTTGCGCATTTGCCGACCGGCGGCGTTCCGGCATCGCTGTTCATTTTCAGCGCGTTGCTTCCGTGGCAATTTTTTTCCACGGCAATGTCCGAAAGCGGCAACAGCCTGGTCACCAATTCCAACCTGGTTTCCAAAGTCTATTTTCCGCGACTGGTCGTTCCGGCCAGCAGCGTGCTGGTGAGCTTTGTGGATTTTGTCATCTCCGGCCTTTTTCTGGTGGTTTTGATGTTCTATTTCCATTTCATCCCGTCATCGAAAATCATTTTTCTTCCGGCGTTCGTAGCCTTGATTTTTGGCGCGGCCGTCGGGACGGGATTGTGGATCGCGGCATTGACGGTCCGGTTCCGTGACTTTCGTTTCATCGTGCCGTTTCTCGTCCAATTCGGCCTTTATGCGTCGCCGGTCATTTTGATGACCAGCCACGTCAATGAAAAATGGCGGTTGCTTTATTGTCTCAACCCGATTGTTGGAATCATTGATGGCTTCCGATGGAGCATTTTGGGCGGCGAAAATATCCTTTACCGGACCGAGGTCATCGCCTCCGTCGTCGGCGTCATTCTGCTTGTTGCCAGCGGGCTTTGGTTTTTCCGAAAATTCGAACGGACCATGGCCGATATGATTTGACCGGCCAGCATTTCAACGAGCTTCATCCAAAAAATCATGAGTGATATTGCCATTTCTGTTTCCAATCTTTCCAAGCGTTACCGCATCGGCCACGCCAACAACGTGGATTGGGGATTGCGCCATGCCATCGAAAAATTCCTCCGCAACCCTTTCAAATGGTGGCGAAACCGGAAGATCCAGACGGAAGATTTCTGGGCATTGGACGACGTTTCGTTTGAGGTCAAAAACGGCGAAGTGCTCGGCATCATCGGACGCAACGGCGCCGGTAAATCCACACTGTTGAAAATCTTAAGCCGCATCACCGAACCGACCACCGGACGCATCAGCATTTGCGGACGCGTTGCCAGCCTGCTCGAAGTCGGCACCGGGTTTCATCCGGAATTGACCGGGCGCGAAAACATTTATCTCAACGGCGCGATCCTCGGCATGACCCGCGCGGAAATCAAACGCAAGTTCGATGAGATCGTCGCCTTTTCCGAAGTGGAACGCTTTCTCGACACGCCCGTCAAACGCTATTCCAGCGGCATGTATGTGCGGCTCGCGTTTGCCGTCGCCGCGCATCTCGAACCGGAAATTCTCATCGTGGACGAAGTGCTGGCCGTGGGCGACGCGCAATTCCAAAAAAAGTGCATCGGCAAAATGCAGGATGTCGCGACACGCGAAGGACGCACGGTTTTGTTCGTCAGTCACAACATGGGTTCGCTCGTGCAATTTTGTGAACGCGGCATCTTGCTCGAACATGGAAAAGTCGCCGCGCAAGGGCCGATTGACCTGGTCGTAAAACATTATTTCTCGTCCGCCGCAAAAAACGCCGTATGGAAGGCAAATCCACACGATGCGTTCCGCCCGCAGAAAAAGGTTTTTTTTCGGCGCGTCGAATTGCTCGATGCCGATGGCGCGCCGTCCACGGAATTGGATGTGCACAAACATTTCTTTGTCCACATGGAATACGAAGTGCCGCGTGCGTTTAAGCCGGTGGAATTATCCGTGCGGATACTGACGACCGATGGCGCGCCGGTGATGACGAGCATGCTTTCGGATTGCGAACAGAGCGCACCGGAAATTGAAAAGCACGGCGTTTACCGGGCCACGGTCAGGATTCCGGGAATGTTTTTGATGCCCGGCTCGTATTTGATCAACGTGGCCGCGCACGCCGGCGCCGGCGAAGTGTTCGATTCATTGCCCGGCATTTTCGGTTTCATAGTTCTCGATACCGGGACGAATTACACCAAATACCAGCATAACCATCACATGGGCGTCGTGATGCGCGCGCTGGACTGGCAGGATGAACTGGTGGCAATGCGAAATGGTCACGAATTTCCGGACATCAAGATTGCCGAAGCGATTTAATTTATCGTCCTCGTAAATTCAGGGACGACAGGGACAGGAGGATTCAATGCCTAAATTTTTATGTATCACCACGCACGATCCCGATTCACCGGACCGCGGTTCCGTTTTACGGGTGCGCCATTTATTCCGATTGCTCGCGCGGCTTGGCGACGTGCGGATTTTGCTCGCGGGCAGTTTCAGCCCGATAGACGAATCGAAACGCGAATTTGAAGTCGTGGGCAACATTCAATTCGGTTTTACCGGCAATCCATCGCTGGCCCATCGCCTGCGCCGCCAGTTCGACAGCCGCTTTCTGGAAATCGAAGGCGTCCACGTCGCGGCCGGCGAACGGGAACGGCTGCTCCATTTGATGTCACGGCACGACATGGTCTGGGTCCACGATGTCAAAGTCGCGAACGCCATGGGCATCCGGCGCTGGCCCAAAACCGTTTTGGACGTGGACGACGTGCCGAGTGATTTCGTCAAAACGGTTTTGCCCAATACACCGGGGCTGATTCATAAATTGCGGCGCTTGAACCAATTTGTCCTGTGGCGGCGGCATGAAAAAACCATCGCCGAACGCTTTGAAGCATTGTGCGTCTGCAGCGATGCCGACCGCGATAAATTGCCCGGCGCCAAAAAAATCTTCGTCCTGCCCAATGGCTACGAAATGCCGGGACAGGAACCGATCCGCAATCCCGTTATGCCGCCGCGAGTCGGATTTGTCGGCACTTTTTATTACCCGCCCAACCGCGACGGCGTGCGCTGGTTTATCGAAAATGTCTGGCCGCAGATCCTGGAAAATTTTCCGGACGCCCGCCTGCGATTGGCCGGCGAAGGCAGTGATAAACAAATCTGGAACAAACCCAACATTGACGCGCTCGGTTTTGTTTCCGATCTGGCCGGGGAAATGGCCACATGGTCGTTTTCCATCGTGCCATTGTTTGCCGGCGCCGGCACCCGCATCAAGATTGCCGACGCGTTCAGCCGCAAATGTCCGGTCGTTTCCACGCGGCTTGGGGCACACGGTTACGAAGTGCGGGACGGGCGCGAATTATTCATCGCCAGCACGCCGGCGGAATTCGTGAAACGCTGCCTCCGCATCCTGGAACGCCCGACCGTGGGTGATGCGCTGGCGGAAAATGCGTGGCAAAAATTTCTGGAAAAATGGACCTGGAACGCCCATTTCGAGCGCGTCGCGGAAATCGTCGGAGCCGTCCTGAACGGCACCAACAATTCGCATTCCAGCAGCCCGGATTTCAAAGGCCCAAGCCCGTCGTCCAGTTTTATCCTCGAAGATGGAATGCAGGCCGCATGAACGGTTCAACGGAGACAATGCCATGCAGGAAAAAATGTTTTGGGATTTTCAAACAACAGATCCGCTGGGGAATTTCGGCGCGCGGATGGATTGTTTTTCTTTTGCTGTTCCTCGCCACGGCGCTCGCGATCGCGTGGAGCATCCAGCCGTTCCTTGCCAAAACCGCGCGCGTCGGTTCCCGTTACCTCGTCGTGGAAGGATGGGTCCACGAATACGCCATCCGCGCCGCGGCCGACGAATTTAAATCCGGCCAATACGAAAAAATTTTCACGACCGGCGGCCCGGTCGTCGGCAGCAAATACATAAATGATTTCAATACTTCGGCCAGCGTCGGCGCGGAACTTTTGGAAAAGGACGGCATTCCAAAACGCGATGTGCAGCCGGTTCCGGCTCGCGAAGTCGGCCGCGACCGCACCTACGCTTCGGCGATCTCCTTGCGCCGTTATTTCCAAACAAACGGCATTTCCGTTCATGCCATCAATGTTTTGACCGAAGACACGCATGCACGGCGGACGCAATTGCTGTTTCAGGAAGCGTTCGGCCGCGATGTTGCCGTGGGGATCATCTCCATTCCCGATCCCGATTACGACGCCCGGCACTGGTGGCGGACCAGCGAAGGCGTGCGCAATGTTTTGGACGAAGGAATCGCCTACATTTATGCGCGGTTTTTCTTTTTTCCGCCAAAAACAAATTGATGAATGCCCGGCCAAAAATTCTCTATCTCACGACCTACGATTTGGATGGGCCGGACAACGGCGGGACGTTGCGCAATCGCCATATTCTCCGCCATTTAAGCAAAATCGGCGACGTCAATGTCCTGCTGGCCAGCGATTTCGCGTTCGACTTCGATAAAACGACAAAAAAAATCATCGGCGGATTTCCGGTCGTTGACATCATCCAATTTCAACGAATGGGCAAATTGTCGTTGTATGAACGGATGTTGAACCAATTTGACCCCCATTTTCTTAACTTCGACTGGACGCGGGTGCGAAACGGCGACCGCGATCATCTGTTGCATCAATGCGCTGCACACGATCTGGTTTGGATCCATACGCTCCGCGTGGCGAATCGTTTTGACCGCTGGCGCTGGCCGGCAACGGTGCTGGACATTGATGACGTGCCGAGCAGTCAATGCCGCAACAGCATCGCCGCCGCGGAAACGCTTTTCGGAAAATTGCGCCTTTGGCGGCAGACCGCGTTGTGGCGGCGACGTGAACGATTTTTGCTCGACCGCTTCGAAGCATTGTGCGTTTGCAGCGATGCGGACAAAAAATTGCTGGGCGACGACAATCGCATTTTCGTTTTGCCCAACGGATTTGAAGTTCCCATCAAAACGATGGAACGGAAATCAGCCGTGCCGCCAAGGATCGGATTTGTCGGCAATTTCCGTCATCCGCCGAACGATGACGGTCTGCGCTGGTTTGCCCAAAAGATTTGGCCGGAAATCTTGCGCCGACAACCGGGCGCGCGGCTGCGATTGGCAGGCGCGGAAGGTGAAAAATTTTCCGGCATTCCCAATGTTGACATTTTGGGCTGGATAGCCGACATGGAAAATGAAATGGCGTCGTGGAATTTGTCCATCGTGCCGATCCGCATCGGCGCGGGCACGCGGGTGAAGATCGCCGAGTCATTCGGCCGGAAATGCCCGGTCGTGTCCACGGCGCTGGGCGCTTACGGTTACGATGTGACGAACGGTTTGGAATTGTGGCTGGCGGATTCGCCGCGGGATTTTGCCGCAAAATGCCTGCGGGCTTTGGAAAACCCGTCCGAAGCCGAAGCGATGGCGGCGCGCGCTTACAAAAAATTCCTGCGCCATTGGACCTGGAACGCGCTGGAGGAACGCGTCGAGACCGTGGTGGAAAGCGTTTTGAAAAAGCGGGAGGCATGGAGAAATATCAGCCGGAAAAATTTTGAATCATTGCAGCGGTCGCGGACTGTTCTGGCTCAAAAACAACTTTAGGAATTTCCGAAAATGAGGCGGGGACAATACATTTATGAAATGGAAAAACTGCGTTTTCATCGCCGGCGTTTTCGTCCTCGCGCCGGCTCACTGCGGAAAAGCCCAGGCCATCATGTCGCCGTCGCAGCCGTTGCTCACGCAACCGGCCTGGCAGGAGTTCCAGATGCAGTCGATCCAGACGGCCAGCAATAATTTTGAAGTCTATTATACGCCGCCACCGCCGCCGCCGGCGCCGGATGAGCCGTTCCAATCAGGGCCATGGGTTTTTCGACCGCAATTGGACGCGCAATTGATCTATGCGACGGCGTTGCTCGCGCGATCGAACGACGTGGAGAAGACCGCCATCGCGCAGATTTCTCCGGGAATCATCGTGGACTTCAATCCGCATTGGGAATTCACCTACCAGCCGACGCTGCGGTTCTATTCGAACAAACAATTCCACAATGAATTCGACAATCTGTTCACGATTTCAGGGGCCACCGAATATCAAAACTGGGTTTTCGGATTTTATCAAAGTTTCTCCGAAACTTCCGAACCGAACCTCGACACCGGTGAACAGACACAGGAAGAAGATTTTTTGACACGCTGGTCGGCGGCCTATTCATTCAACAGCAAAGTTTCCATGGACATGCTGGCAAGCGAAGATGTCCACATCACCAGCGGCTTCAACGATTCGCGCGAAACGACCTGGATCGGCTATTTGAATTACAAGGCGAGCGATAAAACCGTCCTCGGCATCGGTGGCGGTCCCGGTTATGTGAGCGTGGATATCGGCCCCGATCAGATTTATGAACAACTGCTCGCCCGCATCGGCTGGCATCCGGCGCCAAAATTATTTTTTGAAGCCAATGGCGGAATGCAGGAACGCGAAACCATCGGCGACTACGGCATCGGGCCGACGTTCAATCCGGTTTTTGGCGCGAGCGTGACCTACAACGTGAGCCGCAGCACGACCATTTCCGCGAACGCGAGCCGGACGATTGTTCCTTCCTATTTTGCCGGACTGGATAACGAGGTCACAAGCGTCGGCGCATCGTTCAGCCAACGATTTTTTAAGAAGTATTTCGTCACCTTGAGCGGTTCCTACAGCAACAACCGTTTCGCGCAAACGGTTTCCGGCGCGGATAATTTGCGGACGGACGATTACTACACGTTCAATACGAGCATCGGCCGCAGTTTTGGCAAACGCGGCACCATTTCCATCAATTATCAATACAGCGATCAAAAATCCACCGAGCCGGGCTACAGCTACAAAGGCAGCCAATTCGGGATCGAACTTTCGTATCGCTACTGAATGAATTCCGGATCCGGGAATTTTCCGGTGTGAAATCACGCCAAAACCTCAACCCCATTCCGTTATGAACCTGCTGACCAGAACCCAAATCCATTTGCCCTTCACCGAAGAACGCCGCGTCGTCGCGCCGGCGCAGCCGAAGAAATTTCCCGTGCGCTGGAAACCATTTTTCATCGCCATCGGCGTGCTCGCGGTCTGCTATTGCGTGCCGCTCTGGCAACTCCTCCGGCTTGCCGCACACAGCCAATTGTATTCCTACATTCCGCTCATTCCATTCGTCAGCGTGTGGTTTGCATGGCAGCACAGAAACCGTCTGCCAGCCATTTCCGAACCGGCGCGCGTCATCGCCGCGTATTTCTTCGCCATCGCCATCGCCGCCCTCGTTTATTTCTGCATCAAGACCGCCACCGTCGCGCCGGAGGATTACCTTTCGGCAACAATTTTTTCACTCGTCTCGTTCGTTGCTGGCGCCGTCGCGTTATTTTTGGGAAAGGAAACGTTTCGGGCGCTGGTGTTTCCTCTTTGCCTGCTGATCTTCATGGTGCCGCTGCCCGCTGAATTGCTCCGGCTGACGGAAACATTCCTGCAGATCGGTTCGGCGGCCTGTGCCAACGCGCTTTTTGCGCTGACGGGAACGCCGTTTTTTCAGGACGGATTGCAATTCCAATTGCCCGGCATCAATCTGCACGTCGCGCCGGAATGCAGCGGCATTCATTCCAGCCTCGTGCTGTTCATCACCAGTTTTGTCGCCGCGAAATTGTTTCTCCGCAATCCGTGGCTGCGCGCCGTTTTGATCATCGCGACGATTCCGCTCGCGCTGGCACGAAATGGATTCCGCATTTTTGTCATCGGCGAACTGTGCATCCGCCACGGCGCGCAGGTTTTGGACTGGCCGATCCATCGCCACGGCGGACCGTTATTTTTTGTCCTGTCGCTCTTCCCGTTGTTCGGCCTGCTGCTTCTGCTGCGATGGCAAGAACGAAAAAATTCAAACCGGTAAATTTTATGCGAAACTCCCTCTCCATATTCACCCTTGCCGTCACAACCGCGCTCGCGGTTGCCGTCACCGGCTGTTCCAACCGCACCGCGAAAACGATTTATCATGAGCGGCGCGCGGACAATTTTTTCAAGTCCGGCGATTTTGATAAAGCCGAAGTTGAATACATGAACGTCCTGCGCGCCGATGCCGAAAACGCCCGCGCCATCGGCCAGCTCGGGATCATTTATTACGACCAGGGCCGCCTGCAACGCGCGGCGCCTTTTTTGTTCAAAGCCGTTCAACTCGACACGAACAACGTCGCGGTGCATCTCAAACTCGGTTTTCTGTATCAATCCGTCGGCAAATTGAAAGAAGCGCGCGATGAAGCGAATTTCGTTTTGCACCGCCAGGGCACCAACGATGAAGCGCCATTGCTGCTCGCCCAAACCGCGCAGATGGACAATTCCGCCGGCGGCGCGAAAAAAGAATTGCTGCAATTGGCCCAATCTCATGATACCGCCGGGATTGAAACCGCCCTGGGAATCATCGCCATGAACGAGGGCGATTTGAAAACGGCGGAATCCGATTTGCAGCGCGCCCGCAGCATGGATTCAAAATCCAATCCGGAAATCTACGCCGCGCTCGGCAATCTGGCCTGGACCAGAAATGATTTGCGGCTGGCCGCAACTTATTTCAGCACCGCCGCCGATATGGCGCCGCCGCGCTCGCCTTTGCGGATGGAATACGCACAATTTCTCATCAAAACCGGCGACACGGATTCGGCGAAGAAAATTCTGGATCAAATGACCGCGCGCACGCCGGATTACATTTCGGCGTGGATCGGCAAGGCGCAAGTGGCGCTGGCAGACAAGCGTTACGACGATTGCGCCAAATTCATCGCCGGCACCTTCCAGCGCGATCCCGACAATTATCAGGCGATGATGCTGGCCAGCCAATTGGATTTCGTGAAGGGCGACCGGAACAAGGCGGTGACGGATCTGGAACAAATGGCAAAAAAATTTCCGCAATCGCCGCAAGTGCAATATCAGCTCGGCCTGGCCTATCTGGCCGACGGGCGGCGCGGCGATGCCGTTCAATGCCTCACCCGCGTCGTCAACGTGGACACCAATTTTACTGACGCGGCGATCCTGCTTTCCGGCATCCACATCAAAAGCGGCAATCCGCTGCCGGCCATCGTCCTGTTGAAACACGTTCTCCAAAATCAACCGCAAAATCCGCAGGCAAAATTGTTGCTCGCCGAAGCCGACCGCGTGCAGGGAAACACGGCGGAGGCGATGGCGATTTATCAGGCGATGGAAAAATCGTTCCCGACCAATTCGCAATTGCCGGTGCTGATGGGCGCCACGTTTTTGCAGGAACAAAAATATGACGACGCCCGAAATCAATTCAACCACGCGCTGCAATTGAATCCGCGCAATTTCGTCGCCATCGAGCAACTCGTGGATTTGGATTTGATGAACCGCCAATTTGCCGATGCGACAAAGCTGGCGGACAACGCCACGGCAGAAAATCCGAAGGACGCGTCGCCGATGTTGTTGCAGGCAAAAATTGCGCTCGCCCAATCCGACACCAATCGCGCCGCCGACATCTTATGGAAGACTTATAAAACCAATCCCACCAATTCCAATCCGCCGCTCCTGCTGGCACAGATTTATTTCGACCGCGGCGATCTGGACAAATCCTCGACGCTGCTCGAAGACGTGCTCGGGCGCGACACCAACAATATTTCGGCGCTGATGCTCACGGCGCGCATCCAAACGGCGAAAAACAATTTCGAAGGCGCGGCGGCCAATTACGAAAAAGTCCTGGCCATGGAACCGCAATTCAGCCCGGCGCTGAACAATCTTGCCGTATTGTATTGCAATCAATTGGGACAATTGGACAAAGCCCTGGACCTGGCGCAACGCGCCCGGCAATTGCTGCCGTTCAATCCATCCGTCGCCGACACGCTCGGCTGGGTGCTGTGCAAAAAAGGAAATTATTCCGGCGCCGTCAGTTTGTTGCAGGAAGCGGCCACAAAAGCGCCGGGCAATCCGGAATTTCAATATCATCTCGGCAAAGCATTTTATCTGATGGGCAAAGAAGCGCCGGCGCGCGCAGCGCTCGAGCTGGCGTCGCAAATGACGACCGCGTTTCCTGAACGCGACGATTGCCGGCAATGCCTCGCGATATTGGCGATCGACCCGGCCACGGCCAATGACGCGGCGCGCGTCACCCTGGAAAAACGGATCGCCGAGGAGCCAAATGATACCGCGGCATCCGCCCGGCTGGCGGCAATTTATCGCCGCATCGGTGCCACCGACAAAGCGATGGCGACGGATGAAGCGGCGTTGAAAGCCGATCCGCAAAATGCGCAGGCGATGATCGACCTGGCGCAATTGCACGCAACCAATGATTTTTCGCGCGCGATGAATCTGGCGAAATCGGCTTACAAAATCGCGCCGGAGGACACCACGATTTGTGCGACGCTCGGGAAATTTGCCTTTCAATCCGGCAATTTCCAATGGTCGCAAACGTTGTTGCAGCAGGCGGCGCTGAATCAGTCGGCGGACGCGGAAATTCAATTTGATCTGGCGAACGCCGATTATGCGCTCGGAAAAATCGCCGATGCGCAATCAGCGATGCAGACGGCGGCCACGGGCAACTTGCCGCCGGAAAAAGCCATGGAGGCGAAGCAGTTTTTGGATCTGACGAGCGCGACCAATTCAGAAACCGCGACAGAACAGGAAAGCGTCGCGCGGGGAGTTTTGCGATCGCGGCCGGAGGACGTTCCGGCGTTGATGGTCGTGGCGATGGTGGCGCAGAAAAATTCGCAAACGGACGTGGCGGAACAAAATTATGAAAAAGTTCTGGAACGTTTTCCGGATTTCGCGCCGGCGCAAAAACAGTTGGCGATTTTGTATTCGCAAACTCCGGCGACCGTGGCGAAGGCGGCCTCGCTGGCACGCAAAGCATTGCAGAATCTGCCGGGCGATCCCGAACTGTCGAAATTGCTGGGCGTGATTTCGTTCCAACGCGGCGATTATGCGAACGCGGAGAATTTTCTGGAAACGGCGGCGCAGACGTCGCCTGACGCGGACGTTTTGTATTACCTTGGCGCGGCGCAATTTCATCTGAAAAATCGCGAGGAAAGCCGCACGGCGTTGCAGCGCGCGCTGGCGTTGAACCTGTCGGGCGACCGCGCGGCGGACGCAAAAAAATTGCTTGCCCAATTGAAATGATTCCACGGAGAAAGTGAAAACGCGTCGGAAGTTTTTACGGTTTTAAAATGAAAAGTTTTTCGTCCGAATTCTTAAAAGCATCGAAAACAAAGGAGAATTTCAAATTCTTCGCCGCGCAAATGAGATGGCATCCGCGTTGCTAAATTGAGAAGCGGTAGTTGGCAACAACAACAAAACAAGGAGTAAGTATGAACAAAAATTGGTTAAAAATCGGGGCAGCCGTTGCGGCAGTCGTGGGTTTGACCGGAATGGCCCAAGCGGACCAGATCAACGGAGACATCACGTTCACCGGCGGCGCGCAGTTGAACACGGGATCATCGGGCACGGCTACAGGCGTTCTCCAATGGCAGGACACCGTGGTTGAATCGTCGGATGGTGATCTGTCCGGCATCACACCGGGCACCGCGGTGGCATTTCATTCGCCGTGGTTTTTCAGCGGCGGTCAACTGGGATTGTGGAGCGTAGGCGGATTCACGTATGACTTGAATCTGTCATCCATCAAATTTCAGGGTGGCACGCCGGCGGGTCTCGTCGTGACGGGACAAGGGACATTAAATGGAAACGACTATGATCCGACCCCGTTCTCGTGGGCGTTCACAGTCCAGGATCCGGGCGCGGGTAATCCGCTGGTGTTTTCGTTCTCGGCGGCAGCCGGTTCGATCTCAAGCGGTTCGGTGCCGGACGGCGGAACAACGGTGATGTTGCTCGGCGGTTCTCTTCTGGCCATTGGCCTCTTGAAGAAAAAACTGCTGTTCGCATAAATCACAACAACATCGCCGGCTACCGTTTTGAGCGGGAAATTCTCCCGCTCAAATTCCTTTTTTCAGGCGGGTCTTCCCGCCCGCCGGAATTGAAATCAAAACCGGAAATCAAATACCGACTTATTCCTTGTTTTCAAAACTGCGGAAGAATTCCCCCGCCCTGATTCCACATGAATCTTTCGGCCATCCTGTCCTTTGCCGCCGCTGCCGTCAGCAGCATTTTTGCGCTCGGTATCGGCGCCTTAAAATGGCGCGCCCTCGCCTTCCGCGGTTTTGCCGTGGGAATGCTGGCCTTTGCCGCCGAACAACTGTTCGCCGGATTGGCCGCAAATGCCGGTTCCATCGAAGCGATGGGCAAATGGCAAACGTTATCGCTCATCTGCACGGCTTTTCTTCCCGCTTCATGGCTGCTGTTCAGCCTCTGCTATGCGCGCGGGAATTTCCGCGAATTCTTAAAACGCTGGCGTTGGATTCTTTTTGCGATGTTCATCGGGCCGGTCGTCATTGGGCTGGGGCTCCAGGACAATTTGATTCTTTCGGCGACGGAAATAACCACCGGACATTGGCTTTTTTCGCTCGGCATTCCGGGACTCATTTTGAATCTTTCACTGCTGGCGACGGCCGTGCTCGTGCTGATGAATCTGGAACGCACCTTCCGCGATTCCGTCGGCACCATGCGCTGGCGCATCAAATTCGCCGTCCTCGGCATCGGCGCGCTGTTCGCCGTCCGCGCCTACACGTGCTGCCAGATTTTGCTTTTCCATGCGATCGACCCGGCTTGGCAAACCATCAATGCCGGCGCGCTGATCGCCGCCTGCACGTTGATTTCCGTCTCGTTGTTTCGTTCACGCGAAGTGGAAGCGGACATTTATCCATCGCATTCGCTGCTGCAAAATTCCCTGACGGCATTGCTTGCCGGAGTTTACCTGCTGGTCGTCGGAGTTTTCGCCAAAGTCGTCACCTTCGGCGGCGGCGACGCGGCGTTTGCATTAAAAGCCTTTGTCATTCTTGCGGCGCTCATCGCGCTGGCCGTGCTGCTGCTCTCCGAACGCGTCCGGATGCTCACCAGCCGCTGGGTCAGCCGCCATTTTCAACGTCCGCAATATGATTATCGCCGCGTCTGGCGCAAATTCGCCGAGGGCACCGCGCCATGCGTGAATCAAAACGACCTGTGCCAGACCGCCATCAAATTGACCTCTGAATTGTTCCAGGTTTTATCGGTCACCATCTGGCTCGCCGATGAAAAAAAGGAAAAATTTGTTTTTGCTGCGTCCACTTTTCTATCCGAGAGCAAAGCCAACGAGTTCGGCCTGACCGCAAAAGATTTCTCCCAAATCATCACCGCGTTCAAAAAGCAATCCGAGCCGGCGGATATCGACGCTTCGACCGAAAATTGGGCCGGCGCGCTGCGGCTGTGTCACCCGGATGAATTTCGCGGCGGCCACCGTTTTTGCGTTCCATTGATTGTCGCCGATGAAATTCTCGGCCTGATGATCCTGGGCGATCGCGTGGGCAGCATTCCCTTTTCGCACCAGGATTTCGACCTGCTCAAATGCGTTGGCGACGAAATCGCCGCGCGATTGCTCAACGTGCGTCTCTCGCAAAAACTTTTGCAGACCAAAGAACTTGAAGCGTTTCAAACCATGTCCGCGTTTTTCGTCCACGACCTGAAAAACGCGGCGAACACGCTCAACCTGATGCTGCAAAATCTGCCGGTGCATTTTGATGATCCGGAATTCCGCGCCGATGCGCTTCGCGGCGTGCAAAAAACCGTGGACCAGATCGGTCGCCTCATCAAACGGCTCACGTTGTTGCGAAATGAATTGCAGATCAAGCCGGCGGAATCGGATTTGAATGAAGTGATTTCCAAAACGCTCGCCGGCTGGAATGAAATCTCCGGCGTGAACCTGCAAAAGAAATTCGAGCCGCTGCCGAAAATTTCTTTGGATGAGGAACAAATCCGCAAAGTCATCACCAATCTGATTTTGAACGCCAAGGAAGCCGCGCCAAAACACGGCGAGATCCGCGTCGAAACCTTTCGCAATAACGGCTCGGCGGTGCTCTCCGTTTCGGACAACGGCTGCGGCATGAGCCCGGAATTTTTGAATCAATCGCTGTTCCGGCCATTTCAAACGACCAAAAAAAACGGCCTGGGCATCGGCATGTTCCAAAGCAAAATGATCGTGGAAGCGCATCGCGGCCGGATTGAAGTCGAAAGCGAGCCGGGCAAAGGAACGACCTTCAAAATTTTTTTCCCGGTCGGAGGGCAGAGTTCCACGACGTCCTGAAAATTGAAACAGGGCGGCGCCAGGCTTCGCCCTTCAAAATCCAATGAATCCAAAATTACTTATCGTTGATGACGACGAAGAAATCCGCGCGCAGATGAAATGGGCTTTGACAGCGGGTTATGAAATCCTCGCCGCCGAAGATCGCGCCAATGCGGTCGAAATTTTCAGTTCCCGGCGTCCATCCGTCGTGTTACTGGATTTAGGACTGCCGCCCAAAGCCGATGCGCCGGACGAAGGATTGGCGGCGCTGTCGGAAATCCTCGCGCTCGACCGATTGGCAAAAGTCGTCGTCATCACCGGCCAAAACGAAAAAGAAATCGCGCTACAGGCCATCGGCGCCGGCGCTTATGATTTTTTATGCAAGCCGGTGGACATGGCGGAATTGAAATTTCTTTTGCGCCGCGCGTTCCACGTGACGCAATTGGAAAAGGAATTTGCCGAAATGCAGACGCTGTTGCGCACGAATACGTTCGAGGGAATTCTCGGCAACAGCCCGCGGATGCAGCCGGTCTTTGAAGCCATCCGCAAAGTTTCCACCGCCGACGCCCCAGTGCTCGTGTTGGGCGAAAGCGGCACCGGCAAGGAAATGGTCGCCCGCGCCATTCATCAGCGCAGCGGACGAAAGGACGGGCCGTTCGTCGCCATCAATTGCGGCGCGATCCCCGAAACCCTTTTGGAAAGCGAATTGTTCGGCCACGAACGCGGCGCCTTCACCGGCGCACATGTCCAGCGAAAAGGAAAAATTGAAATGGCCGGCGGCGGCACGCTGTTTCTCGATGAAATCGGCGATATTCCGCAGCCGTTGCAGGTGAAATTGCTGCGCTTTTTACAGGAACAAACGATTGAACGCCTTGGCGGACGGCAGGAAATCCACGTCAATGCCCGCGTCGTGGCCGCAACCAACGCGGATCTGAAAACCAAAATGGCCGACGGGACCTTTCGCGAAGATTTGTATTACCGGCTCGCCGTCGTGCAAATTCTTTTGCCGCCGTTGCGCGAACGCGAGGGTGATATTCCCCTGCTCGCTCAATTTTTCCTGAAACGATTTTCCGATGAAAATAAAAAAGCGGATTTGGCGTTCGATCCATCGGCCTTGCGCGCGATGCAAAAACATTCCTGGCCGGGAAATGTCCGCGAACTGGAAAATTCGATCCGCCGCGCCGTCATCATGGCCGAAGGCCGCCGCGTCACGGCAACGGATTTACAACTGGCATCCGCAACCAACGGCGCGACGACCTTACGCGAAGCCCGCGAAGCCGTGGAACGCGAGATGGTGCAACAGGCGCTCAAGCGACACGGCGGAAAAATTGCGCCAGCCGCGGTGGAACTTGGATTGAGCCGGCCAACACTTTATGAATTGATGGAAAAATTGGGAATCACCCGCGAACCGCGCGAAGCAAGGGCTGTCTGAAGCATCACCCGCAACGCGATCCGCAAAACCGAGGCAAGGCGACTTCCTTGCTTTCAGTCAAGGTGGAACTTGTATCTTGGAATTGCCCGCGCGAACCGAAACCATTTGAACCTGATCATTTAACTAAAACGGAGAACGAAAGTTCTCCGTTTTTTATTTTCCAAGCAGTCTCAAAACTGGATCGGTTCATTCAATTTGCCGCATTGGGAACAGCGGGAACGGTCAACGTCCGGGTCGTCGGTATAAACAAATCCACAACTTTTGCAGCGGAAAACGCGATCTTCCGCGTGCGCCGGGCGGAACCGGCGGCGGCGCATTTCTGAAAAGATCCAAAGTCCCAGCAACGCACTCAATGCGAGCGAGACATAAACTTCAATCATTGCCTGGATATTCATTTCTCCAAATCGTCAACCTGCGACCGCTATTGCACCATCGGCGATTTTACGTCATTCGTCAACGGAACGGTGTGCCAGTCAAAAATCATTCTTCCGATCGTTGGCGCCGCTGCCGCGGTGAACCTGGCCATCCGCGCGTTCTTGATCGCGATCTGGTCGGCTGCGCCCGAACCGCTGGATTCCAGCGGCACAACGGAAAGGACATTTCCATCGGCGCCGACAAGCAATTGAATCTTCGTCGGTTCCAGCACGTCGTTGCCCGGCAGCGACGGCAATACAACGTCGGACAGCAAACTTCTTTGCGCCAGGTCGCCGGTGATGCGCAACGTGGATCGTTGCCGCACAACCGGCTCGGCGGGCGGTTTGGTGCGGCTGAATTCCGGTGGCGGCTTGAATTCCAATCGGATGCTGCTGACAAAATTGGTGCGGACAAAATTCTGGAAAACCGCGCCGAGTTGATTTTCCGTCAATGGCAGCCAGCGCGGCGGCTCGCTCCAGCGAAAGGACGGTTGCTGCGCCTGCGGCATTTGTTGCCAAACCGGCGCGGAAAAATCGTGCGGATGCGGCAGCGCAAACAAGGTCGGGTCGTTCAACGAGAGCAATTCGTTTTCGCCGGCGACAAGCTTCAAACGCGGGATGTTTTTCACCGGGCGCGGAATGATTTGTCCGCGTTCGCCGGCGGCGATGATGAAAGCGACATACGCCGCAAATGCGAAAACAATCAGCGCAAACCAGCGCGTTTTGCTCCAGCGAACGGCTTCCAGCGGAGCTTCGTTTAATTTTGCCTCCGCCATTGGCGCATCGAGGTTTGGCGGCACGGCGTTCATTTGTTTTGCGATGTAACGGCGCGCGGCGCCGTGGCCAGGATCACGTTGGTGATTCCGGAGTCCCTGGCGAGCAATGTGAGGCGGACGATTTGATCGTAGGTAATGGATTTATCGGCATGAACGACGAGCGTGAGCGGGGCCGGAAAATTCTTTGCCGCGGCTGATAAATCGTTTTTCAAATCAGCTTCGTTTGAAACCAGTTGAAAGGCGTTGGTGATCTTCAACTCTGCGGGCATAAGCTGGTCGGAAATAAAATACCGGCCGCCCGCATCCACGGCGACCGAGACGCTGGGATTGAGCGTGCCGGACAAATCGTTTCCTTCGGGCACCTGCAAATGCAATCCGCCGGTCGGCAGCACGGCCGCGAGTATCATAAAGATCGCCAGCAGAAAAAAAACCGCCGCGAATGGCGCGACTTCAAAAGGGCTGCGCAGCAGGCGCGTGTTGCGCGGAAATTTCATTTTTCGGTGACGATATTGACGATTTCGCCGGCGGCGCGTTCCATGTCCATCACAATCTTGCTGACGCGGCTGACGAGGTAATTATAACCGGCATGGATGGGAATCGCGACGGCGATGCCCGCCGCGGCACAAACCAGCGCTTCCCAGACACCGGTCGAAAGCGCGCCGATATGTGCGTAAAGTCCGTCCGACTGGATTTGCGTAAAGGCGCGGATGAAACCGATGATGGTGCCGAGCAAACCCAGCAACGGCGCGATTTGCGCGATGGTCGCGAGCAGATTCAATTTGTCTTCCAGTTGCGGCACTTCGGTCAGGCCGGCTTCTTCGACGGCTTCGCGCACGCGTTCGCGGCCTTTGTCGCGATTGAGAATGGCGGCTTTGACAAGGCGGGCGACCGGCCCGGGCGTGGCGTCGCAAATGGAAATGGCTTCCACCACGTTGTCGCGCTTGAGGACATTGCGCACGCCGTTGAGAAATTCGGTGGAATTGATTTGCGCGCGATGACAATGCAGCACGCGTTCGATAAAAACGACGAGCGCAACCGCCGCCGCGGCCAGGATGATCCAGATCATCACGCCGCCGTTCACTAAAATCGTTGGCAACATGAGCCTGTTATAGGCATTTGCGGGACAAATTCAAAGTTTTTCCTTCCTAAATTCTGGCTTCCGAATTTCGTCTGGGCTATGCTGCGTCCACTATGGCAATCGCCGACGAAAATGTTTTGGTTTTTCCCAGATCACTCCTTGAACAATTGGGGACATTTCAAGGATTTAGCGCAGATGTGAACCGCTATCTGCCGGCCATTCTCGAAAAAAAGAACAACAGCTTCATGCCTCGCGCCCAAGCGGAAACGAATCCGGCGTTTAAGCAGATAATTCCTTACGTCCTCATCACTGACGGAAAAAATATCCTCCATTACGTTCGCGGTAAAAAAGCCGGCGAGCAACGGCTGGCAGCCAAAGGTTCAGTCGGTATCGGCGGACATATTAATAATGAAGATGAAACACTCTTCGGATTAAACTCGTTTGGAATGGAGGCGTTTCAAGACGCAGTAAAACGCGAAGTCTGCGAAGAGCTCTCAGTGCAAGGCGAATTCAAAGCGCATCCGGTCGGTCTCATCAACGACGACTCTACTGATGTCGGAAAAGTGCATTTCGGCGTCGTCCATGTTTTGCGCTGTCAGCCCGGCCAGGTGCAAAAAAAAGAACAGGTTATCACCCAGGTTGAACTTCTTCCTATCGAAGAACTCAAAGCTAAACGTGATCAAATGGAAACATGGTCGCAACTTTGCCTCGATCATCTCGGGACAATTTTAAAATAAAGCGCCCGGCGTTTCCAAATTTTGGCGCAGATTGTAATTGCCGCCGCCGAAGCTCGTGAGAAAATCGGAAAACCCCGAACCATGAGCGACGTTCAATTCAATCCATCCGCCAGAAATTCATCCGGCAAACCCGCCGGAATCGGCGCGGTAATTTTCCTGATTTTGTTCGCCACGCCGTTCGCCGGATTTGGTCTATTTGCCGCAATTCAAGGCGTCCGCAAAATAATTGCCGGTCAAATCAAAGACGGAGCGATCCTTTGTCTGTTCGGATTGTTTTTTTCCACGGTCGGTTTTGGATTGATGGCCGGAGCGATTTTCGGCCGCAAAAAATCAAAGCAAACGGCGGAATTGCAGGCGCGTTTCGCGGACAAGCCGTGGATGCTGCGCGCGGATTGGGCGGATGGAAAAATCAAATCTTCGACGGCCAATCGATTCAAAATCTACTTGTTCATGGGCATCGCCTTCAGCGGGATCGGCGGCGTTTCGACCGTTTTCGCCCTGCCCGAAGTCTGGCAAAAACACAATTATCCCGCGCTCATCGTCTTGCTTTTTCCGCTGGTCGGAATCGGATTTCTCATCGCATTCATCAATGCCTGGCGCTCGCGCAAACGTTTTGGCGATTGTTTTTTTGAACTGGCGCAAATCCCGATCCCGATCGGCAGCGTGCTTGAGGGCATGATCCAAACCGGCGAGCCATTGCGATTGGAGAACGAATTGCATTTGAAATTTTCCTGCGTCCGCCGCGTGACCACCGGTTCGGGAAAAAATCGGTCCACGCAGGAAAAGGTTCTTTGGCAGGACGAAAAAATTTATCTGCCGCAAGCCGCCTTGAACCAAACGGGAACCGGCACCGGCATTCCCGTTCATTTCAAATTGCCGGCTGACCAGCCGCAATCCTTCACCAGCGGCGATGAATCCGTTTTCTGGCGGCTGGAAGCCAGATCCAAATTGACCGGACCGGATTTTCACGCGGCCTTTGACACGCCGGTTTTCAACGTCGCCGGCGCCGCGATGGCCGACGAAGATGACGTGGACCCGACCGCCGCGCTGCAAGCGCCGATTGACGAGGTCCGGCGCGAAGAACATTCCCGCATCCGGGTCACCGACGGTCCGAACGGGCGCGAATTTTATTTTCCCGCCGCGCGCAATATCGGTTCGGCCATTTTCACAACCGTGCTGGCGGCTGTTTTCAGCGGAGGCGCGATTCTCATGCATCATTTTCACGTGCCGCTTATCTTTCCGGTTTTCGTGGGATTTTTCGGGTTCATTTTGATCTTTATCGCGTTCAGCCTTTGGTTCAAATCCAGCCGCGTCACCATCAATTCGTCCGGTGTGCGCGCCGAAAACGGTTATTTGATCTTCCGCCACGTCCGCGAATTCGCCGTCGGCGATGTCGCGCAATTCGCGCTCAAAACCGGCATGACCAGCGGCACAAAAGTTTTTTCCGATATCAAGTTGATCAAGCGGGATGACGGCGACAGCTTTGCGGCAAACAAGGAAAAATTCCAGCAAACCGGCCAATTGCCGCCGCTGAAATTCAAGATCGACGATCCTTCGGGCATCACCGTCGCCAGTTCGATCACCAGTGCGATGGAGGCAAAATGGCTGGCGCAGGAAATGAACAAAGCGCTTGGCCGCGACGCCAAAAAAGCCTCGGCAATTTTGTAAATTGGACTACGCTTCGCTCAACAGGTGACCGTTAAAAATTCGAAAACTAAAACGTCTGCCGTTCCGCCACGCTGGCGCAAAGAAGTGGCGCGCGTCCTCATCCCGGAAGAACAAATCGCGCGACGGATCAAATCGCTGGCACGCGAAATCGAACGCGATTTTCGCGGGCGCGAAATGGTCATCGTCTCCCTGCTCAATGGCACGGTGATGTTCCTCGCCGATTTGATCCGCCATTTGAATTTGCCGTTGCGCCTCGATTTCATCGGGGTTTCCAGCTATGGCAGCGGCGCCGAATCCGGCGATTTGATTTTCACCAAAGAATTGCGCCTGGATGTTTGCGGCCGCGATGTTTTGCTGGTGGACGACATTCTCGATACCGGCAAAACCATGGGCTGCGTGCTGCCAAAAATCCGCGCGCTCAAACCGCGCCGCATCAAAACCTGCGTCCTGCTCGATAAACCGTCGCGCCGGATCGAAAAAATCCATGCCGATTACGTCGGTTTCAAAATCCCTGATCTTTTCGTCGTCGGTTACGGCCTCGATTTCGCCGAGCGTTATCGCAATCTGCCGTTCGTCGGCGTGTTGCACCCGCACATTTACAACGAGGTCAGCGGGCAAACCGTCCCAACGTCTCCGCTTAAATCTTTTTCGTTCGATTACGATTAAGATTCTGATTACGATCACGGGCTTTGATATGGCATTCCTTAACGACAATTACCTGAAACTCAAAGCCGGCTACCTTTTTCCTGAAATCGGCCGGCGCGTCAAAGCGTTTTGCGACGTCAACCCCGAAGCGGCAAAACGCCTCATCCGCTGCGGCATCGGCGATGTGACCGAACCGCTTCCTGCCGCGGCCGTCGCCGCGATGCACAAAGCCGTGGACGAAATGGCTGTGCGCGAAAGTTTCAAAGGCTACGGTCCGGAGCAAGGCTATGAATGGTTGCGTCATGCGATTGCCGAAAATGATTTCCGCGCGCGCGGTTGCGACGTGGCCGACGACGAAATCTTTGTCAGCGACGGTTCCAAATGCGACACCGGCAACATCCTCGACATTCTTGGCAGCAAAAACAAAATCGCCATCAGCGATCCGGTTTATCCCGTTTACGTGGACACGAATGTCATGGCCGGCCACACGGGCGAGGCGAACGACGCCGGCGCGTATGCAAAGTTGGTTTATTTGCCATGCAAACCGGCGAACGGATTTATTCCGCAGCCGCCGAAAAAGCATGTGGACGTGATTTATCTTTGCTCGCCGAACAATCCCACCGGCGCTGCCGCCACGCGTGAACAATTGGAAGCGTGGGTAAAATACGCGCTGGAAAACAAAGCCATTATTTTGTTCGATGCCGCTTACGAAACTTACATCACCGAGCCGGGTATTCCGCATTCCATCTATGAAATTCCCGGCGCGCGCGAGTGCGCGGTTGAATTCCGCAGTTGCTCGAAGAACGGCGGATTCACCGGCGTCCGTTGCGCTTACACCGTCGTTCCGAAAACACTCATGGCACAGACAAAATCCGGCGAAATGAAACCATTGCATCCGTTGTGGAATCGCCGCATGACGACAAAATTCAATGGCGTGAGTTACATCGTCCAGCGCGGCGCGGAAGCATTGTATTCGCCGGAAGGCAAAGCGCAGGTCAGCGCGCTGATCCAACATTATCTCGGGAACGCCGAAGTGTTGCGCAAAGGCGCGAAACGCGCCGGGCTGAAAGTTTTTGGCGGCGTCAATGCGCCTTACATCTGGGTGCGCACGCCGAAAGAGGTCACGAGCTGGCAGGCATTCGACAAGATTCTGAACGACGCCAATGTCGTCATCACGCCCGGCAGCGGATTCGGTTCCAAAGGCGAAGGCTATTTCCGCATCAGCGCCTTCAACAGTCGCGCCAATGCCGAAGAAGTCGCGCGCCGGTTGCAGGAATTGAAGTGGTAACAAATCTTTGACACGAATTGCGCTAATTGCCGCGAATTCAAAAAACAATTCGTGAAAATCAGGGAAATTCGTGTCTATTATTCCGGCGTGACACAAGCCGAAGCCAAAAAACGCCACGCGCAATTGGTTGAAGAAATCAACGAGCACAACCGCGCCTATTATGTCGAGGCCAGGCCAACCATTTCCGACCGCGATTACGACCGGCTTTACCACGAACTGCTCGATATTGAAAAACAATTCCCGGCTCTCGTCGCGCCTGATTCGCCCAGTCAGCGCGTCGGCGGTGAGCCGCTGAAAGCGTTCAAACCCGTTCGACATTTGCTGCCGATGTTGAGTTTGGACAACACCTATTCGCAGGATGAAGTCCGCGATTTCGTTAAACGTGTCCAAAAGATTCTGCCAGATGAAACTCTCGATTGGTCCGTCGAACCCAAGGTTGACGGCGTTGCTGTCAGCCTTCGCTACGAAAATGGAAAATTGACCATCGGCGCGACGCGCGGCGACGGCGTGACCGGCGATGATGTGACGGCAAACATCAAAACGATTCGCAGTGTTCCATTGAATTTGCGCAGGACCGGCTTCCAGCCTGTCTCAAAATCCAAACAGCAAGGACTTTTCGAAGATGGGGACAGGTGGGACGCCTATCCTGCGTTGCTCGAAGTCCGCGGCGAAGTGTTCATGAGCAAATCCGGCTTCGAGAAATTGAATGCCGAGCAACGCGCCGCCGGCGAAGAGGTTTACGCCAACGCGCGCAATACCGCCGCCGGTTCGCTCAAGCAATTGGATCCGCGCACCGTTGCCAAACGCCCGCTCGACATTGTCGTTTATAATCTCGGCAAAGTGGACGGCGCGAGCGCGCATCCGCAAACGCACACCGAAGTTTTGAATTGGCTCAAGACGCTCGGATTTCGCACGCCCGAACGCATCTGGCATTGCCATTCCGCCGATGAATTGATTGATGCCATCAACGAGCTGGACAAAGTCCGCAAAACATTTCCTTATGAAACCGACGGCGCGGTCATTAAATTGAATTCCTTTGCGCAACGCGAACGCGCCGGGTTCACTGCCAAAGCGCCGCGCTGGGCCATCGCCTACAAATACGCCGCCGAACAGGCGGAGACGAAATTGAATTCCATCACGATTCAAGTCGGTCGCACCGGCGCGCTCACGCCCGTGGCCGAACTCGAACCGGTTTTTCTCGCGGGCAGCACCATCAGCCGCGCCACGCTGCACAACGAGGACGAAATCAAACGCAAAGACATCCGCATCGGCGATACCGTGATCATCGAAAAAGCCGGCGAAGTCATTCCCGCCGTTGTCAGCGTCGTGGAAGCAAAACGTCCGAAAAATTCCGAGCCGTTCGATTTTGAAAAACATTTGCACGGCAAATGTCCCGTTTGCGGCGGCGCGATTTCGCGCGACCCGAAATACGTCGTTTGGCGCTGCGAAAATCTGCAATGTCCGGCACAGGCGACGCGGCGATTGGAATTCTTCACGGCCCGCGGCGCGCTGGACATCGAAAGCGTCGGCGGAATTGTCGCGGACAAATTGGTGGAACGAAATCTGGTTCGCGAGCCGCTGGATTTGTTTGGATTGAAATTGGAACAACTCACCACGCTCAATTTAGGAAACGAAGAATCGCCGCGGATTTTCGGAGAGAAAAATGCGACGAAAGCGATTGCGGCGATTGAGCGCGCGAAAACGTTTCCGCTCTCGCGCTGGCTGTTTGCGCTGGCGATTCCGGATGTCGGTAAAACGACGGCGCAGGATTTGGCGAAATTTCACGAGACGATTGAAGACGTTGCGAAATCCGAATTGCTTCGCAACATTTTGGATTATCACGAAAAAATTTCCGAATTGCCGGGTTTGAAAAAAGAAAATCCAGCACGTTTTGAAAAATTAAAAAATGAAATTTCCGAAATCGCCAAACGCTTGATTGATTCGCATTTCGCCGCGCCATCGAAAAGCAAAGCGGATAAAGAATTGGGAATCGTCACCAAAGTCGGCCCCGTTGTCGCCAAAAGCGTTTTAGATTTCTTCGCGTCGCAAAACGGAAAACAGATTCTAAAACGGATGCGCGAACTGGGAATTGAACCGACCGGCGAAAAAGTTTCCGCGGCCGCAACCGCCAATTTGCCGTTCGCCGGAAAAACATTTGTCCTCACCGGCACGTTGCCAAACCTGACTCGCGAAGAAGCATCGGCGAAGATTGAATCGCTCGGCGGCAAAGTCAGCAGCAGCGTGAGCGGCAACACGGATTATGTTCTGGCCGGCGCCGAAGCCGGCTCCAAGCTGGACAAAGCGCAAAAGCTCGGTGTGAAAATCATTGATGAAGCGGAGTTTTTGAAGATGTGCGGTTAGCGACGAAGCAAAACCCTGCCTGCTCCGGCGCAGGCAGGGTTGAATCCATTCACCGTCGCGTCATCAATTGGCGACCGATTGCCCGGCCAGTTCGACGGCTTCGGCGGGCTGCCGTTTTCCTTCCAGCGACCAACCGGTTTTCAAGCCGATGACGAACCAGCCGATGCCGAATGCGCCAAACGCAAATACGGTGTCGCCGATGACGCGCAGCCAGCGGAGTTTTTGCATATAAGGTTGTTGCATAAATTCCGCAGAGCGGGCATACCACATGCCGTGGTCCATGCTCGCGATGGTTTGCAGGATGCCGACCGGCAATAAACTCAGCACAATCATCAGCACCAAACCGGTGTTCAATGCCCAGAAACTGAATTTCAACACGCCGGTTTTCCACACTTCCTGTCGCGTCATGCAACGCAGGCAGAACAACATCAATCCGATGCCGAGCATTCCGTAAACACCGAACAGCGCGGCGTGGCCGTGCACCGGCGTGGTATTCAAGCCTTGCATGTAATACAGCGCAACGGGCGGATTGATGAGGAAACCAAAAATGCCGGCGCCGACGAGATTCCAGAACGCCACGGCCACGAAAAAGAAGATCGGCCATCTGTATTCCGCCACCCACGATTGCGCGCGGCTCAAAGTGAGATTTTCATAACCTTCAAGTCCGACGAGCACCAACGGAACAATCTCCAGCGCGCTGAAAATTGCGCCCACCGCGAGAACACCCGTCGGCGTGCCGCTGAAATAGAGATGGTGCATCGTTCCTAAAATTCCTCCGCCAAGATAAATCGCGGTGGAGAAAATCACCGCCGCGGTTGCCGTGGAAGTGCGAAGCAATCCCATCCGCGTGAACAGAAACGCGATGACAACCGTGGCGAACACTTCAAAAAATCCTTCCACCCAAAGGTGGATCACCCACCAGCGCCAGTATTCAGCCATCGCCAGATGCGTCTGGCGTCCCCACATCAAACCGGCGCCGTAAAACATGCCGATGGCCGCCGACGCGACGACAAACAGCGCGAGCAAATGACGATTCGGGCCGGGATTCTTCATCGCCGGCCAAAGCGCGCGCACCATGAGAAACAGCCAGACAAACAAGCCGACGAACAAAAAGATTTGCCAGAAACGGCCCAGGTCAACGTATTCGTAGCCTTGCTCGCCGAACCAGAAATTGCCGACCAGGCCAAGTTTTTGCTGGACGCCCATCCATTCACCGGCCATTGAGCCGCCAACGATGATGAGCAGGCAGGCAAAAAGAAAATTCACGCCGAAGCGCTGGCCGAGTGGTTCCTTGCCGGAAACTGCGGGCGCAACAAATAAACCCGTCGCAAGCCAGGCAGTCGCAATCCAGAAAATACCGAGCTGCGTGTGCCACGTCCGCGCGACGGAATACGGCAGCCATTTCGCGAGCGGGATTCCAAAGAAACCGTCGCCCTCCACGCCGTAGTGCGCGGTGACGGCTCCCAGTCCGACCTGCGCGGCGATGAGCGCGACGACGATCCAGAAATATTTCAGCGTCGCGTGCATCGACGGCGTCATTTTGATCCCGAGCAACGGATCGCGTTGCGGCGTGGCGTCTTCTTCCTCTTCGTTGTGTTTTTGCCGCGCGTTATACCAGATCATGGCGCCAACTCCGGCGAGCAGAACGATAACGCTGACGATTGACCATAAAATGATTGAGCTGGTCGGGTTGTTATCAATCAACGGTTCATGCGGCCAGTTTTGCGAGTAAGTGATGGCGCTGCCGGGACGGTCGGTGCCGCACGCCCATGCCGCCCAAAAGAAAAAGGCGTTCATCAAGCGCTGGCGTTCCGGAGTTTTGATTGAATCCGCCGGAATCGCATAATCTTTGCGCAATTGCTGGAGCGCCGGATCATTCCCAAAGAGCGCCGTGTAATGCCCGCCAACGGCCGTAATCGCTTCGGCGCGCGTGGTTGAAACGACAAGGTTTCCTGTCGTGGCATCGTAAGTGTTGACGCGGATTTCTTTTTTCAAACGTTCGCGCAACGCCGCCTGCTGTTCCGCGCCGAGTTGGTCGTAAGTTTTGCCGTTCTCCTGCGCGGCCCAGTGATTGAGCAGCCAAACACATTCGCGATGGAGCCAGTCGGCCGACCAATCGGGCGCGACATATGCGCCGTGTCCCCAAATCGTGCCGACTTCCTGCCCACCAATGGATTGCCAGACGTTTTGGCCGTCTTTGATGTCCTGCCCGCTGAATAACACGATGCCATCGGCGGTGACAACTTGTTTGGGAATCGGCGGGGCGACGTGGTAAATCTCGCGGCCGAAATAGCCGAGCGCAAGAAATGACAGCGCAATCGTCCCGAACAATCCCAGCCACAGTTTGAAATACGAACGCGATTTTTGATTCATGACGCCGGCAGTTTGCCAGACGTCCGCGATTCGAACTTTGACGCAGGTCAAAACAAAACAGGAAATCTGGACTCACCGGTTTTCATCCAGTTCATCAACAGACAATAGCGGTAAGACAATTGGCAATTCCGTCTTTGTCTCTTTCCGGCGTCCGGTTAAACTGTTGCCATGAGTTTTTACGATAAATTGAAATTCGATTCGCAGGGGTTGATTCCGGCGATCATTCAGGAACAGAAAACCGGCCGCGTGCTGATGATGGCGTGGATGAACCGTGCGTCGCTGGAAAGCACCGTCAAAACGGGCAAAACCCATTTCTGGAGCCGCTCGCGCCAAAAATTCTGGATGAAAGGCGAAGAAAGCGGCCACACGCAAACGGTCAAAGACATCGCGTTCGATTGCGATGGCGATTGCCTCCTGATCCAGGTCGAACAGATCGGCGCGGCGTGTCACGAAGGTTATCAATCCTGCTTTTTCCGTTCGACCGAAAACGGCGACGGTTTCAAAATCACCGAACAACAATTGCAAAAGCCGGAAGAGATTTACGGCAAGAAAAAGTAAATCCGTCCGCCATTTCCAACGCCGCGATTTTGCGGCGTTTTTTTATGGAAAAATTGCCCGAATGCGGCTTGCAATAGCCATCGCGTCGCGTAGGCTTTCGACGGCAAAGGCAGAAGAATTTGCCGCGGAGCGGAACACTGATAACCAAATCCTATGATAAATCCACCGCGTTTTCTCTTCATCCAAATCAACAAGCGCTGCAATTTGCGCTGCGAACATTGCGTCTTCTGGCAGGACAACGACGACGACAAGGCGAACTACCTTTCCTGGCCGCGTAAACAGGAAATCCTGCGCGAGTTCAGCGAAATGAATCCTAACGGCGCGGTCGTCATTTGCGGCGGCGAAACCATGCTCGCGCTGGAAGATTATTTCGACATCACGATCGAATGTCGCAAGCTCGGTCTCACCGCGCTTTCGGTCATCAACGGCACGGTCGTCGGCACGCCCAAAATGGCCGACCGCATGATGACCGAAGGACCGGCTGAAGTTTCCGTCTCGCTCAACAGCCATCGCCGCGAACTGCACGACCGCACGCGCGGCATGGACGGTTCATTCGAAAAAGCCACGCGCGCATTGCGTCTGCTGCTTGAAGCCCGCAAACGCATGCCCGGCTGCAAAACGAAGATTTACGTCATGGGCTTGATCTTCGATGAAAACTTCCGCGAGATTGAACAGTTTTATGACTTTGTCCTGAACGAAATCGGCGCGGACAAATTGAAATTGAATTTCCTTCAGCCCTCTTTCGGCGGCGCCAAACCGCTCGATCATTTCTTTGCCGACCACGCCGCCGTGGACCCCGATGAATTGCTGCGCATCATTGACCGGTGCAATGAAAAATATCATTTGAATCTCAATCCGGTTTGGCGTGCGCATGTCGGAATGTATTTCCGTTCCCTCGCGCAGACCCGCGACCGTGAGCGCGGCTGGAGTTCGACGTCGCAAACGAGCGAGCACATCTGCAACACCTACGAGCGCAACATCATGGTGGACCATTACGGCAACGCCCGGCTTTGTTTCTCGACGGCGTTCCGTCATTTTCCCCTGAAACGTTACGGCGATTTAAAGAAATTTTGGAACGGCAGCAACGACATCCGCGCGCAAATGAAAAAATGCAATCGCTTTTGCGGCATCAGCCACAGCGTGCGCCGCGAACACAGCACGCTTGCGCCCGCCGCTTTCGCGCGTCCGCCGCAAAATGGCAGCGACCGCGGCGAAGGATTATTTTTGCCGTATTTCAACGACCTCGTCCGGATGTTCAAGCGTGCCTAGAGAGAAATCGTCAGCCAAACAGGTGATGCGAATAAAAGATGTAAAGGAAAACGGCCAACGCGCCGGCCAATAATGTGTAATGCAATCGGTGCGCCGGACGCCAAATCCGTTTGCGCCATGCGCCGATGGAAATCAACATCATCGCGCCGCAAAAAATTGACAGCACCGGCAACACCCAGAGCAATCGTTTTATCGCCGACGGAAATCCATAAAGTTCGGCAAACGGTTTCAAGTCATGTCGTGCCAGCGCGAACGAAATCTCGAACCACAACGCCAAAACGCAAGCGGCGAACGCCGTGATCCGCGCCACAAACGAAAAATTGATTTGGCGCCAAGCAACTTCACCCGCCCGGCGCAATGAAAAGTTCTGAAAATCCAGCCGCACCAACGCCATAAGCGGCCATAACATTACTGCCGAGAGAAAAATGATTGAAACCACGTCCAATAAAAACGTATTGCCTTCCGTGCTTTCAATCCACGGCGCGCGGCGATAGGCGTCGCTTTGAGTCAGCAAACGCGTCACCGCGCCATCTCTGCCCAATTCAAACGCGATCCGCGAACCGAATGGAGCGTCGGCGGCACGACTGGTTCCTTTTTTTTCAAATACCAGCGGCTCGATTTCCTGATACGGCTGGCCGTTGACTTCGATTCCTCCATTTGGCGTTGCTGTGACGTTCATTTCCCGTGGCGGATTGATTTCCGGCGATTCCTTTGCGTGGCGCGCCGATAAATAAATTCCCGATAGAGACGCAAAGGAATCTTCCACCGGCGAATCCGGCTTTTCCGCGACACTCATCCCGGAATCCGGTGGAATAAATTTTTCGACAAATCGGCGGCTGATTTTTTGTTCCATCCGCCAGTAATCGCAAAGATTGTAGGCCATGAAAATCCCGCAATGCTGCTGTGGAAATAATAGTAGAACGGAATTGAATCCCGGCCATTGGCCGCTTTGGCGCAACGCGGAACGGCCGGCTAATGAAATCCCGTTGAATCCAAAACATTGCCCCGGCAGATCCGGATTGGAAATCAACTGCGGCGTTTCCAATCCGGCGATCACGCCCGGCGGAAAAATACGTTTACCGTCAGGCTGGCGTCCGGTCAGCAATGCCGCGAGAAATTTTGACATATCGTCCGCGGTTGCACACAAACCTGCTGCGGGAACGATATTGACGTAACTTCGCCGACATGCGCGTGGCGTGCCGTCGTCCAGCCAATAGCCGGCCGCCAAATGCGTCCGCAGCGATTTGTCCGGCGCGAAACTGCTGTGGTCCATGTCCAGCGGCGCGAGGATTTGTCTTTCAACATAATCCGCAAACGGAACGCCCGACGCTTTTTGGACGAGATAACCTGCCAGCGCAAAACCGTAATTATCGTAAACGCGGAATCGTCCCGGCGGACGCACCCGCGCCGGCTGATGCAGCGCCAGATAACTGCGCAGCGACAACCGGCTGGCGGCCGAATGTGACGCATAATCAAAATCGCAATCGTCGAATCCGCCCGAATGCGTCAACAGATCGAACAGCGTCACCGGCTCGCCGAAGGCGCGGGCGATCTGAAAACCGGTGAGATAATGATTCACATTGGTATGCAAATTCAGGCGGTGCGCGCGAACCAGTTGCAATGCCGATGCCGCCGTGAAAATCTTGGATATGGAAGCGACACGGAAAAGCGTTTCGTCCGCGGAAACGGCTTGTCTCGTTTGTAAATCCGCGATGCCATAAGCTTTTTCGCAAATCACCTGCCCGTCCTTCACCACCACGAAAACCGCGCCGGGAATTTTCCCCTGCCGCATCTGCGACGGAAATTCCGCATCGGCAAAAGCGCAAACGGAATTGGAATTCAAATCTTCCATCGCGGAGGAATTGGAACTGAATGATGCGAACGCCGCGCCGTTCAATGCCAATAAAATCACGGCGGCCACCAACGCCGGACGAAATTTCTTTGTCCGGAATCGGAAACTTCGGTTACAGAACAGATGAATCAAGTCGTGCAAAATAAAACTCTCAGGATGAGAGTCAATCGAAGAAAAAAGATTCAAAAATCCCGTTGACCATTTATTCTTTATCCGTTTGCAAACTCCACATTCGGCACTTCTTTGACCGATGGCGGCACGCTGAAGAAATCGCCTTCGGGTTTAAAGCCGAACAAGTTTGCCACGAGGTTGCTTGGAAAGGTTTCGCATTTGTTGCGATAGTCGCGCACGTTGCCGTTGTAAAACCGGCGCGCGGCCTGGATGCGGTCTTCCGTGTTCACCAATTCCTTTTGCAACGCCAGAAAATTCTGGTCGGCCTTGAGCTGCGGATAATTCTCCACCACGGCGAGCAATTGTTTCATCGCGTCCACGAGCTGGACTTCGTCGCGCGATTGTTCGGCCACGGAACCGTTGTTGGCGGCGCAGCGGTTGCGCAATTCAGTGACGCGCTCCAGCGTTTCGCGTTCGTGCGCGGCGTAACCTTTCACCGTGGCGACGAGATTGGGAATGAGGTCGTAGCGGCGTTTCAATTCCGTATCAATGTTGCTCCACGATTCGCGGATGTAATTTTTCAGCGCGACGAGCGCGTTGTATTGCGCAATGACGTAAATCAGCGGCAATCCGAAAACGACGGCGGCGGCGATGAGAATGGGGATCATGCGTTTTGAGTGAATAAATAATCCGGCATCAGGGAACGGATTTGCGCGAGCCGTTGCAAGTTGAATTCGGTCCTGTCGAACGACAGGCAATTGTTAAATACCAGCGCGATGACCTGGTTTTCGATCTCGATGCTCAAGTCGCGGTTGGCCAAGAGATATTCCATCATTTTGCCGTTGCAGACGTCGTAAGCGAATTTTTTGTCCCGGCAGCGGACATTGAAGGCTTTGGAAAATTCGGCGGATTCAAATTTGATGTCCTGGTAGCCGAACACTTCGGCGATTTTGGTGAAAAAAGTTTCGTGCCGGACCGTCAGATCGGGAAAGAACATCGGCATCTGCAAGATGAAAAATGAAAACCGGTAATGCGTGGTGTGGCTGCCGTTTTTGTCGTGCGTAGTGACCTGATAATGATAATCGAATGCGAGCACGTCGTAGTTTTGATATTTTCCGGAAAGGATGTTGTAGGCGTAGCGGTTGTCACCTTGCGCGAGTTTTTTGAGAAAGCCGAACCGTTCGTCAAAACTGTAATCGTTGCCCGGATCGAAATCGAGGTTCAGCCGTTGGGCGAGCAGGAAAAGACCTTCGCGCCGTTTGCGCGCGGCCATCGCGCCGAAAACCGTGGCGACAATGGCGATGACAACAAACGCGACGAAGAAGAGAATTTGCAACGAAAACGCGGCGTTGCCATTTGAAATCATGCCGATTTTCTAAACCAAAGCCGCGCGACAGGCGATGATAATTTCGAGGGATTTTTGGAGCGCGATTGTGTGCAACGCACCAGTCGCAGCGCTGCGGCTCGTCGGCGACACAGCCGCGCTCCGGACAAAGACAATTCCACAGAGCCGCTTGATTTCCTCCGCCGCTGCATTATTATAATTTCCCTTTTGAACAGGAATTTATGCAATTGAACAATGACGAAATCCGCCGGTATTCGCGGCATTTGATTCTGCCCGAAGTCGGTTTGGCTGGCCAAAAGAAAATCAAGGCCGCGAGCGTCCTGTGCATCGGCGCAGGCGGTCTCGGCTCGCCGATCGCCATGTATCTCGCCGCCGCGGGCATTGGCAAAATCGGCATCGTGGATTTCGACACTGTAGATTATTCCAATCTGCAACGGCAAATTCTCCACACGGACGCGGACGTGGGAAAATCAAAAGCGGAATCGGCCAAGGAAACGATTCGCGGCATCAATCCAAATGTCGAAGTCGTCATCCACAACACGCGCATTTCCTCCGAAAACGCGCTCGATTTGATCCGGCCTTACGACATCGTTGTGGACGGCACGGATAATTTTCCGACGCGCTATTTGACGAACGACGCGTGCGTGCTATTGAAAAAGCCGAATGTTTACGGTTCCATTTTCCGGTTTGAAGGACAGGCCAGCGTGTTTGCGCCGCATCTGGGCGGGCCGTGTTATCGCTGTCTGTATCCCGAACCGCCGCCGCCGGGAATGGTTCCCAGTTGCGCGGAAGGCGGCGTGCTCGGCGTGTTGCCCGGCATCATCGGCTGCATCCAGACGAACGAGATTCTGAAACTCGCGCTCGGCAAAGGCAATCCGCTCATCGGGCGATTGGTTTTATTCAACGCGCTCGACATGAAGTTTCGCGAATTGAAATTGCGTCGCGACCCGGCCTGTCCGGTTTGCGGCGAAAATCCGACGATCAAGGAATTGATTGATTACGAAATTTTCTGCGGCATCCAGCCCGAACCGGAGCACAACGGCAATCCGGACGAAGTAACCGTGCAGGAAATGAAGAAGGCTTTGGACAATCCGAATCTCGGCATCAAGGTGATTGACGTGCGCGAGCCGGACGAATACGAAATCGCGCACATCGCCGGCGTGCCCCAAATTCCGCTCAGCCAAATCGAGCAACGATTCACCGAGCTGGATCCGAACGCGCAGTATTATATCCATTGCAAAAGCGGTGTGCGCTCGATGAAGGCGCTGCAATTTTTGCGCGGACAGGGATTCAAATATCTGAAAAACGTCAAAGGCGGCATCCTCGCGTGGTCGGAGGAAATTGATTCGAGCGTGCCGAGGTATTGAAATCACGGCTCGACGTCCACGCGGAAAAATTGCAAGCCGGTCGCGGCATTCGTTCCCGAATAGGACATCGGGCTGGTGACGGCTTGCTGCCAGCCGGTCACCGGTGTCCAATTGATAAGATCGGTCGAGCCGTCCAATTGATAAAGTCTGCCTGGAATCACCGACCATTTTAATTGCACGCGATTGGTTTGAACGACGGCGGAAACGAAAATGAATTTCGACGCCGCGTTGGTCGGATTCGTTCCGGCGATGAATTCCGCGTAATCGCTCATGCCGTCGCCGTCGGAATCCGCAAATTGCGTGCGATTGGTCCCCGCTGCGCCGAAATAATATTTTTCCCAGGCATCGGAAATCCCATTGCTGTTGACGTCGATGAACGTGTAATTGCCGTCGAAATTCACGGTGCCGCCGTCATCCAACGTGTTCGTCTGAGCGGTTGGCGTTTGATAAAAGGTGACATCGGAAAATTTGACCGTGTATTCGCCGGGCGGCGCGTTGCTGATGGTGGTGATGGCCGCCTTGCCGGTCCGCCTGAGCGGGCCGGTGAGAGTATATGAACCTTCGCCAAGATTTTTGGAGATGACGATCTTTCCGCTGCCGGCGATGCCGGTGATGCTCACGTCATCCACCAGCCAGCCGTAGTATTGACTGATGCCGAAAACGCCGGCGTATTCCCAAACAAGCTGGACGGTTTGCCCGACGTAAGCGGTCAAATCATTGGTTTCTTTTCGCCAGTCGGGAGCGGAATCGCCACTGTAATCGGCCAATACAGGCAATGACGACAACGATGTGCTGCCGCCGGTGCGGATCAGTAATTGTCCTTCTTCGTAAGGCGCCGATGAAAAATCGAAGCAATGCCAGAATGTCAATTTCGCCTCGCTCAGGCCGGACAAATCAATTTCAGGACTGATCAGGTAGGTGTGGTCAATAAATGAAACGTTCTGTCCGTTCAAATCGCTGCCCCAGGCGGTGGAACTGTTGTGACCGCTGGTTTGGAGGCCGTTGTTGGGCGTGCCCAAGGTCCATTCAAAATCATAGCCGTAATTGGTGTCGGTGACCACCGTCCAGCCCAGCGCGCCACTTTCAAAATCATCAGACCAGGGCGGTCGCAGGGTTTGAACCGTGGTAAAGGTGTAAAGCGCGCCATGATTGTCATCCACCGTTGCATTCCCGGCATCATCGCGGCTGGTCACTTGAAAATAATACGTGTGGTTGGCCAGCAAACCAGAAATGGTCAGCGAATGATTCGTCGACAGGTCTGCGTTGTAGGCGGTATGGCTGAGGATCGAAGACTCGCCGTATTGCAGCAATGAATCGGCGGACTTCGATGTTCGCCAGGTAACGGTGGCGCTGCTGATGTCCGGCGTCGCCACGACATTCGTGATGTCCGGAGCGAGGGTATCCACGATCGCCGTAGCGACAACGTTGCTGCCGCGGGAGACATCAAAATAGGTTGCAGTGATGATATCGCCATTGCTAACAGTCAATTCATCGGCCGCGGCATTCGATGAAACCAGTGTGATGGCGCCACGGAACAAACCGGGATGCGCCGTTTCATTTAGCGTCACGACGACTTGACCGGCGGACGAACTGCTTGAAAAGGCAGCTTGCGTTTGGCCGGCGCCGGTCAGATCCGAATCGCCGATTTCAACGATAACCCGGTCGGGAGCCGTGTAATCCTTCTTGTCAAAATAAATCGTTGCGGCTCCATTCGCCCCCGGTGCAAGGAAACTGAAAACATTACGCAACAACGTCACTTCATTATTGGGCGCGGCCGCGTTGGTCGGCACGGTATCCAGCGGAAAGGAAAGGAAGACGACGCGTCCCGGGCTTTCAACGCCGGCGCGCGGATAGCTCATGCCGCACGGTTTGCCCGAAACGGCTTCATTGCAGATGACCTGAGATTTGCCATCCGGCGTAAATGTATCCGAAAAA
>DASTWS010000009.1:0-37446 GCA_035776755.1 Verrucomicrobiia bacterium
ACACCAAAGGAGATCGGACCGGCGATCAGGTTGGTGCTGTTCGGTCCGCCGGAGATATTTCCGCCGTAGCCGTTGCCAAGCGCGCTGGAATTGAGAATCGCCGTCGCGCCATCGGGAATGATGATGTTGTTGTTCGGGAAAGCGCCGCCGCCGGACTGTTGGAGAAAGAATGTAGCACCATTGCTCATCGTGATATTGCCATTGTTGCCGATGACGGATGCCCCGCCATTGGCGACCAGGTAAGCGCCTTCGCCCAGAACAGTTCCGCCACTATAGGTCGTGCTTCTGCTAATGGTCAGCGAATTGGTCCCGAGCAAAAGCACTGCTGTTTTTGAGCCGGATGAGTTGTCAGCAATCGTGCCTCCAAATGTGGTTGCTGCCGTTCCTAATATTGTCAACGTATTGGTCGCTGTAGTTGATGTTCCACTGTTGGTGATCATGCCCAGGAAAAGATTTGTGAGGCCAGAAAGCGCATTGATTGTTTCATTGAATCCGGCCATATCCAACGCACCTGCCGAAGAAACCCCGCCATCCAAAATCAACCAACCCGTTGAGCCGGAAACGCTATTGGCATCTGGTATTTGGTCATTGGCGGTAAGCTTCATCACGCCGTTGCTGATATAGGTATTGCCCTGGTAGCTCAGAACAGCATTCAGTGAAGCCGTGGCGAGTCCATTCTTGATGAGTTGCCCGGATCCGGTAACCCCATTGGTAAACGAATAAACTCCGGTCCGGTTAAGCGCCAGCGTGGCATTATTCGTGATTACCGGTGTCACGACACTTCCGGAAGCGCCTCCATTACCGAGCTGTAAGGCGCCGGCGCTAATGGTTGTGGGTCCCGTGTAAGTGTTATTTCCGGCAAGCGAAACCGTCGTTGCGCTACCGCCTTGTTTTGTCAACGATCCGGAACCGCTTACCGCACCCGCGACAACGTGAGCCTGACCGTCGCCCTGGTTAAAGATTAACGTTCCGTTGTTGGTAACATTACCGGTGCCGAGGTCTCCGATGCCGTTGTTTCCAATCTGAAGAACGCCGCTCTTGACAGTCGTCGTGCCGGAATATGTATTCGCCGTATTCATTATCAATGTGCCGGGGCCGTCTTTGACAACGGTTGCCGTCCCGGCAATTTTGCCGCCGCCCGTTCCGGTTCCGTCGGCAAATGTATAAGTCGCGATCGAATTATTGCTGACCGTCACAAACAGCGGATTGACAGTCGTGTTCAAATTCACAGTAGAATTGCCGCTTGCCGTATCGTCAAATCTGACGGTATCGCCATTCGTATAAATCCATGGCGTAGCACCATTCAGCCAATTCAATGCGCCCGATAAATCCCACGCAGAACCAGCTCCAGACCACGTGATGCTGTCATTTGCCGAATCCGCTATGACCAGATCAATTTCACCCGCTGTGGAATCCTTCAGAGTAGCCGACTTATTTGGTTGCAAAAAATTGACAATCAAGTTTCCCGATGAACCTGCCCCGCTCAACAGCGTGCCGCTGTATTGAATCAATTTGTAGGTTCCATTAACCAGTGGACCCGCGTTTGTGTTGATCGTTATTATTCCTCCAATGATGGAAAGATCACCACTAACGTTGACCAGGTCGTGGCTGCTTGTCGTCGCAACATCAAGATAAAGGTTGCCGCCATTAACCGTGAGCGGGCCGACATTAATCGTGCCGATGGTTCCGTTGGTAGCCGGAGAAATTGTTGTCGAAGCCGGATTGGTCACGCTTCCATTCACCGTGCCGGTGCCGGCAAGGGTTTGGCTGACGGCCGCCGAAAGAGTTAACCCCGCACCCGTCGGAGTAGAATCCAGCGTCCCATTCACGATGATGACAGGGCTGTTGGTGATAAATGTATTCGTGCTTCCGAGTGCCAGCGTCCCCGCGCTGACAAATGTATTGCCAGCATAGCGATTTGTTCCATTAAGCGTCAGGGTTCCACTTCCGATCTTGGTTAATCCACCAACACTGCCGTTACCAATGGCGTTTGTGAAATTAACATTTTGGCCTGCGGTATCAATTGTGGCGCCGCCTGAATTAATGGTCACGGTGCGAACAGAAATATCATCGCTATTGCCATTGTATTGTAAGGTGCCTCCATTAAAGGAAATGTCGCCGCTGCCGAGGTTGGTCAGTGTGGAGAAATTCACAACGCCGCCATTGAGGTTAAGGCCGCCAGCAAAAGAATTGGCTGTCGCCAGCGTTAAAGTGCCCGAACCGGCCTTGGTCAGCGCACCAACGCCGCTGATGCTTCCAGTGCCGGAAATTGTATAGGCCTTGGAATTGTTACTGACCGTCGTGCTGGCTGGAGAAACCATCATATTGACGGAAACGGTGATCGGGGAAGAACCACTTGCGTCGTCGTTGAACAGCACACTGTCTCCAATAAAGGAATACGGCGTATTTAATTGTTGATAAACGGTAGAATTATTAAGCGTATCCAACCAGTTGGCTGTCGTATTGATGTCCCAGGCAGAATTGCCAACAGCCCATTTGATTGGCTCGTTCACGTTGGTTACGACCAAATCAATGGTTGAGCCAGCCGTATCGTTACTCAAATAACCTAAAATATGCGGCGGCATATAGCCAATCGTAAACGCCGAAAACCCGCTGCCCGATAAACTGTTAGTGTATTTGATAAGGGGATAAACGTTTGTTCGCAAAACGGTATTAAAGATGTCTACGATGACGGTGCCATTGGCTGTCAGGTTGCTGACCAACAACGGCGCCGTTATCACGCTTGGCGCAATGCCGCCGGCATAATTGAATTCGCAATGATTCGTGCCACCATTAAAAGTAGCGATGCGGGTAAATTGTTGCGCTTCGGCAGTGTTGATTTTAATGCTGTTGGTAGCCCCGTCATTCACAGTAATGCCAGCCACAAAAGTGGTGTTGGAAGAATTCAAAATCAAGCGGCCAGTAGCGTTGATGACAACCGTTCCACCGCCCAGACTCGCCCCCGCACCTGCCGTCAAAGTGCCGCCATTAATGTCCGTGCCACCGGAATAACCGTTGCCGGTATGCGTCAAAATTAGGTTGCCAGGACCGGACTTTACAAGGTGCGTCGGCGCGCTGCTGGAACCATTGGCAATATTGGCACCAATTGTGAAGTCAGCCGAACTGTTTTGAATTACGTTAAATGAAGTATTGGCAATAGTAACACGGTTTGGACGAATAAACGATGTTGCCGCCTGGCCGCCAATCGTGCCGCCTCCAGAGTTGGCAGTCACCAAAATGCCGCGCGCAGTCATCGTTCGGGCCGTGCCGCTGTTGGCGATATTCAACGTGACAGGAGATGGGTTGTTGAAACGAAGACTGAGCATATCCGCAGCGCTGGAACCACCTCCCGGCTGGTTTCCAACAACGTCCATATTCGTTACGATCGGGGAAGAATTCAAAAAAGTATTCGTGCCATCCACGCTAAAATAATTTGCCGCAACCACTGTGCCCGAACTGTCCAGGACACCCCAATCATTCTGACCATATGTTAGCCATGGATTGTTTTGATTATCCTGAACGACACCTGATGGCGATCCCGCAGAACCCATCTTGACCGTGCCCGTCGTGCCGACCTGTAAGACACCGGTATTGTTGGCAGGCTGACCAGGTTTTGTTGGGAGCGCTGACACGGCCAACGTCCTGCCGCCGGCTACGTTCCATTGCTGTAACGCGCCCGGAGCAATGAAAATTGTATTGCTCAAAATTAAATTCACCGTTGCCGATGTCATATCTATGCCAACAGCACCATTGGTTAGTGTATTTCCACTTTGGATATTAACCGTTGCACCCGGGTTGATGATTTTAATTCCCCCCCATGATAAATTCGCGCCCAAAGCGTTGGTCGTATTCGCCGCGCTAACAGTGCTATCCCATTGCGCGACATCTGCGGCGCCGGGAACAGCACCATTCGTCCAAGCATCTGCAAGGTTCAGGTTAACGGTATTGTTTGTTCTTTCGAAAATCGATGCGTTCGCCACAATTCCGCCAAACAGTATTGTAGCAATGGTCAAAACTACAAATGTCGGGATGTTGATTGGTTTTTGAAGTTTCATAGGACTGAGTTACGAGTTAACGGATTCTGCCGGATTGTGCCGACAAAATCGGCTGTGCTTTAACGACGGGAATCACGTTACTACCATTCCACAAACAAAATGATTACACCATCACCAATTCTGGGGATAGAAAATCGCTTAAAAAGTAACAGCGAATGGACGGCGTGGCTGGCTTTGCGCCAGATGTTTGGCGACCGCTTCAGTGCGGGATCGGACGTGCAATTTCTCGTAAATATGCCGGATATGCGTATGAACCGTTGCGTAGGAAATTTTCATGCTTTCGCTGATTTCTTTGTAAAGAAAGCCTTTTGCAAGCAAATCAAGCACCTCCGCTTCGCGCGGCGAAAGATTGTCCGCATCCGCCGTTTGTGGCGGACGTTGTTGAAAAGACTGGACAATTTTTCGCGCAATATGACTGCTCATCGGGGATCCGCCGCTATGCACATCACGAATAGCCGTCAACAATTCTGATGGTGGTGTTTGCTTCAACAGATAACCCGTGGCACCCGCAGCCAAGGCGTTAAAAATATGCTCGGTATTCTGATAAACGGTCAGCATGATGATTTGGGTGCCCGGCAATTGAGGCTTTAACCGGCGCACACATTCGACGCCGTTGATTCCGTTTATTAAATTGATATCCATCAATACCACATTGGGTTTGATGCGTGGAATTTCCTGCAAAGCCTCCTCGGCACTGGCGTGACGGCTTACACAACGATATCCGGAAGAACTATTAATCAACTGCGACAGACTCTCACGAACCCGCGCGTCGTCCTCTACGATGGAGACGGCAATACTCATACAATCAGACTTTTCAAACTCTACCTGTTTTCGCTTCATTCTAGTCCGTCTCCATTATCGCGGCCAATCGCCACAACTGGCGATGTTGCATTTTTCAGCTTTACCGTCATCACCACTCGCGTGCCGTGACCGGTGTCAAAGATGGAGCAATGGCCGCCGATATTTTTCAACCGTTGCTCCAAATTCGAAAATCCAGCTCCCGAAATGATTCTGTCCTTGCCTGCGGCAGTCGCGCCGGACACGCCGGATAAGCCCATGCCGTTGTCCTCCACAATCATCGAAAACCCATGGTGCTCCAAACGCAATCGCAACCATACTTCGGTCGCTTGCGCGTGTTTGACCACGTTGTTGAGTGTTTCTTTGAGCGCAAGGAACAAATTGTAACGCACTTCCGCCTCGATGTGCATCGCCGGCAAGATCGCGGGCAAATCCATCCGGCACGGAATTCCCGCCACGCGCAAGAAATCCTCGGCATAAGCCGAAATGTAATCCAGCAGGCCTTCAAACGTGTCATGCTGTGGGTCAACCGCCCAGACAATTTCATCCATCGCGCGCGTCAATTGCCGCGCCGAATCGGAAATGCGGCTTAAATTTTCGGACGTTTGCTCCGGCTGACGGCGCGCCAATTCCGTCAGCAACGTGATTTGCGTCAATCCCGCCCCAATGTCATCATGGATATCTTTGGCGATGCGTGTGCGGTCGCGTTCGATGGCATGTTGTTGTTCGAGCAATCGCAATCGCGCCTTATACTTCCGGGTCGCAATTTTTCGGACGGCGAATGCGATGATCCCGGCAATGGCAAAGCCGACCAAAATTTTGAACCAAATTGTCTGATAAAAATAGGGTTCCACCGTAAAGGCAATTCCCGCGCCTTCATCGTTCCAAACCCCCTCATTATCACAGGCGATGACGTGGAAATAATAAGTGTTCGGCGGCAAATTTGGATAATGCGCGGTGCGCAATGTGTTGGCGTCCACCCAATCGGAATCGAACCCGTCAATCTTATAACGGAAACGCACTTTGTCCGGCGCGTCAAAATTCAATGCCGTGAAACGAAAATCAAATTGCCGATGTCCGGGCGGAATGATGATTTTTTTCTGGCGCAGGTTTACCTTTTCTCCGTCCACGCGCAATTCCTCCACAATCACCGGCGGTGGCGGGGAATGAGACATCGCCTGATCCGGCTTGACCCAAATCGCCCCGCGCGCCGTGCTGAACCACAGCACTCCGTCCGCATCGCGCCAGCACGCCGGCTGATAACCGTCTGAACATTCGAGTGTTGGCAGCCCGGCATCCAGCGGGCCATAGGTGATGAAATTCACCGAGTGGGCGCGTCCATCGGCGCAGGCATTCAATTCGGCTTTGGAAACACAATAAATTCCTTGGTGCGTCCCCAGCCAAAGCCGTCCGGAATCGTCTTCCAGAATTTGCGAAATCACGTCCACAGAAAGCCCTTGTTTTGAAGTGATGCGCTTGAAGACGCCGCTGGAAAAACGAAGCAATCCGCCGCGAAAGGTTCCCGCCCAAATCACGCCGGAACGATCCGAATAAAGCGAAACAATCGGCTGGTCCGCGAGTGCGTCTTTCGGATGAAACGCCGTCAGCCCATTTGTCTGGCAGCGATACAACGCACCATCGTCGGCGCCCGCCCAAACCGTTCCATCAGGCGTTTCCGTCAGCGCGCGAAATGCCGGCAGCGGCGAGCCGTCAGCGCCTAACGTGAAAGTGCCGGTTTGGTTTCCCTGCGACCAGGCCATTCCAGTTTTTGTTCCGATCCAGGTCCGCCCGGCGTGATCCGTTAAGATTGATTTCACTCCGTGAACATCCCACGCCGCGCGTGAAATTTTGCCGTTATGAAATTCATACAGATCTTCACCTTCGCCGGCGCTCAACCAAAACCCATTGCTGTTGGATTGCGGAAAAATTGAAAAAATGAAGTTTGCCGCCGCGCTGGCGCCCACGGGAAAGCGCACAATTTTTCCGTCTTCCCATTTGCATAGACCGCCGCCGCTCGTGCCAAGCCAGATTTCATTGGTTGCGGTCGCGCACACGGACAAAACAGTGCGCGATGGCAAACCTTCCGCCAATCCTACGACGTGAATTTTTCGGTCGCGCAAATGTGCGAGCCCGCCGCGGTCCATCCCTAGCCAGATTCCGCCTTCGCGGCTTTGGAACCATGTCCATATCCGGTCGCTGGCCAAGCCATTGCGATCGCCCGCCAAACCATTGGCTGAGGATGTCGTCAACCGCTGAAATTTTCCGTCCGGCGTGATGTGAAAGAGACCATTGCCATAGTGATTAAACCAAATTCCGCCTTCGGAATCTTCATGCGCGCCCATTGCGCGGCCGGAAGCCGGCCCTAACAAGCCGCGCCATCCAACCACTTCGTCCGTCCATTTGCCGTTCGAAAATTCACGCAACCGGTCGCCGTCCAAAACCCAGACCGGACCTTTTTTTGTCGGAAACAAAAACGTTGGCTCTATTTTTGAAGCATCATTGGTCGGCGTCACATTGACGAACCGGCTGCCGTTCCAGAAAGCAATTTCATTTTGCGCGCCGGCCCAGATTTTGCCGTTGGCGTCCGCGACCAGCGTATAGATATGCCCCTTCAATCCGCCGTCGTCGGGCAGGGATTTAAATTCACTTCCGTTCACACGCAAAATGTGACTTTCCCGCGAAAGGAACCACAAATTTCCGGCGCGATCGGCGCATTGAAACATCGGGCGTAATGAATTCGCCGGCGGCGTCAGGATGTCCCAATTCGTTTCCGATAATGTCCGCCGCAGCACGCTTCCAAATTGCGTGACGAATACCACTTCGTTTGACGACGACCACGCCAGCGTCGTGTGCAAATCAAATGTGTTCTGGTCCGGCCATTCGTTGCGGAAAATTCCGTCGCGATACGATGTCAGGCCGCCGCGAAACGTGTTGATCCACAACGTTCCCTGCTTGTCGAGGAAAAGACCTTGAATACGCGGATGCGTCAATTCCGGCGTCGTGACCGGATCAAAAATGACAAAACGATTTCCGTCAAACCGCGCCAGACCATTGTAAGTGCCGACCCATAAATAACCGTCCGGCGTTTGCGCGATGGACGTGACGGTGCTGCTGGGCAAACCATTTTCCGTATCCCATTGGTCGATGAGAAAATCCGTTTCCGCCACCACCGTTCGCGCAAGGATAGCGAGGAAAAGCACGACGGCAAAAACGCCGGCACGACAATTCGGCTTTGGAAAAACTGGACGCACTGTTTTCGGATATTAACCGATGAGGAAAACGAAAGCAAAAGAAACGAATAAACTTGTCGGCCAAGCCAAGTGTCGTAAAGATAAACTGAATCAGGGCGGGCCTGTAGCTCAATGGTTAGAGCAGAGGACTCATAATCCTTTGGTTCTCGGTTCAAGTCCGAGCGGGCCCACCATTTCCATCTCAATTGCCAACGCGATAAATCCTTTGGCCGTTAAAATTGCTTGCGTCCCGTTTCCGCCGAAGCATAATAGAATTGCCGTTCGTTTCGCCTGTTCCGCGATTTGTGCCAGAGTAGCTCAGGGGTAGAGCAGAGGACTCATAAGCCTTTGGTCGCAGGTTCAATTCCTGCCTCTGGCACCATTTTTCAATCCGCCGCCGCCAATTCCATGTCGCGCGTGTAATACAAAATCCGACCGCAATTCGAACACGTCACAATCTCCTTTTCCGATTTGCAACCGACCAGCGTTTGCGCCGTCAATTTCATATGACAACCGCCGCAAACCCCGTGCTGGATGCCGACAACCACGTTGTCGCCTTTGCTCTTAAGCAACCGGTCGTAACGATTGCGCGTGGATTCATCCACTGCCGAGCCCAATTCCATCCGGCCGTTTTGCAATTCACCCAATTCTTTTTTCAAATTCTCTTCCCGCTGGTTCAATTGCGTGATTTGATCATCCACCAATTTCTTCGCCGCATTCGCTTCGGTTGTGGCGCGCGCCGTCTCTTTTTGCGCGGCTTCCATTTGCTCCATCAATTCGATTTCACGGTCTTCGATTTTGGTGATCTCCGCCTTGCAATGTTCGATCTCCGTGGCCAGCGCGCGATATTCCTCGTTCTTGCGCGTCTGCAATTGCTGGTTCGCGTATTTTTCAATCTGCGATTTTTTCCCTTCGACATCCAGTTCCAGCCGTTTGCGCTCGGATTCAATTTGTTTGACGCGGTTTTTCGCGGCTTCAAGTTGCGATTGCGTGGCGGCGGCTTTTGATTTCAGCCCTTCGCGTTCAGGTGAAATGTGGGCAAGTTCTTGTTGAACGCGGTGGATTTTGCGGTCGCGATCCTGCAAGACCAAAAGTTTCTCGATGACTTCCTGCATTGAAGCACGAATGCTAGCGGCCAAATGAATTCAAGTCAATTCACACAATTAAATTATCTTGCGCGTCGAATCGAGCAGGTTTTTAATCGCGGTAATGAGAAGGATTAACCTAATAGGTAATTCGTTTTGGTTGGCTTTGAGTTTTTTGATGATGGCGATTTTTCTTACCGGTTGTGTGCCGGATGTTAAAGTTGTTGCCAAAGGAGGGGTAGATTTCCCGGAATATCGCAAAATTTATTTGATGATGCCTAAACCTGAAACCGATCGTCGTCATATAGCTCTTCAAATTTCTTCCAGATTGGAAAAGGCAGGTTTTGAAGTTATCCATGTGGAACCGGATAAGCCGACGATTGGATCGCAAGGAACGGGTTTTCTCATTTCTTCTAACGGCAATTTGCTGACGTGTGCACATGTGATCGACGATGCCACCAATGCAACCGTCTGGATTGAAGGTAAGCGTTATCTTTGCAGCGTCTCATCGGTTGACACGAATACCGACCTCGCTTTGCTCACCATGCAAAGCGAGCATCCCTTTTTTCATCCACTAACTTTAAGTTCCACCACGCATTATGATTTGGGGCAGGACGCGTTTACGATTGGTTTTCCAATGGCAGAAGTATTGGGAACCAGCCCGCGCTTGAACAAGGGGTTGATCAGCGCGACCGTGGGAATAGAAGACGATACCAATCATATTCAAATTTCGGCTCCGGTTCAGCCCGGCAATAGCGGCGGCCCTTTGCTAAATATGAATGGCGAGGTGATCGGCGTTGTGGATTCTACTTTGAATGTAGCGGCGGTGATTTTTGAAACCGGCGGCGCTCTCCCCCAAAATGTCAACTTCGCCACCAAAATCGATGTGATACAAAATTTTTTGAACCGCGCAAAAGTTTCTTGGACGCCGGGAAACACCAATTTTTCCGCGAGTCTTGGTGATGCCGCAAAATCTATTGCAATCGTTCGTCCCGGCGATATTACCGATGACGAGTTAAAACGTCCTGCGATGCTTTGCGCTTTTGCGTATCTCACCGTTTGGGATTGGGGACATCATTTTGCAGCTATCGAAATAGATTTCTATGATGTTAAAAAATATGAGCCGATTTTGAAGGTGGCACAATATCAGCCCGACGTTAATTCTTCCGAAAAAGAAACGCTTGATCGCCTGTTCGAGCGCGTTCGCGTTTACTTTTTTCCAACATTTTCCAACAAGCAGAAGTAAAATTTCTCTCGGCCGCGAGAACTGTTGCGCTTTCCGTCTAACCGGTTAATTTACGGCCATGCGCTTTATTGGCAACGTCATCGAAAAAATGCAACGGCACCCAAAACGGGTCGTTTTTCCCGAAGGGGAAGAACCGCGCGTGTTGCAGGCCGCCCGGCAATTTCAAACACTCCACCTGGGCGTTCCCATCCTGCTCGGCGATGCGGAAAAAGTGAAGACCGCCGCAGATCAATTGAACATCTCCCTCGAAGGCATCCGCGTGATCAACCCGGCTGCGAGCGAAGATTTTGAGAATTTCGCCAAACGTTTTCACGCCTTGCGCCGTGAAAAAGGTTTGCGCGCCACCGAAGCCCGTGAAGCCATGCTCCAGCCGAATTATTACGGCGCGATGATGCTCGCGATGCATCAGGCCGATGGTTTGGTCTCCGGCGCGTCGCATATCACCGGCAGCGTGCTGCGTCCGCTCTTTCAAATCATCAAACTCGCGCCGGACATCACCACGGCTTCGAGTTGCATGGTGATGGAAGTCGAAGACACGCGCATCGGCGAAGGCGGCGTTTTGTTCATGGCCGATTGCGGCGTCATTCCCGACCCGACCGTTGAACAGCTCTCCGACATCGCGATCACCACGGCGCGCCTTGCCCGGCACATGCTCGGCGTCCGGCCGCGCGTGGCGTTGCTGTCATTTTCGACCAAGGGCAGCGCGTCATCGCCGAGCGTCGCAAAAATGCAGGCGGCGACGGCGCAGGCCAAACGCAAAGCATCGCAATTGATGCTCGATGCGGATTTCGACGGCGAATTACAGGTGGATGCCGCGTTGATTCCGGAAATTGCCGAACGCAAATTGCATGAAAGCCAAGTGGCCGGACGGGCGAACGTTTTGATTTTTCCCGATCTTAATTCCGGAAATATCGCCAGCAAACTCGTCCGCGTCGTCGGCCGCGCCAATGCTTACGGTAATATTCTGCAAGGTTTGAATCGTCCGGCTGCCGATGTTTCGCGCGGGTCAACAGCGCATGACATTCTTGGCGTCGCCGCGATTGTCGGCGTGCAATCGACCGATTACCAAAAGCTGTATCCGGGCGCAGATGCGAAACTGCCGGGAGACTAAAATGTTAAATCGTTGAATTGTTGAACCGCTACATCGATTCACGTTTTAACGACGCAATGATCCAACGCATGAACGTTTCAACGCCAAGAATTTTCATCGCCGCCACACGCCAGAACGATGGCAAAACCACGACTTCACTCGGCCTGATCGCCGCGCTGCAACAATACTTTCCGAATATCGGCTACATCAAACCTGTCGGCCAGCGCTTCGTGGAAATTGAAGAACAGAAAATTGACGAGGACACGGTTTTGATGAACGCGGTTTATCGCCTGAACACGCCGCTGGTGGACATGAGCCCGATCGCCGTGGAGCCGGATTTCACGCGCAAATATCTCCAGGTCGCAAACAACGAAACTCTTATCAAAAAAATTCAAAATGCTTTTGATCGGGTTTCACGGGAAAAAGATTTTGTTCTATGCGAAGGCAGCGGACATGCCGGCGTCGGCTCCGTTTTTGATTTGTCCAACGCCCGCGTCGCCAAATTGCTCGGCGCCCGGGTCATCATCGTTTCGCAAGGCGGCATCGGCAAACCGATTGATGAGATCGCGCTCAACCAGGCGCTGTTTGAAAAAGAAGGCGTCGAAATCATCGGCGTGATTTTGAACAAAGTTTTACGGGAAAAAGTGGATTACATTTCGGATTTTGCGCGGCGCGGTTTGAAGCGCAAAGGGCTGGAATTACTCGGCGTGTTGCCGCATGAACAAATCCTGTGCAATCCTTCCATGGAATTGATCCGCGAGGAATTGCACGCGGAAATGCTCAATCCGACGGCCAATTTGCAAACCCTTGTGGATGATGTCGTCGTCGGCGCGATGAGCGCGCAAAATGCGATGCAATTTTTCAAGCGCGGCACGCTATTAATCACGCCCGGCGACCGGGAAGACATCGTGCTCGCGGCGTGCGCCAGTTTGGAGTTGAACAGCCAGGAACAAATGGCCGGCATCGTTTTGACCGGCGGCCTGCGACCAGCGGAAAATATTTTGAAGATCGTCCGCTCGGTCAGCACGCCGTTTTTGCTCGCAAAACAGGACAGCTACGAAGTCGCCTCCAAAGTCCACAACCTCACGGTGAAAACCAGACCGGCGGACGCCGAAAAAATTTCGCTCATTCGCGACATTGTTGCCAAAAATGTGAACGTGAAAAAAATTGTTGAATCGCTGTGAAAATAAATCCGTTTCTAAGAAGTTTGCCTGTTTATCAGCCGGGCCGGCCGATCGAAGAAGTCGCCCGTGAGCTGCAAATTCCCGCCGATTCGATCATCAAAGTCGCCTCAAATGAAAATCCTTTCGGCCCATCGCCGCTCGCCACCGCCGCGATGCAAAATGCGATTGCCGGCGTGAATCTTTACCCGGATGGCAACGCGTTTTATCTCAAACAAAAACTCGCGGCGAAATTGGGAGTCGAAACAAACAATTTGATTTTGGGAAACGGTTCGAACGAAATCATCGAATTTGTCGCGCACGCGTTGCTCGCGCCCGGCGATGACATTGTCGTCTCGCAATTCTGTTTCGCAATTTATCCGATTGTCGCGAAAATGTTTGGCGCGAATGTGATTGCCGTTCCGGCGAAAAATTATGGGCATGATTTGCCGGCCATGCTGCGCGCCGTCACGCCAAAAACAAAAATCATTTTCGTTGCCAACCCGAACAATCCCACCGGCACGCTCGCGCCGCGCGAAGAAGTCGTGCAATTCGTCAATGAAGTTCCCGACAACGTGTTGCTTGTCATGGACGAAGCGTATATCGAATTTCTGGACGACGACGTGGATTTGATCCCGTTGATCCGTCTTGGTGCGCGGAAAAACCTGGTTTTGATGCGGACGTTTTCAAAGATTTACGGCCTGGCCGGTTTGCGCGTCGGTTACGGAATCGGAAATCCTGAATTCATTTCCGCGCTGGAAAAGATCCGCCAGCCGTTCAACGTGAATTTGCCCGCGCAAATCGCCGCGCTGGCCGCGTTGGACGATGTGGAGCACGTCCGCAAAACGCGCGCAAATAATTTTGCCGGCTTGCAATTTTTTGAAAACGCCTTCCGGCGGGAAATGAAATTGGAATTTGTTCCGTCGTCGGCAAATTTCATCCTTGTGCGCGTGGGCGACGGCCAGCGGGTTTTCAACGAAATGCAAAGGCTCGGCGTCATCGTGCGCCCGATGGGCGGTTATCAATTGCCGGAATGGATCCGCATTTCCATCGGCACGCCGGAAGAAAACCAGCGTTCCCTGGATGCATTGAAAAAATCCCTGCCTCAAACATCACGGTGAACAATCCCAGCGCCCAACTCATCATCGCCGCGCGCGATTTGGCGGCGGCCGTGGATAGATTGAATTTTCAGCCGCCCGTCACGCACGTTTATAATCCGCTGGATTACGCGTGGCCGGCGCATGAACTGTATTTGCGCAAATTCGGCCGCAGCAAAAAGCGCATCGTCTTTCTCGGAATGAATCCGGGACCGTTCGGAATGGTGCAAACCGGGATTCCATTTGGTGAAATCTCCGCCGTCCGCGATTGGCTCGGCATTCACGCAAAAATCCGCAAACCCAAAATCGAGCATCCGAAACGCCCGGTCTCCGGCTTCGATTGTTTGCGCTCGGAAGTCAGCGGACAGCGATTGTGGAAATTATTTGCCGATCGCTTCGGCACGGCGGACATTTTTTTCACGGACCATTTCGTGGTGAATTATTGTCCGCTCGCGTTTTGCGGCGAAAGCGGCTGCAATCTGACGCCGGACAAATTGCGCAGGAGCGAACGTGAAGAATTGTTCAGGATTTGCGACGGACATCTGCGTTGCGTTTTGAAAATTCTCAAGCCGGAATGGTTGATCGGCATCGGCGACTTTGCGATGAAGCGCGGAGAAATCGTTTCTGCCGGTTTAAATCTTCAGCTCGGAAAAATCCTCCATCCTAGTCCGGCCAGTCCGGCGGCCAATCGCGGCTGGGCAAAGATGGCGAGCCGGCAATTGGTTGAATCGGGCGTCTGGAAAAGATGAAAGCCGGAACAATCGGCGTCATTATTTTGCCGATTTGCTTTTTTTCTTAAAAACGGTTTCGGTCTCAGCCACATTGAGAACGGACAAATCAATTCCTTCTCCGGGCGCGCGTTCTTTGGCGGCTTGAAGTTGCCGGGCGATTTCTTTCACCGCGCCGGCCGCGTAATATTTCACCACGCCGATGCCGCCGCTGGATCCGAAAATCACGACGAGCAGGCAATGTTCGTCCACGTTGATGACGAACATGCTGGATTTTTCGCCTTGCTGATAAATTGAATTGAAATTGGATTCATTGACCAGTCCGGCGATCGTCTGGTTGGCCATGAACGCACCGGAAGCCAGCGCGCCGATCGTCGTGAAATCCATCTGGCCGGCCTCGCCCTGATACGTGATCAAAAAGCCGCCTTTATCAATGATCAAGGCAGCCGTCGCATCGGCGCTGGCAATGAATCGGCGGAGGATTTCGCCGAGTTTTTCAATATCTTCCTCGATGAGTTGTGGCAACGTGCCCATGTCACGCGTATTGCGGAGTGTTTTGGTTGATGAATTTGTGCAGCAACAGGCGCGTGATCATATTCAAGGTTTCGAAAACGCCTTCACATTTATGCGCCGTGGCCGTGAACGACGGCACCTGCACTTCACGATTGTTCAAAAGGTAATCCATATATTCCACCGGCGCGGCGTTCGGCAAATCGCGCTTGTTGTATTGCAGCACGTAAGGAATTTCCGCGAGGTTGAGTTTGAGCGAATTCAAATTGTCCATCAAGTTTTGAAAACTCTCGACGTTCTCCGGCATTTTTTCGTATTGCGAATCGGCGACGAATACGATGCCGTCCACGCCGCGCAGCACCAGTTGTCGCGTCGTATTGTAAATCACCTGGCCGGGAACGGTGTAAAGTTGAAACTTCGTTTTAAAACCGCGGATCGTCATCGCCTCGATCGGCAAAAAATCGAAAAACAATGTCCGGTCCGAGCTCGTCGCGAGGGAAACCAATTTCCCCTTGTTGCCAGCGGCGGTCTGGACATGGTCGTGAACTTGCACCAGGTTCGTCGTCTTGCCGCCCATCGCCGGGCCGTAATAGACGATTTTGACCTGAAGCTCCTTGGTCGCTTGGTTGATAATAGCCATAACTTATTTCTTTCGTTCCAATTGCGCCGCCAGTTGCGCCAGTTGCGCCGACGGCAAGGTCTCGTTCAAATCCCCGAACACGGCAAGGAAAACACCTCCGACGCGGAAAATTTCCCATTGCACCATTCCGACAAGGAATGACAAATGATTCAAATCGCCCATCCGCAATTCGCGGGTGCATTGATTGACCCGCGCGATGATTTGCGGCAAAAACGCGGCGATGGTATCCGCGTTCATGCTTGAACGCACTTCACTGGCCACTTTCAAACCGTCCGGCAATGCCACGACCGCTCCCGCGACCCCGGGAATTTCCAGGGCGCGTTCCACGATTTGCGCCGGCGTGGCATAACGGCTCATGAAATCTGTTCCCGGCGCGGCTGGCGGTTTGAATTCCACCGGCGAAATTTCCAGAGCGGGCGGCGGCGGCGTGTCACCTTTGCGCAGAAACACGTCCGTATCTGCAATCTCTTTCGGCAATGACGCCGGAGCTTGCGGCCCGGGCGCTGCATTCTTGCGCAAGAAAATATCCGTAGCCGGTTTTGGCGGTTGAGCCGGCGGCATCGCCGGAGCAACGGAAGGCGATTCCTGCGGTTGCGGAAAGCCGAAGAACAGGTTCGGGATCTCTTCGGAGACCGAGAGCTTTTGCTGCGCCCGCGGCGCAGATTTTTGCGCGGCGAAAAATAACGGCGCAATCACTTTCAACGGCAACTCCAATTCAATTCCGTCATGGATGGAAACAATCGGCGGCGCAGGTTGAATCAGCGCGCGCAGATTTTTCCACGTCATGCTGATGCGGCCGCGCTTCATTCCCGGCTCAACCAAATTCACCGGCAAAGCGATCCGGGCGTTCAGCAAATTCGATTGCATCACTTCCTTTTTCAAATTGTCCGGCCAGCTTTCCATCAACGCCTTCAATGGCACCTGAATCGTTGCCCCTGACGCGGCCGCGGAGGGAGCGGCGGCCGGAGACGGAGGCGGAAGGTTTGGCGCGGCAATTTTTTGTGCCGGGGCGAATATGTCGCGGATGTCCGATCCGTTTTTCTCTGCCGCCGTGGGCGCAGCCGGTCGGGCCGTGAACGGAATCGGAGCGGAAGGTGCGGTCGCTCGCGGCGGCGGCGTAAATGCCGGTGGTGGCGGCAATGGCGCGGCCGGTTTTTCCATGCTCTTATCAGAACGAACCGGCGCCGGGGCTGGCGCCTTGGACGGCGACGGCGCTTTCAGTGGCGCGGTGGTAAAACTGATTCCTTGCGCACCTGCACCGAAGGGCCCGGAAATTTCTTCTGAAACTTCGATGCGTTTTTGAGTGTTGCGCCGCAGCAATGTCGGGTTGAGCCGCGAAAGAATTTCATTGAGCGGCAATGTGACCGGACGCGAATCATTTTCACCGCCCGATTTGACAAAGATCGTCGGTGCAGCAATGCGCAGCTCGCCAAAGGTAATTCGCACCGAACCGTGGGCCAATTGGGAAAGCACCTTTTCGACCGGAACAATCAATGTCGCTCCCGGCGCGGGCATTTGGACAATTTTGGCGCGTAAATCCATCGGCAACGAACCAAGGATGGAAAGCAATGGCATCTCCAATTCATCTGGATTGGTTGTCGTTGTTGCCGCCGGCGCTGGCGCGTGGCCAGCAGCTTCCGTCTGCTCCGGCATCGCTTGTGATTGCGGCGCGGCGGCAGGTTCTGCGTTCGGCAACGGGCGGGTGAGTGGACGCGGTGTTTCCGGCGCGGCGGGATCGCTGTCATCCAGCTTCCGCAGCAGACCTCGGAGAAACCCGGAAAATCTCGATTTCACGTTATTGGACATGACATTGACTTGTTCGCTAAAAAGTGTCAACGGACATTTTAGTGGCGAAAGATTGAGCAGGAAACTTGCCAGCGCGCCATTTCCGGCAATCGCTGGCAACGCATCTGTTGCCGCGCTGGAAGGCGACGATATTGTCCCGTCATTGGACTGGATTGTCCGTGGTTTTTACAATCAGAAACGCTCTGAAAAAATAGCATCCGTTTTATCTTGAATTTCTTCCGCAATCACGCTAGCGGTTGTCGCAGCAGAATGGAAACGCGGCATAAAATATTGATTTTGGACGACGACCAGGACTGGCTGGAGCTGTCGCGCGAGATGCTCAAACAGTTGCCCAGCAAACCGGAAATCCGCACGGCGAATTCCGGTTCGCGCGCGCTGGCGATGCTGGATACCGAGCCGTATCGGCTGTTGATCTGTGATTTGAAAATGCCACGCATTGACGGATTGCAGGTGCTCGCCATTGTCCGCCGCCGCTTTCCGGAATTGCGAACCGTCGTTTTGAGCGGGCTGGAAGATGAAGAATTCCGTTCGCGTTCCTATGCACTCGGCGTGGATTTGTTCTGGCTCAAATCTGAAATGCAGCGCAACACGCAGATGTTCCTCGACTGCCTTGAATCACTGATCGGACGCGACAGTGAAGGCGGCTTCCGCGGCATTCAAAGCAAGAGCTTGATGGACATCATCCAAATGGAATGTCTTTCGCGCAGTTCGACGGTTTTGCGCATCACGCGCGGACCACTCGTGGCCAAATTGTGGATTCATGACGGCGAATTGATTGACGCGGAAACAGAAGGCGCGCGCGGCGAAGCAGCTTTCCGCCGGATCCTCGGCTGGAAATCCGGCACGTTTGAAAATCTGCCCGCCGAACAAAATCACGAGCGCACCATCCACAAACCCGTCAACGCGCTGCTGCTCGAATCGGCGCAGGCAATCGACGAAAACGCGGACACCGACACCACGGAACAAACTGTTCAAATCCATCGCAAGACCGTGTGGAAACTGGCAGTCCTCACACGCGAGGGCGCCGATTTTGTCGTCGCCGTTTTACCCGATGGCACGATGGAATCGCTCGGGACACAGACGCAAAACGCCGAGCATTGCGCCAAATGGATGCGCCGCGCCGAAGAGATCGTCAAACGCATTTCCACGAAGATCGAAGCCGGTCCGCTATTGCACATCGGCGCTTCAAACATGGAACGGCGGTTGCTCCTGTTACCGCGTGAAAACAAATCATTTTTGATCGGATGGTCGCCGGAACAGGCCGACAATTCGACGTTGGAAAAAAGCAAAAAAATCGCTGCATCATGGGACTCCTGAAAAAAATTTTTGGCGCCAACGCGGCGATTCAGCAATTGCCGTCCGGCAGCGTCACCGTGGACAGCAGCGGCGAAGTCATCACCTCGACCGTTTCCTCGGAATTTCCCAAATCGTTGCTGCGCGAAATCGCGCGCGATGTGCTGGAGCTGTTCCGCGAAGCGCGCGCCGACCAGATGCCGCTGGCCGAGCTGACGCTTCAATTCGCCAGTCTGCGGGTTTCCGCGCGCGAATTGCGCGGCGGAGCAGTCATCTTCCTTTTCCCGCAATCGGCTTTGTCCGCCACTTCGAAAGGAACAAATTTATGACCCCAAAAGAATTGAACCAATTGGTCACGCAAATCGAGACCCACATCGAATGCTGGAAACAATTCAACCATTTCGTCAATGTGGCCCGCTCAAAAAAATTCGGGCCATCGGATGAAACCCATTTTCTCGAGATCAAAAGCATCATCGTTCAGGAGATCGAATTGATTTTTGCCGCGGTCGAATCCAGCTCGCCTTCGCGTGATGAAATCCATGCGCTCATCGGCAACGCTCCGTCGCTGCGCTATTTGAGCGAGTTGAGCGAAGGCGCTTTGCGCGGCATCGAAACGCAATGGCATAAAATCTATATCGGCTGGCATTCCATCCTCGGGCAGCTCAAAGTGAAACAGCGCACCGAAGAACAAAAAACATTTTTCGGCGGGAAAAAATAGCTTACTCTCGCCGGAATAATTATGCCCGACTGGATTGTCGCTGTCATCCTGGCCGTGATCGAAGGCATCACGGAATTCATTCCTGTCTCCTCTACAGGACATCTATTGCTCGCGGAACATGTCCTGCGCGTTCACGAAAGCGATCTGTTCAACATCGTCATCCAGTGCGGCGCGGTCATCGCCGTCCTGCCATTGTTTCCCAACCGGATTTACAAATTCATGTTTGAATGGCGCCAGCGCGAGACGCAAAATTATTTGCTGAAAATTGCCGTCGCGTTTGTCATCACCGGCGCCGTGGGATTTGTTCTGGATAAAAAGGGATTCAAATTGCCGGAAAATCCTTCACCCATCGCCTGGGCACTGCTCGCCGGCGGCATTCTGTTTGTGGCGGTCGAATTTTTCCTGCGCGGAAAAAAATTGCACGATGAAATCACCTGGACCGTGGTCGTCGCCGTCGCCATCGGACAATTGATTGCCGCGGTGTTTCCCGGCGCGTCCCGTTCCGGCTCAACCATTTTGCTGGCGTTATTGCTGGGCGTAAACCGCCCGGCGGCCACGGAATTTTCGTTTCTGGTCGGAATTCCGACGATGCTTGCCGCCGGGGGACTGAAAATCTTCAAGGCACTTCATCATCCCGATCCCACGGCTCCACCGGAAAATTGGGGAATGCTTTTACTGGCAACCGTCATCGCCGCCGTCGTTTCGTTCATCGCCGTAAAATGGCTGTTGCGTTATGTGCAAACGCACACCTTCACCGCCTTTGGCTGGTATCGGATCGCGCTGGGAATCGCGATATTTATCCTGATGCTGCGCTGATTATTTCGCGTTGGCATCGGGAATGAAGATTTTTTTGCCAACAATCAGGCTGCGGGGATTCAGGCCCGGGTTGGCCGCAAGAATTTGATCCGTCGTCACTTTCACGCCTTCAGAATTGTATTTCCGCGCGATTCCGGAAATCGTGTCTTTGTCCTGAATGGTGTAATAATAACCGTTTTGCGGGCCGCTTGCCGGCGGCGGCGGCGAAGCTTCCGGCGCGTGATGCGATGATGCGATGCCAGTTTTGCTCAATTTATCGAGCGCGTCCAAAATTTTCTGGTTGTCGTCCTGGCGTTTCTTGTCAATTTCCTGGACCTGTTGGGCCAATTTTTTCACGTCATCCGCGCTGGCAAAATCATTTCCGCCGGGCTGATTTAATTTATCGCTCAAATCGGCGATCTTTTTTTCCAATGCATCAATGCGTTTTCCCTGCGCCGCCTGGCCATCAATCAAATCCTGGATCTGGCCGGACAACTTATCAATCTGTTGTTGCGTGGCGTCTTCCTGCGCGCGGGCGACACCGGCGTTCAGCGCGATTGCGAAAACAACGGCAAAAAGCCAAATCGAAATCTTTCTCATGCCGCCGAAAATAAACCTCCGCCGCCGCAGGTCAAGATGAAGTGAGATATGAATTTCACGAATTGATGCAAGTTCAATCTTTGGAATTCCGGGCAATATCCCGTTAGGCCAGCTTTCCGTATTTGCGAATCTCCGGCCAAATCCATGCGACAGCAATCACAACCAGAATCGTTCCGATCCCGCCGGTCACCGTGGATGTAATCGCGCCGGTCGCCGCCGCGTTGCCCAGAAATGACGGCTCCGTGAATAAATACGCCACAATGCCGGAACGAAATCCGCCAAGTTCATTTGATGTGCCGATGAATAAACTGTTCACGGCAGAAACCCGACCGCGCTTTTCGTCCGGCGTCAAAATCTGCACGAGCGTCTGCCGCACCACGACGCTGATATTGTCCACAAAGCCGGCCAATGCCAGCATCGCGAACGCGAACCAAAACCAGGCCATCTCCGGCAGTGCGAACCAGCGGCCAAAGCAATTATCGTTCGCCGCGCCGAACAGGATTGTCGCTACGCCGAAAATTGCCACCGACAAAAGCATGGCGCGCCCGGCCTTTTGCATCGGCGGACGATGGGCGATGAAGAACGCGCAAATCACCGCGCCGATGGCCATGGCATTGCGCAGCCAACCTAAACCGCTGGCGCCGACATGATAAATGCTGTGCGCGAAAATCGGCAGGATCGCCACCGTGCCGCCCAGCAACACCGCGAACAAATCCAGCGTGATGACGCCGAGAATGATTTTGCTGTGGTAAACGAAGTTAAATCCCTCGATCAAACTGCGCATGGAAACCGGCTCGGCCGCGCGCGCTTTGTGGATGTGTTTGATCGGGACCACGAGCGCAAAGCAAATGATGGACGCCAAAACATTCAACGCATAAACCGACCAGGCCGTGCTATGAATTCCGTTGTCCGCGTGCGGTGTCAGCGCGATGACCGCGCCGAACGCCACCGGGCCGAGCACGGATGAGAATTGAAAAGCGCCACTGTTAAAAGTGACCGCCCGCGCAAATTGTTTTCGCGGCACGAGGCTGGGCACAAACGCCGCGCTCGCCGGCCAGAGAAATGTTCGCGCCGCGCCGATGATGACCAGAAAAAAGTAAATCCATGCGACGTTGCTCAAAAATGCCGAGGCAAGCGTCAACCCCAGGCTTGCCGCCGCGAGAATGAGCGTCGTGATCAGGATGATTTTTTTCCGGTTGAATGTGTCGGCGAAATGGCCGGCGGGAATGGTGCAAAGAATCATCGGCACCATTTGCGAAAGTCCGACCAGCGCCAGCGGCAGCGCCGAATGCGTGCGCTGATACAGCTCCCAGTCAATCGCCACGACAAGCATTTGCTGGCCGAGCGCCGCGACAAAACGGCCGATCAGGTAGCGAAAAAAATCTGCGTTGCCCAAAACGGCGTAGGCGCTTTCCACCGCCGCAGACGGTTCTACCGGTTTATCCGGCAAATTTTCCGGTGATTCCTGGTCGTGCATCAATTTTGTGCGGAGAATTTACCGTAAAACTTTCGCCGGTCGAGTTTTCACGTTACAATTTCGTGAAATGATGGAATCAAACAAAAATCCGCGCCGTTACAAATGGCCGTGGTTTGTGCTGGCGGCATTCATCCTGTTCGTGATTTTGGCGGTTATCTGGGTGAGCGCCGCCGTTCATCAGGTGAAAGAAGAGCGCGGATACGAAACGCCGGCGCAATCTCGATGATTCCTGCGCTATTTTTGGCCGGTGATTTCCGGCAACAACGACAGGCCATCCACATTTTTGGGCGCATCGAGCAGGGCAATTCCCGCCGCCGTTGACGAAAGATCCGTCGGCGAACATTTGACGTTGCTGACTTTTCCCGCCACCGAATTTTTTTCCGGCCAGCACACCAGCGAGACGATCAACGGCGCGCGAAAATCGTTGGTGGAACTGACGCTGTGGAAAAATGCCGGATCAATTTCTGACGTTTTTTCCGGCACCGTCGCGCCGGAAAAGAAAATGGCGATGTTATTCGTCATCCGCAACCGGTCCAATTGCGCCCGCAAGTCGCCTACATAATTATCAATGCGTGAGATGAGCGCGGCGCGATTTTTTTCCGCCTGCGGCCAGGATTCGCCGGAAAAGGGCGCATCACTGGGCACAACGATTTTTTCCGATGGAACCTTGAAATTCAGCACCAGAAAAAATGGCTGATAGTGATTGAAGGCATCCGGCAAATTGTTTTTCGCGTAGTTTTGAGACCATTTGGAGAACAGATCGGGAAGGTATTGGTTTTTGCCCCGTGTATTTTGATAAAGCATTTCGTGCCCGGCAAAATCTTTCACCATTCCGTTCGTCTGCCGGTGAAGCATAAAGCGATAAACGTAATCGGCATAAAAATTATCAGCGCTGGCAGAATTCAAATATCCGGCGAACTCTTCAAAACCTTTCAGCCACGGCGCGGTGGCGGAATTTTCATCGCCCAGATTCCAATCGCCGATAAAGCCGGTGTGATAGCCGGTCGCTTTCAATATTTGCGCGACGTTCAAATCATCCGACGGTCCGCGCCACGATTTTTTTCCCGTCATCGCTTCAAATTGAGATGACACCGCATCCGCCGGAACGGAATAATCCGTGAAACGCACGCCATCGGCCGCCAATTTGTCGAGGTTGGGCGTTTGAAATTTTGTCTGGCCGTAGCAGCTCAAATCACCGTAACCGAGCCCTTCGACCTGAATGAAAATGATGCTTGGCCGGCGCGGAAAGACTTTAACTTTGGCATTGGAAACATTGGAGAAAATCGAAGTCCAATTCGTTTGCGCCGTCGCCGGAAATCCGGACGAGACGGCAAAAAGCAAAACGAGGGCAAAAAGGCGTTTGAACAATTTCATCGTGAACTTGGATTGTGGAAAAGGGGCGGCGTTCAAAGCAATTCAATTCGGTCAGATACGTTTTCCAAATTCGGCTTCCAAAGGAATTTTCAGCGCGACCAAAAAACTTGGAATTGTCGCCAAAATCACCCAGATGAAGAAATGTTGATAGCCGAGAAATTGTTGCAGCGCACCGCTCCACATTCCCGGCAGCATCATGCCCAGCGCCATGAAACCGGTGCAAATCGCGTAATGCGCCGTCGCATGTTCGCCACGCGCGATGTAAATCAGATACAGCATGAACGCTGTAAAACCGAAGCCATACCCGAATTGCTCGACGGCCACGCCCGCGCCTATGGCGTAAAGATTTTGCGGCTGCGCATACGCCAGCCAGATGAAAACCGCGTCCGGCAGATGGATGGCCAGCAGCATCGGCCAGAGCCAGGATTTCAAACCATTCCGCGAAACGACGAATCCACCCAGAATGCCACCGCATAATAACGCGGCAACTCCCGCGGTTCCGTAAATCCAGCCAAATTCATCGTCCGTCAATGCCAAGCCGCCTTTCGCGCGGGCATCGAGCAAAAATAATTTTGCCACGCCAAGCAATTGCGCTTCGCCGAAACGGTAAAGCAAAATAAATGCGAGCAAGGTGATGATTTTCGGTTTGCGAAAAAAAGCGGCGAATGTTTCCGCAAAATCAATGAAGAATTGGTTGAAAGATTTTTCGCGATGCGCAATGTCTGCAACCGGGCGCGGCAAAATCAAGCGGTGATAAATTCCCAGCCCGACCAGAATTCCCGCCATCAATGCGAATGCCGTTGACCACGCAGTGATAAAACTGCCGGTGCGTTCGTGAATTTTTCCGGCAAAGACCACGAGCAAACCTTGCGCGGCAATGTTCGCCACCCGATAAAATGTATTTCGCACACCGCTAAACCACGCCTGTTCCCGTTCGTGCAATGCGATGATATAAAATCCGTCCGCCGCGATGTCATGCGTAGCGGAGCTGAACGCCGCCAGCGCCAGAAAGGCGAGCGTCAGTTGAAAAAAATGCGGCGCCGGAATCGCCAACGCGACCGAGGCGAACATCGCGCCGAGAAAAAATTGCATCGTCCAAATCCATTGTCGGCGTGTTTTCAAAATGTCCACGACCGGGCTCCACAGCGGTTTGAGCACCCACGGCCAGCCGAGCAATCCGATCCATAAAGTGATTTCCGCATTGGAAATGCCGAGGTTTTTGTAAACCACCGCTGAAACAGACATCACCAGCGCATAAGGCAGACCTTCCGCAAAATAAAGCGACGGAATCCAGAGCCACGGATTGCGGGAATTGTTTTTTTCACCGGTCATTTGAATCGCGCGCATCTTGGAGGCAACCGCCACAAAAAGGAAAACTTTTCTTCATCGGCCTAACGCGACACAATCGCCGCGTGATCACGACCACCGGCGCATTCCTGAACGCGCTTGGCATCTTGCTCGGCGCCATTCTCGGCTTGGCGCTGCGCAAGCCGGTTTCATTGCGCACTCAGGTTTTTTTTCGGTCTGCCATCGGCGCATTCACGGTGTTTCTCGGATTGCGATTGATCTTTGAACATGTCGGCGGTGGATTTTTTTTGCTGATGAAACAATTGTCCATCGGCCTGGGCGCGGTGATTCTTGGATTCTGGCTCGGAAAACTTTTCGGTTTCCAAAAATCGTCCAATCGCATCGGGCGCATCGCCGCAAACACGATTGCCGCCGCGCAAAAAAATAGTCGGCCGAAAATCGCCGATGGTTTCAATGCCTGCGTGATTCTATTCTGCGCCGCGCCATTGGGAATCATCGGCGCCATCGCCGACGGCCTGGTCAATTATTTTTATCTGCTGGCTCTCAAAGCATTTATGGACATGCTGGCGATGGCGAGTTTTGTAAGATTGTTCCGCTGGCCATCGGCGCTTTCCGCCATCCCGGTTTTTGTTTTCTTCAGCCTGATTTCCGAACTTTGCCGCATTTATGCGCTGCCATTTTTGGATGCGCATGGATTGACCCATTCCGTTTGCGTTGCAGGAGGAATGATTTCATGCATCGTCACCGTCGTGATCTTTGAAGTGCGCAAAGTGGAACTGGCCAATTATCTGCCCGCGCTGGCCGTCGCGCCGCTGCTGACATTTTTGTTTCGCTGACGCCAAAAAAATTTTCCGGGATGAGGAAAATCCCAACCTCATCCCGGTGTTTTCGGTCTTTCGACCGCCCCACCCAAGTCGTCGTTACGCTTAAGATAATTATTGGCCGGCGCCGTTTACGGTGATCGTGCCGGTCACGATCGCCGGCGCGCCGTTGTCCCTGCCAATGCCGGAAACATTCGCATTGACCGTTTGCGGTCCGGAGTTCGTTCCGGATGCGGAGGTCGTATTAAATCCGCTCACGCGAAAACTTAAATCGGCGTTCCTCTCACCTGAAGCCGCGCCCGCGGAATTGAATGTCACATGCAAAATGCTGAGCGTATTGAATCGTGACAATATGTTTTGCAGACGTCCATTGCCCGCCTGTCCCGTCTCGGAATTCGAATTGGTGTCCGAGTTAATATCGCCCGAATTCATCGTGCCGCTGACCTGCGTCTCGCTGTTGCTGACGCTGAAATAATTGCTCACATCCACGACATTGTTGCCGTCCTCGACCTCAATCGTATCCGCGCCGCCGTTGGTGTTCGCGGTGTAAATCAACACGGCATTCGTCGAAAAATCATTCGATGTCGAACTGCCAAGCGATGCGATGATGTCCGAACTGGTCACCGGGCGTTTTGCGATTGCGCCGTTTCCGCCGCGCTCAAAAAAGGTCAGGTTGAAATCGACGGCTTGTGGCGTGCCGCCGGAAAACGCATTCGCCGTTAAAGCATTGCTTGTCCGCGTCGAATTGGTTTTTGCCGTTCCTGAACCGCCGCTGCTGATTGAGCCGGCGCGCAACAGCCGGGCGACCAGGCCATTCCCGGCCCGCGAATTGTTCCTCATGTTTGCGCGGCGCTCCAAAAGCGCGGTCAAAATGCCGCGTCCGCGGTGATGATTGAAATTGAACGTCGCGCCGAACGCCGCCGGTGTTTCGCTTACGGTTGTCGTTGAATTGGTCATCACGGAATTGGTCGGGCTGGCGTTGTTTCGGACCGTCAACGAATTCGCCGGCGTCGTGGCGCCCACGCCGGTGACGTCCAATGCTCCCGGCCCGCCGCTGGCCGAATTGATGCCGCTCGCTGCCGTGACATTTTGTGTCGTCACGTTGCTGCCGGACGGATTGACATTATTTGTGTTCACCTGCGCGCTTGCAATCTGCGCCGCGGCGAAAACCGCCGCGATTCCCACCAATGATTTCAGGATATTCGTTCTCATACTCGTTCCATTTTGACGCAAGATTCTTTGCAGAGGTTGTGCCAGTTGAAAACGCGGCGAAAATTTCAGTTTCAGCGGAGGATCAAAAAATTCGCGGGAGCAAATTGCAAACGCGCACGGAATGCCGATGCAATTCGCATAACAGATTTTCCGACAACAAAAAAATTTTGTGTCAGAAACGCCGACGCTCAGGATGGCTCGAGGTAATTCAAATCTTTGCCGTGCGTTTCGTCCAGGCCGGACAGCGCTATCAACGCGATCAACAGGCAAACCGCGCCGACGATCGCCGCGCTGGCAACCAGGCTGAAATGCGCCGATTGATGCAATCGCGTGAATGACCACGCGATCGGCACCAGCGAACCGCGGATGAAATTCGGCACCGTCGTCGCGACCGTCGCGCGAATGTTTGTGCCGAATTGTTCGGCGGCAATCGTCACAAACACCGTCCAATAACCGACGCCGAAACCGAGCAGGTGGATGATGAGATAAAATGTGCCGTCGGAAAATCCGCGCGCCAGCAGATAGGCGGCGATGCAGACAATCGTAAAAACTAAAAAGAGCAGCACGACTTTTTTTCGCGAACGCAATAGCTGGCTCAACAAACCGCTGGCGAACCCGCCAAAGGTGATTCCCAAATAAGAAAAGGCGACGGCGTGCGCGGCATTCACGTTGCCGACGATGTGCAATTCTTTGGCAAATTCCGGCGAGAAGGTGACGAGAATGCCGACGACAAACCACGTCGGCAATCCGATGAGAATACAGCAGAGATATTTCACGAAGCGTTTCCAGTGATTGAACAGGACAAAGAAATTTCCGCGCGAAACGGTTGCGGGTTTTTTTTGCAATTGCTTGAACATTCCCGATTCCGCGACGCTCAAACGCAACACCAACAAAATCAATCCCAATCCGCCGCCGACAAAATAGGCATAACGCCAGTTCACGATGTCCGCGACGAGTCCGCCGACAACCGCGCCGAACACGCCGACCGTGGCGACAATCATAGTTCCGTAACCGCGCAATTCCGTCGAAAGGATTTCCGAGACGAGCGTGATGCCGCCGCCGAGTTCGCCGGCCAATCCGAAGCCGGCGACAAATCGCCAGACGGCATACGCTTCGAGCGAATGGACAAAGCCGTTGGCGATGTTGGCGATGGAATAAAGCAAAATGGAACTGAACAGCAAAGCCACACGGCCCAAACGATCGCCAAGAATTCCAAAAACAACGCCGCCGACAAGCATTCCAATCATTTGCAAATTCAGCAGAAACAACCCGTGGCTGACCAATTCGTCCCCGGAAAATCCCAAATCTTTCAGGCTGGCCGTGCGGACGATGCTGAACAAAATCAAATCGTAAATATCAACGAAGTAACCGAGGGCGCCAACGATGACGGCGGGCGCAAGGATTTGTCGCAGCGCGGATTGGTTTTGCATGGGAGATGCAAAATGTAAGCGAGGGCAATTTCAGAAAGCAAGCCGCGAACGATTACGCTTTGGCTTTCGCGCTGCGTTTGGCTTTGGCCTTTGGTTTCACACGCGCGGCATCGCCCCAGAGACTTTCCAGGTCGTAACGTTCGCGCACGTCGGCGCGCATGACATGGACGATCACATCAAAAAAATCCAGCACGACCCATGCACCATGCACCGAACCGTCGGTGCGGCTCGGCCGCAAATCATGATCATCGCGCAATTTCGTGGTGATTTCGTCCACGATGGCGCGCAAATGCGGTTCGCTCGTGCCGGAGGCGATGACAAAATAATCCGTCACGGACGACAAATCGCGCACGTCGAGGATGACGACATTTTCGGCCTTCCGGTTGTCCGCGAGTTCGCGGCAGAGCAGGGCAAGTTTTTTTGATTCCATCGGTAAATTTATGATTAACGATTTACGATTGAGCATCAGCTTGGCGCGTAAATCATCAATCGTAAATCGCAAATTTGATTAAAGATAAAGTTTTGCGTCGCGGATGGCGCCGGCGACAAATGGCGGGACGAGATTTTCGATGGTCAAATTCTTTTTGATGCGCTCGCGGATTTGCGACGAGGAAATGCCGACCGGAACGCCGTCCAGGATCCGCCCGCGAAATGGTTTGGGAAATTCCGAGACATTTTCGCCCGGACGCGGCACGGCGACGAATTCCGCAAGCGACGCCATTTCGTTCGCTCCCTGCCATTTGGCCAGATCAGAAACGTTGTCCGCGCCGATGAGGTAAAACAATTCATCGCCCGGAAACCGGTTTTTGTAATCGCGCAACGTTTCGATGGTGTAGGAAACGCCGCCGCGCCGGATTTCCTGCGGGTCCACTTCGCAATTTGTTTTTCCCGCCAGCGCGAGCCGGAGCAATTGCAGCCGGATTTCGCCGGGCGCAAATTCATTTCCAGATTTGAACGGCGATTTGGCGGCGGGAACAAAAAACAACCGGTCTAAATTCAATTCCTCGATCGCCGCCTGCGCCACGAGCAGATGGCCGAGGTGAACCGGATTGAACGAGCCGCCGTAAATGCCGAATTTCATTTCCACAGCATGAAGCCGGATGAACCGCCGAGACAAGTCATTTGCGCTCCGCAATTCCCTGCTTTCAATAATCGTTAGCATTGCTACATTATCTCATGCCTTTTAGTAAATTGGGTTTAGCTCCGGCCGTCGTGGACGGTGTCAAAGCAATGGGTTACGTGGATCCGACGCCGATCCAGCTCCGCGCCATTCCGCTGGTGTTGGCCGGACGCGATGTCATCGGCAGCGCGCAAACCGGCACCGGCAAGACTGCCGCATTCGCGTTGCCGATCCTGTCGAAGCTCGAAAAACATTCGCCCGAAAAATATCCGCGCGCACTCATCCTGGAACCGACGCGCGAACTCGCCGCGCAAGTGGAAACCAGTTTCCGCGATTATTCACGTTTCACCGATTTGAACATCACCGTCGTTTTCGGCGGCGTCGGTTACGGACGGCAAAACGATTCGTTGCGCGCCGGCACGGACATCATCGTCGCCACGCCCGGACGATTGCTCGATCATCTCGGACACGGCACGGTGAAATTGGATAAAATTGAATTTCTCGTCCTGGACGAAGCGGACCGGATGCTCGACATGGGATTTTTGCCCGATGTCCGCAAAATCATTGACCGCTGCCCGCGCCAGCGTCACACCGCGTTGTTTTCCGCGACGATTCCGCCGCAAATCGAAACGCTCATCAAATGGGCGATGCGCAATCCCGAAACCGTCGAAATCGGCGCGCGCCGTTCGCCGGCCGAAACCGTCAAACATGTGATTTATCCCGTTGCCGATTCGCAAAAAACCGATTTACTGCTCAAGCTGCTTGATTCCGTTCATTACGATTCGGTCATCGTTTTCTGCCGCACGAAACATGGCGCCGACCGCGTCGCGCAGACGCTTAAACGCGCGAACCATGCCGTTTGCGTGCTGCATTCCAATCGAACCCAGCGCGAGCGCGAACAGGCGCTCAAAGGTTTTCGCGACGGCCGTTTCGAAGTGCTCGTGGCCACGGACATCGCCGCGCGCGGATTGGACATCGCCGACGTGAGCCATGTCGTCAATTACGACGTGCCGCAGCATCCGGAAGATTACATCCATCGCATCGGACGCACCGGCCGCGCCGAAGCCACCGGCGACGCGTTCACGATCATGACCGCCGAAGATGCCAGCCACGTTTTTGCGATCGAACGATTCATCAGCAAGAAAATCGAGCGCGTGAAACTGGAAGGCTTCGATTACAAATACACGGCGTTGTTCGAGGAGAACAAACCCGGCCAGAACAAAGGCGGATTTCCCGGCAAAGCCCGTGGCGTGCGCGTCCACGGCGGCTACCATTTCGGTCCGGCGAGACGGCGACGGTAAATTGCCGAAACGGATTCGTCCGTGCGGTGTTGATTTAACTGTATGGGCGAATCAGAAAATAAGTCATCTATTTTAGATTATCTTGGTTGGTTTATAGTTTTTATTGCAATTGGCTTCTTAACCTGGCTTTTCACCAACAATTTTATACGAGCGCGTTCTACTTCTGCTGTAAATGCTTGTATTAATAATCTGCGTCAAATTGATGCCGCAAAAAATCAATGGGCTTTAGAAAATAGTAAAACAAACGGCACTATTGCATTTGTGCGTGACATTACACCGTATATTAAGTTGGACACAAATGGGAATATTCCCAAATGTCCGCGAGGCGGCGTTTATACGGTTGGCAAAGTCGGGGACAATCCAACTTGTTCCCTCGGCACAACCGTCACGCCGGCGCACGTTTTGCCATGAATGAACCAAGAAATAAAACATCTGCATCAAACGTAGTTGCATGGCTCGTCATCATCTCAATAGTCGCGTTTCTTGTATGGTTCATTATTAACTTTAGGATTGTTCCTTCCAGGGTCATTTCAGCTAACGCTTGTGTTCAAAACCTCCGTCAAATCGAAGCGGCAAAATATCAATGGGCTTTGGAGACAGGAAACACCAATTCCGAAACCGTGGTTACGGTGAACGACATCATGCCTTACATTAAATTGGATAAAAACGGGAACTTTCCTGAATGTCCATCCGGCGGCACTTACACAATTGGTAAAGCTGGCGAAAAACCCACCTGTTCCCTCGGCACAACCGTCACGCCGGCGCACGTTTTGCCTTAATCCATCAATGCGGCGAAGCGCAGGCCGCGCGTGCTGACGCGCAGTTCGGCAAAACCAAATTCTTCCATCACGGTTTCGTAAATCAAAATGCCTGGCAAAATCACATCCGCTCGATTCTTCGGCAGGCCGGGAACTTTCTCGCGTTGCTCCAGCGGCAGGCTCCACAGATTTTTCCGATGCGCGGAAATCTGTTCGCGTTTCAGATGCACCGCTTCGATTTTCTCGCGGTCGTAGGAATCCAATTTCAATTCCATCCGCGCCAGGATCGTCGCCGTGCCGCCGGTGCCGCCCAATTGCACCGCGCCAGATTCGCTTTCCAATGCCGGTTCCAGGAGCGGCCGGATTTCGTGCCGCATAAAATTCATCAGCCAGTCGTGACATTGTTCGAATTCATGCGGCGTCGGCGGATCGTGATGTGGAAATTTTTCCATCAGCCGCACGGTGCCCAGCGGAAAGCTGTGGGCAAAATGTTTTTTGTCGCCGTGGCCGAGAATGAATTCCGTGCTGCCGCCGCCGACATCGAGCAACAGCAACGGCTGCTTCGCCAGTTCGGTCGCGGCGGTGACGCCCTGGAATGCCCATTCAGCTTCCTGTTCGCCGCTGATGATCTCCGTCTTTAAATGCGATGCCTGTTCAATGGCGCCAATCAATTCCTCCGCGTTCACGGCATCACGCGCCGCGCTGGTGGCGATGACGCGGATGTTTTGCGAATTTTTTATCCGGGCGGTTTCGGCGAATCCGGCGACGGCTTCGGCCGTTTTAGAAATGGCGTCCGCCTGCAGGCGATGCGTTTCGTAAAATCCTTTTCCCAATCGCGTCTGGCGGCTTTCCTCATGCACGGGCTGGATCGCCTTGCCCGCCACATCGGCCACGAGCAATTTCACAGAATTGGTGCCGACATCAATGACGGCGCGTCGAATGGATTCCATCCTGGTCAAAATAAAAAACGCGGCGATGGAAACCAAAGGCAAAATTGTTACATTTTGCGGACTGAAATTGCCGGCGGTTAATCATCCCAATCGCCGGTCTTCAGATACGGCTTCAATTTTTCCTTGAGCGTTTCGCGTCCGCGATGGATCAACGATTTCGTGGCGGAAAGCGACGTGCGTAAAATTTTGGCGATTTCCTCGTAGCTCAATTCGTCCTGGCGGCAGAGCAAAATGGCCGTGCGCTGGTTTTCCGGCAATTCGCCGAGCGCTTCCTCGATCTTTTGCGCCAGCTCGCCGTGCAATAATTTTTCCTGCACGCCCATTTGTGATTTGTCTTCGTATTGCCGCGCCGGCGCGTCGTCGTTTTCCGAATGTGTTTCTTCGAGCGATTCGGCGGGATGCCGCGAGCGGCGGCGCAATTCGTTCAGGCAAAGATTTCGCGCGATGGTGAACAGCCAGGTGGAGAATTTAGCCGTGCGCTGGTAACGGCTGCGGGATTTCCAGACCTGCACAAAAACATTTTGCGCGAGGTCTTCGGATTCCGCTTCGTCGCGCAGCGTGCGGAAGATGAAATTCATCACGGGCTGTTTATATTTCTCGACGAGTTCCGCAAAGGCCACGCGATCACCGCGTTTTACGCGGAGCATCAATGCGGCATCGGGGTCGTGCGATTCAGCCATTCAGAGAAGTCTAATAGACGCCAAGGCCGCGACAAGGTTGCAGAATCATTGCCGCAAAGAACGTAAATCCTGCGATTATTAATTTTCCAAGCTTCGTCCCTTTGTTCGGAGATAAATTAAAAAATTTGTGGATGCAATTATGATTGGAGCGCTTCCAAGCACGAACCATTTCCAAAAAGTGTCAAATGCGTAAATGTCAGAAAATAATCCATGAACCAATGAAGTAATGCCTGACACTTCTGCGATGATTGAAATGATGCTGCCTAAAGAAAGCAATCGAACACGATTCATTACAAGACCAAGTGCAAGCACTTCAAAAATTATGAAAGAAACCAAAATGAAAGGCATATGAGACAAAGCATCATTGAATAACCGTAAAGGAGCAATATCCGGATGTTCAGGCATGAATCCATAAATAATAATCCATGCCCCAGCAAGAAAACCAATTCCCGTCGTGAAAAGCGTTACGACAGCCGCAATGAAAAATTTGCGTGCCATGCTTATTGATTTATCTGCCTTACGTTTTTTGATGTCGAGAACAATTTCAATTCGTTTTGGCGAATTGAAGCAGCTTGAATCTTCGCGTTTCAAACTTATCATTTGGCAGTGCAGGATTTAATCCGCAAAATTCAGGAGGACGCAAACGAGCGCCTGCCGCTGCCGGAAAACGCCGACGCGACCGAACAGCTCGCGCGTTACAAAGCGTTTCTCAAGCTCGAAACGCATCGCATCAAAATGCAACATCGCGCCGGCGCCGGCGGCATCGAAATCTGCCGCGCCCGCGCCGCCATGCTCGATGAGATGCTCCGGCATCTGTGGGAAACGGCCAAAAGTTCGTTGTCCGCGCAGGCGCAAAAGGAATTTCCGCCGCTCGCGCTCGTGGCCATCGGCGGTTACGGCCGCGGCGAATTGAATCCATTCAGCGACATTGATTTCATGTTCCTTCACGACGGGCAGGTGGCCGTCAACAAACCGTTGCCGCATTTGTCCAAGTTGATTGACGGCGTTTTGTATCCGCTTTGGGACGTCGGCCTCAAAGTCGGCCACGCCGTGCGCAGCGTGGAGGATTGCGTGAAAGTCGCCAACACGGACATGCAATCGAAAACGTCGCTCATCGAATCGCGGCTGATCATCGGCGATGAAACGCTGTTCAAAAAATTTCAAAAGGCGCTCATCAACAAATGCGTGGATGGTTACGAGGAAAAATATATTGCGATGCGCGTGGAAGACCAGGAAACGCGCCGCAATAAATACGGCAATTCCGCGACGATGCAAGAGCCGAACATCAAAAACGGCTGCGGCGGTTTGCGCGATTTTCAAAATTTGCTGTGGATGACGTTTTTCAAATATCGCACGCGCTCGCTGTTTGAATTGCAACAGCGCGATTTCGTGAGCGACGCCGAGCGCAAGCAATTGGAATCGGCCTACGATTTTCTACTGCACGTGCGGACGGAATTGCATTATCACGTCAACCGTGCGATGGATGCGCTGGGGAAAAATTTGCAGCCGGCCGTAGCGCACGCGCTGGGGTATCACGACCGTTCGCCGAGCAAACGCATCGAGAAATTCATGCGCGATCTTTACACGCACATGCGCAATATTTTTCTCATCACGCGCACGCTCGAAGAACGGCTGGCGCTGATCCCGCCCAAGCCGAGCCGGCTTTCGTTGCGGCGTTATTTCCGGTCGCGCCGCGAAGTCGAGCCGGTGGACGGATTCAAATTCATCGGCAGTGAGATCCACGCGGTGTCGAATCGCATTTTCAAAGATTCGCCGCGCCGATTGATGCGCGTGTTTTTGCAGGCGCAACAGCGGCACATGACGCTGCATCCGGATTTGGCGCAATTGATCCGCAATTCGCTCAATCTGGTGGATCGCGATTTTTTGAATGACGAGCACGTGCGAGAAACGTTTCTGACCATTCTGGAACGGCGCGGCGAAGTCGCCCGCATTTTGCGCGCGATGCATGAAGTCAATCTGCTCGGCAAATACATTCCGGAATTCGGCCGGTTGACGTGCCTGGTGCAGCATGAATTTTATCATCAATACGCGGCGGACGAGCACACGCTGGTGTGTATCGAGCAATTGGACAAAATCTGGGAGGCGCAGGAATTGCCATTCAAGAATTATACCCCGCTGTTTCACGGATTGGAACGGCCGGGCATTCTTTACCTGGCTTTGTTGCTGCACGACGTCGGCAAATCGGACGCGCATAAAAAAGGCGGCCATTCGGAGGCCAGCGCGGAAATGGCCACGCGCGTGGCAAACCGGTTAAAACTGGATGAATCCGCCGCGCATACGCTGGGCGTCCTCATTGAAAATCATTTGCTCATGGCCAGCGTTTCGCAACGCCGCGACCTGGACGACGTCGCGGTCATCAAAAGTTTTGCAAAGCAGATTGAAAAAGCGGAAACGTTGAATCTGCTGACGTTGCTGACCTTCGCCGATTCGCAGGGCACGAGCGACAAATTGTGGAACGGCTTCAAAGACTCGCTGTTATGGCAATTGTATTCGCGCGCCATGCCGTTGCTCGTCGGCGGCACGGATTTCGTCCGCGCGGAGAAAAAGGAACGCGCCACGCTGTTGCAGGAAGTCCGTGAAATCGCGCCGGCGCGCGTGAGCGATGAAGAAATTGAAGCACATTTCGACAATCTGCCGCCGCGTTATTTTCAAATCCATACGCCGCCGGAAATCGCCAGCGAAATTGAATTGGCGCATCGCTTCATGCATCGGCTGGTGGACGAAGGCGAACATGCGCTGGCGCCGGTCATCGCATGGACGGACGAACCGGATCGCGGCTATAATCTTGTCGAGATTTGCACGTGGGACCGCGCCGGACTGTTCAGCAAAATCGCCGGCACATTGAGCGCGAGCGGCTTGAACATCTTGAGCGCGCAGATTTTCACGCGCGGCGATGGCGTGGCGCTGGATACCTTTTTTGTCAACGACGCCCGCACCGGGAATCTCGCGACCCGCGAACAACGCGAAAAATTTTCCACGCTGCTGCAAATGGTTTTGACCGATGAGCCGGTGGATTTGTCCGCTCTCATCAAAAAGCAGATGATCACGCACGCCTACCAGCCTTACGCGGGTGAAAAGATCCAGACGCAAATCCGTTTTGACAATGAAACTTCGGAAACACGGACGCTCATCGAAATTGAAACGGAAGATCGCGTGGGCCTGCTGTATGCGATTTCACAGGCGTTTGCCGAATTAAGCGTGGACGTTTCCGACTCGCGCATCGTGACTGAACGTGGCGCGGCGATCGATGCGTTTTACGTGCGCGAATCGGACGGCGGCAAAGTGGAATTGCCGGCCCGCCGGGTTTTGATCGACGCACGGCTGCGCACCGCCATTGCGCAACTTGAGACGATGGCTTGACATGGCGTCGAAGGAAATCAAAGATTTGGAACGCGCGGGTGTGGTTCAATGGTAGAATGTGGCCTTCCCAAGGCTGAGACGAGGGTTCGATTCCCTTCACCCGCTCCAATTTGAAGAAAGAGCAATAGAATCAATGGTTTTGTTGCTCTTTCGCTTTTTCCAAAACCCAAAGTGGGAATAAAAGTGAGAATGACTGCATATCTTCTTTGCCATTAGATCGAAAAGAACTAAGTTTTTTGTTAGCATTTAGTTCGCACCGCAATCTTGAGGTGAGAATAGAGCTAAAGAAATTTTAATTTCTAATTAACACTCGCCATTGGCTCATGGGCATACTTTCGAAACCTTTAACCGCATTTGGTGTTAAATTTAAAGGAAAAGAAGGTTTGATCCTGCCGTTGCGCGCCTAGTATTGGGGGGATATCATACCGATGTTGAATCAGAATCGGTTGCCTTGGATTTGCATGGTGACTACTGCTGCATTGCTCTTAGCTTTGCGGGCACCTGCAATCATTGATGTTTCGCTCCAAATGCAACTGGGCAATCCTTCCGGTGCCACTGCTGACACAAACAATTTCAATCATTACCTCCTCGTCCGGTCAGTCGAAGCGATTGATTACAATAATAATCTCGGTGTGCCGAATTGGGCTTCATGGGATTTGACCTCAAACGATGTCGGCTCCGTTTCCCGCTCTACTTCGTTTTACGTGGATACCAACCTGCCGCCAAACTTTGATCGCCTATCAGAAAATGATTACAACGGCGTGGGAACAAATCTATTTGATC
>DASTWS010000027.1:0-90911 GCA_035776755.1 Verrucomicrobiia bacterium
TGCCTTTTTCAAAGATGTTACGGGCGCGGTAAATGGTGTGGCTCCTTACTGGGTTTCCCTGGACGTGTTTTCGATGTTCCAGTTGACGTTCGCCATCATCACGCCGGCGCTCATCATCGGTTCAATTGCCGAGCGTATGAAATTCAAGGCGCTCCTGATATTTATCGCCATCTGGATGTTCCTTGTTTATTTCCCGCTGGCGCACATGGTCTGGGGCAGCACTGGTTTGATGGATGGCGCGTTTAATTCCGCGGCGAAAATCAAAGCCATTGACTTCGCGGGCGGCACGGTCGTCCATATGTCATCCGGTTGGTCAGCATTGATTCTCTGCTTGATCCTGGGCAAACGCCTCGGCTTCGGCAAAGAACCGATGCCCCCGCACAGCATGGTATTGTGTATGATCGGCACGGCGATGCTCTGGGTCGGCTGGTATGGCTTCAATGCAGGTTCCGAACTCGGTTCCGACGGTGGCGCCGGCAATGCCTTCACTACCACGACATTGGCCACGGCGACGGCTTCGTTCGTCTGGGCGATGGTGGAATGGTTGATGAAAGGCAAGCCGAGCGTTCTCGGTTTCTGCTCCGGTGCGGTTGCCGGCTTGGTGGTCATCACGCCCGCTTGCGGATGGGTGACGCCAAATGGCGGAATGATCATCGGCGTTCTGGCTGGCATCGTTCCGTTCTTTGCGGTCACCTGGCTCAAGCCGATCTTCAAATATGACGACGCGTTGGACACCTTCGGCGTTCATGCCATCGGCGGAACGATGGGAGCTATCCTCACCGGTTTGTTGTGCAGCACGTCGGTCAGTTCCTTGATTCCGATGCAGACGGCAGACAAATTGGCCAATCACGGTGCTCAAACCATTGAACAACTTAAGGCCGTGGGTGTGACGCTCGCATTGTCCGTTGTCGGAACGATTGTCGCTGCGTTCGTCACCAAAATCCTGGTCGGCTTGCGTCCGACGGAAGAAGTCGAAATCACCGGTCTCGACATCAGCGAACACGGCGAAGAAGGTTATACTGCCTGAGATTTGTATCGCTAAGGAGGAACAGAACGAACACGACGGCGGACGACGAAAGTTGTCCGCCGTTTTTTATTTTTCGTAATTGGTAGCAGCGGCCGTGAGTCCGCTCTAATTCTAAAAAAAATGAAATGAGCCAACTCACGTCGGCGCTACGAATAATTTTAACCCGCTTGGATCACCAGCGCCGTCGTATTGTCGCGGCCGGAGTAACCGATCGAAGCCTTGACCAATTCATGCGCGGGATTTTCGGACTCTTCACGAAGCAGATCCACCATTTGATGTTCATAAAGCCCGTCGGTCAAACCGTCCGTGCATAACAGAAAAACATCACCGCGTTCCCATGCCACCGCGCCGACCTGTGGCTCCACGAATTGATTTTCTCCACCGAGCGCACGTTGCAATACGTTCCGTTGCGGATGCGTCTTGGCTTCGCGTTCATTGAGTTTTCCTTCGCGCTGAAGCCAGCCGACGTAAGTGTCGTCATGCGTGAGTTGTTTCAGTTCCTTTTTCCGTTTCGGCAAATGATAAACGCGGCTGTCGCCGATGTGCCCGAAATACATCCAGCCCGGCGCGAACCAGCAAAGGCTCAAAGTTGTCTGCATTCCTTCCGTTTCCTCGTAACTGTTGCCGACGTAAACCAGCGCCTTATGGATTTGGTCAAACAATTCCGTCAGCACGTCTGAAAAGCCGGCATTGATTCCCGAGGCCGATTGGTGAAAAGCGCGCGGGAGCAGGGTGGTGATTTTTTCCACGGCAATCTGGCTGGCAAATTCACCCGCCATCGCGCCGCCCATGCCGTCGCTCACGGCAAAAACAAAATCCGTTTTTTCCGTGGAAGCCTCGCCGAATTTGCCCAGGCGAAAAATTTCCCGCGCATCAAATTGCATTGCGAGAAACGAATCTTCGTTGTTCTTGCGGACTTTGCCTTTGTCCGTCCAGCCGGACCATTTCAAAGCGGGAATCTTTTTTCCGGATTTCATTTCTTTTTCTTCGTCTTCCTCTTTCTCAACTGAATTAAGAGGAAGAGCAGGATGAAGATGTCGGATCAAGGATGGTCGCAAACTCGAAATCAATCAAACAAAAGCGTCCGTCGGAAAAGCGGTAGGTGATGTTGCGTGGATCGGGATCGTCGTGGCGCACGCCGTATTTCTCCAGTTCGGCGAACAATTCTTTTACCCGCGCGTCATCAATTTTTTCGACGCGCGTGCCGCAATTGGTCGTGACGATTTGCAATTTCTCTTTGTTCGCTTCCAGGAGGCGCGGGACGAAATTGCAGCCGCGCGCTTCAAGATGTTTCAGCACGCGTGTTTCGTTTTCAAAACGTTCTTCGGCTTTCGGGCCGTGATACGTTTTGAAAACGCGCCCGTCGAAACTCAAATGCACGGTCGCGCGCAAAGTGTCTTTGACTTTCAGCATTCCGCCATCAATCTCACGCAAAGAACGTTAAGAACGCAAAGTTTTTTTACGCGAGGAATTCAATCAGAACATCACGCGCATTCGGAACGTTCGGAAACAATTTGCTCAGCGCGGCTAAATTTCGACAGGTTTTTTGTGCTGTTCCGGAGTTGTGAATAAGTTGCATTTGTGAAAACACCAATGTTTATGCGGCGGAAATCAATTCCGGGCAGACAGTTCTTGCGCGATGGCATCAGCCCTGCTAAAAAGCGCGGCATCACAGGTTCAACCGAACGCGCGTCGCAGTCGGTTGAAATTGTTTTTACACGAATAACAAACAAAAACCACGCACATGGCAAAATACATACTCGAATACCTCTGGCTTGACGGCTATGAACCCGTCGCCAACCTTCGCGGTAAAACGCAGGTCAAAGAATTCAAAAGCTTTCCCAAACTCGAAGAACTTCCCTGGTGGGGATTCGATGGCAGCTCGACCCGTCAGGCCGAAGGCAAAAGCTCCGATTGCATGCTCAAGCCCGTCGCCGTTTATCCCGATGTCGCGCGCGGCGAAAATTGCGCGCTGGTGATGTGCGAAGTTTACATGCCGGACAAAACCACGCCACATCCGAGCAACAGTCGCGCGACCATTCCCGATGACTCGGGCGCCTGGTTCGGTTTCGAGCAGGAATATTTCCTTTACAAAAACGGCCGCCCGCTCGGTTTCCCGTGCGGTCAGAACAATTTCCCGTATCCGCAAGGTCTTTACTACACCGGCGTCGGCTATGATTCCGTCGGCAGCATCGCCCGCGAAATCGTGGACGAACACCTGAATCTCTGCCTGGCTGCCGGCATCAATCACGAAGGCATCAACGCCGAAGTCGCCAAAGGCCAATGGGAATTCCAGATCTTCGGCAAAGGCTCTAAAAACGCCGCCGACCAGATGTGGGTCGCCCGTTACATTTTGATGCGCCTCTGCGAAAAATATGAAGTGGACGTGAACTGGCATTGCAAACCGCTGGGCAAAGACGTTGACTGGAATGGTTCCGGCATGCACACCAACTTCTCTACGACCTTTATGCGCGAAACCGGAGGCAAAGAATACTTTGAAGCCCTCATGGCTGCGTTCGATAAATATAAGAACGAGCACATCGCCGTTTACGGTCCGGACAACCATCTGCGCCTCACCGGCCTGCATGAAACGCAATCCATTGATAAGTTCAATTACGGCATTGCGAACCGCGGCGCGTCCGTGCGCGTTCCGCACAGCTTCGTCAACAACGACTACCGCGGCTATCTCGAAGACCGCCGTCCGAATTCGCAAGGCGATCCGTATAAGATTGCCGGACGCATTCTCCAGACGATCAATACCGTCCCGACCAAGGGCGGCAAAAAAGGCAAAAAATAATACAGCCAATTCTTAAAACAAAACAACCGGCGCGAGCGAAAGTTCGCGCCGGTTTTATTTCAATAAGAAGATGAGAGAATTTGCAGTCTATCTACGTGTTAGGTGACATTTTACGTGATTCGGCTTCTCTTGTTCAATAATCATCTATACCAAACGTAATGCCAAGAATCACAGTCAAACCGACCGCTGCAATAAGTTGACAGGCAATCAACAGCACGCGGGTCCAAACACCTTTGGTCAGTTTGGTGCTTCCCTTGATAAGAAATCCCAAGAACACAATCACAATAAGTCCGAAAATAATGGAGCCAATCCAATCTGCCATGCTGATATGAGGAGCAACATTGTGAGCAGTATGATGCTCGATACGAAATCGCAATATGTGATTACCTATCTCAATGTAGGTGAAAACAGTAATAAAATACCCAAGCCATGCGACTGTAGTCACCCACGATTTGAGACATCCAACAAATGCAATGACTACGCCTAAAACTGCCGCAGCAAATAAGGTCACTATTCTTAAAAGTGGCAAAATTGGAAAAAAGATGGACGACAACATAAACGCAATGTCACCTAACAATTACTATATATTAGATTTTATGGTCTATCTTTTGTCACGGAGCAACCTTGCGCTTGTCGTAAGGTTGTCCAGCATGTTTTTGATTGAAAAATGAGTGACGATTTCTTTCCAGCAAAGGCTGCGATTTATTTCAACCGCTCGGCAATTTCTTCGCCCAAAACTTTCGCTTCCGCCAGCGGACGTTTTCCTTCCGCGCGAACGCACGGCTGTTTCTGGAAAGAAACCGCGCGCATGAAAAGCTTTTCTTCCACAACTTCGGCGTAGGCGGCCACGGGACTTTGGCAGCCGCCGCCCATGCCGCTCAGAAATGCGCGCTCGGCGGTCACGCATTGGAACGTGTTGTAATGATTCAGCCGTTCGAGAAGTTTCAGGATGCGCTCATCGTCCGCGCGCGCTTCGATGCCGATCGCGCCCTGGCCGACGCATGGCAGCATCACGTCCAGATCCAAAATCGTCGCCAGCAAACCGTCCGGAACAGCGTCGCCGGAAATTTTCCCGTCCGGTTGAATATCAAAATGCAATCGGCGCATTCCGGCGAGCGCCAGAATGGTGGCGTCCCATTCGCCGCGTTCGGCGATTTTCTGCAAGCGCGTCGGCAGATTGCCGCGGATTTCCACGATCTTCAAATCCGGCCGCGAGGCGAGCAATTGTTCGCGCCGACGCGTGCTGCTGGTGGCAATCGTCGCGCCTTTTGGAAAATCGCGCAGTTGCAGATTCGGCTGGTAACCGCGCAAATCGTTTTGGCCCGGAGACCAGTCGTCTGATTTCTTCTCCTTCAGTGACTTCAAAAATTCCGCGTCGCGATAAATCATCACGTCGCGGACGTTTTCGCGTTTCGGCGTTGCCGCGAGGATGAGTCCGGCGGGAATTTCCGTGGGCAAATCTTTGAGGCTGTGAACGGCAAAATCCGCCTGGCCTTTGAGCATGGCCACTTCCAGTTCTTTCGTGAACAAACCTTTCGGCAGGCTGGGATCGGTTTTCGCCATCGAAGCCTTTTGCAATTTATCGCCGGTGGTCTTGATGATTTTCAGTTCAAAGCGCAGGCGCGGAAACAATCGGCGGCATTCGCCGGCGATGAAATTGGATTGGGCGAGCGCGAGCGCGCTGCCGCGGGTGGCGATGATGATTGGTTTTTCAGAAGCCATTTTTTGGCCACAGATAAACACAGATGAACACAGATGAAAAGAAAACCGTTTAAGTCAATTTTACCTGCGTTCCAAATCCAGGTTCATTTGCATTCGTCCGGAACTGATAATCTTTAGTTTCCAACAGCATCTTGACTTTTTCCGCAATCAGCCGCTCGCATTTCAACATTTCCTCTTTGCGCAATTTCAAATAGTCGTCGGCAATCGCCTGCAAATCGTCAATGTTGTAGAGATAAACGTTTTCCAGAAAATTGACTTCGGGATCAATATCGCGCGGGACGGCGATGTCAATCAGGAGCAGGGGACGGTTTTTGCGCAATTTCATCAGCGGCTCCAGTTTGGCGCGGTTCAAAATGTGATGCGGCGCGGCGGTGCTGCTGATGGCGATGTCAATTTTGGAAAATTCATCCGCCCAGCCATCAAACGGCACCGCAATGCCGCAGAATTCTTTGGCCAGAATTTCGGCGCGTTCCAGCGAGCGACTGGCAACGGCAATATGTTTCGCGCCGCGCGAATGCAGCGCCCGGGCGACTTTTTCGCTCATGTCGCCCGCGCCGATGACGAGCACGTCGCGGCCGCTGACGGATTCGAAAATCTTTTCCGCGAGCTCGACGGCGACGGACGCGACGCTGGTGCTGCCGCGCTGAATGTTGGTGTGAGTGCGGATGTGTTTGGCCGTGCGAAAGGCGTTTTGAAACGCTTTATTCAATTTCGCGCCGGTATGACCGTGGCGATGCGCGAGTTCGTAGGCGTCTTTGAGCTGGCCGAAGATTTCTGTTTCGCCCAGAACCATCGAATCCAAACCGGCGGCGACTTTGAACAAATGCTGCAGGCTTTGCGGTTCGGCAAAGGCGTAGATTTCATCGCCGGAAAAATCTTCCGCCGATTTTTCGCCGCATTGAAAAAGAAATTTTTTTAATTCTTCAAATGCTTTGGCTGGAGCCAGCGGCGTGGCGGCGTAAATTTCAACGCGATTACAGGTTGAGAGGATCGCGGCTTCGTCGGCGATGAGCGATTCGCGCAAAGATTTAAGCGCGTCGGGAATTTTGGATTCGGCAAAAGCGAACCGTTCCCGGAACTGCACGGGCGAGGTGTGATGGCTCATGCCGATGACGACGATGTTCATTGCTGATGATGGAGCGGCGACAACAATTCCGTTCCCCAAAATGTCAGCAGCAGAAAGGCAAACGCACCGATGACGCTGACCGAGAATCCGCGGCTGGATTGCCTGCGCCGCCAATGGGCGACCAGCAATACGAGATAAACGAACCACATGAAAATGGACCAAAGCGTTTTTGGATCGGACAAAAAAGATTGGCCGGAAATTCCCGGCAGATGCGGTCCCATCGCCAACCCGGCGGTGAACAAAACGAATCCGGCCAGCACGAGTCGCGTGGTGACGGTTTCGAGACGTTGGATGGGCGGCAGCAACGAAAGCACGGCGCGAAGTTTGTGAAATTTCAGATCATGTTGCTGGGTCAAAAACATTCCCGCGGAAATTGCGCCCAGGCCAAATGCGCCGTAGGCCAGGAGAATTGTTGAAGCATGAAAGCTGACCAAACCGTTGGAAAAATCGGGCTGGTTGCCGGCGGGTTTGTTGTCCAAATCCGGCATCAGCGCAAAGACGCCGATGGCGAATAGAATCGGCGCGGCAAACGCGCCGAGAAAGCGCAATTGATGAAAAACACCGACGACGAGAAAGGTGGTGACAATGGTCCAGGAAATAAAAGTCGTGGCTTCGTAAAGGTTGTTGACCGGGCAATGCTTCAGGTCGAATCCACGCAAAATCATCGCCGTGGTATGCAACGCGAAAGCGACGAGCAGCAGAAAATAATTGGCGCGGTCATCTTTGCGAAAACCTTTTCGCCAAAGAAAAACCGAGTAGGCGGAACTCAAACCGTAAAAAACAACGGCGAGCAAAAAGAAATGCCGGTCAGTGAACCAGGTCACGGTAAAAGATTAGACAACGCGCCGGGAAATTCAAATCGAATGCGTCAGGCCAATTCTATTTTGTTGGCGACCGTTTTTCGGGGGACAACGATTCCGGCCCGCTGGTCGATATATTGTGCCATGATGTCCACGGCGATCTCCACGACGGTCCGGGAACGGATTTTGACGCCGACCGGGCAGGCGACGCGCGCCATTTCTTCCGGCGTGGCGATTTTATTTTTGATGAAATGATCCGAAATCGTCCGCGCTTTTCGCGAGCTGCCGATCATTCCGAGGAATTGAAATGGCCGATGAATCCACGTTTCCAAAATGAGCGCGTCATGTTTATGTCCGCGCGTCACGATGAGGCCGAACGTCGGCGTGTCGGGAAAAGAAAATTGGCAAAGCTGGGACCAATCGCCGACACAGAGGGAAATTTCGTCCGAAAAAAATTCGCGACTGGCCAGCTCAGCGCGGTCATCAAAGACCGTCACGGCAAAATCCAATTGCCGCGCGAGCGGCGCGACCGCCTGGGCAATATGGCCGGATCCGGCGATCCAGAGCGCGCATGGCGGGGTGATGGTTTCGGTGTAATGCGCGTCGGAATTGGAGGAGTCGTCGAACCGCTGGATCGTGAAATCAGATTTAACGCCCCAGACTTTTTTTGAATCGCGTCGCGCCAATTCGCTCCAGAAATTTTGTCCAATGCGTTGTGCATCGGGCAAAATCACGCCCAAAACTTTTCCGCCGCAGATCAAGCCGTCGTCCCAGCCGAAGTCGTGGTCGAGAACGAGTTCAAAGGTCTTTGGTTTTCCATCCCGCAACGATTGAAGCGCAAGCCGTTGCGCTTCGGCTTCGAGACAACCGCCGCCGAGCGTGCCTTTAATTTTTCGGTCGCGGTAAAAAATTGCCTTCGCGCCGAGTTTTTGGGGACTGGATCCGCGAACGCCGGTGATGATGCCGAGGGCGACGGATTCGTTCGCGGCAGCGGCGGCGGCAAGGGCGTCAAAAATCGAATTGGTCACGTTCCAATCGTAAATCATCCCCGCAAAAGTCCAAGCATAAGCGGATGGAGAGCAAATGGCGTCCAGTTTTGACCAATTCATGGTTGGCGCGTGGATTGGGTGAATGGCTAATGTGAAATTGCAGTGAAAAAATATGCCGCGATACGCGGGAGGAGAACGTTATGATAACGACATTAAAGCTCGTGGAAAAGCAGCTGGCGATGTGCGGCATTCAGAACAGGTTGCAGGAGGTGGTCAAACAACCCGGACGGTATATCACGAAGGATGGCGTGGCGTTTGGTCCATGTTTATTGATTTCACGCGAATGTGGCAGCGGCACCGGGCATTTGGCGCAAAAAGTCGTGGAAGCGTTGGGCTGGAATGTTTTTGATTCGCGGATCGTCGATGAGATCGCCAAAGCGGCGCATGTCCAGCAACGACTGGTGCAGAGCGTGGACGAGCGCGTTCATTCGCTGTGGGAACAGACGTGGCGCGATTTTTTGCTGGATGATTTTCCCGATAAAAAATATCTGCATCATTTGCGGGAAGTGGTCATGACCTTGGGGCATTTTGGAAGCGTGGTGCTGGTCGGTCGCGGCGCGCAATATTTTTTGCCGCCGCAATGCGCGTTGCGAGTGCGAGTGGTGGCGCCGCTCGATTGGCGGGTGCGGCAAATCGCCGAGCACGATAAATTGTCGGTGACGGAAGCCAGCGCTAAAGCCATTGAAGTGGATTCCTGCCGCGCAATGTTTGTCTGGAAGACGTTCAAAAAAGATATTGCCTCGCCTTTGAATCACGACCTGGTCATCAATACGGCTGATCTTTCGGTTGAAACTGCCGTGCAGCTCGTGCTGGCGGCGCTGGAGGGAAAATTAGGTGTGCGCGCGCAAAAACATCTGAAGCAGACGGTTCCTGCGCCGGCGATGATGATGCGCGCCGATTGATTCCGACAATTTTTGCGGTTCGTTGTTTCCTTGATTAACTTTCCAAATCGCAGGCCTCTCTTTCATCAAAAACTTTCAGAAAGCGCTGGTGTTTTCGGCGGCACAGCTCTTGCAATTGGAAAAAGCTGGCGATGGAAATGAACAATTGAAGGAGAGAATTATGACACGGATTAGCACGGGAACACCTGAAGCTCATAGCGAACACACAACCGGAGCATCCGCTCTGGGAACACTTTTTGCCGTTGGCGTGCCGGCAGCCATCGGCATCGGCGGGATTGCTGTCCTGGGATGGAACGCCATTTCATGGGCTGGCGCGGCGGCGTGGGGAGTTGCCGGCGCGGTCGCGTTTTGGATTTTTCATTCGATGATGATGTCTATGAGCGTCACGCGTTTGGATATATTTGAATTGCTGGGGAGCTTTTTTGCCACCCCGAAAACGGCCATGTGCAAAGGCATCGGGTTTATCGTCCATCTCGTGGATGGCGCAGTTTTAGGGATTGTCTTCGCTTATGGGATTCAATTGGGCAGATTGCAATCCAGCTGGCTGACCGGGTGGGCCTGGGGCGTTTTGCTTTGGGGACTGTCGCTCTTGCTTTTGACAAATATCGGCGGCATTCATCCGGCAATTCGCAATCATCGTGAAGGAGATCCCGGCCCGGCGGCGGGCAATTTCGGGAAAACCACGCCGGTGGCAATGTTTATCGGCCACAGCATTTATGGCGCGGCCCTGGGAGTATTGTATTTCAACTGGCCGAATTTGTCGTTTTAAGCCAAATCAACACGTTCAACCCTCACCATCATTTGTCCTGCGATGGCAATTTCGGGTTAGCTTTTAGCAACCAAACGGCAGCGCGGTTTCCGGGCCGGAGTTAGACTGTCGCCACGATGGAGACAGACCTGTTCATCCGCCTGAATGACCTGCCGCCGAATGTTTGCGGCATTGTTCGGCATATCGAGACGGACGACGAAGAAACGCAGCGCCTGAAAACGCTGGGAATCTGCGTTGGCCGGCGGGTTGAGCTCGTCCGTGGCGGTGATCCGCTTGTTCTCAAAATTTTCGGCTCGCGCCTCGGCCTGGCAGGCGTTCTTGCGTCGCGCGTGACCGTCGAAATCTGTAAACCCGACAATTGCGTCCAACAAACATGAGCAACTGTTGCCCTGATGAAACGACCGGCTATGCGGTTAAGAACCGCAGGGTGAAGGTATTCGGGCGCGGGAAAATTAAAATTACGCCGCCGAAAGAAAAGAAAACCACCATTGCTCTCGTCGGCAATCCGAATGCAGGCAAAACAACTTTGTTCAACGCGCTGACCGGCCTGCGCGCGAAAACAGCCAATTTCCCCGGCACCACAGTGGAACAAAAAATCGGCAGCCTCCGCGTTGGCGAGGATCAAATTGTCGTCGCCGATCTGCCGGGGCTTTACAGCATGGACGGTGGATCGCCGGAAGAAAAAGTTGCCGCCGAAACGTTGCGCGGCATCGGAAATACAGCGCCCGATGTCGCGCTGGTTGTTGTGGACGCGACAAATCTCGAACGCAATCTGTTTCTCGTCAGCCAGGTATTGGAATTGAAATTACCCGTCATCATCGCGCTCAACATGATCGATATGGCGCGGCGCGACGGAATCCGGATTGACGTCGCGAAATTGCGCAATGAACTGGGTTGCGCCGTGATCCCTGTCTCCGCACGCGATGGTGAAGGCATCAGCGACTTGAAAACTGAAATCGCCAGGTTTGCCAAAACCGGCGCGCCCGAAATTGTCAGCCGTTTCAAGTCTGCGTGCGCCGGTTGCAACGGCTGTGCCTATCAAGCGCGTTATGATTGGACGGAAAAGATTTCCACCCGAGTTTTGGATTCGCTTGTAATCCGCCGTTCCATCTGGACGGACCGTTTGGATGGCGTTTTTACGCATCCGATCGCCGGTGTCGGCGTTTTCTTAACGGTGATGCTTTCGTTGTTTGCCTTGATTTTTTGGGCGGCGAAAATCCCGATGAATTTGATCGACCATTTGTTCGCAACTTTTGGCGGCTGGATTGCCGCAAAAATTCCCGCCGGTGATCTTCAAAGTTTGCTGGTCAACGGCGTTATCGGCGGTGTCGGCGGGATTTTGGTTTTTCTGCCGCAGATCTGCATTTTGTTCTTTGCGCTTTCGTTGCTTGAAGACACCGGCTATCTGGCGCGGGCGGCATTTGTGATGGATAAAATTATGCGCCGTTTTGGCCTTCCCGGAAAAGCGTTCGTGCCAATGCTCTCGGCTCATGCGTGCGCGATTCCGGCCATCATGTCCACGCGCGTCATTGAAAATTCCCGCGATCGTCTTATCACTATTTTGATCACGCCGCTGATGACTTGCTCGGCGCGCATTCCAGTTTACGCCATGGTGACGGCATTGATTTTTCCCGATGCCCCGTTGAAGGCGGCGCTGATTTTTACGGGCGCATACGCGACGGGTGTTGTCGCCGCGCTGGCGATGGCGTTGATTTTTCGCAAGACAATTTTGCCCGGCGGCAGCAAGCCGTTGTTGATCGAACTGCCACAATATCGCGTGCCGGCATTGCGAACGGCGTTGTTGCATACATTTGATCGCGCGAAAATTTTTGTGAAACAGGCCGGCACCATCATTTTGACCATTTCAATTGTTTTATGGGCGCTATCGTATTATCCAAAATCCGCGCCGCCGGCGGCGGCAGTCGCGATGACACAACAAGCGGCGCAATTTGACAGATCCGGCGATGCGCAAAAAGCAAACGAACTGCGCGCTGACGCAGACCGGTTGACGCAACAAAATTCATTGCAAAATTCGTTCGCGGGAAAAATTGGCCGCGCCATCGAGCCGGTCATCAAGCCGCTTGGTTATGATTGGCAAATCGGCATCGGAATTGTCAGCTCTTTCGCCGCGCGCGAGGTGATTGTTTCGACGCTGGCGATCGTTTACGGAGTTGGCGGCGAGGCAGCGGAGAGCAATCAAGGTTCGCTTTACGATTCGTTGCGTCACGCGAAACGTTCTGACGGCACGCCGATTTTCAGCGTAGCGACATGCGCAAGCTTGCTTGTATTTTACATTTTGGCGGCGCAATGTCTCTCAACGACCGCCGTGGTCCGGCGGGAAACGAATTCGTGGAAATGGCCGCTGTTCCAGATCGGTTATATGACTGCTTTGGCATACGTTTCCGCATTTCTGGTCTATCAATTATTGAATCATATTATCTAATACTTATACAGATATAGTTAAATTTCTCTTAACAAAACCGCCGACTGTGCTTAAATTGAATTCATGCAAGCAACGTTCGCCGAAGTTGAATCAGGACCTGAGCCGGTAGTTGCCATGCCGGAAGCAGAAAATGGCAAAGCTGTCGGCGGGAATGGCGACGGCAATGACCCGTTGATCGAAGCGATGATCCGGTCGCGCGTTTATCAGGAGTATGAACGTTCTTTTACGGATGCGACGGGTCTGCCGGTCGTGTTGACACCGGTCGAAACGTGGCAGTTGCCACATCACGGGCGGCCGGGTGAAAATCCATTTTGCGCATTGATTGCAAAAAAAAGCCGCGCTTGCGTGGCCTGCCTGCAGACGCAGGAAAAACTTTGCGGCAAGGCGGTGGACGGGGCGCAGACGGTGGTTTGTCCGGTCGGTTTGTGCGATAGCGCGGTCCCGGTGCGAATGGGGAGCCGGTTGGTCGGTTTTTTGCGGACCGGACAGGTGTTCCGGAAAAAGCCGGGCGAAGTGCAATTCAACCACGCCGCGCGCTTGTCGGAAGAGTGGGGGATTGCCGCGAATCGCAGCACGTTAAGGCACACCTATTTTTCTACGAAAATTGTCCCGCCGAAACAATATGAATCCATTGTCAAACTGCTGACAATTTTCTCGCAACATCTCACGATGCTCGGCAACCAGATTTTCATGCAGCAAAAAAATTCCGAATTGCCGGCCATCACCAAGGCGCGGGAATACATCCATGAACATTCATCGGAAGAATTGACGCTGGCGGACGTGGCGCGCAGCATCAACACGAGCACGTTTTATTTTTGCAAGTTATTTAAACGCGTGACCGGAATTCATTTTACGGAATATGTTTCGCGCGTCCGCATTGAACGCTCAAAAAACCTTTTACTCAATCCGAATTTGCGCATCAGTGAAATTGCTTTTGAAGTTGGATTCCAGTCGTTGACGCATTTCAACCGGATGTTCAAAAAAATTCTCGGCCAGTCGCCGACGGCATATCGGACACAATTGCTCGAACACTGATTGTTTTTGCAACGTCAAAAAACAGTGTTGATTCGCCAATTGCCGTGAAGTGTTTGAAAAAGCTTGCCGCATACTGTTTTCAGAAATTGTGAACCGTTAATTTTATTGCAAATATGAATACAGTTGAAAGCCTTCCAAAAGTTATGAACGCATTCCCCGAATCGTTACGCGTCGAGTCAGCGCACGACATTTTGCGCGCGCGGCAGCAATATCCGCTTAATTCCATCCTCGCTCCCAAAGTTGTCGCCGTCATCGGCGCGACGGAAAGTCCGAACACTGTCGGTCGAACTGTTTTTCAAAACCTCGGCCGGGGCGGATTTGAAGGCGTCGTTTATCCGGTCAATCCGAAACGTTCCTCCGTGCTGTGCGTTAAAGCGTATCCAAACATCAAATCCATTCCGGAAAAGGTGGATCTGGCCGTCATCTGCACCCCGGCGAAAGTTGTTCCCGGATTGATCCGCGAATGTGCCGACGCCGGCGTTCCCGGCGTCGTTATCATTTCCGCCGGTTTCAAAGAAATCGGCGCCGAAGGTGTGAAAATGGAACAGCAAATCCTCGCCGAAGCCCGGAAAACCGGAATGCGCATCGTCGGTCCCAATTGCCTGGGCGTGATGATTCCTAAACTCGGCCTGAATGCGACGTTTGCGACGACGATTGCCAAGCCGGGCGGCGTCGGGTTTTTAAGTCAAAGCGGCGCGCTCTGCACGGCGGTTCTGGATTGGAGCTTGAAAGAAAATGTTGGGTTCAGTTTATTCGCGTCGCTGGGTTCGATGCTCGACGTGAGCTGGGGTGATTTGATTTATCATCTTGGCGACGATCCGGATACAAAGAGCATCGTCATTTACATGGAAACGATCGGCGATGCGCGGGCATTTCTTTCCGCGGCGCGCGAAGTCGCATTGACCAAGCCGATTATTGTCATCAAACCCGGCCGCACCGAGCAGGCCGCAAAAGCAGCGGCATCACATACCGGCTCGCTTACGGGCAGCGACGAAGTTTTGGAAGCCGCATTTCGTCGCGCCGGTGTTTTGCGTGTGAATTCGATCGCGGAATTGTTTCACATGGCCGAAGTGCTCGGCAAACAACCGCGTCCACGCGGTCCGCATTTGACGATCATCACCAACGCCGGCGGCCCGGGCGTTTTGGCGACGGACATGCTCATCGGCAGCGGCGGGGAATTGACCGAGCTTTCAAAAGAAACTTTCAACGCTTACAACGAAATGCTGCCGCCGCACTGGAGCCGGAACAATCCGGTGGATATTCTCGGCGACGCCGCGCCGCAAACTTACGCGAAGGCAATTGACATCGCCGCAAAAGATCCAAATAGCGATGGCGTGATGGTGATCCTCACGCCGCAGGCGATGACGGATCCGACGGCGACCGCCGAAGCCATCAAGCCGTTCGCGAAACTCGAAGGCAAACCGATTCTCGCCAGTTGGATGGGCGGGCTTGAAGTCGGCGCGGGTGAAGACATTTTAAATCAGGCGGGAATTCCGACTTACGATTATCCCGATACCGCGGCGCGTTCGTTTTCATATATGTGGCGTTACAGCCAGAATTTGAAGGCGCTTTATGAAACGCCCGCGTTGCCGTCTGAAAATCATTCGAGCGCGACGGCCCAGGCCGACGTGGAAAAATTGATCCAAAAGGTTCGCGCTGAAGGCCGCACAATTTTGACAGAATTTGAATCGAAAAAACTCCTTGCCGCATACGGAATTCCGACCGTTGAAACGCTTATCGCAAAATCCGAAGCCGAAGCCGTGAAGCTTGCGGAAAAAATCGGTTTTCCCGTCGTGCTGAAATTATATTCCGAGACGATCACGCATAAAACCGATGTCGGCGGCGTGCAATTGAATTTGCGCACGGCTGAAGGCGTGAAGAATGCGTGGAAAGCCATCAGCGACGGCGTGAAGAAGAAGGTCGGCGCGGAACATTTTCTTGGCGTCACCGTCCAGCCCATGTTGAAACTCAGCGACGGCTACGAAATCATTTTGGGCAGCAGCATTGACCCGCAATTCGGGCCGGTGTTGTTGTTCGGGACCGGCGGCCAGCTTGTGGAAGTGTTCAAAGACCGGGCGCTCGGGCTTCCGCCGCTCAATGCCACGCTCGCGCGACGGATGATCGAACGGACCAAAATTTACACGGCGCTCAAGGGCGTTCGCGGCCGCAAGTCCATCAACATGGCCGCGCTTGAAGAATTGCTCGTGCGATTCGCACAATTGGTGATCGAACAAAAATGGATTTCGGAAATTGACATCAATCCGCTGCTCGCTTCGCCCGAAAATATCATTGCCCTCGATGCGCGCGTGGTGGTGCACGGCAAGAATGTGACGGAAGACAAATTGCCGCGCCCGGCGATCCGCGCGTATCCGACACAATATGTCTTGCCGTGGAAATTGAAAGATGGCACGCCGGTGACGATTCGCCCGATCCGTCCTGAAGATGAGCCGGTGATGGTGAAATTTCACGAAGGTTTGTCTGAAGAAAGCGTTTATCATCGCTATTTCAGTTCGTTGAAATTGAACGACCGCATCGCGCACGAGCGGCTCACGCGTATTTGCTTCAATGATTATGACCGTGAGATCGCGCTGGTGGTCGAACGCAAAGCTAAAAACGGCCAAAATGAAATTCTTGGCGTCGGCCGCTTAAGCAAGGCGCGCGGCGTGGACGACGGCGAATTTGCGCTCATCGTCAGCGACAAATGGCAGCGGCAGGGACTTGGAAACGAATTGTTGAAACGGCTGGTGCAAATTGCGCGCGATGAAAAATTATCGCGCCTGAGCGCGATCATTTTGGCGGACAATCGTTCGATGATTCACGTGGCGCAAAAAGCGGGATTTCAAATCCGCGGAGAGAACGGCGCGCGGGATTTTGTTGCGGAGATTGCGTTGTAATTTTTGACGGGATGCAGATTTTGATTGATTTGCGGCGGATTTCGATTATTAAATCGTCAATCCTATATGGGTTCACTTAAAAAACGCCGCAAGGCAAAAATTAATAAGCACAAACGGCGCAAGAAGCTGCGCTTGAATCGTCACAAGAAGCGCACCTGGCAGGCGTAATTGCCGCCGCGCTTTTTCAAATTCAACCGTTCGCGGTGGTTGCGTAATCGCCGCGGACGGCTTTATTTTTCCCGTGAAATACCAATTCGAAAAGCATTACACGCGCGATGAGGCGCGCGCATTGTTGCCGCAAATCCGCGAGTGGCTGGAGCGATTGAACCAATTGCGCAAGGAAACCGAGCGATTTGAAAAACGTTTGAGCGGAATGACGGAGCAGGGAAACGACATCGGCGGCGAGACGGTGAACCAATGGATCCGCGCGCTGGCGGCGATGCAGGAAATCCTGGTCGAATTTCAGCGGCGCGAAATCTTCATCAAAGATTTGGAGCGCGGGCTGATTGATTTTCCGGCAATCATCGGCGGCCGGGAAGTTTTTCTATGCTGGGAATCGGATGAGGATGACATCGAGTTCTGGCACGATTTGGAAACCGGCTACGGCGGACGCGAACGGTTGTGATTTCAGCGGTCCGGCAAATGAACGCGTCCGGTGTGTTGTGGGTCGGCGCGCCACATCGGCCAGGAGGTTTTCGCGAGCGGTGCGGCGTTGGTAGGCGAAAGTGCGGTCAGCTCGTGACCGTTCGGGAAATAAATAATTCCATTTGTTCCAACAACCGGTGAGCCGTAAATGCTGTTCGGCTGATGCGCATCCCATTCGACGCGGCCTTGAGGCGTCATGGCAATGAAATTTGCCCACGGTTGAAAGAAATAAATTAAACCATTTGCTGCCACGGCGGGCGAAACATCAATCCAACCGGGCGAACGCCAATCCCAAAGTTTTTTTCCATCGCGACTGACGGCGATTTCCATCGTCGAAGCGGAAAAATAAATTTCACCGTTTTCATCCAGCACGGGCGACGACCATGAAGCGTTCGCGACGCGCAAATGCCAGATTTCTTTTCCGTCCGGCTTTAATGCGTAAAGATTTCCATCGGTTGAGGTAAAATAGATTTCGCCGTTCGCGCCGATGGCCGGCGAGGAAATGATTTGCCCTTGCGTTGAAAATTTCCATTTTAGTTTTCCATCCGGCGTCAGTGCATAAAAAATTTTGTCATCCGAACCGAAATAAATAGTTTCATCGGCGGCGATGGCGGGCGAGGAAGCGATGATTCCTTCGGTCGAAAATTTCCATTTGAGTGAGCCGTCGGGATTGAGTGCGTAAAAAATTTTGTCCCACGAACCGAAATAAATAGTTCCATCCGCCGCAATTGCGGGTGATGAATCGATCCATGCGCCGGTCTTGAATTTCCATTTCAATTTTCCGTCCGGCGTCAGCGCATAAAAATTTCTGTCGCGTGAGCCGAAACAAATTGTTCCATCGGCGGCGACTGCGGGTGAGGATTGAATTTCAAGTCCGGTTTTAAAACTCCAACGGATTTCTCCTTGCGGCGTGACAGCGAGCATTTTGCCATCGAATGTTCCCTGATAAATCGTTCCGTCCGGCGCGAGAGCAGGGGAAGATCGGGAAACATAATCGGCCAGAGCCAATTCCCAGAGATTGGTGGTGGCGGATTGGGCGCAGGAAATAAATTGCGTCGCGAGCAGGCTCGAGACAATGACAATTCGCAGCGGCAATTTCATCGGCAAAAGTTTTTGTTTTTCCGGCGCGACATTCAAGTTTCAATTTTACGAGCGGAAGACCCGACGCGGGCTTTATGGGCGTCAATGTTCACAAATTTCAATCTTCATTGCAGAAGAAGCGTATTGAAAAGAGGGAACTCATTGCTAGAGTCGGACGAACCCAAAATGTTTCGCCGAAGAAATCCATTACGGAATGTTTTCGCCTGATGCCATTTGGATTCACCCACTTAAACCCCATGAAAAAGCTAACATTGTTCACCGTCGCCGCCTTGCTTGCCACCAGCGTGGCTTGTTGGAGTAAAACAACCATTTTTACTGACAACTTTAGCGCCAGCACGCTCAATGGAACGAGCACGCCCGGCGGAACTCCGGACGCCTCGTCCACAAGTTATGATATTGCATCTACCAAGAACGCCACTTCCTGCACGATCGGATCAGGTCTGCTTCGAATGAAGCTCTCTGGCGGGACGACGGCTGGTTATGTTGAGTTGCAGGCGATTTTTGCCAGCTCTCCGGTTCAATTGGTGGATGTGGGCGATCGAATCAATGTGACTTTCACTTTTGTAAATTCAGCCGGCACATTGCTCGCGGGCGGAAGCGGATCGGTGATTGATGTTGGATTATTTAATTCTGGCGGCAGCGCACCTGCGCCTGGTCTTCTCAATAATGCTGGTCTTGGAAGTGCCACGACATACATTGTCGGTTATTGCACCAACTGGCAGGGTTATGTGGGGCAAATCAATTATAACGGCTCTCTGTCCTCGGTTTACACGCGTCCGGTTCAAATTGGGGCCACTCCAAATAACGGCGTTCAGGATCTTCTCTTCAGCGGCGCAGGAACGGGGCTTTATAAATTTCCCAGCGGAACGACGGTTGGCAGCACGTCGGTATCAGCTGTGACGCTAACCAGCGGCGGAACGTATACCCGGAGTTTTACGATTGAACTTTCGGACACCAATGAAGTCACTATCACGGACGAACTTTATTCGGGCAGCGTTGCTTCCGGCATACCATTGTCCAGTTTGGTTGAGGTTTCTTCCGGCGGAAATACCTACACGAATTTTTCAAATCAATATGACGGTCTTGCCATCGGCATCGCAAACAAAGTCACCAGCATGAATCCGCAGATTGACATCGGCCAAATCACCATCACCAAATTGACGGCGGCGGACGAACCTGAACTCTACAATGTCCAATTGAATGGTTATACCAATAACACATTTTCCGGCGCGGCTCAGATCGGCAGCGCAGGTGATATTTGGAACAACCCGGATTGGGCGGGTGTTTATATCGGCTCGACGACTTTGATCCCGACAATATCTGTTTTGGATTCCAAAGGCGCGGACAAAGGTGTCACCATGACGATGACGGCCGCATACAACAATAATACGACGGGTTGGAATGACGGCGGTGTTTTCAATCATTACACCGGCCAAACCGCTGGATCAGCGACACCTGTCCTGATGGATCAAATGGTGAAAGTGGATTACAGCGGCACTCTCGATGCGATGACGCTCACGTTTAGCGGACTTCCGACCAATACGCCGGTGACTGCTTATGTGTATGGCGCCGGCAATGGCTCTGGACAAGGCAGCCTGTGGACACTGGATGCGGCAAACGGTGGTGGATCCGCGACCAACGGATATGACGGTTCAGCAACCGGTCGCGATGTGACCCTCGCCAGCAGCAAGGGAATCAGTTGGAATTCAGTTGCCGGAACGACCGACAACTCCGGCAATTTCACGGTCACGGCGACCGGCTCTCATGCCAACTCCGTTTGGTGGCAGACTTACATGAACGGCATCCAACTCCAGGTTGGTGGCACGGCGCCCGTCATCTATGGCTTGACCAACCAAACCGTCGAGGAAGGAAGCACGGTGACTTTGAATCCCCTGGTGACAGGAAATCCGGTGCCGTCCTATCAGTGGCAGGAAAATGGCGTGGATATTTCCGGCGCAACCAGCTCTACGTTGACGTTGACCAATGTTACAATCGGTCAGGACGGTTACGTCTATACATTGATCGCAAATAATCCAGTCGGCGCTGTGACCAACAGCATGACTCTATCCGTTACCGTCCCAGTTTATTCCGATATGTCGGTGACCAGTGTTTCACCAAACAACGGCGCTACCGGTATTTGTGACGATACGCCGCTGACGGTCACGTTCAGCGACAACGTAAGCCTTGGAACTCAAGGTTCAATCAACATCTACAATTTAACGAATCCAACGACGCCGGTGGACACGATTAGTGCCGCGTCCGGGTTGGTTCAGCAGCGCACGTTCCCCGGGGATGGACAATCGTTCTCCTATCAGACAATCCAAATCAGCGGCAACACGGTGAAAATATATCCGCATTTTAATGTGTTGACCTCAAATCAGACCTATTACGTGACAATTGATCCGAAGACATTTCTGGATTCCGGCGGAACTAATTTTATCGGGCTTACGGATACAAATGCCTGGCAGTTCACGACCAAAGCCGGACCTTCCGACGCGCTCAATCCTTCTGTGAACGCTGACGGCAGCGCGGATTTCCTCACTGTGCAAGGCGCAGTCAACTTCATCCCGTCGGGCAACACGACTCCGACCGTGGTTCACATCAGCAATGGCGATTACAATGAAATCGTTGACATCGCCGGCAAAAACAACGTCACGTTCCGCGGCCAAAGCCGCTACGGCGTCAAAGTGGGTTTCGCCAACAACGCTTCATTCCAGGCAGCCAACGGCGGCACCACGCACGCGCGCATGGCGTTCAAAGTGAAGGCGAACGACATTGCCTTTGAAAATCTCACCCTGACAAACCGCACTCCGCAAGGCGGTTCACAAGCTGAGGCACTGATGATCGAATCCGGCGCGCAACGCTGTATCATTGAGAGTTGCGATGTCGCCGGCCGGCAGGACACCATTCTGGCCAATGTCAATTCTTCGCAGGGATATTTCCACAATTCGAAGATCATGGGCAACTTCGATTACATCTGGGGTGGTGGAAATCTGTTCTTCGATCATTGCGAAATTCGCACCATCGGCGGCGCGTCCGGCTTCAATGTCACCGCAGCGCGCACGGACACGGGGACGCCGCAAAGCTCCAGCCTGCCGTGGGCCAATCCCGGCGGAACTTTCACCGCGAACGGCATGTCCTTTGTGAACTGCACCTTCACGGCTGATTCCGGTGTCGGCGCAATCACTCTGGCTGGCGGCAATGGCACGGCAGGAAACAACGTTTCATGGTTTGGTTGTGATTTCGCCACGAATTACGTTGCGCCTTCGGCGTCATTGTTCAGCGGCAACTTCGTCTTCTGGCAGGACGAAAACACCATGACGAATGCTCCAGTCACATTCGCCGTCGTCACCAGCATCAGCGGCGCCGATTCCCGTTTGCTGGCGGCAACAAACATTCCGACATGGTTCTATGGTTGGACTCCCTCCGATGCGCCAAACATTTATTTACAGCCGGCAGATGCGACGTTCACTGCCGGAGAAACCGCAACGTTGACCGTCGGCGCCACCGGAATCCCGGGCGTGACGTATCAATGGCTGCAAAATGGAACCAATGCGCCATATCCAACAGCCAACAGTGCGACGCTTACGATTCCGAATGTTCAAGCCGGCGACGCCGGAGCGTTTTCTGTGATTGTCTCCAACGGTTCGGATGTGACCAGCAGCAATGCAACACTCACGGTCATCACGCCGTCGGCACCGACCTTTAGCACTGCGGTGCAGGTTGATAACGGCGGAAATGTTCAGTTCTCGTTTGCAGGAACTGAAGGCGCGGACTATCGAGTGTGGGCGACGACAAATATCGCGTTAACGCCGGTCATTGGCACTTGGACTCAGGTCGGCAGCGGAACATTCGGCGCGTCTCCCGTGCCGTTCACCGACTCGCAGGCGCCGAATTATCCGAATCGTTTCTACATGATTACATCACCGTAACAGTCAAGGCACTCAAGCAACGCATCGCTGGAAACGGCGATGCGTTTTTTGTTGTTCGCGTGGCAATCATTGTCCATCGGCCAAATGACGTATCCGTTTTGTTTTGCGTTAGGCTCGACAAGTTCATAATTTTCAACCCGCACAATCAAAATCTAATTTGAATTGCCATTATATTTAACGAATTCGATGAAAGCCGCGTTCCCTGAAATCAAAAAAATCTCCTACGAAGGACCCAAATCTAAAAACCCTCTCGCCTTTAAGCATTACAATGCCGACGAAATTGTCGAAGGCAAATCCATGCGCGACCATCTGCGCTTTGCCGTCGTTTACTGGCATACCTTTCGCGGCACCGGCAGCGATCCCTTTGGCGCTGGAACGATGATCCGCCCCTGGGATGACGGCAGTAATTCAATTAAAAATGCCCAAAACCGCGCTCGCGTGGCCTTTGAATTTATTTCCAAACTCGGCGCGCCGTATTACTGCTGGCATGACCGCGATGTTGCGCCGGAAGGCAAAACGCTCGCCGAATCCAACAAGAATCTTGATGCCGTGGCCAAAATTCTTAAAGAAGAGCAGAAGCGCACCGGCATCAAATTGCTTTGGGGAACAACCAATGCCTTTTCGCATCCGCGCTTTGCCTTGGGTGCGGCCACCAGTTGCAATGCCGATGTTTTTGCCTTTGCCGCCTGCCAGGTAAAAAAGGCGATGGAAGTGACGCATGAATTGGGCGGAGAAGGTTATACCTTTTGGGGCGGACGCGAAGGTTATCAAACATTGCTCAACACCGACATGAAACGCGAACAGGAACATCTGGCGAAATTCCTGCACATGGCGGTGGACTACAAAAAGCAAATCGGTTTCAAAGGCCAATTTTACATTGAACCCAAGCCAAAAGAGCCGACCAAGCATCAATACGATTCCGATGCGGCGGCGTGCCTTAACTTCTTGCGCGAATACGATTTGCTCGCGCATTTCAAACTGAACATCGAAACCAATCACGCCACGCTCGCCGGTCACACGATGCAACATGAATTGGAAGTCGCCGGCGCGGCCGGCGCGCTCGGTTCCATTGACGCGAATACCGGCGACGAATTGCTCGGCTGGGACACGGACCAATTTCCGACGAACATTTATCTGACGGCTTACACGATGCTTGCGGTTTTGAAATACGGCGGTTTCAAGACCGGCGGCGTGAATTTCGACGCCAAAGTGCGGCGCGAGAGTTTTGAGCCGATTGATTTGTTTTACGCGCATGTCGGCGGCATGGACGCTTTCGCGCGCGGATTGAAAATCGCCGCAGCGATTCGTAAAGATGGTCGCCTGGCCGAATTCGTTCAAAACCGTTACGCGTCGTGGAACACCGGCATCGGTGCGAAAATTGAAGCGGGCAAATCCAGTTTCAAAGATCTTGAAGCTTATATGCTCAAGAAAGGTGAAGCTGCTCCAAATTCAAGCGGTCGCCAGGAATTTCTTGAGAATCTGATCAATGAATTCATTTAAGCATCAAATTTTTGGCGGTTTTCACAATCATTTAACGCATTTAATTAAATAAACCTGTCGTTTGGGCGAAAGCTATTTATGAACGTCAATTTAAAGCAATTTGAAGTCTGGTTTGTCACCGGCAGCCAGCATCTCTACGGGCCGGAAACTCTTAAAGCCGTCGCAAAACATTCGCAGGAAATTGCCGCCACGCTCAATCGTGCTGCGGCGATCCCGGTGAAAGTCGTTTTCAAGCCGGTCATGGTTTCGCCCGACGCCATCACGGAACTTTGCCAGCAGGCGAACAACGCGAAGAATTGCATCGGTCTCATCACCTGGTGCCACACCTTCTCGCCTTCGAAAATGTGGATCAACGGCCTTAAACAATTGCGCAAACCGGTGGCGCATTTGCATACGCAATACAATCGGGATTTGCCGTGGAGCACGATTGACATGGATTTCATGAACATGAACCAGGCCGCGCACGGTGACCGCGAGCATGGCTTCATATGGACGCGCCTGCGCAAGAATCGCAAAGTCATCGTCGGTTTCTGGCAGGAAAATTCCGTCCAGGAAAAAATTGGCGCTTGGGCCCGCGCCGCGGCGGCGTGGCACGATTGGCAGGGCGCGAAATTCGTCCGCTTCGGCGACAACATGCGCGAAGTTGCCGTGACGGAAGGCGATAAAGTCGCCGCGCAGATGAAATTCGGTTTTTCAGTGAATACGCATGGCGTTGGCGATTTGGTCAACGTTATTAATGAATTTTCAGAGAAGGATGTTGACGCGCTTTGCAAAAAATACGAAGCGATTTACGAAATGTCAGCCGACCTGAAGAGGGGCGGCAAACGCCACAAATCAATTCGCGCAGCCGCGCGCATCGAACTCGGCTTGCGCGCCTTTTTGGAAAATGGAAATTTCAAAGGTTTCACAACGACATTCGAAGATTTACACGGGCTGGTGCAATTGCCCGGCCTCGCGCCGCAACGATTGATGGCAGACAATTACGGTTTTGCCGGTGAAGGCGATTGGAAAACGGCCGCGCTTGTTCGCGCGATGAAAGTCATGGCGGGTGGACTCGAAGGCGGAACGTCGTTCATGGAGGATTACACCTACCATTTGCAGCCGGGAAACAAATTGGTGCTCGGCGCGCATATGCTGGAAATTTGTCCGAGCATCGCGGATGGAAAAACGTCGCTGCAAGTGCATCCGCTTGGCATCGGTGGCAAGGCGGATCCGGCACGGCTCGTATTCAATACGCCGGCCGGCCCGGCGATCAACGTCGCGCTCATGGATTTAGGCAATCGTTTTCGGTTTCTGTTGAACGAAGTGGACTGCGTGACGCCGGAACACGACATGCCGAAATTGCCCGTCGCCCGCGCGGTTTGGAAATGCCGTCCGAATTTCGACGACGCCTGCGCCTCGTGGATTTATGCCGGCGGCGCGCATCACACTGGCTTCAGCCAGGCTGTAACGACGGAAATGATCGAAGATTTCGCGGCGATCGCTGACATCGAATTGGCCATCATTGATGCAAAAACAAATGTTCGGGATTTCCAGCAAACCTTGCGCAATAATGAAGTTTATTACGCGTTGCGCAGCGGATTAATTGCATAAAATCATGCGCATACAAGTTGCCATCCAATTTGCGTTCATCGCATTTGCAATCGGCGTGCAAACTCTGCGCGCCGATGCGACGAATCCGGCGATTGCTTTTCGAGCGCAACCGTTTCCGTTGACGCAAGTGCGATTGCTCGACAGCCCGTTTCGCGATGCGATGTTGCGCGACGAAAATTATTTGTTGAGCCTCGATTGCGACCGGTTGCTGCGAAATTTTCGCATCAATGCCGGCTTGCCAACGGACGCCAAACCTTACGGCGGTTGGGAAGAACCGAATTGCGAATTGCGCGGGCACACTGTCGGACATTATTTGTCCGCGTGTTCGCTGATGTTTGCGAGCACCGGTGACGAACGATTCAAAGAACGAGTGAACAAAATCGTCGCCGGATTGGCCGAATGTCAAAATGCGATGGGCACAAACGTGTCGCATTTTGGTTATTTGTCCGCGTTTCCCGAATCCTTTATTGATCGCGTGGAAAACCGCAAACCCGTTTGGGCGCCGTGGTATACACTGCATAAAATCATGGCGGGACTTTTGGATTCGTATCAGCTTTGCAGCAATCAACAAGCGCTCGTCACGCTGACGAACATGGCAAACTGGGCGAAATTTCGCGTGGACAATTTGTCAGAGGAAAAAATGCAGGCGTCGTTGCAAACGGAATTCGGCGGCATGAACGAAGTGCTCGCCAATCTTTATGGCGTCACCGGCAATCGCGATTATTTGAAAGTGGCCGAAGCATTTAACCAAAAGAGAATTTTCGATCCGCTTGCCGCGGGCGAGGACAAATTGGACGGCCTTCATGCGAACACACAAATCCCGAAAATCATTGGCGCAGCCCGGCAATACGAACTTACCGGCGATGAACGCGACGCCAGTATCGCGAAATTTTTCTGGCAGGAAGTCGCCCTGAAACGTTCCTATGTTATCGGCGGTCACAGCGACCGCGAACATTTTTTTCCGACGAATGATTTCGCGAAGCATCTTTCCGCCGAAACCGCCGAGACCTGCAATACTTATAACATGCTCAAGCTCACGCGCCATTTGTTTGAATGGCAGCCGTCGGCGCAGGAAATGGATTTTTATGAACGCGCGCTTTACAATGACATTTTGGCGTCGCAAGACCCGGAGCAGGGGATGTTCGTTTACCTGATGTCGCTCAAACCCGGACATTTCAAGACGTATTCCACGCCGGAAAATTCTTTCTGGTGCTGCGTCGGCACCGGCATGGAAAATCACGCAAAATACGGCGACACCATTTATTTTCACGACGACAAATCGCTGTTTGTGAATCTGTTCATTCCGTCTGAACTTTCGTGGCCGGAAAAAAATCTTATCGTGCGGCAGGAAACGAAATTTCCTGAAAGCGATATGACGACGTTGAATTTCAAATGCGCCAAACCGGAAGAATTGGCCTTGAAAATCCGCTGGCCGGGCTGGGTTGAAAAACTTTCCGTGAGCATCAACGGAAAAAAACAAAAGATATCCGCCTCCCCTGGCAGCTACATTACGCTCACCCGCTCGTGGCAAAACGGCGACCGTGTGGATATCCGCCTGCCGATGAAACTGCATTTTGAATCGTTGCCTGGCGCGACCAATATTGTTGCTGTGCTTTATGGCCCGATTGTGCTTGCGGGAAATCTCGGCACCAACGGCATGCCGGATGTTTACGCGCGAGGACAGCTCGACCTGGTGAAAATCCCGGACCCGAAAGTTCCGGTGTTTGTCGGCGAAACAAAAACTTTCCTGACGAAAATTCATCCGACCGGCGAGCCACTGGTTTTCCGGACTAAAAATCTCGCCAAACCATCGGATGTGACACTTATTCCCTTTTACAAGGCCAATCACGAGCGTTATTCGGTCTATTGGAATGTCGTCAGCGCTGACGATTGGAAAAAAAATCCGCAAAAGGCTTCGGCGACCGGCGACCGGCTTTTGCGAGCTGCTTTGAATCAAAATTAATCGCATGGAAAAATACACTATCGGTTTGGATTACGGAACGAATTCGGTTCGCGCGCTTGTCGTGGATACGGCGAATGGACGCGAAGTCGGCACGGCGGTTTGGGGTTACGAACACGGAACCGCCGGCGTGATCCTTTCGCGCGATCCGAATCTTGCGCGGCAACATCCGGCGGATTACATCAAAGGCGCGGAAGTCACGATTAAAAAGGCTTTGGCTGACGCGAAGAAAAACGTTCGCGGATTCACGCCTGAGCAGGTTGTCGGCATCGGTGTCGATACGACCGGCAGCACGCCGTTGCCGGTGGATGCGAATGGCCAACCGCTCGCGTTCCAGAAAAAATTTGCGAATAATCCGGCAGCGATGGCGTGGTTGTGGAAAGATCACACCGGCGTCAACGAAGCTGCTGAAATCACCGCGCTCGCGCGAAAAATGCGCCCGCAGTATTTGGCAAAATGCGGCGGCACGTATTCCAGCGAATGGTTTTGGAGCAAAATTTTGAAATGTCTCCGTGTCGCACCGGAGGTTTTCAACGCCGCACATTCCTGGGTTGAACTGGCTGATTATGTTCCCGCCGCGCTGACCGGCATGGAGCATCCGCGGGATTTTACTGCGGGCGTTTGCGCTGCCGGTCATAAGGCGATGTGGAATGAAAAGTGGGGTGGTTATCCGGACGAAGAATTTCTTGGCAAATTAAATCCAAAGCTGGCGCAATTGCGCAAACGGTTGACCGACCATGTCCATTCAATTGATTGTCCCGTTGGCTTTTTGACGGAAGGTTGGGCGAAAAAAACCGGATTGAAACATGGAATTCCCGTCGCCGTGGGCGCGTTCGACGCGCATTTGGGCGCGGTCGGTTCAGGCGTTGCTCCGGGAACGCTGGTGAAAATCATCGGCACCAGCACATGTGATATTGCCGTGCGCGCGAATGATCAAAAACTCGCCGATGTTCCCGGACTTTGCGGCATTGTGGATGGCAGCGTGTTGCCTGGTTATTTCGGACTCGAAGCCGGGCAATCTGCGGTCGGCGATTTGTTCAATTGGCTCGTGAATTATATTCAACCCGGCGGCGCAAAAGCGGGGTCGCATGAAGAACTCACGAAAGGCGCGCTGAAACTTCAGCCCGGCGAAAGCGGATTGCTCGCGCTTGATTGGAATAATGGCAATCGAACGATTCTGGTTGACCAACGATTAACCGGTTTGCTCATCGGCCAGACACTTTACACGACGCCGGCGGAAATTTATCGCGCCTTGATCGAAGCGACGGCGTTCGGTGCGCTGACGATTATCAATCGTTTCGAAGAATACGGCGTGAAAATTTCGTCGGTTGTCAATTGCGGCGGCATCGCGGAGAAAAGCCCGCTGGTCATGCAGATTTACGCGGACGTGACGGGGCGCCCGATGAAAATTTCTCGCTCGGCGCAAACCTGCGCGCTGGGTTCGGCGGTTGCCGCGGCGGTGGTTTCGGGCGTTTATCGCGATTATGCCACGGCGCAAAAGAAAATGACGGGACTGAAACCAAAAGTTTATAAGCCGAATCCGAAAGCGCATCAAACTTACAAAGAAATTTATGCGCTTTACAAAGAATTGCATGACGCCTTCGGCACGAAAGAGTGGAATGGCAATTTATTCGGCGTAATGAAAAAATTGGTCGAAATTCGTCAAAAAGTCCGCAAATAATTTATGCTGGAAAAATTAAAAGCCGAGGTTTGCCGGGCCAATTTGGATTTAGTCAAAGAAGGGCTCGTCATTCAGACTTGGGGAAATGCCAGCGGCGTTGACCGCGAGCGCGGCATCATGGTCATCAAACCGAGCGGCGTGCCTTACGACGGCATGAAACCGCAACACATGGTTTGCGTTTCACTCGCGGATGGCAAAGTCGTCGAAGGAAATCTCAAGCCCAGTTCCGATACGCCGACGCATTTGGTTTTATATCGCGCATTTGAAAATATCGGCGGCGTGGTTCACACGCACAGTTTGTATGCGACGTCATGGGCGCAGGGGTGCAAGCCGTTGCTGGCTTACGGCACGACGCAGGCGGATTATTGGTATGGCGACGTTCCATGCACGCGCAAAATGAAGGCTTCTGAAATTAAAAATGATTACGAAGCGAATACCGGCAAGGTCATCGTGGAAACGTTCAAGAAATTAAAATTCGATCCGCAGCAACATCCGGCGGTTTTAGTGGCGAGCCATGGACCGTTCACGTGGGGCAAAGACGTTCACGATGCGGTTCACAACGCGAGCGTTTTGGAATTTATCGCGCGGTTGAACAGCGAGACATTGCGCATCAATCCGCAGCTCAAGCCGATGCAGCCGGAGTTGCTGGATAAACATTTTCTGCGCAAGCACGGGCCGAAAGCGTATTACGGCCAGCGTTGAATGCGGGTATCGTGAAAATATATGACAGAAATTTTCAGTGCGGTTATGAAACGATTGGTGTATTCCGTGAGTTGAAAATCCAAGTATTATTTATGAAAAACGCAATTCAAATCATCGCGACTGGACTTGCTGCGACACTTTTTATAGGTTGCACATCCATGCACGAAACAAAAGTCGGTGTCAGTGGTCCATCGCCGTTCGGCAAAACTCCTGATGGCCAATCGGTGGAAAGCTACACCTTGCGAAACAGCAATGGAATGGAAGCCCGCATCTGCACTTACGGTGGAATCGTCACTTCCCTGAAAGTGCCGGACAAAAATGGAAACTTCGGCGACGTCGTTCTCGGCTTTGACAATGTTTCCGGCTATACGGATGCCGCTTACATGAAAGCGATGCCGTATTTCGGCGCGTTGATCGGCCGTTACGGCAACCGCATCGCGAAAGGAAAATTTTCGCTCGACGGCAAGACTTATACGCTGCCGCAAAACAACAACGGCAACACATTGCACGGCGGCCCGCGCGGTTTTGACAAAGTCATCTGGAAAGCGCGAAAGGTTGACACCATTTACGGCCCATCGTTGGAATTGACGTATTTGAGCAAGGACGGCGAAGAAGGATTTCCGGGCAACCTTTCCGTCAAAGCGATCTACGCCGTGACGGAAAAGAATGAATTGGTCTGTGATTTCACTGCCAAGACAGACAAGCACACCGTTTGCAACCTGACGCATCATTCCTATTTCAATTTGCGCGGCAGCGGCGACATTTTGGATCACGTGGTCTGGATTGACGCAGATAAATTCACGCCCACGGACACAAACCTCATTCCGACCGGCGAATTGCGTTCGGTGGAAGGAACGCCGTTTGATTTTCGCACGCCGACGGCGATCGGCGCGCGGATCAATGATGATAACGAACAATTGAAATCCGCCAACGGTTACGACCAGAATTGGGTTTTCAACAAGAAGCCCGGCGAATTCGCCCACGTGGCGACCGTGACCGAATCATCCAGCGGACGGAAAATGGAAGTGTGGACGACTGCTCCGGGAATGCAATTCTACAGCGGCAATTTCCTGGACGGATCGCTGCACGGCAAATACGGCCAGATCTATCAATTCCGCGACGGTTTTGCGATGGAGCCGCAGGGATTTCCCGATTCGCCGAATCATCCGAATTTTCCTCGCACCGATTTGAAGCCGGGCGAAGTTTATCGAAGCACCATCATCTACAAGTTCTCAACACAATAACTGTTAACCAACTCGAACCATGAAAAAAATTCAATTATTCCTTTTGGCATTGCTTGTGGCGGCTTTCGCCGGCTGCAAAAAGCAGGAATCCGCTGGCGGAGAAGCGTCCAGCGCCGCACCCGCGAAGAAACTGAAATTGGCTTTCGTTTCGAATAACGCCGCGAACTTCTGGTCCTTCGCGCGTGCGGGTTGCAATGCCGCGGCAAAAGAACTTGGCGATGTGGACGTGGATTTTCGCATCACGCAGGACGGCAGCTCGGCGGCGCAACGCCAGATTCTTGATGATTTAGTGGCCAAAGGCACCGACGGCATCGCGGTCAGTGTGAATGACCCGGACAACCAGACGGAATTTCTCAACAAGATCGCCGGCCAAACGCTTTTGATTTGTTGCGATAGCGACGCTGCAAACAGCAAACGGGTCGCCTACATCGGCACGGACAATTTTGCGGCGGGCGAACAAGCCGGCCAAATGATCAAAGAATGTCTGCCCAACGGCGGCAAGATTATGTTGTTCGTCGGCCACAGCGATTCTCAAAACGCGGTGGAACGTTCCGGCGGAATTAAAAAAGCGCTGGAAGGCTCGAATATTCAAATTGTGGACATCCGCACCGACGACACGGATCCCGTGCGCGCGCAGAAGAACGCCGAAGATACGCTGGTAAAATATCCTGACATCAGTTGCTTGGTCGGTTTGTGGAATTACAACGGTCCGGCGATCCGTAACGCCGTCCGTAACGCCGGCAAGGTCGGCAAGGTGAAAATCGTTTGTTTTGATGATGAAGCCGACACGCTCGCGGGCATTGCTGCTGGAGAAATCTATGGAACTGTCGTGCAAAATCCGTTTGAGTTCGGACGTCAATCCGTTACCCGCATGGATAAATATCTGCACGGCGATAAAAGCCAATTAAGCGGCAAAATTTTTATCCCGACCCGCAATATCACAAAGGATAACGTTGCCGAGTATCAAGCCGAAGTGAAAAAGATTCTTGGCCAGTAAAATTCATCCCGTGTTGAAGTGTTTTGCTGGTTTGGCAAACACTTCAACACATGGTTTTCCTTAACAAATGTCCTCTTTGTTATCGCTCCGCGGCATTGGTAAACGTTTTCCCGGTGTCATCGCTCTCGACAACGTCTCGCTGGAAGTTGGCGCAGGTGAAGTCGTCGCGCTCTGCGGTGAAAATGGCGCCGGCAAATCCACCTTGATGAAGATTGTCGGTGGCGTATATCAACCCGATTCCGGGGAGATTCAGGTGGACGGAAAAGTGGTGAAGATTGATGACGTCAACGATTCGATGCGTCTTGGAGTCGCGTTCATCCATCAGGAATTGAATGTCCTCGAAAATCTGGACGTGGCAGCAAACGTCTGGCTGGGACGCGAACCGAGAAAAACGCTTGGATTGGTTGATTTCAAAAAAATTCACGCCGACACCGAACCATTTCTTAAACGGCTCGGCATGAATTTTTCGACCCGGATACTGTTGGAAAAATTGTCAATTGCTGAACAACAGATGGTCGAGATCGCCAAGGCGCTTTCTCTTCAAGCGCGCATTATTATCATGGACGAACCGACATCGTCATTGACGCTGCAGGAAACCGACCGCCTCCTCGACCTGGTTATTGAATTGAAGCAGCAAGGTGTCAGTATCGTGTATATTTCGCATCGTTTGAGCGAAGTCGAGCGCATTGCCGACCGCGTGGTTGTCCTGCGCGACGGAAAAAATGCCGGCGCACTTTCCAGAGCGGAAATTCAACACGACAAAATTGTCAACCTGATGGTCGGACGTGAGATCAAGAGCACCTACACTGCGTCCAGCGCACCAACGACGCCGGGTTATCTTAAGGTTCGGCAGGCACGTTCGAGCCGTTTTCCTTCCGAAGCCGTCGAATTTGATGCCGGGCGGGGCGAGATTCTCGGTTTCGCCGGACTTGTAGGCGCCGGACGTTCCGAAATAATGAAAGCCATCGTCGGTCTCGACGCGCATGGCAGTGCCAGGCTTGCGATTGGCGATGAGACAATTTCCATCCAAAAACCTGCCGACGCCATTGGCCACGGCATTTATCTGGTGCCTGAAGACCGACGCGGCGAAGGCCTGATCACGGCAATGTCGGTGCGAGAGAATACCACGCTGCCTTCGTTAAAAAAATATTCCACTTTTAACCTCATCAACCGGGAACGCGAACGTCAGGTTTCCAATGAGCAAATCCGGTCGTTGAAAATCAAGACACCCGGTTGCGAGACGCTGGTATTGAATCTCAGCGGCGGCAATCAACAAAAGGTCGTCCTTGGCAAATGGCTTTCGATGTCGCCGAAGGTGATGATTCTCGACGAGCCGACGCGCGGCATTGACGTTGGTGCGAAAGCAGAGATTTATCGCCTCATGCGCGAACTGGCCGACAACGGCGCTGTCATTCTGATGATCAGTTCCGACATGGAAGAAGTGTTGAACGTCAGCGACCGGATCGCAGTGATGCACGAAGGCCGCATCACCGGCGTGCTCGAGCGGGCACATTGCACGGAAGAAAACGTGATGAATCTGGCCGTCGGCAAAAGCATTTCCGTTGCGAAGCCGGCAGTAAATTAACAGGTATCAGATGTCATTCGCTCTAATAGCGCTGAATCGGCGGTTAAAGTTTAAAAAATGAAAAAAGAACTCGGTATTTTGATTCTGCTCGTATTGTTGTGTGCGATAACAGGGTTTGAAAACCCGCGCTTTTTTTCAGAAGCCAACCTGGCCAACACCGCCAACCTCGTCGGTTTGCGCGGCATTTTCAGCATCGGCGTCGGCCTGGTCATCATCACCGGTGGCATTGACCTGTCCATCGGTTCCATGATTGCGCTCAACGGCATGTTATTGGTTCTGGCTGTGACGGAATGGAATTGGCCGTGGCCGTTAGCCACGCTGTTTACTCTTGGTGTCGCGGCGCTGCTGGGGTTGGCTCATGCGATTCTCATTACGCGATTCCGGATCCAGCCGTTCATTGTGACCTTGTGCGGTTTATTGATCTATCGCGGTCTCGCGCGCTATATCGCGCACGATATGACGAAGGGATTTGGCGACGCGGAGAATTTTAAGGCGCTTCAATTTCTTGCGAGCGGAAAACTGTGGGGCATTCCGATGCCCTTTATTTTTCTCATCGTCATCGCCGTGGTGATGTGGTTTGTGCTGCACCGATCGGTTTATGGCCGCTATCTGTTTGCTGTTGGCCGCAATGAGCAGGCGACGCTTTTTTCTGGAGTCAATTCTCGCAAGGTGATTTCTTTCGCTTACATTTTGGCGGCAACGCTTACCGGAATTTCGGCGATTCTTTTTGCCTTCTATACCAATTCGGTTTCGCCGTCGAGCCAGGGAAATTTTTATGAGCTTTATGGCATCGCGGCGGCCGTGCTGGGCGGCTGCAGTTTGCGGGGCGGAGAAGGATCCATTCTTGGAATTGTCATCGGCACAACATTGCTGCTCGTGCTGGAGAACCTCGTGAATCTGCTGGGCATTGACAGCTCGCTTAATTTCGCGGTCATGGGAGCCGTCGTCCTCGTTGGTGTTTTGGCTGACCAACTCTTCAAAAGCCGTTCCGCGAAAAAGCTCGGCGGTAATCAATAACTGGTGCGGTCAAGTTTGACCTTCCCTCGAAAAATCCAATAAATGCACGCAGTGTAGGCAATCACCACTGGAACGCCGATACACGCAATGATGAGCATGATGCCAAGTGTTTTCTGCGAAGACGCGGCATTGTAAATCGTCAGTGAATTTTCCGGATTCGGTTGGCTGAAAACCATGTTCGGATATTGATCAATGCCGAATAATGCCATGAGCGTCAGCATCGTGGCGCACGATGACAGGAATGCCCGCCAATCGCGTCCGTGATAAAATTCGCGCGGGATATTGGCGATGCACAGCATGTTCGCCAGCGCGATGCTGAACAGCCAGGGATGTTCTTTCACGCGCGCGGCCATGTGTGGCACGTAAAGCAACGTGGCCATCGTGGTGATGGCAGCGCAAACGACAAAAAAGATGATTGAATTCATCGCCCATCGGCGGAGTTTGTCGTGCAGCTCGCCGTCGGTTTTCATCAACGCATAAATGGCTCCATGCATCATGAACAGCGCCGCCGTGGTGATTCCAAGCAAAAGCGGGTAGGGAGTCAGCAAGCCGAGAAACGTTCCAGCAAATTCGCCGCGCGCATCAATCGGAATTCCAAAAGCGATGTTTCCCATCGCCACGCCAATGAGCAGGGCGGATAAAATGCTGCCAGCCGCAAATCCGATGTCCCACATTTGCCGCCACCAGCGCATCGGTTGTTTGCTGCGAAATTCAATTGCAACGGCGCGAAAGATGAGGGCGAAGAGCAACAAAACAAATGCCAGATAAAATCCGGAAAAAACGGTCGCATAAACATTTGGGAACGCAGCGAACAGCGCGCCGCCGCCGGTCACGAGCCAGACTTCATTTCCATCCCAGACCGGGCCGATTGAATTCAGCAAAATTCGGCGTTCTTCATCTTTTTTCGTGAACAGATGCAATGCGCCGATTCCTAAATCAAATCCATCCAGCATTGCGTAACCGGTGAACAAAACGCCGACGAGGACAAACCAAATGGTATTGAGATCGAAATGCATAAAATGATTGGTTAAATCGTTGAACCGTTGGATCGGAGAAACGCCGTCGGCACGGATATAATCAAGGAATCAACTGTGTCACGATGCAACGCTTTCATTTGTTCAAATTGCCTTCGTGCGATAGCAGTTCCGGCAGCGCCAGCTTTCCATGCGGATGCAAATCATCTTCGTGTGGACCGTGTTGAATCTTGTGATTGAGCAAATAGATAAATACCGCGAACAATAAAAAGTAAATGAACGTAAATAAAATCAGCGACGATAAAACGGTATTTGCTTTCACCACTGCGGACAAACCTTCCGGCGTCCGGAGCAGACCGTAAACAATCCACGGTTGCCGGCCGACTTCCGCCGCGAACCAGCCTAGCTGATTGGCGATCTCGGGTCCGAGCACGGAAAACACAAGAATCCAGAGCATCCAACGTTTCTGATACAAAACTTTTCGCCATGAATAAAATGCGCCGAGCGCGGCGACCAAAATCAAAAGCGTTCCGATAGCGATCATGCCGTGAAAATAGAAAAATGATGCGCCAACCGGCGGACGATCTTCCGGCGAAAAGGCGTCGAGTCCGGTCACGGTCGAGTGTGGATTATCATGCGCCAGAAGGCTTAACAGTCCCGGAACTTGAATGCCGACGGTGCGTTCGTCTTTTTCGTCCACATAACCGATCAGCGTTAGCGGCGCATTGGATTGCGTTTCATAAAGGCCTTCAAACGCCGCGAGTTTGGCTGGCTGATATTTCGCAACCTCCTGTCCGCTCAAATGTCCGCTGAAAGCCTGGAGCAACGAAGCGATCAGTCCAACCGTCAGGCCGATGCGCAATGATAGGCGGGCGAATTCCGCATGTTTTCTTTTAAGCAGATAAAAAGCCGCAACGCTGACCACGAGAAATGCGCCTGCCTGCCACGCGCCGCAAAGCGTGTGAAACAACCGCACGCCGCTGGACGGACTCATCACCATATCCCAGAAATTCGTGATGATTGCGCGCGATTGAAGACCGTGATTTTCTATTCGATAACCGGCTGGCGTTTGCATCCAGGAATTGGCGACCGTAATCCACACCGCGCTGAAATGCGCGCCGAGGCAAACCATGCACGTGGAAAAGAAATGCAATTTGCGCCCGACTTTGTCCCAGCCGAACAGCAGCACGGCAAGGAAACCGGATTCGAGAAAAAACGCAAAGATTCCTTCGGCGGCAAGCGCACTGCCGAAAACATCGCCGACAAAGCGCGAATACGTCGCCCAATTCGTGCCGAATTCGAATTCCATGACAATTCCCGTGGCCACGCCGAGTGCAAAGGTCAGGGCAAAGACGTTCGTCCAGAATTTTGCCATCTGATGATAAACGGGATTCTTCGTCTTGAGCCACGCCGCCTCCATGATGACAAGCATGACGCCCAGGCCGATGCTGAGCGGCGGATAAATATAATGAAAACCGATTGTCAGCCCAAATTGGATGCGCGAAAGAGTTAAAACATCCATAGTCGGAGAATATGAAGTTGGCGTTTCAAAATGTCAACGGCGTTTAGAAAACGTCAATTCCAGTGCGGCGGCGGACGAAATGCCAGAATATCTTTCAACAACGGCGTAACCGTTTCCGCGCGACGACGGATTTCTTCGATATAAATCATCGCCGTGTCGGTTTGCTCTTTGCCGAATTTCTCAATCTTTGGCGCGTCGGCCAATAGTTTCATATTGTCTTTCAAACAAGTCATTACAATCGCCCTAAAATAAATTATTTCCCGGATGTTTTCCTGCTTTGCTTTAATTGCGAAAGACTGACCCTATTTTGCCCGGCAAATCACGTTCCTGGGCTCTCGGATTCCGTCCAGCGCACGGCGAAATGGATGAGTTCCGGCGCGGACTTCAATTTCAACTTTTCTTTAATGTTCGCGCGATGAACATCCACGGTCTTGGCGCTCAAATGAAGTTGCTCGGCAATTTCTTTCGTGCTTTTGCCTTTGCCGATAAGCTGAAAAATTTCAAATTCCCGGTCCGTCAATTTTTCCAGTGGCGATGATTCGGCGCCCGCCCGGCGCCCGGAAAAGATTTCCAGGATTTCAGCGGACATTTTTTGGCTGACGTAAATTTTCCCGTCGAGCACCTGGCGGATGGCTTCCATCAATTTTTTTCCGCCTTCCTGTTTCATGATGTAGCCGCGCCCGCCGGCACGCAGCACGCGTTCGGCGTAAAGCGTTTCGTCGTGCATTGAAATCACCAATACCGGCAGGCCGGGTTGCACCGACTGAAAATCTTTGATCAATTCCAATCCATTTTTTCCCGGAAGCGAAATATCAGCCAGCACGAGGTCGGGTTTATTCGGGCCGATGGCGTCCAAAGCACATTCGGCATTTTCCGCTTCGCCGCAAACGGATAAATCTTTTTCCGCGCCAATGAGCGCGGCCAATCCCTGCCGCATCATTGGATGATCGTCCACGATGAAAATTCGTTTTTTAATTGTCGTGGATTTTTTGCTCATAAATTTTTATCGAAAACACAGGTGACCGTCGTGCCGGCGCCGTCGATCCCCGACCGCACTTCCAGCGGCGCATTCAAAACGCTGGCGCGATATTTCATAATGTGTAATCCCATGCCGCCAAAGGTTTTTGTTTCCTCCAAAAAGCCGACGCCGTCGTCGTTGATCGCCAGCACGATTTTTTCGCCAGCCGGCCGTAGGGAAACGGCGACGCGTTTGGCTTTGCCATGTTTGACCGCGTTATTGATGGCTTCCTGGACGATGCGATACAAATGCGTCGCAAAAACATTATTGCGGATGAGGACGGGTGTGCCGGATTCCAGGCGACATTCGATTCCAAAAAGCTTCTGCACGTTCGCCGTCAATTCCTGCAGCGCGGAAATAAAGCCGTTTGCTTCCAGTTCAACCGGTGAAAGACCGCGGGCAAGCTTGCGCGTGTGCCCGATGGCGTTGCGGATATGATTGGCGATTTCTTCGGCCTGTTTGGCTTCGGCTTTGGATTTGGCCGAAAGTTTCTGCTCAAGCACCTGGCACATCAACTGGATGCCGGCAAGTTCCTGACACAATCCATCATGTAAATCCTGGCCGATGCGCTGTTGCTCGCGGTTGCTGATTTCAATGATCTCTTTTTGCAGGCGTTTGCGTTCAGAAATATCCCGGGCCACTTTGGATGCGCCGATGATTCGTCCATCAGTGTCACGAATTGGCGAAACCGTCACCGAAATATCGATCAATTTGCCGTCTTTACGGCGACGAACGGTTTCGTAATGATCCAGTGATTCGCCTTTCCTGATCTTTGCCAGAATCAACGGCTCGTCATCTTTGCGGTCGTCCGGAATCAAGAGCGAGATCGGTTTGCCGACCATTTCTTCAGACGAATACCCGAAAATCATTTCCGCGCCGTGGTTCCAACTGGTGACGATTCCATCCATCGTTTTTCCGATGATCGCGTCGTCGGACGACTCGACGAGCGCGGCATAATGCGCCAGAACTTTTTCAGCGTTTTTGCGCTCGGTAATGTCGCGGACGAATCCAGCGAACAGCTTGCTGCCAGCTAAATTGACTTCGCTCACGGATAAATCCATCGGAAAAACCGAGCCATCTTTGCGCCGGCCGATCACCTCGCGTCCGATGCCAATGATTTTTGGCCGGCCGGTTTTGTGATAATTGGCAATGTAACTATCGTGTTCATGGCGAAAGGGTTCAGGCATCAGCAATTTCACGTTTTGGCCGATGACATCATCAGCGTTGTATCCGAAAATCTTTTCCGCGGCGGGATTAAACGATTCAATGATGCCGCGCGCATCAATCGTGATGATTCCTTCAACAGCTGTTTCGAGAATCGCGCGCAAACGCTCGGCGCTGTCGCGCAAGGCGTCGCTATGGATGGCACTGCTGGTCATGGCTTTTTGCTGCAAATCCTTGACGAGATCAATCAGTTCGCCCCGCGTCAAACTGGAGTAATCTTTCATGGCGGCGAAGATAGCAAAATCTGCCGCCGGGACACTAAAGAAATGACTATGCCCGCACGAGTCGTCCGCGGTATTCCGTCGGCGATTGGCCGAGGATGCGTTTGAACACGCGATTAAAATGCGTTAGTGATTGGAACCCGACTTCATAGGCAATTTCACTGATGCGTAAATTCGGGTTGAGCAACAGGTTTTTTGCCCGTTCCGTGCGCACGCGCGAAAGATAATCGGTGAAATTGATGCCGGTGGATTTTTTGAACATTTTGCAAAAATAAAATTTGCTCGTGTGAACGGCATCAGCCACCTGCTCGAGGGAAATTTCTTCATCCTGATGATCGTTGATGAATTGCTTGGCGCGCGTGATGACCGGTGGCTCGGAATTTTGTTCCTGCACGACGATCTGGTTGCTGACCATGGAAAGATGTTCGGCGAAAATGCTGAGCAATTTGACGACCGATTCATGCTGGCGCGTGGACAAAATGCGCGTATCGAAAAACATTTTACGGACTTCGTCTGCAGGTGTTTGCAGTCCCCATTCGGTCAGCAGTTTTAGCGTGCGATTGAATTGCGTTTCCGTCGGCTTTTTGCAAAACACCTGGCCCGTGACGAGAAAACCGATCAGTTGTTCGCCCATGCGGACGGGGATGGCGATGTCGCAAAGTCCGGTCGGGCAGGTGACGGTTTGCGCTTCAACCGTGGCGGTTTCGGAGAGTTGTTGCTGTGTTTGCAGGCATGCCGCGCACGAGCGGCTTTTTTGCGCGAGCAGGCTGCAGAAAGGATTTTCAAATTTCTTGTTGTGATGCGGCAATTGCCACGATTCGACCGGGCGCAACGAAACCGGCAGCCCGGTGGCTTCGCTGAAGGCCCGCTCGTATTCCTGATAAATCTTGGAGTGCGCGAGCGCCTCGATCAAATTTTTATTTTCTGTCATTGGTTACCTTTGGTTGCGTTGACAAAAGCAAAATACGGCAAGCCATAAAAACCAACAATTGGGAGCGCTCCTGATTCTGGATTGGGTGTAATAATTACAGCGAATAGGGAAAATCCTTATGCGACGGCCTTTGCCGTTCGGGTCCTTGAGAATAAATCGAGTCGCCAGACCGGGCCGCGTCTCAACCGTCCGCGAATCGGTGAAAGCGTCCCCCAAGAGCAATGTCGCCTAAACCTTGGCGACTTCGCCCGAACGTTCACTTTCACCAGCACCAGTCTGGCGACCTCACGAAACGATGTTCCAATCACTGACCGTCATAAGTGCGAATACCCGGCCGGTTTTTCGGAAACAGCGGCAACTCCTGTTCCGGCGGAATTTCGTTTCAAGATCAATTTGCGCTCAAATTGGAATGACCAGATTTTGGCTTTGATCAATCAATTGCCGGCGCGTGGCCTGCAGGCGTTTGATCAAAATTTCCGTAACGCGCTTCATCAATTCGTATCCGAAATCGTGATGCTCTTCGCACAATTCGCGCAAATGCGTGCCGTAGAAGAAAATTGCTTTTGTAGGTGTCACCGCCCGCGCGTCGAAATGCCAATAATACGGCGGAAAAAGCCATGACCAGCCCAGCACGTCGCCTGTTCCGAGGGTTTCAATTTTGCGGGTGCCGCCGTTTTCCATCTCCGTTTCAATGTCCACTTTTCCTTCGAGGATTAAATAAAACCGGTTCGCCGGGCTGCCTTCGACCAAAATCAATTCGTTGGCCTTGAATTCCGCCGGCATCGAATCCTTCGCGAGCAGTTCAAGCTGTTGCTCCGACATTCCGCGCAGGAAGGGTTGCTTTTCTAAAATATTTGGGGTGATGCGCATGAATTAAATCGTCATTCTCAAAACACTTCCGCCTTCAGCCCGCTGATTTCACGGACTTTTTGCGCAATTTGCGCCAGCGTTTTTAGAGGCAAATGACCATAACGCGAATGCACGGAAGGTCGCGTGGCGGAATAGATCTGGACCAGAGGAATCTGCGCGCCGGCGCTTTTCAAATCTCGCAGGCGAAAGGCGTATTGATCGATTTCTTCAGCCGCCGGTTCGGTGTTGTCCAACATCGGAAACAGGCTTTGAATCGTCACCGGCCGCTGGCGCGCAACGAATAAGATGTTTTCCAAAACTTTTTCCAGCGTGCAGTCGGGATGATTTACATCATCCATCCGCGATTGTGTGCCGGCGTCGAGCTTGGCCCAGATTTCATCGTGCGGCGTGAATAATTTCAAACCATCCTGCACGCCGCGCAGGTCCAGGCCGGTGGCGTTGGTGATGAGAACGATTTTGAAAAATGGAAAACGTCCCAGCGCGCGGACGTGAACGACGGCGCGCACGGCTTCCAAGAAATTTGGCGCCAGTGTCGGCTCGCCGTCGCCGCTCAAAGCGACATGCCGCAATTGCAGCAGTTCCGGCGGCGTGTGCCGGTAAAAAGGAATGTTATGCAATTGCCCCGAATGCGCGAGCATCAGCGCATGTTGCAATTCGTCGGCCATCACATCCACGTCCAGAACTTTCTCATGCGACGGCGCAAAGCGATTCACCTCGCAATATTCGCAGTCAAAGTTACACAGCTTGTCCGGGTTCATGTTCACGCCGATCGACAAACCTCGCGCGCGAGGCGAGACAACGGTGTAAACGAACCGGCTTCCGAGAAATTCGCGCGGACAGCCAAAAGCCGAGCCTTCCGCGTCGGCCCCATGGGCATTTTTATGCGGAGTCTGTGTTGGGGATTCACTGATCATGCTGCGATTTTGGATTGGAAAAGGCGTGGGCGAATTTTTGCATTTTTTCGGCCTCCTCGGCGTCAAATTTGGAGACTTCTTTTTCAAGGGCGAGCACAATCAAAAACATGCCCAGGGCAATCGCGCCCAGGGGCAAGACCGCCGTCCAACCCGGAGCCAGATTGAAATCGCCGAAATCAATGACGCTGCCGCCGAAAAGGCCGACCACTGCGCCGGCCAACAGAGTTTTGCTTAAAGTTGTCATCTAAATGCTGGTCAAAAGTGACACGTTTAGACGACGCCTGCTTCACACCTATTGGCGTAAATACAACGTTTTTTGCGGGAGACGCTGAATTTTGATTTGGAAAAAGGAAAGCGGAAGAGTTTGATTTCGCGTCGTTAATCGCGTGGTTTGAAACGCGATTCGCGCTTCAACTGCTCCCATAATTTTTTTTCCGAATCGGAAATCGTCGTGGGCACAACGATTTTTGTCACCACGAATAAATCGCCCGATTTGCCGAATCCCCGGCCGCGCACGCGAAGTTTTTGTCCGCTTTGCGTTCCGGCGGGAATTTTGATATTGACCCTTCCATCCAAAGTGGGAACGGAAATTTCCGCGCCGAGTGCTGCTTCCCACGGAGCCAGTTCGGCTTCGTAAATTAAATTGTGGCCGTCCACGTCAAAGTCTGGATGTTTGGCCAGCCGCACCCGCAAATACAAATCGCCGGCTGCGCCGCCGCCGCTGCCGGATTCGCCCCGTCCGGCCAGGCGCAATTTTTGTCCTTCCATCACGCCGGCGGGAATTCGCACTTGATGGGTTTCCGTTTTCATCGTCCGACCAATCGGACGGCGCACGTTGACCTCGCGCACTGAGCCGTGCGCTGCTTCGTCGAGCGTGACCATGATGTCGCCCTCGATGTCGTTTCCGCGCTCGGCAAATTCTTCGCCGGAAAAATTTTGCGCCCGGCCAAATCCGCCGCGTCCGCGCCCCATTGAACCAAAAATCTGCTCGAAGAAATCGCTGAAGCCCGTGCCATGAAATTCAAATTCTTCCGCGCCTTGCGCGCCGCGCCCGCCGCGAAATGTTTTGCCGCCGGCAAAATTTTCCCAGCCGGGCGGGGGACGAAATTCGGCGCCGGATTTCCAGTTTGCGCCCAGTTCATCGTAGCGCTTGCGCTTTTCCGGGTCGCTCAACACTTCGTAAGCCTCGTTGATCTCTTTGAATTTTTCTTCCGCGCGTTTTTTGTCTTTGGCGACGTCGGGATGGAATTCGCGCGCCAGTTTGCGGAAAGCTTTTTTGATTTCAGCGTCGCTCGCGCCGCGGGACACGCCGAGGCTTTCGTAATAATCTTTGTATTGAACGGGCATCGTTCGTGATTCGTTAAATGGCCGAACCGTTAACTGTCCGGCAGGGGGAAAAGTAAAACGTGAAAAGCGAAATGCAATCCGCTTTTCACATAACGCCGGAATCTGGCGGATTATTTCTTCCGTTTTGTGTTATCCACGGTGATATAGGTGGTCGAAGCCATGTCGCCTTCGCGTCGCCAGATTTTGAGAAGGATTTGGTCGCCTTTGACATCCTGGGCCAGCTTCACTGCATCGTCGGAATCTTTGACCGCCTTTTGATCGATTTCCATGATCACGTCGCCTTTTTGCAGGCCGGCATCGGCGGCGTTTGAATTGTCGTCCACGCTCACAACCAAAGCGCCTTTGATGTTATTCGGAATATTCAATTCCTGCCGCGCTTGAGTGTCAACATCCTGCACTGTCACGCCGTCCAAGGCGTCTGTGGTCGAATTTGCATTATTTTCACTGTTGCCGTTCTTGCCATTTTCATTCGGCAATTCCTCAAGTTTTACATTCAGCGTTTTTGACACGCCTTTGCGGAAAACTTTGACCGATGCTTCGGAGCCGGGCGCGCATTCGGAGACCATCAACGTCAGGCTGTTTGCATCGGAAATTTTTTTTCCATTGAATTCGATGATGATGTCGCCGTCTTCAATTCCGGCTTTGGCGGCCGGTGTATCCGGGAAAACATCGCCGACCAAAGCGCCGCCTTCTTTATCGTATCCGAAAGCTTTGGCCAAACCCGGCGTTAAATCTTTGATCGAAACGCCCAAATAGCCGCGCGTGACCTTGCCGTTGGCGATGAGGCTCTCCATGACGCGCCGCGCGAGGTTGGCGGGCACGGCAAATCCAACGCCTTCACTTCCGCCGCTGCTGGTCGCGATCCATGTGTTAATGCCAATGAGCCGGCCTTCGGCATCCACCAGCGCGCCGCCGGAATTTCCCGGATTGATCGCCGCGTCGGTCTGGATGAAATCTTCATAACCGCGCGGACCGTTGATTCCGTAGCCGTGACGGCCAAGCGCGCTGATGATTCCTTCCGTAACGGTTTGACCGACGCCAAAGGGATTTCCGATCGCTAAAACGACGTCGCCAATCTCGACTTGCGAGCTGTCGCCAAAGGTGATCGCCGGCAAATTTTTCGCTTCAATCTTCAAAACCGCCACGTCCGTCCGCGGATCGGTTCCGACGACACGCGCGTCGTATTTTTTTTGATTGTCGTCGCCCAACGCCACCTTCACTTCATCCGCATCGCGCACGACATGGTTTGCGGTCAAAATATATCCGTCCGGGGAAACAATAACGCCGGAGCCCAGGCTTTGTTCTTTGCGCGTCATGTCGCGGTTTTGGCCTTGGAATTGATCGCCGAAGAATTGGCGGAAGAACGGATCCATCATGAATGGACTTTGCATCGGATGAACGTGAACGATTGTCGTCGAATAAATATTCACGACGCTGGGCGCGGCCTTTTTGACGATGGGCGCGAAACTCGTTCCCGCCTTGACGTCGCGAACCATCGGCGACGTATCGACATTCAGCGATAATTTTGGATTCTTCGTCGGCTCGGCGGCCAACAGATTGAAGTGAACCGCGGCGGCAACGACCAATGCGCCTGTTACCGCCGAGAAAATTCCGACAAACGATCGTGAAACATTTTTCATAATTCCTTTCCAAGTTGACATCTCCTTCATTACAAATGTTCAAACATTCATTGACATAACTGTTTCTGTCAAACGGACGCGGAATTTGCCCCGGCATCATTCACGCTCGCAAATTTTTTCAGGAAGATTAAAATAAGTTCAATGAACGCGGGAAAAACAAATTCCAACTACTGGTCGGGCACAGGAAAATTGCGCGGCGGCCGGCGCGGCGTCCAATTTTTTCTGGTGGCCTTGCGACTGTTTGGGCTGCGTCTCACCTACGTGCTGACAATTCCCGTGGCGATCTATTTTTCATTCACTTCGCCTGACGTTGCGGCCACGATGGATTTTCATCGCCGCGCGTTTGGGCCGCAACCGTGGTGGAAACGCCGATGGCTTGTGTTCAAACATTTTTTTTCCTTCGGCCTTGCGCTCATTGACCGCGTGGCTGTGCTCGCCGGGATGACCAAACACTTTTCCTTCGAATTTGAAGGCGAAAAATTTTTGCGCAATGCCGTTGCTGAAGGCCGTGGTGTTCTCGTGCTCACGGCGCACGTCGGCAATTGGGAAGCTGCCGGGCAAATGCTCACGCGCCTCGACGTGCCCATCACCGTCACCGGCTTCGATAAAGAAAACCCCGAAGTTCGCGCCATGATCAATCGCGCGAGCACCAAACAAAAATTCAAATTACTGCCGCTCACCGGCTCGCCGACCGATGCGATCCCGCTCGTGGCCGCATTGCGACGCGGCGAAGTCGTCGCCATGCTCGGCGATCGCGCCTACGGAAGCCCGTCCGCGCGCATTCCGTTTTTCGGAGGCCATGCGCCGTTTCCGATCGGCGCGTATGTGATGGCGTCCATCGCCGGAGCGCCGCTTGTTCATGTCTTCAGCCTGCGCGGACGCGGCGGACGTTATCATTTTATCGGCTTTCCACCGCAGCATCCAAAAATGCCGCCGCACGACCAGCGTCCCGGTTATCTTAAAAATTGCGCTTTGAATTTTGCGCAGGATCTGGAAACCGTCCTCAAACGCGACCCGTTCCAATGGTATAATTTCTATCCGTTTTGGGAAAAAGATGCGGCGCCGCCGAAACCGGAAAATACTTCCGCTTCAAATCTGCTGGCGCCGGGCGCGCCCCGTTTGAATCCGACCAAACCCTGAAATGTTTTCCGACATCGAAAAACTCATCCCGCACCGCGCGCCGATGCGGTTCATTGACGCATTGGTTGAATGCACGGAAAATGCGGCGGCGGCGACGACCTGCTTCGCGGATAAATCGTTTGCGGTTGCCGGCGGAAAAGTTCTCGAAAGCGCGCTGGTCGAATGTCTCGCGCAAACCGCGGCAGCATCGCGACGACATCTTGCGCAAGCCAACGGCAAAGCGAACGAACCTCAATTCGGGATGCTCGTGGCCGTTTCCAATTTCAAGATCCATTCGCGTCCGTTGATGGAAAAGACCTTGCGCATTGAAATTTTCGAACGCAAACGGCTTGGCCAAATGCGGATGATTTCAGGGAGAATTTTCTGCGACGGCGAAATGGTCGCTTCAGGAGATTTGTCGCTGTATGCGTGAACCGGAAATCGTCATTGCCGGTTGCGGTGCCGTTTCCGCCGTTGGTTGGGGCGTCAAGCCATTGCTCGATGCGCTAAAGAAAAATTCCAGCGGCCTGCGCGCCTGCGAAAGATTCAATTCGCCAAAATTTCAAAGCCATATCGTCGGCGCTGTTCAAAAAGAATGGCGGAGCGGGATTTTGTCGGGTCCGGATTTTTTGGAAAATCCCGCCTGGTGTTTGGCAGGCGAGGCGCTGGCGCAGGCTTGCGCTTCGACGAAAGAGATCCTTGCGAAAATTTCTTCACAACGAATTGCTCTCGTCCTGTCCACGACTAAAGCAAACATTCCGGCGTTGGAACGCCTTTCTGAAAATCTTCCATGCGGCGAATCCGCGCGGCGTCATTTGCGCGCCGATTTGCTTGCGGAAGATTTGGCGAAAAAATTTGGCGCCGGCGGGACGATTCAAACCGTTTCGCTTGCGTGCGTTTCCGGATTGGTGGCAATTTCACAAGCAGCAAAAGCGATCCAACGCGGCGAAGCGGACGCGGTTTTTGTTGTCGGCGTGGATTGCCTCTCGGAATTTGTCATGTCCGGTTTTACCGCGCTCAAAGCTCTCGATCCGACCGGATGCCGGCCATTTGACGCCAATCGCTGCGGCTTGAGTCCGGGCGAAGCCGGCGCGGCGATTGTTCTGGCGCGAAGAGATATTTCGCCGGATTCAAAAATCAAAATTGCCGGCTTTGGCGGAAGCAACGACGCAAATCATTTGACCGGACCTTCGCGCGATGGTTCCGGACTGGCTGCGGCAATCCGGCGTGCGCTTGATTCGGCAAAAATTTCCGCCGCGAAGATTGATTTTGTTCACGCGCACGGAACCGGCACGGGTTACAACGATACGATGGAATCGCTCGCGTTGAAATTGGTCTTTGGCGAAAATTGCCCGCCGATGAGCGGCTCCAAAGGAATGCTCGGGCACACGCTCGGCGCGGCAGGCGTCATCGAAACCGTTTGCTGCGTGCTGGCGATGCAAAATGATTTTCTGCCCGGCACACCACGAATGGATTCGCCGGCTGATGGCGTTCCGAAAAACATTTTGCGCGAACCGCGAGCCGGTAAATTGGAAAAGGCTTTAAAATTGAACACCGGATTTGGCGGCGTGAATGGCGCATTGATTTTGTCGAATGAATAAAATTTCTGAAATCGCCAAATGCGTTGTGGATGAAACGCAATTGCCTTCGGCGCGACTTGGTCCGCGTTTCGGCCGGCTCGACTTGCAGAGCCGACTCGCGTTGCTCGCCGTAGCGTCATTGCAGGCGGATTTCGAAAAATTTTCCGGCGATCGCATTGGCATTTGTCTGGCCGCCAGCGCCGGATCGCTCACGACGGATCTGAATTTTTGGAAGAGCCGCAAAGAAACCGGCGGGCCAAGCCCGACTTTATTTGCTTACACGCTGCCGAGCGCGGCGATCGGCGAAATCGCGATTCACTTCAAATTGACCGGCCCAAACCTTTGTTTCGTCGGCGATGGCAAAAATCTTTTCGCGGAAGCGACTGATATGATTTCTTGCGGCGAGATAGATGCGTGCGTTTGCGTCTTTTGCGAAATCGTTTCGCCTGGACTTGCGGAAATGATTTCTGTTCCTGCGGTTGCCAAAGCGTCGGCGGCGTTTTTGGCGCGCGAAAGCAATCATTTTTCCACCGTTCCAGGAAATTCGCCGTGACATCAATTTGTATTTTGTTAACCTGCGCTGAAATTTCAGATGGACGCTGCCATGCAAGTTTCAACACGCGAACTTAAACAAAAAATCATCGAATCACTCAAACTTCAGGACATCACGCCTGACCAAATTGACGACGAAGCGCCGTTATTTGGCACTGGTCTCGGCCTTGATTCGATAGATGCGCTGGAACTGGTCGTGCTGCTTGAAAAGGAATATGGCATCGTCATCAAAGACATTGAGGAAGGCCGCCCTGCGTTTCGGTCTGTGAAAACATTGGCTGAATTCATCGCGGCAAAACGCGCCGCATAATTGTGTCTGCGCGATTTCCAGTCATCACCGGTTTGGGCGTCATCGCCACGCCGGGCGTGGGCGTGGATACTATCTGGAGCGCCGTTTCTTCGGGCGTGAGCGGGTTGAAGCCTCTGTCGCTTTTTCAATCACCGCGTTACGGACAAATTCCTGTTGGGGAAGTTCAAAAAGATTTGCTCGCGCTCGGCGCCCCGGCGAAAAGTTCGCGCAGCGACAAACTGGGCTGGCTGGCAGCGCGGGATGCAATAGAGGACGCAAAAATTGATTTGCGGAATTGCGGTGACCGGGCGGGGATTTTATTGGGCACGTCGGTTGGCGGTTCTTTCGACAGTGAAAATTTTCTCACCAATCTCATCAAATACGGAAAAATGCGCGCCCGTCCGACGCGGTTTCATGAATGCATTTCCACGGTAAACGTGATTGCAGACGGTTTTGGTTTATACGGACCGGGAATGGCGATCGCCACAGCCTGTTCCTCCAGCGCGCTGGCAATCGCGCAGGCCGCGGAAATGATTTTGTCAGGCGAAGCCGACGTGATGCTTGCGGGCGGCGCGGATTCGTTGTCGCGGATGACCTGGGGCGGTTTTCACTCGCTGCTGCTGGTGGATTCGGCGGGATGCCGTCCATTTGACGCCGCGCGTTCGGGCATGAGTCTGGGCGAAGGCGCAGCGATTTTGGTTTTGGAGTCCGAAGAATTTGCGCGCCAACGTGGCGCGAAAATTTTGGCCCGATTGACCGGCTGGGGAATGAGTTGCGACGCCTACCACGCCACCGCGCCGCATCCGCAAGGCGCAGGCGCGACGGCGGCGATGCAATCAGCGTTGCATCGCGCAAATCTTCAGCCGTCGGAAATTGATTATGTCAACGCGCATGGGACGGGAACGCGCGACAATGATTTGGCGGAAGCGATTGCGCTTAAAACGCTTTTTCACAACCGCGTGCCGCCGTTCTCCAGCACAAAACGGGTTTTCGGCCATGCGCTGGCGGCCAGCGGAGCGATGGAAGCCGTCGTCTGCGTAGAAGCACTGCGCCGGCAGCAACTGCCGCCGAATCCAGGTTTTGAAAAGTGCGATCCGACAATCGGGCTGGTGCCGGTAACAGAATCGCACCACGCCCAACTGACGCATGTGATGAGCAATTCGTTCGGCTTTGGCGGAAACAATGGCGTATTGATTTTTTCGCAACCGGAAGTGTTCCCGCAAACGCGCCTGCCGGAAAAAATTGAGATCGCCGTCAACGGAACCGGCGCCATCGTGCCGGGCGCCGTCGTGGAAAAGGAAATCACCGCGCCGCTGCCGCAGGGCAGGGGACTCGTTTACAGTTGCGGGACGCTGGATGTTTCATCGTTGAATCCAAACCAGCGCCGGCGTCTGAGCCGTCTGCAACAGATGGCGCTCATCACGGCGCGCCAGAGCCACGCGCCTGATGCGTCGGAGCGCGTCGCGGTGGCAATCGGCACCGGACTGGGATGTCTCGAGGATGCCGGCGCATTCATCGAAAACTTGATTTCCAAAGACGAGCGCGAACCAATGCCGGCGCGCTTTCCCAATTCGGTCCACAATTCACCGGCGGGCCAGGTGGCGATTGATCAAAACGCGCGCGGCATGAATTGCGCGCCAACGGTTGGTGAAATCACCTTTGAATGCGCTTTGTGGCAGGGAATTTCGCAGCTGGCGGCCAATGAAGCCGACTGCGCGCTGGTCGGCGCAGCCGACGAAGTGGACAAATATCTTTTGAGCATCGGCCAGCGGTGGCGCGTGTGGAATGACAAAATAAAACCCGGCGAAGGAGCGGTCGTGGTAAATGTCGTCCGCGCAAAAACAAATTCGCCGGCGGCGAAAATTTCCGCGCTAAAAATTGGGCGCTGGCGGAAACCGTTTGAGGCTGCGCGGGAAGCAGATTGGATTGAATCGGCCATTGATTTGAAAAAAGTCGGATTGATATTGAGCGGCGCGGGCGGCCTTTCTCAAATTGAAGTTTTTTATCAATCGCTCGCTGCGGAATTGGCCAAGCGCCGCGGCGACCGGCTGGAACATCAGACTTACAAACAGTTTTGCGGCGAATTTCACGCGGCGTCAGCCTTTGGTTTTTCCCGCGCGGTGGCCCTGGCGCGCGAAAAAACATGCGGCGTATTATTGGTCACGCTTTCAGCAAACGGCGGAAAAGCGATTTGCCTGATTGAACCATGAAGCGGTTTCAAATCGCGATTTTGATGGCGGCGATCCTTTGCGCCACGGGATTGATTGGAAAAGATTTTCCCTTCGTCGCATTTGTCGCTCTTGCTTTTCTCTTCGTCGCCGGATTGGGCGTAGCGGTTCCGGAATTTCGATTTTTTGGAGATTTCGTTTGCCGTGGTTCCCTGGCAAAAAGACAAGTTGCGCTGACATTTGATGACGGGCCGGATGCGCGTTCGACGCCGCAATTACTTGAATTGCTGCGTAACGAAAAAATTTCCGCGGCATTTTTTTGCATCGGCAAACACGTCGTGGAAAATCCATCGCTGGCGGCGCAGATCGTGAGGGAAGGTCATTTGATCGGAAACCATTCGTTCGCTCACAGCAATCTGACGAATTTTTATTCGACGCGACGATTGCAAAAGGAATTGGCGGAAACGCAAAATGCGATCGAAAAAGCCGCCGGGATCGCGCCAATTTTTTTTCGTCCGCCGGTCGGCCTCTCGAATCCAAATACATTTCGCGCTGCCGAAAAATTGAATTTAAAAGTCATCGGTTGGAGCGTCCGCAGTTTTGACACGGTTTTGCGCGAGCCGAAAAGGATTGTGTCGCGGATTGTCCGGGAAATTCATCCGGGTGCGATCATCCTGTTGCATGATGGCAACATGGGAGCCGGCAAATTGATTGAAACGGTGAAATCATTATTGGACGAATTGCGAAAGTCAGGTTATGAAATTGTGAGGTTGGACGAAATTTTGAAATGAAAAAGCTCGCTGGAATTTTTATTTTCGCTTTTTGCGCCGCTGCTTTTGCCGCGACCAATGAATTGCAAACCGTCGCCGATCCTCAGCCGCTTTTGGAGAAATTGAGAAGCCGGATGGAGCCGGTCAAAACGGTGGCGATGGATTTTACGCAGGACCGTGAATTGAATTTATTTGCCGAACCGCTCAAAAGCGAGGGCGTGATGTTGATGGAGCGGCCGGATAAAATCCGCTGGGAAACGATGTCGCCGTATCAAACAATTTTATTGGGCGACGAAAATTCGGTCGCGCAATTTGAGTTCACCGGCGGCAAATGGCAAAAGCTCAAGCTGGGTTTTTCCCAGATGCTGGCGCGCGTGATGCAACAGATGTCGGCGATGAACCAGGGCAATTTATCGGCGATGACGAACGATTACAGCGTTTCCGTTTCCACCAACAACGGATTTGTTTTCATCATGGTGCCCAAAGACGAAAAAATCCGGCAAATGATCTCGTCATTGGAAATTCATCTGGCGCCGGACCTCACGGCGACGCGTGAAGTGGTGATGAATGAACCGAACGGGGATCTGACGCGTATCACTTTTTCACACGAAAAACACAATGTGCAATTTCCCGCGCGAACGTTCGACCAGAACAAACCGCTGGAAATTTCCTCCGTGGAATCCGCCTTGAAAAATGCGCCGTAAATTTCTTTTTCTGCCGTTGTTGCTGATGTTTGCGGGATGTGTCACGCATCATTTTTCACCGCCGCCGGGCCTGTTCCCCGCGAATGCATTCATCACGCAGCGCGCCACGTTCACTGCGCGCGGCAAGCAATTTCCCCTGGATGGTTTTCTGGCGATGAGCGAAACCGGCGGGAAACGATTCGTGATCACGGCGATGATGGGCGTAGTAGTGGCAGATATATTGGTGAAACCTGACGGAAAAATTTATATCATGCGTTCGTCGCAAATGTTTCCGGAAAAATACATCCGCAACGGCGTTGCCCGTGATCTGGAATGTATTTTTGGCGGCGCGGACGATAAAAATTGTCCGGTGCAAATGCTCGACCGGAAACATTTTATCGTCCATCGTTTCGGTTACACGCTGGATGTGCGGATTTTGGATGTTAAACCGGGGCCGCAGCCGGCAAAACTGTTTGATGAAACAAAAGCAGCAAAACAATGACGATGCATCATTCGATTTTCACAGCGCGCACGAGCGGGCCGGCGCAACAAAATGACGGCGCGAAATTATTCGAATTCAATTTTTCGGCGCGTGACGACGTGTTTGCCGGGCATTTTCCCGGACGTCCGATTTTGCCGGGCATTTTCCAGATTGAAATCGCACGCGCGGCGGCCGAATGGGCTTGTGATCGCCGGTTTGCCGTGAATGAAATCTCAAAATCCAAGTTCCAGCGGCCGATTCTGCCGGACGAGCCGTTGAAACTGGAATTGAAATTGACGGAAACAGACGACATGGTTTCGGCGCGCGCGAATTTTTCCGTCAACGGCGAGCCGGCGGGGGAAACTCTTCTGCAATTGCGGCAATGCGACTAAAGCTTTGGCTTAAACGAATCTTTATCGGCGTGGTTTTGCTGGTCCTGGCCGGCTGGCTTTCCATTTTGTTCATCCTTCACAATTCAATCGCGCAACCTCCGCCGTTGCCCAAAGATATTTCCATTACCAAACTCCAGCCGGAAACGCGCGGCGGGAAAACTTTTCTGGGCAAATCGTGGCGCGGCAGACGCGAAGGATTGACGGTCGTTTATCTCACCGGATCGCCGTTTGATATCGGCTACGCCGACGGCGCGCTGATGCAGGACAAGATGCACGTATTGGAAAATGAATTCGCCAAGATGATCCAAAAATACGTGCCGCAGCATTGGGTGATGGAGCTTTTGAAAAATTACATCATCTGGCGCAACCGGCATTTGAGCAATTATATCCCGGAAGATTATCGGATGGAAATTTACGCGACGACATTAGCGTGCAAAGACATTCATCCCGAGGAAGGGAATTTTTATAATCGGCTGCTGAATTATCACGCGGCTCATGACGTTTCCTACATGATGATTGATAATCCCTTCATCGCCAAAAGCGCGGGCTGCACGGCGTTCGGCGCCTGGAGCAACGCGACGGTAAATGGCCATCTGATTACCGGCAGAAATTTTGATTGGGAAGCTGCGGAGGTGTTCAGCACCAATCGCGTTGTGGAAATGTATGAACCGGACAAGGGCATTCCATTCATTTCACTTTCATGGGCGGGGATGGCCGGCGTCGTTTCGGGAATGAACCGCGCCGGAATTTCGGTGACGATCAACGGCGCACCTTCAAAGTTGCCGGGCGAGACGGCAACGCCCGTGGCAATTGTTGCGCGCGAAATTTTACAGAACGCGCACAATCTGGACGAAGCGTTGAAGATTTTGCGCAACGCAAAGGTCTTTGTTTCGACAATCTGGCTCGTTGGCAGCCGGGCAGATGGAAAATTTGTTGTCGTTGAAAAAACGCCGCTGGCTACCAATGTCCGCGAAGCAAACGGCGACACAATTGTTTGTCCGAATCATTTTGAAACTGCTGGCCTAAAAGATGAACCGCGAAACACGAATTACATGGCCGAAGCGACGTCGGTTTCGCGCGAAACGCGGATCCTGGAATTGCTCAAGCAAAACGATGGCGCAATTGATCCCGCGCTGGCCGTGAAGTTCCTTCGTGATCGTGATCTGCCGGGCGGAATTTTCGCGGGCGACGGTCATCGGAGTTCGCTTAACGCCTTTATCGCCACGCACGCGGTGGTGATGGACCTGACGGCGGGAATTTTTTACGCGGCATGTCCGCCGAATGGCGAGGGAAAATTTGTTGCATTTGACGTGAATGATTTTTCGCGCGAGCTTCCGGCTATGACGATTCCCGCGGATGAAGTTTTAGCTTCCGGCGAATACGACCGCACGCGGCAATCGCAACAATGTTTGGCGGACGGGGAAAACGTAATGAAAACGAATCCGCAAAAGGCTTTGGAATTTGCCGACAAGGCGGAACGATTGAATCCCGGGTTTTATGAAAATTCATTTTTGCGCGGGCGCGCATTGCTTGCATTGAACCGAAATGACGATGCGGCAAAAGCATTTGAAACCGCTTTGGCTGAACATCCGGCGTTTTTGAAAGAGCGACGCGAACTCGAAGATTTATTGCGCCGGGCCAAAGCCGCCAAGTAAAATCAGGAATCAGTTATGGATTTGTCCGACCCTAAAAGAATGCGCCGCAATTTGTTGCCGGTGCAATTTTTTTTGGGCGGCGCGGCCAATTTTACGCTGGCAGCGCTCTACTTGCGCCGCGCACACGGCCTGGAAAAATTGGATCCGAACCGCCGTTGCATTTACGTTTCCAATCATGTCAGCCTTCTCGATACGTTTCTGCTCGGCGCTTTGTTTTGGCGGACGGGTTGTTATCCGATTTCAGTTCTTGGCGACAAAATGGTGTGGAGCACGTCGCCGCTCAAGCGTCGGTTGAGCGATGCGCTTGGATTCCTGCTGGAACGGGGAAAATTGAACCCTGCGCGTATTGAAGAATTGAAGACGTTCGGGCGCGCATCAAGCGATTTTCAACTGGTCGTTTTCCCTGAAGGCACTCGTGGCAATGGCGTGGAGGTGGCTCAATGTCACCCGGGAATTTTTTACATCGCGCATGAAGCGAAGGTTCCGGTTGTCCCGATTTTCATCGAGAACATGCAGCTCGTTTCCACGAAGAAAGGAAAATTTCATCCCATCAGGGGACTGCGAAAGGTGGAGATCCATTTCGGCGATGCGATTGGGCCGGAAAATTATTTGCAACTGTCGCGCGATGAATTTACAGAATTCATCCGGGAAAAGATCGCGGCGCTTTGTCCTGATCAAAAGCCCGCCCGCCCCATTTTAGTTCCCGCAGAAGCCCGATGAAATCAGGCATTCGGTGTGAGTTTCAAAACCTCAGCGCGCATTTCTTTGCCGGCTTTGAATTTGACGGTTGCGCGCGCCGGAATAGGGACGTCCGTTTCCGGCCGGTTTGGATTGCGCCCCACACGGGCTTTGCGGATTTTGATTTCAAAGACTCCAAAGTTTCGCAATTCCACTTTGTCGCCCTTCGCGAGAGCTTCGGAGATGTAATCAAGTGTTTTCTGCACCACGTCGAAGACCTGCTGCTGATTCAGGCCAGTTTCGCCGCTGATGCGTATGACCAGATCGCGTTTTGTTAAAGTCATAAGCCGTCCCAATCGTTGTTAGAAGTTATGGAAGGTATAGCTCGCTGCAAGGGGGGGGTCAAGCGTAATCACTGTAAGGCAATAGTTGGAAAACGAGGTGCGATTTGGATTGACCGAATCCTTCTCAGTTTCCAGTCGATTTATATTTCGCACGGAACGAAAAAGAAAATGTTTCGGAACGCGCTTTTACTTGAATCTTATTGACGGAATCCGGGAAAAAGCGTATAAAAATCTACGATTTGGTGGTTAAAGAGTAATTGAGTTGTCGGCACAAGCCAAATCCGGTTTCCTCACCATTAGTTGTGCCCGCAACAGCGAAAACCGCGATTAGTTGTGGTTTTTTCTTTACTAATTCAAGCAGTTGTGGTTGCATTGCCGCAGCCAAAAGAGCATGTATCTCAAAAATTTAACCGTTTTCGGCTTTAAGTCCTTCGCGGATAAAACCGCGCTTAATTTCCAACCCGGAGTCACCGCCATCGTCGGCCCCAACGGCTGCGGCAAATCCAACGTTTCTGATGCCATCCGATGGGTCCTTGGCGAACAATCAGCCAAGGCGCTTCGCGGCGGCGAGATGGCAGATGTCATCTTCAACGGCACGGACGGACGAAAACCTATGGGCATGGGCGAAGTTTCGCTCACACTTGGCGGCGTCGGTGAAGAAAATCTTCGCGCTGCAGGCGTGGAAGTCGCCTACGACGAAGTCACGCTCACGCGCCGGATTTTCCGTGACGGCGGAAGTGAGTATTTTCTGAACAAAACGCCATGCCGTCTCAAAGACATCCAACAGTTGTTCATGGGCACCGGTGTCGGCCGCACGAGTTACAGTATTCTTGCACAAGGTCACATCACCCAGATTCTTTCCAGCAAACCAGAAGATCGCCGGATGATTTTCGAAGAAGCTGCCGGCATCACCAAATTCAAATCGCAGAAAAAAGAATCGTTGCGCAAACTTGAATATACCGACCAAAACCTGTTGCGCGTCGAAGATTTGATCAAAGAAGTGAAACGACAAATCGGTTCGCTTCAACGCCAGGCCGGCAAAGCGCGCCGCTACAAACAGATTTCACAAGAACTTCAACATCTGGAAACCCAACTCGCCCGGCATCAATTTGACGTGTTGCAGGCGGAAATCGCCGAAAGAAATTCCGCGGCGGAAAGATTGCGCGATGAAATCGAAACCGGCTCGGCGGATATTCTGCGCCGGGAAGATGAAATCAAACAATTGCGCGAACGGTTGACGGAATTGGAACACGAGGTTTCCACACAGCAACAACGCGGAATGGAATTGAAGGGCGAAATCGAGCGGCACGAAAGTCGCATTCAATTTGATGAAGAACGATTGCGTGAATTGGAATCGCAAAATTCCAAAGCGCTCGCCGACATCGCGCAGGCGGAAGAACGCCAGCGCGCGTCGGAAGAGGAATTGGCGAACGTGCAGCAGCAGCTTTCGAAATCAGAGGGGGCTGTGGCGGAATATAAAGTTGCGCTCGAACAAAAGCAATTCGCGCTGACTCAGGTTGAAAATGATTTGAAGCGTTTGCAGGAGGAATTGCGAACGGCGCAATCCGCAGCGTTCACAGCCGCGCAGGATTTGTCGCGCATTCGCAATGAAATTACCGCGCTGGATCTGCAAAAGCAGGGCAATGTCGTGCGGCTGGAAAAGCTTTCCGCCGAAAAAGTCCAACTTGAAGAAGAGCGCACGCGCCTGGAAGCGCGCTTGCAGGAGTTTACCGCCAGCGTTGAAGTTGAAAGGCTGAGCGCACAAACCAAACGCGGCTCGGTTGAGCAGCGACAAAACCGCCTGCGCGAATTGCAGGATGAAATTCAAAAATCTTCAGCGGAACAGGACGTGTTGTTGCAGGAACAGGCTGAGAAGCGTTCGCGCCTGACGGTCATCGAGCAGCTCGAACATTCGCGCGAAGGTTTCGACGCCGGCGCGGTTGCAGCGTTGAGCCAATCACGTTCGGTCATCGGCTCGCTCGCGGACCGGATTCGCGTGCCGGAACAATTTGTCGTCGCCGTTGAAAACGCGCTCGGCCACAATTTGCAACTTGTTTTGACGGAACAGCCGGAATCGGCGCAGGAAATCATCGCCGATTTGAGCGCGAACAAAACCGGTCGCGCGAGTGTTGCGGCGCTGGCGATCCAGAAGCAACCGGACGAAAAGCAATTGGCGTTTGCTGGTGAGATGGCTCCGGCATCCGGTCCGATCAACGAATTGGCTGGCGGACAGATTGTTCATGCGATGAGCGTGATTCAAGCCGAGCCGACGGTGGAACCGCTTTTGAAGTCGTTGCTCGGCCGGACTTTTATTGCTGCTGATTTGCCGACGGCGACGGCGCAAATTCAAAACGGCCATGCGGGTTGCGATTTCGTCACGTTGAAAGGTGATTTGTTGAGCCGGCACGGCATTTACACGGGCGGTTATTTGAACGGTCACGGAAATCCGAAAGCGCCGGCTTCAATTCTTGGCCGTAAGAACCAGATCGCCGAACTGCAAAAGGAATTGGCGCGGATCCAGGAATTGATTGCCGAAGCGAGCCGCAAACGCGGCGCATTGCTCGCCGAGCAAACAGAGTTGCAGGCGAGTTTGCAGCAGGCACAAACGGAATTGCGCGAGCAAGAAGTGGCCATCGCCACGCGCGAAGGCGAGTTCAATGCGTTGCAGAATTCTTCGCGAATATTAAACCAAAAGATCGAGACAGTGGTTTTCGAGGTTCAAAGTCTGGCAGCACAGGAACGGGAAGGCCTGGAAAAGCGCAATGCTCTGGCCGAGCGGTTGGCTGAACTGGAAAATCGCGAGCGGACGGAACAAGAAAAAGTTTCGTCGCTGACGGGCAATCTGGAAACATTGCGGCAGCAGCGTGACGCTGCAAACGCGGCGTTGACCGAAAGCAAAGTCGCCCTTGCCGCCGAGGAACAAATGCTTGCCTCATTCCGCCAGCAGCAGCAGACATTGACGCAACGGATCGCTGAATTAAGACAAGTTGTTGAACAACGGCGCGGCGAAATTTCCTCCGTGGTTTCCCGCAAAGACCAGGCTGAATCGGAAATCGTCGAATCACGCGCGCAGATCGCCAGGATTTCGCACGAGCGGGAACAGGTCAACGCGCAAGCGGCTGAATTGCTGGCGCAGAAAAACGCCCAGGAAACCGATGTGCTGGCCCGCGATGAAAATTTGCGTTCGCAACGCAGTCATTTGACGGATTTGCAGAACCAGCGCGGCGGAATTGAAGTTGAATTGGCGCAGAAAAATATGTCGGTCCAAAACCTGCGTGAAAAAATCCAGCAGAAATACCATATCAATTTGGATGACATCCGCAGCGAGTGCATCACGATCACGTTTGCGGACGAAGGTCCGGCGAAAGTTCAAACGCTGACGCCCGAGGAAATGGCAGCGAGCGGCGCGGCGACGGATTGGAATTCAATCGCGCAGCAAATCGAAGCGTTGCAAAAGCGGCTGGATGAGATCGGCCCAGTCAATTTGGTCGCGATCGAGGAATACGAAGAGACCGAACAGCGCCATCAATTCCTGACGAAGCAGCACGACGATTTGGTTTCCGCCAAAGCGCAATTGCTTGAAGTGATCAATCGCATCAACACGCAGACGCGGGAAATGTTTGTCCAGACGTTCGAAAAAATCCGGGAAAATTTCCGGACTATGTTCGTCGAGGTTTTTGGCGGCGGCAAAGCCGATTTGATTTTGTCCGATGAAAATGATGTTTTAGAAAGCGGCATTGACATCGTGGCGCGCCCGCCGGGAAAACAATTGCAAAGCATTTCGCTGTTGTCGGGCGGCGAGCAGACGATGACGGCGGTTTCTCTTTTGTTTTCGATCTATCAGGTCAAGCCCAGCCCGTTCTGCGTTCTGGATGAATTGGACGCGCCGCTGGACGAATCGAACGTCGTGCGCTTCGTCAAAATTTTGCAGCGGTTCCTTGCGCATTCGCAATTCATCATCATCACGCACAACAAACGGACGATTGCGATGGCGGATGTGCTTTACGGAGTAACGATGGAAGAGCACGGCGTTAGCAAAATTGTGAGCGTAAAATTCCACAAAGTGGAAGAGCAGGGGACGCAAACGGCGACTGAGCCTGCGAAAGAAGCTGGAAATCTTACGACCACAAATTGATGCCGTGAGAAAACCGCTTGCAAGGGCAAATTTTGATGGCATACTGTCCATCCCTTGACCGCGGGGTGGAGCAGCCCGGTAGCTCGTCAGGCTCATAACCTGAAGGCCGCAGGTTCAAATCCTGCCCCCGCAACCAATTTAAGCCTCGTTCCCCAACGAGGCTTTTTTCATCTCCGAAAAACTTTTTGACCCGGTTGCTGCGCAGCGCCATCCTGTATTTCAATCATTTCAAAACAATTGATGCAGATTCCATAGCGAATGAAACATTCACTGCGAGTCGGATTGTTTGGCATCGGCCTCGATACCTACTGGCCGCAATTCAAAGGCCTGAAGTCGCGGCTTGAAAACTATGTCGGCGGCGTCGAGCGAAAATTAAAACGCCCGAGCGTGGAAATTGTGAATCTTGGGCTTATTGATTCGGCGCCAAAGGCGTTTGCTGCGGGCCACCGGTTTCGCCGGGAGGATGTGGATTTGATTTTTTTACACGTCACAACTTACGCACTGTCCGCGACGGTGCTGCCAGTCGTTCAACGCGCCAAAGTTCCCGTCATCATTTTGAATCTCTCTCCGTCGCCGGCGATTGATTACGCGAAATTCAATCAAATGAACGACCGCACGGCGATGACTGGTGAATGGCTGGCATTTTGCGCCGCATGTCCGGTGCCGGAGATCTCCAATGTTTTTAATCGCACAAAAATATCATTCCACCAAATCACCGGTATGCTGGAAAATGATCCGGAATGTTGGAATGAAGTAGATGCGTGGATTGAAGCGGCGCGCATCGCAAACGGAATGTTCCACAATCGACTTGGTTTAATGGGACATTACTACGGCGGAATGCTGGATATTTATTCGGACACCACGCTGCAGTGCGCGACGTTCGGCGGGCACATCGAGATTCTGGAGGTGGATGAATTGGCCGCGTTGCGACGTGCCGTGACGTCGAAACAAATCGCCGACCGTGTCGCGTATTTCAAAAAAGTTTTCGATGTGCAGCCGGATTGCCGGTCGAAAGAATTGCAACGTGCGGCAAAAACTTCTGTCGCGCTTGACCGGCTGGTAAACGAGCACGATCTGGGTTCGCTGGCCTATTTTTACAACGGAACGGGCAACGCACAAAATGAAGACGCCATCAGTTCAATCATTCTTGGCAATTCATTATTGACCGCGCGCGGCATCCCGGTGGCCGGCGAATACGAAGTCAAAAACGTCCAGGCCATGAAAATTATGGACCTGTTCGGCGCCGGCGGTTCGTTTACGGAATATTACGCGATAGATTTCCGGAACGATGTCGTTTTAATGGGACACGATGGCCCAGGACACATCAGGATTGCCGAGGGAAAAACCAAGGTGCGCCCGCTGAAAGTTTATCACGGAAAAGTAGGCCGTGGGCTGTCTGTCGAAATGTCCGTCAAACACGGCGCTGTCACGCTGCTCTCGGTGGTCGAAACTCCGGATGGAAAAATCAAATTGCTCGTAGCGGAGGGCGAATCCGTTCCCGGCCCGATTCTGGAAATTGGCAATACCAACTCGCGTTACCAGTTTTCCATTGGCGCGCGAAAGTTTATGAACGATTGGAACGCGCAAGGGCCAGCGCATCATTGCGCGGTCGGAATTGGCCATGTCGGACACAAGATCGGCAAGCTCGGCGAATTGCTTGGGCTGGAGGTCGTGCGGATTTGCTAGGCTTTTTTGTTTCGCAAATCCATTTCAGTCCTTATCCTTCGAGCGTGCGCATCGTTCCCGTCCAACTCGGAAATCGCAGTTACCAAATCAAAATCGCACCCGGCCTTTTGGAAAAATTGGGCTCTGAATGTGCGCGCCTCAAGCCGGGAAGCCGTTGCGCCATTATCACCGACACCAATGTGGGAAAAAAATACGCGGAATGTGCTTATGAGTCACTGGTAAAAACCGGATTCGAGCCGGTCCTCATGACCATTCCCGCCGGTGAAAAAGCGAAAAGCCTGAAGTGCGTTCAACATTGTTATGACCAGCTGGCGTCTCACCGGTTGGAACGAAAATCTTTCATCGTCGCGCTTGGCGGCGGCGTGGTTGGCGATTTGGCGGGATTTGTGGCTGCCACTTACCTGCGCGGAATCCCTTTTGTCCAAATTCCGACGACTTTGCTGGCGCAAGTGGATAGCTCGGTCGGCGGAAAAACCGGCGTGAATTTGCGTGCGGGAAAAAATCTCGTCGGCGCATTTTATCAGCCCCGGTTGGTCCTGTGTGATCTGGAGACTTTGAACACGTTGCCTGAACGCGAATATCGTTCCGGCTTGGCCGAAGTCATCAAATACGGAATCATTTACGACGCGGATCTGTTCGCGCGGATCGAAAGCGCCTTGCCGAAACTTTTGAAACGCGAGGGAAATGTTTTGGCGCCGGTCATCGCGCGTTGTTGTGAAATCAAGGCGGAGGTCGTCAGCCTGGATGAAACCGAAAGCGGGCCGCGGGCTATTCTCAATTTCGGCCATACGATCGGGCACGCCATCGAAAACAGCATCGGCTACGGAAAATATCTGCACGGTGAAGCGATTTCTATCGGGCAAGTTGCGGCTGCAAAACTTTCGCGCGAAATTCTCGGCCTGCCGCAATATGACGTTGACCGGATTGAAGGTTTATTTCAGCGCGCCGGCCTGCCGACACGGATCAAATTGAATTCATCGCGGCGGGAAAAATTGTTTTCCGCGATGATGCTGGACAAAAAGGTCTGCGCCGGCGAAATCAAATTCGTTCTCGCGCGAAAGATCGGTGAAGTTGAATTCGGCCAAAAAGTTCCGGCGTCGCTGATCGAACAGGTGTTGGAATAATCATTGCAATGCTTCACGCGGAATGTGCGTCAGTTCCATCGCGAAAACGAGGAATAGAATCAATCCGAAATACAAAGCACCCATCTCCAATCGCTGCGAAGGCGTGACCTCAAAATAGCGCAATTCTTCTGCGGTTTTCCTGCGAAAGAGAAAAAACAGCCGGGGTAATGAAAAGGCTAAGATCAACAGCAGCAGAAAATTAAATCTGAAAACCGTCATCGCCACGAGAACGGCAAAGCCGACGATCCACAACCACGGCGATAACGCGGTGACGATGCGGCCGCCATCAAGAAATCCTACGGGCGCGAGGTTGAACAAATTCAGGAAAAAGCCGGTGTAAGCCAGCGCGCGAAACATCGGATTTCCCGTCAGCAAATAGATTCCTTCACAAACAACGGCGCCGAGCGTTCCCAAAAGCGGGCCGCCGATGCCGACCTGCGACTCAATCCACGCGTTGCGCGGCGCCTCTTTGAGGGCAATGAGCGCGCCCATGAATGGAATAAAAACCGGCGCGCCGACTTTCAGTCCAAGCCGTTTCGCGGCGATTAAATGTCCGCATTCGTGAACGAAAATCAGCAACACAAAGCCGACGGCGAATTGCCAGCCCCAGGCCATTGCATACGCGCCGATGGAAAGCAGCATCGTGAGTCCGGTTTTTAGAAACGGCAGAAGAAACTTCAATTTGGCCAGATACTTGACGAAAATCAGAAATGCGACGCCGATGGGTGCGAGCGATTTCTTTACCTTTTGTCCAAAAGTCGGGCGAATCGGCTGGCCGGCGGTGTCGTATTGTCGCTGCGAAAATTCAGAATGCGCCGGCGCGGACGATTGCGGCAGCAATGGTTGAGGCGGAGGAAAATTGTTGTCGTCCATCGGTCAAAGATTCAATGGTCATTGAACATCCGTCAATTTGAATCGCATCCTTCAAGTCAGCACAATCGCGTTTCCTTTTGAAATTTTGCGGTTATACTGGCACGAATGATTTTGGTTTTGGACAATTACGATTCGTTCACCTACAACCTCGTGCAATATCTCGGCGAGTTGGGCGCGGAAGTTGTTGTGAAACGGAACGATGAAATTTCAATCGAAGAAATTCGCAAATTGAAACCGGAACGCATTTTAGTTTCGCCCGGACCGTGTTCGCCGCGCGAAGCCGGTTTGTCCAACAATGTCATTAAGACTTTTGCAAGTGAAGGCATTCCAGTTTTCGGTGTATGCCTTGGACATCAATGCATCGGGCACGCGTTCGGCGCAGAAGTCGTCGTAAATCATCGGATGATGCACGGCAAAACGTCGCCGATAAAACACAACGGAAAAGATTTATTTGAAGGAATGCCGAATCCGTTTCTGGCGACGCGTTATCATTCGCTCGTCATCAAACGCGACACGATGCCGGACGTTTTGGAAATCACCGCCGAGACCGACGAAGGCGAAATCATGGGCGTGAAGCACAAAACGCTGCCGATTTGGGGCGTGCAATTTCATCCTGAAAGCATTTTGACGGAAAACGGCAAAACGATTTTGAAAAATTTTTTGAAGTTGAAATAATGAATGGCTTTGCGTTCGTAAAAATTTTAGAAAATCATTTTAAGTCGCTAACTCCAATTGGAAGTCGAGATTCTTGCGCTTGTTTGAAACCTGTCATTGTAAATGGAAATTCAAAACTTTTTCCCTCAGCTTGTGCAAAAACTTCATCATACCGTTTATCATTGCTCGGAACATAAATTAGAATCTTTTTGCCAATAAGACTTTGGTCGGAAGGAAGAAAATCTGAACTAATAGTCGCTCTGCCTGCAACAAGAATTGGCCGTGAATTCAAATCAAAGCCTTTGGGATACTGCACATAGTTTACAAGAAAACAAAAATCCATTGATGGAATGTCCGCAGGAAATGTGACTTTCAAGACCGCGCCGTTATCACTTTGAATTTCGGTTGAAAAATTTGAAGAAAGCCTATTGCCGCCCAAACGTTGAAAATCACCAAGGATTTGTCTCAATTCTGCGTCGCTCCAACCTTTTACAAGTAATTCTTTATCGCTCATGTTAATCGGTGTTTCGGATTGTTTGCTGCAACCGCCGAATAGAAATGAAAAAATGCTCATAATTACAACGACGCAGGATGTGATTCTTATCACAAATCGACTCTGCGCCCGCCAAAGAATTTTGACAAGGAGATTTTGCCCGTTGAAATTCTCAAATTGAAATAGCCGCGCGTCGCGCTATAATTCTCCGCTCATGCAACTGGTTTTGCTCAAATCCAAGATCCACCGCGCCACCGTCACCGGCGGCAACGTCAATTACGAAGGCAGCCTGACGATTTCCGGCGACCTCATGGACGCCATCGGCCTGCGCGAATATGAAAAAATTCTTTGCGGCAACATGGCCAATGGCCACCGATGGGAAACTTATGTCATTCGCGGCAAGAGCGGGGCCGGGGAGATCATCATGAATGGCGCCGTCGCGCATCTCGGCAAGAAAGGCGATTTGCTGACAATAATGAATTTCGGAATTTTCACCGAAGACGAAGCGAAAAATTGGAAGCCGCACGTCATCGTTTTGGGCGAAGGAAATAAAATTTTGCCCAAACCGGAAAAGATTGCGGAAAAATTGCCTGAATGAATTCGGAGGGCGGAGTTCCACGACGCCCTAATAACAAATTAAAAGATTTGGGTTTCGCGGAGCTCAACCCTCCGAAATAAAAATGCGCCGAAATGAATCGGCGCATTTGCGTTTTAAAGGTGACCGTCCGCAAGGACTTAAAGGTTCTTCGCGACTTCGTTCCAATTTACGACGTTCCAGAACGCTTTGAGATAATCCGCGCGTTTATTTTGATATTTCAAATAATACGCGTGTTCCCAGACATCGCAGCCGAGCAAGGGGTTTCCTTCGCAACCGGCGACGGCTTTGCCCATGCAGGGATTGTCCTGGTTGGCGGTGGAACAGATTTCCAGTTTTCCATTATTTGAAACCAGCCAAACCCAACCGCTGCCGAAACGGCCAAGACCGGCGGCTTCAAATTTCGCCTGGAAATCGCCGAAGGATCCGAACGTGGAATTGATGGCTTCAGCCAATTTTCCGGTCGGCGCGCCGCCGGCTTTGGGTCCGATGATTTTCCAGAAGAATGAATGGTTCCAATGCCCGCCGCCGTTGTTGCGCACCGGGCCGCGGATGTTTTCCGGCACGGAAGCGATGTCTTTGACGAGGTCGCAGATGGATTTGGCCTCGAGCGCGGCGTTGCCGGCAAGAGCTTTGTTGAGGTTGTCCACGTAGGCTTTGTGATGTTTGCCGTGATGGATTTCCATCGTGGCTTTATCAATATGCGGTTCGAGCGCGTCAGACGGGTAGGGGAGCGGTGGTAATTCGTGTGCCATAATTTTTTGTCGTTAATTTTTCTCCAATTTTCGAAATCAAATTGCTTCACCGGATTGCGAAAATCAAGCGCGGATTCTATGACGATGACTGTTCGCGCAATTTTCTCAACGGTTTTATCAGATTTAGAATTATCTTTCATTTGAACGTGTTACGGATATTTTGCAGCAAAATAAATTTGTTCAGATTGGCAAAATTTTTGTCGAAGAGAAAATTATGATGCGCCGGTTGTTTTCCAGAACCATTCGCGAAGCCGTTGCCATGCGCAAGCATGTGCAGCGATTGTTCAACGCACAGCGCGATTTGCTCAAGCCGGAAGGAATCGGCGCGATCCAGGCGAAAATCAATGAATTGAATTTGGCCATTGCTGCGAACGAAAACGACGGGAAAATCCGCATCAAAACCGAGGAGCTTCAGTTTGCCGCTGAAAAGTGGATTAAAACGCATCCACATCCTGTTTGGCGCGAAAATGTCGAAGTGCTGCTGGTAGCGATTGCCGTGGCGATGGGGATCCGGACGTTTTTCCTGCAGCCGTTCAAGATTCCGACCGGCTCGATGCAGCCGACGCTTTACGGAGTGACTTCGACGCCGGATTTTAGTTCGGCCATGACGGAGACGGCATACATCGAACGATTTGGCCCACAAGAAGGACAAGTGGACCGGCTTCAAAAAGAGGTCAGAGACCTGGCGCAAGCGCAAAAAGATCTGGTCATTCCGACTGGATGGGAACGGATTAAAGAATGGTTTCAAGGCATTTCTTATTTGCACGTTGTCGCAAAGGCCGATGGAACGGTGGATTCAATCAGCCCGATGAGGAAATTTTTAATTTTTAACATCAAACAATCGTTTACCATCGGCGGTGTCGAACAAACGATCTGGTTTCCGCCGGACTTTGGAGAATCCGATTTGCGACGGCGCGCGGGAATTCTTCCCGGCCGCGTTTATCATAAAGGTGAAGATATTGTCAAAATAAGAGTTCGCGCCGGCGACCATTTGTTTGTTGACCGTCTTACCTACAATTTCCGTCCGCCTAAACGTGGCGATATCGTCGTCTTTGAAACCAAAGGCATTCCTGAAGACCGCCGCCGGCCGTGGGGCATTCCAGACAATGAGTTTTATATCAAACGATTATGCGGTCTCGGCGGAGAAACGATTTCGCTGCATCAGGATTACGAGATTACGGGCGTGCCCCAGCCACCGCCGCTTTTTGGCAATGCAACAGAACCTGCCGGCAATCTGGTCATCAATGGCAATCCGATTACCGCCTCAACGCCCAAATTTGAAAATCTCTACACATTTTATGGCGCGACGAATGGCGCGACAACGTTGCCATACGTCGAAAATCATTACTATGGCCATGCGCTGGTGCAGGGGCTCGCGTCGGGAAGTGAAGTCCAGATTCCACCGAAACATTTCTTTGTCATGGGCGATAATACAATGAATAGTTTGGACTCGCGTTACTGGGGAGATTTTCCGTCGGACGCCGTCATCGGAAAATCATTTTTCGTTTATTGGCCGCTGACGAGACGTTTCGGCTGGGGCAACGACTGATTACATGAGCGCGACCGAAACGGTTTTGATCACCGGCGCTTCGTCGGGAATTGGATTGGAATTGGCCCGATGTTTTGCTCGCGACGGTTGCCGCCTGATACTGGTCGCTCGAAATCAAATTGCATTGGAAAAACTCGCCGCCGATCTGCGCCAGGAAAATAAAATCGAAACGATTGTTTTACCTGCCGATCTATCCTTGCCGGAAACACCAAAACAGATTTATTCCAAACTGGCAGCACAAAACATTTTCCCGGACATTTTGGTCAATAATGCCGGATTTGGATTGCATGGCCGATTCGCCGAACTGCCATTGCCGACGCAAATGGAAATCATCCGCGTCAACGTTTCAGCCCTCGTTGAGCTGACCGGATTATTTCTGCCGCCGATGATTCAGCACAAGCGCGGCGGCGTCCTGAACGTCGGTTCCGTTGCTGGATTCATTCCTGGGCCCGGCATGGCGATTTATTATGCGACCAAAGCATTCGTTCAATCGTTTACCGAGGCGCTCGCCGAAGAACTTTTGGGAACCGGGATAACCGTGACAGCTTTGGATCCGGGGCCGACGGAAAGTAATTTTGGCAATATTGCGCGGGGAACGAAAGTCCGGCGGATCCAATCCGGCAAAATATCTGCCGAATCGGTCGCTAAATACGGTTATCACGCATTTCGCTGCAGAAAAGTCATCGCCATTCCAGGCGTCCGCAACCGGATTCTAATACTTTTAACCCGGCTTGCGCCGCGTTGGGCGATTCGTAAAGGCATAAAATCTTACAATAAATTTAAGGATTAATTAAAAATCCCAACAAGAACAACAACCGCAGGGTGTTTAATTTATGTTAGACAATGTTTGTTATATTTAATTAATTCTTGACAAATTTCGCTTCATGAGTAAACTGTTTGGCCATTTCAAAATAGTTATGACAAGGAGAGTTTTGTTCATTGTTTGGTTTTGCGCGATGCTTGTTGCATCGTTGGCTTTCTCGGCTGCCGCTATGGATCGTTGGTCGGCTCTTTCAATGCTCGAAAGCGGCGATAATGATTACGCAATCGGTGCATGCGGTGAAATTTCCCGATATCAAATCCGTCCGACTTTCTGGCCTGGCGGCGATCCAAGAGATGCCGACAGTGCGCTGGTGGCCGCTAAAAAAATCATGGCCAAACGGGTTTCCAGGTTTGAGCAGGCACACGGTCGCGCGCCGACGGATTTTGAATTCTATATTTTGTGGAATGCTCCGACGCAATTGAAACATCCAAGCAAAGTCGTCAGCGAACGGGCGCGACGTTTTGCCAATCTCGTTCAGCGGGATAAGCGCAATAATTTTGCACAGCGCTGAAATCGCTGCTGTAAATTTTCAAATATTCACCAACCGTCCGTTCCCAGGAAAAGTCTGCTTTCATCGCGTTCTGGCGGCAACGTTTCAGAGATTCCGGTTGTTCATAAAGCGCCAAAGCTTTTCGAATACCTTTGGCGAGCGATCGCGCGGAATATTCGCGAAATTTGATTCCATTCGCACATTTCGCGTCTTCTGTAAAATCAACCACGCTGTCGTCCAATCCGCCAGTGGCGCGAACAACCGGAATCGTGCCATAACGCAAGCTATACATCTGGTTCAGGCCACTGGGTTCAAATCGCGACGGCATCAAATAAAAATCGCAGCCGGCCTCGATCTGGTGCGCGAGCTTTTCGCTGTAGCCGACGTGGACTGCAACTTTTTTAGGGAATCGCCGCGCCAATTCCAAATAACCGCGCTCAAATGCGGGCGCGCCGCTGCCGAGCAAAACGAATTGGATATCTGCGCTCAACATTTCTGAAAGCGCCGCCAATTGGATGTCCACGCCCTTTTGTTCGGCGAGGCGCGAAATCGTTCCGAATAACGGCGCGTCGGCGACCGGCAGTCCGACTTCTTTCTGTAACTGGATTTTGTTGAGTTTTTTCCCGGACAATTTTCGCGCTGAAAACGGTTCGATCAAAAACGCGTCGTTTTGCGGGTTCCATTCATCATAATCCACGCCGTTGAGAATTCCGACCAAACGGTTTTGTCGCTTGCGCAACAAGCCGTCCAATCCACAGCCGTATTCTTCTGTGAGAATTTCCCGTGCATATCGCGGACTGACCGTCGTGATGGCGTCGGCAAATGCGATTCCGGCTTTTAGGCAATTGAAGTGGCCAAAAAATTCCGCGGCTTCGATGGTTAAATACGACAGCGGCAGATTGGTCAGCGCAAATTCGGGCGTGGTAAAAATTCCCTGGTAAGCCAAATTATGAATCGTCAGGCAGGTTTTTGGCAAATTCCCCCACCCTTCGGCGTGCTGCTGATGCAACATCAACGACGGCACCAAAGCCGCCTGCCAGTCGTGGACATGGACGATCTCCGGTCGCCATGGCAAATATCGCGCGAGATGAACGATGCATTTTGAAAAAAAAATGAACCGCGCCGCGTTATCCTCGTAACCAATGTTGTTTTCCAAATACAAACCGGCGCGATCGTAAAAATCCGGTTTATGGATGAAATAAATCGTCAGGCGTTCATTGATTTTGAGTTCAAACAACTCCGCCTGTTCGCGCTTATTGCCAAGCGGCAGATCAAACCGCCAGTCCGCGCGGCGGATTTGCGGAAATTGTTCCAGAATGCCGCGATATAACGGCGTCACAATCCGCGCTTCGTGTCCGGCTTTCGCCAGCGCTTTGCCGAGCGCGCCGACCATGTCCGCGAGCCCGCCCGTTTTTGAGAACGGATGAACTTCGCTGCTGGCCAGAAGAATTCGCATGGATTTACGATTTCCCGGTTTATGACTGATGGTTTGGACCGCAAATCATATATCGCCAGTCATAAATAAATTCACGCCGGGATTTTTTCAGTCTTCAAATAAGGTTGCAACGGTTTCGGAATCACAATGCCGCCGTCGGCCTGTTGATGCGTTTCGATCAATGCCACAAACAATCGCGCCAGCGCTGTGCCGCTGCCGTTGAGAATGTGCGGGAATTTATTTTCACCACTTTCCGTCTTGAACCGGAGATTCATCCGGCGCGCCTGGAAATCTTCGCAATTGGAACAACTCGAAACTTCGAGATAGCTCCCCTGCCCCGGTGCCCAGACTTCGATGTCGTAAGTTTTTGCGCTGCCAAATCCCATATCGCCGGTGCAAAGCAATACGACGCGATAATGCAATCCGAGCAATTGCAGGACGCGTTCCGCGTTGCCGACCATTTTTTCCAATTCATCGTAACCGTTCTCCGGCTTCACGATTTTAATCAGTTCCACTTTATCAAATTGATGCACGCGAATCATGCCGCGCGTGCCGACGCCTGCCGCGCCGGCTTCGCCGCGAAAGCATGGCGTATAGGCGCAATACAATTTCGGCAAATCTTTTTCCGCCAGAATTTCTTCGCGATGAATATTCGCCACGGGCGTTTCCGCCGTTGGAATCAAATATAATTTGCCGAGCTTTTCCTTGTCGTCGCCTTCGGCCACGCCGTAATACTGGTCCTTGAATTTCGGAAACTGGCCGACGCCTTCCAGACATTGCGGGCCGACGACGAACGGCGGTGAGACTTCCGTATATCCATGCTCGCTGGTGTGCAAATCCAGGAGGAATTGGATCAATGCCCGCTCCAGTCGCGCGCCCCAATTCGTGTAAAGCAAAAAGCCGCTGCCGGAAAGTTTCGTCGCCCGGGCAAAATCCACGAGTTTCAAACATTCACATAATTCGATATGCGATTTTGGTTTGAAACCGAAATCCGCTTTTTCTCCGTGAGTGCGGACGACTGGATTTTCTTCTGCTGTTTTCCCAACCGCCACTGATTCGTGCGGCAGATTTGGCAATTGCAGCATGAGCGCGTCACGCGCGGCCTCAACTTCGGTTATTTGCTTATCAACATCGGCAATGATTTTACCCAAATCTCTTGTTTCTAATTTTTTTGCCTCTGCAGCGTGAATTTCTTTTTTTGCCATTAAGGCGCCGATTTCTTTAGAGACTCGATTGCGTTCGCTTTTTAGCGTTTCGACTTTGGAAATGGCTAAACGGCGCTGCTCATCGAGTTTGAGCAATTCATCAATTTTCTTTTCGTCCCCAGCTCCGCGCGTGGCGAGACGTTGGCGGACAAAATCAGCTTTTTCGCGAATCAATTTGATGTCGAGCACGCCAAAATTATAGGCGCAAAATCCTCAACGGCAAGGTGAAGCCTGTCGAAATTATTTTTTGGGCATCGCTTTCTGCGATGGCATCCGCAACGGATAAAGTCCGGGACAACAGCCAAACGTCTCATGAAATGCCTGGCTGAAATGGCTCAAGCTCGAATAACCGACCTCCAGCGCCGCTTCGGTGACGTTGAATTTTCCAGACCGCAACAATTTTGCCGCGCGTTCCATCCGCAATTGACGGACGTATTGCGGAATCGTCATGTTCATCGCCGTCGAAAATGTCCGGCTCAAATGGAATGGACTGCAACCCACGGCGCGTCCGATTTCTTCCAGTGTCGGTGGCGATGCGAGATTTTTTTGCAGCAATGCGACGACTTTTTCCACGCGTTCAGCCGAAAGCCGGTGCTGACGCTGGCAAAACAGTTCCTGGCCTCGTGGCGCCACGAAAAAGAATTCCGCCGCCACTTCCAATGCTTTGGCCTGATACCAAACGGTCTGCGCCAGTGCCAATACCGGCGCTTCCCGCAAGCTGGCCAGCAATTGCTGCTGGCGGCTCGCCAAACGCGTTACCGGCGCGATGGCGGATTTTTCCGATTCGCCGGCAACAACTTCGCGAATCATCGGATGCAGCGACGCGACAGATTCGGTCAAATGCTTCCGCAGAAAAGCGAAGGACATTTCCACGGTGAGGAATTGATGCCGCTGATTTGCGGCACGCGTTGCGCCCAAAATCTGTTCGCCGCGCCGATAAAATCCGATGGTCAATGGATCGAAGGAAATCTCATTTTTGTCCACCATCACTTTTCCATTGCCCTCGAGGTTAAAGCAGATTTCCACGCTCTCGGGATGAAAACTCTTTCCCCAATCGAATTCGCCGTGCGTTTTGAAATCGTGCCATTCAAAACTGACGCCTGCGCCGCGAAAACTGCCATGCAAATGACGCCAGCCATCGCCGACACTTTGCCATGCCGGACGCTCGGTGAATGGCAAAACAGTTACAGATGATTTCTTCGGCAAAACCGGCACCATGCCAGTCTGCCAATTTTTATATCGCGTGCAATTTTTAATCGTCGCAATTCACCGTTAAAAAAGCGCAAGTCGCCGGAAGCGTAGAAAATTTATTTCTGCGACGCTTTCGCCGCTATGAAACTGAAACGCGGATTTACCTTGATTGAATTGCTCGTGGTCATCGCCATCATTGCCATTCTCGCGGCGATGCTTTTGCCCGCGCTCGCGGCGGCCAAACAAAAAGCATATCGCGCCGTTTGTTTGAGCAATCTGCGGCAATTGGGTCTGGCGCTGAACATGTATCTGGATGACAGCAGCCAAATCTTTCCCGATTTCAGCATTCCGGGCAGCGCGCCGGGAGCGCCAGCGGGTTACAGCCAGGATAAAATCAAATGGACCGACCTCGCCGCATTTTCGGCTGCGGGCTCTGGAAACAGCGCATGGTTCAATGCGTTGCCGCCGTATGTTTCGCAAAAGCCGCTGTCGCAATACGCATCCAATCCGGTCAATTTTGTGGACGGCAAAAACATTTTCAATTGCGCCAGCGCGGAATTTCGTCCGGCGGAAGTTGATCCGATGACGCGTGTGGCATTCTGTTACGGCATCAATTTCAAAGGCACGAACGGCGCGACACCGACCGGTCCGCCATTCAAGGCCACGGTCGTCCGCCATCCTTCGGCGTTTGTATTTTTTTCCGACGTGCGGGCGAATTCCGGCGAGACGCCGTTTTACGGTTCAAATCCGCTGAACGATTTAGGCGCGCCGCGCGGTTCGCTGAATCATTTGTCGTCGCGGCACAGCGCCGGCGCAAACCTGACCTTTCTCGACGGCCATTCAGCATATTTCAAATACGATTATCTGGCTTGTCAAAAAGGCACGAAAGTCGGCGACCCCGCGCGGGACGATGTCAATTGGAGTTACGACGGCACGGCTTCGCAATGACAAGATGTGAGCTACTCGCGATTTTCCGTTTGTCTGCGAACATCAAGCAATTCATCCAACTTCTCTCTATTGAGGCCGCTCATTTCAGACGCGACTTCGCGGACGGTTTTTCCTGTTTCGTAAGCGACCTTCGCAATTTTTGCCGCTTTGTCGTAGCCGATTTCCGGCGCGAGCGCGGTGCACATCGCCAAACTCTGTTCGAGATTGCTTTCGCATTTTTCCGCGTCGGCTTCCAAGCCGGAAATGCAGCGACGTGAAAAAACTCTGCTCGCATTCGTCAGCAAATCAATCGCCTGAAGTAAATTATACGCGGCGATCGGCAGCATCGTGTTCAATTCAAAATTGCCGAACGTCCCCGCAAACGTGACGACGGCATCGTTGCCGATGACTTGTGCGCCGACCTGGATCACCATTTCACACATCACCGGATTCACTTTTCCCGGCATGATAGACGAGCCGGGCTGCGTGGTCGGCAATTTGATTTCGCCCAGACCGCAGCGCGGACCCGAGCCAAGCCAGCGAATATCATTGGCGACTTTTATCAAGCTCACTGCGACAGTTTTGAGCGTGCCACTGGTTTCAACGAACGTATCGATGGCAGCTTGTGCTTCAAAATGGTTGGCTGCCTCTCGCAACTTCAATTTCGTCTCTTGCGCAATGCCCTCGATGGTTCTCTTCGCAAATTCCGGATGCGTGTTGATTCCGGTTCCGACCGCCGTTCCGCCGAGCGGCAATTTGCCCAAATTCTTTTCGAGGGGTTTCAGCCGCGCAATTCCGTGCTCAATTTGACTCGCATAACCGGAAAATTCCTGTCCAAGCCGAATCGGCGTCGCGTCCTGCAAATGCGTCCGGCCAATTTTTAAAATCGAATCAAATTGGTTCGCTTTTTTGCCGAGCGCCGAATGCAATTCTTCCAGCGCGGGAATCAGATGATGAATTATTCCGTCCAGTGCCGCCAAATGAATCGCCGTCGGAATCACATCGTTCGACGATTGTCCGCGATTGACGTGGTCGTTTGGATGGATGGATTTGTCCCCTGCCCTGCCTCCGGAAATTTCGCAGGCACGGTTCGCGATCACCTCGTTCGCGTTCATATTGGTCGAAGTGCCGGAACCGGTCTGAAAAATATCCACGACAAATTGCGAATCCCATTTTCCGTCAATCACTTCTTGCGCGGCTTTTTGAATCGCATCGGAAATATGGCGCGGAAGAAAATCAAGAGACGCATTCGCGATGGCCGCGTATTTTTTGATCAAGCCGAGCGCGCGGATGAATGATCGCGAAAATCGAAAATTACTGATGGGAAAATTCTCGACCGCGCGCGCCGTTTGCGCGCCGAAATAAGCGTCCTCCGGCACCCGCATTTCGCCCATGGAATCGGATTCAGTTCGGAAATGATTGTTCATTGAGAACAATCGCATCCCAAACCGGCGCGCGCAACGGCGCCGCGTTAAAGTCTCGCCGCGAGCGCTTCCTGGCTTTTCGCGAGAATTTCTTTGTGCAAAGAATTGCCGTGCGAATCCATCGTCACGACGGCGGGAAAATCCTCCACTTCAAATTCCCAGATCGCTTCCGGCGCGCCGAATTTATCCATCATGTAAACATTGCGGACGCGTTTGATCCGTTCGGCCAGCACCTGCGCCGCACCGCCAACGGCGTGCAGATAAACGCAGCCGTATTGCCTGCACGCTTCCAACGTCTTATCACCCATGCCGCCTTTGCCAATGACACCGCGCAGGCCGAAATCGCGGATGACCTGCCATTGATACGGCTCCTCGCGGATCGAAGTCGTCGGTCCGGCGGCGGTGGCTTTCCAGGAGCCGTCATCCTGCTTCAAAACGACTGGGCCGCAATGATACAAAATGCCGTCCTTGAAACTGACACCGTCCGGCAATTTTCCGCCTTCGTGTAAATATTTATGAACCGCGTCGCGGCCGGTGTGAATGACGCCGGAAATCAAAACTTCGTCGCCGACTTTCAGCGCGCGGATTTTATCTTCGGTGAAGGGAAATGAAAGTTTGGTCATAAGCGTTGAATCGTGAATCGTTACATCGTCGAATCAGAAAATTCGTCGTCGGCCGTCGCCGCATATTCCGCCTGCATTTCTCGAAGCTGAAGATTTTCGCCGGCTTTGCATTTGCGGAGAAACCGGATGTAGCCACCGAGCAATTGCGAAACGCGCCAGCCATTTTGCTTTAATTTATCTATTTCTGCTGCTGGCAAATATTTTTCGTCAGCGCAAACATTCAAATCATCAATCAATTCTTCCAGCGAACCACGCGCTTGCAGAATAAATTTGATTTGGTCGAGATAATGATAGCGGCCATGCCCTTCTGCGATATTGTTCGTCAGTGAAACTGCCGCCCGTCGCATTTGGCTCACAAGGCCAAATTTTTCGATCTCAGGAAGCTTTCGCGAAACCGCATACATCTCTTTCCGAAACTCCCGCGCCGCCCGATAAACTTCCAGGCTTTCGAACGTTCTAAATGTTTCTTTCGCGTCCATTTTTCGATTTAACGATTCACGATTCAACGATGTAACGATTTTTCAATAAAGCCATTTCTGAATTTCCCCATTCGCGCCGAGCGTCACGCCCTGCCGCCGATACGCCCAGCACATGTAGCTGATGCTGACGAAATACGACGCGGGCACGCGATTGGCCGTGCAGATTTTCACGCCGAGCAATGTCGTTTTGCCGCCAAAACCCATCGGGCCGATGCCCAGCTCATTCGCCGTTTTCAAAATGTCCTGCTCCAGCGCGTCGAGTTTCGGTTCGGGATTGCGATCGTCGAGCAAGCGAAGGAATTGCGTTTTGCTCAATTCATAACCTGTCGCGCGGTCACCGCCGATGCACACGCCCAGGATTCCCGGTCCGCAACCTTTTCCCTGAGCCTGCAACACCGCGTCTAGAATGGCTTTACGACAGCCATCGAAATCGCGGTTGGCCTGAAGATGATCATCCGGCAACGAATACTGCGCGCCGACGTTTTCGCAGCCGCCGCCTTTCAAAATCAATTTCACCGAGATTTCCATGCCGCGATGCTGATGAAAATGAAATGCCGGCGCGCCAGGCCCGCAATTGGTTCCGTCGTTTTTTCCCGTCAGCGAATCCACGGAATTTTGGCGGAGATAACCTTTCTTCGTCGCCAGCTTGACGGCTTCGCGCGCGGTTTCGGCAAACGTGATCTGGTCGTAACCAACGGGCGTGTCCATGTAAAACAAAATGCTGCCCGTGTCCTGGCAAATCGGCTGCGATTTCCGCTTCGCCAGCTCGATGTTCTGGTCAATGATCTTCAGCGCGCTCTCAGCAATCGTTCCCTTCTTCTCATTTTCCAGTGACCGGATCAGCGCGCAGTTGACGTCGTCGGGAATTTCGGCGGAAGTGCGGCGGATCAACTCCACCAGCGAATCTTGCAATTGGCTCATAAATTGTCACAGCGTAAAACTTTGACACGACAGCGTCAATTGCAGGGACTCAAAATGGCCGCACCTGGATTTGCAGAACCGGAACTTTTATCGCCCTCACCCGCGCTGCGCCGGCCATCGTCACAGCCGCGTCCAGCACGTTTTTTACGAAATCCCTTTGTTTTTCGACCATTTCAACACTTTTGACGTCGCTGCAAGCGGCGTCGAAAAACAAACAAACAAAAACAAGCGGTCCCCCATTCCGTGGCCGACAGCCTGCAAAGCGATTCCACGCAGGCCACGTCAAATAACTGCGCCAGTATTTGCAGGCGGCGGCGCGGAAATGAGATTCTTACCAAACACCGCCCGAAAATCATTGTGCCTGCAAACGGAAGAACCGGGCGGGTGACATGTTACTAACGGTGACAGCTATCACCGGCACCGCGTCCGTGACGGCCGTCCAGTTGGTGGAAGTGAGATTGGTGACACTTTCTAGAACGTAATTCGTGGCCGATGCAGGCCAGAACAAAACCGAGAGGTTGCCCGCCGGGGCGATGGTCAGTTGCGGATGGGAGGTGATGGTTTGAATCGTTACGTTATCTACGGCGGCGGTATCACCGGCATATTCCCGGTTGTAAAAGGACACTTTATTGACGGCGAAGTGATTGGTGCAAACTGCCGTTGCGTAGGCGGTCTGGCTGGAATCACCGACCTTGACCATGCTGAAAGTCAAATTTGTCCCGTCATCGGTGATGGTGAAAGTCGCGGAATCGCCTTGAACAAGATCCAGCGTGTTGCTCACCACATTCAGACCCGTGACCGTGGCGGGGCCATCGCCAACGATGGTGAACAAATTGGGCGAAGTGGAGGTTTGCGATACGGCCACCCGGAAATTGACTCCCTGGGTGACTTCGCCGGCAGCCGCATAATAACCTGAGGGCGCCCCGCTGCTGCGAGTCACCACCCAGGGCAAATCACCCCCGCCGCCACTGTCATTCACAAACGTCCAGGTCCCGGTGATCATCAAGCCGCCAAGGACGGCCGGATCGTAATTGGTAACGGTGTTCAGGTAGCCGCGCGCGGTGATCTCACAACGCTGGTTCGCCACGACGACCATCGGCGTTCCATAAATATCCGACAGTGAAGTGTTGGTGTCCCACATGCCGGTATCCAGCATGTTGGAATCAAAATTATCGGTCATTAACACCACCGCGTCAGCGCGGGACAACAGGCCCAGCACGCAAAGGAAAAGCAATGGCTTAAGATGATGAGTTTTCATGGTTGATTCTGGTTTGTTGAATACTTCGTTCAAAGCGCAAGCACCGGCCGGATACCCTGGATATTTTAACGCCCATGCCTGTGGCTGATTCCGCGAAACACTAAAGGAAAGCACTGTCCGCGACAAGCCAGGGAATTCAATTTTCTTTGCCGGCCGTCGCCACAATCATCACGTTGGAGTCGCGGCCGGCTTCGCGATGGATTTCCAAATTGTCGAACCCGGCTTTTTTCAGCGCGGCGGTCAATGCGTCGAGTGTCTGGAAATGCAACCCTTCGCGGGTGCGGTTCCAATTGAATTTCGTCGCAAAGACTTCCCAGCGATAAACATTTTTATGCGCGGCTCCTTCAGCTTTTGCGCCGTCGCGCAAGATCAATTTGCCGCCCGTCCGCAGCGCGCGACGCGCTTTGTTCAAAATGTTCTGCTGCTTTTCCGGCAGCCAGTAGTGCAACACATCGAGCAACAAAACGACGTCGCACGCCGGATAGTCTGCTTCCAGAATATCGCCTTCCTGGAACCGGATGCGCGGATTGTCGGCGGCGGTGCGCTGCGCGACGCGGATTTTGTTTTCGTCGTAATCCATGCCCAGAAAACGTCTGCCGTCGGTGAATTGCGAGAGCCAATGCGTGGCCATGCCGTAACCGCAGCCGAGATCGAGAATGAATCCGCTGCGCGGAACGACTTTGTCGAGCGCGGGAAAAACCGGGTCGGCTTTCATTTTCCAGAAAACGAATTGCTCAACGAATTTTCCCTGATAACGGTAAAGACGTGCCACTTTGCGGCGAACGGTCGCCGGCGTGTTGATTTCATCCAATTGCCGTTGCAATCCATCGCGGACAATCTTTTCGCAATGACGCATCAATGCGGCCGCGCCTTGCGAATAATCGAAATTGTCCGGCGTCACACGCGGCAGGGCGCGAACGGTCGCGTGGCCGGCTTCAAACCAATACGCATCACGCGGCATGGAGGTGTTGGTGTCGCAAAGAACGACCGGCACAATGTCCTGCTTCAATTCGACGGCCAGTTCAAAGGCGCCACGGCGGAAGCGTTGGACAAAACCGTCCGGCGAGCGCGTGCCTTCGGGGAAGAAATGCAGCGACAGGCCGGAATTGAGCCGCTGACGGCATTCAGCCAAAGTCTTTTCTGATTCATTCGCTTCCACGACGACGTGTTTCAACACCTTGCATGCGAAGCCGAGGAATGGCGCATCGTAAACGCGTTTTTTTACGGTCATGCAAAGATTCGGCGAAATGATAAACGCCACGAGCACGTCCACGGCGGATTGATGATTGCTGATGACGATGGCCGGGCGCGCGAGCGTTTCGTCTGAGAAATTTTGATATTCGATTTTGCCGAGCGGGAAGGTCTTCACCAGCATAGTCATCGCCGTGTGCGAAATTTTGCGCATGATCCAATCCGTTTTCTTCGGAACGATGATTTTCAGAATCCAACGCACCGGGCCGAAGACAACGCTTTGGCTCATGGCGAGATAAAGCCCCGCCCAAAGAATCGCCGGGAAATGCCACCATCGCGGCGCGCCGCGCGGCGGATTGCGCCAGAGCAGCACGTCCACGCAGGCCGGCGTCACAACGAGCGTGGCGATGAACGCGCTGACCATGCCGAGCAAAACCGTCGTGCCCATCGAGAACAACACCGGATGTTGCGCGAACGAGAGCACGGCAAATCCAAAAATCGTCGTGCATGCGGAAATCATCACCGACGCGCTCGTCGGGTCAATTCGCGGCGGATGCCCGCGCCAGACATCCAATTTGCTCGTCGCCAAAAATACGCTGTAATCCTCGCCCATCCCGATGACGAAGATGACGAAGACGCAATTGGCCACGTTGATGGGCAGCCCGAACAATCCCATCAGGCCGAGCGTCCAGAAAAGTCCAAAGGCAATCGGCAACAGCGTGGCGAGAACGACTTCAATCGCTTCGAGCGACAGGTAAACGATGATGCCGACGGCGATGGCGGTCCACATCGCAAAATGACCGAGGTTGCCGCGGGCGAGCGCGGCGATGTGTTCCGCAAAATTTCGTTGGTCAATGAGGATAAACCCCGGCAAGGCGGAACGCAGGTCTCCGGCTTTCGAACGGTCGCCCAGCTTGATCATTGTGCTGATGGCGACATCGTTTGAGCTGACGGCGACGCGTTCCTGCAACGCAGATTCAAGCATCGTTCCGCGAAAAGTGTCCAATGTGATGAGTGGCGGTTTTTGGTCAATGGTTTTCCAGAATGGCGCGAAGGCGTTGGTGCGGAAGCCCAATTCGCCGCCGATTTGTTGCAACGCGGCGTGCAGATTTTTCTTCCGTTGCGGCGTCCAAAAATGTTGCCAGCGACGGATGTTTTCAGTTTGTGTTTCCGGGGCGGGACAAATTGCGGAAAGCGAATAAACGTCGGTGACATTGGTCTGCGCGGACAGAAGGTCGTAAGCGCGATCGTCCTGGCGCAGCGCCGCATCCACGGTTTTGCCGCGGGCGACGACGAGCGTAGTGCCAAGGGCGTTACCCCAGACGTTGTTGATGAGTTTGTCGTCGGCCTGGGTCGCGACGGTGGCGCCGTTCAATTTGGCGATATCGCCTTCAAATCGGAGATGGCGGATTCCAAACGCCGTGATTCCGGTCAAAACCGCAACGCCCGCCAGCAGATGCGGGCGATAACGTTTTTGCCAGGCATGAAAACCTTCCATCCATCCGGTGAACCGCAACGGCTCGACGTGCGGCGTTTTGGGCAGCGGCACGATGAGCGGCAAAACAAAGAGCGCAAACGCCGCGGACATGATGACGCCGAATGCGCCGAAAATACCGAGTTGATGGTAGCCCTGCATCGGCGACGTGGATAACACGGTGAATGCCGCGATAATCGTCATCGCGCCGATAAACGTCGGCAGGACGAGACGCGCGACAATTTTTCCGGCGGACGCGCGATCTGTGGCCGCGTTGTCGAGGTGATAGACAACGTAAATCCCGTAATCCACGGTGATGCCGATTGCCATGCTGGCAAAACCGACGGCTATGGCGGAAACGTGGTCGTTTCCAAAGGCGACAACAGCCCCGGCGACGATGGAGCCGAACAGCGAAGGCAAAAATGTGACGGTGGCCAGCCAGCGCCGCCGATACGCGCTGAAACAAAGGATGAACATGGCCGAAATCGCGATGACCATGCAACGCGTGCCGTCGCGACGGATCAATTTGGCGTTGTCATACGCCATGCGGTTGCCGCCGGTGATGGCAACATGAACGCCGGGAAATTGTTTTTCCACCGCGCGGGCCGCGCCGACCATTTCGTTGACCAGCACGGCATTCTTTTTGGAATCGCCGGAGGGAAAATTGGGCTCGGCGACGATCAAAATATTTTTCCCATCGCTGCTGGTGATCCGGCCATCTTCGACATGGGCATCGCCAAAACCGGTTTGCAATGGAACGATTTTTTGAATCACCAGCCCCGTCATGCCGACCGGGTCGGCGGCGACGACATCTTTCATGATCATCCCTTCCGGCCCGGCCAATTGCTGCCGTTTTTCAACGAGATAAGCGCGGATGGAATTGGTGTTCAATTTTTCCGCCAGCGCCGGTTCATCGTTCGTCGTGAATAAATTCGGCAACGATCCGGTGAGGAAGCCGGTGATTTGCTGTTGGTTTCCCATTTCGATGCGGTAAGTGATTCGCGCAAAAAGGTCATTGGTTGACAGCGCGTCATAAAAGGCGTCGGCAGCCCCCGCCAATTGTTGCGGGTCGCGGTTGGTGATGCCGACATCAATGTAAACACGGTCGAGTTCGTGAAATTGCCGGATCGTGTATTTGTAATCTTCAACAATCGGATCATTTTGCGGGAGGACGGCGAGAATGTTTTCTTCCAGCGAAATGCGGGAGGAAAAAGCAAAACAAATTCCGGCGATCAGAAATGCCGTAAAAAAGACCGCCCGCCGATGCGCCGCCAGCCAGAGATACAATTTCGGATAAAAATCAGTTTTCATTTGTGTCGCCACAGACGTGCCAGCCCGTAAGTCATTGCCGTTCCGGCGATCGCCAGCGCGATTGCCAGCGCCAGGCTGCCGACGCACCATTGCCCGGCGTATTCCCTGACATGCGCCCACGTCATTTCCCGCACGGAAAAATCAACATCGCTCTTTCCAGTCATCATCCAGCGTCCCAGCACCAATTCGCCGTAGAGAACAAATGGAACGACCGGCGGAATGGAAATATTGCTGGCGATGAGCGCAATCGCTTTATTCAACCGCAGCCAATGCGAAATCCCGATCGTCGCCACCATTTGAAATCCCCAGATCGGCGCAATGCCGCAAAACAATCCAACGCCGACAGCCAGCGCCAGGCGCAGCGGATCGTGCGAATTTTCGGAAAAGAAATCGCGCAGCATGTCGCGCCACGATTCTTTTTGGCCGAGCGACCAGAGCGCGCGCAAATGCCGAGGCAATAACAGTGATTGCACCACCAGGACGAAATTCATCCGCGTGATGCGCGCCAAATCCACGACCGGCCGGAAATGTGAATTGCGGTTCCCGGAGGCGTAAGTGCATTTCACCGGCGCGGGCACCAGCGGTGTTCCGATCCACGACGCGCGCACCATGAATTCCAGCTCGAACGCGTAGCGGCCGGATTTCGTTTTCAATCTTTCCGCAAGCGCCAGCGAATAGCAGCGGAAACCGCATTGCGTGTCGCGCAACGGCACGCGCGTTTCCACGCGGAACCAGAAATTGGAAACGGCGTTGGAGATTTGCCGATGCCAAACCGCGCCGGCTTTGCGGATGTCGCGGATGCCGACAATCAACGCCTCCGGCTGCGATTGCGCGGCGGAAATGATTCCCGGCAAATCTTCGGCAAAATGCTGGCCGTCGGCGTCCATCGTGATGGCGTGTGTAAATCCCCGCTCCATGGCGCGCCGAAAACCTACACGCAACGCCGCGCCTTTGCCGGAGTTTTTTTCAAGCCGGATAATCTCGCAACCCGGCAGCTCCGGCAGCGGTTGCGTCGAACCGTCGTCCACAACGATGACCGGCGCGAATGGCTGCGCGTCGCGCGCGACGGCGGCAACGGTGTTCGAATGATTGAAGCACGGGATGAGAACGCAGTATTTCATCTCAAATCCACAAACGTCCGCCGCTTGCGCGCTTCCGGCGGCCATTGCCATTTCTCAATTTCATCCGGCGAGGCGATCCGGATTTGCGGGGCAATTTTTGCCCGCGCCTGGAATGCTTCGCGCAAAGCTTTCGGCGAGGCATCGCCGCGAAATAAAATTTCCACCGAATCGGACAATGAATTTTCCGCGCGCGCGATGATGACGAACTTTTCAACGCCGCCGGTTTCTTCCAAAACCGATTGCAGCGTGGACGGAAACAGCGACGTTCCTTTGAATTTCAATTTCTGGTTTTTGCGCCCGACAATCGGCCCGAGCCGCGGCGTTTGGCGCCCGCATTTGCATTTTTCCGAAAACATCGCCGCGCAATCGCCGGTGCGATAACGAATCAGCGGCATGGCTTCCACGCCAAATGTCGTCGCCACCACTTCGCCGGTTTCGCCGTCGGGCAAACAATTTCCGTCGTCGTCGAGGATTTCCAGATGCAACTGCGTTTCGTGCAGATGCCCTCCCCTGCCCGCTTCACATTCGCAAAGTGAATTGGCCAATTCGGTCACGCCGTAAGTCGAAAAAACTTTCGCATTCCAGTCGTTTTCAATTTCCGCGCCCGATTTGTTCAATCGAAAATTGCCGTCGCGAACCGGTTCGCCGATGCAAACCAATTTCTTCACGGACGATCTTTTCAGATTGAATTGGGTTTCGCGCGCTTTATCCGCGATCACGCGCAGGAATGACGGCACCGCGACGATCGCCGTCGGTTTCACGCGTTCCATCATCTCTAAAATGAGCAGCGATGACGACGCGCCGACGCGAACGACGGCGCAGCCCAGTTCGCTCAATCCGCGCCAATAGGCGAGCCCGGCGATGAAACATCGGTCGAGCGCGACGGCAACCAACACGGTGTCACGCGGCGTGATGCCGGCACATTCAAAGGAAATTTTTTCATTCAGCGTGAGGCGTTCAACGTCCGGTTTTGTCAACATCCACAACAACGGTTTTCCGGTCGTGCCGCTGGTCGTGACGATCTCCGCGACTTCAATTTTGGGAACGCAAAGGAAATCAAAATTGCGTCGCGACAAAATGGTTTTGTCGGTCGCCGGCAATTCTTCGAGCCGCGGGACATTTCTGAAACGGCGAAAACATTCGCGGTAAAATGGCGAATGTTTTTTTGCGTAACGAAATGTTTCCGGCCAAAATTGGTCGAGCGCGGTCATTTAGAGCGCAGGAGTGTAAAAAATTCGCGGACGATTTGCCAGCCGTCGTTTAATCGTCTGGATTCAACAGCCGCGAACGCAACGCCGACGCGAATTCCGCGGCTTCATTTTCGCTCAATGTTTTGGTGAGATGCAGAACGGTCAGGCGCAGCTCGCCGTGAAATTGAAAGAAGATAACGCCGATGCCCGGCGAGGGCGGAACGGCGGCGACATGGGTGAATTCTTCAATCGGCGCGCCGAGAAAAGTCGTGACCTGCGGATTGACCGCGGAAGTGTTTCCGCAAAAGAGCGAGCAAATTTCACCTTTCAACCCGAAACGCGCGAACGCCATATAAACCGGCAGCGGCAAAACGCGCAGTGAATTGAGAAACAGCACGCCGCCTTCCACAATTCCGTCGCGCATCGCGCAGGTCGTTTGTTTTTTTAATTCAACGACGGCTTGGGCGACCGAATTCAATTGCGCCGGCAGAAATTGCAACAGCAGCATGGTGATTTGGTTGCTGAAGAGCGGTTCGATGTTTCCTTTTGGCCGTAAATTGACCGGCACGGGAATCACATAGCTCGGGGCGGGACAATTCAATCGCGTCTGCAACCGGTGAAGTTCAACGGCTGCGACGGCCGCGTGAAATTGCGCCTCGCCGAGCGCTCCGCACAACCGGACGGCGTTAGCCTGCACGCATGCGGTTTCGTCGTCCGAAAATTTTTCCACGTGATACATCAGGCGCGGCTTTTCGTCGGGATTACGGATCCCCGGCGAGCGCGGCGGCGTTTCGCGATAACGGTTGTAGGTTTGAAAATTTTTCGCGATGCGCCGCAATCGTTCGCGAAACGGCAGATGCGGAACCGCCGGCGCAATATATTCCGGCGCCGGCAGCGGCAATTCGTCGCGTCCAACGACGGCGATAAAATACTCCGCGCTGCGGGCGTCCATCAGGGCGTGCAGCCAGGTGAACACAATCGTCGTTTTGGCGCCTGCACATTCAATCAAATCGAGCCGGGTCAATTCGCCGTTTTTCACATCCAGCGGTTCGTTGATGATTTGGTTTAGAACGCCCTCGCTTTGACGGCGGACACGGACTTTCGGCGGAACGACTTCACCCGGCAATTTCCAATGCGGAAAAATCAAACCGCCGGGCCGGGCATTTAAAACCGGACAATGACCGGCAAGAAGCTCCAGCCGGCGTCGCAGCGCATCCACTGGGACGGCCGAATCCAATTCGAGGAAAATGTGGCATGAATTGCCGGCGTAACCGTCGCGCCGCAGTTCGTGATCGAAGCCCAGCATCAAATAGTCGCCGCCATTGATCAACCTGTTCATCTGATTGAATCCGCGAAAGCTTAGTAAGCGCATCCGTGATGTCAATGCGCTGGTCCGCTATGAATTTGCCTTCCTTTGAGGCGAAGTTTATTCTCACCGCCGCAATGAACCGGAAGATCAGATCGGTGGCCATTCTTGGCGGCGGTCCGGCGGCCAGCACGCTGGCAACGCTTTTGGCGCGCGCGAAAATCAGCACGGCCATTTTTCATCAGCCAAAACGCGCGCCGCTCATCGTCGGCGAATCGCTCGTGCCCGCGGTCATTCCCATGTTGCGCGAACTCGGTGTCGAAAAAGAAATCGCCGCTTATAGCCTGTTCAAACCCGGCGCAACGATCAATTTGACGGAAACGGTCAATTTTTCTTTTCCGTTCAACGATATCCGCGGGCCGCTTCCGCGTTACGCCTACAACGTGCCGCGCGATAAATTCGACGACACCCTGCTCAACGCCGCCCGCAAAGCCGGCGTGAAAATCTTTGAAATGGCCGCCGGCGTCGAAAAAATTCCCGGCGCGGATAAAATCGAATTGAGCGAGGCGACGCTTGCGGCGACGGGAAATTGCTTCAACGGCCAGCCCGATTTGATCGTGGATGCCACCGGGCGCGTGCGATTGCTGCCGAAATTGCTCGGCATCGGCGCGCGCGAAGGCGGCCGCAAGGACGCCGCGTTGTTTGCGCATGTTGACCGCACACAACTCGATTACGAAGGCCACGTTCACACCACCCGGCTTGACCACGGTTGGAGCTGGCGCATTCCACTCCGCGACCGCGTTTCCGTCGGCATGGTCATTGGCGCAGAGCATCTGCCGAAATTTGGCGCGACGAAAGAAGAACAGTTCGACAATCTGCTGAAACAGGATTCCGTTTTGATGAAAGTCGCCGGCGGCGCGAAACGTTTGACGCCGGTGATGGAATACGCCAATTACCAGCTCGTTTCCGAAAGACTTTTCGGCGAAAACTGGGCGCTTGTCGGCGATACCGCCGGATTTATTGACCCGGTTTTTTCCAGCGGACTCTTTTTAGGAATGCAAGGCGGCATCCTTTTGGCCAAAGCCATCCAAAACGGTTCCGCGAATGCCTTCAAAAAATATCAGGACGCCTGCATTCATCACCTCGAATGCTGGCAGCAGATCGCGGATTATTTTTACGACGGCAGCCTGTTCAATTCCGTAGTTGTTGGCGAACGGATGGAAATGAAATATCCGTGGGTGAAATTGATGTCGCCGTGGTATCGAAATCATTTTGCGAAACTTTTCACCGGCGCGGCGTCGGATTCCAATTTCAGCATCGGCATGTTGCGCTGGGTCGTCAATTACGGCCTGAAACATGAGAATCCCGAAAAGCTGAAGATTCACTGATTATTCTCGCCAACGAAAACTCGATTCATTAAGGGTTAGCTTTCCAACCGCCTAGTGGGACTGCGCCCTTTTTGAGCGAAGGTCTGTGACGTTTGGGATGGCAACCGCATGCCGCCAGACTCTCTGACTGTCTGAAAAATAGGACAAAAGGCCGGACTAAATGAAAACAGCGGCGTAGTGGCGAATGGGCAGGACTGACCCTTTTGACGCCAAACGAAGTCTATTACCAACCATTCTGTCGCACTTCAAATTTGAAACTAAACGTCATAAATCAGAGTAACGGTATAACAATCTGCAATAAAATCACTCCGCATAACGTAAACCAGCCGGTATTTGCAATGCGGCGTGCTGCTCGCTTCAAAAGAAATGATAAAACCAAAAGTCCAAGAAATGACACCATCCATGTAACCTGTGCTCCTTCGGCAATGGCCTGAGGATGAAAAGACCGATGAAATGTTGGGTTGCAGAAAAGCATAGCCACTCCAGATGCCACGAAAACCGCCTCGAAAATCCAAAACAACAAAATCAAGGCAACTCGATGCTGGTCTGTAAATGAAGTGCGCGATGCCGCCTAACGACCAAGAACTGAGCCATGCCGCCGGTGACTTGCGCCAACCCGAAACCCGGCATCGGGGTCAGAAGTCCGCTGGATCATTAGCCGCGAAAGAACGCATGGAACGCAAAGGATTCGTTTATTGAATCCGCAGATTTATCGGCGCAATCCGCGTCATCTGCGGATAAAACGCAACAACACGCGCGGCAGGAATCCGATCTAACGCTTCTCATCATTTCCAGCCAAGGCAGGACTGACACCTTTTCTTTTGTTCCATTTCATGCAGGTGAAGTTCCGACTGGGCCTTTAGGTCTTGCGTATAGCGCAATCGGCGCAATACCTTTTGGCATAACAGGTGCATTCGGATATTAATATGAAAAGATACTCATGCCTCCTTGCATTAATAGCAATTGTTGGCTGTCATTCTATGCCGGTGAATGAATTCAACTATATTGGAGAACTACCCGCTGGCATTGTTGCTGATTATCACACGGCTAAAGAATTTGCTGATGATTTAGCCGCGCAAGTCAATTTAAAAATCATTTCTGAATATACGAATAATTGGGGTGATGGTGGTGATATTTCATTGATTCCCAATTTTAAATCATCATTTAATGGTAAAAATATAACTGTCTCAATTTTCCCAGGTCTTTCATCAATGCAAGAATTTCATGTTTTGGTAAATGGTGATGTTGACGACCCAAACGCCCAAGCAATTGCTGCAAAAGCTGAAGAGTTATTTGCGAAGAAATATCCCGGGTATAAGCTGGAACGCTTTATCCGCTATCAAGGGTTGGCACCCTAACAATGTATGGAAACTCTATTCAATTTTCTACGCTCTCGCCGTTGGCCGGCGATGCGTCAGGTAATAACAGCGTCATGGCAGGATGTGAGGGCCGACTACCTTTACCCACAGAAAAGCTCCAAGAAAAAGACCTAAGATTGCCGCAATGAAAGGATACAGGCGCGCGTCAGAAGCATGCCGGCGGATTGTCAATCAAAGCTGAGCCACGCCGCCGAACTGACGCGTGGCAAACCCAACGCTTCCCGGCAAATCGAATCGCGGGTCGGCGGTTGGCTCCAGCGCTGTGTTAGGCGGCATCATTTTTGTGAACTGACAATAATCACGGCAATAATTGTTCCGACGGCAATCAATCCGATGATGCCTGTGCCCACCTCAAAAATAACACGATGCTGTGGTGTCCTCTTCCAACGCTCGCGCGTCCGCGTGCGATAAGAACTAGAAAAACAGCATCGCAGTAATGCAAAACCTCTGATGAAATAAATGAATATGGCCATAACGCTCGATGCCGCCTAACGGACAAAAGCTGAGCCACCGCCGAACTGACGCATGGCAAACCCAACGCTTACCGGCAAACTGAATGCGCCATCGGCGGTTGGCTCCAGCGCTGTGTTAGGCGGCGTTTTCAAAATGGAACATCCTCTGTCATGTATGGATGATTTGGTGGCTTCGGCGTCGGCGGTGGACCGTCGAGCGACTTGATAAACGCGATATCTTCGGGCGTCAAACTAAACCACTCACCTCGAATGTGCTTGTCAGAAAAGTAAAAATGAAATGCCTGCTCTAATCCGTAACGGTCATCCGTGGTGATGATGTGCAGAATCTCCGTCTCAAATGGCAACATGCCATCCAGAGAACGAACTCGCGAGCGAGCGTCGGCAGCGCAGCCAATCTTGGTGCCAAGCTGTGAACCTAAAAAATATACCTGGCCTCCTTGTGCCGGTGCCAAACCAGCCATCCGAGGACTATCATCCCTGTCCTTGCTGAGGTCATGCCTCAAGAACAGCGGCGGATTGGCAAGTGTCTTCGGTTTGCTCATGGTGTGAAGCCGCCTAACGACCAAAAGCTGAGCCACGGCGGAACAAGCCATCGTCCGCGACAGCGGAACTGAAAGCGCGAATCGCCGTTGGCTCCAGCGCTGTGTTAGGCGGATGGACTTCAATAACAGCCACTGGAACTCCAGCTTTTGGTGGTCGAATCATAAACGCAGGTGTTAATGCCAGGACCAGTATAACGAAACATGAGGCTATACGAATTGCTGCTGGGCCGATACCAAAACCAATCAAGGTTGGACTCTCCAGCAGTATCTCCAACTGCCGAGGAACGAGGCGAATGCACTGGCACGGTCTGACCGCGAACAAGCAATGCCCTCGAATCCGATAAATACGATGGCACCAACTGGCACAAATTGGTGGGATAACGCTCATGCTCATCGTGGAACTTATCTAAAGCGGCAATCACCGGAGCAGCTGCTCTGTATCCAGCCTGCGCCTTGCGTCCCTGTCCGGGTGGCGACCAGCAGGATGTCAGACATAAGGCAAGACAACCAAGCAACAATGGCACAGTGAACTTCATGGTGTGAATCCGCCTAACGGACAAAAGCTGAGCCACGGTGGAACAAACCGTCGCCCGCGAATGCGGAACTGAAAGCGCGAATCGCCGTTGGCTCCAGCGTTGTGTTAGGCGGATAACTTCTCATACCTCAAATCTCACTCGCAAAACAAAACTCGCAAACTCTCAGCTCTCAAATTGCCTGACGCTCGAACCAGCGCCAGCTTTGGAAAAACGCCTCGCAACGAAAAATACAAACTACTCAAATCTCTCGCCGCTTGTCGCGACTCACGATCTCAAATATCCGGCTCGCAATGAAAGTTTCCGTGGCTTCTGATCCGAAAGCTCACAATCCGCCTAACACAGCAAAGCTAAGCAGAACGTGACAGCGAGTCGTTGAAATGTCAAAGCACTGGCCAGAGCGTTCTGCTTCAGCGGTCTGTTAGACCGCGCTCCGCCACCAGCCTTCTTCCATCCGAAGGAGTTGGCTC
>DASTWS010000012.1:0-178968 GCA_035776755.1 Verrucomicrobiia bacterium
CGCGCCAGTTGGCGACGGATCGATCAAAACCACCGAAGCACCAAATTCATCAACTAATGTGCGCTCAAACGTAATATCGCGGCCTACGCCGGCACCGTAAATGATGCTTTTGCTATCAAGATAGTCGGGACAAAAATTCCAGGCACAGCCAGTTGAACGTTCTCCTCTCGAGATGACTTTGTAATTTTTGTTCAAAAACAGCCCGTAAAAAACCCGGTAACGCAAATCTTTAAACCATTTCATTAAAGCAGATGTTTTATCAAGCGTGTTTTTTCCAGTGTAAATTGTCAAGAAAGACGAAATGTCGACTTTAGTCGAACCGAAAATTCCTTGAAGCGATAAGCCACTTATTTCAAACTGCGTTTCATCAATGCAAGTTTTGCTCACGTCCTGTGGCGGATGGTATTTACCACACACGGCCAAAGGGTTTCAAAACCGTAATTCATTGGCTGGTTTATGGATTTCTAATAAGAATAGCACCGGCGTGTCCTTTCAAAAATTTCGCCGATGTTGGCCATTTCATACGGTGATGAAGCCGTTTTTTCATTTTCTTCCACAGGTTTGGACGGAACATGCGTTTTATGCATTATTCCCTTTGTGGAAAATGTGGCTCAAAGCTCAATGTTGGCCTACTGGTGTGGATGTTGTTCACGCCGTCATGGGTTATGCATCTGAGCCGTTTGACGTGGCGGAAAAAATTGGCGCTCTCAAAGTGATTGATTGCCAAAACAGTCATCCAACCAGTTACTACGGTTATTGGCAGCGCGAATGCGATTTATGGTGTCCCGGAGAAAAGGTTCCGATACCGCAATGGATGTTTGCGCGGATGAATCGCGAATTAGAGCGCGCCGATTTAGTTCTTTGTCCTTCTACTTTCGTCCGCGATACGATGGTGCAGAACGGCATTCCGCCGGAGAAATGTTTTGTCACGCCATTTGGCGTGGATACTAGCATTTTTAAGCCGCGCACATCGGTTCCCGTTGTTCCGCGTTTTGTTTCTGTGGGCACCATTTGCGTGCGCAAAGGCCATCAATATCTTTTCCGCGCATTTGAATTGGTCAAACAAAAATTCCCTGATGCCGAATTGATTTGCGCCGGCAATTATAAATCTGATTTCCAGCGTGAACAAAAACGGTGGGCGGGAACGTTTACACATTATCCTCATCTATCGCATTCCGATTTGGCGAAGCTACTGCAAACGTGTTCGGCGTTTGTGCTGGCATCGGTGGAAGAAGGCTTTGCCCGTGTTATAGCGGAAGCAGCGGCAGCAGGATTGCCCATCATTGGCACACATGAAAGTGGAGCAAGCACGATTATTTCTGGCGGCATCGAAGGTTTTATTGTTCCGTCACGGCACCATGAAAAATTGGCCGACGCAATGATTCGTATCGCAGCAGACCCGGAATTGAATCGCAAAATGGGGGATGCATCTTATCAAAAGGGCGCAGCACAGAACACATGGCAGGATTATTCCGATCGCCTGTTGGGGGAATATCAAAAACGGTTGAGCAGATGAAAATCGCCGTCCTCACCACCGACAACCGCGAGCCGTATCGGCAATACGATAATCCGAAGCCGTGGTTTGGGACGGCGCCGGAGGCGTTGTTGCAAGGTTTCACGCATTTGCCGGAGGCGGAGGTTCATGTCATCGGTTGCACACAACGGCCGATGATTTCATCGCCGGAAAAGCTCGCGCCCAACATTTTTTTCCACAGTTTGCATGTGCCGAAAATTGGCTGGGGCCGGACCTTGTTCCAGGGTTGTGTGCGGGCCACAAAAAGGAAACTGCGTGAAATCAAACCGGACATCGTCCACGGCCAGGGCACGGAACGCGAATGTGCGCTGGGCGCGGTGTTTTCCGGCTTTCCTAATGTGCTGACGATTCATGGCAATATGGCGGAAATTGCCCGCATGTTCCGATCACCGATTACCAGTTATCAATGGATCGCCGCCAGGCTAGAAAATGTCGCATTGCCGCGCACGGCGGGCGTGTTTTGTAATTCTGCCTACACGGAATCGCTCGTGACGCCGCGGACAAAGAAAACGTGGCGCGTAGCCAATCCTTTGCGCCAAGAATTTTTAAAACAATCGTCGGCTGATGTGCCACGCCATTCACGATGCCTGCTGTTGAATGTCGGCGCCATTACCGAGCGCAAACGGCAAGTGGAGCTTTTGGAGGTGGCGGAAAAGTTGAAACGGCAAGGGCTGGACTTTGAAATCCGCTTCATCGGCCGGGCCTTTTTTTCGGCGCCTTATGCGATTGCCTTTCGGGACCGGCTCAAGCCATTGGAAGCAACTGGACACGCACGCCATATTCCGGAAATCGGCACGGCAGAACTCATTCGTGAAATGGACGCCGCACATGGACTGATTCATTTTCCATCCGAAGAAGCGTTCGGGCTGGTCGTAGCCGAAGCGTTGGCGCGGGATTTAAAATTTTTCGGCGTAAGGCTTGGCGGGATTCCGGATATAGCGGAAGGAATTCCCGGAGCGGAACTTTTTGACGGCGACGATTGGCGGGAGTTGACGGATTCGCTGACCGCATGGATCCGGCAAGGACATTCGCGCACGACGGGAGCAGCAAAGAGAATGCGCGAATTGTATCATCCATTGATCATCGCGCGGCGGCATCTAGAGATTTATCGGGAAGTGTTGGCGAAAAGCTAAGTCGAAAGGTCAACTCCGCGAGAACTTGAATTGAGATTAATACGAAACAATGTTTAGTATGGATTGTTAAATCGCGCCTTACCCATTCTTTTCCGAAGTCAAGGCGTCGTGGAACTCCGCCCTCCGACCAATTTTTCGGAGGGTCAAGCTCCGCGAGACCCTGACTTAATCACGATAAAATGGACAACGATATGCAGATGATGTTGTTTTGAATCAGGGCGTCGTGGAACTTCGCCCTCCGACCAATATTTCGGAGGGTCAAGCTCTGCGAGACCCTGACTGAATCACGATAAAACGCACAACGATTTGCAGATGAGGTTTGTCTTGAATCAGGGCGTCGTGGAACTTCGCCCTCCGACCAATATTTCGGAACTCCGCCCTCCGGACAATACCTTTTCATAAACGGATTTAAGTTGCGCGGCCACTTCATTCCAACTGTGCAATTTGATTTGCGGTGCGGAAAGCGCGGGAGCATCGTTCCAGAATTTTTTCAGGATGGCGACGTTGCCACGGCTGAAACCGATGGTCTGGAAGTAGCAAGCCTGGTTGCCAAAACGTTCCCGCGACCATTTTTGGTCCTGCACCAGAATCGGCAGGCCACAGGCAACGGCTTCATGCGCGGAGAGACACCAGTTCTCATAACGGCTCATCAGCACAAAGCCGCGTGAACGTTGAAGCAAAAGAATCATTTCTTTTTCATCGGCGACAAATGGATGATGCTTCACGAATTTACCGTCAACCAGGTTTTTGAAATGCTGCCAGTAACTATCAGTTTCCGAATAAGGCTTGCCGACGAAAAGAATTGGGGTTTCCGCAGCGCGTGCCATTTCCGCGAGTTCGACGGAATTTTTTCTTTCGGTGATGGTGCCGGTGCAGATCAAATGTTCTTCGTTTCGAGAACCTTTTCCCGCGCGGAGATAGTTTTCCGACAGGCCGAGCGGGACGACGGAGATTATTTCAGACGGGACGCCATAGACGGTTTGCAAAACGTGGCGTTCGGCTTCGAGTCCAACCACATTGTGATCGGCATTGCGATAGATGTTCCACGTTAATTGTTGTTTGATTCCATGCGCAAACGGCAAGGCAAGGGCGGTTTTGATAAAAAATCCTTGTCGTCGCAGTCGCGCGTCAGAACGGTTGCAAGTCTCGGTAAATAATTGCGTCAGGACGACGGGAATCTTTGCTGTTTGGGCGATCCGCAGGTATTCGTTCGTCGGCACGCCAAAGAAATGGATAAGGTCGCCGCGTTGATTCTCGTCCCACCAGCGAAGCGGTTCAGCTTCTATACCAGCGTCCTCCAACGCGGTCCGGGTGGAATTGATTTGAATCTGTGCGCCGCCATGGGCCAGTGCGAACGGCACAAAACTGTTCAGAAGAACTTTCACAATCAGGTCAAGGCGTAAAGGCTTGGTTTTTGCAGCAGGCGATTCGCTCCCACAACGGTCGCGCCGGCAGGAACATCTCGTGTTATGACGGCATTTGCGCCGATAGTTGCACCATGCCCAATGGTGACGCCTCCAAGAATTTTGGCACCTGCACCAATGTAAACACCGTCTTCGACGGACGGAGCTTCGGAAGAAAAATCTTTTCCGCCCAAGGTCACTTGATGTCCAATGATGACATTCCTGCCGACTTTTGCATTTCCATGAATGACAATTCCCTGGGGATGGGGAAGGAACGTGGAGCGCGGAAGCGCTCGTGCAATATCGCAACCGATAAAACGCATATAAAAACGGCTTAAAATGGGGATCCGATTGCGCGTGAAGAAAATCAATGCAGATGCCCATAGGCCATTTCTGATCCATGGGTTTTTTGGATGACTTCGCACTTAAAGAGGATGTTTTTGGAACAAAAAACAGGCAAGAAAATTCAAACAATACATTGCCGCACTTGTCCAAGATGCTAACATTTTGAAAAACGTAGATTAACCCGGTAAAGGCTTCGACCGTTGAACAACAACACCCACAATCCGCTTCCTCCAAACCTGATGCGTTCGCTGCTGGTTTATGGAGCAGGCATTTTGCTGGCGGTTTGGATGGGATTCCTCCTGGCCTCGTATGATCCATTATGGATGAAATCCAACTGGATTGTCTTCGGTTGTTTGGCGCTGCTCTTTTGTATGCCGGTTCTGCTCCGCTGGAATCATTTCCTGATGATTGCAGCCTGGAACCTCCCCCTCACCTTATTCTTTTTGCCGGGCAAGCCGGCAATGTGGATCCCAATGGTTTGCTTGAGTTTGGGTATTTCGGTAGTGCAACGCACCATCAACAGCCAGATGAGGTTTATCTCCGCGCCGATGACGGCATGGCCGCTGATTTTCATGGTGGGCGTGATTTTATTCACGGCCAAGATGACCGGAGGCATTGGCCTGCATGCTTTTGGAAGCGATGTTGCCGGGGGAAAGAAAGCGGTCTTTCTCATCATCGAAGTGCTGGGATATTTTGCGTTGACAGCACGGCCGATTCCGCCGAAGAGAGCGCGACTTTATATCGCCCTTTTCTTATTGGGCGGATGTTTGTCCTTTATTGGCGATCTCGCGCCGTTCCTGCCATCGGCTCTACGTTACATTTATCTGTTTTTTCCCGTGACCGCCTGGAGCGCCGATCCGTTGAATGTCAATTCACATGCCCGGTTCGCCGGAACCGGAACAGCGGGAACCTGGGGGGTTTTTCTGATGCTGGCGATTTATGGAATCCGGGGTATTTTTCTTTCCGGCAAACCGTGGAGGCTGTGCGTGTTTGCTTTATTTGTCATGATGGTTCCCATCAGCGGATTTCGCTCCCAGATTATTTTTTGCGGAATGCTCTTTGGCTTGCAATTTTTCATGGAAGGCATGCATCGCACGAAACTTCTTCCAATTTTCGCCTTTGTCGGCGCGCTTGGAATAGTGTTGTTGATTCCGTTTGTGCAAAAAATGCCGTTCATGGTCCAACGGTCGCTGGCGTTTTTACCTTTGAAAATTGACCACGCGGCAAAAATGGAAGCGGAAGGCAGTAAAGAATGGCGTCTGGAATTATGGAAAGAAGCGCTTCCGATGGTGCCAAAGTATTTCTGGTTGGGAAAAGGCTATGTGATCACCCAACAGGAATTGGCCATGTCCCAAATACATGGATTTCGCGATGTCAATGACGCAAAAGGCAATATCGGCACGGTGGGCAATTGGCATAGCGGGCCGTTGTCCGTCGTCATTCCGCTCGGAATCTGGGGCATCATCGCCGTGATTTGGTTTTGGGGCGCATCGCTTCGGGCATTGTATCTGAATTATCGCTACGGCGACCCTGCCTTTGCCGTGGTCAACCGCTTTTTATTTGCCTGGTATGCCGTCAAAATTTTCATGTTCATCGTCATCGTGGGCGATTTGGCGAGCGATATGGTCAACTTTACCGCCATCACCGGACTGAGTATCGCGTTGAACAACGGCATCCGCCGGCCAGCACTTAACCGTTTGCCGGACGCAGCCAAAGCGCCGGCGCCGCCATTTCATCCACAGTTCAACCGTCGTTCCGCCGCTGATTGAATTTTACGATGCACCTTTGAAACCCAAACTGCTCATCGTCGAACTCTGGGGACTCGGCGACCTGATCATCGCCACGTCCTTTCTTCGCGCCGCCCAAAAAAAATTCGAGGTCACGCTGCTGGCCAAGCCGTATGCGCGTGATGTGCAGCCGCGACTCTGGCCGGATGTCCGGGTTGAAACGTTCGTTGCTCCATGGACTGCGTTTAAGCATAAATATCATTTCTGGCGCTGGCCGTTCCTGAAAATGATCCGACTGCGACAGCGGCTGGCGCGCGAACGGTTTGATTATGGACTTTCCGCCCGTTTTTCCCGTGGCGGTGGCGACCCGCGTGATAATTTATTGCTGACGCTCATCGGTGTAAAAAATCGGTTGGGCTTTTCGCATTTAGGCAGCCGGATGTTCGTGACTCAACCGGTGCCGCGGCCCGAACCGACCGCGCATCGCCTGGAATCCTGGCGGGCAATGGCCAAAGCCCTGGGATTGGAATTGGAACCGTCGAACACAAATGATGAATGCGGGGAACGGAAAAACATCCTCATCCATACCGGCGCCGGCCAGCCGGTGCGCGTTTGGCCGTTAAAACATTATCAAACGTTGGCGACATTTCTTCGCCGAAAACAATTTGTCGTTCAAATCGCCTGCGACCCGGACCAGCGTGATTGGTGGCTGCAAAATGGAGAAACAAACGTCCTGACGCCGCATACGGTAGCGGAATTGGTCGCCGCCGTGGATGCCGCCGAAATTTTCATCGGCAACGATTCGGGGCCCGGCCATCTGGCGGCGGCGGGCGGGCTGCCGACTTTTACGATTTTTGGCCCGCAATTGCCGGAATGGTTCAGGCCGCTGGATGCGCAGGCAGAATGGATTGAAGGGAAGGCCTGTCCTTACAAACCTTGTTCCGATTATTGCCGTTTTCCCGCGCCATTCTGCATCCAGGATATCGGCGTCGAGGAAGTCATTGCGCGGGTGGAACAGTTTCTAAGCCGTAATACCACGGCATTGATTTCGTGATTGCTATTTCGGGGCTGCTGTCCTCAAATTTCCTTTCAGGCGACTCATGTTGAATTTGGTCAGAATCTGGATTTTGCTTTCTACGCTGCTGGTAGCATCGGGCTGGATTTTGTCGGCGTTGCATGAGCTGAACCGGGCCGGATATGGAATCGTTTTTGCGCTGGCTGCCATTGCCGTAATTATTTGGCAGCGCAAAACGAAATGGCGTCCGACGAAAAATTTCCCGCAATTGGCGAAGAAGTTTAAGAAGCGGTTCCGGCATTTCGCCCCGGCGCTCTTTTTGGTTTTGATCGTTGGTTCTATATTGGGTGGCGCTTTATATCCATGCACGGATTTGGACAGCAATGCGTATCGGTTGCCACGCGTATTGCATTGGCTGGGGCAGGAACAGTGGCACTGGATACATACGGACGATTACCGGATGAATATCGCGGCCACGGGATTCGAATGGCTCTCGGCGCCCCTGATCCTGTTTACGCACACAGACCGCGTTGCTTTTTTACCCAATCTGGTTTCATTTCTGATGCTGCCGGGGTTGATTTTCAGCCTGTTTTTCCGCCTGGGAGTGCGCCCCCGGGTCGCCTGGTGGTGGATGTGGTTGTTATCGGCAGGCTGGTGTTACGCCACCCAAGCCGGTTCATTTCATAACGATAGTTTCGCTGTTATTTATGCGCTGGCAGCAGTGGGTCTTGCATTGCGGGCACGGGAAAAGTGGTCCGTCTATGATTTGTGGCTATCCGCTCTTGCCGCAGGGTTGCTGGCCGGCGCAAAACAAACCAATATTCCTCTTGTATTGCTGTGGATCATCGCCGCCCTCCCCTCGGTGCGACTATTCGCGGTCAAGCCGATCATGACAACGGCGGTCGCGATAATCACCTTACTTATCTCTGCCGCACCCGTTATTATCTTCAATTTCGTGCATGTCGGTAATTGGACCGGCATTCCAGAGGGGTCGCATTGGGCGAGAGCGCAATTACATTCGCCGTTTTGGGGGATAATGGGAAATGCCTTTGCCTTACCAGCGCAAAATTTATTGCCGCCGTTTTTCCCGTGGTCAAATGCCTGGGACGATATGATGGCGCGTTTTGTAAAGACGGGATTTGGGCTGCATTTCACCGGTTTTGAACATTTCGGATATTTAAATCCAGGCATTACAGAAAAGAATGCCGGTATCGGCTTAGGGGTTTTTATTTTCACCATCGTTTCATTATTTGCTGGATGGCGGTTACCCGTCTCGAGGCCAGCCGGGATCGTGACGGTGGACAAAATTACCCGGCTGTTGCGGTGGGCGCCAGTGTTGCTCCTCCTGCTGTTCATGGCTATGGTGGGCGCATTTCAAAACGCGCGCTTGCTTTCGCCATATTATGTTTTCCTTTTCCCTTTGCTGTTGTCCTTGCCGGGCCAAAGTGGCCTGACACGCAAAGGCTGGTGGCGTTGGACCGGCCTGCTCACGATGGTGCTGACGTTATTTACGTTAATGCTGATCCGCAGCCGTCCGCTGTTTCCCGCCGTGACAATCTTCGAATCGCTTTACAACGCCCATCCGCATTCGAAAGTTGTCGCGCAAGGTTGGAAATCTTATTCGAATCGTCTTTCACTGGAATCCGTGCGCAATTGCTTTAAGGATTCGATTCCACCGGAAGAAAAAATTATTGGTTACGCAACTTTTGAAGGAGCGGCTGAACCGGCTTTGTGGATGCCATTGGGCTGTCGCGAAGTGAAAAGAGTCATGCCTTTGGATGGTCCCGAACAATTGAGTCGTTCCAACATCCACTATGTGGTGGTTGAAGATTTAGCGCTTGAAAAAGCTGGCGAGACTATCGGCCAATGGACAGCCAAATACAATGGAACGGTCGTTGACCAATTTAATTTTCAATATGATCCATATCGAGCGCCAACCGGTCTATACCTGGTGCGTTTAAATCCTTCGCCGCAACGATGATTCACACCCGGTTCCACCAAACTGCCGTCGGTTTAGGAACATCAATGGTCGCGCGTTTGTCTGGGCTTTGCAGGGTGTAAATCGAATAGTTCATCGCTTTAAGATGGAAATGGCCTGCTGACAGCCGACGCAGGCGATGTTGAAAGACCCAGAGCGGTCGCAACCGCCGCACCCATTTCGGAACCATTGCGCGGGTTTCCTGCTTCTCCCGAATGGCGTTGGGTTTGAGGTTCATGTTCTCGCCGGTATCGGCAAAAACAGACGTAAACGTATTGCACACGGCCATCGGCACGCGATTTTTTACCAGCGCCAGCACCCAATGAAAATCGCCCAGGTCGCGCCATCGGGTGTCGAAATAAAGGCCGCGTTCGTGGATGACTTTGCGCCGGATGAAAATGGAGCTGGTCAAAATCGGAAAGCGGAACCACATGTGTTGCGGATGCGGCACCATTTGATGCCGATGGCAGATGTATTGGCCCTCGCCATCCACGATGATGCTGTGCGCGAGCGCGACTTCGACCTGCGGATGCGCGGAAAAAAAGCGTTCCACCGCCGCCAGCGCGCCGGGCAGGTATTGCTCGTCGCAATTCAAATACGCCAGGATATCGCCGCTCGCGCGTTTGTAGCCGCGATTCACCGCGTCATACATGCCGCCGTCTTTTTCGATGAACGCCTGGACGCGCTTGTCCTGCGGCAACCAGTCCTGTGTGCCGTCGTCGGAGCAGGAATCCTGGACGATGTGTTCGAACTCGACACCCTGCTGATCGGCGACCGAAGCGATGCAGAGCTTCAACCATTTGGAATTTCGGAAGCTCGGCGTGATGATGGAGAATTTCATATTGGCGTCGAATCAACTAATTTGAATTCGGAACACCGGAACGGCCGAAAAAGTTTCTGCTTTCATGCTTTCCTGATTTCTAAATTCAACGGGTCGCGCGGAATCTTTGGGCGATGGGAATCCGCCGGCCCATGCCGAAGGCGCGCGGCGAAATCTTCAGCGCCGGCGCCGCCTGCCGCCGTTTGTATTCGCTGAAATTGATTTTGTTCAACACGTCGCTGACGATGGCGGCATCAAATCCGCGCCGGATAATTTCGTCTTTGCCGAGATTTTTGACAATATACAAATCCAGGATCGCGTCGAGCGTTTCGTAAGGCGGCAATGAATCCTGGTCTTTCTGGTTGGGACGCAATTCGGCGCTCGGCGGCTTGGCGATGGAATCATGGGGAATGATTTCGCGGGCGCGATTGACCCAGCGCGCGATTTTATAAACGTCCGTCTTGAAAACGTCCGCGATGGGCGCCAGCGCGCCGTTCATATCGCCATACAGCGTGCAATAGCCGACGGCCATTTCCGATTTATTGCCGGTGGTCAGCACGAGTGAACCGAATTTGTTCGAGAGCGCCATGAGCGTCGTGCCGCGCAGGCGTGATTGCAAATTTTCTTCGGTCAAATCCGGACGACAATTTTGAAAAACTTTTTCCAATTGCTTTTCCGCGGCGCAAAAGACCGGTTCAACCGGCAGGATTTCGTAACGAATGCCGAGATTTCTCGCGAGCGCGGCGGCATCGGTCAAGCTGCCTTCGCTCGAATAACGCGCGGGCATGGCGATGCCCAGGACATTTTCTTTGCCCAACGCGTCCACGGCCAAAACCGCCGTCAACGCGGAATCAATGCCGCCGGACAGGCCGATGACGGCGGATTTGAAACCGCATTTGCGGACGTAATCGCCAACGCCCATGGAAAGCGCGTTGAACAATTGCTGTTCGCGCGGCGGAAATTCGTGGCAGCGAGCGTCAATTCGCTCTGATTTGATGTGAGCCGGCTCATGCCGGCTGCTACGGGAGCCGGAATCTAAATCCACGACAACAATTTCTTCCGCAAATCCTTTTGCCATGGCCGCGATTTCGCCCCCGGCATCGAGCGCGACGCTGTGGCCATCGAACAGCAGTTCGTCATTGGCGCCGGAGAGATTCACATAAGCGAGCGGAATTTTTTCATCGCGGGCGATGCGTTGGAGCATTTCCAGGCGCGTTTTTTCTTTGCCGTCATGCCACGGCGACGCGGAGATGTTGAAGATCATTTCCGCCCCGAGCGAAATCAATTCCTTGACCGGATCGCGGCGATACAACCGTTCCGGCCAATAATCCTGGTCGTTCCAGATGTCTTCGCAAATCGTGATGCCGAATTTCCGGCCTGCAAATTCAAACGGCACGATGAATTCGCCCGGCTCGAAATAGCGGTCTTCGTCGAAGACGTCGTAAGTAGGCAAAAGACATTTGTTCGTGCGCCACGCGATTTTTCCGTTTTGCAGAACGGCGGCGGCGTTGCGCAACGGACGGCCCGGGCGAACGGGATTTTTATCCACGAAACCGACGCAGAGCGGCACGGCGCCAATTTGTTTTGCGACGGATTCCAGCGCGGCGAGGTTGGCATCCACGAAGTCGGCGCGCAGCAGCAGGTCGCGCGGCGGATAACCGCACAGGAATAATTCCGGCGCGAACACAAATTCCGCGCCGCGTTCAATGGCTTGCGTATAGGCGGAAAGCAATTTTTTCTGGTTGGCCGGAAAATCGCCGATGGTCGAATTGAGCTGGAGCAGGCCGATGCGCATTTATTGCTTATGATTTTGTTTCCAAAGGCGCGGCGGGTAAATCACAAACATTCGGCGCCAGGCCGAATTTTTTTACGCATTGCGGAAAAATGGAGGAAATGCGGATGTTACCGCATCAATTGTTTTTCGAGGTAATTGACGACCTGCCGGACATTGGCATCCACTTCCATGCGGTCTTTGACGAGGCGGCAGGCGTGCAACACGGTGCCGTGGTCGCGTCCGCCGAATGCCTCGCCGATGGTGTTGAGCGAGCTTTCGGTCATTTGCCGGGAAAGGAACATGGCCACTTGCCGCGGAAACGCGATGTTTTCAGGACGGCGTTTGCTGGTCATATCGGCAAGACGGATATCGAAATGTTCGGCGACTTTTTTCTGGATGACTTCGATGCTGATGGAGAAACGTCCTTCTTCGTGCAGGATTTCGCGCAAGAGACCCTCGACGACTTCGATGGTCAATTTGCGGCCGGTGAGCGAAGCGTAAGAGGCGACGCGGATGAGCGCGCCTTCGAGCCGGCGGACGTTGGTGCGGATCCGCGAGGCCAGAAAATTGAAAATTTCGTCCGGCAACGTGACGTTCATGAATTGCGCCTTCTTTTTCAAGATGGCGAGACGCATTTCGATGTCCGGCGGCTGCAAATCGGTGACCAGTCCCCATTCAAAGCGCGAAACGAGGCGATGTTCGAGGCCCTGGATTTCGCTGGCGGGCCGGTCGCAGGTCAAAACGATCTGTTTATGCGATTCGTGCAGGGCGTTGAAGGTGTGAAAGAATTCTTCCTGGATGCGCTCTTTGCCGGCGAGAAATTGAATATCGTCAATCAACAGCACATCGGTTTGGCGATATTTTTTGCGGAAGGCGACGAGTTTGTTGTTTTGGATGGCGTCAATGTATTCGTTGGTGAATTTTTCGGAGGAGACGTAGGCCACGCGGGCGCCTTTTTTATTGCCGGGGACGTGCTGGCCGATCGCGTGCAGCAAATGGGTTTTACCGAGGCCGACTCCGCCGTAGAGGAACAGCGGGTTATAGGATTTGCCCGGCGCCTGCGCCACGGCGAGCGCGGCGGCGTAGGCGAAATTGTTGTTGTTGCCGACGACGAACGAATCGAACGTGTTTTTGGGATTAAAGACCGGCTCGTGATTGGCCGGACGTTCGTGTGTTTCGGGGGATTTCGCCTTGTGTTGGACCACTGGCGCGGGTGAGGTGACGGAAACGGCCCCGTTTTGAGCAGCCGCGACTTTGAATTTAACCTGCAACTGACGACCGGCGGCGACGGCGACGGCGTCCTGCAGGAGGCTGATGTAATTGTCTTTCAGCCAGACCTCGGAAAATTCATTGGGCGTTTCCAGAATTACATAGCTGCCATCCATGTCGCAGGCACGCAACGGTGCGAACCACATGGTGTAGGTGTCCTTGCCCAATTTGGAGCGCAAATGCTCCTGTGCTGTTTGCCAGATTTTTTCTGCCGAAAGTTGCATGTTATGTTCGCAACAAGCCCAATTTTCGCGTTGTTTCAATGTTTGTTCACACTGTCCGGGAAACAAAATCTTGCGTCAATCCACACCCGAATATCAACGCGCAACAAATCGCCGTTGCTCAAATTATTTCAACCTACTGTTCTCCCGGACAATCCAACTCCGCCGCAAAAGCTGTAACAGCTTGTTTTTCAATGATTTAAAACCGACTAAATTTTTTTTCGTTGTTCACAACTGATTTCAAATGACAAAATGCCCATGACCGTTCAATTGATGCACCGTTTTATGAAATCGGGATGAAAGTTTCGAGGACAACATATTAACTTTTATTCACGAGTTATTCACAGCCGCATTTTGTTCAATAAAATCAACAGCGCCGCTTCTTCGCACGGCCCCGCAATATCCGTTTGACGAATCCCGATGCCGATGCCGATGGCGTTTGCGATACTATCAGCGCCGCCAAAACTGTAAACAGGAAATTTGTCCGACTCCGTCATCCATTCCCGGTCGCAGGCCGCCACCCCGTTCGAGCTAAACGTTGGCCGGGAGAAAAAGTAGAATGGCTTATATGTTGTTTGTGTTATTTGACAACAATAAGCACCTGTGATTTAATTAGTGCAGATGCAGGCATTGGCCTGTCGGGTGTAACTAGACGCTCTTTGAATTTTTAAAGTTTTCGGTCCGGGACACGGTAACAGCCCGGACTGGAGTTCTCCGTAATTCCTACGTTGTTACTCATTCAAATTCCCCGGGTCTCTCGGCCATCCTCTGGCTGATTGACCCGGTTTTTTCATTTTTAGCCTCAACCAACGCGTCCGCGTTCGTTGACACTGCATTTTTCCGCTGCTACCGTTTGCGTTTCTAAATGGCGACTGATTACAAAAACACGCTGAATCTGCCACGCACCGACTTTCCGATGAAAGCCGATCTGGTTTCGCGCGAACCGGAGCGCTTGAAAAAATGGGAAACCGCGAAGCTTTACGAGAAAATCCAACAACAACGCACTGACGCGGAAAAATTCGTCCTGCACGACGGCCCGCCATTTGCCAACGGCGATGTCCACATCGGCACCGCGCTCAACAAAATTCTCAAAGACATCATCATCAAATACAAAAACCTGCGCGGATTCAGCGCGCCCTACATCCCCGGATGGGATTGCCATGGGCTGCCGATTGAATTCAAAGTTTCGCAGGAAATGCGCAAGGCCGGCGAAACGGATGCCGATGCCGCGACAATTCGCAAAGCTTGTGAAGCTTATGCGCGCAAGTTCATTGACATCCAGCGCGAACAATTCAAACGGCTCGGCGTTCTGGGAGATTGGCAAAATCCATATCTGACGCTCAACAAGGAATACGAAGCCGACGAATTGCGCCTGTTCGCCGACATCGTGGAAAAAGGGTTTGTTTATCGTGGCAAAAAGCCGGTCTATTGGAGCATTCCCTGTCGCACCGCGCTCGCCGAAGCGGAAGTCGAATATAAAGACCACGTCAGCCAAAGCGTGTTCGTGAAATTTCCCGTCGTCGGCAAAGAAAAAACCTTCGTCGTGATCTGGACAACGACGCCGTGGACGCTTCCGGCGAATCTCGCCGTTGCTTACAACAAAGATTTTCAATACGTCAGCGTAAAAGTCGGCGAAGAAAATTATATTTTGTTTCGCGGATTGCTTCTGGCGGTCGTGGAAAAATGCGGCTGGAAAGATTTTACAGAAACGCCAATCGCCGTCGAAGAATTGGCGAAGCTGCAATATCAACATCCATTCTGCAATCGCAATGGAAAATTGTTCGCCGCAGATTTTGTGACCAGCGACACCGGCACGGGCTTCGTTCACATCGCGCCCGGCCACGGCCAGGACGACTACAATCTCGGTTTGAAAAATGGTCTGCCGATTTACTCGCCGGTGGATGACGATGGAAAATTTGCTTATACAAACGATTTGCCGCGCGAGCAGCAAATGCCCGCCGAAATGATCGGCAAATCCATTTTAGAAAAACACGGCAAAAGTGACGCGAACGAAGCTGTCTTGCATGAGCTTCGTGTCCGTCATGCGTTGTTGCATCAGGAAAATTATCATCACAGCTATCCGCATTGCTGGCGCAGCAAGACGCCGATTATTTTTCGCGCGATGGACCAGTGGTTCATTGAGATTGACCATGAAAAATTCCGCGCCCGTGCACTCGCCGAAATTGACCGCGTGAATTGGATTCCCGATTGGGGCGTCAATCGAATCAAAGGCGCCGTGCAATCGCGTCCCGACTGGTGCATTTCGCGCCAACGCACCTGGGGCGTGCCGATTCCGGCGTTTTACGACGCCAAAGGCGAAGCCATTCTTAACAAAGAAATCATTTGCAACGTCGCCAAATTGATCGAACAGCACGGATCGAACATCTGGTTTGAAAAATCCGCGGCGGAATTGTGGTCACTGGTGAAACCAAAAGAATGGAAAGGCGCGGAAGCCATTTCCAAATCCAACGACACGCTGGATGTGTGGATTGATTCCGGTTCGTCGTCGCGCGCGGTCATTGCGCGCCGTGATGAAATTCGCGGTAAAGAAAAGGCGTTTCAAGCCGACATGTATCTCGAAGGCAGCGACCAGCATCGCGGTTGGTTCCAGTCGTCGTTGCTGCTCTCGCTTGCCGGAAACGGCGCGGCGCCGTTCAAGACCGTTTTGACGCACGGCTTCATGGTGGATGCTGACCGCGAAAAAATTTCCAAGAGCAAACAAGGCGCTTACGAAAAACCGCAAACCGCCGAGGCTTACGTGAAAAAATACGGCGCGGACATCGTGCGGCTGTGGGTCGCGTCGCAGGATTTCCGCAACGACATCGTTGTGAGCGAGGAACGCATCAATAAAGTTGCCGAAACCTATCGCGGCATCCGCAACGCGCTGCGCTACCAACTTTCGAATCTTTACGATTTTGATCCGGCGAAAAATTCTATCGCAGACGACAAATTGACCGGACTCGACCGCTGGATTCTTGGCGAATTTTCGAAACTCGAAAAAGAAGTCATCGAGGCCTACGACAAATTTGAATTTCACGTCGTGTATCAAAAGGTCAGTCAGTTTGTCGCGGTGGAATTGTCTTCAATTTACCACGACGTTATCAAAGACCGGCTTTACACGGACGCAGCGAATTCGCATCGCCGCCGCTCGACGCAAACGGCATTGCATCGGCTCGTGACCGGCTTGTGCAAAATGCTCGCGCCGGTTCTGGCGTTCACGACGGATGAAGCGTGGGAATTTGTTCCAAAACGAAAAACAAATTCCGTTCACGAGAGCGAATTCAAGCAAATCACATTTTCATTAGACCCCGACGAAATAGGGAAATGGCATTGGCTCAAGCAATGGCGTGAAACTCTTTTGCCAGAGCTGGAAAAAGCTCGCCAAGAAAAGAAAATTGGAAAAGCACTGGATGCCAAAATCGAAATCACAATTCCGCAGGTTCAAAATCAAGTTTCTGACAAAGATTTGCTTCGCGAACTTTTGAATGTTTCAGATTTAAAAATTAAAGTTGGCGACCCAATTTCCCATTTAGTTTCCAAAGCCGACGGCCAGAAATGCGGGCGCTGCTGGCATTGGGAAACCGATGTTGGATCAAATGCGGAACACCCGACTATTTGCGGCCGGTGCGTCGAAGCCGTGAAACAATTTGAAACGGCAAAATAGTTTGTGATCGCACAGGCGTCCTCGCCAAAAACTTTTCCAGAACAATTCCGCGAGACGCGGAATTGAGCAGGCCAGAGGCCTGCGCTACCATAATTTCACCGTGCGCTGAAAATCTTTCAACATGAACGCCAACAAAATCCTTTGCGTCGGCACCACGCCGGCGGCCCAGCGGGCAATGGTTTTCCGCAAACTGACGCTCGACTCAGTGAATCGCGCGGCGATAACGGTGGACGGCGTCGCGGGCAAATCCATCAATGTGGCGAAAGTGCTCAAAGTTCTCGGCGAACATCCCATCGCAACGGGATTTCTCGGCGGCGACCGTGGAGAAAATCTACGGCAGGCTATAGCGGATAAAGGAATTGAATCCGATTTTGTGACGGTTTCCGCGCGGACGCGGCAATGTATCACCGTGATTGACGAAACGACGGGCATGCACACGGAATTGGTTGAAGAAAGTGTGCCGGTCACGCCGCCGGACTTTGAAAAATTCATGACCGTTGTCCGTCGGCAAATTTCTAATTGTCGCGCGGTCGTGATGTCGGGAACGATTGCTTCAGGCGGCCCGGCGGATTTCTATTTCAATTGCGTTGACCTGGCGAAAGCGGTTGGCGCAATTTCCGTCGTGGACGCGCAAGGCACGGCGTTGACCGAAGCGTTGAAAGCAAAACCGGATTTAGTGAAACCGAATCGCGCCGAACTGGCGGCGACGACCGGGCGGCAATTTTCGAGCGAGGCGGATTTGAAAGATGCCATGCGCGAATTATATGGGCGCGGCACGGCGCGGGTGGTGGTCACGGCGGGAAAAGAGCCGGTGCTGGCATTTGATGGAAAAACTTTCTGGCAAATTGTTCCGCCGCAAATCAAAGCGATCAATCCCATCGGTTCGGGCGATGCGTTTACGGCGGGAATGATTTCGAGATTATTGCGCGGCGATGATTTGGGCGAGGCCTGTCGTTGGGGCGCGGCAGCGGGCGCGGCGAATGCATTGACGCCGATGCCGGGTGAATTGAATTACGACGACGTGATTCGGCTGGTGGATGAAGCGAAGTCGCTGCGGATTTAGAGCAATTTTATCTGTGCTTTTTCCTGCGCCAGCGATTCGCCGAGGCTTGGAATCCGGCCGTTGCGGCGTTCGATGATATGCTTGTCCACGGCAGGATCGAATGGCACCGGATAATTGCCGTCGTAACACGCCATGCAGAACGAATTGCGCGGCAGGCCGGTGGCTTTCACCATTCCGTCCTGAGACAGATAATGCAATGAATCGGCGTTGAGATATTTGCGGATTTCTTCAAGCGAATGATTGGCCGCCATCAATTTGCTGCGGTCGGGAAAATCAATTCCATACACGCACGGATTCATGTGCGGCGGACAGCTCACGAGCACGTGGACTTCCTTCGCGCCGGCTTCTTTCAAATTGTTCACGCGCGCCTTGCACGTCGTGCCGCGCACGATGGAATCGTCGATGACAATGACGCGCTTGTCTTTCACCAATTCGGAAATGAGATTCAACTTCACGCGCACGTTGAAATCGCGGATGAGTTGCGACGGCTGCAAAAAGCTGCGTCCGACGTAATGATTGCGGACGAACGCCATTTCATACGGAATGCCGGATTCGAGCGAATAGCCGAGCGCGGCGCAATTGCCGCTGTCCGGCACGGGCACGACGAGGTCGGCTTCGATCGGAAATTCGCGGGCGAGTTGGCGTCCCATTTCCACGCGGACTTTGTAAACGTTCTGGTTGGAAATGGTGCTGTCTGGCCGCGCGAAATAAACGTATTCAAAAATGCAAAACGCGCGGCGCGTTTGTTCGGGAAACGCCTGCAGGCTGGTCAAACCCTGCTCGTTGATGATGACAATTTCACCCGGCTCAACATCGCGGATGAATTTCGCGTGGATCAAATCGAGCGCGCAGGTTTCGCTGGAAAGGACGTAAGCATCGCCAAGTTTGCCGATGCAGAGCGGTCGAAATCCATGCGGATCGCGCGCGCCGATCAATTCTTTTTCCGTCATGATGACGAGCGAATAGGCGCCTTCGATTTTGCGGAGCGTGTGGACGAACGGATTTTTGCTGCCGTTGGCGTCCGGCTGCGCGAGCAGATGCAAAATGATTTCGCTGTCAACCGTGGTTTGAAAAATTGAGCCGCGCCGTTCCAATTCATCGCGCAATTGGGCGGCATTCGTCAGGTTGCCGTTGTGCGCAATGGCGATTTGGCCACGGGCGCAATCCACGGTGAGCGGCTGCGCGTTTTTCAAGTGAGATGAACCGGTGGTGGAATAACGGGTATGGCCGATGGCGATATTGCCGACGAGGTCGTGCAGCACTTCGCCGTTGAAAATCTGGGAGACGAGGCCCATGCCTTTGTGCTGGCGAAAAACGCGGCCATCGCTGGTGACGATGCCAGCGCTTTCCTGGCCGCGATGTTGGAGCGCGTAAAGGCCGTAATAGGTGAGTTCGGCGGCATTTGGATGGCCAAAAATGCCGAACACGCCGCAATAGTGTTTGGGGTAATGCTGCATCGAATCGCAAAACTGGTTCACGCCTTGCCCATTCTCGCAGAAAAAATTTGCGGACGCAACTGGAACCGCTGATTCACGGATCAATGTTGCGACACAAGCGGCTGCAAAATTTCCGCCAGCTCCTGCGGAATGCGTTTTGGTTTTTCGTCAACGCTGGTGCAGACGTGAAAGGTTTCGGCCTCCAAGATCAATTTGTTTTCCTGGTTCAAGATGCGATGGCCGAAATTGATCCGGATTTTGTCCAACAATGTCGGCCAGACTTCGACTGCCAGCACGTCGTCGTAGCGCGCGGGAAATTTATAGCGCAATTTTGCTTCGATGACGGGAAAAATGGCGCCATGATTTTGCCAGTGCAAAACGGTTGAACCCAGCGCGCGAAAATATTCACCGCGCGCGGCTTCCAGAATGTCGAGATAACGCGAATGATAAACGTGATTGCCAACGGTGCATTCGGCATAAACGACGCGGTGCGTGTAGCGGAACATCGGCGAAAGTTTACGGCGGAGCGAACCGGCGTCGAGCCTCAAATAGCCGCGGCCGATTTTGCTTTTTGTGTCGCAATTTTGAGCGGCTGAATTTAATTTGCGCATTTGGCAATTGCAGTTATGTTGCGGTGCGCAGGAATCGCGGTGGCGGTTCGCTTGCTTAAACGTTTTTTTGCGTTAGAATTTTCAAATCATGGCCGTGACTAAAGTCAGTTCGACGATTCACTTTGCTTCGCGCCGCTCGGCCGTCGGCAGTCGCGCCAACTCGGCGAGCGGTCATTGGACGCCCAACACGGATGTTTACCAGACGGATACCGGTTTGGTGATCAAAGTCGAACTGGCCGGCATGAAAAGCGATAATCTCGAGATCACCGTCGAGGGAAATCGCCTGCGCATTGCCGGAAACCGGCCGGACGGCTGCCGTGCGCCGAAATGCAGTTTTCTGGTCATGGAAATTTCCTATGGCCCGTTCGAAAGTGAAATTCAGTTGCCGCCCGGCTACGATTTAAGTCAGGCCAAAGCCGTTTACATGAACGGTTTTTTGCGCATTGACGTTCCGGCCTCGCGGCAGGCGCAATCCAAAGCGACCAAGGTTCCGATTGCCGAGGGAAATAATTCTTGAGAACTTTTTCCAAGGCGGCAGCATCTAACAAAGTGAAATTGGCGGTGATAACGGTATCACACGCCCAAATTGTCATAAACAATGACCACGCCGGAAACTGAATTTGTCAGCATTCTCGGCGCTGCTGAAAAAGCAGACGCGCCGGCGAAAATCTCTTCGCGCTCATTGCCCGATTCTCTGCCGGTCCTCGGGCTTTCCGACATCGTCATTTTTCCCGGGGCCATCGTTCCGCTCCTCGTCGAAACCGGCCCAAGCCTGAAATTGATTGACGACATCGTCAATGGCGACCGGTTGTTTGCCGCGGTTTTGCAGCGCAAACCGGAAGTGGCCGAGCCGATGCCCGAAGATTTGCACGACGTCGGCTGCGTCACGCGACTGGCCAAAATGGTGAAATTTCCCGACGGCACCGCGCGGGTGCTCGTTGAAGGACTTTGGCGCATCAAAGTCAAAAATTTTTCACCGCCGCAGCCGTATTTGCGCGCCGGCTACGAATTGCTTCGCGATGAAACCGAGGATTCCATCGAATTGCAGGCCATGCTGCGCAACGCGCACAAGCAATTCGAAGAAATCACCAAAATGTCCACGGCGCTGCCCGACCAGGTCAAGATCGCCGCGCTGAACACCGATCATCCCGGTCATTTCGCCGATTTGATCGCGGCCAATTTGAATCTCTCGCTCGAAGACCGGCAGAAATTGCTGGAAACCATTTCCGTCCGCGAGCGTTTGCAAAAACTTCTGCCGTTGCTCAATCGCGAACAGGAAGTTTTGACCTTAAGCTCGAAAATCCAAAACGACGTCGCCTCGTCCATCGCCAAAACGCAACGCGATTTCTTTTTGCGCGAGCAAATGCGCGTCATCCAACGCGAGCTTGGCGAAAGCGATCCCAGCTCAAACGAGGTCAAATCGCTCCGCGAAAAAGTGGACCAGGCCGTCTTGCCGCCCGAAGTCCGCAAAGCCGCCGAGCAGGAATTGGATCGTTTGCAGCAAACGCCGCCCGCCGCCGCCGAATACGGCATCTCACGGAATTATTTGGATTGGATCCTCGCATTGCCGTGGGAAAAATCCACGGACGACAAATTGGATATAAAAGGCGCGGAAAAAATTTTGGACGAACAACATTTCGGGCTGAAAAAAGTCAAAGACCGTTTGCTTGAATTTATTGCCGTCATCAAACGCCGCAAAGAAATCAAAGGCCCGATCCTGTGCCTCGTCGGGCCGCCCGGCGTTGGCAAGACATCGCTTGGCATGAGCGTGGCCGATGCGCTGGGCAGAAAATTCGCGCGCATCGCGCTCGGCGGAATGCGTGACGAAGCGGAAATTCGCGGCCATCGCCGCACTTACGTCGGCGCGATGCCCGGCCGGATTATTCAAACGCTGCGCCGCGTCGAAAGCCGTAACCCGGTGATTTTGCTCGATGAATTGGACAAGGTGGGCGCCGATTTCCGCGGCGACCCGGCGGCGGCGTTGCTCGAAGTTTTGGACCCGGCGCAAAATCACACCTTCACCGACCATTATCTGGATTTGCCGTTTGATTTGTCGCGCGTGCTGTTCATCGCCACGGCAAATTGGCTTGAGCCGATCCATCCCGCGCTGCGCGACCGGTTGGAAGTCATCGAATTGCCGAGCTACACCGAAACCGAAAAACTGGAAATCGCGAAACGTTATCTTGTTCCGCGGCAGATCGAGGAACACGGCCTGACGAAGAGCGACGTAAAATTTCCGGATGCGACACTGCGAAAATTGATCCGCGAATACACGCGGGAAGCCGGCGTGCGCCAGCTTGAACGCGAAATCGCCGCGCTTGTCCGCAAAGCCGCGCGCAAAATCGTTTCCCGCAATGGCGCGGCGGTCACAATCAAAATCGAGGCCGGTGAATTGGAAAATTATCTCGGCCACGCGCCGTTTGTTTCCGAAACGGCGGAGAAAATCACCGAATACGGCATCGCGACCGGCCTGGCGTGGACGCCGGTCGGCGGCGACATTTTATTCATCGAAGCCACGCGGATGCGCGGTCGTGGCAATCTGATCCTCACCGGCTCGCTTGGCGACGTGATGAAAGAAAGCGCGCAGGCGGCGGTCAGCTATTTGCGTTCGCAGGCCAAGCGGCTGGACATTGACATGAGCGATTACGGCAAGTTCGATCTGCACATCCACGTGCCCGCCGGCGCGACGCCGAAGGATGGCCCGAGCGCAGGCGTGGCAATTGTCGCCGCGCTGGCGTCGTTGCTCACTAAACGGCGCGTGAAATCGGACGTGGCGATGACGGGCGAAATCAGTTTGCGCGGCCGCGTGTTGCGCGTGGGCGGCGTGAAGGAAAAAGTGTTGGCGGCGCAACGTTTTGGCATCAAGCAGGTCATTTTGCCGGAAGGCTGCAAAGCTGATTGGCAGGACGTGCCGGCGGAAACGCGCGCGAAAATGAAAGTGCATTTTGTCCGGCAGATTTCTGAAATGCTGGAGCTGGCGCTGGAGAAAAAGAGCGCGGTGAAATGAATTCCAAATCTTACTCTTCCTCCTCGTCTTTCTCTTTCTCAAATTTTTTTGAATTGAGGAAGAGCAAGATTGTTGCGCTCGCAATTTTATTTCTTGCCGTTGCTGCGGCGGCGCAAACGACCAATGGTTTGTCCGAGGCGGAAATCAAAGGCCGCGAATTGGCACAGAAAATTTTGGAGCAAAAGCCGACGGTGAATGCTGTGCAAACGGGAATTTTGAAAATTCAGGATGCTAAAGGAATCTCTACAAATCTTTTTCTGAAATGCAGAATAATCACGGATGGAACAAATTGGGTTAGTTATTATGTTGTTTCGCCAACCAATAGTTTCTCCATTTTCACCCGCCTTGAAGTTAATCACGGCAACAATACAAATCGTTATGCTCTTTATTATTGCTGCGATGGGAATTGGGACGAATCATGTCTTTGTGGGATAAATTTAGTGATCAATATAAATACCTCATTTGTTAACTCTGATTTCTGGCTTTGTGATTTAGGTTTGGAATTTTTTCATTGGCCGGAGCAAAAAGTGTTGAAGCACGAATTCCGTCGCACGCGCGGTTGCGACGTGTTGCGAAGCACGAATCCAGATCCATCGCCGGAAGGTTATTCGCGCGTGGTTTCGTGGATTGATGACGAAACGCTCGGCATCGTCCATGCCGAAGCTTATGACGCCAACGGCAAATTGCTGAAAGTGTTTGACCCAAAGGAATTCAAAAAGGTGAACGGCCAATGGCAATTGCAGGAAATGGAAATCCGGAACGTGCAGACCGGTTCGCGCACGTGGATGGAATTTGATTTGCCGCAGGAAAAATAAACTCCAAACTGGCGGTGCAGAATGTTGAATTGAAGGAATGAACGCGCAAACAAAATCAATTCCGCCGAGAATCGCGCCGCGCGCATCGCTGACATTGTTTTCCGTGATGGTTTCGGGCGCGGCGATTTTGGGCGTGACGACAATTTTATTTTTTTTCAATCCATCTACGCATCATTTTTATCCGGTCTGCATGTTCCATAAAACGACCGGCTTGAATTGTCCGGGTTGCGGCGGCACGCGGGCATTTTATGCCCTGTTGCACGGTCATTTTGCCGCGGCAATCCGCGATAACGCGTTGTGCGTATTGTTGCTGGCGGCGTCGCCGTTTTGGGTTGGCTGGATCGCGGTAAAAAAGCTTCGCGGCGAAGAAGTCCGTTTCGATATTCCGCCAAAAGTTTCATGGACGTTCCTGGTGGTGGCGATTATTTTTTCGGTATTGCGGAACCTGCCGGAATTTTCATTTCTTTCGCCGTAAAATTTGCTTTTGCACACCGGCGCGCTCGTGTTGAATTTTAACTATGAGTCTTACACATCCATTGACGACAACGACGTTTGAACTTCCCGGTTATCGCGTGACCAAATCGTTTGGCGTGGTTCGTGGCATCATCGTGCGCTCGCGTTCGGTCATCGGAAACCTCGGCGCGAGCATCCAGAGCATTTTCGGCGGCAACATTTCGCTCTATACCGATCTCTGCGAACGCGCTCGCGAAGACGCATTCAACCTGATGCTGACGCACGCAGGACAACTCGGCGCGAACGCGGTCATCGGCGTGCGCTACGACGCGACGGAAATCGCGCAGGGGATCACCGAAGTGCTTTGCTATGGCACGGCGGTTTTTGTCGAAGCGGCCTAGAAATTTACGAATCGCAACTCGTAGATCGATCATCATGGCAGGTCACAGCAAATGGGCCAAAGTCAAACGTCTTAAAGCCGTTGTTGACGCGAAGCGTGGGAAAATCTTTTCCAAGCTCGCTCGCGAAATCACCGTGGCGGCGAAAATCGGCGGCGGCGACGCGAACATGAATCCGCGTTTGCGGATGGTTTTGCTCAAATGCCGTTCGGTCAATATGCCGGCGGACAACATCGAACGCGCCATCAAAAAAGGCATTGGCGGCGGCGAAGATGCGAGCTTTGAAGATTTGGTTTACGAAATTTTTGCGCCGCACGGCGTTGCGTTGCTCGTGGAGATCAGCACCGACAATCGCAATCGCACCGCATCGGAAATCCGCAGCATTGTCACAAAAAACGGCGGTTCCATCGCCACGGCCGGTTCGGTCAGCCGTTTGTTTCAACGCAAAGGCCAAATTATTGTCTCAAAAGAGTCCGCCGACGAAGACTCGTTGATGGAATTGGCGCTGGAAGCGGGTGCGGATGATTTCAAAACGGATGAAAACGGCTTTGAAATTTTGACTGAACCGGCGAAGTTTGAAACCGTGCAAAAAAAAATCGAAAGCGCGGGAATAAAATGCGAAGCGGCGGAAATCACTTCAATGCCGGTGATTGCGACGCCGTTGCAAGACACGGCGGTGATCGCCGCGGTCAATAAACTGATCGAATTGCTCGAAGAACATGACGACGTGAAAGACGTTTTCTCCAACGCGGAATTTACCGGGGCGTGAAAGCTTTAAACGAAAATTCGTTTTTGGCGCGCTGGCTCGGCAAATTGGCCGCGCTTATTTGCCGGCATCCGCGCTGGTTTCTTTGGCCGCAAATCGGACTTTTTTTCCTCTGTCTGTTCATCACGGGATTCCTGGAATTTGACACAAATCGCGACGATCTCGTCGGCGCGAATTTAAAATACCACCGCAATTATCTCGCGCTGCAAAAAGAATTTCCGCAACAGGGAAACGATCTGGTCGTGGTCGCGCAAAGCGACGATGAGGAGAAAAACCGGCAATTCGTCGAACGGCTGGCGATGAAAATGGCGCCGGAGACAAACTTGTTCAAAGACGTTTTTTACCAGCACGATTTGGCGGCGATGGGAACCAAGGCTTTGTTTTTTGTGCCGGAAGAAGATTTGGCTTCGATCCGTGATGCACTGCACAATGACATGCCGTTCATCCAGAACTTCACGCAGACGACGAATCTCACCACGTTTTTTGAGCAGATCAATTCGATGTTTCTCAACGCGCCGCACGAAACGAATGCGCAAACGGAATCGCTCGTGCAGGCGCTGCCGGTGTTGACGCGGATTTTGTCGCAGGCGACGGCGGGTTTGGAAATGCCCGGCCGGCCGCCGTCGCCGGGCGTTGCGGCATTGTTCGGCGCGAGCGACCCGACGAACATTTACATCACGTTAAATCAGGGCGAAATGTTTTTGCTCACGACGCATCCGCCGCCGGGCGCCACGGAAAGCTCGCCGCCGCTGTGGAAATTGTTACGGAACACTGTCGAGGAAAGTATTTTCCATAAACGTGTTTCCAGCGGCGATTTGACGGGCGACGCGATTGAACGGCTGCGCGTGCTGATCAAGCAAACGGAAATGGAAGTTCCCGGCGTCAATGTCGGCCTGACCGGCGAAGCGGTTTTGGATTACGACGAAATGGCGCAATCGCAAAAGGACATGACGCTGGCCAGCATTGCGTCATTGATTTTGTGCGCGGTGATTTTCATTTACGGCTATAACGAAACCGGCCGCCCGATCAAAGCGACACTGTGTCTATTGATCGGTTTGGCCTACACATTTGCCTTTGCTACGCTCGCGGTCGGGCATTTGAATATTTTGACAATCACCTTTGCGCCGATGCTCATCGGCCTGGCGATTGATTACAGCGTGCATTTGATCACGCGTTACGAGGAGGAATTGCGCAAAGGCAAAACGAATGAAGCGGCGCTGGCGGTTGCGATGATTTTCACCGGCCAGGGAATTTTTACCGGCGCGCTGACGACGGCGGGCGCATTCATCGCGATGGCGTTTACAAATTTCAAAGGCATCCAGGAAATGGGAATCATTTGCGGTGGCGGATTGTTGCTGTGCCTGGTTCCGATGTTGACGCTGCTGCCGGTTTTGCTGTTGCGTGGGCGACAAAACATTATTGACCGTCACATGCATGAGGACTTGACGCGGGCGCGGATCGAAAATTTTTGGCTGCAACGCCCGGTCGCAGTGATTCTCATCACCGCCATTTTATGCGGGCTGGGCGGCTGGGAAATTTTCCGCGGCAATGTGAAATTTAATTACAATCTGGTGGAACTCCAAAGCCAAAGCCTGCCCTCGGTCATTTACGAAAAAAAATTAACGCACGCGAATGAATCGGAATTGTTTGGCGCGATCGTGGCGACAAACCTGACTCAGGCGATTTCCGAAGCCAAACAACTGGAAGCGATGCCGACCGTTGCAAAGGTCGAAATGCCGCCGGAAATGCTCGAAAACTTTCTGCCGCAAAATCAGCAGCAAAAATTGGATCTGGTCCGCCAAATCGTCAACGAAGTTGCGCCGTTGCAATTCAGTCCCGCGGACACCAATGTGGCCGATGTCTGGCGGTTGAGTTCGACGTTATATTCGCTTTACGGTTATTGCGGCGCGGCGCTGGATGAAGTGGGCACAAATGACATGGAATTGGCGGCCCAGTTGGTTTCATTGCGTCAGGCTATTGAAACCCTGCGCAAGACAATGCTTTCCGGAGATGATCAGTCCCGGGACGTGCATGCACAAAAGCTTGCGGAATTCCAACGCGCTTTGTTTTACGATGTGCGTGATACCTTTGCGTCGCTGCAAGGTCAAAATGTGACGACGCCGATGACCTTTAAGGATTTGCCATCTGCGTTGCGCGACCAGTTCATCGGTGAAAACGGAAAAATTTTGCTTCAAGTCTATCCAAAGGCCGACGTTTGGCAGCGTGCGAACCAGGAACCGTTTGTCGCCGACATGCGAAAGGTGGACGAGAACGCCACCGGCACGCCGGTGCAACTTTTAGAGTATGAAAAATTATTGCATGATAGTTACATTCAGGCTGCGTGGTATTCGCTCATTGCCATCGCCATCATGGTGCTGTTTCATTTCCGCAGTTTGATTGCGGTCATTTTAGCGTTGTTGCCGGTCGGCATCGGAACCATTTGGCTGGCAGGATTGATGGGCCGCTTCGACATTTCGTTCAATTTGGCAAACATCATGACGCTGCCGTTGGTCATCGGCATCGGAGTCACAAACGGAATTCAGATTCTCAACCGTTACGCGGAGGAACGAACGCCGAATATCTTGGCGCGCAGCACCGGCAAAGCGGTATTGGTCTCGGGATTGACGGCCATCGCAGGATTCGGCAGTTTGATTCTCGCAAAGGATCAGGGCATTCACAGCCTCGGCGCCGTGATGTCCGTGGGAATCGCGACATGCATGATTGCGGGATTGACGTTTTTGCCGGCGTTATTGAATTTAATCGGGCGATGGCGTCCGCTTATAAAAGAACCCAGTGCCGACAAACCGCCAGCACCGGGTCAGGAGGAACAGAGGCAAAAAACCTCAAGTCTTTGAACAGTAAACGAAATCTGATGAAAGTCAATATCAATGTTAACTCAAAAGCAAATTGGCTGGAGACCGTCGGTGCGGGATGCTGATTAACGTTAACGAAGACCGATACACTTGAACAAAATTAACCGTCATTTTGGAAGGAAACTTATTTTGTCAGCGCAAATGCTAATGCTATGGGCGGCAGTTTTTGGAATATTTATTTTTTCGAAATCTGTTTTCGCCGGTGAATTTTTCAATGCCGGACCGTTGTTCGACAAATTTCCGCTGACGCTGTGTGACGGCTGGCGAATGGAAGCGGCCGGGCCATTTTTTTATGAACAACATTGCGACACGGAAAATATCCTGGCCTTTCCGCCATTTTTTTCGCACGAGACGGACTCGGACACTGAGCGACGCGAAGATAATTATCTTTATCCATTGATGACTTATCGCCGTTATGGATCCGAATACCGATGGCAATTGTGCCAGATAATCAATTTTTCGGGCGGACAGAATCCTGGCGACGGCACGGCAAAGCGGTTCACCATTTTTCCGCTTTATTTCCAACAACGTGCGCCGGATGAAAGTTTAAAGTATACGGCACTGGTTCCTTTTTATGGCCATTTGGAAAACCGTTTATTTCGCGATGATATTTTCTTCGTCATGTTTCCTTTTTACAGCGAGACGAGGAAAAAAGACATTGTTACCGACAATTATGCCTACCCGATCGTCCATTTTCGTCACGGAAATGGATTGTCCGGCTGGCAGGTCTGGCCAATTGCCGGTCATGAAGGGAAAGTCGTAACGTTGCTGACGAACAATTGGGACGAAGTGATAACCAATGGTGGACACGATTATTTCTTTGCCGCCTGGCCGTTCTATTTCCATCACCTGGACGGCATTGGCACGACGGATCCGCAAAATACGCTGGCCGCGATCCCATTTTATGTGAAATTTCGCTCGCCATTGCGCGACTCAACCACGGTGCTTTGGCCGTTTTTCAACTGGATTGACGACCGCGAGAGAAAATATCACGAATGGGAAATGCCATGGCCGTTTATCGTCGTTGCGCGCGGCGAAGGCAAAACGCAGACGCGGGTGATGCCGTTTTTCCAACGCGCCCACACGGACACATTGACGGATAATTTTTATGCCTGGCCGATTTACGGATACAAGCGAATTCAGTCTGCGCCGCTTGACCGCAACGAAACGCGGATTTGCTTTTATCTGGTCCGCGACGTGAACGAAAAAAACACCGAAACCGGCCGTGCCCGGAAGCGCTTGGATTTTTGGCCGTTGTTTGTTTACCATCGCGACTTCAATGGTGACAGCCGGCTGCAAATTCCCGCACTGATCGAATCATTTGTGCCGAACAACGAGGGCGTCGAGCGTGATTGGTCGCCGTTGTGGTCGGTTTGGCGCTCGGAAAAAAATCCGGCGGAAGATGAGAGCAGCCAGTCGTTGCTTTGGAATTTGTGGCGGCGTGACACGGCGGAAGGCATGAAAAATGACTCGCTCCTGTTCGGTCTTTTCCAGTATCACTCTGATGCTGAGATGACGAAATTGCGGTTATTTTACATTCCCGTGTTCCGGCATGAGAATGCGAAACCGCCGGACAAATAATTTATGTTTCAAAACGTCGGCGAGATTGTAGTGCTGTTCTGGCAAACGCTGCTGGCGTTGCCGCATGCATGGCGGCAACGGCAGAAAGTGTTCGACCAATTTTTTGAAATCGGCAACGCCAGTCTGCTCATGGTTTGCGTGCTGTCCTTTTTCATCGGCGCTGTTATCGCATTACAGACCGGGCCGGTGCTGGTGGACCGCGGATTGACCAGCGCGGTTGGTGGTATCGTTGGCATTGCGATGGCCAAGGAATTGGCTCCGGTGATGATGTCTATTTTGATCGCCGGCCGCATCGGTTCGGCGATGGCGGCGGAAATCGGTTCGATGCGGGTGTATCAGGAAGTTGACGCACTGCGGACAATGAACATCAATCCAATCCACTATTTGGTTTTGCCGCGTATCGTGGCCATCGCGCTGGCGTTGCCGATGCTGGTGATCTTTTCCATTTTAGTCGGCTGGTTTGGCGGTGCAGTCGTGGCTGAAGCCAATTCGCAAATGAACATTCCCTTCGAGACCTTCTTCGCCAATTTGCGGGATTTGGTCGCCAACAAAGACGTCGTCAACGGCGTTTTCAAAAGCTTTTGCTTTGCTCTTATTGTCGGCACGGTGTGTTGTCATCAAGGGCTCGTGACGATTGGCGGCCCGCGCGGCATCGGGCGTTCGGTGACAAAAGCCGTCGTTAATTCCATTGTTTTAATCGTGATTTTCGATTACGTCATCACACGCGTTTTACTGAATGGACAATAAACCGAACCACAGCAGCGTTTCCGGCGTGAGCCTGCAAGTGCGCGGGTTGCGCAAAGCTTTTGCCGGCGAGGACGTCCTTAAAGGCATTGATTTCGCAGTCAAGCCCGGGGAAATTTTTGTCATCATGGGACCCAGCGGCAGCGGTAAAAGTGTTTTGCTCAAACATCTTATTGGATTGGAACCGCCGGATGCAGGAACGATTTTAATCAACGATGAATCGGTTGATTCGCCGGAAATAGCATCCAAATATCGCATGGCGTTGGTGTTTCAATCCGGCGCGCTGCTTAATTCTTTGACCGTTGGCGAAAATGTCGGGCTTTATTTGACCGAACATCGCCTGAAACCGCCGGAAGAAATCGAACACATTGTCGCCGAAAAACTGGCGGACGTGGGTTTGAAAGACGCGATGGACAAAATGCCGGGCGAACTTTCCGGCGGCATGAAAAAACGAGCCGCCATCGCGCGGGCGCTCGTCATCGAGCCGCAGCTGATCCTTTATGATGAACCGACCAGTGAATTGGATCCGCTGTCTTCGGTTATCATTGGCAAAGAGATTTTGGAATTGAAAGAACGCACGGGCGTGACCTCATTGGTGGTTTCGCATGACCGCGATTTGGCGTTTGGCATCGCCGACCGGATTGCCGTGATCAATGAAGGCAATATTTTGACCATCGGCACGCCAGAGGAAGTGAAGAAATTCAACAATCCGCTCGTGCAGGAATTTTTAAACGTCGATTTCAAACGCAAAACTTAAAGTTATGAAAAATTCACTCGAAACCAAGCTGGGCATCTTTGTTGTCCTGGTCATTTTCGCGGCCGTGTTCATCGTCGAAATTCTCGGCGGTCTGCAGGTGTTTCGCGGCGGCAAGGAAGTCCGCGCGCTTTTCGATTCCGCACAGGATTTAAAAGTCGGCAGCAGCGTGAAAATGGCCGGTGTCGAAATCGGGCGAGTCGAGAAAATCGCGCTCGACGCGACCAATGATAAAGTCAGCATCACAATGAAATTACATCCGGACGCTGTGGTGAAGACCGACAGCAAAGCGGCCATCAAATTCACCGGCCTGATGGGCCAATATTTTGTCTCGATTGATTTTGGCTCGCCATCAGCGCCGGAGGTCGAGAACAATGCGATTTTGGAAACGACCGAACAGCCGGATTTCAATGCCATCATGGCCAAGCTGGATAAAGCCGCCGGTGGAATCCAAAATCTGACGGAGAAATTCACGCCGGACACGCTGAATAATTTGATGGGACCGTTGATTGATTTCGTCAAACAAAACAGCGGCCACATAGGCGGCGCGATTTCCAACATCGAAAATATCACCAGCCAAATCGCCAGCGGCCAGGGAACGGTCGGGAAAATGATTTATGACCAATCGCTTTACAATTCGGCGATGGTGACCGTGACCAATCTCCAGGACACGGTTGTTTCCGCGCGCGGAATCATGGCGGGAATCACCAACGGACAAGGCACTATCGGCAAGTTGATTACCGACGATACGCTTTACACCGAAACAACAGCTTCGATGACGAATTTGCATCAAATCCTGCTAAAGATAAATCAGGGTGACGGGACGATCGGCAAATTGGTCAATGACAAGGAATTTTATAAGAACGCCAAGTTGTCGCTGCAAAAGCTGGACAAGATGACCGACAGCCTTGAAGACCAGGGACCTATCAGCGTGATCGGTTTGATGGTCGGCAATTTGTTGTAGTTCAGGCCAATCCCAGGTTTTTCAAGATTTGAACGGTAGAATGCGATTTGTTGAGCGTGTAGAAATGGATGCCGGGAACGCCGGCTCGCAGCAGTTCTTCGCATTGCCGGGTCGCGTATTCAATGCCGAATTCCGCCGCGGCTTTGTCGTCATTTTTCAATTGCTCCAATCTTTCGCCAAGCGCTGGCGGAATTTTGGCGCCGCATAACTGGGTGAATTTCAAAATTTGCGTCGCGCTTAAAATGGAAACGATTCCAGGAACAATCGGCGCGCGAATGCCAAGTGATCCGGTGAGATGATCGCGGAATTGGAAGAAATCGGCATTGTCGAAAAACAATTGGGTCAAAACAAAATCCGCGCCGGCATTTACTTTTTCTTTCAAATGCTGCCAGTCGTCGAATTTTCCGTTTTTATTGGCGATATGACCTTCTGGAAATCCGGCGACCCCGATGGAAAATCCATTTTGCTGACGGATGAACTTCACAAGCTCGGAAGCAAATTCAAATCCGCCGGGAGTTTTTTGAAATTCGCTGCTGCCGGGCGAATCGCCCCGCAATGCCAAAATGTTTTTGCAACCAAGAGAACGGATTTTATGGAGCAATGCGCCGACTTCATCCTGCGTGTGATTGACGCACGTGAGGTGGGCGAGCGCGGTGAGTCCGTGTTCCTGCTGGATACGGTCCACGATCATTAAGGTTTTGTCGCGCGTGCTGCCACCGGCTCCGTAGGTGACCGAGCAATAATCGGGATTCGTTTGCAGAAGCGCGGGAATTTGCTTTTCCAAAAGATTGCGATCGCCTTCTTCAGTTTTCGGCGGGAAAAATTCAAAAGAAATTACTGGTTTTCCGGCGGCCGCTTTTTCGGCGTAAATATCGCGGATGAATTGGATCGGCATTTATGATTTACGGTTTGTGATTGACGATTTCTCAGTTGGTTCGCACATCATAAGTCAAGGTCTGGAAATCATAAATAAAATAAAAAGCCCCTCCCGCTTTGGCGGAAGGGGCTTGAGGTTCTAATTAGATTAGAACTGATAGATCAAGTTGACCGCGAACATATAAGCATTCGCTTCGGGAGTATTCGGGCTGGCGAAGGGAGTGCCATGTTCGACGTGGTCCCAGCGGAATTCTGCGCGGCTCAACACGTTTGCCCAGAGGTTATACTGGACGGTGAATGTGAGTTCTTCGGCTGCAGTTTTCCCATAGACCGACGTTCCACCGGGAGCGCTGGCGGTGTAGTCGCCGTCGAGATATTCAGCACGGACGTTGAACGCCAATTTGTCGGTGGCTTGATAAGAACCGTAGAGAGCGACGTTCCAAAGGGAACTGTTCTCCGTGTTGACAAAGTTATGGTTCGCTTCCAGGTAATCAAAGGCCGCACCGAATTTGAGGGCGGACATTGGTGTCGGGATGGTGGCTCCGAGGTAGAGGTTTTCGCCGTCACCGAACCAGGAGCGATCAATCACGCCAGCGGTCAAAGACGCACCCTTGAGCGCGCCAAAGCTGTCTGGTGCGGTGAGTGTCAATGCGCCTAAGAGGCTGGGCTGATACATTCCGGTATTGAAACCGTTTCCGGTGCTGTCGTCTGCAACACCTGCAGTCACGCTCACGCCATCAACGATTTGATAGGTGCCAATGACGCCGGTATGAGAGGTTGGCTCAATGGAATACGCATAGGAATGGGTGTAGTTCGGATTGAGCGGACTGCTGTTGGATTCGTAACCGATAATGGTATCGAAATAACCAACTTTCCAGTCAATGCCGTTGGGGCCGACCGGGGTGCGCAAGGTCAGGTAAGCCTGACGGATTGGATACGCGCCGACGGTGTTAGCGCCAAGCATGAGTTCCACATGGTAACCGGAAGCCCACGGGCTTTCGTCCTGCGGTTTGTCGAGGGCGATGTCAACAGCGTTCAAGGTGACGCCATTGGCCTGAGCTTTGGCGCCGCCGAAGGCATAACCAGCTCCGGTGTTGCCGGGGCTGAACGTCGCGGCGACATCCACGTAACCACTCAAGGTTGTGTCTGAGAGCGCGGTTTGCACCTGGCTCATCTTTTGTTCATCTGCGCGGGCAGCCGATGCAAGGCTGACCAGTCCGACTGCCGCCAGACCTACTGTCCATTTGTTAAACTTCATCTAGTTCCTCCGATGTTGTTTGTTAATGTTGTTTTTTGCCTGTTTTTTCGGAGCAATGGCAAATCGCCCCAAAGCACCGTAACCGGTGCAATTGCCATAAAAATAGGAAAACTGATGTGATTTGACAATACTTTTTTTGCCTGTTCCGTCTCATAAATATCTTTAAACCTTAAGACATCAAAGGTTTCTGCCCCTGTCGATAGCGTCCAGCCGTCCAACGCTCATAAATTGAGCACCGGCTGTGTGAAGTCGAGGCAGCGCCGGAACAGAAATTCGGGAATGTATTGCAAATCCGCAAAATGATTCTGGAACAACGATTGCTTTTTCAAGATAACACTGTTAAATGTTGACTTGTAATCAACAGGAAGAACTCCTATAAAAAAAGCCAGAGGTTATGCCATCTTACGCATATATTGCCCGCGAAACGGCGACCGGTCGTGAAATCAAAAGCACGGTCGAAGCCATGACCGAGCAAGCCGCCATTACCCAATTACTCAACCGTAACCTCCTGGTTATTTCCATCCAGGAAAAATTGACCAAAAAAGGTAAAACCAAAGGCGGCAAAGTTTCGCTTTCACAACTTGTCGTCTTCACACGCCAATTGGCCACGATGGTTGATGCCGGTATCGCTATCGTTCCCTCGTTGCAGGCATTGGCTGACCAAACCACCGATAAAGTCATGCGTGATGTCATTAAAGACGTTTGTTCGCGTGTTGAAGCCGGTGAAAGTCTCTCTGAAGCATTGCTAAAGCATCCTAAAACCTTCAATCGCCTTTACGTTTCCATGGTTGGCGCCGGCGAAAAAGGCGGTTTGCTTGCAGAAATTTTAGCCCGATTGGCCACTTACCTCGAAAACAGCGAACGCCTCCGCAAAAAAGTCAAAACGGCGTTGATGTATCCATCGGCCGTCACGGTGGTCGCCATCGGCATCACCATCTTCCTCCTGGTGCGTGTCATTCCGACATTCAAAGAAGTTTATCAAGGTTTTGGCGCCCAACTTCCCGGGCCGACACAAGTCCTTATCGACATCAGCGATGCGATTAAGAAATATTTCTTTATCATTTTCCCATTAATTGGCGTGGCTATTTGGGCATGGTTTTATTTCATCAAGACCAAACCCGGCCGCCAATTCTGGGACGCCCGGCGCATTAAATTGCCCGTGTTCGGCCAAATCGCGCACAAAATCTGCCTTTCCCGATTTACCCGAACGCTGGCGTCACTGGTTCGAAGCGGTGTCCCCATTCTCGAAGTGCTGCAAATCGTTTCTCAAACCGTCGGCAACGTCATCATGGAAAAAGCCATCAAAAACGCGGCCGCCGACATCGAGCAAGGCGAAGGCATTTCTGCCGCGCTTTCCAAAAATCCCATTTTCCCCAGCATGATCATTCGCATGATGAGCGCGGGCGAACAGACCGGTAATATTGATACCATGCTCGAACGAGTCGCAAACTTTCTGGACGAAGAAATTGATGCCACACTGTCCGGCCTGATGTCATTGCTCGAACCCATGCTGATTGTTTTTCTCGGCGTCGTTATTGGCGGCATGGTCATTTGTATGTTTCTGCCAATCTTTAACCTGGCCAATATCGTCAACGGAAACGGTTAAACAATTTTCCCGACTAAACGCCGGACGCGGAAGTGTCCGGCTTTTTTGTTTCAATTCAAGGAGTCAGCATGATTCCCGGTTGCGGTTGGAGAATTTTAATCTTCGGCCAGCGTTCCCGGATTTTTTCCTCAAACCACGTCCGCGCCGCATTATCCCCATGCGTCAACAAAACCGCTCGCGGTGAAACCCGGCCGACAAATTCCAACAATTCGTCGCGATTCGCGTGAGCCGTCAAATCAAAATCCTGGATGTTGCAATTCCGGGTGACCTGACCCGCGCCTGGGCTGAACGAAAATGTTTCGCCCTGTTTTGCCGATTTCAATCTGCCCGCCGGCGAATCCGGATCCGCGTAACCCACAAAGAAAATGCTTTGCCGTTCATCACCGATCATCCGCGCCGCCAAATCATGCGCCGCCGTGTTTTCACTCATCATGCCTGCGGTGATGACAAAGATTTTTCCGCCGCTCAATTTCATGTTTTCCGCCTGGCCTTTTTCCAAAACGCGAAGTTCCAAGGCTTCATTCAATTGCAGATCCGAATGCTGCCGGTGCGTGCGATGCGATTCCAAATCGTAAATCTCCGTGAACACGCGTCCCAATCCACCGATATAGATCGGCTGGCGTTTCAATTGTTCCTCGCGCATCAGCAACGCCAGTGTCGCCAGGATTTCCTGCGTGCGGCCCAGCGCGAACGACGGAATCAACACACTGCCATGTTTCTTATGCTGCGCCGCGAGAATGGCGTTGACCAGCCGCTTCATTTCGCTCTCGCGCGTCAATCCCGCTGGAACCTGCCGGTTGCCGCGCGTCGTTTCGATGATGAGCACATCGGCCTTCACATTTTCAAACCGCGCTTTTTTCAAGATTGTTTGGTCGTGAAAACAAACGTCGCCGGTGTAAAACAACGTTTCCTTTTTGCCGCGCAACAGAATTCCCGCCGAACCGAGCGTGTGCCCGGCGTCAAAAAACTCCAATTTTGGCGAATGATTGTTTCCGCCGCGCGTTTTGTGGAATGCTGCCCATTCAATTTCGCGATTGTATTTGAAGCCCTGGAAAATGGCGGCGATATCGTCCACTTCATCATGCGTGTAAAGCGGATATTCTTTAACTCCCAACTCATCGCGCTGACGGACCATCACATTCACCGAATTGTGCAGGACACGTTCAATGATGAAATAGCTCAATTCCGTCATCAGCACATGGGCTTTTGGAAAATGCCGGCACGCCACCGGCAATGTGCCGACATGGTCATGATGACAATGCGAAATCGCGATGGCATCCACGTCCGTCGTGCCCGCTTTATTGAACAGCGGCATTCCCGCGCGGCCTTCTCGTTTGGGATGCATTCCCGCGTCGAGCAAGATGCGATGGCCATCCATTTCCACCAACCATGCGCTTGCGCCGATGTCCGTGTCCGGATTTAGATTTGTGACGTTCACGAAGAAAATGTAGCAGCGGACGTAAATCCGCTCCATTCAATTGAAGGAAAAAAACGCCGGCTGACGGCAGCTGCTGTAAATCATTTCTGTGGATAACGCCAAACCCAATCGCCTTTTACGATATCCACTCTGTCGGTGCTTCTCGGATAATTCACAACTACGCCGCCGTCGTCCGTTTCATTCCAGCCGATGGAATACAATACAAATTGTCCATCGCCGGTGCGGCGATAATGCAACGGCTGGCCGTCAATGATGTCATGCGGAATTTGCGGCATGAATTGCGACGGCAATGCATCGAGCGATTCGGGATAATTTCCATGCGCGAGACGATAACGTTCCAATCCGATTGCTGTGCGCGCCAGGTCAATCAATTCCTGGCTGTAAACGAATTTCCTGGCAGCATTTTCCAGGGACGGAAATAACATCCTTGCAAAAATTTTATTGGGCCAGAAATGATGACTAAGTTCCCGGTCGGCTTCGACATTCAGGCGATCGATGTGCGAAGGAATGGCCAATTGTTTTTCTTCATCTACGGCAGGCAATGTATAGAGCTGATGCATCCGCGCGATGGTCAACTCGTTTTGGATAAAGAAAGCCCTCGGAATGATCCATGCAATCTTGGTTCTTTTGACTGAAAAATTCGAATCGAACGTTATGATTTCGCGATTTCGCCGCATTCCCTCAACGGCCGAAATGGAAGCGTTTCGCTCGCCGCGCATCGAATATTCGTAATCCGCCAACAAATTGAATTTGGCCAATTCCGAATCCAATTCAACGAGTTGCCCATCCGACCATTGATGTCCGGCCAGGCCTTCGTAAACCGGTTGCATCGTGATTTGCAAAACGGCGATGCGAACCAAATGCGAAATCAGAAACGGTTCAGCTTTGACCGAATCGGCCAGGCGCAGCATCAACTTCACATCAGCCAATGCTTTGCCGCTCTCGCCATTTTGCAATTCGGAAATCGCCCGCAATTGCAAAATCAGTTCATATCGTTTTACGGCGGCCAAATGCGGCAGCAAAATGTCAAACGGCTGGTCAGCATCGTAAACGATTGGAAAACGCGAATAAGGCCGCGCGCTGTCGCGGCGCAATTGTTCGATGACCGGATCAAATTTGCTCAATGCCAGTAAAACATCCTGCGCCGGCGTTTGCGGTTGCGACGCAATCGGAATTCCAGCGGCGGGAACCATTTTTGCAAATTGGCGATAATAAACCTGCCACGGTTTCAAATCCGTGATTTCAGCATCGAGCCAACCGGAGGGAATGGCCGGCACTTCCAACACCGAGGAATAAGAATGATTCCAAATATTGGTTCCGCTCCAGCCTTCGACTGAAGCCATTTCAGGAATTGCATTGGAAACAGCCGGACTAAAAATCCGGTCGCCATACCACAATTCTGCCCGCTCGGGTGTTGACAGAAAGTCCGCTTTAATTTCCGCAATCCAAACCGGTGAGAACGCAAAATTTTGATCTTCGGGCACGGCTGGCGGAACAATGCCGGCGAAATCAAATTTTTCACCTTTGGCTTCCTGCTGTCGCTTGAATTTTTCCCAGTCATGTTTACCCCGCCAATCTTCTTCCGCATAAAACAACGCGACCAGCGTGATCAAACATGCGCAGCCAAAAAGAAAACGGCGGAAATTTTTCCAATTAAAAACCCAACGAATGAACAACGCCACCAGTGCGCCCACAAAACAAAATCCGGCAACTATTTCAAAAATATCCGCGTCCTGCCCAATTCTGCCGTGGTCCACAATCAATAAGACGATTAGCGCAATCAAAATCGCTAGCGCCGCAACAAAAAGTATCCAAAGCCCCGACGATTTCCACGACTTCTTCCAAATGCTTTTAGGTTCTTCGCTCATAAATCAAACGGTTTTCATTTCCGCCCATTCGCTGCGCGGTTTAGGCGAAATGATTTTCTGCCGGTCGGCAACGCGCGGTTCGTTTGCGCCGATCAATTGCGCGAACATTTCGCGTTGTTGCTTCAATTGCACCAGCGCTTCCGGAGATGGCGGCGATGCCTTTTCCGCGACCGCCGGCGATTTATCGCGCACCGAAACATTCAAAGCGAAAATGAAAATCCAGACGGCGGCCAGCCCGGCCCACGCTTTTGGATTCGGCCAAAAAAATTCGTGTAAAATCCGCAGGACCGGCATCCTGCTTGTCTGTGACCGGGTTCGATTTGACTGGCTGGAAGCGCAGGCGATAATTTCCGCGCGCCATTCCGCCGGGATTTGCTTCAATGGCTGCTGCGAAAGTTTTTTCTCGAACTCGTTCATTTGATTTCTTCGTAAAGTGGACGCAACCGCTCGCGCAATTTGTCTAACCCGTAGCGATAACGGCTTGCCGCCGTGTTCGGCGAAATGCCCAGCGCTCCGGCGATTTGTTCAAAGGTCAAACCCTCCCACAATTTCAAATGCAAAACCGCGCGTTGTTCTTCGGGCAATCGACCGAGTGCTTCAGATAATTGGTCGCGAAATACTTCTTCATCCGGTTCGTTCGCTGGCGCGAACGGTGAAATCATTTCCGCGGCGAAATTCTCTTTCGTCCGCTCGCGCGTGCCGCGGCGACGGATCAAATCAATTGCGGAATTATGAGCAAGCCGGATGAAAAACGCGCGTTCGTCGCGCACGCCGGAAAGCAATTTGGGCTCGCGCGCGAGTTTGATGAAGATTTCCTGGAGCAAATCGCGCGTGTCATTTTCGTCGCGGGTGAAATTCAGGAGAAAGGCATAGAGCGACTGCGCGTGCGCGTCGTAAAGCCTTTCAATCTCGGCGGGCATTCCTGTTAATGACGTGTCGGAAACGAAAATTTGTCTAGCTTTTTGCGCGCTCCACTTCGCGCGCCCATTTCCGGCAGAACCACAGCGGGATGAAGCCGAAAATTCCGAACGAGCAATCAATCAACCGCCACCAGATGGGAATCCCCCGGATTTCGCCAAAAATCAGAGCGTAGGGAATGACCAGCGCGCAGGCGATCAACCCGAAATCGAAAAGCCATTTGTTGCGGATTGGATCACGGAGGGCGCCGATGAAAGCGATCGCGATGGCGAAATGCCCAAACGCCAGCCAATCCGTGCCATAAAAAAGGAATGGATATTGTGATTGAACTTCCATCAATGAATCGCGCAGGTGCACAAGCCATAAATCCAAACCGGAGGAATGATGGTCGGCGCCGAGCATTCGAACGAGGAGTCGCAACTCTTTTGTCAGCGGAATCGCCGTTGCGCCACTGAAAACCAATCCGGCGATGAATAATCCGGTCAGGATTTTAATTCGGTGCTGGAGAATGTTATTCAATTTCTGCGGGCTTCATTTGAAATTCCTTCGGCAGCCGCGTCAATGCGTAAAACATCAGGTAAACCACGAACAGAAAAATTCCGAACAGCGCTGAAAACGTGTAGGTGGTCAGATGCAAAACGGATTCGGTCATCCAATTGTCCATGCGATGATAAAATGTCGCCGGTCGTAGAAACATGTCCCAACTGTTCAAACGCAAAAAGCGGCCGATGTAAACGCCCACGCCGCTCAACCCGGAAACGCAAGAGACAAACAGCCAGCTTTTTGCCGCGCCGAATTTATTCGCCATCACCGATTGCATCACATAAAGAGAAACGAATCCGAGGAATAATCCCGTGACCGCGCACAACAAAATCAACACCATGTCCACCCAGAAATGCGGATAAAATTGCGTCGTCAAATGCACCAGATCCGTAAGGATATAAGGCGCGTTGGGAAAGAGCAGCAGCCATAAAACGACGAGCGAAGACGTTTTCCATCCGCGCTGTTCGCCGTTGGCGCAACGTTCACGCACGAGCAGCGCCAAAATCAAAGGCAGCCAGGCGAGAAATAAATTCCAGATCAAAAAGGCGTAATTGATGTTTCGTGACGTCAGGATCCGGAGGATCACCAGCGCCACGCACGTGCCGGAGGCAAAGATCAACGCGAGCATCGGCGCGAAGATTTGTCGTTGAAAAAGCAGGCGAAGAAGATTCATGCATCAATTATTTGAATGCGACCGGCTCTGCAGGCAGTCGGACCAGTGCGCGATGAAAAATTTCTTTTCCGTTGGGAAAAGTGTATCCGCCGTTCCGATGATCGGCCGCAAGGCCGCCGTCATTTGCAAGGCCACGAGCAAGAAAATGACAAGCCAGGTATTAAAACCTGCTTGTGATTTGGCGTTCGAATGCGTAAATCCGGTTTTCAAAAATCGCAGGCCAAAAGTCGTGGCAATGAGCCAAAAAAGCAAATGCAGCGTGCCCATCCACGCCAGCGATTCAGTGGATTGCGAGAAAATCCAGGCGACGGGCGCGAAGCCGATCAAGAGAATGGTCATCAACATCAACAATCCCGCCAGCAATCCGAATACTTCCGCCAGCCGCGCTTGCGACCCGCTCAAGCAGGTAAAAATGTAAAGGCTCGGCAGGCAGATCAGCGCGGAAATCAACAATCCGGCGGCAATTTTTACCGGCGCGATCCATAGTTGTTGCCCGCCGGAGAATGTTCCGACAACGACCCCGTAAATCAGGCTGCAGACAACGGAAACGAGCAACATCGCGAGAATTAATTTTCCAGCTCCCGGCTGCCGCAGTTGAAAAAGGACGCGCCGGGGCTGGCGTAAAATCGCTTCGACAGCGGTCATCATATTTATGATCGGCATTTGTTCGGAAGGTTCGTCGCCAATTGGTTTTGCCGAAGCCGGAATCACCGGCGGGATTTGCGGAGGATTTGGATTGGGTTCATTCATAATGTTAAATGTTGACGGTTAACCATTGAAAATTTGCCGCCAGGAATGGAGCACGGCTTCATAAAAATTTCCGTGAAAAGCGTTCGCGCGAAGAAATTCCACCGGCAAATCCGGCGAACCGATAAATGGCCGCAAAATCCATGAAAGCTGGCTTCCGAGAAAAAGATTTCCAGCCAGCCAGACAATCAAAACGCGAAATGCAATTGTCCGGCTTTTGCCAATACGCACCAGCAATTGAAAAAGCCGTGCGTTACCGATGATTCCCGCCAAAGCGATGGCGGCGACATGCGCAAGCATGATCACGCAATAGGTTGAACCTTTGGTATCGATGCCCGGAGTGTTCCAAACCATGAAGGCTATGATCGGGCTGAATGCGCCAAGAATCGCCGACGCAATGGTGAAACTCATCAAGATGGCCAAAAACGATTGGCGAAACGGAATGTCCAAACCGATCAATGGCGCCAGCATGACATTGATCAATGAATTGCCGAAAATCGTGAGCAAAATGATCAGCGGAAATTTGATGGCGACAAAAATCGCCTGCTGCGGATCGCGCCACCAACCCATCGCGGCGCCATAAAATCCCGCGCCAATAATAATGACAATCACATGCAATCCAAAGCGCCACACGTTCCATCGCTCCATCCACGAAGAAATATAATCAACTTGCCCGCGCAACAGCGTGCCGATTTCCCCGAAATTTAAGCTGTTGGCGCGAACTTTCATTTAAGTGATCACTTCTGCAGCAACAAAGTTAAGACTTATTTTCCATAGCGAATGTTCAACTTCTAAAACCACCGGTTCCGGCGTTGAAGTTCCCGCCGTCAAACCGACAACGTCAATTTCCAGAAACCAGTCTTCGCGCAAATCAGCCGCCGTTTGGACATGATGAACCCGCCGGCAAAATTGTGAGCACGTTTTCACCAGTTCCTGCGTATTGTTGCTATGCGGACCGCCAATAACGACGACCACGTTGCATCGTTGAGCCAGTTCAATCGCGGCGCTTTGCCGCAATTTCGTCGGCTGGCAAACCGTGTCGATGAAACGGATTTCCCGGTCTGGAAATCGCTCGCGGATCAGTTGAACGAGCCGGCGGACTTTTTCAATCGGCTGCGTCGTTTGCGAAATGATTCCGAAGCGTTCGTGTTTCCGCAGACTGACCACCTCTTCGTCCGAAAGCACGACGTCAAATTCCTGCAAATCTTCTATCATGCCGCGCACTTCCACATGGTCGAGTTTGCCAATGATGACGGGATGAAATCCCTCGCGCACCAGTTTCGCCAGGCTTCGATGGGCGACATGAACCAATGGACAAGTGGATTCAATAACATTTAAACCCCGGTTTTTGGCACGATTCAATTTCTGTTCCGAGGCGCCGTGGGCGGTGATCATCACATTTCGAGTGGAAACGGCGGATGGCTGTTGCTCAATGTGGATTCCTTTGGCCCGCAATTCCGCCAAAACGGTTTCGTTATGGACCAAATCACCCAAAATTGTAAGCGGTTCGCGCCGCGCCGTTTCCAACGCCAGCGCAATGGCATCCTTGACGCCGAAACACATTCCCAGATGTTCTGCTCGAATGATTTTCACTTTGTAATACAAAGTAAATGACCGCGACCGTTTACGTTCGTTCAAAAAATTATTTGGATTTGTTTTGTTGGACGATCTTTTCCAGCAGGTTGATGTATCCGGCGAACGCCTCGCGTCCTGATGCCGTGAGCGAGCAGGTCGTCAATGGCCGTTTATCTTTATACGATTTAGTCACCGAAACATAACCTTCCTGCTGGAGCGCTTTGATGTGCGTGGTGAGGTTGCCATCGGTCATGTCCAGCGCATCCCGCAATTCGGTAAAGGACAATTCCGGCGAAGCCGCGAGCATGGACATGATGGCCAGCCGGCCTTTTTCGTGGATCACGCGATCCAGTTGCAAAAACGGTTCCGGGTTCACGCGGCGCTCTTTCCTTTTTCGGTCAGATACAAATACGCGCCATAGGCCAAATGCAGCGCGCCGAAGAAAAAGCCCATCAACCAGTGAACGTTGAACTCGAAATTTTCCGGGATAATAAATGCGAAAGCACAAAGAATCACGCAGGCCAAACCGATGAACAGCCATCCGAAGATTTTCATTCCGCGTGGCATAAAAAATCCCGCCGAATGCAGCGCACAACCATAAAACAAAATCCAGATAAACGTCAGCAAAAGTATATTATTCACCCCGACAAAGATCAAAATGCCGCTGAAAAACATTCCCGCGAATAATGGCGGCAACAACGCCTGCGCCACCCGCCGCGTCGGCGGAGACCAGAAATTTTCTCTGTCGCCAATTGCCTGCCGCCGGGCGATGAGAAACGCGCCGACGACCACGATAACCGCCGTGCCGAGCCAGAGCGCGCCGAACGCCTGCATCGAATCCAGATGAAAAACAATTCCCGCAACGCAGGCCAATGTTCCCAGCGTGCCGGCGAACAGCATGATCGGCGCGAGCGCGCGACGATAAACCGCGGCGCGTTCCATCAAGGTGCGAATGGTTTGAAGATTTTCCTGGGCCCAATTCGGATTCATGTTCAAACTTTGCAAAACAAAGTAGATTGCGCAAGCGATATTTTGCTGGAATTCTGGAAATGCCACATCGCTTATGGCTTCGGTTCGCCCAAAAATCTGTGTTCATCCGAGTTCATCTGTGGTTAATTTTTCCCATGCCGCCGCCAAAAAAAATGTCCGCGCGCCGAAAAGTTCTGGCGCAATGGCGCGGCGTGGACCTTGAGCCGGAGGAAAAGGCGCGCGCGGTCAAAGACCGGCCGGCGGATAAAATCGTTTCCAAGGTTCTTGGTGATCTGAAAATGGATTCGCGGCGTGGTGAAATTGAGATTCTCAAAGTGTGGAATTCATCGCTCGATCCAAACATCGTGGCACATGCGCAGCCGGCCAATCTGCACAAGGGCACGCTGTTTGTGAACGTGGACAACAGCGTCTGGCTTTCGGAAATCGTGCGTTATCGCCGCCAGGAAATTCTCGACCGCTTGCAGCACAGCTTTGGCAAAAACGTCATCCAACGAATCTCCTTCCGCATCGGCTGATCACGCCATCAATTCCATTTGCCTGGGTGTCAGCAACCAGAGCAAAACGGCGCAGCGGTAATAATCTAATTCATCCACGCACAATTTGCACAGACCGCCTTTTTTGAAATCGATTTCCATCCTGGATTTGCCCGTCGCCAGCACGGAAATCAATCCGCTTAAATATGGTTCATGGCCGACAAGCAATAGGTTTTCCGGCGCGGGTTTTAATTTTCTGATTTCGCGGATCAATTTTTTTGGTTCGCCGTCGGCGCGCAGTTCGTCGGAAAGCGCCAGCCGCTTTTTCAAATCCAGTTCCTTCGCCACAATTTCTGCCGTCTGCTTTGCCCGTTCAAAAGGACTCGACAGGATCAAATCAAACCGCAAACCCATCTTTTTCATTGCGATGCCGATGGCGTGCAGTTGCCTTTCGCCGTCCGGCGTCAATGGACGTTTGGCATCGCTTTTGAAATCCCATTCATCACGTTCGACGGTGATTCCGTGTCGCAAAAGAAAGATATTCATATCCGCAAATTACACCGGCGGCGGCAAATGCCTAAAAATTAATTCGATTTCTTCTGCAATCAACGCGGGCGATTCATTTAACATTCCGGACCGAAAGTTCGAGGATGTTCGTTTGCGCAAGAAAGGTCCCTTGCCAGCCAGTGACGTGGATGTTCTTCAGTTTTGCGCCGACGATATTCGCCAGCGAAATTCCATTCGTGCAGGCGCCGCGAATATTTTGGAGCGATAGATTTTCCAACGGTTTTTTCGGCGAAATATCTTTGGCTTCCACCAGCCGCGGGCAATTCGTGACGCAGATGTCGTTGAATGAAAAGTTTCGGCCGAACGGAATTCCCCAATCGCCTTCAACGGCATCATCGGCCGTGTTCAAATTGCCCGAGCTGACCAGGTTGATCTTCAAAAATCCGCCGCCAAGGATTTCCAGGTTTTCACCGCAAATATTTTCGATGACGCCCGCGCGGCCGATGCGCGTTTTCACGTAAACCCCAAACGTGCGGCTCTGCATCCGGCAATTTTTAATCGTCACATTCCGGATGCCGCCGCTCGTTTCACTGCCGATGCCGATGCAGGCGAAGCGCCGGCCGACGAGATTACAGTTCCGGATCAAAACGTTTTCCGTCGGCAAACCGATGCGCGCGCCATTCATGCCGCGACCGGACTTCAAGCTGATGGAATCGTCGCCGGTATTGATGTCGCAATTTTCGATGCGGACATTTTTGCACGAATCCACATCTATTCCGTCGCGGCTGCCGTCGATTTTTACATTGTTGATTTCAACGTCGTTGCAATAGGTCGGATGCGTGGCCCAATTGCCACCTTGCGTGACAGAGAATCCATCCCATCGCACATCGCGGCAGTTGATGGGCTCCAGCACCACCGCGCCGCGCGGATTTTGTGGCGCCGCCACGGAAGGATTTCCTTCGATCCGGCCTGGCCCGATGATTCCGGTGTGTTCGACGTTGGCGGAATAAACCAATGCGCGCCGACCCGGTTGCCAGCGACCTTCCCAGCGGATGTCCATCATCGGATAATCATTTGTGTCGCCGCTGCCGATGAGCACGCTGTTTGTTTCGAGCCGCAAAATCGTGCGGTAACCGATCTGCACGCTGCCGATCAAATAATTTCCGGCGGGCACAATCACTTCGCCTCCGCCACGGACGGCGCAAGTATCGAACGCTTTTTGAAACGCGACGGTGTCTTTGTGCGTGCCGTCGCCAACGGCGCCGAAATCGCGGACGTTGAAAACGGCCGGCGATTTGTTCGGCGCACAGGCGCAACCTGCTGCCGCCAATCCAAATAAAATTGTCGCAAGAAAAAGATTCTTCATTTAGATGCCGGAGAATTGGTTAAAACTCCTTCCGCAGAAAAATTGTCGAAGTTGCGATGGTGATCAATGTCGCGCAATTGTTGGTCTGCAAAATCCAGCGCCGCGTTCCAGTCATCCGCCGTCAGCGCGTGCCGGTGCGGTTCGTAATTGGCGGCCACGCGATTCGTATTCACGCCAAGAAACGCGTAAACCGGTTGCGCGGCGAGGACGGTTTGTTTGACGGCGTTTGGAACGCAATTCTGGTCATCCGTTCCTTCAATCGAAATCCACGGGCGCGGCGCGGTGAGCGCGACAAACCAATGCGCATCGAAGGGAAGTTTCTCCATTTGGCCGGTGAATTCCTTCAATCGCGGAACAAAGTAATAACCGAATTTTCGCGTCATGTCTTCGACGCCTTCTTTGCCGCCGCGACCGGGTCCGCAAAACCGATACGCCCCCGTTCCCGCGCCGCTCGAACCGGCGGGCGCGCCGAGCGAAATCCGTTCATCAAAAGCCGTGGCCACCATCGTGAGTTTGCCGAGGCGCGAATGCCCGAGCGTGATCAATTGGTTCGTGTTCACAAACGGCTCTGTTTCCAGGTAATCCACCACGCGCGAAAGTCCCCACGCCCAGCCGAGCAACACGCCCCAATCATAATTTGGATATGCCGGATAAAATGAATTCGTCCGGAAATTCGGATTGTCCGCACCGCATTGCGTGTAGCGATAAGTCACGATGGCATAGCCGCGATTCAATTGGTTTGAAAAATTGAGCGCCGCGCGTTCGGGCGACACCGGCGCGTTGAAATTGAAACGCAGACGCCCCGAGGCATTGGTCGAAATGGGGCTGATCTCCGCCGTGCCGTTCGTGAATCCCGCGCCCGGCGTCATGAAAAATGACGGATTGATGATGGTTGGAAACGGGCCGCCTTTGGCCGGAGTGAAAATGGCGATGTCGAATCCCAACTTCTTTTCCGGGCCGAAACTCAAATGCACCAATTGAAATTTTGCCGCGCCGTTCAAAACGGTTTGGGATTGAAGAGTTTTTCCGGTCACGTTTCCCGGCGGCGGCGGCGCATGGCCCAATTCGTAATGCTCCAGAATCGCCTTCATTTGCTCACGACGTTTCTGCCATTGCGCCGGCGTTGTCACGCGCGTTCCGTCGAGCATCGTAAAAACGTCCGGCAAATTGGTTTGCACCGGTAAATCGTTGACCTCGGGAAAAACAGGCGCTGCAGCGGCCGAAAATACGACGCACAAAATCAAGGGAAAGATGCTGTGCAGCTTTTTCATGGATGAATAATGGTTATCCCAAAAGTCCGGCGCGCAAAAGCTTTTTCATTTGTAACTTCAACGCGGATAAAACACTCTTTTTCTTCAATCATGAATCTCCGCTGCGGCGCGTTTTCCGTATTATCTCTTTTCTTTGCCATGTCATCGCTTAAAGCAGCCGAAATCCCGGACGTAAAATTAATTCCATTGGCCGGCTGCGTGCGCGTGGAGATCGGCGGGCAACTGTTCACCGAATACGTTTTTGGCGATGGTTCGTCGCGGCCTTATTGCTATCCGATCCTCGCGTGCGACGGCACGCCGTTGACGCGAAATTTTCCGATGCAAAAAGTCATGGGCGAAGACACCGACCATCCATGGCATCGTTCGTTCTGGTTCGCGCACAGCGACGTCAACGGCGTTGATTTTTGGAATGAAGCCGGCGGTGATAAAGGCCATTCGCCGGAAGCCAAAGGAAAAACTGTCCAGGACAAGCTCGTCGAAGCGAAAAGCGGCCCGATTGGAATCCTTCGCACGCACGGCAATTGGATTGCGCCGGGCGGAAAGATTGTTTGCACCGACGACCGGACGCTTTCTTTTCGCGGCAACGCGGACGCGCGGATGATTGATTTTGAAATCACTTTGCACGCGCCGAAAAATGGTCCGCTGGTGTTTGGCGACAACAAAGATGGCACGATGGCCATGCGCCTGGCGCAATGGATGACCATGCCGCACAAGCATCAGGGCGGCGGCAAAAATATCACCGGCCAGACGAATGATATTTTAAGCGCTTCAACAAGCCACGGCCACATCGTCAACAGCGCCGGCCAGCGCGACAACGATTGCTGGGGCAAACGCGCCGACTGGTGCGATTACTATTCCGAACACAACGGCAAAATTTATGGCGTCGCGATTTTTGATGATCCGAAAAATTTGCGTCATCCGACGTGGTGGATGGCGCGCGATTATGGGTTGTTCGGCGCGAATCCGTTCGGCCGGCACGATTTTGAAGATCTGAAGGACCAGCCGCACGCCGGCGATTACACCGTTCCCGCAGGCGGAAGTTTAACCCTGCGCTACCGCTTTTATTTCCACAACGGCGATGCGAACGAAGCGAAGATTGCGGAGCATTATGCGGAATATGCGGATGGGAAATAGAGGCTCCCGGAGCATCTTGGGCGCGGCACTCCGCCGCCTGGAGGTTGGTATGATTGCCAAATCCAGGACTACAAATTTCCTCGCGCGCACCGGAAACCGATGCTGCTGTTGGCGCTGTTCGGAGTGCCACTGAGGTCGCGAGAAGCGCATCGGGCGCTGTTGGCGCCGTTGCTCCAACTGCCGCCGCGCAACATCCGGTCGAAGCCTGTGTCCGGCCCGGTGGGGTTGATGTTTGTGGGTTGTCCATACATTGCACGCCAGTCCCAGCACCATTCGGCAACATTCCCGGCCATATCGAACAACCCATATCCATTCGGATCAAAAGACCCCACGGGACTCGTCGCGGGCGAAGTTCCGCCGACGCTTCCCACCGCATTGTAACCATCCGGCCCCAAATCGTAGCTGAAACTGGAGGTTGCGCCGGTATAGTTGGCCTGACTTTCGGATAATGTGTCGCCCCAGGGAAACCGTTGCCCGCTCAAGCCGCCCCGGGCCGCCTTTTCCCACTCCGCCTCCGTCGGCAACCGATAACCATCGGCCGTCCAATTCACACAGCCATTGGTCAGGTTCAAGTCCCCGGTGCGATAAACGGTTGTCTGCGTTCCATCCGTGTAATACGCCGGAGTCAATCCCTCCATCTCGCTCCGTGCATTGCACCATTTCACCGCATCATACCAATCCACGATCTGCACCGGATGATCCGTCCCCTTGCCCGAACCGGCATGGTCAAAGCCATAGCCATTGGTCGCGGCGTAGGCATACACATTCGTCCACAGGCCATAGGTCGTCAGGTTCGTATCCATGTAAAACGCCGACACCGTTATGTTCGTGGGGGTGGCATCAACTTCACCATCCAGCGTGTCTCCCATGGTGAACGCTCCACCGGAAATAAGCGTCATGCCGGGAGGCGTGTTGGTGTTATACAAGCGAAAAAACAGGACGGGCGAGGTGTTAGTGACGCTGACCGCCGTAAGCGGGACGGCATTGCTGAACGTCGTCCAATTTGGCGAGGACAGGTTGGTGGTGCTTTGCAAAACGGAATTCGTAACCGTGGCCGGCCAATAAAGAACCGTTTGATTGCCTGCGGGTGCAATGCCCAGTCCGGTCACTTGCGCCAGTGTGGGAAGACCGCCGGCAATCCAGGCCAGCACAACAAATAACGGACGAAGTTTAATTTTCATAAATCATTTGGAGTTTGATTTACTTTACTGGAAGGTGACTGAAATAGAAGCAGTTTTATCCTTCCCTTTGGGATTCTTAAAGCGCCGGAGGCGCGGAATAGTTGTAGAATCCAAAACGGGAAAGGATGAAGCTCCGTCAGGAGTGAAATAGTGGGAAATGTCGCGTTCCATTCAAAGCGGCGGAGGGCTGGCGCTTTGGGAAGATGCCGCTCCTGACGGAGCTGGGAGATTTCTGCGACCGGTTTCTACAAAGATATGGCACGCCTACGGCGCTCGGGCCAACCGCAACGCGGTTGCAGCGCTCAGCCCAGCGTTGCCGCGCAGCGACTACGCTGGGTGGCGATGCGAAATGAAAACAACCCTGAAGGGGTTGCAGCCGTTTGCAACGAGACGCAGATGCAACCCCTTCAGGGTTGAAGGGATTTTGGGAACGTGAACCCAGGGTAGTCGTTCCTCGCCCGGCTGGCTCGGACCGCCAACCTTGGGCTGAGAGATGGAATCCCGGTGGGATTCTTTGCATGATGTTGTTCAGGTTTGTTTGTAGCCTTTGAAAAATCTATGAACAGATCGTTTCTGCAAGTAGGATTCTACGAAACATATTATTTTGCTTCGTGTATCAGAAACATCCTTCACGATAAATTCGCCTACCTCCGCCTTCTGAACGATTTTTATGGCGATGGCTCACATCTTGCCTATCCGCTCTGACCGAGAGCAGCCACAAAAGCTTATTAATCGAAACTAAAAGTAAAAGCCCACGGCTTGCACCATGGGCTTTGAATCTTTGGCCGGTCATCGCTGACGTCTATTTCTTCTTCCCATGCACCTTGGCCGCGACTTTCAGGCGCAGACCGTTCAGGCGGATGAAGCCGGTGGCGTCGTCCTGGTTGTAAGCCTTGGTCGGGTCGGCTTCCATCGTGGCGATGTGCGGGTTGTAGAGGCTGACCTTGGACTTGCGGCCGCTGACCATGATGTTGCCCTTGTAGAGCTTCACGCGCACCGTGCCGGTGACGTTCTTCTGCGATTCCTCGACGTAGGCCTGCAACGCCTCGCGTTCGGGTGCGAACCAGAAGCCGTTGTAAACGAGTTCGGCATATTTCGGAATGAGCGCGTCGCGCTGGTGCATGACTTCGCGGTCCATCGTGAGGCTTTCCATCTGGCGATGCGCGAAATGCAGGATCGCGCCGCCGGGCGTTTCATACACGCCGCGGCTCTTCATGCCAACGAAACGGTTCTCGACCATGTCCACGCGACCGACGCCGTGTTTGCCACCGAGCTTGTTCAACGCCTTCATGACGCCGAGCGGGTTGAGCTTCTTGCCGTTGACGGCCACGCAATCGCCTTTGACAAAATCGAGTTCGACGAACTCGGGTTTGTTCGGCGCGTCTTCGGGCAGGCAGGAGAGCGTGCAAAAATAGCCGCGATTCTTCAGGTCGTAGCTGTCATACCACGGATCTTCAAGAATGCCGGCCTCGTAGGAAATGTGCAGGAGGTTGCGGTCCATCGAATACGGTTTCTTGGCGCTGGCCTGCACGGGAATCTTGTGCTTGGCGCAGTAATCAATCATTTCCTGGCGGCCGGGAAACTCGTTGCGATAACGCTCGTCGCGCCACGGGGCAATCACCTGCAAATCGGGCGCGAGCGCGGCAGCGGTGAGTTCGAAGCGCACCTGGTCGTTGCCTTTGCCGGTGGCGCCGTGCGCGATGGCATCGGCTTTTTCCTTGCGGGCGATTTCCACCATGCGCTTGGCGATGAGCGGACGGGCGATGGATGTGCCGAGAAAATATTGTCCCTCGTAAATCGCGCCGGCGCGCAGCATCGGGAAAATGAAGTCGCGCGCGAATTCCTCCTGCAAATCATCAATGTAAATTTTGGACGCGCCGGTTTTCTTTGCCTTCGCTTCGAGGCCGGTAAGTTCGTCCTCCTGCCCGATGTTCGCGCAGAACGCGATCATCTCGGCGTTGTATTTTTCTTTGATCCACGAAAGCAAAACCGATGTATCGAGTCCTCCGGAATAAGCTAAAACAATTTTCATGCGAGGGAATTAAACCGCGAAAAGGCCGCGAACGCAAAATGGAAATGAATGCAAATCCGCGCGAAATCAGTTGACGCCCGGAACGGCGCATGGGCAGGGCAGGCGATTCGATAATCCCATTTGCCTGACAGTGCAATTTGTTGGCTTGCCAGCCGGTGCGCGCCCGCGGAATATCGGCCAGATGGTTCCAATTCGATCCGGATTGCAGCCAAACGCTTAACAACGATATCCAATGCCCGGCGTATTAGATTTATACGAAACGGTTCGCACAAATCCGAGTGTCAACAAGCTTGAGATCGGCGATTTCCTGTTCGCTGAATATACCTGCGGCATCGGCGACGAACGGATCGGGATCTGGGCGCACACGGATTATCTGGTCAATGTTGCCACCGGAAAAAAAACCTGGCAAACCGCCGACGGCATCTGGGCGGCCAAACGCGGCGACAGTTTGTTCTTCAAAAAAGGCGCGGCCATTATCAATCAGCATTTTGAAGTCGAGTTCTGTCTGCTGACTTTTTTCATTCCCGACCAATTGATCCGCAGCACCGTCCGCGAAATTTCTGGAAGTCTGGACGCCATCCCGGCGCAGGTTTCGCCGATCAAATCAGCCGCGTGGGTTGAAAATGATTTGACGTTGTCGGCATTCTTTCAATCCATGCGCGCTTATCTTTCAGGAAAAGAAAAACCGAGCGAGCCGCTGTTGCGTTTGAAATTGAAGGAATTGATCATCAGCATCCTTACCAGCGGAAAAAATCCCGCGCTCGCCGCCTACTTCCGGCAAACCGGCGGAAGCGACGCGCCCTCGGTTTCCGAAATCATGGAACAAAATTTCCGTTTCAATCTTTCGCTCGACGAATATGCGAAGCTTTGTCATCGGAGCCTGTCCTCGTTCAAGCGCGACTTTGAAAAACAATTTGCCGAATCGCCCGGCAAATGGCTGTTGCAAAAGCGGCTGGATCATTCGGCCGCCCTGCTCCGCGGTTCCACGATGAACGTCACAGAAATCGCCTTCGAGAGCGGTTTTGAAGATGTTTCTCACTTCAGCCGCGCATTTAAAGAACGATTCGGCGATTCTCCCGCCGCCTACCGCGAAAGATCAACGCCCGCCGCCTGACCTTCACAGCCAAAAGATTGAGCCATGCAGCAAAGCGCAGGTCAAGCGCCTCTGCTAGTGTCATCTCATGGATGCGACAACATTTGTTGCGCTAAAACAATCGCCCGAGCCTTGGATTGCGACGCGGGCGAAATGAACCAGCAATCCTGATTGAAAAGGAAAGTTATGCCGCTAATAACCGTAAAAATGATTGAAGGCGTTTTCACGCCGCCGCAAAAACAGGACATCATCCGCAAATTGACCGATACGATGGTTTCCATCGAAGGCGAAAATCTTCGTTCCGCGACCATTGTCGTGCTGGAAGAAGTCAAAAGCGGCGATTGGGCGTTTGGAGGTAAATCTCTTACCACCGCCGATGTGAAAGCGATGGCCGCAGGCCAGGCAAAGGGATAGGCGTTGGAATAACCCTGACGCGCCGGTGAATTCAGGCTGCTGCGGCTGGGCTTTGCCACAGCCGCGCTCCGGGTAAAGCCCCGGCGGGGCGCCATCTTTGCAGTTCAAACCGCGAAGACAGATTCAAGCTCCGGCAGGAGCGGCATATTTTGCCCCGACGGGGTTGGGGGAATTTTTGTGGGCGGTGTTTCTACAAAGATTTCGCTCCTGACGGAGCTGAAGCCAAATGCGTCTTCGCCGCGATGATGAAAATGGGTAAAATTGACGTCGCCAAAATTGAGAAAGCGCGACGCGGGTGATGGGAACGACGGCGCTGGTGAGCTAGTTTGACAAAGCCTTGTTCGCTGTTTTTACCAGAGGATGGAAGCCTTTGTAAAACTCGTCACCAGGCTTGGCCTTGGCCTTGAACTCGGCCAGATAAAGCTTCTTCAAAGTGCTCTTTGCACTCTTTTGTTCTTCATTCGTGCCGTGGGTTGCAGCCTGCACAATTCCGGTGTTCGCCGCATGCACTGCGGCAACGACCGTTTCAGGAAGTAAGCCTTCGATATTCTTTTTCCCTGCTGCATTGACACCAACCCACGCATAGTCTTTGTTCTTCGTTAAACCGAGGCCGTTGAATGTCTTCTCGAGGGTCGACTCCATATCCAAGTCCGCCGTCACAAACATTCGCTTGTAAGTGTTCCGTATGAATTTCAAAAGCACACAATTCTGTAACGCGCCGACTCCATCATACGAAACGATTTCCCCTTCAAATTTAAGTTGGTTTGCACCATGCGCTGGGTCGCGCAACAACTCGAAGTATTCTTTGTCAGTATCACCTTCAACCAACATTACCGCATCGGTAGCGCTGAAAAACAATTCCTTCCACGGTGCAAACTCTTGACTTGTCAGACCAAGCACCAACCCGAAAGGCTGCATCCAATTCTCTCCGGACGTATCAACAAGCTTTGTCTCTCGCAATTGCCCGTAGGAGGTGGAGCGTTCGAGCAATAGATTTGAAGACGGCTTTTCCTTGCTCAGCATGTATGGGCTATGGGTCGTAACGATGACTTGAACCTGAAATTCGTCGGACAGATCCTGCAAAATCCTCCCGAATTCAGCTTGGGCGGACGGATGAAGAAAGCTCTCCGGCTCTTCGACGACGATGATCGGAGTAATCTTTGAGGCTGACGCCTCAGATTGGCTTGTTTGACGTGCCCTGAACAAAGTCATCAGGATCATGGTGCGGTTCTGCGTTCCACTCCCCCAATCATCTAGGGGCACGTCAAAGCTCTTTTGACCAAGAGTTATGTTGTATGGGAGAAACCCTAAATCAAGTTCAGGCAGTGACAAACCGACGTGGTATTTGGCTTCGAGTCGCCCAAGTAGTTCTTCGATTTGCTCCTGATGCCGCTTCGCAACCTTTTTAAGGGTTCTGTCTACGGTCTTCTTCATCGAATCAAAATGCACTTGAGACTCCCCTGAGATTTCGCTGAGAAATCCCTGCGTGCCGCGGCTGACATATCGAGGTTCAGGGCGAGTGGAATTATGAAACAAAACGGTCCGTGACGAACGCAAAGTCTTGAGGACCTGCTGTGCATCAAGTCCATCAACAATCTTTTCCCCGACTTTCACAGAAACTTGAGGCTCAGATTTTTCGCTTTGATACGTGATTGTCATTTCGACGTTGAGGACTTCGGGCTGTTCTTCGAGCGTCAGATGTTTGACCATGAACTGATAAAGTCCGACATCGCGATTGCGGTCCAAAGCAATTTCCAGCGTGAGCAGAATCGTTTTATCAGCCGGCTCAGATTGCTTCCATTTCGGATAATTGTCCTTTGCGGTTATCTCTTCGATCTCACGGTATGCATACCGGTCTTGGTCGCGCATTAAAGCTCGGATCACACGAACGACGTTTGTCTTGCCGCAATCGTTTGGCCCGCAGATCGCGGTGAACGACTCGTTGAATGTGAGGTCCACGTTTTCAAGGGTTCGGTAATTGCGAATCTTCAGCGAAGTGATTTTCATTTTTTGATTGGGCTCGTTTGCCGTTTGTGAGTTGACTGCTACAGGTCGAAAAGTTTGTTCACCTTCGCTTTCACGCTTTCATCCATCTTGATGAGCGGCGGCCATGCGCGTTTGAAACCTTCGCCGGGGAGTTTCTTCGTCGCGTCGAAGCCGAGTTTGCTGCCGATGGCGATTTCGCTGGTAGCATGATCGAGCACGTCGGCCGGGCCTTTGGTGAAGATGCTGTCGCGTTGCGGGTCGGTATTCGCGGTGAGATGGAACAGCACTTCGCTGGTGTTGTGCACGTTCACGTCGGCGTCCACCACCACAATGAATTTGGTGAACATCATCTGGCCCATGCCCCAGAGGCCGTGCATGATCTTGTAGGCCTGCATCGGATAGGTCTTGCGGATGCTCACGAAGACGAGGTTGTGGAAGACGCCTTCGGCCGGTAGCGCGATGTCCACGATCTCGGGGAAGTTCATCTTGAAGATGGGCAGGAACAATTTCACGCTCGCGCCGCCCATGTAAAAATCTTCCATCGGCGGGATGCCGACGATGGTGCAGGGATACACGGCGTCCTTGCGATGCGTGACGGCAGTGACGTGGAACACGGGATACGGCTCGGGCAGCGTATAATAGCCGGTGTGGTCGCCGAACGGACCTTCTTCGCGCAACGGCTCGGTCGGGTCTACGTAACCTTCGATGACGAAATCGGCGTTGGCGGGAACTTCAAGGTCGTTGGTCTCGCACTTCACGAGCTCGACGGATTTCTTGCGCAGATAACCGGCGAGAAGAAATTCATCCAAGCCGTCCGGCAACGGCGCGGTGGCGGCGAAGGGAAACATCGGGTCGCCGCCGATGAAAATGCTGACGGGCATGCGTTCGCCCTTTTCGTAGTAGCGACGTCCGTGGCGCGCGGCGACTTTCTGCAATTGCCAGTGCATGCCGGTGGTCTTGTCGTCGTAAACCTGGATGCGATACATGCCGACGTTGCGTTCGCCGGTGTCGGGATCTTTGGTGACGACGCACGGGAGCGTGATGAAACGGCCGCCGTCCAAAGGCCAGCATTTTAAAATGGGGAGATTGGCGAGCGTGGGCGGATTGGGATTCGTGCCTTTCTGCCATTCTGGTGCGGGCGGCCAATTGGTTGCCGAAGCTGGCGCGTCGAATCTATGAATCACATCCTTGCACGAACCGCCCTTCACGCTCTTTGGTTTCGCATGGCGCAAATCCAATGCGAGCGAAAGCAGCTTGATGGCTTCCTTGAAACTCGTGGGCGGCTTGGCTTTCATCAGCGCGCCAAGTTCGTTGGCCACTTCGTCCACCGTTTCCGCGCCCATGCTCATGGCCATGCGTTTCCACGAGCCCATCGTATTGATGACGACTGGGAACGGCGAGACGACGCCGTTGATGGTGGGTTTTTCGAACAGCAGCGCTTTGCCGCCGCCGGGTAATTTCATTTCGCGGTCAGCGATCTCGGTGATTTCGAGTTCGGTGGCGACGGGCTGGGAAATGCGTTTGAGTTCGCCCGCCTTGTCGAGCGCATTGACGAATTCACGGAAGGAATCAAAAGCCATGCGGCGAGGCTAACAGAAAATGCGCCGCGCGCAATCGCGGCCAATCACGGCGTTCGTGCCTGCATTTCCTCATCAAATGACACGTTGCTGTCCGCAGACGTTTTTAACGAGCCGCTGACGATTGCTTTGGTCAAGTGCGGACTATTGGTCGAAATCATTCCAAACAAATAAGTGTTGATCGTTTTGTTTGTGAGCGTCGCCAGAACCAGCGGCGGATTGAATTGAAACACCACATTCGTTCCGGAAAAATTTGCTGAACCGGGCGCAACGCTTCCCGCGCCGTCGGTCACGATCCAAACCTGGTTGCTCGCGTGCAAACCGTAGGCGAACGATTCGGGTTGGTTAAAATTGACTGCGAGCGAATCCACCGTGAAAAAATTCGTGCCGTCCTCGCCATTGTTGTTCAGGGTCAAACGATATTCGTATCCGTAAATTCCCTTGGCATCCATTCCTTTGCCCGGAAAACTGCGCGATTCCAGCACGCAGGTGACGGCAAGATTTGTTGGCGAAAAAGAAGACGACGCGGTGACTGGCGACACCTGGCAATTCGGGTCGAAGCGGCAATAAATTCCCGATGTGACGTTGTTCAACGAAAGGGACTGCGCCGGCGCTTCCACCGAAGCGAAAACCGCGGCGGCAACGAACAGCATGGCTGTTTTCATGAGCGCAATGTGCCGCAATCGCAATGCCATTGCCACCTCTTTTTAGCCGGCCATCACCGGTCGCGCTTCAACAAAAATTCCGCCAGCGCTTCGAGCGCGACGGCGTTGCCCTTGAACGGTTTCAACGCGGCAAATGCTTTGTCCGTCAATTGTCCGGCAATTTTCCGTGATTTTTCTAATCCGACGATCGCCGGATAGGTCGCTTTTTGGACAGCGATGTCTTTGCCCGCCGTTTTGCCGAGTTGTTCGCTCGTTTGCGTCACGTCAAGGATGTCGTCGATCACCTGGAACGCGAGGCCGACGTGATAGCCGAAATCCGTGAGCGCGGCCAATTGGGCGGGTGAACAATTCGCGCTCATGCCGCCAAGGCGCACCGAGCAACAAAGCAACGCGGACGTTTTGCGTTCGTGAATGAATTTCAATTCTGCCACGGAAAGCTTTTTGCCTTCGCCCTCCAAATCGGCGACCTGTCCGGCGATCAATTGCAATGAACCGGAGGCTTTGGCGATTTCTAAAATGATCTTATCATGCGGATAACGCGGGAATTTTTTGCATTGCGCGGCGATCTCAAATGCCTGTGTCAGCAACGCATCGCCCGCCAGCACGGCGACGCCTTCACCGAAAACTTTATGGTTCGTCGGTTTGCCGCGGCGAAAATCGTCGTTGTCCATCGCCGGCAAATCGTCGTGGATGAGCGAGTAAGTGTGAATACATTCGACCGCGCAGGCCAGCGGCATGGCGTCGGCATCTTTTCCGCCGCAGGCTTCGGCGGCGGCGAGCAAAAGGGCCGGGCGCATTCGCTTTCCGCCCGCAAAAAGCGAATAACGCATCGCTTTGTGGATGGTGGCGGGCCTGGTTTTTTCCGACGGCAAAAATTTATCGAGCGCGCGGTTGACGGCGTCGGTTTTTCCGGAAAGAAATCGTTGAAGGTCAAATTGTTTTGTTACGGCCATAAAATCCGCCAGAAAATGCCGTAAAATGATGCAAAGTTGAAGGGAATTTTTTGCTATTGCGTTACGGATGAGCAACGGTTATTTTCTTCGGCTCTTTTTTAATGACGAATGAACGCTGAACTTTGCAAGAAAGCTTTGGAAAAGGTGGGGAACCCCAACGTGCTGGTGAACCTGGTCTCGCGCCGCGTCCGGCAAATGAACGCCGGCGGTGGCGGACTGGGTCGCCCGCTGGTGGACGCACCGGCCAATATGGGCGTGGCGGACATCGCGCTCAAAGAAATCATCGAGGAAAAAATAGGCTGGGAAATGCCCGAAATCACGGCATTGGAACATCCCAAGCCGAAAAAGCGCCGGAAACATTAAATCATTTTCATCCGCAGATTTCGTGGATGGCGCACATTGAAAACCCGCTGATTCCGGCGGGTTTTTTATTTGCTGCGATTTAATCTATGAAATCCGTGTCATCTGCGGATAAAATCCTTTCGTGCCGGACATCGTCACCAATCATAAAGCGCGACGGGATTACCACATCCTCGAAACCTTCGAGGCGGGAATCGTCCTGCACGGCACTGAAGTCAAATCCCTGCGCGCGGGCAAAGGACAGATCGCGGACGCTTTTGCTCGTGTCGAAAAGGACGAAGTCTGGCTTTACAACGCGCACATTGACGAATACTCGCACGGCAATTTGCAGAACCACGTTCCGAAAGCGCCACGCAAATTGCTGCTGCACAAATCCGAGATCCGGAAATTGTTCGGCCTGGCTGCCGTGAAAGGCAATGCGCTGGTTCCGCTGGCGCTTTTTTGGAAGAACGGAAAGGTCAAAGTTTCACTGGCCGTCGGCAAAGGCAAACAACAATTCGACAAACGCGAGGATTTGAAACGGCGTGATTCGGACCGCGAAATGAAGCGCGCGAAGATGAACACTTTCAAAGGCAAATAAAATGATTTTCCGAAAAGCATTTTATTTTATCGCCGTCGCGTTTGTGCTTTCTGCCGCGATTGTTTCGGCGGAACAGACCAATCGTCCAGCAATTTGGGCACAGCCATTATCACGTCAGGGAATTTCCAATTTCTTCCAGGTCACGACCAATCTTTATCGCGGCGCGCAGCCGACGGCGGCAGGCATGAAACAATTGAAAGCGATGGGCATCAAAACGATTGTCAATTTGCGCGCCTTTCATTCCGATAAAGATGAAGTCGCTGGAACAGGATTGAAAAACGTGCGCTTTGAAATGGAGCCATGGCATCCGGAAGAAGACGACGCGGTGAAATTTTTAAAAGTGGTCACGGATACGAATAATCTGCCGGTGTTTGTCCATTGCCAGCGCGGCGCAGACCGGACCGGCATGATGTGTGCGATGTATCGCGTCGTCGTTTGCGGCTGGAGCAAACAGCAGGCGATTGACGAAATGACGGAAGGCGGATTCAAATTCAGTCCCGTCTGGAAAGACCTCGTTGCCTTCGTCAAAAAGGCGGATGTCGCGGAAATCCGTCGTCGCGCCGGTTTACCGGACAAATAAAAAAGCGAGGTCGATTGACCTCGCTTTGTTTTGGATTTCGGAAATCTATTTCAGCAAATCAGCGACCAATGATTTTTCTTCCTTCAATTCATTTTCCGTTGCGGCAATTTTCGCCTTGCTGAATTCGTTGAGCGGAACGTTCTGCACGATTTCCCATTTCGACCCGTTGCTGCGGATCGGGTAGCTGAACATCAAACCCTTTTCGATGCCATAATCGCCGGGCGAACAAACGGCAACGCTGAACCAATCGCCGGCTTTGGTCGGCGTCGTCAAATTGCGAACGGTGTCCACCACCGCATTTGCGGCGCTGGCGGCGCTGGAAAGTCCGCGCGCTTTGATGATCGCCGCGCCGCGTTGTTGAATCGTAGTGATGAATTCACCTTTGAGCCACGCGTCGTCTTTGATGACATTCGGAACTGGCTGGCTGGAAATTTTTGCGTTGAAGAAATCGGGATACATCGTCGCGCTGTGATTGCCCCAAATCGCGAGATTTGAAATCGTCGTGTTGTCCACGTTCGCTTTCTTGGCGAGTTGCGTGACGGCGCGATTTTGGTCGAGCATCGTCATCGCGAAGAAGCGGTCGGACGGAACGCCTTTGGCATTGTTCATCGCAATCAACGAATTGGTGTTGCACGGGTTGCCGACGACGAGCACGCGGACGTCGCTGGCGGCGTTTTTCGCGATGGCTTGTCCCTGGCCGGTGAAAATCTTGCCGTTGATGCCGAGCAAATCTTTGCGTTCCATTCCCTGTTTGCGCGGAACGGCGCCGACGAGCAGCGCCCAATTCACGCCGCGAAATCCTTCATCCAGACTCGACGTGGGAACGATTCCTTTGAGCAGCGGAAAGGCGCAATCATCCAATTCCATCACCACGCCGCCGAGCGCGGCTTGTGCTTTTTCATCGGGAATTTCGATGAGGTGCAAAATGACCGGTTGTTCCGGTCCGAACATCGCGCCGCTGGCGATGCGAAAGAGAAGTGAATATCCGATTTGTCCGGCCGCGCCGGTGATGGCCACGCGAATGGGTGCTTTGCTCATAAATTAAGATCGTCAGTATAATTTGTGCACGGCAATTCACAAGCGCGGAAGATTTTCCAACTCCAATCACAATTGCGATTAAGAAAAATTTGTTTACCGGCGCCGTTCCATTTAGATTTCCGGCATGAACATTCAAGTGGCCGTGCTGTGCGACGCGGCGACGGACGACAATGGAAAATTGAATCTGCTCGGCGCCTTCGACACGATTTTTGCGCCGCAATGGCCGGCAGTGCATCCGCAATGCTCGGTCGCATTGCGCGTGACGTTCATGTCCGGCGACGAAGGCGCGCGGAAGATGAAATTGAATTTCGTCAATGCCGACGGCCGCAGCATCATGCCGCCGATCGAAATTCCCGTGCAGGTCGTCATGCCCGAGGACGCGCATTTCGTCACGCGCAATTTCGTGGTGAACATCCAGGGATTGAAATTTGCCGAGGCGGGATTGTATTCGGTGGACGTGCGCGTGGACGACAAATCGCGCGCGGCGATTCCGCTCTGGGTCAAGCCATTGCCGCAGCAGGTTTGACCGCGGCCATTTTTTTATTGAAAAAATTTTTTGTTCGCGTAAAAAGAATCCGTTCTTTGAAAGGCGGAAGCGATTCCGCCACTGATGCAATCAAATGTCTGGGAATCCGGTGAAAATCCGGAACGGTTGCGCCACTGTAACGGCTACAAATTCCAAAGCCACCGGCAACGGGAAGGCGGAAGGCGGTCTGAAGCCGAAGTCAGGATACCGGTTTGATTGTGCTCGTCGGTCGAAGCGATTCGACCAACTTCTCCGCAAAGAGAAGGATGAGGCCAGCCATTTGAACTGTTTTCATCTGGATTCGTTAATGCCTTCATTTCTCGATTTGTGGAATGAAGGCGTTTTTGCTTTGACACGAATTACACTGATTTTCGCGAATTATTTAATTCCTGAACTTTTTGAATTTCGTGCCGATCCGGCAAATTCGCGTCTCATTCCGCTCTGGTCTCTCAACTAAAACCGTTCCGCCTTTTGCGCGGACAAAGAGAAAGACCAGAAGATGAAAAAATTCCGTTGGCCGGTCATTGCCGGCTTGTTCGTTTCGTTGGCCGCGTCCGTTTGCGCAGTCACCATCACCGAAAATTTTACCAATGATCCCTCTGCCGACGGCTGGCAGATTTTTGGCGATACCAACTTGTTCCAATGGAATCCGGCCGACCACAATCTTTCCGTCATTTGGGATTCTTCAAAAGCCAACAGCTATTTTTATCATCCGCTTGGCAACACCATCACGCGCCTGGATGATTTCAACATTTCCTTCGATTTGCAATTGAACGACATCACTGCCGGCAGCGAACCGGGCAAAAGCGGCGCGATGGAAATCGCTTTCAGCCTTTTGAATTTTGCAACCGCAACCAGCCCGAATTTTCAACGCGGTGTTTTTGGCGGCGCGCCCGGGCTTTTTGAACTGGATTATTTTCCGCCGTGGATTTATTCCGATGACACCGGCAGTTATCCGATTTCGCCGACCCTTACGCCGACGTTCGTTTCCACCAACAGCTTCGATTACGCGCCCAGCGCCTACATTCCATATGAAGTTGAATTTCCCACCGGCGAATTGGTTCACGTTTCGCTGGCGTTCACCGCGAGCAATCAAACGCTCGTCGCCACGTTCCAAACCAACGGCACGGATGTCGTGCAAATTCCGCCGGTCGTGCTGTCGGACGATTTTGCGACCGACGACGATTACGCCGTGGATATTTTTTCCATCACCAGTTACAGCAGCAACGGCGATCCTTATGACTCCGTTCTCGCGCATGGCATCGTCAGCAATCTGGTCGTCACCGTGCCGCCGCCCCCGATCCAAAATTTGTCCGGCGCGTTCAGCAATTCCGTCTGGCGGGTGCAATTTATCAGCCAGACCAATTGGATTTACACGCTGCAATGCACGACCAATTTCAATTCATGGTCGGATATTTCCGTTGCCACGGCCGGAAACGGGACGAATTTGTTTTTGCAGGACACTGCTCCGCCTGCGGAAAAAGCGTTTTATCGCGTCAGCGCCGAGCGACCATGAACCGCCGCGCGTTCACATTGATTGAATTGCTCGTCGTCATCGCCGTCATTTCCATTTTGGCGGCGGTGCTTCTGCCTGCCCTGGCGAAAAGCAAATTGTCCGCGCAGCGCGCCGCCTGCGAAAGCAATTTGCGCCAGCTCGGATTTGCGGCGCAACTTTACTGGGACGACAACGCCGGAAATTGTTTCCTCGCCAAACTTCCGGACGGAACGAATTGGTGGTTCGGCTGGCTGGCCGCCGGCGCCGAAGGCAAACGCCAATTCGATTTGTCCACGGGATTTTTATTTCCGTATCTCGACGGCAGCGACGTCCGGCTTTGTCCGTCGCCCGCGTTCAGTTCGCCGCAATTCAAATTGAAAGGCACGAACATCATTTTCAATTACGGCTACAACAATTCATTGGCCGGACAGACGACGCGCAAAGTTTTGCATCCATCCGGCACCGCGGTTTTCGCGGATTCGGCGCAAGTGAACGATTTTCAAACTTACAACGGTGTCAGCCTGCATTTGCATCCGATGTTCGAAGAATTTTTTTATCTGACGATCAATACCAATTTCAATGCGGCCGGATATTATCCGAACGGCCATTTCCGGCACGGCGGAAAAGCCAACGTTGTATTTGCCGACGGCCACGTGGATTTGGAAAGTCCGGTGCCCGGCTCGATTGACCAGCGTTTGCCCCATCAAGTCATCGGCCAATTGCGGCCGGAAATTTTGACGCTGCAATAATTTCGCACGGATTTTTCCGTGATTTATTTCTGCGACGGTTTTTTCAGCACGGGCAGATTCGGATCAATGAAGGTGTTTGAATCAGCTTGTTTTCCGCCGCCGGTGTAAGTGATGCGCAACGCCATCCACGGTTTCCCCGGCAGCGAAACGGCGCGATCATTCTCGTCCACAAAATAATAATTGTCCTTCTTTTTAGTCACGAAATCGCCCGGCACCGGCGTGATGGTCATGTTCCAGGTGTCAATCACGTCCACTTTGAAATGCATTCCGTCGCTCACGCCGCGTTTGTAAAGCTGAAAGACCCAATTCGTCGGCATGTCTTTGCCGAAATAGGTCAAATAATATTCGCCGGGCTGGCCGCCGGTGTAGGCATCGTTCCATTTATCAATTGGATCAATGCCAGCCGCCGGTCCGTCTTCCAGAATCTTTTTCAGGAAGGCGATCCGCGGCGCGCTTTCACCGCGCATCTTGCCGCCGAATGAAGTCCAGGTGTCTTCAACGACCGTCGTGAAATAATCGCCGTGACCGACATAAGTTCCCGCGACGGTGCCGCACCAAAAGCGATGAACCATTTCCGGCCCGGACAAATTTGCCCAGCGATATTTGCCGTCGCCTTCGTATTTCACCTCATCGTAAACGACCGGCTTGCGCCAGACATCGCGATACAATTCCGCGCTCGCCGGCGATTCGACCGCAGTGCCGTTTTGGATGCTGGCGTGGGTGACCCACGGTTCATAATTATCGAACATCAACGCGCCGTTGTGGATTGAGCGCAAATGATTATAAGGATCGCATTGCATCACGAGCATGCCGAGCCGGTTAAAATCCGCTTCGGTTTTCGTGCGCAGAAAATCCCATTCGTTCGCCATGGACCACCAGACGTTCCGGTAGGCGCTGAATCGCGCAACCACATAACGGATATATCGCTCGTCATTTTCGGGGCTCATTGAATTAAATCCCCAGTGGCCATACGGATTGAACAAAATGATGTCCGCCTGGATGCCCATGTCGCGAAGCTGGCCGATGCGTTTTTCGTAATGCTGGAAATATGCCGGATTGAACCGCGTGTAATCCCAATCATGCGGCGGCGTGCCTTGATACGGCCAACGCGGCGGCGGGAAATTTTTCCGATACGCCATCGGCTGCGGCGTGAGCAACATGCGCGCTTTGTTGAACGGTGAAGCCGCGAGCGATTTCAATGTTTCCTCCTGCAATTCTTCGGGCGTGTCGAGCCAATTATAAATCGTCGTGCCGATGCAGACATACGGCGTGCCGTCCGCATAGGCGAAATGGTAAGTGTCGTGAACATGCACCGGGCCGTGATTTCCCTTTTCCGGTGGCGTCACCGTGAATTCGCCGGTCTTGCCGGTCAACGGCCAGACATTCGCGTGAGTTTCATAATGCCATTTGCCCTGGACCTCCGGCATGAAGCGAATCCGATAAACGCCATCGCCATCGTAAAAGCCCGGCACTTCAATTTTTTTGTCGCCGTTTTCAAACGTCGCGGAAATCTGCACGTCCATAAATGGATTTCCATTCGTCGGCCCATTGAGCGCGATTTCGTAAACATCCCATTGCGCCACCGAATTTGTCGGCGCGGCATTGGAGGATAACGTGAAAAATAAAACTGCGATGAATGCGCAGAGATGAATCGCTGGATTTTTCATAAATTGATTTCGCTGGTGAACTTGTAATTACCGGCAACCGCTTCGCAAATCAAAAATTCGCCGTCATGACCGATGACGCGGATGCCTTCAGCCTTTTCGATCGCGGCGCCGTTTTCGTTCACCGACTTTTTCGGTTTCGACGGAATGAAAACACGCGCGCTGGTATTTGCCGGAATGCGAACGGTCCAAGTCAATTTGTCGCCGTTGGTTTTCCAATCGCTCGAAATTTCCCCGTGCATCGTCCGGTAATTTGCGCGCGCAAAATTCAAACCGGCGCGGATGAATGGGCGCAAAATGAATTTCCGAAAGCCGGAAACTTCCGGGTCCAATTCAATTCCCGCAACATGCCGAAACAGCCATTCGCCGACCGAGCCAAGCGAATAATGATTGAACGAATTCATGTGCGGATTGAAAAACCCATCCTTTTCCGTCCAGCCATTCCAGCGTTCCCAAATCGTGGTCGCGCCGTGCTTCACCGGATAAAGCCACGACGGATAATCGTCGCGCAACAGCAGCCGATACGCGACGTCCGCGCGACCGGCGAGCGTGAGCTGCGGATTGAGATGACTGATGCCGATAAAACCGGTGCTCAAATGCCAGTCGAGCGATTTGATGTTTTCCACCAGATGTTCCGCGGCGCGGGCGCGAAGATTTTCCGGCAACAAATCGAATGCGAGCGCGAGCAAATAAGCTGTTTGTGTTTCAACGGTTAATCGTCCGTCCTCGCGCAAAAATTCTTTTTGAAACGCCGCGCGAACTTTTTCAAACATCGCCTGAAATCTTTTTGCTTCGGCATCGCGATTCAATTCACGCGCCATGACCGCCATTTTCGCCGCATCGTCGGCCCAATACGCCGTCGCCAAAAGATTTTTCATCGGCGAATGTGTGCGAAAAGTGGTGTCACTCGGAATGCAAAGCCAATCGCCGTAATTGTTTCCGAGTTCGTTGACGCGCAAGCCATTTGGATTCTGTCGTTCAACCCAGTCGAGCCATTTCACCATCGCGTTCCAATGACGTTCAATGATTCGCCGGTCGCCGTAAACGCGCCAAATCGTCCACGGCACGATCACGCCGGCATCCGCCCAGCCGGCCGCTCCGCGAAGTCCGTCGAGGCCGATGAAATTTTCGCCTTCGCGCAATCGCGGCGCGGTGTCAGGAAAAATGCCGTCGGACGTTTGCGCGTCTTCCACGTCAATCATCCACTTCGTGAAAAACGCGGCCACGTCTGCGTTGTAGCTCGCCGTGCGCAGAAAAACTTGCGCGTCGCCCATCCAGCCGAGACGTTCGTCGCGTTGCGGACAATCGGTCGGCACAGAAAGAAAATTATCGCGTTGCGACCAAACGCCATTCAACCACAGGCGGTTCACATCCGGATTGGAGCATTCAAATTTTCCGGCGTCCGGAGTTGCTGAGCGGACAACGCAACCGAGCAATTGGAAATCTGAAATTTGAAATTTGAAATCCGAGATTGTTTCTGCGGAAATTTCGACAAATTGAAATCCATGAAAGGTAAAATGCGGCTCGAAGATTTCTTCGCCGCTGCCGTTGCAAATATACATATCGGTCGCCTTCGCGCGGCGCAGATTTTCCGTGTAAAGCGTGCCATCGGGATTCAACCGTTCGCCGTGGCGAATGGTGATTTTAGTGCCAGCCGGAGCTTTCACTTTGAGACGAACCCAGCCGGCAATATTTTGGCCGAGATCAAAAATGAAAATGCCCGGCTGAATTTCATTGATAGAAATCGGCGGTAATTGTTCGACGACACGAACCGGTTCCGAACGTTGCGCCATCAGCGGAACATCCGGCGCAGCAACTTCGCGCGCCGGCAGCCAATCCTTATCCGTAAAATTCGCCGCATCCCAATTTTTTCGTTCCCGGCGTGCGTCATAAATTTCGCCCATCATGAAATCGGACGACAAAATCGGGCCGGTATTGCACGTCCAGGAATTGTCTGAGCCGACAATCATTCGCTCGCCATTCTCCAATTCAATTTCCAATTGCACGAGCAGGCTGTTCTCGATCGAGCCGTAACGGGCGCGCGTCTCCTGCCAGCCGACGTAGCCGCTCCACCAGCCGTCGCCGAGTGTCGCGCAGATGACATTGCTGCCGCGCGCGAGCAGGTTCGTAACGTCATAACTGCGATAGTGAATTCGTTTGTCATAATCCGTCCATTCTGGCGCAAAAATATCTTTGCCGACGCGTTTGCCGTTGGCCTGCAATTCAAAAAGTCCGCGTGCGCTCGCATAAAGCGTGGCGCGTTTGACAGGGGCGGAGATTTCAAATTGTTTTCGGAAAAGCGATGGCGTGCCGCAATCGGTCAACGTCGGCGCAATCGCATCTTTGTCGCGCTTGATGATTTTCGGATCGGCGGCAATCCATTTCGCGGACCAGCCAGATTTTTCCAAAAGTCCCATCGTCCAAATCGTCGTTTCGGATTTCGCGGAATTGCCGGTTTCGTCCCAAACTTCCACGTTCCAGAAACAAACATCGCGCGACTGCAATTTTTTCCCGGCGTAAACGACGTGCGTAGTTTGATTGCTTTCGATGCGGCCGCTGTCCCAGAAATCATTTTCGTTGGCCGCCAATTTCTCTTCGGAACATGCAACGCGAATTCGATAAGCGATCTGTTGTGCGCCGCGACGATTGGATTCAATCGTCCAGCTTAAGCGCGGCTCGCGTTCGTCAATTCCGCGTGGCACGACGAGATATTCGCAACGCAAATTCGAAATCTTCAGTCGTTCGGCTTTCTCCGGTAAATTCATGCCACGGCGCGCTCGCTTTCAATTTGTTCCAGGGTTTTGCCGACAGTATTCGGCATGAAAAAGAAGCCGACGAATCCGCTGATCGCCAGAAAAAGCGCGAGCAGCGCGGCGACCGGACGGATGCCGGAACTGGCCAGGATCGGGACGCAGAAACTCCAGAAGCCGAGCACGGTGCGGGCCACGCCGAACGTGAAACCCTGCGCCGTTCCGCGCAACATCGTGGGAAAAAGTTCCTGACTAAAAACTTTATAGGTCGCTTCACCGGCGAGCGCACAACCGACGGCGAAGAGGACGATGTTGGCAATGATCACCGGAACGTTGAACGGCAGCAGCAGGAATAACACGTAAGCCGTGACCTGCATGATGGCGCCGGCGCCCCAAAGCCCCCGACGAATTCCATAGCTGCGATCTGCATATTTCATGAAGATCGTGATGGTGACGATCATGGTGATGACGAACCAAGCGCTCGAGAGGCCCACGCTCGCCGCCTGGCCGCCGGCGTTCAACGTTTTGAAGATGTAGGGATTGAAGATTCCCGCTGTGCCCGCAGCAAGATTCCAGAAAAGATAAATGGTCGCGGTCCAAACGACAGCGCGCAGGTTTCGGCCGGAAAAAAGTTCGGCCAGGCCTTTGCTTCCGAATTTCATCGCTTCTTTCCAGCGCGCGGATTCGGCGAGACCCTGGCGCAAGGCCCAGGTGACGACGGCCACGACAAGCAAATGCAGGAAGACGATCCGGATGCCCAGCAGGCCCAGGGGCGCGAGCGCCAGCGCGAGCCAAAGCACAATCACTGGGCCAAGACACCAGGCGACTTGCGTAAAGCCGAGCAATTTGCCGCGAGCGTGTGCTGGTGCAAATTCGCCCACGAGTGCCAGCGAGGTCGGCACGTCCGCGCCGACGGCGACGCCGACGATGAACGTGCCGATGAAAAGCATCGCCATATTCACGGACATCGCAATGAGGAGAATGCCAAAGGCATACACCATAAGGTCATATTGATAGATTTTCTTGCGGCCAAGTTTGTCGCCCAGCCAGCCGCCAAGATATGAACCAAGCGCGCAGCCGATGGCGTTGGGGCCGATGGCGGCCAGCAAGCCGATTGCGCTGGTGCTTAAATTGAATTGTTTCTGGAACAGTGCCATGCCCGCGCCTAGCGCGACGATGGATCCGGCATCCAAATACGAAGCCATGCCCGCGAGCGTGGACCATTTCCATTGTTGTCGCGTGACGGTTGCCGGGCTGGTTTCAGTCGTTGGCGAAGACATTGTTGGTGTTGACATAATTCAAACAGGTTGTTGGTCGGTGAGTTGTTGGTTTACGGTATCAGCGGCTGGTTTTTTGCGCCAGTAATTCGCGAGAATCGAGCCGGAAACATTCATCCACGGACTGAATATCGCCGCCGCAAGGCCGAGCGTTCCGAGTTTGCCCATCGCCCCGGCGAGTCCGGACGCCATGCCGCCGTTTTGCAGGCCGACCTCAAAGGCAACGGAGCGCGCGGAGTTTTTGTCCAGCCCGGCGCCGCGGCTCAACCAATAGCCGAAGAAATAACCGGCGGCATTGTGCAAGGCAGCCGCGAGAAAAAGCAGCGCGCCGATTTGCAGCAAATTGTCACGCCCGGCAGCCGTCGTCACCAGCGTGAAATAAACAATTCCAAACATGGAAAACACCGGCATGAATTTGTCGAGCCGCGCAAAAATCCGTGTCAAACCGTGATAAACCACGCCGGCGATGATTGCGCCGAGGAAAAATCCGAAAACAGAAAACATCGCCAGCGCGCCGCCGGTGAAATGATTTTTCAAAATTGTCCAGCCGCCCGCCGCCAGAAAAATCATCCACGCCGCGCTGAAAATTGCCGCGCCTAAAACAATTTTTTTCCCGCCGCTGCTCGCGTGCTTCAAATAATCGTGCAACAACGCCGCGCCAATCGGCACCAACACGATTTCGACGATTTCGAGCATCATCTTGAAAAACTTCACTTCCACCAAAGTTCCGGCGAGCCATTTCATCCACAGCGGCGTCATCACCGGCGCGAGCATCGTTGTCACCGCCGTCACCGTGACCGACAGCGCAAGATTCGATTTGGCGATGTAAGCCATCACGTTCGACGCCAATCCGCTGGAGCACGAACCGATGAGAATCACACCGGCGGCAATTTCCGGCGGAAAGCGGAAAATTTTTATCAGCCCAAATCCGACCAGCGGCATCACTGAAAAATGACAGATGATTCCGACCAGCACGCCGCGCGGTGATTTCGCTACGCCGGCAAAATCGCGCAAACTCATTTGCGTGCCCATGCCGAACATCACCAATTGCACGATGAACAAAATGAGCCAAGGACTGCGCAGGTCCAGATTGCCGATATGCAAAAATCGCGCCGGATAAAACATCGCCGCCGTGACTGCCGCGATAATCCACGCCGTGAATTGGTAACCGCGAAGTTTGGGAATGAAGCGAAGCAAAATCGCGAAGGCGATTGTCAGAGCGACCAGTGCTGGCGGCCAAAAACTCATTTCAAAATCGTCGCTAAATGTTCTACCGCGATTCCCGGACTCGCCAAAATCGGCACACACTTGTCTCCGGGCGAAAGCGTTTCCACGACGCGCGCCATCGAAGCTTGCGCGAGAACAATCACATCCACCGATTGTGATAATTCCTTCAATGCCGAGGCGACTTTTGCGTCATGAGTCGCCGCATCGCCGTTCATCAATGCTTCAAAAGCGCCTTCGACCAATTTCGACATCAGTTCAATTTTTTTTTCCGTCATTTGTGCGCGGCGCACAATCAAATCCGCCGTCGGCTCCAAGGTGGTCGAGAGCGTGGCGATGACGCCAATTTTTCTTCCAGTTGCGACCGCTTTGTCCGCCATCGGCTGGTCCACGCGCAACGCCGGAATGGAAACCAATTTCGCGCCGGCCTCGACCGCCGGCCCGATGGACGAGCACGTCACGAGAATCTGGTCGGCGCCCGCCGATTCGGCGGATTTCAAATAATCCGCCACGCGCCGGGAAATCGCCGGCGTGATGCTGCCGGCTTCGCGAATGCCTTTGACGAGCGAATCGTCCACGATGTTGAACGTCTCCACGCCGGGCAATTTTTCTTTGCACAATTGCGCGAACACCGGCACGAGCGTCGCCGAGGTGTGGATCAATCCGAGTTTTTTCTTTTTCATCATTTGCCTTTCAGAACCGTCTCAAAATAATTTTCCGCGCCGACCTGGCCACCCTTGAAAACAATTTCTTTCCCGTCAACCGGTGAATTCGGCGCGGACACTTTGCACAACGGCGCGCCCGGCGTGAGCGGCGCGATCATCTCAAGTGCTTGAATTCCGAGCGCGCGCGCCGCGAATGACGAGGTGTCGCCGCCGGCGATGCAAAGACGCGAAACATTTGTTCGTTCGAGCGCACCGCGTAAAACGTTTCCGAGCGCCGTGCCAAGAACTTTCGCCGTTTGATTTTTTAATTTCGTCACGATGCGCTTTTCCGAACCGGTCTTTGTCGTGTGAATAATCACACTTCGTCCATTCTGCAAAAATTTCACCGCCGCATCGGTCGCGCGCTGGATTTCCCTGCTGGAATTTACGGCCAATTTATCCGCAGACAGCGCGACTTCCGCGAAACTCTTTTTCAACGCGAACGAAATTTGCCCTGAAGTCACCGGCGAACAACTGCCCGAACCGGCCAAAATCTGTTTCACCGGCCGGGCGAATTTGCGCCCGCGCCGCGGTTTGCGCCACTGCATGGCCAGCGCCGATTCAATTCCCGACGAACCGATGGAAAATAGCGGCTGTTTCGCGCGCGCGAATCCATCGAGCAATTTGGCGATGTGCTGCAAATTTTTGTCAGTCAGGGCGTCGAATAAAATGGCGTCCGGCTTTTGGGCGAGAATTGTTTTCAGCGCGGCGAGCGATGCATTTGCCGGCAGGCCGATTTTCAAAAGGTCGAACAGTGCGATTTTCTTTTTCGTCTGTTTCGACAAATGCACGCGCAAATCCGCCTCGGTCATCGGCGTGACGGGATGTTTGCTGGCGGCGGGATGCCGATCGAGCCGATGAATTTGGCCGTCGCTGCCAATGCCGAAGCACGCGAAATGGTTGCCGAAAATCGTGTAACGCCCAAGCGCCGGCGCAGCGGCAAGGATCGGCACAAATGACGCGGAAAAAATTTGCGCGCCAAGTTCAAGAACGCGGCCGATGCTGCCAATTTGAGGCGATGAATCAAAGGTTGAACAAACTTTGTAATGAACGTGCCGCGCGCCGAGCTTTTTCAATTTCAGAAATGCCGGACGCAATTCCGCTTCCATTTTTCGCGGCGTCATCGAACGCGTCATGCCGGCGACGCCGATGGCTTGCAGGTTTGAAAATTTTTTTAATTGCGCGGGCATTGGCGGTTCGACAAACAACGCCGCGCGGATTCCGGCCAGCGTCAATTGCTCCAGCGCATCGGTCGAGCCGGTGAAATCATCGCCGTAAAATGTGAGCAGCAATTTATTCATCCGCCTTTTTTGCCGAATTTTTCCACGGAAGGTTTCAGTTCAGGATATTTCGCCACGGCTTGTTCGAAGGTGAGACTTTCGACGGCGGCTTCCCACCATTTTTGCAGGGAGCGGACGCCTGCCGCCGGACCATTTGGATGTGCCATGATTCCGCCGCCGGCCATGTAAAGCAGGTCAACGGTGCGCGTGCGGCGATATGTTTCACAAGCCTGGCCGCCCCATTGACCGGACGAAACGACGGGCAAAATTGAAAATTGTTTTCCGACGAACATTGGTTTCAAACACGATTCAATCGAGCGCGCGACCGAATCGTCGCTTTCCCAGAATTTATTCGCGATGCCGTTGACGTGAATCTGGTCCACGCCCGCGAGCCGCCAGATTTTTTGATATGCGGGAAATTCAATTCCCAGCAGCGGATGACGATTTAACATTCCCCAGCCGTTGCGATGGCCGTGAATCGCCAGCGCGCCGGCATCACAAATCTTTTTCGCGCCGGCCAAACCGACGCTATTCAGCGAAATCATCGCACACGTGCCGCCGGATTTTACGATTTTGTCATAATGCCGCTGCATTGCGTCCAATTCATCGCTGACGTTGAACGCATACATCACCTTTTTCCCGGTGCGGTCGGCGTGAGCATTGACGACTCGCATCACGGTATCCACGCGCTCGTCAAACGGCGAGTGCGGGGGATCGGCCATCAATTCATCGTCCTTGATAAAATCAATTCCGGCTTCGCACAAAATTTTTACCAGTTCGGCCGTTTGTTGCGGTGTCAGGCCGATGCTCGGCTTGATGATGGTGCCAATGAGCGGACGATTTTGCGCGCCGGTCAATTTTCGGCAACCGGCCACGCCGAATTGCGGGCCGCGAAAATGTTTTGCAAACGACGGCGGAAATTCCAAATCCATCAGCTTCAACCCGGAAAATTGCGAGAGTTCGTAAAGATTTCCCTGAACCGTGGAAACAAGCGCCGGCAAATTGAATCCGAAATTTTCCAACGACCATGAAACGATGATTTCCGCGCGGTTGAATTTGCCATTTCCGCTGCGACAGCCGGGCAACGCCGGTTCGCTCATGGTTTCGAGCGGTGCAATCTTTTCCACGCGCGCGGCGAATCGCTGTTTCAATGCTTCCGTTTCGCCCGGCACGGCGACGAAGGTGCCGGAAGATTGTTCGCCGGCGAGCACAGCGGCGGCTTTTTCCACCAGCAGCGGCGTTTCAATCAAATATGTGGCCAACAGACGTTCCATTTGACAGACGATTATTGATTTGGCGCGAGGACACAACGAAATCCGGTCGCGACGCTGTAGCGATTCGGCGCGGCATGTTCGCGATAAGACGACAGCAAACTTTTTGGCCCGCAATTGATCCACGCGCCGCCGCGCAACACTTTCTGCCGGTGTGACGTGTCATAAAAATCATCGCACCATTCGAGCGCGTTGCCGGACAAATCATAAATGCCAAATTGATTCGGCCGGAAACTGCCGACCGGGGCTGTTGTCACGAAACCGTCGTTGTAATCCTCGATATGCGGCCAATTGGTGAAATAATTCACGTCCGATTGGTCGGCGAAATTGCCAGTGCCAGCCAACGGCGGAAAATTCGTTCCCCACGGAAAAACATTTTCCAATTTTGCATTCTTCTCTTTCGGCGTTGTTCCAGTTTCTCGTCCGCCGATGCCGACGGCATGACTCCATTCATCGTCCGACGGCAGCCGATAAAACTCATTCGTTGGGATTTTTCCGGATTTATGCTCGGTTTCGGTCAGCCAGGCACAAAAAGCCTGCGCGTCATTCCAACTGACGTTCACCACCGGAAAATCCGGCCCGACGGAAACCGGCGTGGCATTGTGGTAAAGCGCGTGATTCCAATTGGTTCCATCGAGCTTTGGATGCATTGCGGCAAAGGCGGCGAAATCTTTCACGCGGGTTTCATAGATTGAAAATTGGACTTTGGTTCCGGGAACTGGAACAAAAATCATGCCGAGGCTGTTTGTCCGATGATTCAGCGCCGGAACTGCGTCGGTTGGAAGGGACTGCGCAACTGTAACAGCCAGAAAAAACAGCGTTATACTCGTGGCAATCCGTCTCATTTGGTTCGCTGCGATGTTGCCGGAATTGTGGCAAAAGTGTCATGCAAAAAGCGCCGAAAGATTTTGGATTTGTGCCAGCCGGCCGCCGGACGGAAATCGGTGGAAACAAGAGATTCAAAATTTATTCGCGCAGGACGCTTGTTTTTCGCATCCTTTGGCCATGAAATCCATGACCGGATACGGTCGCGGCGAATGCGCGCGGGACGGTTTCAAAATCACCGTCGAATTGGGCGCGGTCAATCGCCGCCAATCAGAAATCTCCGTGAATCTGCCGCGCGAGCTGGAAATGCTCGAAGCGCAAATCCGCGACGCCATCAATGCCCGCGTCGCCCGCGGCCGTGTCACGGCGCGCATTTCCATCCATGCCGCGCCGGGAAAAATTTCCGCCAAAATGCATATCAACAAACCGCTCGCGGAAGCGTATGCGGCGGAATTATCCAAGTTGGCCAAACATCTCAAGATTCCCAACGGCGTTTCGCTCGACCAGATCATCCGTGCGCCGGGTGTTTTTCAAAGCGACGATGAATTGGTCGAAGCCGAAAACATTTGGCCTGCCGTGGAAAAAGCGTTGAAGCAGGCGCTTGAACTGCTTGTGAAAATGCGTGAACGCGAAGGCGCGCATTTGGCGCAGGACCTGGCGGCACGAATCGGCGTGATGCGCAAGGCGGTTGAAAAAATTCAAAAACAGGCGCCGCTCACGGCGGAAAATTATCGCAAACAATTGCACGAACGGATCAAGAATGCCGGGCTGGAAAACATTTCGCCGGACGACGACCGCTTGCTGAAAGAAATCGTTTTATTTGCCGACCGTTCGGATATTTCTGAGGAATTGACGCGGCTGCAAAGTCATTTCCAGCAGTTTGAAGATTGCCGGAAATCGAAAGAGCCGGTCGGACGCATGCTGGATTTTTTGGCGCAGGAAATGAACCGCGAAATCAACACCATCGGCTCCAAGGCGAACGACGCGGTGATTTCGCGCGAAGTCGTGACCTTGAAGACTGAATTGGAACGGTTCCGCGAACAGGTGCAGAATGTCGAATAACCCAAAATCAAAAGTTCAAAATCCGAAGCCGCCGAAAAAAAATCCCGCGCCGCTTTTGATCTTGATCTCCGCCCCGTCCGGCGGCGGCAAGACGACGCTTGTCCAGCAATTGCTGCGGGCGCGGAAAAATATCGTCCGCGCGGTGACCTGCACCACGCGCGAGCCGCGCAAAGGCGAAAAGCACGGCTCGGATTATTATTTCCTGAAAGCCGGCGATTTTTTGAAACGCGTGCAAGCCGGAAATTTTTTGGAACATGCGACGGTTTACGGCAACAGTTACGGCCTGTTGAAATCGGAATTGCTCCAGAAATTGCGCCAGGGCAAGGATGTTCTGCTGAACGTGGACGTGCAGGGCGCGGCGACGATCTGCAAAAAGGCGCTGGAGGAACCGGAATTGAAACACGCGCTGGTCACGATTTTTCTGACGCCGACTTCGCTGGCTGAAATTGAACGGCGGCTTAAAAAACGCGGGGCCGATTCGCCGGAAGTCATCCGCCGCCGCGTGGCGATGGCCAAACAAGAAATCGCGCAATGGAAGAATTTCGATTACCTTTTGATCAGCACGTCCAAAGAAGAAGATCTGCGGCGGACGCTGGCGATCATTGAAGCGGAAAAAATGCACGTGAAGCGTTCGCAGCCCCCAAATTTTTAATTCAAATGAGCAACGGAAAAAAAATTGTCCTCGGTGTGACCGGCTCGATCGCCGCGCATAAGGCGGCCGATTTGGCATCGCTTTTGACGAAAGCCGATTGCGATGTGCGCATGGTGATGACCGCCGACGCGCAGCATTTTATCACACCGCTGCCGTTCAAAACGCTCACGCGCAATCCCGTTGTCACGAATCTTTACGACGAGGAAGAAGGCTGGAAGCCGGCGCACATCCGTCTGGCCGATGAAGCGGACATGCTTTTGATTGCGCCGGCCACGGCGAATGTGATCGCGAAATTGGCCAATGGAATTTCCGATGACGCGCTGACGTGCATCGCGCTGGCATTAAATCCGAAGGCGAAAATTTTAATCGCCCCGGCGATGAACGGCAAAATGTGGCTCCATCCGGCCACGCAACAAAACGTCAAAACGCTGAGATCGCGTGGCGCGGAATTTATCGGGCCCGACGAAGGGATGTTGTCCTGCGGCTACGAAGGGGTTGGCCGTTTATGGCCGGTGGAAAAGATCGCTCAGGCGGCTTTGAACGGTTGAACGGGAAACCGTTAAATCAATTAGCATTTGCCGGTTCGACAATTTTCGGTTTAACGATTCAACGAATATGAATTCACGCCAGGCTCAATGGCTGAGACGCCTGCCGGCGCTGTTTGAAATTCCGGCGCCGGATTCCGGGCGCGTTCGCAGTCGGATTGAATTCATGGAGCGCAACGTGATGCTTCCGGTCAAAGCGGCCTTCATTGCGTTCATCTGGTATTCGTTCCATTATTCGCCGTGGATACGGCAGATTTCCAGCGCGCTCGACATCGCGGTGGACATGGTGCAGGGAGTTTTTTGGTTTTATCTGGGCGCGAACGTGATTTTCGCGGCCATCCTTCTCGTCTCGCGGCGGCTCCCGCTCGCGCTGGTGCAATGGACTGTCGTTACCAGCAGTTTGGTGGACGGATTGATCATCGCGGCGATGACTTTGGTGACAGGCGGATTGGATTCGGGAATTTTCTGGCTTTTTTTGGGATTGATCATCCGCAATTCCGTGAGCGTGCCGCCGGGGTTTTCTCAATTTGTTTTGAATTTTCTCATCAGCCTTTGCTACGTGCTCGTCGGCGTTCTCGATATTTCCATGCTCAATAATTTGGATCCGACGACTTTGCGCGCATTGGACGTGGCGCCGCATGATGATTTGGGACAACCCTTCGCGCTGCGCCTGATGGTTTTGTGGCTCACCGGCATCTGCTGTTATGGTGCGCAGGTTTTGCTGGAACGCCAGCGCATCGCCGGAGAGGAAGCGGGCGAATTTGCCGCGCGCGAAGGACAATTGCGTTCCGCCGGGCGGCTGGCCGCGGAAATCGCCCATCAAATCAAAAATCCGCTCGCCGTCATCAACAGCGCTGCGTTTTCGCTGAAACGCTCATTTGCCGACGGCAAATCCGACGCCGCGCAGCAGATTGAAATCATCCAGGAAGAAGTTGCGCGCGCCGATCGCGTCATCACCCAAATCATGGGCTACGCGCAATTGAGCGAAGGCCGCGTCGAAAAATTGGATGTCGTCGAGGAATTTAATCTGGCCATCGCGCAGGTTTTTCCGCCCGTCGTGCCGACCAGAATTCAAATTCATCGCGATTACGGCCGGAATTTTCAGCCGCTGCTCATGCAACGCGCGCACTTGTCGGAAATTCTCGTGAACCTTTTGAAAAACGCTAAAGAATCGGTCGGCGAAACAGGAAACATTTTTGTCCAGGCCGATTGCCGGCACGATCATTTCATCAAGATTTCCGTGGCCGACGACGGCCCGGGCGTGCCGCCGGAAATGAGGGAGCGGATTTTTGAGGCCTATTTTTCCACCAAAGAAAACGGCAGCGGGCTGGGGTTGTCCATCGTCAAACACAACGCCGAGCTTTACGGCGGCAAAATCCGGTTGGAATCCGGGCTTGGAAAAGGCGCGAAATTTACCGTAATCTTTCCAGCGAAAACATTGATGAAATTTTCGACTGCATGAACCTGCCGCTGCCGCCAGTCCTCATCGTTGACGACGAGAAGAATATGCGTCGCTCGCTCCAATCTGTCTTGAGCGGCGACGGCTATGCCGCCCGTGCCGCGGAATCGGCCGAGCAGGCGCTGGAATTTCTGCAGGCGGAAGATTTTTTCATGGTCATCACCGATGGCCGGCTCGGCGGCATGAGCGGTTATGAATTGCTGAAAAACATCCATGCCTCCAAACCGGATTTGCCGGTGCTCATGCTCACCGCTTACGCGACGCCCAAACTGGCCGTCGAAGCCATCCAGGCCGGCGCGATTGATTACATTTCCAAACCGTTTGAGCCGGAAGAATTGCTCCACGCCGTCGGCCGTTGCGCTGAACGGTTTCGCCTCTTGCGCGATAACATGGCCTTGCGCTCGCGGGAAATCGTCACGCTCGACCAAATCGTCGGTGATTCCGAGAAAATCCGCAAATTGCGCCAATTGATTTTGACCGTCGCGCAAACCGATGCGCGCGTTTTGATCCTGGGCGAAAGCGGCACCGGCAAGGAACTCGTCGCCGGCGCGCTTCATGGATTAAGCCCGCGTCGCGGCAAAAATTATATCCGCATCAATTGCGCCGCCATTCCTGAAAATCTTTTGGAAAGCGAGTTGTTCGGCCACGAACGGGGATCCTTCACCGGCGCGATGAAACAAAAAATCGGCCGCGTGGAGGAAGCCGATGGCGGCACCATTTTTCTCGATGAAATCGCGGACATGAGCAAGCCGCTTCAGGCAAAATTGCTGCGCTTTCTCGAAGACGGCACTTTCACCCGCGTCGGCGGCACGGAAGAATTGCGCGTCAACGTGCGCCTCATCGCGGCGACGAACCGCGACATCGCCAAAGCGATCGAAAGCGGCGATTTTCGCGAGGATTTATTTCACCGGCTCAACGTCGTGCAGTTTAATTTGGCGCCGTTGCGCGAGCGTGGCAGCGATATTTTGGTGCTGGCGGAGCATTTCCTGGAAATGTTTCGCGTGCGGATGAATAAAAACGTCGCGGCCATTTCCGCGCCGGCGAAACAGAAATTGCTCGCGCATCGCTGGCCGGGAAACGTCCGCGAATTGCGCAACGCGATCGAACGCGCGCTCATTTTGGAAACGCAGCGCGAAATTCAGCCGGCCAGTTTGCCGGATTTCCAGGTCGGATCGCGTTTGCAAAAAGCGCCGGCCATCGCGCAGGACGAATCGCTGGACGCCGCGCTGGCGCGCATCGAGCGCGAATTGATTTCCAACGCGCTGGAAATGAACGGCTCCAGCCTGACCCGAGCCGCCGAGCAATTGAAATTGTCGCGTCATTCGTTGCGTTATCGGATGCAGCGGTTGAACATGAAAACCGACGAGGAAAGTGAAGAGCAGGCGGCGAAGATTTCCGGGACAAAATGATTTTATACGACACAGTTTTTGCTGCGGCCGGACCGATGCCGCAATGGGTCAACATTGCGTTAATGGCCGCCGCCATTCTTTTCGCCGCCATTGTCGCCACGTTCGTCGCGCTGGCGTTCCGCAAAAAGCCGAAACGAAAACGAAAATATCATCATCGCCACGGACGAAAAACACATCATCCGACGCTGGCAGAAGCCGGCGGATTGCCGCCGCGGCGCGAAGAAAAAACTTATCCAAAATTGAAGCCGTGATGCAACACACCCACGCCATAACCAAAAAAAGCGCGTCCAATCTCGCGCTTGCTTTCGTGCTGTTGCCGCGTGAAAAACGCGACGCCATGTCCGCGCTTTATGCGTTTTGCCGTGAAGTGGATGACGTGGCGGATGAGGAAAATGTCCCGACGGAAAAGCGCCGCGCGCAATTGGCGGAATGGCGCGCCGATGTGAAACGCGCCTGCGAAAATCAATCGCCGCAATTTCCGACGAATCAGGAATTGCAGCCGGTCATTCAAAATTTTTCGCTGCGTTTTGAATTGTTCGACGAGCTCATCAAAGGCTGCGAGATGGATTTGGACGCCAGGCGTTATGAACAAATTGGGCAGCTCGAACTTTATTGCTATCGCGTCGCATCCGTCGTCGGGCTTTTGAGCATTGAAATTTTCGGTTATAAAAATCCGGCGACACGCGATTACGCGGTTTCTCTCGGCAAAGCGCTGCAATTGACAAACATTTTGCGGGACGTGAAAACGGACGCGGCGCGCGGACGGATTTACCTTCCGCAAACGGAATTGAAAAGATTCGGCGTCAGCGAAAGTGAAATCCTTAATTCAACATTTTCCGAAAACTATTTTGCGCTCGCCGGAAGCATGGCCGCGCGCGCAAAACAATTTTATTCGCTGGCGCAAAAAACCTTGCCGCCGGAAGACCGGCAATCAATGGTCGCCGCCGAATTGATGGGCGCGGTTTATTGGCAATTGTTGAAGAAATTGGAGCGCGGAAGATTCAATGTCTTTGGCGCGCAGCCGCTGAAATTGTCCAAACCGCATAAACTGGCTTTGATTTTTCAATCCTGGATGCGATTTGCCGTTGGATCGACTTCGCCGAATTATGGCTGCTGAAAAACGTCTCATCGTCAACGCCGACGATTTTGGATTGTCGCAATCGGTCAACGAAGCGGTTGTCCGCGCGCATCGCGATGGCATTTTGACGACGGCGAGTTTGATGGTGAACGAGCCGGGATTCGAAGAAGCGGTAAAACGGGCGAAAGAAAATCCACGCCTCGGCGTCGGGCTGCATTTGACTTTGCTGCACGGTCATTCGGCGTTGCCGCCGGAACAGGTTCCCGGACTGGTTGATTCACGCGGGGAATTTTCGGATTCGCCGGTCGGCGTCGGCGTGAATTACTTTTTCAAGCGCAGTTTGCGCGGACAATTGCGTGCGGAAATCCACGCGCAATTTGAGAAATTCCATTCCAGCGGTCTGCCGCTGGACCACGTGAACGGCCATTTGCATTTGCATTTGCATCCGGTGATTTTCCGGATTTTGGCGGAGGATTCAGAAAAGCTTGGAATCTCGCGGATGCGTTTGACGCGTGATTGCCTGGCGCGTTCGCGGAAAATGTCCAGCGGCCATCTGTTTTACAAAATCTCGCACGCGGCCATTTTTGAAATGCTTTCGAAACGGGCGCGGAAACGTTTTGCGGAAAAGAAAATTCGTCATGCTGAAATCACCTTCGGGTTGTTGCAGGATTCGCGCGTGGACGAGGATTACATTTTGAAATTGTTGATGGATTTGCCGGACGGTGATTCGGAGCTTTACTCGCATCCATCGCTGGACAAATTTAAGCATGAATTCGACGCGCTGGTCAGTCCCCGCGTCAAAGAAAAAATTGAAGCGCTTGGCATCAAGCTGATCCGCTATTCCGATTTATGATAAAACTCATTTCAATTTTGCTGGTGGGTCTCGTCTTCGAATCCACCGGCGTCATTTTGCTCAAAAAAGGCATAACGCATGTCGGCGAAATCCACGCTTACAATGCGGCGGAAATCTTCCGCGTGATCAAAGTCGGCGCAACCAGTCCGCAGATTTTACTCGGTGTCTTTTTCGAGGCATTGTTTTTCGTTTGCCTGCTGGTTTTGATGTCGGAGAGCGAAATCAGTTTTTTGTGGCCATTGACCGCTCTGAGTTTTGTGTTCGCGACGTTTGCCGCCATGATTTTTCTGCATGAAAGCGTTTCCGGCGTCCGCTGGACGGGTGTTGTTTTGATCATGATCGGCGCGGCGTTCATCAGTTACAGCGAACACGCGAAAGAAAAGCCGTCGCCGCCCGCGCAAACGCAAAATCTTCCTCCGCAGTAACCGGCTTCCGATCTGCGGCGTCTGTTTTTCAAATGACGTTAGGCAGAAAAAGATTTTTTGAGGTCGGGGCGTTCACGCTGATCGAACTTCTGGTGGTGATTTCCATTATCGCGATCCTTGCCGCGATGTTGCTTCCGGCGCTGGCGCGGGCGAAGGAAACGGCCAAAAAAATCTCCTGCGCGAACCAGCTGCGGCAACTCGACTTATCGCTGCAAATGTATGTCAGCGAAGCTCACGACTTCTACCCGCCGCGCACGAGCACGAACCGCTGGCCGACGTTGTTGCGCGAGGGATACCAACACTTGAGCGTTCTGGTCTGCCCCAGTGATTTGCCCGACCCGCTGACGATTACCAACGACGGGCTGGAAGCAGATTGCGCGGCGCGCAGTTACATCATCAATGGCTGGAACGATTATTTTTATGAAAAAGGGCCGGACGTTTTCGGCCTTTACAGCGGGAGCGGCGATGCTTCGCTCGTGATGCCGGCCAATGTGATTCGTTATCCGAGCGATACGGTTGTTTTTGGGGAAAAAGACCACGATTCGCCGCATTTTTACATGGATTATAACGAATATGATGATTTGCAACAACTCGACCAAAGCAAGCACAACAGCCACGGAAATGGCAGTCGCGCGGGCGGGTCGAACTACGCCTTTGCCGATGGCAGCGTGAGATTCCTGAAATTCGGCACTTCACTCGACCCGGTAAACATGTGGGCCGTGATGGGAGATGTCCGCGACACGGCGATTGCGAGCCCGTAAAATTTGGCCCCTTGCGGCTTGCGTGAACGGCGAACGTTTTCTATCTTTCTGCTGCTTCATGCTCACGTGGCGGAATTGGCAGACGCGCTAGATTCAGGTTCTAGTGGGTAAAACCATACAGGTTCAAGTCCTGTCGTGAGCACCACTTAACCGGCGATTTTCTTCAATGCTTCCGCTTCGCAGGCCGCATATTTCTCGATCAATTTACCGTAAATTTTTGCTGCTTTCGGATTTGGACGGATTTCACTGTTCAAAACCGGCGACGTGAATCCGGAAATAATTTTTTCCCACGCGACGCGTTTGCCGTTCTTTAGAAAATATCCATGAGCCGCGCGCAACGCGGCACCAAGCGCCGCGCTTTTCGAAACCTCGATCCGTTCCACCCGACAATTCATCACATCCGCCATCACTTGCAGCAGCGCCAAATCATTTGACGCGCCGCCGGTGGCAAAAATTTTCTCCGGAGAAATGCGCATCCACTGCGAATGCAATCGCATCGAAAGCATCTGCGCCTCAAAAATCGCGCGGCAATTCGCGGCGACATTTTTTGCATCCAAATCAAAGCGATGAATTCCCGGTTTGTTCACCCGCGGAACAATTTCCGCCTCGAACCACGGCAATAAAATCGCATTTTCATTTCCCGGTTTGGTTGAAGCGACAAACTTTCCGAAATCGTTCCAATTTTTGATTCCGAATTGCTCGCGGATTTTTTCGCGGGCGAGCGAACCGTTTTTGAAACAAATCAACGTCATGTAATCGCCGGTCGGCGAGACAAAAACATGCCCTTCGCCGCGCGCGTCCGTCTGGCATTTGCGCATCATTCCAAAAAACGTGTCGCTCGTGCCCAGACTCACGGCGATCATCCCTTCGCGGATCAATCCGAGGCCGACGACGCTGCAGGGATTGTCGCCGGAAAAGACCTGGATTTGCGCCGCCGGATTGAGGCCAAATTTTTTCGCAAAATACGGACTGATTTTGCTGAAAATTTCTGATGATGGCGCAAGGGGCGGCAATTTTGATTTCAATTTCGGCGCGGTGGCTTTGAGCGCGGCGGGATGCCACACCTTTTTGCGGATATCCATCAGATTCATGCCGGCGCCATCGCCGTGATCAATGGGCGCGATTTTTCCCGCAAGGAGCGACGCAATAAACGAACTGACCAGCGCGATGCCCGCAGTCTTTTCGTAAGCTTTCGGTTCGGTTCTGAAAAATTTCCGGATTTGCGGGCCGGTAAAGCGCTCAAATGTGTCCGAGCCCGTGGCTTTGGCGGTTGCTTCGATTCCGCCAAGCGCGGCGCGGATTTCCGCGCATTCGGCGGCGGTGGATGAATCCATCCAGATCGGTGCGGTCGTCCGGGCAAAAATTCCTTCCAAATTTTGAACGAGCGATTTTTTTGGATTTAATTTTGCCAACGCATTTTTCGCGCGCGAATTGAAATAAATCGAGCCGTGTTGCTGGCCGCTGCCGCTGATGGCGAGAATTTCGCCGAGCGGCGCGCCGTCTTTTTTCATTTGCGCGAACAGCAAATCCAGCGCATCGGCCCAAAGCAATGGCGAGCTGTGTTTGATAAGCGGATCGGGATTGGGAAGGACGCCGTTTTGCGTTCTGTATTGCGGCAGCGCGCGGTCAAAGTTCAACGATTTTTCGTAAACGACTTTGCGCGTTTGATAATCAATCAGCACGGCACTCAAGCTTTGCGTGCTGGAATCGAGACCGAGAAAAAGTTTTGCCATGAATTTTTGCCAAATTGGTAGCAACAATCCGGCAAGCTGGCAATAAGCACTTGTTTTTCCAACGATTTTCGCCGAATTTCAACGATTAAATGCGCAAGACGATTTGGACATTTGCTTTTCTTTTAACCGCCGCAACCATTTTTGCCGCGCCGATTGACCGGCATGCTCTGGTCAGCCGGCACAACGTCGAGCTGGACCATTTCGATGCGAATAATCCATTGACGCTCGGCAATGGCGGTTTCGCGTTCACCGTGGACGCGACCGGGTTGCAGACGTTTTTTGATGCGTTCACCAACACCACGCCGCTTGGCACTTTGTCGGATTGGGGCTGGCATACGTCTCCAAATCCGGACGACTGGAGCATCGAGAAATTTCATTTCAAAGAATATCGCGATTTGAACGGCCGGAAAGTTCCTTACGCCGACGTGCCTAAAAACACTCCGGAAGTTAAATGGCTCCGGGAAAATCCGCACCGGCTCGACCTTGGCCAAATCGGTTTTGTGTTAAAGAAATCGGATGGAACGTTCGCGACGACGAACGATTTGTCCGGCATTTCGCAAAGGCTGGATCTGTGGAATGGAGAAATTTTCAGTCATTTCAAATTCGACGGCCAGCCGGTGGACGTGGAAACCATTTGCGCGCCGGACCGCGACGCGATTGCCGTGCGCGTGAAATCGCCGCTGCTGAAAACCGGACGGCTGGCGATCCAAATTCATTTTCCTTACGGCACCGGCAGCACTGTGACGGCAGATTGGAACCATCCGGACGCGCATGAAACCACGGCGATTCAGCCGAGCGACCATGAAGCCGAATTTAATCGCAAAGTGGATGACGATCTTTATTTCGCGGCTGCAGCGTGGTCGCGCGGCGCGACGATGACGAACATCGCAAAACATCAATTTGTCATCGCGCCGGCAAAGCCGATGGATTCATTGGATTTTGTCTGCGCGTTTTCGCCCGAGCTTTTGCAGTCGAAAACATTGCCGTCATTTTGGCAAATCCGGGGCGCGGCCAAACGGCATTGGAATCATTTTTGGAGCACGGGCGGCGCGATTGATCTGTCCGGCAGCCGTGATCCGCGTTGGTTTGAGCTCGAACGGCGGATTGTTCTTTCGGAATATCTCATGGCGGTCCAGGACGCGGGAAAGTATCCGCCGCAGGAGACCGGCCTGACTTACAATTCCTGGTTCGGGAAATTTCATCTGGAAATGCACTGGTGGCACGAAGCGCATTTTGCGCTGTGGAACCGGCTGCCGCTGCTCGAAAAGTCGTTGGATTATTACCAAAAAATCCTGCCGCGCGCCGAAGAAACGGCCAAAAAACAGGGCTACGCCGGTGCACGCTGGCCGAAGATGACCAGCCCGAGCGGCGCTGAATCGCCGTCGCCGGTCGGGCCGTTCCTGGTCTGGCAGCAGCCGCATCCGATTTTTTACGCCGAGCTTTGCTGGCGTGCACATCCCGACAAGGCGACGCTCGAGAAATTCCAAAAAATTGTTTTTGAAACTGCTGGTTTTATGGCGAGCTACGCGGCCTGGGACAAAAAATCCGGACGCTATGTTCTCGGTCCAACGCTGCAATGCGCGCAGGAAATTTTCCCGAAGAACGACACCTTTAATCCGACGTTTGAGCTGACCTATTTCCGCTGGGCATTGGAAACCGCGCAGCAATGGCGTTTGCGCCTCGGCCTGGAGCGTGACAAAAAGTGGGACGATGTTTTGCAGCATTTGGCCAAACCGCCCGTTGGCGAGGGCAAATATCTTTTTACTGAAACAACTCCGGATTGTTATACCAATCCAAAATGGAACGCGGATCATCCGGCCGTGCTCGGCGCCTTGAGTTTTGTTCCGGGCCCTGGCATTGACGACAAAACGATGCAACACACGCTTGACTGGATCTGGAATAATTGGAATTGGCCGGACACCTGGGGCTGGGATTATCCGATGATGGCCATGACCGCCGCGCGCCTGGGCGAGCCCGACCGTGCGATCAATGCGCTGCTGCTCGACACGCCGAAAAATCATTACGGCGCAAATGGAAACGTTTATCAGCGTCCGGGCCTGACCATCTATCTTCCGGCGAACGGTGGATTGCTTTACGCCGTGGCGATGATGGCCGCCGGCTGGGACGGCGCGCCAAGCCGGAATGCCCCGGGCTTTCCCGACAACGGCCTTTGGAAAGTGCGCTGGGAAAATCTCCAGCGCGCGCCGTAGGCGAATGGATTTCCGCAGAAACGCCAGGAAAACAAAAACGGCGTTCATTTTTATCTCCGTTTTCTTTGTTTCCTTCGATTAAATAAAACCATGTCATCGAAACCGTGGCGGGCTGAAGTGGTGATTTTTTTTCTCGCGGCGCAATTTATTTGCTTTTTCGCCGGGATGATCGCCATTTGGTTTCTTCATCATTTCCATGTCTCCGGTTTTGTTGAAGAAAACGATTTCGGAAACGTCATCATCGCCACGCTGTCCTTTCAAGGCGTTACATGGGTTTTAATTCCCGTCTTTCTGCGGCTGCATAGCATCAATTGGCGCGACGAATTCGGCTTGCGCGGAAAGATGTTCCGCCCCATCGGTCTCGCTGTGCTGGCGTTGATCGTCATTTTGCCGGCCGTCGGCTGGCTGGAACAATTCTCTGAATTGCTGCTCCAAAAATTTGGCTGGCAATCTCCGGAAGAAGAAGCGGTCACGCTGATCGCCGGCGCAAAAACATTGCCGATGAAAGTCTATCTCGGATTTTTCGCCGTCGTGATGGCGCCCGTCGCCGAAGAATTTATTTTTCGCGGCGTGCTGTATCGGTTCGTCAAACAACTCGGTTTTCCGAAACTCGCCTGGCTTGGCACCAGCGCATTGTTCGCCGCGATCCACGGCAGCCCGGCCATTTTTCCTTCGTTGTTTCTGCTCGCCTTGACCTTCGCCTGGCTCTACGAAAAAACAGGAAACCTTCTCGCGCCGGTCTTTGCGCACAGTTTGTTTAACGGCGTGAATTTGGTTATCCTGCTGTTTCAGGATTCCATCGAAGATTGGATGCAAAAATTTTCGCACCATGCATGAACGAATTTGAACTCATCGCGCGACTGGCCAAATCGCTGCCGACAAACGACAACGTTGTTGTCGGTTGTGGCGACGATTGCGCCGTGCTCGATCTCGGCGCGCCGGACAAATTGATTTTGTTCAAGACCGACGCCGTGGTTGAAAGCGTCCATTTCACTAAAGAAACGCCGCCGGAAAAAATTGGCCGCAAAGCATTGGCGCGCTGTTTAAGCGACATCGCCGCGATGGCTGGAACGCCGGCTGCCGCGCTTGTGACCATTGCCCTGCCAAAAAATTTTGACGCGGAGTTTATTGAAAAGATTTACGGCGGCATGAACGCGCTGGCGAAACATCACGGCGTCGCCGTCGTTGGTGGAGAAACAACGGCCAATCCCGAACGTATTCTGATTTCCATTGCATTGCTCGGAACCGTTGCGCGCGGAAAACAAATTTTGCGCAGCGGCGCAAAAATTGGCGATGCTATTTTCGTCACCGGCGAACTCGGCGGCTCGCTGGTGGAAAAACATTTGGAATTTGAGCCGCGTATCGCCGAAGCGCAATGGCTCGCGTCGCATTTTAAGATCCATGCCATGCTCGATTTAAGCGATGGCTTGGCCGGCGATTTGCGACATATCTTGAAATCCAGCGGCGTCGGCGCGGAAATTTTGAGATCCGCCGTGCCGGTTTCACGCGCCGCAAAATTGTCGTCGCAGAAAAAACCGCCATTCGCCGCCGCGTTGACCGATGGCGAAGATTTTGAATTATTGTTCACGGTCGCCGGCAAAGACGCCGTGAAATTGCTCGATGCCTGGAAGAAAAAATTCCCAGAAGTGAAATTGAGCTGCATCGGCAAAATTATTTCCGGCGATGAAATCACGATCCGCGATAAATCCGGTTCACATAAATTGACGGCGCATGGCTACGTTCATTTCGCATAGTCCGGCGGAAACAGAATCGCTTGGCGAACGATTTGGTCGCGCGGCCAAAAGCGGTTTTGTTTTCGCGCTCACCGGCGATCTGGGCGCGGGCAAGACGCAATTGGTCAAAGGCATCGCCCGCGGCCTCGGCATTTCGGCACGCGTGCATTCGCCGACGTTTACGCTCGTCAACGAATACGCCGGCGGACGATTGAAGTTGTTTCATCTCGACCTATATCGTTTGGAAACACCGTCGCAAATTCTCTCCGCCGGCATCGAAGAGTTTTTGCAGCCCGACGGCGTGAGCGTGATTGAATGGGTCGAGAGAATTACGGATGGCGGACGGCAGATGGCGGATTTGAAAAAAATCAAAATTGAAATCGGGAACGAATCGGAACGGAAAATCATTTATGACGATTCTTGCGTTTGAATTTTCTTCGCCGCAACGCAGCGTCGCGATCGCGCGCAGTGAAACGGTTTTGGCGCAGGCCGTTGAAACCGGTGGCCGCCATACCGCAACGTTCGCGATGATTGAACGCGTTTTGGCACAGGCAAAAATTCAACGCGAAGAGATTGAGGGGATCGCCGTTGGATCGGGACCGGGAAGTTACACCGGAATTCGCGCGGCGATCTCCATCGCGCAAGGCTGGCAACTGGCGACCGGCGTGAAAACGGCCGGCGCAAGCAGCGTCGCGGCGATTGCGGCGCAAGCGCAAATGGAGAAAATTTTTGGTCGCGTAAATGTGGTTGTTGATGCGCAACGAAACGAAATTTATTTGGCGACCTACGAAATTAGTGAACAAAAGATCGCGGAAATCGAGCCGTTGAAAATTGTTTCTCCGGGAAAATTGCTTCAAGAAAGGGATGGTGCCGCCATTTCTATCGGGCCGGAAGTTCAAAGATGGTCGCCCTCCGGGAAAATCATTTTCCCTGTGGCGGCGATGCTCGCGAAATCCGCTGCAATGAAAAATGATTTTATTTCTGCCGACAAACTCGAACCGATTTATCTGCGTGAAGCGGGCTTTGTCAAAGCGCCGCCGTCGCGCATAATTGCCTGACATGAAAGCCGCCGTTTTGCACGGGAAGGAAATCATCCGGATCGAAGAAATTGCCGACGCACCGCTCAAGCCCGGCGAAGTGCGCCTGCGCATCGAAGCCGCGCTCACCTGCGGGACGGATTTGAAAGTTTTCAAGCGCGGCTATCATGCGCGGATGATTGTGCCGCCGGCGGTTTTTGGACATGAACTCTCCGGGACGATTTGTGAAGTCGCGCCGGGCATGGCGGATTGGAAAAACGGCGACCGGGTCGTCGTGGCCAATTCCGCTCCGTGCGGGAAATGTTTTTATTGCGAAGCCGGTCAGGAAAATATTTGCGACGACTTGCAGTTTCTCAACGGCGCGTATGCCGAGACAATTATCGTTCCGCCGCGATTTGTGGAAAAAAATCTGCTGCGGCTCAAACCGGAAACAGATTTTCGGGATGCGGCGCTGACCGAGCCGCTGGCCTGCGTGGTTCAAGGAGTGGAAGACACGCGTTTGCGCGCCGGACAAAATATCCTTGTTATCGGCGCGGGACCGATTGGCCTGATGTTTGTCGCGCTGGCGAAAAATATCGGCTGCCGGGTAACGGTTGCCGGGCGTCGCGCGCCGCGACTGAAAGCGGCAAAAAAATTAGGCGCGACCGAAGTGATCGATATCGGCGACGGAAGTGATCTGGTGGCGAAAATCCGCGCGACAGCCAAAACACAATTCGATGCAGTGATCGAAGCGGTTGGCCGGCCCGAAACGTGGGAGGCGAGCGTGCATCTTGTCCGCAAGGGCGGCACGGTGAATTTTTTCGGCGGCTGCCCGAATGGCACGACCATCACGCTCGACACGGCATTCATCCATTATTCCGATCTCACGCTGGTCGCGAGTTTTCATCACACGCCGCGCGCGATCCGGCGGGCATTGGAATTCATCGAAGCCGGCGCCGTGACGGCAAAAGATTTCGTGAGCGGCGAATGTTCCCTGACGAAGCTTCCGGAATTGTTTAAATCAATGGCGTCAGGAAACCAGGCGATCAAAACATTGATCCGCGTCCACGAATAAACGGTCTGGAAGTTTCGTTCGCTTATCGTTATTTCACGAATTTTTCCAAATCCGCCTGCATCTTTTTGAGGTCCGGCAAATTGATATACATCATGTGGCCGGCTTCGAATTCCGCGTAGGAAATGTTTTTGCGATACGGCGCGGCGAGCGCCATGTGGTCGAGCGAATAATGCATGGTATCAATCGGACAGACCAGATCGCGCTTCCCGCCAAACACCAGGACACGCATGTAGGGATTTTGATTCATCGTGGCCGCAAGCTGGTCGGCGGCGTTGGCGTAATTGTTATGAACGCCGTAATCCCACGGCTGCACATTGGCGAGGATTTCATACGGCAAATCATCTTCGAATTTCAATTCATCGCGCACGTAGGAATTCATCGCGGCGGCAAACGGCCCAAGCGTCGCGGCGGCGGACGGATCGAAATCCGGATAGGACGAAGCCGGGTCATCGTCGCGGCCGGTGATGCGCGCATCGTAGGCGCCGAGGATCAAACCTTCATCGTGCAGCAATTGTTTCCGGAAAACGCCCTCGTCAATCCGCAGATCGTTGTCGATGATGACATTGGTTTTCAGGCCGGTGAGCCGCGCCAGTTCGGTGACGATTTTGGCGCGTTCGTCGTCCGGCAGCATGTTGCCTTGTTGCAGGGCGGACGTGTATTCACCTTTGGCGAATGCGCGCGCTTCGGCCAGGGCTTTGGGCAAATCATTTTCCAGATCCGGTGGCAATTTATGATGAAATTGCGCGGCGGCGGTGTAAGCGGGAAGATACAGCGGATACGGCAAATCATTTCCGGGATTGTTCCAAATCGTGGCGAAATTCAGCACGCCGGAAATGAGAACCAATCCATTCAAATACATTCCGTAACGGGAGCGCAAATGGTCGGCCAAACCTGCCGCGCGAAAAACGCCGTAACTTTCGCCGCAAAGATATTTTGGTGAAAGCCAGCGCTGATGGCGCGTCGTCCACAGCCGGATGAATTCGCCGACGGAATTCAAATCATTGTCCGTTCCAAAAAAATCCTCCGCTTTTTCGCCTTTGACGGCGCGGCTGAAACCCGTGGACACCGGATCAATGAACACCAGGTCGCTGGCGCCCAGGAGTGAATAATTATTATCCACGAGCGAATACGGCGGTGGCGGCAATGTGCCGTCTTCATTCATTTTGATGCGACGCGGCCCGAGCGCGCCCAGGTGCAGCCAGACCGATGATGAGCCCGGCCCGCCGTTGAAGCAAAATGTCACCGGCCGTTTCGCCGGATCCTTTTGTGCGGAATTTTTTCCGTCAATGCGCGTGTAAGCCACGTAAAAAACGGATGCTTTGTTGTCACCGTCTTTTTTAAGGATCGGCAGCATTCCGGTTTCCGCGACGTAAGTGACACGTTCGCCGTCAATGGTGATGGTGTTGGTGGTAAAGACTGGTTTGCTTGCGGCGTTGGGAATGTTCGCGATTTTTTCTTTGTCGCTTTTTTCGGACGGCGCATTGGTGGCGGCGGTTTCCGGATTGGTTTTTGGTTCGTCGGCGACGCACAGTTTTGCAGCGAGCACGAACGGCAAAATAAAAATCAATTTTTTCATGGCAATTTTTCCTGGGAAAGAATGCGCCGACAAATGGTTCGACGCAAGTCGCGTGGCATGAATTATTTCAACGCCGCAACTCCGGCGATACCGATTCCGCTCAACTTGCGCGGTTTCAGGAACGGAAACCGTGGCGCGTTCCTTCATCGACGGCTTTCGACAGCGATCAATAGAAATTCGTTGAACGGTGTGAATAAGTTTTTCGAAAATGTGGCTTGCCAGCTTTTCCGAACTGTGAGAAAAACAAAAATCAGGAACGGGCAAAAATCCGTCTAAACACGGGCAATTGAATTAAAACGGCAATCATTATCGGGTCTATCACCGATGCGGAGAAATATTTTGGTTGCTGCCCTGGCAAAACTGCCGTTGCGGTCGGTTCAGGAAATCCAACGATTCTCAAATGAAGCGAACGGGACAACCAGGTTTGAGAGAACGCGCATTTACGCTCATTGAATTGCTGGTTGTCATCGCCATCATTGCAATTTTAGCGGCTTTGTTGTTGCCGGCGTTGTCCCGGACAAAAATGACCGCGCAATCCGTGCAGTGCCTCAACAATCTCAAACAATGGGGATTGGTCACGCAGATTTATGTGGCCGACAATGACGATTATTTACCCAGGGAAGGAAAAGGAACACCACTCGAAACCGACCTTGCAGATCCGACCTATCAGGCATGGTATGTCGAGCTTCCCCGCGCGTTGAATTTAAAAAGCTATGCCTCAATGCCGTGGCGGACCAATCCCGCCGCTGATGTCAACGGTTCGATTTGGATTTGTCCCTCGAATCCACGGCGCTGCGATGCCAGCAACAAAACCAACAATCTGTTCCATTATTGCCTGAACACCGGATTCAACGGCCAAGGCCCGACCGACCATCTTAAAATCAAATTGACCGCGATTCCCGTTGCGCCGGTCAAAGTCGTTTGGTTGTTCGACAACCAGCAATTGCCAGCGCTCGGCGACGGCGGTTCGATCACCAGCATGCACAACAACGGAGCCAATTTCTCTTTCCTGGACGGCCACGCAATGCGATTCAGAAAAATGGAATACTGGAATGGCACATCTGTCGGGGTCACCGATAATCCCGATCTTGTGTGGAATACTTTCCAATGATCTGCTTTGCCCGGACCCGATTAATCAAACCGCCGCTGCGACCGCATCGCCCATTTCGCGTGTGCCGACTTTGCGGGCTGCCGTTTCGAGCGGATTGAAAATATCGCCGGTGCGATTGCCGGCTTCAATCGCCTTGCCGACCGCATTTTCAATCGCCGCCGCTGCGTTATTTAATCCAAAGCTGTGACGCAACAGGAGCGCGGACGATAGAATTTGCGCGATCGGATTGGCCAGATTTTTTCCGGCAATATCCGGAGCGGTCCCGCCGGCCGGTTCGTAAAAACCAAAAACTTTTTCTCCGCTGCTGGCGCCCAGGCTTGCGCTGGGCAACATGCCGAGCGAGCCGCCGAGCGCCGCCGCTTCGTCGCTCAAAATATCGCCGAACATGTTTTCGCAAAGCATCACGTCGAATTGCGCCGGCTTCAAAACCAATTGCATCGCCGCGTTGTCCACGAATTGATGTTCGAGCTGCACATCCGGGTAATTCTTGCCGACGCGCGTGACAACCTCCCGCCAGAGCACGCCGTTTTCCAGAACGTTCGCTTTGTCAATGCTCGTCAATTTTTTGCGGCGCAATTGCGCCGCCTTGAACGCCACGTGCGCGATGCGCTCGATTTCCGGCGTCGTATAAACCATCGTGTCAACGGAACGGAAATTGCCGCCGCCGATGTCCTCGGTCTTTTTCGGCTGGCCGAAATACATGCCGCCGGTCAATTCGCGCACGACGAGAATATCAATGCCATCGCCCTGCCGTTCTTTTGCGAGCGGACACGCATGCGAGAGAAGTTTTGGCAATTTGACCGGGCGCAAATTCGCGAAGAGGCCGAATTCTTTTCGCAAGCGCAACAGCGCGGCGCGTTCGGGACGTTCTTCCTTGGGAATCGTCGGGTCGCGATCCGGCAAACCGACGGAGCCGAACAAAATGGAATCCGATTCTTTGCAAAGCGCGAGCGTGGCGTCCGGCAACGCTTTTCCGGCGGCATCAATTCCCGCCCAGCCGACGGGTGCTTCGGTGATCTGAAGTTGAAATCCGAATTTCTTTTCCGTGGCGCGCAAAATTTTAATCGCTTCGCGCATCACTTCGGGGCCGATACCGTCGCCGGCCAACGCTGCCATCTTGAATGTTTTCATGGGCGAAGAATTTACGATATACGATTTACGATTTACGAGATATTTCCTTAAAATACACCGCGCGTAAATCGTGAATCCAAAATCGCAAATAACACTGCCCTACAAAGTCGCCACACTGCTTTATTGCTTCAACGAGCGCGACGAAGTGCTGCTGCTGAAGCGTTCGCAGGAGCCGAATAAAGGCAATTGGAGTCCCTGCGGCGGTAAACTGAAAACCGACATCGGCGAATCGCCTTATGCCTGCGCCATCCGCGAAGCAAAGGAAGAAATGGGCGTTGATTTTAAGATTTCCGATTTACATCTGGCCGGACTCATCAGCGAGCACGGCTATCAGGGGCAAACGCATTGGCTGATGTTTTTGTTCGAAGTAAAAAAGAAATTGAAAACGCTGCCCGCGCCGTGCCAGGAAGGGCATTTCGGATTTTTCAAACGCGAGGAAATTGATTCATTGCCGATTGCGCAAACGGATCGGGAACAGCTTTGGCCTTTATTCTGGAAATATCGCGGCGGATTTTTCGCCGCGCATTGCCATTGCAATTCCGACGGCACGAATGAGTGGACGCTGGAAGAATTTGTAGCAGCGAACGTAAGCTTGCTCTGAATTTATCGGAAAAAGAATGAGCCCGCTTACGCCGGCTGCTACGATATTGAAAAATGGACGAGCCAATCATTGATTTACACAGCGACGAGCATTTCATGCGCGAAGCGCTGCGGCAGGCGGCCAAAGCTTATGAAAAAGAAGAAGTGCCCATCGGCGCGGTGATTGTGCGCGGCGGAAAGATCATCGCCCGCGCATTCAATCAGGTCGAGGAATTGAAGGACGCCACGGCGCACGCGGAAATGCTCGCGCTTACGCAGGCCGAAAGCGCCGTCGGCGACTGGCGCCTGACCGATTGCACGCTCTATGTCACCAAAGAGCCGTGCCCGATGTGTGCCGGCGCGATTGTTCACACGCGATTGGCGCGGGTTGTTTTTGGTGCAAGCGATGTGAAAGGCGGCGCGGCCGGCAGCGCGATGAATTTATTGCAATTTCCGACCTTGAATCATCGTTGCGAAATCACGAAAGGCGTTTGCGTCGAAGACTGCGCCGCGTTGTTGAAAATTTTTTTCCTCGAACAGCGAAATGGAAAGAAGCGCGAACGGAATGGAGACGGCGGCGCTTAGTGATTGCCAGGGGGCAAAGCGCGCTACAATTACTTTTTCACGAACAACGCCAGCGCCGCCGTAAGCCCATGCAGAAAAGTTTTGTCGCCGATCGGGCCGATCTCGCCATTGCAGAAGAATCCCGCCACGCCGGCCGGTCCTAAAACCCGTTGCACCATTGCGGCATCATGATTCGGGCGTTTGAAGAAATTTTCGCCGCGTCCGTTGCAACTGCACAAACAGCCGCCATAAATCGTCGTGTCCGCCAATTGCACCTTTGCGCGTTCCAACAATTCGCGCATGTCGTCGCTCGCGGCGTCCGCGTCTCGACGTTGAAATTGCATCATTTGTCCCGGGCGCGGAAAGGCGCCGACCGCCAGGACGCCGGAATTCGGATCGCCGCCGATGAGATTGCGCACCAGAAAATCGCCGCGATGAAAATCTTCGAGGTATTCGTTGATGACCAGGCCGATGAGCAGATTGCCGCGCGCTTTTTGCTGTTCCACCGGCGATAGTTTTTGAAAGGTTTCCGCCAAAACGGAATACGCCGGGCGATTGGCGATTTGTTGGATCAGGTTTTGTTCGACGCGCGTCAGCGTCCAGGTGTCGCCGATGGGCGTGCAGCCTTGTGAAATCACGCCGGTCAATTTCACATCGCCGCCGACGGAAATCGCCACGCCGCCATCTTCGAATACTTCGCCGTTCAAATAGATCTGCGTCGTCTGTTCGGTGAAAACGCCGGCGGACAAGCCGCCAAAGGTGGGGATCGGCGCGTAAGATTCATTCCACGAACGCAGCCAGCCTTCGATGTCGAGATGAAACGGATCGATAAAAACGAGCCAGCCGTTGGTGCGTTTGGCGTCCACGCCGCTTTCAATCGGCCAATAGGATTTATCCCCGGCTTCCTCGACTTGTTGTTGCGTGAAGCGATACGCGGTCAATTCCGCGCCGGGCAACGAATACAACGCGAGCGCCAGGCCGGACGCGTTTTCAATTTCCTGTTCGCCAGCGATGAGCGCGGTGCTGGAACAACCAACCAATAATGGAATGCGTCCGTGAACGCGCAGGATTTCCAGCGCCTGTTGCGCGTAGGGAAAAAATTTTGGCGACATGAACACCAGTCCCAGCGAAACGTTCGGCGCGAGCAATTGCTTCCGCAAATGCTCGACCCATTGGCGCAGGCCGTCCTCATCGAACTCGCCTGCCCAATGTGCCGCGACTGAAAATTCGGTGTTCACGATTTTATTTCAACCATGCCACAACTTTTTCGCCAGACCAAATATCTTTCACGCGCTGGCGTTCGCGGGCCACGGCATATTTCGTTCCGTTGACCAGAACCTCCGTGGCGAGCGGCCGGGCATTGTAATTCGACGCCATCACCGCGCCGTAAGCGCCCGCGCTCAACAAGGCCAGATAGTCGCCCTCGCCGACGCGTGGAAGCAAGCGGTCTTTGCAGAAATAATCTCCCGATTCGCAGATCGGGCCGACGACGTCCGAGGAAACCGTCGCGCCGGATCTTTTCCGGAGCGGAACAATTTCGTGATAGGCGTCATAAAACGCCGGGCGGATCAAATCATTCATCGCCGCGTCCACGATGACGAAATTTTTCCGGCCGGTGCGTTTCACAAATTCCACGCGCGTGACCAGAATGCCGGCGTTACCGGAAATAAAACGGCCCGGCTCGACTAAAATTTTCAATCCCAGCGGCTTGAGCAATGGCACAAGACGCCCGGCGTATTTGTGAGGGGTGAGAATTTTGTCGGCCGCGGCGGATTTCCACCAGTTTTCCCCGCCGCTGGCCAGGGCGGGTTCGTAAATGATGCCAAGGCCGCCGCCGATGCTCAAAAATTCAAAATGATATTTGTCCGCCAGCTTTTGGACGAGCGGCAGAATTTTTTTGACGGCTTTTTCAAACGGCGCGACTTCAGTGATTTGCGAACCGATGTGCATCTGCAATCCGCGCAACCACAGGTTTTTCAATTTGCTGGCGCGGGTGTAAACGCCTTCGACTTCTTCAAACGCGATGCCGAATTTATTTTCGTAAGTGCCGGTGGTGATTTTGACGTGCGTTTTGGCGGCCACGTTCGGATTCACGCGCACGGCGACCGGCGCGATTTTTTTCAGGCGCGCGGCGATTTTATTGATGCGGCGCAATTCCGGTTCGCTTTCGACATTGAAGCAATAAACGCCTTTCTGCAACGCGAGTTCGATCTCTGCCTCCGTTTTGCCGACGCCGGCAAAGACGCATTTGCGCGGGTCACCGCCCGCGGCGATGACGCGCTGCAATTCGCCTCCGCTCACGATATCAAATCCGCTGCCGAGATTTGCCAGCGCGCGGAGCACGGACAAATTGGAATTGGATTTCATCGCGAAACAAATCAGATGATCGAGCGGCGCGAGCGCGCAATCCAGTTTCAGGAAATGCTCCGCCAGCGTCCGCTGTGAATAAACATAAAGCGGCGTGCCAAATTTTTTGGCGATGGCTTCGACGGCAACGCCTTCGCAGAACAAATTTTTTCCGGCGTAATGAAAATTATGCATGGTGATTCAACAAAAAACCCGCCGGCGCGAACCGGCGGGCTTCAAGGTAAAAGAAGTTTTACGGTTGCGACAGAATTTTTTGCCGCTCAGTCTGATACTGCTCCGGCGTGATCTGGTCGGCCTTGTATTGCTCCAGCAACGCATCAAGCTGCGCCTGTTGCGCGGAATTGACCGGCGGCGGCGGAGCGACGATGGGCGTGTAGCCGGAAGCATTGACGTTGGACGGAGAACCGCCCGTGCTTGGCGGCTGATTCAATTGTTGCATCAATGCTGCGCGCGCGGCGGCCTGCGAATCGGCGCTATTGGTCGCAATAACGACTGGCGCCGGGCTTGACGGCGGAATAGGAACGACGACCGGCGCTTCCGGTGCATTTGTGATCTGGACTGGCGTCGGCGTTTCAACGACCGGCGCGGCGGGCGCGGCTTCATTGGTCATTTCCATTTGCGCCGCGGGCGGCGCCGGATTCGTTTCGGCCGGCGTTTCGACCACCGGCGGATTGGCCGGAGCAGGCTCTGTCGCCGGGGCGGCGGTTTCGGGCGCAGGCGCGGGATTTGTCTCCGGCGCGGGCGGCGTCATGGAATTTTCCGGTGCGTTGGTGATTGGGGTGACTGCTGCCGGCGTCTGGGCTGCCGGGGGTTGGCCGCCTTCCAATTCATTCATTTTTTGCATCAGCGCAGCGCGCGCGGCGGCTTGCGCGGCATTGTCATCGGCACGGACGGAAAAACTGACGGCAGCCGCAAGCGCGCCGGACAGAAGCAATTTGGAAATTCGCATGACGATTTACTACGCCAAAACGCGGACGGAAGCAACTGCTTTTGGTTCGTAAAATGTCGAACGGTCAGTCCCTTTTGGCTGGATAAAGCCTCCGCCACGCAACCGGAAACGGGCAGGCAATCATCGAACGAAAAATGATTTTGCGGAGTTCTTTTCGCGAAACTTTCACGCGCTGCTGCAATTCCAAAACATTGACCGTTCGCAATTTTTCGATTGTCCGCACGCCGATCAAAATCGGCCAGGCGCAGGCCAGTCGAACGCGGAATTGCGAAAACGGCAATGCATTCGTGTAATGCCAGCCGTCGCGCAGAAGATTTTCCGCGCGGTCGAGATATTCATGGAAGAGCGGCAGGAATTTTTGTTCATTGGCCGGCGAGAGCAATACCTCCGGCAACAATTTCAAGCGCTCCAGTTTTTCGCGCGGCAAATAGCAGCGCCCATTTTTCAGGTCGGCAGGCAAATCGCGCAAAATGTTGACCAATTGCAATCCTTTGCCGAAGCGCACGCCGTTGGAGATCATTTCGTTTTCGTTCCAGTGCAAATCCGGGAACAAATGCGCGCGGCAAATGCGCGTCCAGAATTCGCCGACGCATCCAGCCACGCGGAAGGTGTAATCGTCCAGCTCGGCATCGATTTCAAGCGCGAGGACATTCTCTGAAGATGCATTGGAAAACCGGCGCAAATCCAGTTCCTGTCCGCTGGTGATCGTTTCGAGCAGCGCGCGGATCAATTTCTGGTCGCCGCCGGAAAACGTTTCCAGCGCGGCCAGCGAATCAGCGACTTTTTCGAGCAGCAATTTTTCGGCGGATGAATTTTGCTGTTGCGCAAATTCGCCGAAATTCAGCGGCGCAGAGTTTTGGGCAAGAATGCGTTCGCGCAAATGTTTTAACGCATCGAGCCGTTGCGCCGGCGGCAGAATTTCCGTGTCGGCAATCGTGTCCGTCGTTCGCGCGAGCAAATACGCGAGGCCGATTTGCGGGCGAATGGCGTTCGGCAACACGCGCAGCGTCAGGTAAAACGAGCGCGACGTGGACTTCAATAATTGTTCTAGATTTGTCAAAGGCCGAGTTTTTTGAAACGGCTGTTCACTTCTTTGAAATGGAAATCCAGCGAACACAGTTTTTCCAGTTCGCCTTTTTTGAAATGCTTCGCGACTTCCGGCGTGGATTTCAATTGCTCAACGAAATCCGCATCGTCGCGGCCGGCGTGTTTGACTTCCCACGTTTTCATCGCGGCATCCTGCACCAGTTTATAAGCCGCTTCGCGCGTCAGGCCTTTTTTGATGAGCGCGAGCAAAACGGTCTGCGAATTCCACATGCCCAAACTCAAGCCGAGATTCTTTTTCATGTTCGCCGGATAAACGACAATGCCGTCCATCAATCGCGTGAGCAAACCGAACATATAATCCAACAGCGTGCAGGAATCGGGAAAAATGATTCGTTCGACGCTCGAATGTGAAATGTCGCGCTCGTGCCACAGCGCCACATTTTCCAAAGCGGCAATTGCATTTCCGCGCAACACGCGCGCAAGGCCGGTCAGCCGTTCCCAGGTGATCGGATTGCGTTTGTGCGGCATCGCGCTGGAACCTTTCTGGCCTTTTGTGAACGGCTCTTCGGCTTCCAAAACTTCCGTGCGCTGCAAATGACGGAATTCCACCGCCCAGCGTTCGATGCTCGCGCCGACGAGCGCCATCGCGGTTTGAAATTCGGCGTGAATGTCGCGCTGCACAACCTGCGTGGCAATCGGCGCGGGCTTGAGTCCAAGTTTTTTGCAGACAAATTCTTCGACGCGCGGCGACAGATGCGCGCTGGTGCCGACCGCGCCGGAAATTTTTCCAACGGCAACAACGTCGCGAACCGTTTCCAATCGGCGCAAGGCGCGAGAAAATTCGTCGTGCATCAACGCCAATTTCAAACCAAACGTTGTCGGCTCAGCGTGGATGCCGTGGCTGCGGCCGATGCACGGTGTAAATTTGAATTCGTTCGCGCGGCGTTTGATGATCGGCAAAAGTTTTTTGACATCGGCGATCAAAATGTCCGCGCTTTGCGCCATTTGCACGGCGTAGCAGGTGTCGCCGACGTCGCTGCTCGTCAGGCCGAAATGAAACCAGCGGCTGGCGTCGTCGCCGATTTTTTCAGCGACGGCGGTGGTAAATCCGATGACGTCGTGGTTCAGCGTTTTTTCCAATTCACGTTGCCGCGCGACGAGTCCCGGTAAATCGGCGAACCACTTTTCGCAGCCGGCTTTGATCTTTGCGAAATCGCGTTTGGGAACGACCCCTTCTTTGACGAGCGCTTCGCTGGCCAGCAATTCGATTTGCAGCCAAATTTTCAGCTTGTTTTCATCCGTCCAAATCGCCCGCATTTCGGGGCGCGAATAACGCGTAATCATAGGGAAATTAAAAATTAAAAAGGCAGAATTAAAAAGGAAAAAGGCTGACGTTTTGCGTGTTGCGTATTACGCCAAGACTCGCAGCCTGACTTGCTGGACGCAACACATAGCACGCAAAACGTTTGTCACCGCAAAAACATTTCCGCGGCGGCATCGGCAAAACGCAAACCTTGCGGCGTGAGTTGAAAACGATTTTCAGAAATTTTTCCCCAATTGCGATTTTGCAGTTCGTCCATTTCGGAATTCCAATTGTCGCGCAAATCGAAATTCGTCGTGCGCTTGAATTCTTCAAATGGCCAACCGGCAACCATCCGCAAGCCGAACGCGGCAATTTCGCCGGCACGTTTGAGCGGCGACAATTCTTCCGAAGATTCAATCGCGCGTTTTCCTTTTTCCAATTGCTCGCAGTAAAGCTGCGTGTTCGACCAATTTTTCGTGCGCACGCCACGGACGTAACCGGTCGCGCTCGGGCCGAGTCCGTAAAAATTCCCGCCGCGCCAGTAATTGACGTTGTGTTTGCACGCAAGAGCGGGAGTCGTTGAATCGTTGAATCGTTGAATCGCAGGATTGCTTTCCGATGCAACGTTGCAACGATGTAACGATTTAACGCGGCCAAAATTCGCGATCTCATATTGCTGAAATCCATTGCGCGCAGCAGTCGCAATCAATTCGTCATACATTTCGCACGCGAGATTTTCGTCCACGGAAAATTCGCCGGCCTGCAATTGGTGAAACAGCGGCGTGTCGTCCTCGTAAATCACTTCGTAGCTGGACAAATGCTCGCTTTGCATGGCGATGATTTCGTTCAACGTCGCGCGCCAGATTTCTATCGTCTGCGTCGGAATGGCGAACATCAAATCCAGATTGAGATTTTCAAATCCAGCCTGGCGCAAAATGTCGAACGATTTAAAAACCTGCTCGCGCGAATGAATTCGGCCGAGGCGTTCGAGCAATTTTTCATCGAGCGATTGCACACCCATTGAAATTCGGTTCACACCGAAATCGCGCAGCAATTTCGCTTTGTCGGCGGAAACGGTCGCCGGATTGCATTCAACGGTGAATTCAAATTCGGCGCGAGAATCGCGAGCGCCAAGCAGATTCAATTTTTCCATCGCCCGCAAAATTTTTTCCCATTGTCGCAGATTGAGAATTGAAGGCGTGCCGCCACCGAAGAAAACGGTTTTGGGTTTCAAATCGCCGGCGACGATTTCCAGTTCGCGGATCAGCGCGTCGCAATAGCGATTGATGAGTTCGCCGCTGGAGGCTTCGGAAAAGAAAGCGCAGTATTCGCATTTGTGCGCGCAAAACGGCACGTGAACGTAAAGGCTTTCGACAGGCGCGGACGATTCCAGCATGAATTAAATTTAACGTGTTGCCGTTCAATTTTGAAATGAAATCGAATTGAAAGCGCGGCGATTTTGGCGCAAGATTTCCCGCTCATGGCCGGACGCAGACAATATCCATTTCATTTGATCGAACCCAAATGGCAAAACTTTTGGGATCAACAGCAGACTTTTCGCGCCTTCAATCCGGGAGCTGAAGTCCCGGCCAATCATCCGTTCGCCATTCGTCACGGCGCCGATTCGATGTCGAAGGAAAAAGTGGCCGGCCGCCAGGCCCCGAGGAAATTTTACATCCTCGACATGTTTCCGTATCCGAGCGGCGCGGGATTGCACGTCGGGCATCCCGAAGGCTACACCGCCACGGACATTCTCGCCCGCTACAAACGCGCGCAAGGTTTCAACGTGCTGCATCCGATGGGCTGGGACGCATTCGGTCTGCCCGCCGAACAATACGCCGTCAAGACCGGCCAGCATCCGCGCAAAACGACGGAGGAAAATATCGCGACGTTCAAGCGGCAGATAAAATCGCTCGGCTTCAGCTACGATTGGTCGCGCGAAATCGCCACGACCGACACGGATTATTTCAAATGGACGCAATGGATTTTTCTCAAGCTCTATAACAGCTATTTCGATCCGCATTGGAATAAGGCAACTTCAATTTCTTTGCTTCAAGACGCGCTGTCGCAGCAACCAAAACTGAAGGAACAATGGAAAGACAATCCATTCTTGGTTTGTATGCACGACAATATCGGACGTTTTGGCGGCGACGCAGCAAGGCGAAGTTGCATTGATGGCTGGCGCCTCGCCTTCGTCACTGAAGCGCCGGTCTGGTGGTGCGAACAACTTGGAACCGTTTTGGCGAATGAAGAAGTCGTGGACGGAAAATCCGAAGTCGGCGGATTTCCTGTCGTCCGCAAACCGATGCGCCAATGGATGCTGCGCATTACGGCCTACGCAGAAAAACTTTTGACCGATTTGGACACGATTGATTGGACCGATTCGCTCAAAGAAATGCAGCGCAATTGGATTGGCCGCAGCGAAGGCGCGGAAGTGGATTTTCAAATCGCCGGTTTGAGCGAAAAAATCCGCGTGTTCACGACGCGCCCGGACACGTTATTCGGCGCAACTTATATGGTGCTCGCGCCAGAACATAAACTCGTTGACCAAATCACCACGTCGGAACAGCGCGAAGCGGTTTCAAAATATAAAACTGATGTCGCTAAAAAATCAGATTTAGAACGAACTGAATTGGCCAAAGAGAAAACGGGAGTTTTCACCGGCGCGTTCGCTATCAATCCGGTCAACGGCGAAAAAATTCCGATTTGGATTGCTGACTATGTTCTCGCGAGCTACGGCACCGGTGCAATCATGGCTGTGCCGGCGCACGATGAACGCGATTGGGAGTTTGCACAGAAATTTGATTTACGAATTCGTGCTGTTGTAATGCCGCCTGTTGATTGGCTAAAAAAAAATGCGCCAGAAAATTGGGCGCATCTCAAGCCAGATTCCTTCACAGTTGAATTCGCAAAAATTCCTAAAATTTTCAAATCTGCTTTCACCGAAGAAGGTCACGCAATTAATTCAAAAAATGCCGAAATTTCTTTAGATGGACTGAAAGTTGCCGAAGCCAAAAAGAAAATTACCGATTGGCTCGAAGTAAAAGGTCTCGGCAAACGCACCATCAATTACAAGTTGCGCGACTGGCTGTTTTCGCGTCAGCGTTATTGGGGCGAACCGTTTCCCATCGTTTGGAAAACACCTGGCGGTGGGCCACCATATCATGAAGCACTTTCTGAAAATGACCTTCCGGTTTTGCCGCCATCACTCACCGATTACAAACCCACCGCGACCGGCGAACCGCCACTCGCCCGCGCGAAAGATTGGGTGAATCTGCCTGATGGCTCGACGCGCGAGACGAATACGATGCCGCAATGGGCGGGTTCGTGCTGGTATTATTTGCGTTATCTCGACGCGAAAAACCCCGCCGCTTTTGTTGACCGTGAAATTGAGTCGTATTGGATGAGCAGCGGTGTTAAATCGTTGAATGGTGAAATCGTTACATCGGAAACCAATTCAACGATTCAAGGATTCAACGATTCAACGCATCCCGGCGTTGACCTTTACGTCGGCGGCACGGAACACGCCGTCTTGCATCTGCTTTACGCGCGGTTCTGGCACAAAGTTTTGTTCGACCTCGGCTACGTTTCCACGCCGGAACCATTTTTCAAATTGGTGAATCAAGGACTGATTCTCGGCGAGGACAGCCAGAAAATGTCCAAATCGCGTGGCAACGTGGTGAATCCCGACGACGTGCTTCGCGAATTTGGCACGGACGCGTTGCGCCTTTACGAAATGTTCATGGGACCGCTCGAAATGGTGAAACCCTGGAGCACCAAAGGCGTCGAAGGCGTTTATCGTTTTCTCGGCCGCGTCTGGCGTTTGTTCGTGGATGAAAAATCGGAAACGGCGTTTGAACAGGCGGAGACGACCGCGACGGCAAAAGATGAATTGTTGGATTTAATTTTATTGGATGGCGCCATTGCCGACATCGCCGCGACGCCCGCGCAATTGAAAGCCCTTCACGCCTGCATCAAAAAAGTCACGGAAGATCTGGATGCGTTGCGTTTCAACACCGCGATTTCCGCGATGATGGTTTTTGTCAACGAAGCGAACAACTGGCAGACGAAACCGTTTACGGTGATGAAAACGTATTTGCAGTTGCTCGCGCCGTTCGCGCCGCATTTGGCGGAAGAGCTTTGGGCTCGATTGCATTCGACCTTCGGCAAAGTTCCGCCATCGCTCACTTACGAGCCGTGGCCGAGATTTGATGCGGCGCTGCTCGTGGAATCGGAAATTGAAATTCCGGTGCAGGTGAACGGAAAATTGCGCGACGTGATCAAAGTTCCCGCTGATGCCGACAACGCGGCGATTGAAGCCGCGGCCAAAGCTTCGGAAAAAGCCCAGCTATTCATCGCGGGCAAAACGATCAAGAAAGTCATCGTCGTGCCGAAGAGGTTGGTGAATTTGATCGCGCCTTGAGGAGGTGTGGTCCCTGCACAAAAAGCCAGCTTTCGGAAGCGCCGGTTTGATGGTAGCGTGTCGAAAATCATTTTGCCTCGTGAAACCCGCCGCATTTTTTCGCACGTTGCTGGCTATTGCCTTGACGGAAATTTTTGGACATTCCGCCCAAGCCGCATTACTGGCTTATGAACCATTTACGAATTCCGTCGGCGCGACGATTATCGGTTCGGGCGACGGCGGCGGTTTCAATGGCGTTTGGCAATCAAACAGCAGCCAGGGCGTGGCGACCAATACCGCCTACGGCTTGAGTTACAAGGACAGCGCCGGTCATTCGCTCGTCACGGCAGGCGGCGCTGGATTTTTTCAAGGGCTGACGACGGCGAACAATTCAATGCAGCCGTATCGCCTGTTCAATTTCAGCCGCGGCACCAACGGCACGGATGGCGTGACGACGTGGATCAGTTTTCTCGTCGCGCGCCAGGGACCGACCGGCACGTTGTCGGGAAATCCTTACGGTCGCGGTGCGAATGTGGATCACGATTTGAATTCCGGCGCGTTGCAAAAATTGGCCATCGGCAACAGCAGCGGCGTTGGCTCGAACACGGTCGCTTTGATTCCTCAAGGCAGCGCGGCCAATTGCGTCGGCGATCCGAACAGCACGTTCGGCGAACGAACGAATTTTATCGTGGTGCGCGTTGATCATAATCCGGGTGGAAATGATTCCGCCTGGCTGTTTGTAAATCCGATTCTGGGAACGGAACCTTCCACCAATTCCGCTGGCGCGGTTTCACTCGGCAATTTTGATTTTTCATTCGATCGCTTGCGCGTTTTCGCCGGTGGCCAGAGCAGTGCTTCGCAGCCTTACGCCGAAATGGTTTTGGACGAATATCGCCTCGGCGAAACGTATGCAGACGTGACACCGATCGTTTCTGCGGCGGGCGCGACAGGATTTGTCATCACAAATATTCAACTCATCGGCGGGAATGTAGTATTGCGCGGCACCGGCGGCACAAACAGCGGCGTTTTTAATTTGCTTGGTGGAGCCGACTTTTCGACCGCGCCAACGAATTGGCCGGTGCTGGCGACAAATAATTTTGACGGAAATGGCAATTTTTCAGTCACGAGTTCGTTGCCGTCCGGCTCGCAGCATTTTTATCTTTTGAAAATCCTGGATTCCTCCGGAGCGGTTGCGCCGACGGTTGAGGATGGGCCGATGAGTCTGACTGTCACGCAAGGGCAATCGGCTACATTCGACGTCACGGCAGACGGCACCGCGCCATTGAATTATCAATGGTATTTCGACACCAATAAAGTCCTGGCCGGGCAAACGGCCTCAACCATAACGTTGTTGAATGTCCAGCGCACGAACGCGGGCACATACTTCGTCCATGTGAGCAACACTGCCGGGGGAATTGACAGTCCGTCCGCAGTATTGACCGTGTTCTCTCCGCCGGAAATCGCCTCGCAACCGGTGAATGCCGCGACATACATTGGCGGCACCGCGGCGTTTAACGTGGCGGCCGCCGGCACCGCGCCGCTGCATTATCAATGGTATTTCAATACGAATACCCTTTTGACCGCCGCGACGAACGCGACATTGACCATCAACAACGCGCAAACGACCAATGCCGGCGCATATTTCGTTGCGATTTCGAACAATTACGGCGCGGTGACCAGCAGCGTTGTGTCGCTCACGGTAAATGATTCTTCGCTGACGAACGGCGCGTATTTCGTTTCGCCAGCCGGCAACGATTCCAATCCCGGCACGCTGGCCAGCCCGTTTCTTACGATTGGCAAAGGTCTGACGGCGATCGGCTCTGGAGGGCAATTATATTTGCGCGGCGGCGTTTACCCGTTATCGAGCAAATTAGGTTTGAGCAAAACCGCCAGTCCGACAAATATGCTGCGCATTTGGGAGTATCCCGGCGAAACGCCCGTGATAGACTTTACCGGCGATTCTTCGGATGGCATCAGCATCAGCGGCAGTTGGTATCATTTGAAAGGCATCATTTCAACGCACGCCGGCCACAACGGCATCAACATCTCTGGCGCGAACAACATCATTGAGATGTGCACCACCTGTTCGAATGCCAACACCGGGACGCATATCACCGGCAGTTTAAATACCAGCAACAACCTCGTTTTGAATTGCGATTCGTATCACAATTACGACGCGCCGACGCACGGACAGAACGCCGATGGTTTCACCGCCAAATGGATTTTCGGTCCCGGCAATGTTTTCAGCGGTTGCCGCGCCTGGGAAAATGCCGACGACGGCTGGGATTTATGGATGGGCACCAATACCGTGGTCATCACCAACTGCTGGTCCATTCGGAATGGAACCAACGTCTTCGGCGACACCGCGTGGCAGGGCAACGGCAACGGCTTCAAACTCGGCGGCAATTACGTCGCGACACCGCATCGACTGGTCCGCTCCATGTCCGTGCTGAACATGGTCAACGGCGTTGACCAGAACAACAATCTGGCCGGGCAAACGCTCGATAACGATACCTGTTGGGGAAATGGGGGTCGCAATTTCAGCATGGCTCATGGCGCGAACACGACGCCGCACATCGTCCGAAATAACATTTCCTTCGGCGCCCATAGCAGCGATTCATTCACCAGCGGCACCTTGAGCACGAACAACAGTTGGCAAATCATTTCGCCAACAGTGAATGCCGGCGATTTCCAAAGCATGGATTATTCGACGCTCACCGGTCCGCGCCAGGCCGATGGTTCATTGCCCGATTTGCCGTTTTTACATCCTGTTTTGGGCGGACGATTGGTCAATCAAGGCGTTGATACCGGAGATCCGTATTCCGGCAGCGCGCCGGATTTGGGCGCATTTGAAGTGCAATAACCGCAGCGATCTATTTATCCGCGCCGGCCAAAACAGTTTGAAAATGCGGCGGCTGTTCTTCGCGCGCGACAATGCTGATTTCAATCTTTTTGAACCCGGCATTTTCCAGCCAGCGATGCAAATCGCCTTCGGCAAATCCCAGCCAACGGTCGCCGTAAAGTTCATGCGCCTTTTCAAAATGATGTTTGAGCAAATCGAGGATCACAATCTGTCCGTGCGGTTTCAAAATTTTATATGCGGCGACAATCGCATCGGCGGGAATTTCAGCATGATGCAACGCCTGGCTTAAAATCACCAAATCAACGCTGTTCGGTTCTACCGGCGGATTTTGCAAATCGCCGAGACGAAATTCCAAATTCTTCAAACCATTTTTCTTCGCCTTGGCTGCGCCGAATTCGACAATCTTTTCTGAATTGTCCACCGCGATCACCTTTTTGCAACGGCGCGCCAACAATTCACTCAACAAACCTTCGCCCGCCCCCAGATCGGCGACGACGAGCGGCGGTAAAATCCGCAGAAGTAAATGTCCAAACGCCTGCCAGGTGCGGCCCGGTCCGTAAACGCGATCGAATCGCCCGGCGATTTGGTTGAAGTAAACCTGCGCCTGCTCTTTGCGCCGGGCGAGGACGCGTTTCAAATTGATCTGGTCATGCGAATGTTCCGGCAATTCCTTCGCGCCGCTGATCGCCAGTTGAATAAATTCGCGCGCGGTGGCGTCGGCATTTTCATTCAATTTGTAAAACGTGCGTTTGCCTTCGCGCCGGGCGACGACCAATTCGCAATCGGCGAGCAAACCCAGATGCGTCGAAATGCGCGATTGTCCGAGCCGCGTGATTTCTTGAAATTCGGCGACGGACAACTCGTCTTTTTCCAACAAGGCGACGAGGCGCAAGCGCGTCGGATCAGACAAAGCGCGAAGTGATTTCAGCGTGGATGACATTTTTATGCGCCAAAAATTTTCCGAGATTCAATTTGACGCGGATAAAAATTGTTATATCATCAAATCTTGATACGTCAATACGTTTAATATGAGCAAAAACTATATTTTCTCTTCTGAATCCGTCGGCGAAGGCCATCCGGACAAAGTGTGTGACACCATTTCCGACGCGGTCCTCGACGCCTGCCTGGCGCAGGATCCGCGCAGCCGTGTTGCCTGCGAAACCTACGCCAAATCCAATCTCGTCGTCGTCGGCGGCGAAATCACGACCCGGGCCAAACTGGATTTCAATCAGATCGCCCGCGATGCCATCCGCGAAATTGGTTATGTGAACGACGACGATGTTTTTCACGCCGACCGCGTGCTCATCATGAACGCCATCACGTCGCAATCGCCGGACATCGCGCAGGGCGTGGACGCGAAAAAAGCGAAAGGCAAGGAAACCGCCGAGCAGGGCGCCGGCGACCAGGGTTTGATGTTCGGTTACGCCTGCAATGAAACGCCGGAACTCATGCCCGCGCCGATCATGTATGCGCATCAATTGGGCCGCAATCTCACGAAGATTCGCAAGACCGGCAAAGTGAAATGGCTGCGTCCGGACGCGAAATCGCAGGTATCGGTTCGTTACGAAAATGATCAACCGGTGGAAATCACCAATGTTGTCATTTCGACGCAACACGCGCATGACGTTGACCACGCGACCATCAAGGAATTCTGCATCGAAGAAGTCATCAAACGAACGTTGCCGAAAAATTTGCTGACGAAAAACACGAAATTTCTCATCAACCCGACAGGACGATTCGTCGTCGGCGGACCGCAAGGCGACACCGGTTTGACCGGGCGCAAAATCATTGTGGACAGCTACGGCGGCATGGGTCGTCACGGCGGCGGCGCATTTTCGGGAAAAGACCCGAGCAAAGTCGACCGCAGCGCGGCTTACATGGGCCGTTACGTCGCGAAAAACATCGTCGCGGCGGGACTCGCGACCAGCGCGGAAATCCAATTTGCCTACGCCATCGGTTATCCCGACCCGGTTTCGGTTTGCGTCAATACCTTTGGCACTGGCGTGGTCAGCGACGAAGCGATCGAGCGCGCGGTGTGCGAAGTGTTCAGCTTCAAGCCCGCGGACATCATCAAGCAATTGAATCTGCTCCGGCCGATCTATTCCAAGACGACCAATTACGGCCACTTCGGAAAAAATGATCCGGCCATCACGTGGGAAAAAACCGATAAAGCCGATGCATTGCGCAAGGCTGCCGGACAAACGAAATCAGCCGCCGCGCGCGTTAACGGTCGTTCAGCTCGCATCGCCATCAGCGCATAAATTCAACCAAAACCAAAAACCAATTATGCCAGCAATCAAACTGTCACCGTCGCGCCGCGCGAAACCCTCCGGCGCAAAGTCGTTGTCAAAAAACGGCGGCGTTAATGGAAATGGAAAACATGATTTCGCGGTGCGCGACCTTTCGCTCGCGGAATGGGGACGCAAAACGATCCAGGTTTCCGAGCACGAAATGCCCGGCCTCATGGCCATCCGCAAAAAATACGGTCCGTCGAAGCCGCTCAAAGGCGTGCGCATCACCGGTTCGCTGCACATGACCATTGAGACGGCGATTCTCATCGAAACGCTCGTCGAACTCGGCGCGTCCGTGCGCTGGGCGAGCTGCAACATTTTTTCGACGCAAGATCATGCCGCCGCTGCGATTGCCAAAGCCGGCATTCCGGTCTTTGCGCACAAAGGCGAAACGCTGGAAGAATACTGGGATTTCACACTGCGCGCGCTGACGCATCCGGGCAACAAAGGCCCGCAACTCATCGTGGACGATGGCGGCGACGCCACCCTGCTCATTCACAAAGGTTACGAATTGGAAAACGGCGACAACTGGGTCAACACGCCGAGCGACAACCATGAAGTTGCCGTCATCAAAGCGTTGTTGAAACGCGTCGCGAAGGAACGTCCCGGTTTCTGGCATGAAGTCGTCAAAGACTGGAAAGGCGTTTCCGAAGAAACGACCACCGGCGTGCATCGCTTATATCAAATGCTGGAGCAAGGAAAATTGCTCGTGCCGGCCATCAACGTCAACGATTCCGTCACCAAGTCCAAGTTCGACAATCTTTACGGCTGCCGCGAATCGCTGGCGGACGGCATCAAGCGCGCGACCGATGTCATGGTTGCCGGCAAAGTTGCCTGCGTCTGCGGTTACGGCGACGTCGGAAAAGGCTCGGCACATTCCCTGCGCGGTTTTGGCGCGCGCGTCATCGTCACCGAAATTGATCCCATTAACGCCTTACAGGCCGCGATGGAAGGTTTTGAAGTCACCACCGTGGAAGACACGCTCGGCATCGCCGACCTTTATGTCACCACCACCGGCAACCGTGACATCATCACGCTCGAACACATGGCCAAGATGAAAGACCAGGCCATCGTTTGCAATATCGGTCACTTCGATAACGAGATCCAGGTGGACCGCCTGAACAACGCGAAGGGCGTCAAGAAGTTGAACATCAAACCGCAAGTGGACAAATACACTTTTGCGAACGGCAACAGCATTTACATGCTCGCTGAAGGCCGCCTGGTGAACCTCGGTTGCGCCACCGGTCATCCGAGCTTTGTGATGTCGAACAGCTTCACCAACCAATGCCTCGCGCAATTGGATTTGTGGAAGAACAAAGACGCGAACAAAATCGGCGTCTATCGTCTGCCGAAAAAATTGGACGAAGAAGTCGCACGTTTGCATTTGGAAAAGATCGGCGTGAAGCTGACCAAGCTGACCAAGGCGCAGGCCGATTACCTCGGCGTTCCCGTGGAAGGTCCATACAAGCCGGAGCACTATCGGTATTGAAAACGCAGGAAAGCGCTTCCAGCCTGTCTCTGAATTAAAATTCAAAAGGCGAACGGAGAAATCTGTTCGCCTTTTTTCTTTCGCTCAACAGGCCGAGTTCTTACGCTTCCTGCCATGGGCGCGTCGGAATATAAACCCGTTTCTCGTCGGCCAATTGCGGATTCTTTTCGGGCAACGGCCCATGCTGCCGTGCGTTTTTGTGTCCGCCAAAAAATTCATCCGGATGCGATTTCTTATTTATCCATTGTCGCTGCCTTATTGGCGGCCGTTTGCTTTTGGCAAGCGCACGAACATCCGTGGCTGCTGTTGATTGGCCCGGCTTTTTGTTATTTGCGTCTTTGGCTGAACATGCTCGATGGCATGGTGGCGCTGGCATCGGGCAAAGCCAGCTGGCGCGGTGAAATTCTCAATGACCTTCCGGACCGCATTTCTGATGTTTTGATTTTCGCCGGCGTGGCGCATAGCGGCTTGAACGCAATCATCAGCGGCTATTGGACGGCGATTTTTGCGTTACTGACCGCTTACGTCGGAATGTTCGGCCGGGCGGTGAAAGTGCAACGCGAATTCAGCGGCCTGATGTCAAAACCGTGGCGTATGGTGACGTTACATGCCGGGGGATGGACGACATTCGGATTGATGGAATGGCATCATGGCATGATTCATTGGGGCAGCTTGACCGTGCTGGATTGGACCTGCATCGTCATCATCGCCGGCTGTATTCAAACAATTTGGATCCGTCTGGTTCGCATCATGCGGGCATTGCAGGAAAAATCCACGAAGTAAACCTGTTCAACCATGTCGCCACAAACAGCACTGCACAGCGAAATTTTTCGCAATTATTTTTTTATCATGGTGGCCGTGCTTGCCGCGGCAGGAATCGTGTTGTCGTTATTGCGGTGGGGGTTGAAAAAGAATGTTTTGTCAATCTGGGCGACCTATCGGAGCTGGCTGATCATGGCGCCGCTGATGTTCGGTTGTGTGTTCGCCGGACGGGTCACGGTGATTGTTTGTTTCTGTCTTGTGGCGGCGTTTGGCTTTAAGGAATTTGCCCGCGCCACCGGTTTGTATCGCGATTGGTGGATGACGGCCGCGGTTTATATTGGAATCGCCGCGGTCGGGGTCACGTCGCTGATTCATCAGCCGCAGGGCAAAGAACCGGGCAACGGCTGGTATGGATTGTTCATTGTTCTTCCGGTCTATGTGATTGCGCTCATCTTGTTCGTTCCGATCGTCCGCAATCGGGTGGAAGGACAATTGCAAACAATGTCATTGGCCATCCTGGGTTTCATTTACATCGGCTGGATGTTCGGGCATCTCATATTTCTGGCAAACGCGACCAATGCCTACGGCTATTTGCTTTACATCGTTTTTGCGACGGAAATCAACGACGTCGCCGCCTTTACCTTTGGAAAACTTTTCGGCCGCCATCCGTTTCGCAGCAATATCAGCCCGAAAAAAACATGGGAAGGCTCATTGGGCGCCTTAGCCGTTTCCATGGTTCTGCCATGGGCGCTGCGATTTTCTTTTCCGCAGTTCGGCACGACACAATTGATTTTAACCGGGTTGATTGTCGGGATCGGTGGACAGTTGGGTGATTTGGCCATCAGTGTGATCAAACGCGACATCGGCATCAAAGACATGGGCGCTGGTATTCCCGGTCACGGCGGACTTTTAGATCGCATGGACAGTTTGATTTACACCGCACCGCTGTTCTTCCACATGACCCGATACTTTTACGGGCTGTCATGAAAACCTGGAATTACGAACCGGCGGCCGACCTGGACAAAAATCTCGCGGAACGATTGCGGCAATTCCCGCGCGAGCCGGATATGCTGATCTACGGTGCCCGCTCATTGGTGGCGCTCATTTTGCGCGGCTGGCTGAAGTTTTATCATCGCCTGGAAATCGTCGGCCGCGAAAACCTGCCAAAAGCCGGTTCATATATTCTCGTGGCCAATCATGCCAGTCATTTGGACGCGCTTTGTTTGCTGGCGACCTTGCCGTTGCGGAAGTTACACCGGGCGTTTCCGGCGGCCGCGCAGGATTACTTTTTTGTCAGTATTCCGCGGATTGCGATTGCCGCCGTTGTCGTGAACGCGTTGCCATTTGCGCGACAAAAACATTTTCGCCACAGCCTGGAACTCTGCCGCCAATTACTCGCCAACCCGGGAAACATTCTCATTATTTTCCCGGAAGGCACACGCACGGCGACGGGCCGGATTGGCGAATTCAAGCCGGGAATCGGCCTGATGGCGGCCGGTTTGGACCTTCCGGTGGTGCCCTGCCATTTGGACGGCGCCTTTAAAGCATGGCCCAAAGGCAAATGGTTTCCGCGCCCGCGAAAATTACGGTTGACGATTGGCGAGCCTAAAAATTTTGCCGCCTATCCGGCGGGAAAAGAATCCGCCGAACAAATCAGCAGCGACTTGCGGCAGGCGGTGATTGATTTGGCGAAATGAAACCAAGGTGAAATGGAAATGCGCAAATAATCGTCAGCGGTTCAACATCAATTTCCATTCGCTTTTTTTATTTTCGCGCGCAGGTTAAAATCATGGTTCAAATTTATGAACCAACGGCTGAAATCAATTCTTTTACGCACGGCAAGAATTTTCTTTCTGCTGTGCCTGACATTTTATCTCGGGATTTGCGGGTTTATGGGATTTTCTCAACGATCGTTGATTTATCGTCAGCAGATTTATTCGCCGGCGGAAGTCGCTGACAAGGCGCGCGCGGCCGGACTGGAACGCTGGGCCAATTCCGACGGTCAATCCATCGGCTTTAAAAAACTTTCGCCGACGCAACCCGCGGACGGAACGGTCTTGCTCTTTTACGGCAATGCCAGCACCGCCACCGCCAGCGCACATTACGCGGATGACATCCAAAAGGCCGCAAACTTCGACGTTTTTATTTTGGAATATCCCGGATACGAAGACCGTCCCGGCGACCCGACGCAGGAAAAATTGTTTACCGCCGCGGATGAAGCACTGCAAATGCTGCCGACAAATCAGCCGATTTATGTCGTCGGCGAATCGCTCGGCTCCGGCGTTGCGTCCTATTTGGCGGGAACGCATCCCGATAAAATTTCGGGAATGATTTTGATTTCGCCGTTCAACTCGCTGACGGCTGTGGCGCAATATCAATATCCCTGGCTACCGGTTTGGTTCTTGCTCGTGGACCGTTTTCCGTCCGAAACTTATTTGCGCCATTATCGCGGCAAAGTCGGCGTAACGGTGGACGGCAACGACACCGTTGTGCCGGAAAAATTTGGTTTGCGGCTCTACGAGACTTACAGCGGGCCGAAGAAGTTGTGGTTGTTTCCTGACGGCACGCATTGCCAGATCACTGAACAACAACAGGAATTCTGGAAAGCCGCCGTCGCATATCTCCGATTGAAATGACCGGGATTATTCCGCCGGTTCTTCTGGTGGCGATTCACGTTGCGGATTTCGCGGCGGCTGGATTCGCCGCAATGCGCGCCGCAGCGATTCGATTTCCCGCTCATCGGCAATTTTTTGACGCTCGGCGGTTTCGACAAGCTTGAGCACTTCTTCCATTTGTTCCAGCGCCTGTTCGAGCGACTCGACGATATGACGCACTTCTTCCGCGGCGCGCGCGACGGCGGAGGCGGCAAATTTTTGCGGATGCGGCGGGCGCGGCGCGGGAATTTCCCGATTTTCCGGCGTCTCGCGAACCGGCTCTTGCGCCGTTTCCTGGATCATTTCCGCCGGCGGCTGTTGTTCGGACTCCTGCGAAATCGTGTCGGCCTCCATCGGTGCGGCGGGTGAGATCTCTTTGGCTCCGCGCGGCGCGCGGCCTCGTTGTCCGCGACCACGACCGCCACGGCGGCCGCGGCGACGCGGATTGCGTTTTTCCGTTTGCGGCGGAATCGGCTCCGGTTGTTGCTCCTCTGGCATTTGAGAAAAGAATGATTGGCAATTGCGCAAATGCAAATTCTTTCTGCGCGAATTTATTCCAGCAGACTGTCCAATTTAAGTTTGCGGCGCAGCTTGCCGTTGTCGGCGATCATGGCATAACGAAATTTTCCTTTGGCCGGCAGCGTATAAAATTCGCCGCCGGAACATTCCACCATCAAACCGCCCGCGGCAACGTCCCACAAATTGATGCGGCGCTCGATGTAAACGTCCAGCCGTCCGCTCGCGACGTAAGCCAATTCGAGCGCCGCCGAACCCATGATGCGAATTTTTTTTGCCTGCCGCGCCAGGCGATTCAAATGCGGCAAACTTTTTTCCAGATTTTCCCGGCTCTTGGAAAATCCGATGGCCACGAGCGCGTCATTGATTCTGGAACGGTCGCTCACCCGGACGATGCGACCGTTCAATTTCGTTTTGCCACCGCGAACCGCCGTCCACAGTTCGTCGGTGAACGGATCGTAAATCACGCCGATGACCGATTGTTCGTTTTGTTGCAACGCAATCGAAACGGCGGCGTGCGGCATTCCGAAAAAGTAATTCACCGTGCCGTCAATCGGGTCCACGACCCAGCGAAATTCCGAAGTGATGTCGCCGGAAATGCCTTCCTCGCCGAGCACCGGAATTTTTGGAAACGCGGCGCGCAAAACCTTTTCAATTTGTTTCTGGCAGTGGACATCGAGTTCGAGCTTGATGTCATGCAAATCGGCCAGGTTGACATGCTTGGGCTTGAGCCAGTTGGCGCGCATGATTTTACCGGCGGCGCGCGCGGCTTTGACGGCGGCGTTTTGTGCAGCAATTAAATTCACCCCAATTTGATGCCATCAGATGCCGCCGCGGTCGAGATTTTTTGCGGATTTTATGTAAGAAATAAAAATCTTCATGTTCCCTAGTAGTCCACAAATCCGAGGTAAGGCCATATTGTTCTTAATGGAACCCATTTTTCGCCCGAGGCTTAAACATAAGCCACATTTTATTTTGAAATTTTGATCTCTAGTGGATTTGAAATGATTTCACAAACTTTTCGTTTTGTAAAAGACGATAAAACTTGATTTCTAGCTATAATTTTATAAGTGCCGAGTTCATTGAAGTTACAAATCTCGCTTAAATTGTAACTGGAATCTCTTGATTCCTGAGGACTTAACTTTGGATTCCAACTTGCTCCAAATTCGGGTAATGAGTTAGTTGGTGATAAATCTTTACCTGACGGAGAAGTTATATTCCAAGTAAAATCCATTGGCGAAGAATGTATCATAAACGTAAGCATTTCATTTGTTGAAGTGTTCTTAATTTGAACGATCACAATCACTGGTTCGTTCGTTTTGATTTCTTTCGCTGGTTCTTTAAGCCTAATAGAAATTTCCGCATCGCAAGATATGACTGCTGCTTTATTGGTATCGCTGGCGAAAGCAGAAGCACCCTTGAGGAATACAAATGCAGAGGCGAAAAGCAGCCAGCAAGTTTTCATAATTCTGAAACTTTGACTTGTAACGGATTTGATATAATTTCAATTTTCTTGCGAGCGGGCATAAAGAAAACCTCTTTCTTAATAATAACTTTATAGGTGCCGGTCTCATCTAAAGTAGAGATGTCTTTCAAGTCGCAAATCGATTCCCATAATTCTTGTGGCTTTAGTTTAGGAAACGAACCAGAAATTGCGTCGTGGCGTAGATCCGGCTTTGGCGAAACGTCCTTACCGGTTGGTGAAATTATCGTCCAATTAAAATCGGACGGTAAATTATTGATTCTAAATAAAAGATCATTGGTCGAACTGTTTTTAATTTGAATTGTGATATTAATTGGCTCATTTGTTTTGAACTCCTTTACTAAATCTTTGCATTTAATAGAAATCGTTGCATCGCAAAATGTCGCTGCATTTGTATCGGCAAAGGACCGTTGACAGACTGCCGTGCCAATTATTAATAGAAGTGAAAGATTTTTTTTCATGGTTGTGAATAGAATAATAGGTTTTTTACATTGTTTTTCCACTGCGGAAAGGTTGTCTTCGCATCAACAGATGGAGGATTTGTTAACCAACTTCGGCTTGTCAAAGACCAATTCGATCCGGACAGGGAGGCAATACCGCTCCAATTCCAATTTACGATCCGCAGAGGAATCCAGTTTCCGCCTGTCGGTTTAAACATTAACCACATCTTGAAACTATCATTTGCTGTTACTTCGTTGCGCCCGCGTAATAAAGGTTCTTCAGGACTATCTACAGTAACACTTTCGGTAGTGGCAGAATTTGTATATGGATAAACCGTATCAAGATATGGCCCCGAACCATTATCAGAAAGAACCCACCAAACTTCATTTGTATCTCGATAGGAGCGATACGGATTTACTATTTGAATCCATTCGCGTGAACCAGAGAAACCGAGCGGAATTGTGATTGTATTCGAAAATGTTATTCCGGCAGCAAATGTATTAGTGTCATGGAATCCTAAATCGCCGAGAAATGTGTCAACATTTACAGATGTTGTGTAGGCTGTAACCGTGACTGTCGGCCTCAAAACATTAAGCCACGCCTGTCCTGTGACTTTGGTTCCATTCACCGTTGCCGAGGCTTGAACTTGTTTCAGTCCGCCGTCTACCCAATAAAAAACGGCATTAGATTTTGTAGTGGGAAAATTCGTCGCCACAAATGCACTGCTCGCGTCGGGCGCAACCACATAATTTGAAATGGCAAATCCCGGCACGGTCCATTGGAAATTCTGGAGCATGGAATTATTCAGCGCCGAATTTGTCACGTTCAGGGCGCAGGTCAAATTGATTTGTTGTCCGACAATCACGGTATTGGTTTGGGTCGTCAAATCGTTGCCATTGACGTCTTCGATTTGCAATTTAACTTGCCGCACCTGATTGGTGACCCTGAAATCATCATAGTCATAATAACGGCTGGCCGATGTTTTAATATCCGGTGTCGTCCCGGATGGAGCGGCAACAAGTGTTTCCCCCCAGATCGAACCGTCGCTGTTGGTAATACCACTATTGACAGCGGCATGGCCGTTGATTTGCACCCACTCCGGTGGCAAGGGCAAATTCAAATAATCGGCGCCGGAAATCAGGCCAAAATCCACTCTGTCATATGCAGACATTTCATACAGGATGGCTCGAACGAGGTATAAAGCGGTCGAGCCAACATCGGTTTGTCCGTTGGCAGGAACGACCATCGTGTGGATTTGGGTCGTCCGTTGAGTGCCATACTCAGCTCCGGCGATATTGAGGCGTCCGTTTTCCCAAGCTGGCCGGATGCCGTCGCCAGTGAATTGTGGCGTCGTCAAATCGCTTCCGGCGGCATCAATGTCATAAGTATCCACCCAACCGGGCGGATTTTGCCAGAATGTCCATGAACCGCCGTTTTTATAATTCCAATTGAGGGTTCCTCCCTCTGTTCCAATTCCATAATAAATTGAACCGTCGCGCAGAACGTTCCAAAAATAATCACTTTGGAATATGCTCTTTAAAACCACAATCGCGGGCTGAATCTGGTTCAGCAGTTGCGATGACAAAACGTTATTGCTTTCGTCAAGGGCTTCGGCATTCACATCGGCGGAACCAGTGGAACTGACGGGAACGCCATCGGCATCCCATGTGCCATCGCCATAGTTGATTCCATCAACGCCGTTGACGCTGATTTGAGCGTCTGGATCGCTTATCGTGCCGCTCACATAAATGGACGTTTGATTAAGCTGGTCATCCGAAATGGGGTCAATCATCAATGTCACCGCGCTTTGAATGACGGTGATGTTAGTGGTGAAAGTGTTTCCGGCAGCGTCAATGGCGGTGATGCTCACCAGATTGGTTTGGCTGTTCAAAGGCACAATCGTTTGCACTTTGCCATTGCGTTGAACAGCGGCCACATTCGTCTGTCCACCTGCGATGGCAAAGACCTTCGCTGTTATATCATCAATCCGGGCTTGCAATGTCAATTCGCTGCCACCAACAAGCGTTCCATCCTGCGGCCAAATCAAGCTCAACACCGGCGGATTGGTATCGGAAGAATAGTCCAGGATCACGTAATAATTGGTAATTGAAACATTGCCTGCTAAATCAGTGGCATAAATCGTGATTGCGTTTAACCCGTTGGTCAGCGCCACATCATAAAGATCCACCGAATTGGTCGTGAACCTCATCAAGTTGGTATCGTAAAATAAATCACTCGTATAACCAATTTGGTTGGTGAAAATTCCGGCCGCGTTGCTCACATCAAACGTCAGGCTGCTTAATTCTTCGTCCACTGTGCCCTCCATTTGGATAAATGGCGTTGAAACAGTCGCCGGATTGGTCATAAACAATGTTGGCGGTTCTTTGTCCAAAACAACCGAAATGTCATTCCACGATTCTGTTGCATCTGATGGCCAGCCGCGCGCACCGACTGAGATGTCATAGACGCCGTCCGTCGCTCCCAAAGAAGCAAAAACGTTGGTTGTAAATGGCTGCCATGAAGCTGATGCCATGTTGGTATCATTGACCAAGGCCGATGCGTAAGCTGGTGTTCCGTTCAAGACGGATAATTGCACTGTTATGAGATCGGTATTGACCCGATCATTTGCAACCGAAAGGGAAAATTCGATGACATTGGGGTCGTAACCATAAAGATAATCTTCATACAATGTATTTTCGCCGGTGCTGTCCGCTGTGCTGTCGGACAAGCCATCGAGCGTGTGATAAAACTTCCAAAACCACCATTCCGGCACGGTGTTGCCGCTGGACGTTATTCCAGTCCAATCCCGCGCCCACAAAAACAAATTTGTCCGCTCCGATTGCCAAACGGTGAAAGGCTGACAATTTGTGTTGGCTGGAAAGACTTCGTTTTCAATGTCCCAATTCGTCGCGGCTAAATCTGTTTTGCTCCAAATCTCGTAAACGTAATCCGTCGCGTTATGCAAATTCGCAAACACGGTGCCAGCCGAAACGTTGGTGATTTCCAGCCACAATGAATTGGTATCGAAGCTGAAATTGAAACTGTCCGAATAAAATCCGCCATTCGTTCCACTGCCGCCCTCGCCCGGATTGGGGACATCCATGCTCATCATACTCGCACTCCTGCCAAACGATTGCATGGTCGCGAAGTCCTGTGCGTTGTCTTGAATCAGATAAACCCCCGGTGAAATCTCCGTCATCGGCTCAAGCCCCGCATACGGATCAAACGGATATGGAGCATGCATTCCATCGGATTGAAGAAAATAGGTTTGGGCGCTGGCAACGAGGCTAAAAATCAAAAAGCCCGCAACGCAAAGCGCGCGGGCTGAGGGGATGGCCGACCGGCGGGATAAATAGACCACGAATCCAGTTCTCATAATTGTTTCCTTCTGAACGCACACTGGTATATACGAGACCTGAAAGGATTGCAAGCATAAAATACCAAGTGTGCTTGGTAGAGGCTTTCCGGCGTTCTTGCTCTGCTTTGTTTGTGGCGCAGCGCAACGACGTTTCTAAAATTCTCGGCCAAACGATTCGCGACCGACGAATTAAAGCCGGTTTGAGCCAGGAGCAATTGGCTGAAAAGGCCAACTTGGCGCGGAATTACATTGGAAATATTGAACGCGCAGAATACAAAGTAACAGTTGAAGTTCTAGCCAGAGTCGCCAAGGCTCTCGGCGTCCGCGTTTGTGATTTAGTGGTCGATCTCTAAACTGCCTCCTTCGTTTCCTCTTTGCCTGCAATGAAAATACCGTATAATGGCCTTCATGTTTCGGACGCAGGATTTACACGTCAAAGAAATTGTCCGGCTGCTTTCGCCGCGCGAATTGAGAAGCCAATCGCCGACGAGTGACGCGGCCAACGCCACCGTTGCGCGCAGCCGCGAACGGGTCATCCGCATTTTGCGGCAGGAAGACCCGCGCCTGCTCGTCGTCATCGGCCCCTGCTCGATCCACGATGAAAAATCGGCGATTGAATATGCGACGAAATTGAATGCACTCCGGAAGGAATTCGCCGACCGCATGGAAATCGTGATGCGCGTCTATTTTGAAAAACCGCGCACGACTATCGGTTGGAAAGGTCTCATCAACGATCCGCATTTGGACGGTTCGCAGGACATCGAAACCGGTTTGGTCATCGCGCGCCGCATTTTGCTGCAGATCACGGAAATGGGTTTGCCGGCGGCCACGGAATTTCTCGACCCGATCGTGCCGCAATACATCGCCGATTTGATCACCTGGGCGGCCATCGGCGCGCGCACGACGGAATCGCAAACGCATCGCGAAATGGCGAGCGGCCTTTCCATGCCGGTTGGTTTGAAAAACGCCACGGACGGCAGCCTGCAAATCGCGATTGACGCGATGAGCGCAACGCGTCATCCGCACAGTTTTCTCGGCATGAATGAGGACGGCGCGACAGCAATTGTTCGCACAAGCGGCAATCCGCATTGCCACGTCGTCCTGCGCGGCGGACGGGCGAAAACCAATTACGATGCGGAAAGCATTCGCGCGGCGGAGGAAAAATTGATTTCCGAAAAATTGCCGCCGGTGCTGATGGTGGATTGCAGCCACGCGAATTCGGAAAAGAAATTCGCGCGGCAGGAAGATGTTTGGAAAAGCGTCATCCAACAGCGCGTTGAAGGGACGAAATCGCTCATCGGTTTGATGGTGGAAAGCCATTTGCACGAAGGCAATCAACCAATCCCGAAAAATTTGAAAGAATTGAAATACGGCATTTCGATCACCGACTCCTGCGTCGGCTGGGAAACGACCGAGCGGATGTTGCGCTGGGGTTATGAAACATTGGGGAAACTGCAACCAGAAGCCGCGCTGCATCTTAAATGATTGTCCCGCTTTGGGACGTCTGCTAAAAAGCGGGACAGGCGCGGCGGGAACCGCGACACAATTGCCCGAAAAACCAGTCGTATTTTTATTTGGAATTGGCATTGTGCGCGCTTTCTTCCGCGCACCAAATGACGAGTATCAATCGACAGGCCATCTGCTTTCATTCTTTGGGTGATGAAATCCGCGGCGTGCTTTTTTTCACGCCAACGGAAAAGCCGTCGCCTGCGGTGATCGTTTGCCATGGCGCCGGCGAGTTCAAGGAGAATTATGTCGAGCTATGCGAATTTCTTGCGGCGCGCGGCATTGCGGCGCTGGCGATCGACATGCACGGCCACGGCGCAAGCGGTGGAAACCGTTTTCATATTGAAATGCGCGAATGGGCGGCGGACGTGCGGGCGGCGGTTGATTTTCTCCAAACACAACCGGCAATTGATCCGAAAAAGATTTGCGCGTTCGGTTTATCCTCCGGAGGCACGGCAATTTTGGAAGCGGCGGTGATTGATTCACGGCTGGCAGCGCTCGTGGCATTGGACGCAACGGTGCGAAATTCGTTGCCGTTGCCACTGACGGCATTTTTGAAAACGCTGGTTGCGGCCGGACATATCAAGAAATCTCTCACCGGTCGTGAAATGCGCGTGCCGCTGGCAAAGTTGAGCAAGGCCAATCTGGCGTCCGATCCGGAAGTGCAAAAAAAACTTTTAGCGGACACGCGTGCATTGGAAGCGTTCATGGCTTTTCCTTTCCCGGCCGGCGGCGAGGCATTTTTCGTGGACACCATCGAACGCGTTCCGCAGATCGTGGCGCCGACGCTGGTCATCTGGGGCGCGGACGACAAATTGGATCCGCCGGAAACCGGGCGGCTGCTGCACGCGGCGCTCACGTGCGAAAAAGATCTGCACATCGTTGAAGGCAACGGCCATGTCGGGCATCTGGATCGCCATCGCGCCAAAGTGTTCGAACTCACGGCGAATTGGCTTTTGAAATATACGAATGGCGCGCGGGCGCAATTGCCGAAAAAATTTCCGGTCGTCATCGAAGGCGAACGCGCGAAAGCGATTGGCGCGAGAGAAAAATGGGAATTGCTCTCGCCCTATTTGCGGCAGCACGGCCGCCAATCGCTGGCGTATCCGACCTTGCAATCGGGCATGGAGTATTTTGTGGACGATTGCGGCTACATTTCCTACGTGACGGTGCAACATCCGGTTTTTTCGCCGCGCCCGAAAAAAATTGCCTTTTCCGATCCGGTTTGCGCGGTGGCGGATTTTGAAAAATTGCTCGGCCGGTTTTTGGCGAAAAATCCGACGGCGGTTTTCGGCTGCATTTCGGAGGAATGCGCGGCGGTGTTGCGCGGCATGGGTTTTAAGATCAATTGCATCGGGCCGGAATCTGAATTGCCGATCCAGACCTACAACACCAAAGGCAATTGGAAGGAATTGGATTTGATCAAGCGCGCGCGAAATGAAGCGAAACGCGAAGGCATTCAAATTCGCGAGGAAGACATTTCCAAAGTGAATCGCGAGGAATTGCTGGCGCTTTCAAAAAAATGGATGGGCAGCAAACGGGTGAACGACCGGGAAATCTGGATTTACGCGCGGCGCGTGATTTTGGAATCCGAGCCGGATGTGCGGAAATTTGTGGCTTACGACGGCGACGGGCGCGTGGCCGGATTTGTGTTTTATGATCCGATGTATCGCGATGGAAATGTGTTTGGTTACGCGGCGAATATTGTGCGCAGCGATGAAAAGCGCTTCGGCAAACTGGTGACTGCCATTCACATGGAGGCGATGGAAAAATTTCGCGCCGAGGGAAAAGAAACGCTCAATCTCTGCCTCGCGCCGTTCATCAAATTGGATGGCGGCAAATTCAACGACGACAAAAATGCCCGGGCGTTTTTTGACCTGAGCGTGAAATATGGAAATGAGATCTACAATTTCACCGGCCTGGCGTTTCATAAATCGAAATATCGCGGCTCCGAAAGTTATCTTTATTTTGCTTCGAAAAGCCTGTTGCCGACGAACGACATTTATCTGGCATTCAAGGCCGCGGAGATCACGCGCAGTTATTTCGAAACGGTGGGGCAATTGCTGCGCGGCATGATTTCATCGCGCAAAAACAAAAAATCCGAAGCCACTTCAAATCAAAAACCAGATGAAAAAACTGATTAAATTCATTCCGGCGCTCCTTGCAGCCGCAATTTTGCCGGTCCAAAAAATCCAGGCGGACGAGCCCTCACAAGAATCGCCCTCGCCGTTCGTGAAATTTTTGGAACAGGATTATTTGCTCGGCGATTGGGGCGGCTGGCGCACGGATCTGTCGAATCGCGGCGTTGATTTCGAATTTTTTTATCTGGCCTCCGTCGCGAACAACATTGACGGCGGCATCAAATCCGGCTCGGTTTACCAGGGCGCGTTGCTGATGGATTTGAGTTTGGATTCGCAAAAGCTTTTGGGCTATGAAGGCGGCACGTTCAATGTCAGCGGCCTTTGGCTCAACGGACAGAAACCATTTTCGGACGATTACGTCGGCGATTTGAACAAGGTCAACCTGGTCGATTTTCCAAACAGTTTGCGTTTGTGGGAAATCTGGTATGAACAAAAATTTCTGGATGACAAATTGTCCGTGAAATTCGGCGAGATGAGCATTGATCGCGATTTTATCGTGCCGGATTACTATAATTCGCTGGCTTCGATCAATTTCATCAACCAGACATTTTTTTATCCCACGATGGCGTTTGACGTTTATGACGTAGCCGGCTTGCCGCCGCAACGGCATGGATTGGCGTCCACGCCGTATTCGTCTCCGGGCATCCGCGTGCGCTGGGATTTTGCGCCGCAATTTTATGTGCAGGCCGGAATATACGGCGGCAATCCGGATCAAACCTCTTCCGGCACGCGCTTTAATTTAAGCCAACGCGAAGGCGCGCTGTCCTATTACGAGCTCGGTTACCTGTCGCATCACGATACGAATGATCCGGCGCTGGGCGGCAGTTATAAATTGGGCGGATGGTTTCACACCGGCGATTTCGACGACATGCAAAGCGGCGTCACATCAGCCGCGCTGGCCGCCGGCGGACTGCTTGGTTATCCGGTCAAAACGCATCAATTCAATTACGGAATTTATTTTCTGGCCGAGCAGCAATTGTATCTGGAGAACGGCAAGGCCGATCCGGCGCAACAGGGATTGGTCGGATTTTTCCGCGCGGCGTTTGCACCGGCAGACCGGAATCTCGCGGATTACGGCGTGGACGGCGGATTGGTTTACAAAGGTCTGATTCCAACGCGCGACTGGGACACGATCAATTTGGGTTTTTCCTATTTGCATATCAGCGACAACGTCCGCCGCGGACAAAACGACGTGAATGCGTTCGCGCTGGCCAATCATGTGCCGATGCCGTTTTCGCGGAAGGCTGATTACGAAGCAGTGATCGAAATGACTTACAAAGCGCAACTGGCGGCGTGGTGGACGTTCGAGCCGAGCGTGCAGCGGGTGTTTCATCCGGGCGGACGCATCGGGGCGGACACGGCCGATGCCTGGGTGGTGATTCTCCAAACGACGCTGCGATTTTAATGTAAATTAATTGAAACAGAAATTGTGAATCAATTTGTCAAACATAACGGAAACGGAAACGGAATGAGCAACGGCAATGGCGTCAAACCATCGGCGTCCCATGCCCCGAAGAAGAAAAATCCGCCGCCGGAACCGGCAACTCCATCAAAGGCCGATCCGTCGTCCGTGAAAGAAAGCCGGGTAACGTTCCAGACGCCGGATGGTTTTGAGATGCGCGGCCAGGTGCTGCGTATGACGCGGTTTTCGGCGTATTTCGAGGTGCACAATCCTTCGGTCGTATTGCGGGTTTCGGATGTGTTGAAGGAATTCAAAATCATTGTTCAGGGACGAACGATTTATTCCGGTCGCGGATTGACGGTCAACGTGGTGAATGCAGACATGAAGATGGTCTGCGAGGTCGCGCTGGATGAGGCGGATTGGACTTATTTAGATTTCAGTTTGGTTTTTGGCGCGGACGGGCAACTGGCGAAAGAATTCAAAAGTTTCATAGAGGAATGGCAAAAACTTTATAAGGTTCTGCCTGAATACAAAATCGTTTTGACGGATATGCAGATGTTTCTTTCGGACTTGCGTATTTGGCTGGATCAAATCGAACTTGGCATGCGCAATGAACCGGTGGCCAGCCGTGAAAAGTTGGAGCAACGTATGGTGCTACAGTTGGAATCGGAAATTGTTCCTCTAATATGGTCTTTTTTTGAGCGGTATGAAATTGTGGCAAAACGCGTTGATGAAGATTTGGTGCCGGCGCACCACGTTTTCGGCAAACGGCTTCTGCATCCGCTGCTGTTGGAGTCGCCTTTTGTCCGTCGCACTTTTACCAAACCGCGAGGTTATGCTGGAGACTATGAAATGGTGAACATGATGCTGCGTTCGCCGTTTGAAGGCGCAACGCTCTTCGCTAAAGTCATCAACCTCTACGCGCTTCAATTGCCGCCGGTGATTGCTCATCGCAATCGAATTACATATCTCACCAAACAGATTGAAACAGAAATTATCCGTCTCGCAAAATCGGGACGGCAATTGCGTGTTTACAATTTTGCCTGTGGCCCGGCGGTGGAAGTGCAACGTTTTTTTGACACCTCACCGTTAAGCGAAAAGGTGGAATTTACGCTCGCAGATTTTGACAGCGAAACACTTGAATACACGGAAAGTGTCATTGCAAAAATCCTTAAACAATGGAATTGGGAATCTGTCGTGCGTTACAAAAAGACGAGCGTCCAACAATTGCTCAAAGAAAATCAAAAATCAGTCGTGGGAAAGAGGTTGGAATATGACTTCGTCTATTGCGCCGGGCTTTTTGATTATCTGCCGGACACAACCTGCAAAATGTTGATGAACATTTTTTACGATATGCTTGCGCCAGGCGGTTTGCTGGTGGCGACCAACGTGGATAGACACGCCGGCCAGATGGAAATGGAATGTTTTTTGGAATGGCGGCTGGTTTACCGCGACACTGCACAGATGCGTCTCATTGCCCCGGATAAAGCGACAGATGACGATATTTCTCTGAGGCGTGATGAAACAGGGGTGAATATTTTTTTGGAAGTGCGAAAACCCGATATTGAATAGTAAAATTCCAATTGAAATAGAAGCCCTCAAATCCTACGCGGATTATGAGCGCCAGATCACTATCAATCATCTTAAGATTGGCTGTTATCTGGTCATGACGTTGATGCCGCTGGGAGCCGTATTGGATTTTTTTGTTTATCCGAAAGAGGTTAGATTCTTTTTCCTTCTCCGTTTGTTTTGCGCTGCTTTGGCAGCTGTTGTATGGGGAATTTTGCGGACGCCCATCAGTAAAAAAATTCATTGGGCATTGAGCCTTCTCATTGCGATGCTGCCATCATTTTTTATCTGTTGGATGATTTATACGACGGACGGCCTGGATTCGCCTTACTACGCAGGTTTGAATCTCGTTCTGTTATCAATCGCGTTGGTAATGCGTTGGACGGTCACATTGAGTATTGCGGCGTCGTTGTCCGTGATTTCAATGTATCTGGCGGCTTGTTTTTTTAGAGGAACAATCACGCAGGAGCATGGCGGTGATTTTGTAAATAATTTATATTTTCTCGCATTGACTGCTGTCATCGTCATCATTGGCGGTCACTTGCATCGCGTATTGCGCCTTCGCGAATTTACCTTGCGATATGAATTGGATCGAAATCGCACCGCCCTCGAAGAAAGCAATCGCAAGCTCATCGAACTGGACCGGCTCAAAAGCCGTTTCTTTGCCAATATCAGCCACGAAATGCGCACACCGCTCGCGCTGTTGCTCTCGCCGCTGGAAACGTTGTTGCAGCGCTATCACCATCATTTGGACGACAGCGTTCGCGAAAAACTGGTGATGATGCAAAGCAACGGGATGAGATTGCTCAAACTCATCAACGATTTACTCGAACTCATCCGCCTGGAAGCCGGACGCCTCGAAATCAAAAGCGAACCTCTCGCCGTCAACGAATTCGTCGCCGGTCTTGCCAGCGCCATCCGCCAATTGGCCGAAAACAAACGCATCCACGTCGAGACTCGCGTCGCCAAAGACGTCGCCGCCGTCCTGACCGACCGCGATAAATTGGAAAAAATTTTGCTCAACCTGTTGTTCAATTCGCTCAAGTTCACGCCGGAAAAGGGAACTGTTTCTTTGCGCGCCGAACGACAGGGCGATCAATTTGTCCTGATCGTCAGCGATACCGGCGTCGGCATCGCGGAAAAAAATCTGCCGTTCGTTTTCGATCGGTTCTGGCAGGCGGACACATCATCCAAACGAAAATTTCAGGGCGTCGGCATCGGCCTGGCACTGGTGAAAGAGTTGAGCGAAATGATGGGCGGCGGCGTGACGGTGCAAAGCCAGGAAGGCAAAGGCGCCGCTTTCACCGTGAAATTGCCGTATCGGGCGGCGGAATTGCCGGCCAAACGGGAAATTCCGGAGCCGGTTCCCGCTGCCGATGGCGCGGAACATACGGAGGAATGGCTGGCGAATTTATATCGGCGCGCCGAATTTTTTCCCGCGCTTGCCGCCGGACGCGCCACTTCCAGAATCTCTGCGGCGACCGGCAGCCGCCCGGTCGTTTTGATCGCGGATGATGAGCCGGACATGCGCAACTATTTGCGCACCGAACTGGAAGAGGATTACGACGTGATCGAAGCCGTCAACGGCACGGAAGCGTTTGAAAAGGCCGAACAATTCCGTCCCGACATCGCTTTGCTCGACGTAATGATGCCGGAAATGGACGGCCTGGAAGTCTGCCGCAAAATGCGTGAACGTGAAAACACGGTGAACATTCCAGTCATCCTGCTCACGGCACGCGCGGATGAGGAAACGAAATTCGATGCCTTGCAGATTGGTGCGAATGATTTTCTGCCGAAGCCGTTTTCATCAAATGAATTGCAGGCGCGTGTGAGAAATCTTATCGAGACGCATTATTACCATCGCAAATTGACGAAACAAAATGTCGCGCTCAAATCGGCCATCGAACAAATCAAGGAAACCGAAACCCAGCTTGTTCAGTCGGAAAAACTCGCCTCGCTCGGGCGCTTGAGCGCCGGCATCATCCACGAAATCAACAATCCTCTGAATTTCAGCCTCACCGGTCTTTATACATTGCGCAATAAGGGAAAAAAAATGCAGATGACCGGAAAAGAACGCGAGGAATACGAAGCGGTGCTCAATGATGTTGAAGAAGGACTCAAACGCGTGCGCAATATCGTTTCCGATCTGCGGGCATTCACGCATCCGGGCGGAGCCATTGGTGAACCGCTCGAGGCTGCGGATGCCGTCAACGCGGCGCTGCGCTTCCTTTCCGGCGAATGGAAAAATAAAGTCCATATCGAACAAAATGTTCCGCCGGAGCAATTGATCTGGGCGAACCGAAACCAGGTCATCCATGTGCTCGTCAATTTGATCCAGAATTCCATTGATGCACTGGCGGAGAAAAAATTTGAAGGCGACGAAAAGCCGACGATTTACATCAGCGGATGCGTCGAAGGCGAACGCAGCCTGATCTTTGTGCGCGACAACGGAGCGGGCATTGATCCGAAAATCGCTGATAAAATTTTCGATCCTTTTTTTACGACGAAAGAAGTTGGCAAAGGAATGGGATTGGGTTTGAGTATTTGCTATCGTATCATGCACGGTTACGGCGGAAACATTTCCGTGAAAACCGAACAAGGCCGGTTTACGGAATTTGCTCTAAATTTTTGGCTGAAAGCGCCGCCGGAAGTCGCATTGGATACTGAAATTGAAAATGGACAACCTTTACGATTATAGAAAATTCGCTATCCTTTACGTGGATGACGAAGAGAAATCGCTGACGAACTTCACGCGAGCGTTCGGCGATGAATTCCGCATTTTCACCGCTACCAACGCGCAGGCCGGGCTGAAAATTCTGGAACAAAACGGTGATGAAATCGGCATCGTGATGACCGACCAGCGGATGCCCGGTGAAAAAGGCGTCTGGCTGCTCGAGCGCGCCCGGCAATTCCGCCCGCGCGTCCTGCGGATTCTCGTCACCGCGTTTGCGGACATGGACGCGGCCATCGCCGCCGTCAACAGCGGCGCGATCTACAAATACGTCACCAAACCGTGGGATTCCCCGCAATTGGAACTGACCTTGCGGCAGGGACTGGAATTTTTCATGGTTCAGGCCGAGCGCGACCAGTTGTTGCTCGAAAAAATGTCCGTGTTGCGCAACATGATGATTGCCGATCGCGTTGTCAGCCTGGGTTTGCTCGCCGCCGGTTTAAGTCATCACATCCGCAATTCGCTCGTCGCAGTAAAGACATTTCTCGACCTCGCGCCGCAAAAGATGGTTGAAGAGCGCGCGCCCGGAGCGAACGGCCTGCGCAATCCTGATTTCTGGAAGGACTATCATCAAAATGTCCAGAACCAGATTGAAAAAATCAACGTCCTGCTTGCCGATTTGCGTTCCTCGTCTGAAGGCAAAGCAGGTTCGGACGAAGTGGTGCTGCAAAGAATTGTCGGCGGAGCGCTGGAATCATTTAAAAATCAATTTGTTTCGCGACGGATCGAGATCGAAAACAAAATTCCGGATTCATTGCCGCCATTGCGTGCCGATGCGCCGAAGTTTCAACGTCTGTTCGAATTGTTGTTCAAAGACGAGTTGGCCACGCTGCCGGCCGGCAGCAAAATTTCTCTTTCCGCCGAATTGCAGGCCGGCGGCAAACCGGAAATTGTTTTGCAGATTTCCGACAACGGCCCCGGCGTGCCGCAAGGCGCGCTGCGCATCGTCTTTGATCCGTTTATTGGCAGCGGCAACGTGCCGTCGGAATACGGCATCAATTTGATGGCGTGCTTTTTCATCGTCCATCACCACGGCGGACGGATCGACGCCAAAAGCCTGCCCGGGCGCGGCACGACCTTCACGCTGCGTTTGCCGCTTCAGCCCGAACAAAATCCCCCGGCGCAAGATGAAACTGATTTTTTGCAAAAGGCTTTGCTCAACCAAAACCTTTGGGAAAAGTTGATCAAAAGTTAAAACAACGGAAATTTTTTTAAATCGAAGCGGCGCCGGGAGCAACTTTACATTGACCTTTGCGTTTGTGTGAGGGAAAATTCCTGCGTGTGAATTTTCCGCGCCAAAATAATTTTTCACCAAGAGCACGATGAAAACCGTTCTCGTTTTGTCGCCACATCCAGCATTTGCCGAAGCCATTCGCGCGGCCGTCAGCCCGGACGAATACCGTGTCGTTCACCGCGTATCCGTTGAAGAAGCCGAGCCGTTGCTCGCGCACGGGCTGGCCGGCGTTTGCGTGCTGGACGTGGATTTGATGGGTGTCGAAGGCGTCTGGGTCATCGAACGACTGCGTCGTCGCGACGCCAAGTCGCCCGTCATCGCCTACACCGAATACAGCGATTCGGCCTGGGAAGAAGAAGCTTTTCTCCACGGCGTCAGCCATGTTTTGACCAAACCGGTTCGCGCCCGGCTTTTGAATTCATTGCTCGAACGCATCGCCCGCGTGCCGCAGACGCCACGACCGGTCGTTCCTTCGACGCCGGTGCAAACACCGGCGCAATTTGCACGCGTCGTCGAACAACAATCGCAAGGCCGTTTTTCCAGCGCTGCGCAAACGCTCGACGTTTTGCGTGATTTTTCTTCCATCCTCACGCATTCGCTCGACGCCGAAGCGATGCTCAAGCAATTCCTCGTTTTTCTGCGCGAAATCTTGAGCGTCAACCGCGCGGCGATTTTCCTTAACCGTCCCGTTGCCCCGCTCACCGAAGTTTTGTCTCCGGAAGATTCGCGGCGTCTGCGCCACGCGGCCGCCATTGGACTGGCTCCGAGTTTGCTCGAACATTTTGAATTGTCGCTGGATTCGGGCATCGGCGCGCAATTGTGCCGGCTGGGAAGGATTTTGCGCCGTGACAGCGACGAAGCGCGCGCCGATTCCGAGACGCAAAAGGAATTTGAATTGTTGAGCGCGCAGGTCGCCGTGCCGATCACCAGCCGCGATGCCATTGTCGGCGTGGCTGTTTTTGACGGGCGCGTGACCGGCGAACCGCTGTTGAACGTCGAATTGGAATTGATTTTCCATTTGCTCGAGCAGGTCGGCCTGGCATTGGGCAATATCTGGCTGCATGACCAACTGGCCGGAAATCATGAGATGATGACCGATGTGCTGCGCGAATTGAGCAGCGCGTGCATCGTCGTCGGGCGCGACCTGAAAGTGTTGCATGCGAACAAAGCTGCCCGGCGGCATTTTGGACGCAAAAACGAGCGCACCGGCGGACTGGAATTCAGCGACATGCCGCAACTGCTCGGCGCGAAAATTTATCAGGTGCTGAAGACCGGTGCGGCCCTCGGCCCGTTCCGTTATGAGCCGGAAAATTCTCCAGGGACGATTTATACCATCACGGTCGTGCCGTTTCAGCGCGCCAATTCGTCCGTGCCGGTCTCCGCGTTGCTGACCGCCGATGATCTGACGCAGACCGAGCAATTGCGGAGATTGGAAATCGAAACCGCGAGCCTGCGTCTCATCAAATCCATGGCCGATCGCATGGCGCACGAAATCGGCAACGCGCTCGTGCCGCTTTCTACGCACCAACAATTGCTGTCTGAAAAATTCAAGGACAAAGAATTTCGCGATTCACTTGATCATGCTTTGGCCGACAGCGTCAAACGCGTTACGCGGCTGATCAACCAGATGCGCTATCTGGCGCGCGAGGGTCACATCGAGCAGGAAGCGTTTGCCGTGCAAAAGTTGATCGAAGAAGCGTATCAGGAGGCATGCAAACATTTGACGACGGAAGCAGCGCAGTTGAAATACGAAGCGGATGGCAAACCTGTCATCATTCGCGGCGATCGCCTGGCATTGAAACACGCGCTCGCGGAGATCATCTTAAACGCACTGCAGGCCAATCCAAAAGCGCCGGTCGTCGGCGTAAAGCTGCACGCCACCGCTCATGGCGAGCATCACGATTTGCAGATTGAAATCGAGGACAATGGCGCCGGGTTCACGCCCGAAGCCGCTGCCAAAGTGCCGACGCCGTTTTTCACCACGCGCAACGTCGGTCTCGGTCTTGGCCTGACCGTCTGCCAGAAAATCATCCAGAACCACGACGGCAAATTGGAGATTCCGCCGCCGCAAAACGGCCAGCCGGGAGTCGTCCGCATTTCGTTACCGGTCGAAGCGGTGATTTCGACGACGGCTTGATTCAATCCCGCAACAGCCGGAAATTCCGGTGAACACCCAATTCGATCCCCGTCGTGTTTTTCAACAGCAACGCGACGTCTTTCCAGAAATATTTTTTTCGGAACCGGATCAGCGGATTTCGCGATCGGTAAGTCCAATCCGCGGCGGCAACGATTTCGCGCATCACCGACGGGTGAGTGCCGGTGAATCGTTTGACCTTTTGGTCGTCTTCATAGAAACCCTCCGCGCGGTTGCAAATCTCTTCAACTTTTTTATCGTCGTGCCAGAGTTTTGAAAAATCCCGCAGGCGTTCCTTCGCCAATTGCGGATGCCGTGCATGGCCGTAATGGAAATAGTGGCCGCCGGATTTTTTCACATTCAATTTCCGGTCGCCGCGTGCGCGGAAACTTTGCGCGTCGCTGTTGGAATAAAATTTTTGACCGTTGCGGATCATCCGAACTTCCCGCGGATACCAGCCCAGCCCGACGGTCTGCGTCTGGTAGCTCCCATAAAAATGCGTGTAATCCACGACAAAACCTTCGACGGCCGGGTTGTTCAATTCGCGTTCCATCGCTGCGCGCATCGGCGGAACCGTGTCCTCGTGCAATACTTCGTCCGCCTGAATGTAAACGCACCAGTCGCCGGTGCATTTTTCCAGCGCCAGATTCGTGTGATGCGACAACGCCAAGCCGCCTTTGCGCGCGTTGTCATCCCATTCGCTTTGGATGATTTTGATTTTCGGATCGTCAATCGCTTTGACTTTCGCGAGCGTTTCATCCGTCGAACGCGGCACGTTGACGATGATTTCATCGCACAACGGCAACAACGAACGGATTGCCGGCACAAACGGGTAACCGAGCGAGATGCCATTGCGGACGAATGTGAAGCCGCTGATTTTCATTTCCGGATTCTATTTCAATTTTCCCATGGCAAAAGTTGTTTTGCGATAAAACCCGGCTTGGTCATGGGCGGCGTTTCGTCGTTTTCCGAAAGTGTGCCGTGCGATAAAACGCGTTCGTAAAATTTCAAATACTTCCGGGCCATATCCAAATGTGAAAAGCCATTTTTCAAAATATGTTCGCGGCATTTCTGCGGGGAAAATTTTTGTGGATTGCGCACGGCGTCAACCAATTCATTTGCATCGGCGCTCAAAACGCCGACTTCCGGCGTGACAATATCCGGCAGCGAACCATAAGGTGTCCCCGCGACAAACGCGCCGCTGGCGAGCGCTTCAATGACGGCGATGCCGAACGGCTCATGCCAGCGCACCGGAAAAATCAGGCAGCGTGCCCGCGCCAGCAAATCGGCCTTTTCTTTTCCGCCGATCATGCCCAGATAACGCACGCCGCGGATTGGTGGCAGCAATTTTTGCAAATTCAGCGGCCAGTTGCGCGAGCCCAGAACGCGTAATTCAATTCCCGCGCGGCGGGCCACTTCAATTGTGCCGGGCAAATTTTTCACCGACCAGCTTGCCTTCGCCAAAAATACGGCATAATCGCCGCGCGCTTCTGAAATTTTATATTCGCTCACATCGAGGCCGTTATGAACGAAGTGTTTTGAGCCATGATTCTCCGCGTGCTTGCGGGAAATGAAAATGGTGTTCGGATGAAATTTTTGGCCGGGCTGGCCGTTGCCTTCGACGGTGACGACAAACGGCTTTTCGGAATTGGGTTCGCTCGTGTCCCACAGATGCACGATGTCGGTTGAATCCGGAACCAGCTTGAGCCAGGCGCGCGGATCTTTTTCCTCCGGCGAAATTGCGCACAGTTCGGCGCCGGGAATTTCGCTTTGCGCGTTGGCGATGAGCGTCACGCGGTGGCCAAGCTGGACAAGCGCTTTTCCAAGCCAATAAATGATGCGTTCCGTGCCGCCGTAAAGTTTTGGCGGAATCGGTGTTTTGCCGGGCTTGTAAAGGGTGACGTGCATCAAAGGCGTGTTGCGAGAATCATTTTGTCGGAATCCGGCGCCAGCGCTTGCGGCAAATGTCGCGATAATATGGCGTTCACCAGCTTTCGAAACGAGGGCGGAGCCGGACTGGCCGCGGCAATCTGCGTTTTCCATCCTGTTTCACCCAATAAATGTAAATTCCAATCCGAAATCAGAACGGCATTATATTGGGACAAATCCTTTGGCAGCCAATTTGTCTGCATCACCGTCCAATCTTTTCCAAGTGTGACGCGCAAGCGGCTGGCGAGTTTCAGGTCGCCGATGAGCAGCAGCGGCCGCTTTGATGAAATCTCGTTTTGGCGCAGTGTTGCAGCAATTTGCTGGGCGCGATCGGGAAATGCAACCGGCATTATCGCGAAAAACGCGAGCAGCCAGGCGGCTAAAATTGAAACGCCCAGCGCTTCGAGGGCGAAGGATTTTTTTCGCGCAACCGCGACAGAAAGCGCGACAACGCAGGCGATGATCAATCCGCAAACGGTGTAAGGTAAAAATACTGGAAGCGGCCACTGTGATCCGGCGTAAAGAACGATGATTGCGGCGATGGCCAGCAGCGAAAGCGCAATTTTTAAGAGCCGGCCGCCCGAAAGAATCAGCTGAAATGTTTCCGCGCGCATCAGGATATCCGCAAATAAAATCGCCATCAACGGCGTGGCGGGAAGGAGATAACGGAGCGAAACATTTGCGCCGAGTGAAAAACCCAGGATCAAAATCATTGTCCAGGCGAGGATGAAATTTCCCCCGGCGGCTGAAATATTTCCGTTTTCCAAAGTTTTCCTGCGGAACAGAAATTCAATCGCCGTGGCGCTCCAGGGCAAAAAATTCAAGAGCAAAATCCCGGCGAACAATGGCACGCGAAGAATGGGCGACCAAAAATGTCCGTGCATGTTGCCGGTGACCTGGTCGCCAAAAAATTGCCGCCATGCGATTTCCGGCATCTTGCAAAAAATGTAAACGAACCACGCCGCTGCCAGGACCATCGTCACAAGGAAGATCGGCCAGTGAATCAATTTGTTGACGGCGCGCCAATTGCGGCTTTTTGCCAGGCAAAACGCCCACGCAAAAACGATGATCAAAAGTCCGAGCAATCCTTTGCTCAAGGCCGCACCGGTCGCACCGCCATAAGCCATGAGAAATGCGCCGGCAGAAAATTCTTCAAAAACCATCAGCCGCAAAAACCCGAAAGCGCTCAAGGTGACGAAGAAAACCAACAGCGCGTCGGGAATCGAACGCATGGCGCAAAGAAAAAATTGTGGTTGCGATGCAAGGACGACGGCCGCGAGCAACGCGGTTTCACTTTTGCCCGTCAGTTTCCGCGCGAGGCGGAATGTAAGGAATATGGTTCCGCACGCGGCGAGAAGAAACGGAAAGCGTGACGCAAATACATTGACGCCAAAAATTTTATAGCACGCGGCGATGAGCCAATAGGCGAGTGGCGGTTTTTCCAGTCGCGGTCCGCCGTTGGCTGTTTCCGGGACCAGCCAGCCGTGGCCTTTGACCATTTGCAGCGCACCGTCGGTGTAATGGCGTTCGTCGGGATAATACAGCGCGAAGGCGACGCAAAACGGCAGCGCGGCGAGCGCAAAAATAGCGATCAGATGGCCGATTTTCATTTTCGATTTATGATTTGCGATTTGTTAAAGCCTGCGCGGGCGAAATCATAAATCGTTCATCATAAATCTGAAATTCAAATCATGTGGCAAAACATCGCGTCGCGGAGCTTGGGTTCGAACCACGTGCTCTTGGGCGGCATGATTCCACCGGCGTCGGCGATGTCCATCAAATCTTCGATGCTCGTCGGGAACATCGAAAACGCGCAGGCATATTCACCGCTGCTCACGAGCTTTTCCAATTCCGCCGTGCCGCGGATGCCGCCCACGAAATTGATGCGCTTGCTCGTGCGCGGGTCGTCAACGCCAAAGACCGGCGCGAGAATATTTTTCTGCAAGAGCGTCACGTCGAGATTTTCAATCGCGTCCTTCGATTGCAAAAATTCTTTGCGGAAATGCAGCGTCTGCCATTTGCCTTGGAAATAAAACGCGAGTTCGTGCTTGGCTTTAGGCGTCGGGCTGCCGTTTTGTGAAACCGTGAAAACCGTTTCCAGTTTTTTGAGCAATTGTTCCGGCGAATTGCCGTTCAAATCTTTCAGCACGCGGTTGTAGGGCAAAATCTGCATCTGGTTGTGCGGGAAAATGACGGCGAGGAATTTTCCACTTTCGCCCGCGCCGTTGCGTGACTTGAAAACACGCGCCGCCGCCGCGCTGCGATGATGTCCGTCAGCGATGTAAAGAAATGGAATCGCGGCGAATTGTGATTCGACAAATTGGACTTCTTCCGCACCAGAAATATTCCAGGACGAATGACGGACGCCGTCGGCTGCTGTAAAATCAATCTCCGGCTTTTCCGAGATTTTCTTTGCGACAAATTCATCAAAGGCGCGGACGGCTTTGTAAGTGAGAAAAACCGGGCCGGTTTGCGAATTGAGCGTTTCAATGTGGCGCACTCGGTCATCTTCTTTGTCCACGCGGGTCAGTTCATGCTTTTTGATGATGCCGCGCAGATATTCATCGCAACTGGCGGCGGCGACCAGGCCGACCTGCGAATGTTTGCCCATGATCTGGCGATACAAATAAAAATTCGGTTTGTCGTCCTGCTTGAGCGCGCCTTGCGAAATCAATTTCTGAAAATTTTCTTTTCCTTTGGCATAAACCGGCGGCGAATACAGATCCGTTCCGGCGGGCAGATCAATTTCCGGTTTGCTGACATGCAAAAAGCTGAACGGATTTCCATGCGCCATTTCGCGCGCTTCGTCGGATGACATCACGTCGTAGGGCAATTCGCAGATTTGCGCGGCGAGTTCGGGTTTGGGCCGCAGCGCGGCAAAAGGTTTCAATGTGGCCATAAATCTAAATTAAAATAAACCGTTCTATTTTTTATGTGAAAGCAGCAATTTTAGTTCTTGAAGTGGAAAATGGTTGCCAGCAAACGCACGAGCGGGATTAAACAGATAACCTAGCGCACCAAAATCAAGCACCACACCTCGTTCATCTAATCGCGTCTTTTTAATTTCATTCCAAGTATATTTCGCTTGTGTCGTGCTGTTGGAAAATCCAACTCCTTCTTCAGAAAATGAAAATGTAAGCTCTTCAAATCTAGACTTTTTTGCGACTCGCCGAATATTTAATTCTGCCAGCCACTGCGCACAGCCGACGGAAACACCAATAATTACGCTAATGATGGCCAGCATGAGAAAGTGAAAAAGAAATGCGCCAATACTGAATACAACAATTGCAGTAAGGCCACCAGCAACGCCGGCTTTCCAAAAATCACTGCTCCGGCCATTGTGCATATTAAAGCCAATCAAAACATCTTCAATGGTCGGGGTGAACTTGGCTTGGTATTGCATTGCCTTGATTAAAAATAATTAAACGAACGCATCCTGTAAATCGTTGAAATAAAACTTGCCATTGATTTGCTTGCTGCTATTTTATGCGGCTCTTAACGAGAAATTTTATGGCACGCATTTGTGAATTGACCGGCAAACGCCCGATGAAGGGCAGCATCATCTGGCGCTCTGGTAAGGCCAAGAAACTCGGCGGTATCGGCACGCACGTCACCGCCATCACCAAGCGCAAATTCCACGTGAATTTGCAGCGCGTTAAAGCCCTCATGCCCAACGGCGAAGTCCGTTACGTGCGCGTTTCCGCTGCGGCCATCAAAAAAGGTCTCGTCACTAAAGCGCCCAAACGCACCTGGAAAAAAGACGCCGCCAAGGCCTGATTTCCGGGCAAAACAATTTTGAAGCGAGGTCAACCGGCCTCGCTTTTTTTATTTCCAAAATCTTTCACCGGCGCGGCGCCGGTTTCCATTTCTTGACTTCCGCAAACGCTCTGCCCACGCTGTTGTTCCGGTTATGAATCCGAAACTGTTTTTCTCCGTTCTTGCCGCGACCATTTTCAGCGCGCGGATTTTTGCCGCCGATACCAATCTGATTTCTCCCGAAGCCGCGACCACCGCCACGCAAAATGCGCTGCTGCAAATCCAGGAACAACTTCATGCCGCGCAACTCGCCATTTCCGACAGCCGCGAGCAGGCCGAAGTCGCGGCTGCCACGAATGTAGCCGTGCTCACCGCGCGCATTCAGGCTTTGGAACAGACCATCGCCACGCAGCGCGCCAATGATGCTGAAGCCGCCCGCAAGACGCAGGAACTTACCCTGCTCATGGCTGGCGCATTTGGCCTGGCCGGATTGAGCGTGATTTTGCTGATGTTTTATTTTCAATGGCGCGGCTTTTCGCATCTGGCTGAAATTTCCAGCCGCCAGCTCGCGCTGGCCGATTCACGGCGCAGTTCAGCGCTCGTCGGCGCGGCCACGGAATTGACGGCGGAAATTTCCGCGCCCGCCCGTGCCGCCGTCGAGAATTCCAATTCCCGATTGCTCATGCTCGTTGAGAAACTGGAAAAACGCGTCGTCGAAATGGAACAATCGTCGCACGGACAATTAACGGATGCTGTTTCGAAGACCAAAAGCGCCAACGGCAAATGCGGTCCGGAAGATGCCATCGCCAATTTGTTGGCCGACGGCCAGACCTTGCTCAACGCCAGCCAGCCGGAGAACGCGCTGAAATTGTTTGAGCAGGCGCTTGCCATCAATCCCGACAGCACCGAAGCTTTGGTAAAAAAAGGCGGCGCTCTGGAAAAACTGGGACGCATTGATGACGCCATCGGCTGTTACGATCGCGCGATTCAATTGAACGAAACGATGACCATCGCCTATTTGCAAAAGGGCGGATTATTCAGCCGGCTGGCGCGTTACGACGAAGCATTGCTTTGCTACGAGCAGGCGTTGTTGACGCAGGACAAAGCGCCGTTGGGAAAAAATTGAACCTGAAAATTCAATTGATTGCGCCGCTCCAATCGGAGCCGACGCCGGCGCGTTCGGTTTCAAGCTGGCGGCGCGTCAAATCAATTTTGGCCTTCAACAATTCCCGGTTTTCCTCGGTGCGCGATACCAGTTGCTTTTCCAGATCTTCAATCCGGTTTTCGTAAGTCTTCAAACGCTCCTGCAACGGCGCGTGTAATTTATCCAGCCGGTGAACCACTTCCGCCAATTCCGCGGCGGCGCTTTGTTGCGCTTTCAGCAGTTCGCCGCGCTGGGCGGCCAATTCCTGGACGACGGCTTCTTTCACGGCGCTGGCCAATTGCGGCGCCAAATCTTTTTGCAACGATTGCGGCGAGGAAAGGCGAAATTGTTCCGGCGCATTTGGCAGGATCATCGCGTCGCCCGTATTTGCGAGAACCAAACCCATTTTCGGTTTGCGGCGCACAAACAATAAAATGAACGTGAGCGCGATGGCAGAAACGGCCGCGGATGAGGCGAATAGCCAATAAATATTCGTCCGCTCCTGGAGCGTTTGCGATTGCAGCGCCAGGGCGGCGGCGTGATTCTTCTTTGCCAGTTCGCGGATCTGTTTGGTCTGGGCTTCGGCACTTTGCGCCTGCGCCTGGAATTGTTTTGCGGCGAGCTGTTGCTGGCGCAATTGTTCCTGCTGTGCTTTCAATTTCTCATCCATCTGCGCCTGCACCCGCGAGGGCGCCAGTTTTTCATCGAGCGCTGCGATCGCGGCGGCGGCAGTGGCGCCGATTTTTTCGCCGCGATGGACGATGACTTGTCCCGCGTCGAAATGCGTGACGGCGACGAGGCGGGAAACGTCGCGTTCGCGCGCCTCTCGCGTCAGATCTTCATCCAAAATACAATTGGGACGGAAATAAGCGCCGAGCGCGCGGGCGAGGTTTTGGTCGCCATCGGTGAATGACCGGCGGAACAGCATTTGCAGGCGCGAAATGGACGTCATTTCCGCGACGGCTTTTCCATGCGCAACATCGGCAAGCGTCGGTTTGTCATTTGCGCTGTTCACAAAAATGAGCTTGAACGTATCGCTTAATACAAATCCGGCGGGCAATTCATCCGCGCGGACGGGCCGGTGCATCATGCGCAGCAAATCGGCGACGTAGCGGTTTTCGATTTCCGTCGCAGCATCGCCGGTGGCCCATTTATTGGCGAGTTCGTCGCTGACGGGGAACGCGCTGGTGCGGTTGAAACCGGCAAGCCATGCGGAGAATGCCTGGGCGTTGGTCGTGCCGGCGGGAAATTCTTGGGCGAAGGCCGCGGCAAAAGTGGAATGAGTTTTGGCGAAGGCGATGGAAAAACTCTTTGCGATTCCATTGGTGACTTGTGCGTCCGGCAAACTCAAAAAAATGGTCGGCGTTTTTTGCGCTTCCGTTTCACGTCGCGCCGCGGTGGCGATCGGGTCAATCACGTCCAGCGGCACGGAAGCGACGATGTCGTCATCGGCAAAATCGCCGATTTTATAGGCGGAAAGTTCTTTGGCGTGGAGGTTGAGCGCTAAAAGCGCGGCGCAGAAAGACGAAATACGAAGCGCGGCGCTCACCATAAAAAGGATTGCTGCTGGCCGAGCATTTCGTCGCCGTTCCACAGCGTGACGCGCCAGGCGACAAGCGAGCCGAATTTTTGGAAATCATCGCCGGCAAGCGGCATCGAATCCCATCGGCTGAAGGTTCCGGCGACGACATTGGTTTCGAGAATTTGGCGGGTGGGTAATCCGCCCGCTCCGATTCCGCGCAATTCGGCCCGCAATTTAAGATTTTGATTTTTTGTCGCTTTCCACCAGATGTCGAAACGGACGCCGGAGATGAGATTGGTGTGCTGACGAAGATAAAATTGATAGGCATCGCGGTCGAACAGGCTCGGCGACACGGCGGCATTGCCATTCTGGTCGAGCAACAGCGGCAGAACTTTGAGGACTTTTCCGTGGGCGGCATCGTCTGCCAACGCCGGAAACAACGGCGCGAACAAAAGCACAATCAGGCAAAGCCGGCGCATGGCAGGATAATAAATTTTCGCGGCGGCGGATTCAATCACTGAATTCACTTCCAATAGAAGGTCAGCACCTGGATGTCCGTGCCGCTGTTGCGGAAGAGCGTGGCGACATATTCGCGGCTGTAATCGCCGACGCGGGCGGTGACGTGGACTTCAAATGTGCGGCTGCGCGTGGTGCAGACGCGTCCGATCTGGCCGACGATTTGCGGATTGACGCCGGCCTGGGAAAGCTGGTTGACGTTGCGGAACGGCGTATCGTCATCCGTGCCTTCCACGCCGTCGGGGCCGGCGCGTTGTTGGATGATATTGGCGGCGGTTTCCGCATCCACGCCCGGAATCATTTGCAAAACATTCGTGCCGGCGGTGTTGATGTTGATCTGGCCCGAGGAAATGGTCGTGAAAATATCGCGCAGACCGAACGGATAATCCGGCGTATCATCCGGCGAACTTCCAAAACCCAGCTTGTGCGTAAATTTGGATTCGTGATTGACCGCGCCGGTTCCGAAATACATGTCCGGCGTGACGCCTTTGACGAGCAGCAATTCGGACAGGTCATCCATCGGCGCGTCTTTGCAATAATACGGCGGATCAAGCGTCTGGTAATAATCACTTTTTGCGCCTGCCAATCGCGGCGAATCGCCCGGCTGCACCCAATCCTGGATGGAATCGGCGACGACGGAAATCTGATCAGCATCCACGCCCATGAGTGTGAGCGCCTGCTGAAGCATTTGGCCGTTGACCGTGTTGATATTTACTTTCCTTTCGAGGTCGATGATTTTGATTGAAATGGTTCCGTCGCCGAGCGGAACGTTGTCGAGCGAAACACCGGCCAGGACGCTATTGGTTTCGCCCGGCCCGCCCGGCCCGCCGGCCCAGATTTGGTTGAGCGCATCATAAGGTTCTCCGGCGATGGACGATTGCTGTGACAGTATCCAGCGCGCATATTCGACGCCCGAACGCCCGAGCCAAATCAAATTTTCTTCCGATTCGGCATTCTGCGCGAGTTTGGTTTCCGTTTTCATGGAAATGGCAAAACCCGCCGCCAAAATAGAAAGCACGGTGACGGCAACCATCGCGATGATAAGCGCGATGCCGGAATTGCGTCGAACGGCTCGTGCACTGCGGCCAAAAAATTTGGGCTCGAGAGAGTTTCGCTTCACCGGATTCAAGCTATTGAGCGGAGAAATCTTCATTGGCCACCTCCTCGGCGGTTTGGACCGCCGGGAAAATTGCCGGGATTTCCACCCCGATTATTATTTCCTCCGCGCTGGTTGTTTCCGCCATTTGGATTTCCGCCAGCGCTGCCGGGAACCTGGAACTGAGGTCCGCCACCGCCGCCGCCAAATTGGCCGCGCGGGGTTTGGACGATGGACGGCACGGTGCTGGATTCGATTGAAATTTCGCGGGTCACGGACATTTGCGCTTTGGTGCTGGAGGGATCGCCGCCCATCGAAAGCGTCACGCGCACAATCGGCGGAATGGAATTGGTGTCGTCCCATTCGGTGACCCATTCCATCTGGTTGGTGTCCCAGCACTCGACGATGAAATCTTTCACATTGCGCGCCAGCACGAGCGGATAGCTTTGTTCGTCGGCGTCCATATCCATAAGAATGGGATTTTGCCGCAGGACGAGGTCTTTTTGCTGGTCGTCATTTTTGTCGGATTCAACGGTGAAGGTAAGCCGGCGCACGTCGAAATCGTGTTCGCCGGTGATGAATTTTCCGTTGCGCGGAAAAACGGCTGGCACGCGCGAAACGTAACTGAAAGTGGGTTGTTCGCCGCTGTCGGCGTTTTGCACGATGAAACTGTAATAAGCCATCGAAGCCTGGAACGATTGGATGCATTGGAGCGAATCTTCAATCGCGCGGACGGCGATGCGTTCGCGTTGCGCCTGCGCTGCGGCGTTCTCGCCGGATTGAGCGGCGCGGATCACCAATGTCCAGGTCGTATAAATGGAGGCGACAACGATGGAAAAAATCGCGATGGCGACCATGATTTCAATGAGCGTAAAAGCGTTGTGCGTTGAATCATGGAATCGTTGAAAGGTCGAAAGGGAAGTTCCATCGCCCCGCGATTTGGGAACGGTTTGACGATTCAACAAATTTCGATTTGGCAAATTCATCTTCCGGTCGTTCCTCCATCCAGGCTTCCCGCCGGCGAAAGCGGCCGCCACAACAGGACGCTGGCCTGTGAAACAACCTGGTCGCTGCCGCTCAACGTTATTTTGAAATCCGCGCGGAACAATTTGTTCGTCATCACTTCGGTGATGGTTTCGGTGTAATCGTAACCGTCGTAATCGTGGCCGAGCAAATCACCGAGATTTCCCGGCCATTGCCCTTCGACGAGTTGATTGGTCGCGCAAACATCGGCGGCCAGCGCGCCGGCGTCCACCATTGGTCGTTGCAAGCGCCGGGCATTTTCCAATCCGCTGGAAATGACGCCGAGAATGGCGAAGACGCCCATGAAAAAAATACCGACGGCGACCATCACTTCGAGAAGTGAAAAAGCGCGGCGCGATTTTTTTAAAAGATTGATTTTCATTCTTTGTCCACAGCCACGTCTTCGGCAATGCCAGTGGCAAAATCAATGTTGATGCGGCTTCGGCCGATGCCGTTTTTGTCCAGGATGATGACAAACGCTTCATCCGCAGTGCCATTCGGATAAAAACAGAATTTTACCCATTCATAATCGGTAAAATCCTGGCGGCTCCGGGCGACCATCTCGAACTGGAATCCGTCTGGCAATTGGCCGGAGGTCATTTTTTCCCACGAAGACGATTGCGTGGAAGAGGACGACGGGACGGGCGCGGTGTCGGCTGCCGCGTTTGGATTGTTTGTTTGCGCGGAGGCAGATTCATCGGCTGGAGCGCTGGTGACGGAAAAGGTTCCTTTTGCCGGATCAATGATCACGGCCATCGCCTGGTTTTTAAAAATGGCTTCGCGCCGAGCTTCCGCGCAAACGTCTTTGAAATCGCTGACCGCTTTGCGCATTCCTTCTTTTTGAACGGAGGAAACGATGGAGGGAATTCCCATCGCCGCGATCAACCCGATGATGGCCACGACCACCATGATTTCAATCAGCGTAAAAGCGCCGCGCGTTGAACCGTTGAACCGTTGAACCGTTGAACCGGAAATTTGCCCGCCCCGCGATTTGGGAACGGGGCAACGATTCAACGGATCTCGATTTAACAATTTCATTTAATGGATCGAAGAAATCAGCCGGAACAGCGGCAGGAAAATGCTCAACAATAAAAATCCCACGACGACGGCCATGACGATGATGAGCACCGGGCCGATCAAATCCATCATCACGCGCAAGGCATTGGTCATTTCGCTCTCGTAAGTGTCGGCGATGTTGTTCAATGATTCCGGCACGCTGCCGGTTTCTTCGCCCAGCCGCACCAGATCCACCATCAATTGCGGAAACAATTTGCTGGCCGCCAGCGGTTGCGCCAGCGATTTGCCGTCCTGCACCGCGTCGCGCGTTTTGGCGACGGCTTCTTTGATCAATTGGTTGGGCATCACTTCCTCGGTGATCTTCAAAGCATTCAACACCGGGACGCCGTTTTGCATCAATGTGCCGAGCGTGCGCGCAAATTGTCCGTATAGATTCAGATTGATGACTTTGCCGATGACGGGAACTTTCATGGACCATTCATCCCATTGCCGTTTGCCCGCGGCGCTCGTTTTCCAACGATAAAATATGACGACCAACAGTAGAACGGTTGGAATTAATATCCACCAATATCCCGTGAAAAAATTGCTCGTGGCAATCAACATCCGCGTGGGCAACGGCAATTCCACTTGGAATCCCTGAAAGATGACGATGAATTTCGGCATCATCACACTCATAAAAAAGGTGATGAGCGCGATGCCGACGCAGATGACCATGATCGGATAAATCATTGCCGAAGTGAATTTGGCCTGCACTTCCGCGAATTGCTGGAAATGTTTCGACATGCGCCGCAACACTTCCACGAGCTGGCCGCTTTGTTCGCCGGCGCGCACCATATTCACATACAGATCCGAAAAAACGCGCGGCTGTTTGGCCATCGCGTCGGACAAACTGCGGCCTTCGGTGACTTCCTGGCGCAATCCGCGGCTTACGTCGGCCGGAATGCCTTTGGATTCCAAATGCGCCATGCTGTTGAGCGCCGTCGTCAGCGGCATTCCGGAATTGAGCAGATTGGCAAGCTGCGTCGTGAACGTGGCCAATTCCTGCAATTTCGGTTTGCGCTTCTGCTGCAATTGCGCGCGCAACGTCGGCGGCAAAAAAGACAACGAATCGGATTTCTTCGCGCGCCGGTCGCCATCCAGCGCCGCGCCTTTGGCATCGGCCACGGAAATCGGGAAAAGCCCGAGCCGCTGGATTTGCGCCAGCGCAGCCGGACGATCCACCACTTCCAAAACACCTTCAATCAATTCGCCCGACCGTTTCCGGGCTTTATACGAAAATTGCGGCATAAAACGATTATGATACAAAAACCGGCCGACGCCAAAAGTTTCAATTTTGATTACGGAGAATCATCCTCTGTAAAACTGTGAAATTTGCCCTTTGAATTGAAATGAAATCTTGACGTGCGCAATGCTTTTGATTCATTGTGAAGGCGTTATGAAATTGAAAATTTTCGCGGCTTTTGCGGGAGCCGTCGTTGCCATTTCCGCTTTCACCGGATGCGTCAGCACCGTTACCGATTCCAATTCTTTCGGCGTTCCTTTTGTGCAGGACGATGTGGAAGGTAAATACAATCGCACCGTGCAACAGGTTTATGCCGCCGCCGTCACTGTCGTCAAACGCAACGGCACCATCAACACCGAATATATTCCGCATTATACGACCAACACCGTCGTCGCGTTGTCCGGTCGCGTAAACCAGCAAAATGTCTGGGTGCGCGTCACGGCGATTGACCCGAACAAACCCATCACCCAGATCATCGTGCAGGCGCGCACCAAAGGCGGCCTGGCCGACGTGGATTTGGCGCATGAATTGGAGAAAGAAGTGGCGCTCGAATTGGCGCGATAATTTCTTCGCGAAACGGAACAATTAAATTCAAAAGCCGCACCGGATAAAATTCCGCGTGCGGCTTAAATTTTTCCGGGATTCAAACTTTCAAAAAATCGGGCAATACTCGTAATCGAAATTTTGTTCGGAGAAAAGCAGTTTCATTTTTCCGCTCAAAACGGCGCGGGCCGGCCGTAAAGCCGTTCAAACAATTGCCGTTTCAATTCCGTCGGCGGAAGTTTTTGCGGCAGCGAAGCCAGCACAACAGCTCTGGCGGCATCGAACATTCGTGCGCCCATCACAAAACGTTCCGCGCCGGAGCGCGCCATCAATTTTTGCCGGACAAGCTCGGCAATTTCTGGAGATGTGTCGGTCATTGCTTGACTTCCTGCCACAAATTAACGACTTCCAACTCCTGCGTCCACCGTTGAATGTAGTCGCGGTCGCAGCCGGTCGAAACGAGATTACTGCGGTAAAAAATTAGCCAAAACAACAAAGCCATTATCTTTCGGTTCAATTTTTTGAATCAAAATATTGTCAATTTTTCCTTCGGTATGAATTTGATAGAAATACTGATTCTCAATCAACCGATCGCAATCGAAAACGATTCGCTGCGGTGAGTAAACACAATTGTTTGGGACCAGATTGCCAGTGGAAATATTTCGGTCAAAAGCAATTAGTTTCGAGTTATTAATTGAAACGCCTCGAATTTCACTGAGGTAAGTTTTATCATCAAAAAGTTTCATAACTTTCAGAATCTAGCATTTGTTGACGGCTTCACAAGTCGGACAAATTGAAACATTTTCCAGCGGTGTTCTAAAAAACTTTTTGCACACACGACAAAGCTCAAGCGTTCCCTTCGCTCTTTCGGCCTCTTTCGCAGCTTGTTTCGACATGTCTGCTTCGAGAGCTGCTTTTAATTTCTTTTGCCTCTGTTCTCGTCTTTTGTTGACTGACCCTTCTCCGGCTTGAATTAAATCACGGTTGTCTGGTCCCGACTTTTGTTTTGGTGGGTCATCGTAGTCGTAATGGTGATCTAACCATTTTGTCATGGTTGATTTATTTCCCATTCACGTTCTTCCTGCGCAATCGCAATCGCCAATTCGTCAGCACATCGTAGGTCACAGAATTTTTCAACTTCGCGATGTCGCGCACCGTGATTTCTTCATTGCCCTGCCGGCCCATGATGACGGCTTCGTCCCACAGTTGCGCCTCGGGAATGTCCGTGATGTCCACCATCAGCGCGTCCATCGCGATGCCGCCGACCAGCGGCGCGTGCCGTCCACGAATCAACGCGCCGCCTTCGTTCCGAACGCGCGGAAAACCGTCGCCGTAACCGATCGGTAAAACCGCGATGCGCCGTTCGGTTGAAGCGGTATAACGCATCCCATAGCCGACGACTTCGCCGGGTTTCAATTTTTGGATGCCGGCAATTTTTGCCTTCACCGACATCACCGGCTCGATGCCTTCGATTCGGCGGCAAACTTGCGACGGAAAAACGCCGTAAAGCAAAATGCCCACGCGCACCATGTCCAAATGCGCGTGCGGCAAATCAAGAAAACCGCCGCTGTTGCAGGTGTGACGCAGCGGAACGGAAACTTTTTTCTCGCCGAGCGTGCGGAGAATTCCGTTGAAGCGCGAGAATTGCAGATTAGCGAATGTCTTGTCCGTTTCATCCGATTGCGCGAAATGGGTCATGGCGCCCTCGAGTTGCAATGATTTTTCCGCGAGAATGCATTCGACGAGCGGCAATGCTTCATCCCAGCGCACGCCGTAACGGCTCATGCCGGTGTGGACTTTCAGATGCACCGGAACGCGCTTACCAAATTTTTCCGCGACTTTGGCGAGCGCGCGGATGTTGTGCGGTTCATTGACGCAAACGGTCAAATCATGCGCGACGCACCATTCAAGCTCCGCTTCCTGCCGTTCGCCGAGCAAGAGCAGCGGCGCTTTGATTCCGGCGTCGCGGAGATTCATCGCTTCTTCGAGCGTGCTCAAACCAAAACCCCACGCGCCTTCCTCGACCGCGACGCGCGCCACGTCGAGCGCGCCGTGGCCGTAAGCTTCGTCCTTCACGACGGCCATGAGGCGAACCGATTTCGGCAGATCGCCGCGAATCAATTGCAGGTTGCGGCGCAATTTGCCGAGGTCGATTTCCGTCCAGGCCGGCCGCAATGGAAAATTTTCAGAAGTCAAATTCACGTTCGACTTGTTAAATCACGAAACGAAAGAAATGGCACGAAAAAACGGAAAAGAAATTGATTATGGAGCCGGCTCAGCGTTGATTTCGATTTTATTTGTTCCGGCAACAATTGCTTCACCGGCAATGCGCGAATTCGACCACAACGATTGCTGCGACCGCGTTTCGATTTGCCTGCGTTCGCCACCGGCGCCTCCCCCGCCGGAGCTGCCAAAATTGGCGTCGTTCATTTGGTTCAAATCGGCATTGGTTGAGGCGATGACATTGGCGGTGAAAACGACTTTCTGTTGCAGTGTCTGGTTGGTTCCGGTCACGCGGAAAAAATAATTTTGGAATTGCTGAACGTTGCTTGCCAATATCGCGGATTCAGGCACCGCCGGCGAATTTCGCGCGAGGGCTTTTTCCATTTGCAGCAGTGAACCGCTGTAAACCGAACCATCGCGGTCCACCACGCGCACGGCGCTGCCGTTTTGCTGGATTTGAAATGACGCGAGCACGGGAGTCGCTTTTCGGCCGGCGATATTGCGGTAAGTATTTTGAGCGAATGAACTGTCGCCTGTTATTTGCGATGTTCCGCTGCTGAACGTCCACGAATCGGTCCGCAAATTTTCTGCCGAAGCGATTTGTCCGGCAGCAGCAACCGGCGCGGCCAATTTCGCCGATTGAAGCTTACTGCGCGATTCGTCAAATTGTGCCGATGCCGGCGATTCAACCGGTGGCATCGGCGCGGCGGCGGAAACGGGCAAGCCATTGGCGACGGTTTCCGTTTTTCGCAGCGCAAGCTGCATCGGCGCCTGGTTCGTCAATGCTTCAAATCGCTTTTTATCGGCCAGCTCCACGCGACCGTCGGCATATAAAATGGCGTGTTGATCTTTATTCGCCGGCGAAAACGCCAAAACATCGTTGCTTTCCAAATTATCCAAATCTTTTCCCGCGCCGAGATAAACGATTTGTCCGCCGCCGGCTGAATTCACCCTGCCGGAGAATTGATTCGTCAATTCATCCAGCGAGGCCGGCAATTTACCGTTGTCCTGTTCCGCCGCGATTTGCACGGCCACGCCGACTTCCTTGAGTTTGTTCGCCGCCAGCGCGCTTTTTGCGCGATTTTTTGAGGCGGCCAGATTCGGCAAAAACATCGTCGCCGCCAGAAAAATGATCAGCGCAAATCCGATCAAAAATGCCCATTGCTGCCGGAACAATTGCCAAAGCGACGGCTGCTCCTCGCCGGAATCGGAGCGAGCGCCTTGGGCGCGGCGCGCCACTTCATTTTGCAACAGCCGTCGCGTGGCCGGATGCAATTTGAAATCGCCGGCGTCGGCGCGACGTTTTTTCGCAAACGCGCGCAGCCATTTTTCAATTTTACGTTCCAGTTCCATTTATTTCGCAATCAGTTGGACGGGAAAACAGCCGGTTTTTCCCGCGCAAAAATTTTTCGGGCAATTTCCTCCAGCCGGTCCAGGCATTTGCTCAAGCGCGAGCTGACGGTTTTCACATTCAATTCCAGCGTCGCGCTCAATTCCTCGTAACTCAAATCGCCGAAATAACGCAATTCCACGATTTCGCGGCACGGCTCGCCGAGCGCATCGAGCGATTCGCGCACCAGCGACAGTTGCTCCGCATTCATCAGCAATTCGTCCGGCGATGGAAAATCGGCCGGCGGATCAATCGTCAATCCGCTCTCGGAATTTTCAGCTTGTAGCGAAATAGTTGAAATTCCGCCGCCGCGTTTATTGGCATTTCGTTTTTCACGGAAGTCGCGCGCTTTATTGGCGGCGATGCGGAAAAGCCAGGTCTGGAATTGGCTTTCGCCGTTGAATGAATCGAGGTTTTTGATGACCGACAAAAAAGCTTCCTGACAAATTTCATCGGCGTCCTCGCGTGAAAAATCGGATGAAAGTTGAAAAATAAATCGCGCCGCCGCGGCATAATGCAAATCGAAAAGCTCGTCCCACGCGTCCGCCTCACCGCGACGGCAGCGCGCCAGCAATTCCGATTCTGAATCCATGCGGTGATGATATTTTGCGCCAACAATTTTGAACAGTTCAATCCTCCTGACTCCCGCCCTCCTCGTCGAAATTAAATATCGAGCACAAGGACGACAATGAGCGGGAGTATTTCGCGGCGCTTTCCGTCCAACAGTCATGAATGAAATCCCGAATCGCCCGCAAAACCGGAGGTTTGCCATGAACAAAATCGCACTCATTTTTCTCGCCTGCATTTCCTTTTGCGCCGTCGCCGACGCAAAGAAAGCGAAACCCGCCGACGCGCCGCCGCCCGCCGTTTCAAATCCGCTGGCCATTCGCGAAATCCATTATGCCGGCAAATTGTCCGACGACGAAGCGCGATTTGTTTTGACGGTTGACGCGGAAGCGACGGACGCCGGCGCGGTCAATCTGCTCGAAGGCGACGTGGCCATTTTGCCGGCAAAATGGCCGGACGCATTGAAAATTCTGCGCGATGGAAATCATTACACACTCGTCGCTTTGCGCTCCGGTCATTTCAAATTCGATTTGACGGTTGTTGCCAAAATTCAGCGCGTCGAGCCATGGAACCAGATTTCATTTTCCGGACCGGCGGCGACCATTGCGGAAATTTCCGCGCAAGCCGCCGGTTCGGGCACGGACGTTCAATTGCTCTCGGGCACTTTGCTCACATTTTCCAAAACCAATGGCATCGCGCGCGTCGCTGGATTTCTCGGCGCGGACAAAACGGTTGCGTTGCGTTGGTCGCGGAACGGCGGCGTGGCTGCGGTGGCGCATAAAGCGTTGCTGACGGTGGATTCCCAAATCGCGGCGCAAATCACGCCGACGGTTTTGAAATACACCAGCGCGTTTCATTACACCATCGTGCAAGGCAACGCCGCCGAAATCACTCTCGCGCTCCCGGCATCGCAGGCGCTGACAAAATTGGACGGCGAACAAATCCGCGATTGGCATCTGGCGGCGGACGGCGACCGGCAATTGCTGACTGTCACGTTCATCAAGCCGGTTGAAAATTCTTACGACCTCAAAATTTATTCCGAGCAATCCATTGAAAGTGCAAATGCCAGTGCATCGCTCATTCCGCCGCAGCCGCTGAACGTCGAGCGCGAATCCGGTTTGCTCACCATTACCGCCGAAGACGAACTGGTGGAAATCTCGACGCCCGCCGGTTTGCGTCAGGTCAACGCGCCGGGCAACGCGATTGCGGCTTATGAATTCAATTCGCGTCCGCTCGCGCTCGCGTTGAAATTGAAACCGATCGAACCGGTCATCGCCGTCGGGGACCGCGTGACCGCAAATCTCGAGGAGGCGCGGCTGGTGATTTTGCACAAACTGGCGCTCAACGTCGAAAAGGCCGGGATTTATACGCTCGAATTGACGCCGCAAAACGGTCTTGCCGTGGCGGACGTGCGCGGCGACGGCGTGGAGGATTGGAATCTGAATGACGGAAAAATCCGCGTCAATTTTTCTGCGCGCGTTCTCGGCCCGCGGCAATTGGAAGTGCAATTGGAACAATCGCTGAAAGATTTTCCTGAAAAGATTTCCGTCGCGCCATTGCGCGTGAATGGCGCGGCCAAGGAAACGGCGCAAATCGGCGCGGCATCGGCACCGGGAATTCAATTGCGAACGGCGGAGCTGAATGGTTTGCGGGAAATTCCGGTGGATCGTTTGCCGGATCGCAGAAATGAAATCCTCGCCTATTCCGCCGAACAGCCCGATTGGGATCTGTCCATCAACAGTGAAAAACTTTCAGCGCGCGTGGTTGCCGACATATTTAATCTGGTCACGATTGGCGACGGCATTGTCGGCGGCAGTGCGACAATCCGTTATGGCCTCGTCAATCAGGGCGTTCAGGAATTCAAAGTGCGCGTTCCGGCGGATGTCAAGAATGTGGATTTCACCGGCGCAAACATCCGCAGTAAAGATTTCACGAATGGCGTTTGGACGATCGGCCTTCAGGACAAAGTCTGGGGCGGCTACACGCTCGTGGTCACATATGATTATCAATTTGACGCCAAAGGCGCGACGTTGCCGGTCGCCGGAATCCACGCGGAAAACGTCGAGCGCGAAACCGGTTCAATTGCCGTGACGACGGCGGCAAGTCTGGAATTGAATCCGGTGGCGGGCGATACGTTGCGGCGGATTGATGAAATTGATTTGTCGGCTGCGGATCGTTCGTTCATCACGCGGCCGGTGGTGCTCGCATGGCAATATACCGGCAGCAATTACGATTTGACGCTGGCCGCGAAACGTTTTGCTGAGTTGCCGGTGCTCGAAGCCGCGGCTGATCGCACCCAAATCACTTCCGTTCTGACCGCTGGCGGCGAAATGCTTTCGCAGGCGTCGTTCATGGTGAAGAACAACGATAAACAATTTCAACGGTTCCAATTGCCCGCCAATTCCGTGTTGTGGAGTTGTTACGTGAACGATCAACCGGCCAAACCGGAACGCGACGGTGATTGGGTGCTCGTGCCATTGCCGCGTGGCACGGATCGCGACCAATCGTTCGCCGTGGACATCATGTATGCGCAAACGAACAGCGCTCTCACCGCGACGTTCGGCAAAAATCTCGTGCTCGCCGCGCCGCGCACGGACATGCAGAGCACTTACGCCGAATGGCAATTGTTTGTGCCGCCGACATTTCGCCTCTCGCATTTCGGCGGCAACATGAGCGTCGCACAGGGCACGACTTATGAATTGCTGGATGCGTGGGAAAAATTCCTGGCTTTTTACGGACAGGTTTTGCATGAAGCCGGCGGCGCGATTTTGTTCATCGGGCTGCTCGCGTTCCTCGTCATTGCGCTGGTCGTTTCGGCGGTGCGCCGCGGTTGGAACGGCATTTTAACTCTGTTCGCCGTGGTGGTGATTCTCGCGGTGCTCGGCGCAATGATGCTTCCCGCTCTTGCCTCTGCTAAACGCAAAGCACAGCGCATCAATTCTGTCAGCAATTTGAACCAGATCGGTCTCGCCTTGAAAGTCTATGCCGGCGACAACAACAATCGTCTGCCGATGTCGTTTGACGAGATGAAGGAGGAATTGAATTCGGAAAAAGTCACGGTGGATCCTCAAACCGGCCAGCATTACACCTATCTCGGTGCCGGAATGTCCTTGGACAATTTAAGGCCTGATTCCGTGTTGGCTTACAGTTCCACTGACAAAGGCCATTGCGAAGTGCTGTTCGCCGACGGCAGCGTGCAGCAACTTACCGACGGAAAATTTGCAGAGCTGTCACAACGCGGTTTGATCCTGACGGCTGCGCCGCAGGAAATCGCCGAATCGCAACGCGCGGCGATTGCTCGCGGAGCGTTGGAACAATCGCCAACCGCAGCACCGGCAACGGCAACGGTTGTAAATGGCACATTTTCCGGCGCAATCAATCCCGCCGTTTCAGGATTTTCTCCTGGCGTAAGCAGCATTTCGTCCTCAACGCCGTTAGCCGCGCCCGCCGCACCGCCGACGATCGCCGGAATTCATTCGTTGCGCATCGAATTGCCGCAAATCGGCCAGCCGTTTTTGTTCACGAAAGTCCTCAACGTCCGTGACGAACCGCTGTTGATTCACGCGCACATTGTGCCGACGCGCACCTTTCAGGCGCTGCAAATGGTGTGGCAATCCGTCGCGTTTCTGGTCGGCCTCGTGATTTGGTGGACGCAGTGGCGCAAGGCAAATCGCAGCAGTTTCATTCTCGCCATCGCGCTTGCGTTGATGGCCGGCTCGGTTTGCAGTTTGCTCGTCGAACATCGCGCGCTGCATGATGCGCTCATCGTGGGATTTCCAATCGCCACGCTCGCGGCGATTTCGTTTGCGATCTGGAAATACTGGCCGCGCGGCAATCAGAATCAGGATGAATCGGAAACGCCGCCGCCCATTCCGCCGGCAGGAATTTCATCGGTCGCCGCAATTGTTTTGGTGATGACATTGAGTATGGCTGGCGCGCGAGCCGCCGGGTTTGCAGCCGGCGATCCATCGATTGTTTCCGCGAATTATTCCGGAGATGTCGGCGATCGCGTGGCATCGCTTGATGGGGTTTTGAAATTTGCCGATGTGCAACCAGGCGAAATCGTTCCGCTATTCGGCGATGACGTGGCGGTCCAAAAATTTTCCGTCACCTGCGGCAAAGCCGAATTGATCCGGCAGGGCGACAATCTGGCGGTGCGATTTGGCCGCCGCGGCGATGCGATTTTGCAAATCAAAATGCTCGTCAAGATTTCCGGCGATGTGACCAAACGACGGCTGGCGTTTGCGATTCCGACTGCGCTTTCAAGTGAAGTCAATTTCACGCTGAATGAGGCGCAGGCGGATGTGGATTTGCCGGCGGCGGTTTCGCTCAAGCGAATCGTGGAAAAAGACAAAACCGGCGTCGCTGCGGTGCTCGGTTCGGCAAATCAGATCGAATTGCTCTGGACGCCGCGAATGAAACACGCGGACGAAGTCGCCGCGACGATTTTCTGCGAGAACCGTTCTCTCGTCGCGTTCGGCAATGGCGTGGAAAACATCCGCGCGACGTTGAATTACCAGATCGCGCAAGGCGAATTGCGTCAGGCGCGCGTGCAATTGCCGGCGGGACAAAAACTGCTGCGCGTCAATGGCAGCGCGATCCGTGATTGGGAGATTGAGAATGAAAACAATGGCCAGCTTCTCGTCGTCAATTTTTTGAATGGCATTTCTTCATCGACGAAATTGATGATTGAAACGGAAAAAAATCTTGCCGCGCTGCCGGTGAATGAAACGATTGCCGTTCCGCACGCGCTGGACGTGAAACGTGAAACCGGCCTGATCGCGCTGTGCGGCAGCGATGACTTGAATTTGTCGATCGCATCCGTTTCCGGTTTGCAACGCGTGGACGCCGGGGAATTTTTGAAGGCGGAACCGGGTCAGACGAACCGGCTGGCGAGCGTTTTCCAGTTTTCGAAACCGGAATTTGCGCTGGATGTTCTGGCGGCTGCAATTCAGCCGGAAATTGAATCCGTTGTCCGGAACAATTTTCGCGTCGGCGCCGGCCAGATTTCGCTGTCGGCGACAATTGATTATACGATCAAGCGGGCCGGAATCTTTTCGCTGCGCGTTGAGTTGCCGGAAAATTATCGCGTCGAAAACGTCAGCGGCCGGGACATCGAACAACAAAACGAGCGCGACGAAAACGGCCGGCACATTTTGGAAATCACTTTGAAGCAGCGGACGGCGGGCGATTATAAATTGGATTTGGAATTGATCCGCGACCTCAAGGAATTGCCGGAATCGCTGGCGCTGGCCGGCGTGCAGCCGGTTGCCGTCGCGAAATTGACAGGATTCATTTCGGTTTCAACCGATGCCGGTGTCGCCGTAAAATCGGAATCGGCGGACGGCTTGACGGAGATTCCCGCCATCGCATTGCCGGATTATGCGGCGTTGAGCGGTGCGGGTGGTGTGCTCGCTTACAAATTCATCGCGCCGGAACCGGAACAATTCGCCGGATGGAAATTGTCGGTCACGACTGAAAATGTCGCCGCATGGGTGCGCGCGGAAATTGCCTCCACGTTTACGTTCAATGAAACTGCGGTCAGCGCGCAAGCGATCGTGCGTTATGACATCGCGAACGCGCCGGTGAAGGAATTGCGCGTTCGCGTGCCGGAAAATGCGCGCAACGTGGAAATCTCCGGCGCCAATATCCGCAGCCGCGAGCAGGATGGAAATGTCTGGCGCATGGAATTGCAAAGCCCGACGCGCGGCATTTATTTGCTCTCCGTGACGTGGGACGAAGGGCGCGACGCGAAGCCGGGCAAATTTGAAATCGCCGGTATTTCTGCCGAAGGCGTTGAGCGTGAAACCGGCGTGATTGCGATTGCCGTTCGGCAGAATGCCGCGCCGTTGCAAATCACCGAAGCCGATGCGATCGACTTGCAACGCATGGACGCCGGCGATTTTCCGGATTGGGCCGGCGCGGCCGATAATTCAACCGTGTTGGTTTATCGCTACGTCCGCCCGGGCTACAATCTCGCGCTGAACGTTCGCCGGTTGAATGAGGCAGATGTCTTGCAGGCGCTCGTGGACAGCGCGCAATTCACGAGCGTGGTGGCTGATGACGGACAAATGATGACCGAAATGTCGCTCTCGCTGCGCAGCAACGGACGGCAATTCCTTGAGATTGAATTGCCGCCGGGCGTTTCCGAAAAAGATGTCTGGTCGGCCTTTGTCGCGGGCCAGCCGGTGCGTCCGAGCGTGCGCGATGGCAAATTGCTTTTACCGGTTCAGCAATCCGGCGCGGATGATGGCACGATGGAAGTGCAATTGACCTATGTCGGCACCAATGCGTTTCCGCGCGCCCGCGGCGAAGTCAGTTTTGCCTCGCCCAAATTCGACGTGCCGGTGAAGAACGCGCGCTGGGAAATTTATCTGCCGCCGGATTACGATTACAAAAATTTTTCCGGAACGATGGCACGCGAAACGGCTTCGGCGCCGGCGTGGGGAACGGCCAGTTTTTCCAGCCTGGATTATTCGCGGATGGAACAAACGAAGAAAACGGAAGCCAAAGCAGAAGCGTTGCGCGATGTGAATGAAGCGCGACGGCAACTGGCCAAAGGCAATGTGCGCGAAGCGAACGTGAGTTTTTATCGCGCGAAAAAAGTCGCGGATGAAATTGGCGACAAGGACGTGGCGCAATTGCAAAGCGAATTGCAAAATGCGCAGGCGAGCAATCTCATCGCCGCGCAAAATGATTTTACGGTCCACAATTGGAGCGCCGGCGGCGGTGGCGGTGGCAATATGCCGGTGCCGTCATTGGGATTGCGATACGACAATTTTGCCGCGGAAGAGCAATCGTCGAAATTGCAGCAGGCGCAGGAAATCGTGACGGCAAAGGTCCGTCCGCTGCACATCAATTTGCCCGAACGGGGTTTGCGGCTGGCGTTTTCGCAGGTGTTGCAGACGGAAACCGGCAAATCGCTGACCGTCCGGTTGTTTGCCTCGAACCAACGCGCCGTGCATTGGCCGTTGCGGATTTTCACCATTGCGGCCGCGTTTTTGGTTTTGTGGGGGCTGGTAGCCATTTTGTCGCGCCTGACATGGCGAACAAAAAGTGTATGAATTGGCAGGCTTTTTTGTTCGTGGCACAAAATATGGTTTGCTAAAGTCCGCGCGGCGATGCAAACGCAACCTTTTGCCGCCGCCGTTGTTTGAATTTTCAACTTTGGCCATGACAAATCATTCTTTTGACGCCGCGCGCGAAACGTTTCGCAAAATCGCGGACAACATTTCCAAAATCATGCGCGGGCAGATGTTGTCCACGCGCCATTTGTTGGCGGCGCTGGCCAGCGGCGGCCATGTTTTGCTGGAAGATTTTCCCGGCACCGGAAAAACGACCTTGGCCAAGGCGCTCGCCCGCTCGATTGACGCGCGGTTCAAACGCATTCAATTCACGCCGGATCTGTTGCCGTCGGATATTTTGGGTGTTTCAATTTTCAGCCAGCGCGACCAGCAGTTTCATTTTCACGAGGGACCGGTGTTCACGAACATTTTGCTCGCGGACGAAATCAACCGCGCTTCGCCGCGCACGCAATCGGCGCTGCTCGAAGCGATGGGTGAGGCGCAGGTGAGCGTGGACGGCGAGCGGCGCAATTTGCCGGATCTATTTTTTGTCATCGCCACGGAAAATCCGGTGGAATTTCGCGGGACATATCCGCTGCCGGAAGCGCAAATGGACCGGTTCGCGATGCAATTCACGCTCGGCTACGTCGAAGCCGATGAGGAAGTGGCGATCCTCACCGCGCAACAACACAATCATCCGCTGGAATTGTTGCAGCCGTGCGCGACGCTGACCGACGTGCTCGCGTTGCGGCACGCGATTGAAGACATCCGCATCAGCGAGGAATTGAAGCGTTATTGCGTGGACGTCGTGGCGGCGACGCGCAGCGCCGGGGGCGTTCAACTCGGCGCCAGTCCGCGCGCTTCGATCGCCTTGATGAAAACGGCGCAGGCGCTGGCGTTGTTTGATGGATTGGATTTCGTGACGCCGGAGCAAATCCAATCGCTGGCCGTTCCCGTGATCGCGCATCGTGTGGTTTTGGAACCGCAGGCGAAATTTTCCGGGGCGACGCAGCGCGGCGTGGTCGAAGATATTTTGAAGAAATTGAAAGTGCCGGCCTAGTTTATGAGCTGCGATTTGCGATTCGCGATTCGCCTGAATCTATTTCAGGGCCGGGAATTGTTTTGAATCATCCATCGTAAATCCTGAGTGCATTGTGATCGCGATCTACAAATTGTTTTATTGGGTTTACCGCGCCATTTCATCCGTCTGGTATTGGGCGCGGCGGCGTTTTACGGTCGCCGGACTGTGCGTTGTCGTTGGATTTATCGTGGCCGGTTCGTCCGGTGTGGATGTCGAAAACACGGTCATTTATCAGACGTTTTCGCTTTTATTTGCGGCTTTGGTGTTTGCGTTGATCGCCAGCCGTTTTTTCAATGGAAAATTTTCGGCGACCCGTTTGCTGCCGCGGATTGGCACGGCTGGCGAGCCGTTGCAATATCGCGTGGCGATAAAGAACCTGACGCCGCGACTGCAAAATGGATTGACGCTGCTTGAAAACTTCGCCGATCCGCGCCCGGCGTTTGATGACTGGCTGGCATTTCAACTGGCGGAAAGCCGTCGTGTCCGCCCGTTTCACGTCAGCGCCCGGCGGCGCAATAATCCTTTCCGGCTCGTCAACCCGGTGGAAGCGGCGATTCCTCCATTGCCGCCCAAAGGCGAGATTGAAGCGCGCATGGAGATTTTGCCGTTGCGCCGCGGCGTTTTGCGTTTCACGGGCATGACCGTGGCGCGCCCCGATCCGCTGGGAATTTGCCGCGCGCTCAGACATTTTTCCGCGCCGCAATCGGTTTTGATCCTGCCGAAACGTTATCCGCTGCCGCCGATCGCATTGCCCGGCGCGATGAAATATCAGCAGGGCGGCGTCGCACTGGCGGCAAATATCGGGCGTAGCGATGAATTTGTCTCGATGCGTGACTACCGGCGCGGCGATCCGGTGCGCCACATTCATTGGCGCAGTTGGGCCAAAGCCGGCAAACCTATCGTCAAAGAATTCGAAGATGAATTTTTTGCGCGGCACGCGCTCGTGCTGGACACGTTTACGGATGAACAACACAGCGAAATCCTCGAGGAAGCGGTTTCCGTGGCTGCTTCTTTCGCCTGCACGGTGCTGACGCAGGAATCGTTGCTGGATTTGCTGTTCGTCGGCGCGGAATCGTATTGCTTCACCGCCGGGCGCGGATTGGCGCATGGCGACCAAATGCTGGAGATTCTGGCATCCGTCCGGGCGTGTGGTGACAAGCCGTTTTCAATCCTGGAAAATCTGGTCATCGGGCACGTGTCCGCGGTGAGCGGGTGCATATGCGTGTTGCAAAACTGGAATGACGCGCGCCGGGAATTTGTCCGGAAAATCCGCGCGCTCGGCGTGCCGGTTTGGGTGTTTGTCATCACGCCGGCGGGCAAAAATCATTTCGATTTGGGGCCAATGCGCGGCGAGCCGGACAATTTCCATGTGCTGGAAATCGGGAGGATCAAAGAACAACTGGCGCATTTGCGATGAACGGAGAAACTCCAGTTTCCGAAACGCCGGCGGTGAAAACCCCGCCGCTGTTGCTGTTGGCGGCGTTGCTTTTCTGGGGGTGGCAGTCAGGATTGCTTTGGGCCGGCGCGGCGATGGGTTTAATCCTGGAAAGTTCGCGCCTGATCAAAACGCGGTGGGATTTCACCGAAAAAGAATTCCGGCGCATCTTCACGTTTTGCATCGTGCTGTCGCTCGCGGCGGCGGTTTATGCGTTTACTTCAAATGAGGAAGGCAGTTTCAGCCAGATGTTCAGCGGTCCAGCCGCCTTCCATAATGCGACGCTGACCGGTGTGCGTGCGTCCTCGGCGTTTTTTCGCTGGTTGCCGATGACATTATTTCTGGTCGCGGCGACGCAACTGTTTGGAGCGCGGGAAAGAATTCCCTGGACGGCGATTTCCGTGTTCGCGCGGCGGATGGCAGCTCGCGAAAAAATGATCGCCGGCGTCAATGTCACGTATCCGTATTTTATCATTTGCGTTTTTTCGGCCGGAATCCACGCGAACGCGGGCGATGATTCGTTTTTTTGGGGACAATGCATTTTGGTGGGATGGGCATTGTGGCCGGTCCGGTCGCGGCGGTTTTGGCTGCCGGTCTGGCTTGCGGCGGTGGCTTTGGTGGTGGTGCTGGGATTTTTCAGCCAGCGCGGCGTCGGTGATTTGGTCCGGATCCTTGAAAATTACAATGGGCAATGGATTGCGCGTTTTCTGCGGCAAAGAGCGGACCCGATGCAAAGCATCACGGCCATCGGACACATTGGCGAATTGAAATTGTCCGGGCAAATCGTCATCCGCCTGCACACCGAAAACGGCGCGCCGCCGCCGCTCTATTTGCGCGAGGCCAGTTACCGGATTTATCATCCGGCCAAGCGCAGTTGGTATGCCGGTTCGGCGCGGACGGATTTTATTGGTATTTCGCCGCAGACGAACCAGACGAGCTGGGTTTTGCTGGAAAGAACCAATGCCGATTCCCTGAACATCGCCTGCTATCTCAATGGACGGAACGTGCAATCGGGAAATGCCATGGATTTGCTGCCGCTTCCCTCCGGCAGCGGGCGGCTCGACAATCTTTACGCTTTTACGCTGCAAAAAAATCCCGAAGGCGCGGTGCTGGCGGAAGGGCCGGGACTGGTCATTTTCGATGCGCGCTATGGTCCGGGCCAAACAATGGACTCGCCGCCGGCATTTTCCGGCGCGGACACCAATCTGGATCTGTTCGTCCCGGCGGAAGAAATGCCGGCGCTGGATAAGGTCATTTCCGGACTGAACATTTCGGCTGCGGATGAAGAGCAAAAATTGCGCGCGGTCGCCCGATTTTTCGGAAACAATTTCACTTACAGCGTCTGGCAGCCCAAGGCAAAATCATCAAACACAAATTTGACGCCGCTGGCGGATTTTTTGTTGAACAGCCGCAGCGGTCACTGCGAATACTTTGCTTCGGCGACAGTTTTATTGTTGCGGGAATTAAAAATTCCCGCGCGTTACGCCGTCGGATTTTATGTCCACGAAAAATCTGGCCGCGGCTACGTCGTCCGTGAACGCGACGCCCATGCGTGGTGTTTGGTCTGGAACGGAAAAACGAAAACCTGGGACGATTTCGACACGACGCCCGCATCGTGGGTGGCCGAGGAAGGCAAACGCGCATCGGTCACGCAATGGCTTTCCGATTTGCGCTCATGGATGGCTTTTCAAATCGCCAAATTCCGCTGGGGCCAGACAAATCTGCGCAAATACATTTTGTGGGGATTGATTCCGGTGCTGATTTTGTTGTTGCTGCAAATTGTTTTTAGCCGCGGACGCCAACGGCGGCGGCAAAACCGGATCTCAAAGAAGTCAGCGCCGATATTTTGGCCGGGATTGGATTCCGAATTTTATCGGCTCGAGAAAAAGCTGGTTGCCTGCGGATTTCCGCGCCAATCGGGCGAACCCATGTCCGCGTGGTTGAAGCGCGCCGGTGATGAAACGGCCTTGGCTCCGCTCCGTGAACCGCTCCTGCAATTGTTGAAATTGCATTACCGGCATCGTTTTGACCCAAGAGGCCTGGACGAAACGGAGCGCGAAACCTTGCGGCGTGAAGTGGAAAAATATTTGAGCGTATTTTGAAAAATGAGGGCGGCATATATTTTGCGTGACAATGCCGCGGCTGGAGAGTCTATTGAAGTCAAACCAGCCGATTAGGGCGATTATGAATGCACATTCAAAAGCTCTGCGCACCTTCGCGGGAAGAGTGCGACGGCTCTTTTTGCTTCGTGCCGGGATCCAGGCGGCGACGGTCTGGTTTTTTATCTGGGGCACCGTGATGCTGGCCGCGAAAATGGCCGGCGAGCATCAAACGGATTGGTTCGCGCTTGGATTGCTTGGGATTGTTCCACTCGTGTTTTTTGCTGCCAGCCGTATTCGCCGCCGGCTTCCTTCATTTGAATCGCTTCGCGCGCAATACGACCGCACCAATTTTTGCGGCGGCGTGGTGATGGCCGAAGAAATCGCCGACATGACGGCCTGGCAAAAAAATTTGCCAGCCGCGGACGTCCCGAAATTGCGTTGGAACAGCGGACGGCCGATGCTTTTATTTTCCATCTCGGCGTTGTTCGCTGCCACGGCCATTTTGCTGCCAGAACGCTTTGCCCGTTTCTCGAACCACAAATCCCTCGAAATCGGCCAAATCGTCCAGCAATTACAGGCTGAAGTCAAAACGCTCGCGCAGGAAAAAATTTTGGATGACAAAAAAGCGGACGATTTGCAGAAGCAACTCTCGCAGGTGCAAAAGGACGCGACGAGCAATGACCCGGCCAAAACTTGGGAAGCGCTCGATCATGTGAAAGAAGCTGATTCCGACGCCGCGAAACAGGCCGCCGAAGAAGCCATTTCCAAAACGACCGCCATCGCCCAGGCCGAAACTCTCGCGCAGGCTATGGCGCAGGCGGATGATTCGGGCATGAGCGACGCCAATGCCACTGAAGCCGCGCAGGATCTGGCGCAAATGCTCGCCTCCGCAAAACTGGAAGAAGGCGTTTTGAATGCGCAAATTCCGCCTGAGCTCCTGGCAAATTTGAACGGCCTCAACAAAGAGCAATTGCAAAAATTATTGAAGGCCCTGGAATTCAATAAAAATTCCCTCGGCCTGACCGTTAGCAATCTCGCGGGGTTGAAATTGATTGACGCAGCAACGCTTGCGAAATGTTTGAACGCCGGGCTTTGCACGAACGGTTGCGACGAACTGGCCGCGTATTTATGCAATTGCACCAATGCCAACGCGATGGCCATGTGCATGAAATTGGGCAAAGGCGGTCCCGGCGGCGGCGGTCCGCCCGCGCCGTTGACGTGGAATGACGGTGCATCGGAAAAGGATCTGAAATTTCAGGAGCACGCGCTCCCGCCGGCATCGCGATTGGACCAGGCGCAATTGGTCGGCGTGAGCCGCGCCGCGCCGCAACTGAGCGACGCGGAGATTGACGCGCAACACGGCGCGCTGGACAATGCCGCGGGCAGCGGCGGGTCGGCACATTTGCAGGTGATTTTGCCGGAGCACCGGCAGGCGGTGCAGAAATTTTTTGAACGCGAAGGCAACTAGAAGTTAATGACCGGCATCCGAAGTCGCACAAACAATGGCAGCAAAACAGATGCGGATGCTCCAAATGATTTATGGCCGATACCATCCTGAAACCGGAAGAATTGCAACCCGCCACGGAGCTGGCGCGCAAGACTCTCGAACAACTTGACCGGATTTTGCTCGGGCGCAAAGAGCTTCATCGCCTGGTGCTCATCGGGATCTTTTCGCGCGGCCACGTCCTGCTCGAAGGTTTGCCCGGCCTGGGCAAAACCGCGCTCGTCCGCACCATCGGCCAGATTCTCAAGCTGGATTTCAAACGAATTCAATTTACGCCCGACCTCATGCCCGGCGATGTTCTCGGCACGCACATTTTGCAGGAAACCAGTTCCGGCAAGCGCGAATTGGTCTTCCAGCCCGGCCCTGTTTTCACCAATATTTTGCTCGCGGACGAAATCAATCGCGCGTCGCCGAAAACGCAATCGGCGATGCTCGAAACGATGCAGGAAAATTCCGTGACGTTGCTGGGCACGACGCGTCCGCTGCCGCAACCGTTCTTTGTCCTCGCCAGCCAGAATCCAATCGAATTGGAAGGCACCTATCCGCTGCCGGAAGCGCAATTGGATCGCTTTTTGTTCCGGTTGCTGTTCGACAACGTGGATGCGGGCGTTTTGGACCAAATTATTTCCGAACGGCGTCGCGGTGAATTGCCTGCGCCGACGTGGCAGATGGAACGCGCGGAATTGGAAATGCTTTTTGCGACGATGGGGAAAATTTATCTGCCGCGCCCGGTATCGCGTTACATCGCGCGATTGATTTCCGCGACCCATTTGGGCGCCGCCGAAGCGACGGAGCCGGTCAATAAATATGTCAGCTACGGCGCCTCGCCGCGCGCGGCGATTGCGATTGCCGAGGCCGCCCGCGCCCATGCGCTTTTGGCCGGACGGCCGAGCGTTGGATTTGAAGATGTGAAAGTCGTCGCGCAACCGGTTTTGAATCACCGCTTGATTTTGAATTATCAGGCGCGGTTCGACAAAATGAACGCTTCCAAACTCGTCGCCGGGTTGCTCGCGCAATTGGACGAAACCGGATTGAATTTGCCCAAAGATGTCGAAGTGGCTGCGGCTTGAGCTGGAAAGGAAAAATCAGAATGAAGAATGAAATCAGAATTTGCCGCGCGTTGCGGCCGGCGGTTGTCCCCGCGTTCTGCTTTTTGTATTTGTCATTCTTCATTTCTCCGGGTTGGGCTGAAAATTTTGGCGATATTTCCGCATCTGCCGATGCAATGTATTCCGGGAATACTTTTCATGGTTACGCTGAAACACGGGTGACGCTGGAAAACCGTTCCCGGAAAACGCACGAAGTCACTCTGGTTTATCCGAACAATTCTTACGGCAGTTACGGCAACTGCATCACGCGGCTTTCACGCACCGTGACGCTGGCGCCCGGCACCCGGGCGATTGTGCCGCTGCTGCAACCGCCGTTGCCATCGCAGGGCGACGGACAAATCCGCGTGGAAGTGGATGGGCGCGGCGATCAAAATTCGATCCGCGCTCCGAACGGCAACAATCATTGCAATTATTATGCGCGCGGCGGAGCAATGGCGGTTGCCTTCGTGAGCCGGAGCCTGGATTACGACGCTGTCGGGCATTTGCTCAACGCCGGTCGCATCGGTTTCAGCCCGCAAATGGCCACCGGCGCGCCGGACGCCAAAAGCAGCGGTTATCAACCCGCCAGTTGGATGCCGGACAATCGAAGTTATGGTCGGACAAATTGGTTGGAATTGGACTACGCAACGCCGCAGGCTGTGGATAAAGTTCTGGTCCGCAATACACAATCGCTCGCGTCTTTCGGATCCGTCACGTTGATCGGCGTTTCAGGAACAAACATCGCGACGCTTGCGATGGCTTCAGGTTCAACCGGCTCCACCGGTTCCGGATGGGAAACGACCTATTCTTTGCCGCTGACGACGGTGCCGGTAAAAACGGTGCGATTGGATTTCGGAAAGACGACGCCTTATTCCATCGGAATTGACGCCGTGCAGATTTCCGGACCATCGGGCAGCCAATGGGCTTCCGACGCCCGCGCCAGCAGCGACAACAGTGCGTCGGCATCGAGTTATTCGGGCAATTCAGATGCGATTGAAAATCTTCGCGCGGAAATGCCCGTCACGGAATGGAGCGGCGATTGGCTGGCGTATTCGCCGTTTGATGTCGTGGCGCTGGCCTCTTCAGATGCGTCGGCCATGCCGCCGTCAGTTTCCGGAGCGCTGGGAGATTACCTGCAGGCCGGCGGAACCGTTTTCCTGTTCGGCCAAAACGATTTGCCGGCAACGTGGCGCGCCTCCAAAAAAAATTCTTTGGGCGATGGCGCCGAATTCAATATCGGTTTCGGACATTGTTTCGTTTTCCCCGCGGCGAACGTTTCCGCATTGGCGCCCAAAACAGTCCAAGACCTTCGCGACGCCGTTCGCGAATCGGCGCGCTATTGGCAAGGGCTTCCGGATAACAGCCAATCGGCCAATGGTGCATTTCCGGTCGTGGCCAATTTGAAAATTCCCGCGCGCGGACTCGTTATCATCATGCTCGCGTTTGTCGTGGTCATCGGCCCGGCAAACATCATTTTTCTCAACCGCCGCAATCGCCGCACCTGGATGCTGTGGACGATCCCTGCGATTTCACTCATCACTACGCTGCTCGTTTTCGCCTACAGTTTGTTGCGCGAAGGCATCACGCCGGACACCCGCATCGCCGGATTGACGGTGCTCGACCAGGCGACCCATCGCGCGGCGACGATCGGCGCGATGGCGTTTTATTGTCCGCTGACGCCCAGCGGCGGATTGCATTTCGATTTTGAGACGGAAGCCACGCCGCTTGTCCACGTGGGCTACGACCGTTCCGGAGCATCGCGCGAAGTGGACTGGACGCAAACGCAAAATTTCCGGCGCGGCTGGGTTTCGGCGCGCGTGCCGGTTTATTTTCACGTGAGAAAAACCGAAACGCGCCGCGAACGCCTGCAAATTATTTCTGAGCAGGGGAAATTGGAAATGGTCAACGGCTTCGGCGCGGCCATCAGATCAGTTTGGCTGGCCGATGCGAACGGGAAAGTTTTCCAGGCGAACAACGTCGCCGCCGGCGAAAAGGCCGCGCTGATCGCATCGGGAAATCCACCCGTGTCCATGCGGGGCGGCGTCGGCGAATTGCTGCGTAAATTGAATTTCACCGCGCATGACGATTCATTCGCAAATGACGTCACCCAATTCCTGCAGCCGAACACTTACATCGCGCAATTGAACGGAAATCCTTTTATCGAAAATGCGCTCGGCGCGGCTGCCAGCGCGAAACGCACACGCGCCGAAGGAATTGTTTTTGGAATTCTAGAACCGCAAACGAAATGAAAGTTCAGGTCAAAAATTTGCGAAAGGAGTTCGGCAAAACCATTGCCGTGGACAACATTTCTTTCTCGTTCGATTCCGGCCATGTCTTCGGATTTGTCGGGCCGAACGGCGCGGGCAAAACGACGACCATGCGCATCATTTCCACAATCGAAGAGCCGACCAGCGGCGACGTTTTGCTCAACGGCGTTTCCGTAGTGGAAGAACCGGAGATGGCGCGGCGCCTGGTCGGTTATGTTCCCGACACGCTGCCGGCGCACGCGGACATCACGGTTCACGAATACCTGGATTTTTATGCGCGTGCTTACGGGATGCGCGGGACGGCGCGCACAAAAGCGGTCGAAGCGATCGAGGAATTCACCAATGTCGTTGGCATCCGCGAAAAGCATTTGAAGGCGCTTTCGAAAGGGATGAAACAACGCGTCAGCCTCGGACGCGCGCTGGTTTATGACCCGCACATTTTGATTCTGGATGAACCGGCGGCCGGGCTCGATCCGCGCGCCCGCGTGGAATTGCGCGAATTGCTCAATCTTCTCGCCGAACAAAAAAAAGCCATTCTGATCAGCTCGCACATTCTCACTGAATTGACGGAAATCTGTAATGGCGTCGTCATCATCGAACGCGGAAAAATCCTGGAGACCGGCACGATTGACGACGTGCTTAAAAAAAGTGTGCCGCGCCGGACGATAGCGGTTCGCCTGCTCGACGGCCAAAGCCCGCAATTGCTGAGAGAGCTTTTGCAAATGCCCGGCGTGGAAAACGCGCGCGCCGCGGCCAATGAAATTCAATTTGAATTCAGCGGCGACGACCCGGCGTCTTGCGCCATCCTGGAAGATTTGATCTCCAAAAAATTCAAAATCGTGGAATTTCGCCAGACCCGGGCCAATCTCGAAGACATTTTCATGAACGTCACGAAAGGAGGAGTGCAATGACTGTCGCAGTTGCCAGGTTGAAATCTCACGTCGCCAATTGGCGGTCCTGGGAATTGAATCCGATTGTCATCAAGGAATTGCGCCAGGCCGTCCGGAGCCGCGCCGTCACCGGAATGTTGCTGTTGTTGCTGCTGGTTTTGTTCCTGACGACCGTGACGTTTTTGGTGACACGGAGCTTCGATACTGTCGGAGACATTGAATTGGGCGGAGCAGTTTTCCAGGTATTTGTCGGGATTCTCGCCGTGGCCAGCGTGTGGTTCATTCCGCTTTACCTCGGCGTCCGGGTGGCGTTTGAGCGCGGGGAAAACAATCCTGATCTGTTTTACATCAGCACGTTGACTCCGGGGCAAATCATTCGTGGAAAATTTTTATGCGGCGCCTATATGGCGGTCCTGTTTTTCAGCGCGTGCATGCCGTTCATGGCCTTCACCAATCTGCTGCGCGGCGTGGATCTGCCGACCGTATTTTTCATATTGTTATTTTTGTTCCTGGTCGTTTGCGCGGTGAATCAACTGGCGATTTTCTTTGCGTGCCTGCCGATGAGCCGGCCGTTCAAGATCTTGCTCGGCCTTTATGGATTCATCCAATCGTTTTGGATTGTTGTGCCGGTGATTTTCGGTTCCATCACAATGATGCGTTCCGGCGTCGGCGCCATGCTGGCCACGCGCCAGTTTTGGGGATCCGTTTCCACTGTCGGCGGCATCGGGCTGGCCGCCGTCGGGTTATTTTATGTTTTGTCCGTGGCGCTGATCTCGCCGCCGTCTTCCAACCGTGCGCTGACGCCGCGCATCTACATCACAGTCATCTGGTTTTTGGGCGCGGTTTTGAGCCTGCTCTGGATCTGGAAAACACGAAACGCGGAATTGATCCTGCCATGGGCGTCGCTGACGTTTGGGCTGATGATTTTGTCTTTACTGGTGACCATCAGCAATTGCGATCAATTGAGCGTGCGCGTGCAAAATTCCATTCCTAAAAAATTGCCGCAGCGACTTCTGGCGTTTCTGTTTTTCAACGGCGCCGCCGGCGGTCTGCTCTGGGTGGCGCTGATCTCGGCCGCAACGATTCTGGTCGTGCATGAAGTTTTATCGCGTTTTACCACGCCGCCAACAGGTTCCACGGAAACTCAATTCCTTATCTTTTACGCTGCATCCACGGCGTATGCCTTTGCCTATGCGTTAAGCGGGTTACTGATCCAGCGGAAATTTTTCCCGAAACGGGCGCCGAAGATCGCCGCGTTGATCGCGATGATTTTTGCCGCGGTCTGGGCCTTGGCGCCCGCCGTCGTTTTGTTCTTTCTCGACAAACTCTCTATCAAGACCGCCGCATCGCTCGAACTGGGAAATGTCTTTAACGTCCTGCCGCTGCGCGATGATGGCCGTTGCATCTACCATCTCTATTTTGCCTTCGGGTGGCTCGCGTTCATGATGGTTTTGAGCGCGAGATGGTTCTGGCGCCAGGTGAAAAATTTCCGGCCATGCCAAAAAATTGAAGCGCCGCCGGTGCTGGCGGAAATGACAACGCCGCCAGCGGTTTCAGAATGAAAAATGGATCCAGCACTGCGACAATCTCTCCAGGAAGGCGAAAAACTCGGCCTGCGTTACGCATTGCTAATCCCGCAAGTCGCCGCCAGCGGCTGGACTGGCACGCGCACCGGACGCCGCGCCGGCAGTTCGATTGATTTTCAGGATTATCGCGAATATCAGCCCGGCGACGATTTGCGTTTCATTGACTGGGGCATTTACGCGCGCACCGACCGGCTTACCGTGAAATTGTTCCGCGAAGAAGTCACGCCGCATTTGGATCTGATTCTCGACGGCTCGCGCTCGATGAACCTGGAAAACACGGCCAAGGCGGACGCGGTCGCCAAACTTTCTGCGTTGCTTGCGACCGCCGCTGCCAATGCGCAATGCACCCAGGCTGTCTGGTTGAGCGGCGAAGGATTCCAACGTCTGCAAAACGATACGCTCACGCCGGGCGCGTGGGACAAATTGGAATTGGACAGCAAACGCACGCCGGAACAATCACTGGAAATTCTTCCGCCCAAATTCCGCCGCCTTGGCGTGCGCGTTTTCATCAGCGATTTGCTCTGGCCGGGAAATCCAATTCCGGTTCTGCGCCGGTTGCGCGACGGTGCTGCGGCATTGTTTGTCATCCAATTGCTCGCCCGCGACGATGTCACGCCGCCGGAACATGGCAACCTGCGCGTCGTGGACAGCGAAACCGGCGAGGAAACGGAAATTTATATTGATTCATCCGCCGCCAAACAATACTCGGTTCATCTCGCGCAATTGCAGCAAAGCTGGAACGACGCCTGCCGCCAATGCGGTGCGCACATGACGACGCTCATTGCCGAAGATTTTGAAAAATCACCGGGCGAATTGGAAGCGATTCAATTGCTCACGCCGGCATGATTCCATTTCTCACCTATCCGCTCGCGTTGATTGCGTTGACGACGCTTCCGGCGCTGGCGGCGATTTACATTTTGCGCAATCGCTACCGGCGCAAGCAGGTTTCCAGTCTTGTGTTATGGCGATTTCAGGTTCAATCGAAAGCCGGCGGCGCAAAAATTCATAGATTGCAATTGCCCCTCCTGTTTTTTCTGGAATTGCTTGCGCTCGCCTTGCTCGTCGCGGCCGCGGCCGGACCGCATTGGAAAGCGCCGCAATCCGCGCGGCCATTGGTTGTGGTTTTGGACGACTCCTTTTCCATGCGCGCCGAAAACGATGACGTTTCCGCGCAAACGCGGGCTGTAAATTTTCTTGAAAAACTTTTCCGCCAGCCGCCGCCGTCCACCCGATTGATTTTGGCCGGAACCCAGCCGCGTTTGCTCGGCTCGCCTGCAAAAAATTGGCGGGAAGCGGATAAATTGCTTTCACAATGGAAATGCCGGTCCGCGGAGTCGAAAATTGAGGCCGCTATCACGCTCGCCGCGGAAATCGGAAAACAGCAGGCAAATATCCTGGTGCTGACCGATCACAAACCAGCCGACGAAAAAATTTCCAATCCGCGCCTGGAATGGCTCGCGTTTGGCGCGCCGGCGTCCAATGTCGCCATCGTCAACGCCTCGCGCACCGCGTTCGGCGACGAAGACCGCTGCCTGTTGGAAATCGCCAATATTTCGGATAGCGCCCGCGCGACCCAATTGTCATTCCAAACCGGAACAAATGTTCAGGTTTCTTCCGTTTCGCTCGGGGCGCGGGAAAGCCAGCGATTGGTTTTCAATATTCCATCCTCGGCGGGTCTGCTTCGCGCAACACTCGAACCCGATGCGCTGGCCGAAGACAACGAAGTTCAATTGCTCCCGCCGATCCGGAAAAAAGTTCGCGTGCAAGTCGCGCTGGCCGATGAAAATTTAACCGCATTGGCCAATCACACGCTCGATGCCACTGGTTTGCGCGCCGCCATTTCCGCCGATCCGCAAATGGTCATTCACGATTCCGATTCGCCCGTTGGCAGCAATTCATGGAATCTCGTCTGGTCAACGTCCGCGGCGACCAATGCCTACACCGGTCCATTTATCGTGGACGATTCTCATCCACTGGCCGAAGGTGTCGCGCTCGACGGCGTCGTCTGGGCAGCCGCGCAGACGACAAATGTCGCCGGCGAAATTCCGGTGATTCTGGCCGGAAACGTTCCGCTGCTTTCCGCACGCGAAGATTCGATCGGACGGCAGCATCTCGCGCTGAATTTCAATCCGGACCGTTCCACGCTTCAAAACACGCCGGACTGGCCGATTTTATTTTGGAACATTTTGAAATGGCGGGCGGATGAATTGCCAGGACTCAAAGAAAGCAATGTCCGTCTCGGCGCGACCGTGACTTTGAAAACGACCGGCGAAGCCGTGAAGATGATCCAACCGGACGGAACCGGAATATCCTTTCCAAAAACCGGCGGCGAACTGGCGCTGGAAACGCCGATGACGGGAATTTATTCCGTCGCGACGGATGGAACAACGAATCAATTTTCCGTGAACGCGCTGGCGGCCGACGAATCGGATTTGGCCCAATGCGCGAACGGGCAATTCGGCAAATGGAGCGAAGACACTGACCGCCGGTTGGAAGAAGCATCGGCGGTTTGGATTGTTGGATTGCTGGCGCTGGCGCTGTTGGCAACGCATTTGTATTTGATCGCGAACGGAAGAGGAGGCGCGCGATGATTTTATTTCAACCCGTTTGGCTGCTGCTGCTTGTGCCGCTTGCGGCGGCGTGGCTTGCCTGGCCACTGCCGAATCGCGGGCTGAAAACCCTTCGCGCCATCGTTTTTGCGCTCGTCGTTCTTGCGTTGGCGCAATTGGCAATCCGATTGCCCGATCGCGCCGGGACCGTCGTTGTTATCGCCGATCGCAGCGAGTCCATGCCGCAAAATTCCGACGCATCGGAAAAAGAAACCATCGGGTTGTTGCACAAGGCAATGGAGCCGCGCGACCAGCTCGGCGTCGTTTCGTTCGGACGCGATGCCATTGTCGAACAATCGCCGCAGCGCGGTGATTTCGGCGGTTTCACGGCGCAGGTCGGCGCGGACCATTCCAGTTTGGATGACGCGATCGAATCGGCGCTCGCGTTGATTCCGCCGGACGGCAGCGGACGCATTTTAATTTTATCCGATGGCAAATGGACGGGAAAAAATCCGGTCGCGGCCGCCGCCCGCTCCGCCGGACGAAATGTTTCGATCGATTACCGTTTGCTTTCGCGCCCGCAAATCAATGATTTGGCGATCCAAAGTTTCCTGGCGCCGCAATCCGTTTTGCCCGGACAGGCGTTTGTCTTGAGCGGCTGGATTCAATCGCCGGCGGAACAAGAAATTCAATATCAGCTTCGCCGCGGCGACGACATCATTTCATCGGGCACGAAGAAAATTTCCGCCGGGCTTTCGCGATTGATGTTCCGCGACCGGGCGGAAACGGCGGGCGTCAACGAATATGAATTGGCCATCCGCGGCAATGGCGACGATCCGGTGCCGGAAAATAATTCCGCGCGCGCGCTCGTTGGTGTTGAAGGTTCGAAACCGGTTTTAATCGTATCTTCCGCAGGCGAAAATTCCGGCTTCACAAAATTACTGCGAAAAGGTGGCGTGGACGTGGTCGGTAAAACGCCCTCGCAATGCGATTGGTCGCTGGAGGAATTGTCCCAATTTTCGGCCGTCATCATTGAAAACGTGGACGCCGGGAAAATCGGCATGAATGGAATGGAAACGCTCGCATCCTGGGTCGAAGACACCGGCAGCGGATTGGCGATGACCGGCGGACAAAAATCTTACGGGCCGGGCGGATATTTCAAATCGCCGCTGGAACGCATTCTTCCGATTTCAATGGAGATGCGCCGCGAGCATCGCAAATTGAGCGTCGCGGTTGTCGTGGCGCTCGACCGCAGCGGCAGCATGGCGATGCCGGCGGGCGGCGGACGTCAAAAAATTGATTTGGCGGATTTGGGCACGGTGCAGGTTTTGGATTTGCTGTCGCCATTGGACGAGATCGGCGTTTTCGCCGTGGACACTGTCGCGCATGAAATTGTTCCGATGGATACCGTTGAGCATAACCAGGCGTATCGCTCGCAAATCCTGCACATTGATTCCGAAGGCGGTGGCATTTACATCTACGAAGCGCTCGTAGCCTCGGCGCGAATGATTTCCGGTGCGAAAGCGCAAACGAAACACATCATCCTTTTCGCCGATGCAAACGATTCCGAGCAATCGGCGCACTATGAAGAAATCGTGGATAAATTGCGCGCGGCGAACGTGACGGTCAGCGTCGTCGGTCTCGGCACGGCCGGCGACAAAGATGCGAATCTGCTCAAGGACATCGCGCTGCGCGGCGGCGGCGAATGTTATTTCAGCGATAATCCCGATGAAATTCCGCGCATTTTTGCGCAAGACACTTTTACGATTGCGCGCAGCACCTTCGTTGACCAGCCGACGCCATTTTCGATGACGGCGGGTTATTCATTGTTGGGCGCGCCGTTGAATTCTCCGCCGCCGTCGCTCGGCGGTTATAATTTGTGTTACATCCGGCCGACTGCAAATCTCGCTGCGGTGACCGAAGACGAATATAAAGCTCCCGTCGTCGCGTCGTGGAACGTCGGCAACGGTCGCGCGCTGTGTTACCTTGGCGAAGCCGACGGCAAATACAGCGGCGATCTGGCCAATTGGAACCAGGCGGGAGAATTTTATGCGACGCTTGCGCGGTGGGTCGCGGGGAAACATCAACCATTGCCCGAGGATATGCTGCTTACGCAGGAGATCCGCGACGGCGTGTGCTTTGTGCAATTGCATCTGGATCCGGAACGCAAGGCCGATCCATTCGCCCATTTGCCGCGCGTAAAAATTTTGCACGGGGTTCCCGGAACGGCGCCGGCGACGGAAACCATGTCGCTCGAATGGAAGAACGCGGATTTGCTGGAAGCCGAAATTCCAATCGCCGGCCGCGAAACGGTTTTGAATACCGTTGAAATTTCCGGGCAGCAGCCGGTCACATTGCCGCCGGTTTGCCTGCCGTATTCGCCGGAATTTGTTCCCGAACAGGCCGGGCGCGGCGCGGCGGCGCTCGACCAAATTGCGACCACGACCGGCGGAAAGGAGCGGGTGGAACTTGCAAAAATCTGGGATGAATTGCCGGTCAAATCGCGTTATGTCGCGCTTGCGCCGTGGCTGCTGGTCGCGGCGGCAATTTTATTTCTTGCCGAGATTTTTGAAAGACGCACCGGCTGGCTTTCAAGATTGGTCATGCGGAGGATTTCCGTCGCGCAAGCGGATGCGGAGGAAACGGATGAAATTCCGCAGCCAATGGTGCCCGCGCGCAAACCGGTTTTCTCCCGGCTTTGGAAACCGTCGCGGACAAAAACACGGCCGGCTGTCGTTAAAACTAAAATCACCAGCCCGGTTTCCACGGGACCGGCCCAAAAAAAATCCGCGCCGGAAAAACCGGCCGAACCTGCATCCACTATTGATGCTTTGCGCAAAGCGCGCGAGCGTGCCAGCCGCCGGTCAAAATGACGGTTTCATCTCGCGACCGCAAAAATTCCGCGTATCTTGTCAAAGTCTGACTATTTTATGAGACCTTACGTGATTTGCCACATGTGCACGTCGCTCGACGGCAAAATTATCGGTCATCGCTGGGGAAAACTTCGCGGCTACAAAGATGAGGCTGAGCTTTTTGAAACCACGGCGGCCAGCTTTGGCATCAACGCGTGGTTGGTGGGCACGACCACGATGGATGAATTCGATGGTCCGAAAATCAAGTTACCGCGCGCGAAAACAAAAATTTCCGGGCGCGATTTTATTGGCAATAAGAACGCCAGGAGTTTCGGCATTGGCGCGGATGCGAAAGGTGTTTTACGGTTTCGGGAAAATGAAATCGGCGGCGACCATGTCGTTTTACTGGTCACGGAGCGCGTGAGCGACGATTATCTGGCTCATCTTCAATCTGCCGGCGTCTCATATTTGTTTTGCGGAAAGAGAGAAATTGATTTGCGGGTCGCATTGCAAAAACTCGACAAGGCTTTCAAGTTGCGGAAATTGATGTTGCAAGGCGGCGGAAAATTCAACGGCGCAATGCTGGATGCCGGATTGATTGATGAAATCAGTCATCTCACCGTGCCGGTGGCTGATGGCGGCGCGGGCATTTCCAGCATGTTTGATATTCCCGGCAAAACACCTGCCGAGGCGGGAGCCAAGCTTCGATTGCAGTCCCACAAATTAATGCCGGGCGGCGTCATCTGGGCGCGTTACCGCGTTGTCGAACGCGCGAAATAACGGCTGTCTTTTTTTGAGAATTGTTCAAGTCCCCGCTCTTTCCGGAATTCAGATGGTGGAGGCGGCGGGAGTTGAAACCTTAACGGCAGCTTCGCAATGTTTCGCAAAAAGTGGGTTTTAGCCTCATAAACATTGGCTTTTTTCGTTTCACAAATTTTTGTCAAAGGTCAGCTTTGCGAAGAAAAACGAATAAAATTTGTCTCCAATTGTCTCCAAAAATCGAGTGCCAACGGCTCATCAGCACAACTTGGCGCGCTTTGTATGAACCAATGTGCATATGTGCATGGCCAGTCATAGGTTTTGACCGCGCAGGCGCAGTGCTTCGGACCAAAA
>DASTWS010000003.1:0-24851 GCA_035776755.1 Verrucomicrobiia bacterium
AACGAAAACGGCCTGACCTACAAGCCGTCGCAAATCATCGTTTCCAACGGCGGAAAACATTCCTGCTACAACGTCATCATGGCCACGTGCGAAGCGGGCGATGAAGTCATCATTCCTGCGCCGTATTGGTTGAGCTATCCGGAAATGGCCAAGCTCGCGGGCGCCAAGCCGGTCATCATCCAAACGAGCGACAAAACAGAATTCAAAGTCACGCCGGAACAATTGCGCAAGGCCATCACGCCGAACACGCGATTGTTCATCCTCAATTCGCCGAGCAATCCGACTGGTAGTGTTTATACGCCGGAAGAAGTCAAAGCGCTTGGCGACATTTGCGTGGAGAAAAACGTCCTCATCATGAGCGACGAAATTTACGAGCATTTGCTTTACGACAATGCCAAGGTCAAAAGTGTGGCCAGTTTTTCGCCGGCGCATTTCGAGCACACGATTATTGTCCATGGATTTGCGAAAGCCTGGAGCATGACGGGTTGGCGTCTCGGATTTTTGGCCGCGCCGGAACCGATCGCCAAAGCGATTGACGCCGTGCAATCGCACAGCACGAGCAATCCGTGTTCATTCGCGCAAAAAGGCGGCGTGGCCGCGTTGACCGGCCCGCAAGATCATTTGAAATTGTGGCTGGGCGAATTCGATAAACGCCGCCGTTTTGCGCACCAGAAATTGAATTCCATTCCGGGAATTTCCTGCGTGAATGCGAAGGGCGCGTTTTATCTGTTCCCGAACATTTCCAAAACCGGCCTTAAATCATCCGACTTCTGCGCGAAATTGCTGGAAGCGGAAAAAGTCGCCGCCGTGCCGGGCATCGCATTCGGCGCGGATGATTACATCCGTTTGAGCTACGCGACGGGCATGGCGAACATCGAAAAAGGATTGGAACGCATTGATAAATTTTGCCGGACGCTGGTGAAGTGATTTCGCTTGACGGAGTCTCGCCGAAGTTAAAATTAAGCCGCGAGCGATCGCGGCTTTTTGTTTACGGACCGTTGGCCAGTCCGCGTTCTTTCAATCGCGCAAGTGTCCAATCGTATTCCGCGGCGAGTTGGTCGGCGACATTTGGTGTTTTGAATTCCGGCGGCAACACTTCCCACGTGTAGGTTTCCATTTCCAGGTGCGGACAAAAGTCGGGATATTCTGCGAGCAAATCCAGCACGCCGAGCAAATGGTCATTCGTATTGTCCAACGGCGGCGCGGCGGGAGCATGCAGAGGAACATGAAAATGAACGCGCCATTCATCCCGTTCCGGATTGCGGACGGCAAATTGCGGGTTGGAAAGCGCTTCGGGCAAATCGCGATAAATCATCCGTCCGCCGTTTTCATCGCGCACGACGACCTGGTGAAAGTAAGTGTCATCGGAAAATTTTTTTAATTCTTCGATCGCTTCCGGCGTGGGCCGAAGTTTGAGCGCGGAGCTTAAATGGATTTTGCTGATCTTGATCTTATAATCGAGCAGGCAGGGCAGGGCATTTTGCGCTTCTTCAAATTCGACCGCGAAATGGCAGGTATCGTAATTGACGCCGAGATGGTCGTTGAGGCGCGCGTCGCGCGGATGTTCCGCGCGAAGTCGTTCGAAGAAATGAATCGTCTCGGCGCTGCTTTCCAACAGGCAAAGTGGTTCCGGTTCGAGTCCCAAATGCAATTGCCGTCCGGTTTCTTCGCTCACATGGGAGATGTGTTCGACGCAATGCCAGATGTTTTGGCGCACCATTTTCAACGCGTCGCCGGATAAATTGAATTCCTTGAACGATCCGGGCAGGGTGCTGACGCTGCCTTCGATGCCTGCGGGCACGAGTTGCGCCAGCAGGTCAAAAAGCAGATTTGTGTAGCCAAGCCTTTCGGGCGAAGTCCAGTCGGGACGATAAACATTTTCCTTGATGCGGTCGGCGTGAAATTTGCCGTAGGGAAATCCATTCATCGTGAAAACGTAGCAATTGTTCCGGCCGAGCCAGCGCTGAAATTCCAAAAGCCTCTCGCGGTCGCTCAAACCGATGGCGGCGCAATTGCTCAGGCGCAGGCCGATGCCGAACGGCTCGCCATGTGGGGAGATTTTTTCGCGGACAGCAAGGGTATGGGTTTTGAGCGCATCGAACGTCTCTCGCCATGTTTCGCCGCGATGCACGTTGGTGCTGTATGCCAGATGCAAATTGCGGTTCAGTCGCATTTTCTGATTGCCTGTTTAAAGATGCGCCGGAAACAGAATTTAGCAAGACGCAATCAGATCCAAAACGGCAAACCGCTTTGTTCCATGCGCAATATCGGTTGCCAGCGGCGGATTGCGTGCCCGCCGAATTATTGCGCAAACGGGCGTTGACACTTCTGGCGCGAGTGTTTAACTTAAATCGAAATTGCTCCGACCGAATATGTTGATGCGAATCTTCTTGATTGTTGCCATCGTCGCGGGACTTGCCGCCGGCGTGCTGAATTTCACCGTGGTCAAAAATAAAATCACGGCCTTGACGGAAGACCGCAACACGCAACGCACCCAGAAACAGCAGGCCCAAACGGAATTGGCTTCGACGAAAAAAGATTTGAAGAAAACCAGGGACGATCTGGCGCAGACGCAGCAACAATTGACCGATACGCAGGCAGAACGCGATAAAGCTCTGGCTTCTGCGGATGCTCAAAAGAAGCGCGCCGACGATTTATCCACCAAGCTCGCGCAAACTACGCAGGAACGTGACACCGCCCGAAATGAATTGGAAGCCTACACCGTCACCGGCACGGCGCAGCAATTTGCGAGCATGAACAAAACGCTTCAGAAAGCGAACGAGCAGATTGATGCATTGAACGGAGAAAACAAACTGTTGCAGCATCAACTCCAGCGCAAAACAGATGAGTTGGCCCGATTGATTGGCACGAACAACATTGTGATCACCCTTCCGCCGGAACTTCACGGCAAAGTGATGGTGGTGGATCCCAAATGGGATTTTGTCGTGGTGAATATCGGCGATGACCAAGGCGTGAAAGAAGATGGCGAATTGCTCGTCAGCCGGGACGGAAAACTTGTTGCAAAGGTCGTTGTCCGCACGGTTCAAAAAGATCGCAGCATCGCCAACGTCGTTCCCGGCTGGAAGCTCGGCGATATTTACGAAGGCGACGTCGTTACTCCCGCGCATCCGGCTTCTTGAAAATGAAACGTCGCGCCGCGCAATTTTTCTTTTTGCTCGTTCTCGGCGGAATCCTTTTATCCATTAGCGGTTGTTCAACGGAAGATCCGGAAAACAATTCGGCGCGCCCGTGGAATTCACCTCAAGGCTGGGAGAATGGAATGCCGATGATGGACCAGCACCGTTAAGCCGTTTTTATCGCTTTCAGGCAGCGCGTCGGCGTGACGATGAAATGAACCGTTGCGTCGTGCGCCTCCACGGGAATCGTCTCCATCAATTGAAAATCATAAGCCACACCGCATTTGATTCCGCTTGCCTGCGCTAAAATCCGGTCATAAAAACCGCGTCCGCGTCCGAGACGATTTCCGTTTCCACCAAATGCCATTCCCGGAACGAGAACCAGATCAAATTTATCCAACGCAATTTCTTCGCAATTTGAATCGGGTTCACGAATTCCGAATTTTCCGACGACAACATTTTCTTCGAGGTCAACGACTCGTCGCGCGGAATAATGTTGAGTTGCTGAATTGAAAAAGGGCAGGGCGCAGATTTTCTTCGCTTCAAGAGACTTTTGCATCAGCAGCCAGACGTCCAATTCATCCAGCATCGGCGCGAAAAACAAAATCGTGTGCGCACTTCGCATTTGCGCTTCCAGGCGCGAGCACAAACTGATGGATTCCGCGATGCGCACGGCAGCGGAAATCTTTTCCAACCGTTCGCGGATTTCGTTTCGCAATGATGCTTTTTGTTCGCTGGCCGTCATTTTTGATTTTCCTTTCGTGCTTCGGAAAGCGCCGCGCGCCATTTTTCGACGCGTTCTTTGATTTTCTTTTCGACGCCTTGTTCCGTCGGTTCGTAATACGTTTTATCCACGCCCAAATAATCCTGCGCCACGAAATGACCTTCGTAATCGTGCGCGTATTTGTAACCTTCGTGGCCGAGCTTTTTTGCGCCGGAATAATGCGCGTCGCGCAAATGCTTCGGGACTTCGATCGTCCGCCCGGATTTCACGTCCGCCAGCGCGGCGCCGATCGCGGAAACGGCGCTATTGCTTTTGTTTGCCGTAGCGATGTAGATGGTTGCTTCCGCCAAAGGAATTTGCGCTTCCGGCCAGCCGACAAATTCCGCTGCTTCCAGCGCGGATGTTGCCAGCACCAATGCCATTGGGTCGGCAAGGCCGACATCTTCCGCCGCGCAAATGATAATCCGGCGCGCGATGAATCGCGGGTCTTCTCCGGCGTGAATCATCTTCGCCAGCCAATAAAGCGCGGCGTCCGGATCGCTGCCGCGCATGGATTTGATGAACGCGGAAATCGTATCGTAATGCGCGTCTTCATCGTCATAGACGACGGCTTTTTTCTGGATGCTTTGCTCGGCGACCTCGAGCGTGATTTGAATAATGCCGTCTTTATCCGGCGCAGTCGTGAGCGCGGCGATTTCGAGCGCGTTCAACGCTTTGCGCGCGTCGCCATCGGAAATTTTTGCTAGATGACGCAGTGCATTTTCTTCCGCGGCAATTCTCATGTAACCGAGGCCGCGTTCTTCATCTTTCAAAGCGCGTTGCAACAGTGAGAACAATTCGTCTTCGCCCAACGGTTTCAGTTCGAAAATCTGCGAGCGCGAGACGAGCGGCGAATTGACGAAGAAAAAGGGATTGTGTGTCGTGGCACCGATGAGTTTGACGACGCCGCTTTCCACGTCCGGCAGCAAAACATCCTGCTGTGATTTGTTGAAGCGATGAATTTCGTCAATGAACAGAATTGTTGGTTGACCTTTATTTTCGAGACGATTTCCAGCAGCCGACAAAACGCGCCGCATGTCGGCGACGTTTGATTCCACACCGCTCAAGCGTTCGAACTTGGATCTGGTTTGTCGCGCGATGATTTGCGCCAGCGACGTTTTTCCGGTCCCGGGCGGTCCGAAGAAAATGAGCGATTGAATGCGGTCGGCTTCAATGGCGCGCCGCAGCAATTGTCCTTTTCCCAGAATGTGCGTTTGCCCGACATATTCGTCCAGATTGCGCGGACGCATTCGCGCGGCGAGCGGTTGATTGCGGAAATTATTTTCCGCATTGGAAGATTCCGACGCGACATCGCTTTCCGATTTTTTCTCAATCGGCGCAGAAAACAAATCGTCGCGCGGCATGGAATTAAATTAGCATTGCGTGAGTGTTGCCCAAAAGAAAAAAGCCCGCGAAGAATCGCGGGCTGAATGCGCCCCGCCATAGCCGTGTCCAACTGTCATCCTTTGAACTTGTTTTGCAACAAGTGGAACTCGCGCGACGGCTTTCGACTTCCAGTCAAGGCTTGCCGGCCACCGCCGCAACTCATCCCGGGATTCGTATAACTACGGTTCAAGGATTGTTGCGAATCACGAACAAGGCAGGGAAATTTTTCAAAATTTTTTCTTCAAAGAGCGTGCTAATTTCTGATGTTGTTATCGTCTTCCTGACGAATCTTCTCAAGAAAAAAATTTTCAAAAATTTTTCGTGAAACGGTTGACAAATTCATCGTCGCCGTTCAATTCCAGGACGGAAAACTTCCAACTCGCTTTGCGGTGAAATTTGACTAAACTCCTTCGCTGTTTTGAACAATAAAATGATGACGTCCGCGCAAATCCGACAATCGTTCCTCGATTTTTTCAGATCGAAGCAGCACACCATCGTGCCGTCTTCGTCGCTCATGCCCGATTCGCCGAACCTGCTGTTCACGAATGCCGGCATGAATCAGTTCGTCCCGATCTTTCTCGGCCAGATGAAATGCCCTTACAGCCCCGGCCGCGCTGCCGATACGCAGAAATGCATCCGCGCCGGAGGCAAGCACAACGATTTGGACGATGTCGGCCTCGACACCTATCATCACACCTTTTTTGAAATGCTTGGCAATTGGAGCTTCGGTGATTATTTCAAAAAGGAAGCCATCGAATGGGCGTGGGAATTGGTCGTTGGCGTTTGGAAATTTCCGCCGCAACGGCTTTATGCGACCGTTTATTCGCCGGATAAAGCGAAAAATGATCCGAGCGAATTCGATCAGGAGGCGTGGAATTTTTGGGCGGAAAAATTTCGCAGCGTAGGACTCGATCCAAGAATCCACATCGTCAACGGCAACAAAAAAGACAATTTCTGGATGATGGGCGACACCGGCCCGTGCGGTCCGTGCTCCGAATTGCATGTGGATTTAACGCCAAATGGTGACACCAAAGGTTCTTTGGTCAACAAAGGCGACGCCCGTTGCATCGAAATCTGGAACCTCGTTTTCATTCAATTCAACGCCAATCCTGACGGCACATTTTCGCCGCTGCCGGCCAAACACGTTGATACCGGTATGGGTTTTGAGCGCGTGACTTCAATCATTCAAGGCACAAAAAATTTTTCTGATTTCGCGAACGCAAAGATTTCCAATTACGAGACGGATATTTTCCGTCCGATCTTCGATGCACTGGAAAAATTAAGCGGAAAGAAATACGGCAGCACGTTGCCGAATCAACCGCAGCCGGTTGCGCCATTGAAATCTTCCGGTGAAGCGCAGGGAAAAATTCTGGAAGTTCCCGCAACGCCGCCGCATCCCGGACCGGCGAGCACGGACAGAAATGTTCCCGACGACCCGAACGCGATTGCGTCGCCGGAACAAATCCAGATTGATATCGCCTTTCGTGTGATTGCCGACCACATCCGCACGTTGAGTTTTGCGATTGCCGACGGCATCCAGCCCGGCAACACCGACCGCAATTACGTTTTGCGCCGCATATTGCGCCGCGCGGTGCGCTACGGCCGCACGCTCGGATTTCACGAGCCGTTTTTCTACAAACTCGTGGATGTGCTCGCCGACACGATGGGCGAAGTCTTTCCCGAAATCCGCGCGAAGAAAAAACACGTGCAGGAAGTCATCCGCATCGAGGAAGAGGCGTTCAATAAAACTTTGGACAAAGGAATTGAGCTTTTTGAACAAATGGTGGTAATGAGTGAAACCGCGGCTCGTAATTCTGGTGAACCTCAAGAAAAAATTTCCGGTCTCAGGCTTGTTCCCGAGCCTACGGGGTTAAGAGTTGTTATTGAAAAAATGGGTAAAACTATTACCGGTGATTTTGCTTTCAAACTTTACGACACTTACGGTTTTCCGCTCGACCTCACGGAATTGATGGCGCGTGAACGCGGTTTGACCGTGGACAAAGTCGGTTTTGAAAAATTGATGGAAGAACAGCGCGCCCGCGCCCGCGCTGCGCAGAAGAAAGAAGTCATTTCGCTTTCGGAAATCCAAACCACCACGCCGACGAAATTTGTTGGTTATGAAAATCTTTCGATTGAAGGAAAAGTTTTGGAAGTCGTGTCGCTCAAAGATAAAACGGCTGTCGTGCTGGACGCGTCGCCGTTTTACGCGGAAATGGGCGGCCAGGTCGGCGACGCCGGTGAAATTTCCGGCAGCGGACATCTCTGGCGCGTGAGCAACACGCAAAAATCTGGAAACACTTGGTTGCATATAATTGATGATGTAGCACGGGCCTCCGGCCCGTCCGCTTCGGCGTCTCGCCGAAGTGCATCAGGCGAGACGCCTGACGCGACAGCCGGGACGGCTGTGCTACCCACAGGGATTGTTTCCCTTTCCGTGGATAAAAACCGCCGAAATGCGATTCAACGTCATCACACGGTGACGCATTTGTTGCACTGGGCGTTGCATGAAGTCGTGAGCAAAGAGGCGACGCAAAAGGGTTCGTTCGTCGGGCCGGACAAATTGACGTTCGATTTCAATTCGCAGGCGCTCGCGCCGCAGCAAATCGCTGACATCGAAAAATTGGTGAACGAGCGCATTTTGGAAAACGCCGGCGTTTCGTGGGCGGAAGTTCCATATCCCGACGTGAAATCGCGCAAGGACGTGATGCAATTTTTCGGCGACAAATACGGCGACGTCGTGCGCGTCGTGCAAATCGGCGGCGACGCGAACGCGCTGAACGGTTATTCGATGGAACTTTGCGGCGGCACACACGTGCGCGCGACGGGCGAAATCGGTTTGTTCCGCATCGTCGGCGAAAGTGCAATTGCCGCGGGCGTGCGTAGAATTGAAGCGGTTGCAGGATTGGAAGCGTATCGCAAAGCGAACGACGAATTGCATTTGATTAAAACGCTGGCCGGCAAAGTGAATTCGCCGGTTCACGAATTGGAGAAGAAAATTGAATCGCTGCTGGCGCACCAAAAGGATTTGGAGAAGCAGATCAAATCTGCGCAGCAACGCGAGGCGTCCAATGCCGCGAGCAATTTGTTGGAGCAGATTCAAACGGTAAATGGAATTCCGATCATCATTCACAATCTGGGCGGCGTGGACGGAGACTTTCTGCAAACAGTGGCGGACTCATTGAAAGGGCGGTTCAAAGGTGTGATTGTTCTTGGCGGCGCGGCCAATGGAAACGTTGCGTTGATCGCGGCGGTTTCGCCGGATTTCACTTCAAAGATTCAGGCCGGAAAAATCATCCAACAAATCGCGCCGATTGTCGGCGGAAAGGGCGGTGGCAAACCGGACAACGCGCGCGGCGGCGGCAAAGATGCTGGCAAATTGGACGAAGCGCTGGCGAAAGTTAAAACTTTGTTCGGCTGATGATCATTTATCGCGTCGGCAACAATCTTGATTTGGATGCGGTCATCGAATTATATCGCGCATCCACTCTTGGTGAACGCCGTCCGATTGATGACCGCGAGCGGATGAAGTTGATGCTTCAAAATGCGAACCTCGTCGTCACAGCATGGGATGGCGATTTGCTCGTGGGCATTGCCCGAAGCGTGAGCGATTTTTGTTATGCGACTTATTTATCCGATCTCGCGGTGCGCGTCTCGCATCAACGCCAGGGCATCGGGCGCGAATTAATCCGGCGCACGCAGCAGCTTGGCGGTCAGGCAACGGTCATTTTATTGTCAGCGCCCGCGGCGATTAATTATTATCCGCACGTCGGTATGAAACCGCATTCATCGGCCTGGATGTTGCGGGCGGATGAAACTTTGATTTGATTTTTATGGAGGCAGTCACCAGACCGAAGCGCAAACATTACAAGCCTTTGCCATTTGTGGAGATCCGCGAGATGGAATTGAAGGACGTGCCGGAAGTTTTTGAACTTGGACAAAAGCTGTTTACCGCGGACGAATGGCCGACGCTCTATCGTTCGTGGGATGATCATGAATTGGCGCAGTTGTTCAGCACCGAAGCGGAGACGTGCCTGGTGGCGGAGGCGGATGGCAAAGTCATCGGCTTTGCGCTGGGGCGCATGATGGAGAAGCCGCGCAGCGCGTGGCGTTACGGCTGCCTGTTATGGCTGGGCGTCGAACGGCGCTTCAAACGTAGCGGCGTGGCGACGCGACTGGTGAATCAGTTGAAAGGCCGGTTCATTGAGCGAAATGCGCGCATCATGTTGGTGGACACGGCGGCCAAGAATCACAGCGCGCTGGCGTTTTTCCGGCGCAATGGTTTCGGCCGCGAAATCCGACACGTTTATCTTTCCCAGAACCTGGAGAATGACCCGCGTTATATTGAGCGAAATCATGACGACAGCGATTACGACACCGAAGACTGAGTGGAGATTTCTGATGCCAGCCGTAAATTGATTTTGTGAGCGAACCATTGTCACTTTATAGACGCATCGGCGGCCATGACGGGCTGGCGAAATTGCTGCGTCATTTTTATGCCGATGTGCGCCAGCACAAAATCATCGGGCCGATTTTTAATGAGCGCATTCATGACTGGAATTCGCATCTGGCGACGATTGGAAATTTCTGGGCATTGCAAACCGGCGGCCCTTCCACGTATCGCGGCGGAATGGGAAAACATATTTCATTGCCGATCGAGCCGGAGCATTTCAATCATTGGCTGGCGCTGTGGGAATTCAATTGCCGCCGACATTTGCCGGCAGCCGAAGCGGAAGAAATGATTTCACTCGCGCATCAGATCGCCGGCAATTTGCGGCGAATGGTTTTTGGCATGGGCGGATTGAAAATCAATTGAGCGCGATTCAATTGTTCACCATCGGGTTCCAGTGATCGTTGCCGCCTAAAACATTTTCAATCGTGAATTTCTTCGCTTCATCGCCGGTCAATTGCTTCGCCCATTTGACGCGTTTGTCCGGATTCGCGCCGGGACCGGAGCTGTGATATTCGGCGTAGCGCGCAGTCAATTCATTCGTCGGATTGCGCCAATTGTTCCAGCCTTCCGGTTTGATGTGGTCGCCCATCCAGCAATTGAGATAAGTGACGCTGGCATACGGACGCCACGGACGGCCGAGGTCGGCCATCGGACGGCTGTTTGTATTGGCGGGAATTCCTTCCGGACTAATCCACGGATGCGGATCGCCGGTGAGTTTGCAATTCATGAAGACGAAACCGAACGGCTTCTCCTTTGGTGTGTTGGCTGCCGTTACGTGCCCGCCGTTTTTACTGTGGATTTCGCAATGGTCGAAAACGGCCGTCGCGGAACCGTAAATGAAATCCACTCGGCCGGCTACATAGCAATTGGTCAAATAATCGCGGCCGTCATCCAGCCGCAACGTGTCCTGCCAGCCGAGCATTTGGCAATGATTAAAAACGGCGCGGTCGCCCAGCACGCGTAGCGCGAGCGCCTGGCCGTGGTCGCCGGACGTGTTTTGGAAGGTGATGTTTTCGGCGCGAAAATCGTCGCCGAGAATGACTGTGCCTGCGTTGTTGTAATTCACATGATTCATGCCGGGCGTCGGTTCATTTTGATTCAGCGAAAATGTAAGGAAGGTGTTCGTGACATTTTCGCCGCTCAATTCGATGTTTCGCTTTTCCTTGGGCACGATGAATTGGCCGGCATACGTTCCGGACTTGATCAAAATTCTGAACGGGCTGGTGCTATTGTCCGGCGCGGCGTCAATCGCTGCCTGAAGATTTGTTTTTGTTGCCGAGATGTCGTTGGCGACGATTTCATTGAACGCATCTTCGCCAATCGTGGGAAATGGGTTGCGAGGTTCCGAAAGCAAAACCGGCGCCAGCTCTGGCACGGCTTTGCGCAATTCATCTACGACCAATCGCGCGAACAGCACGCGACCTTTGTAATTCAAATGCGTGCCGTCGAAAACGGTTTTGCCATTCACGACTTTTGTTGGGCTGAAATTGTAACATTTTTCGCGGCCGAGTTTTTCGCAAAGTTCGATGCTGCGCGCGTGCAAATCAATCAATGGAACATTTTTTTCTTTGGCGATTTCGCGCACTTCTTCGGCGTAAGGCTCGAGCGTGGAATTTATTTTCGTTGGATTTTCTTTGTCCCATTGCCGGCGGGTGAGGGGAGTGACCAAAATAGGTTTTGCGCCAACGGCCCGCGCGTCGTCAACATATTGTTTCATGTTGGCGACGAACGTGGGCATGTCTGTCGAGCGTCCCGGTTTGCCGGGCTGATTGTTGTGGCCGAATTGAATCAGATAATAGTCGCCGTGTAACGAGAGCGCATTGGTCCAGCGGCCTTCGCGCATAAAACTCATGGAACTGCGTCCGCCTTTTGCGAGATTGATCAAATCCACTTTATTTGTGTCAACAAATTGCAGGAAACCAAGTCCCCAGCCGGAACTGTCCTGCACAGTTGAATCGCCGATAAGAATAATTTTGATTTTGTGATCGTTCGCAATCGGCGCGGCCATCGCGGAAATCGAAATCAGGCAACAGAGAAGGGGGAAGATTTTATTCATGGTTTGCAAGAATTGCCCAAATTGCGGCCGAGTTCATGCAAAAATTGTTTTCCGATTATGCAAAAAAGTTTGAAAATTATTCACCGGCAGGCTTCTTCTAAAATTCCTTGAAAAAGGTGTTGCAACCGATTGGGCGTCTGATATATTCCGCGTTCCGTTTCTCCAAAAGGCAACGGTTGTTCACGGCAAAATCCGTGGCACGAAAATGAAAGCTAGACTTTACGAAAAATACAAAAACGACGTAGTTCCGGCGCTTCAACAAAAGCGCAACTATAAAAATGTCCATCAAATTCCCCGGATGGAAAAAATCGTCGTGAACATGGGCGTGAGCGCGTCGCTCGAAAAAGGCGCGGTGGAAGACGCGGCCAAAGATTTGTCGCTGCTCACCGGCCGCAAGCCGGTCATCAGCAAAGCGAAAAAAGCCGTGGCGAATTTCAAATTGCGCGAAAACCAGCCGATCGGCTGCCGCGTGACGTTGCGCAAAGACGCGATGTATGAGTTTTTTGACCGGTTGGTCGCGACGGCGCTGCCGCGCATCCGTGACTTCCGCGGGTTGTCGCCGCGCAAATTCGACGGGCGCGGTAATTACACCTTCGGTATTGCCGACCAAACAATTTTCCCGGAAATCGAGTTGGACAAAATCAAGCGCACCCAAGGCATGGATGTGACGATTGTTACCAGCGCGCCGACGAATGAAGAAGCTCACGAGCTGTTGAAGCTGATGGGTTTTCCTTTCGCGGAAAAATAGTTTTAGAATTTATGGCCAAGAAATCATGGTTGGAGCGCAACAAGCGCAAAGCGGAAACGGTGAAAAAATACGCCGCGCTCCGCGCTGAATTGAAGGCGAAACACGATTACGCCGGCCTGGCGAAATTGCCGCGTGACGCCAGCCCAACACGTTTGGTGAACCGCTGCAAAATGAGCGGTCGCCGTCATGCCTACATCCGCAAGTTTGGCGTTTCGCGTTTAACGTTCCGTGAAGCGGCGTTGAACGGTTTGATTCCCGGAGTTGTGAAAGCGAGCTGGTAAAATTTATATGAGCGATCCGATTTCAGATATGTTGACGCGGCTCCGCAATGGTGGACGCGCTATGCAGCCGGCGATTGAATTGCCGCATTCCCGCGTCAAGGAAAACATTGCGCAGATTTTGAAGCGTGAAGGTTACGTCAGTGATGTTGCTGTTGAGGGTAATGCGATCAAAAAAATCAAGATCCGGTTGAAATACAACGGCAAGAAAAGCGTGATCGAAGGGTTGAAACGCATCAGCAAACCTGGTTTGCGCAAATACGTCGGCGCCACTGAAATTCCGCGCGTGCGCGGCGGTCTCGGGGTTGCGGTCGTTTCCACGTCGGAAGGCTTGATGACCGACGTGCAGGCGCGCAAAAAAAATCTCGGCGGAGAATTGCTCTGCTATATCTGGTAAAATTTTATGTCGCGAATTGGAAAAATCCCGATTCCTTTGCCTCCCAAAGTTAAAGTGGAGCTGAAAGGACGCAAAGTTTTTGTCGAAGGTCCGAAAGGAAAATTGAACATGGATCTGCCTCCCCGCACCGGGTTGAAGGTGGAAAACAATATCGTGCACCTGACCCGAGACGGTGACGCGCCGCGCGACAAGGCGTTGCACGGCTTGAGCCGGGCATTGATGTGGAACATGGTCAAAGGTGTTGCGGATGGTTTTGTCAAAAAACTTGAAATCCAGGGCGTCGGCTTCAAGGCTGCTGTCCAGGGCAAGGTCGTGAACATGTCCCTTGGCTTTTCGCATCCGATCAATTACGAAATTCCCGACCAGATCAAAGTGACGGTCGAGGAAAACACGAAACTGACGATCGAAGGCCCGGACAAAATGATGGTCGGCAAAGTCGCCTCTGAATTGCGCGCGTTTTATCCGCCGGAACCTTACAAAGGCAAAGGCGTGCGTTATGCGGGCGAACACGTCCAGCGCAAGGAAGGCAAAACGGTGCAATAATTAAATGCCCACGGCAAAATCCGCGGGTGAACGAAAATGAGAACAGAAAAAAAACATCAATTGCAGCAGCTGCGTCGCTGGCGCATTCGCAAAAAAGTTGTCGGCACGAAAGAACGTCCGCGCATGGCGGTTTGCTTCTCCTGTGAAAACATTCACGTTCAATTTATTGACGACGAAGCCGGCAAAACGATTGCGGCGGTTTCGACGGTCGGAAAAAATTCCGCCGCGAAGGATTTGTCGGCGAATGTGAACGGCGCAAAAACGATCGGCACGCTTGCGGCGAAAAATGCCCTGGATAAAGGCATCAAACAAGTCGTGTTTGACCGCGGTGGAAAGCTGTATCACGGCAAAGTCAAAGCTTTGGCTGATGCCGCGCGCGAAGCCGGATTGCAATTTTAATTAAAATTTTACGAACATGGCTGAAAACCAAAAAATTGAAGGTGGCGAAGAACAGCGTGGTCCGCGTCGTCGTCGTAAGCCGGCATCAGAAGTGCCGGAAAATGCTTTTGCGGGCGCTGGTGAAGAATTGATGGAGAAGGTTGTTTATATCAACCGCTCGGCAAAAGTTGTTAAAGGCGGACGCCGTTTTAATTTTTCGGCCCTCGTTGTCGTCGGCGATAAAAAAGGCCGCGTTGGTTATGCGCTCGGCAAAGCGGGCGAAGTGGCGGACGCGATCAAGCGTGGTGGTGAATTGGCGCGCAATCAAATGCTCCCGGTTTCGTTGAAAGATGCGACGATTCCGCATGAAGTTTTTTCCGAATACGGCGGGGCAAGAATTTTGCTTCGTCCGGCTTCGCCGGGAACGGGAATTATTGCGGGTAAAACGGTTCGCGCCGTTTTGGAATCCGCTGGTGTTCGCGATATTTTGAGCAAATCGCTTGGTTCAAAAAATGCGGCGAATGTGGTGAAGGCGACGTTGCAGGCGTTGTTGAGCTTGCGCACCCGCGAAGAGATTTACAAGGCGCGCGGACTTCAGATCAAGAAAATCGAAGCGCCAAAAGCACCGGAAGCAGTTCCGGCGGCGTAATCGTTGGATTTGCCGAATTGTTGAACCCTTTAATCATTTAATTGTTCAATGGTTCTGCAATGCGATTCGACGTTTAACTGATGGATGATTTAAGACATATGAGATTGCACAATTTAAGACCTCGTCCCGGAGCGAAGCATCGTCGCAAGCGGATCGGCCAGGGTGAATCCAGCGGTCGCGGAAAAACCGCGGGTCGCGGTGGAAAAGGCCAGACCGCCCGCTCGGGCAGCAGCATCCGCATCGGATTTGAGGGCGGCCAGATGCCGCTCATCCGCCGCATTCCCAAGCGCGGTTTCAATAATGCGCGTTTTGCGACCAATTATATCGCGGTCAACGTCGGCGATCTGAACAAATTTGACGACGGCGCAAAAGTGGATGAAGTCGCACTGCGTTCAATCGGTTTAGCAAATGGCCGTGCGGACGGAGTTAAAATTCTTGGCGAAGGCGAATTGACCAAAAAGCTTTCGGTCGTTGCCAGTGCGTTCAGCGCGTCGGCGAAGGCGAAAATTGAAGCCAAAGGTGGCACGTGCGAAGTCATCGTGCGAAAAACGGTTGAACCCGCGAAAGCCTGAAGCGAAGCTGAATCATGTTCGGCAATATCTACAACACTTTTCTCAACTGCTTCAAAATTCCGGAGCTGAAGTCGCGTATCTTTTTCACGCTGGCTTTGCTCGCCGTGGCGCGATTGCTGGCTTACGTCACGATTCCCGGTTTGAACGGCCATGACCTCGGTGCGTGGATGAACAGCCATTCGCAAGGCGCGGCGAGCATTCTGGGCATGTATAACCGTTTTGCCGGCGGCGCGTATGGAAACGGCGCCATCGGTGCGCTCGGCATTATGCCTTACATCAGCGCAACAATTATTTTGCAATTGATGACGGCGGTATTTCCGAAATTGAGCAAACTCGCCCGTGAAGAAGGTGGTCGCGCAAAAATTGTCCAATACGGCCGTTATCTGACGGTTTTGTTATGCATCGGGCAGGGACTTTATTTTGCCAACAGCTATGAAACCGGAAAAGTGTTTCAGGGATTTACCGGCCAGGTGGTGCTGATTCAAAATCGTTTTCTGTATTATTTCATCGCGGTTACGGTGATGACAACCGGCACGATGATCCTGATGTGGCTCGGTGAACAAATCACCGAACGCGGCATCGGTAACGGGGTTTCGCTCGTCATTACGATTGGCATCGTCGCAGGATTGCCATATGCAGGCTACGATTTGAAAGATATGTTTTGGCCCAGCGGTGGCATTGAGCCGCAATTTCATCTGGCGGGCACGGGAATTTTGCTCCTGATTTTGCTTGCCGGCGTCATCGGCGGCGTTATTGCCATCACGCAGGCGCAACGGAAAATTCCGGTGCAATATGCACAACGCGCGGTGGGACGGAAAATGTATCAGGGCGGAACGTCGTTTATGCCATTGCGCGTGAATTATTCTGGCGTCATGCCGATCATTTTCGCATCTTCGATTCTGATGTTCCCCGGACCACTTTGCAATTGGATGGCGACAAATGGGCCTCGAGTATTGCAAGATCCGTTTTTGTGGCTTGGAAACCAATTGAATGGCGGGTCCGTGGTCTACCTGTCCATTTATGCGTTAATGATTTTGTTCTTCTCATATTTCTGGGTGGCAACGCAATTTAACGAAATTCAAATTGCCGACGATTTGAAGAAAAACGGCGGCTATATTCCAGGCGTTCGTCCCGGCCAGGCAACGAGTGATTATCTGCACAAGGCGATGAGCCGCATCACGCTTGCGGGCGCGGTTTTTCTTACCGTTATCGCCGTGATTCCGATTATTCTTTACAGAAATCTGGGCATCTCGAACAACGTTTCTCAATTTTTTGGCGGCACGAGCATTTTGATCGCCGTTGGTGTTTTGCTCGATACGATGCGGCAGGTGGAATCGCATTTGATGATGCGCCATTACGACGGTTTCTTGAAAAAGGGACGCGTGCGGGGGCGATTTTAAAGCGGTTGAATTGTTAAGTCGTTGAATTGTTAGATTGTAAACGCGCGACGATTTGACGAATCACAATTTAACGAACATTGTGGCCGGAATAAAAATCAAAAGCGAAGACGAGTTAAAATTGATGCGTCCGGCATGCGCGGTGGCGGCGGAAGTCCTGGATGAAATCGGCGTGTTTATCAAGCCTGGCGTGACGACGAAACAGGTGGATGAATTTGCGGCGCGGCAGATTGAATTGCGTGGAGCGAAGAGCGCATTTTTAGGTTACCGGAAATATCCATGTCATACCTGCCTGTCGGTGAATGAAGAAGTCGTCCATGGATTGGCAACCGAACGGGAATTGCATTTTGGCGACATCGTGAGCGCGGATGTCGGCGTCCGCCACAATGGATTTATCGGAGACAACGCAAAGACATTTGTCGTGGGCGGTTGTGGTGTTCTGGCGCAACGGCTTTTGGATGTGACTGAACAGGCGCTGTATTTAGGAATCGCGGCGGCGAAACCGGGAAATCGTGTGACGGATATTTCGCGGGCGATCCAGGAATTTGTTGAAGGCAACGGATTTAGTGTGGTGCGCGAATTTGTCGGCCACGGCGTCGGACGCACGATGCACGAAGAGCCGCAAGTGCCAAATTTTGTTGACCGGAAGATGAATGATAAATTGCGTCCGGGTATGACGATCGCGATTGAACCGATGGTGAACGCGGGTTTGCCCGACGTAAAAATCTTAAAAGATGGCTGGACAGTTGTCACGCAAGATGGTTCATTATCCGCTCATTTTGAGCACACCATCCTTGTGACAAACGGTGAACCGGAGATTTTGACATGCGCGCCGAAGACGCTTTCAAAGTTGAAGGTCGCGTGATGGAGGTTTTGCCCAATGGCACCTGTCGCGCGGAATTGAAAAATGGACATCGGCTGACAGCGTTTGTGGCTGGAAAAGAGAAAAAGAATTTTGCCGGCCTGAAAGCCGGCGACAGAGTGAAATTGCAATTAACGCCTTACGATTTGAGCGTGGGGCGAATTTTAGTCGAAATAAAAGTTTAACATGAAAGTCAGAGCGTCAGTAAAAAAAATGTGTGAACACTGCCGGATTATCCGCCGTCGCGGCGTTATCCGTGTGATTTGCTCGAACAAACGTCACAAGCAACGACAAGGCTAAAAAATTTATGGCACGCATCATTGGTGTAGAAGTTCCGCCGAACAAGCGCATTGATATTGCGCTTCGTTACATTTACGGCATCGGCCCGGTCAACGCGAAAGAAATCCTCGAACGCGCGAACATTGATCCGAGCATCCGCGCGAAGGATTTGACCGAAGCCCAGCTTTCCCAAATCGTCCATGCGATTCAAGAAGGCAAATACGTCATTGAAGGTGATTTGCGTCGTGAAATCGGCATGAATTTGAAGCGCTTGCAGGGCATCAAATGCTATCGCGGCATCCGTCACATGCGCGGGCTGCCCGTGCGCGGCCAGCGGACTCAAACCAACGCGCGCACGCGCAAAGGTCCGCGTAAAACCGTCGGCGTGCAGCGTAATCCGAACGCCAAGACCGGTATCCACTAAAATTTGAACTAGAAAAATATGGCTGACGAAAAGAAACAGAAACCGGCAAAAGAAGCGAAGCCGGAAGCGGCGGAAAAGAAAGCTGCTCCTAAGAAAGAAAAAGCTGAAAAAGCTGCTGTGCCGGCTGCCGCCGAAGCTGCGAAGCCGGCGGAAGCTGTGGTTTCGGCTGCGGGCACCGCTCCGACCGCTGCGGAACTTTTGGGTGAAGATGCTGCTGCCAAGAAAATCGTCAAGGCGAAGCACGCTAAAAACGTTGTCGCCGGTGTTGCGAACATTTTGGCCACGTTCAACAACACTCAGGTCACCATCACCGACAATCATGGAAATCTGATCGGCTGGTCGAGCGCCGGCCGGGTTGGTTTTAAAGGCTCGCGCAAGAGCACCGCTTACGCGGCGCAACAAGTTGCGCAAGACGCCGCGCGCCAGGCGATGGCTCACGGAATGAAAGAAGTGGAAATCCGGGTAAAAGGTCCGGGTTCCGGTCGTGAATCCGCGATTCGCGCACTTCAGGCAATCGGTTTGGAAATTTCCGCAATCAAAGATGTTACCCCGGTGCCGCACAACGGTTGCCGTCCGCGCAAAAAGCGCCGCGTCTAATAAATTTATTTTTCAATACTATGGCTCGTTATACAGGTCCTCGTGTTCGCATCAGCCGCCGTTTCGGCACGCCGATTTTTGGCCCCACGAAATATCTTGAACGCCGCAATTATGGCCCGGGCGTTCACGGTCCAAAATCCCGCCGCAAATCCACCGAATACGGTCTCGGTTTGATCGAAAAGCAAAAACTCAAATACTATTACGGTTTGTTGGAGCGCCAATTTCGCGGCGTCTACGAAAAAGCGTTGCGCCGCCGTGGTGTTACCGGCGAGCAAATGCTGCAAATCTTGGAAACGCGTTTAGACAACGTCGTTTTTCATCTCGGTTTTGCGAACACTCGCGCCGCTGCCCGGCAGATGGTTTCGCACGGACATGTTCTGGTCAAAGGCCGGAAGGTCAGCATTCCTTCGTATGCGTTGAAGGTGAACGATGTGATTGAAGTGAAAAATACCAATGTTTCACGCCAGCTTGCGACGAAGAATTTGGAGATTTCGACGAGCCGTTCGGTGCCGGATTGGTTGCTTTTGGATAAGGAAAATTTCAAAGGCACGGTTATGCGCATTCCGACGCGCGATGAGATCCAGCCGATTGCCAATGAGCAAGCGGTTGTTGAATTTTATTCCCGATAAACAGTAACAAAGTTGAACAATTATATGGGACGTCCCGGAACGGGAATAAAAAATCCGGAACGGCCAGATTAAAATTGTTGAAAGGAAATTATGCCAGTTAGACTCGGTCGTTTTGAAATGCCGAAGCGGTTGCAGAAAGAAGAATCCACCGCGACGGACACTTACGCAAAGTTCATCGCCGATCCGTTTGAAACCGGTTACGGCCACACCGTCGGGAATTCGCTTCGCCGCGTGTTGCTTTCGTCACTCGAAGGCGCCGCAATCACCTCCATCAAAGTGGATGGTGCGATGCATGAATTTACCACAATTGAAGGTGTCGTCGAAGATGTCACCGACATCGTTTTGAACCTGAAGAAAATCAAATTCAAAGCGCATACGCGTGATGAGCAGGTGCTTTTGCTGTCGGTCAACAAAGAAGGCGCGGTGACCGCGGCCGACATCCAATTGAACCAGAACGTTGAACTGGTCAATCCGGAACAGCACATCTGCACGCTCGATAAGAAGAAAAAATTTGAAATGGAATTGACCGTGAAAATCGGTCGCGGTTTCTGCCCGAGCGACGAAAACAAAAAGCCCGGTCAAGCCATTGGTGTGATCGCCATTGACTCCATTTTCTCGCCGGTGACCCGCGTTCGTTACAGCGTTGAAGCCGCTCGTGTCGGCAACCGCACGGATTATGATCGTTTGGTCCTGGAAATTTGGACGGACAAACGCCTTACGCCAGACGACGCGTTGACGCAAGCGTCAGCGATTTTAGCGCATCACCTCGACGTGTTTGTTGGTTATGACAAGAACGCGATTGAGTTCGAAGAAGCCGCTGACAAGCAGGACGAAGAAAAGACCAAGATGAAGAAGTTGCTCAACATGAGCGTCAACGAAATCGAGTTGAGCGTTCGTGCCGCAAACTGCTTGAATAATGCGAATATCACGACGGTCGGACAGCTTGCGCAAAAGACCGAACAGGAAATGTTGAAGTATCGCAACTTCGGCAAGAAATCGCTCAACGAAATCAAAGACAAACTTCAATCGCTTGGCCTGTCTCTCGGCATGAATTTCGAGCCGGGATTGCTCGACGGCCCGAAGGAAGAAGCGAAAGTCGCGTAGTTTATGAGACACTTAAAACGCACGGCCAAACTCGGCCGCACATCCGAACATCGCAACGCGATGCTCGCCAATCTTGTTTGCAGCTTGATCAAACACAAGCGCGTGACGACGACTTTGGCGAAAGCAAAAGCCGCGCGCTCTGTCGCCGAAAAAATGGTGACGCTCGGCAAAAAGGGCACGATGCACCATCGCCGCCTTGCTGTTGCTCGATTGCATCAGGAAGACGCCGCGAAAATTCTTTTCAAGGAAATCGCCCCGGCATTCAAAGATCGCAACGGCGGTTACACGCGCATCGTGAAAATGAATCAACGCATCGGCGATTCCGCGCAAAAAGCGATTCTCGAATGGGTGGATTATGCTCCAGTAACGGAAACGGCGACCGCTGAAGCTGCTCCGGCATCGGAAACCAAACCGGAAGAAAAGAAATCCTGACAGAAATTTTGAATTCGCAGCCCGCTCAATCGAGCGGGCTTTTTGTTTTTTAGCGCCGGAACAAAAACACGAAAAACAAAATGATGACGACGGCGACGATCCACCAAAACCAGCCGATGCCGTGAGGTTTGGTTTCTCGTCCGAATTCCTTTTTTACAAATTCATCGTAATTGAAATTATCGTCGGGTAAATCGAGTCCGCTGGCGTGAGCTTCGTCCGACCAGCCGGTCTTTTCGTCTGAACCGCACTCGGGACAGGCTTTGGCATTGCGCGGAACATCGGCGCCGCAATTGGGACAAACTTCAGGAGGCATATAATTATCCGCCGGCGCTCGTGTATTCTTCGTCGGTCTTCAATTGTAGTCCCATCAGGATGTAATCATGTGAAATGGCCTGCATGTCTTTGACGTAATCCTCGAGCCGCAGCAATTGACTGAAGCCGAGCAGCGCGAACATTTTGATGGCGGTTTCCTGTTCGCCAATAAATTCCGCTTCAACTTTTTCCAGACCGGCGCGACGCGCGATTTCCACGATTTCGGAAATCAAGGCACGGGCGAGTCCGCGTCCACGAAATTGCGGGTGAACCAGAACGCTGACACGACCGATGTGTCGTTTCCATCCGCCAAGTTGTTGATGCAACGTCGCGTCGCCGACAATTTTTCCGTCAATCAAACCGACGAGCGGCAGATTACGGCCATAATCGAGATTTTGGCACCAGTCGCGAATGACGGAAATATCAGTGACGCGATGTTTGATGAACATGCGCTCGCGTTCGGGGATTCCGAGAAACAGTTGGTGAAAATCTGTTTCGTCATTTTTTCGGAGCGGGCGAAGCGTGGCTTTGGCGCCGTCTTTGAGTTTTATATTCTTCGGGAATTGCTGGAGTTCGAGTTCAATGCTGAATGACATAAAATTCCGTTCGTTATCCGAACTTTGCGCAAAACCGGCTTTTGCGGCAATCAATAAATTTGCGGCAATTCACCGGCGACGCCTTTTGTCTGATTTAATAATCGTTCGTCCACGGATGCAGGATCAAGGCTCCAGCGCGCCGCGAGTTGTGCAACTTTCGCGCAATTTCTTTCGGCGATTTTGGAAGACGGGCAATCCTCGCCGTAGTCGAAACATTTCAATTCCAATTCATTTTCCGGCAGTGTTGTCGGCCCTTGGTTCCAAACAGTTTCGCCGGTCCATGCATAAGCGCGCGTCACGCAGCCGTAATCCATGCGCGCCCAGGCATGATGATGCGAAAAACTTTCAGCAAAGAAATACTCGACGTGGCCAAGCTTGCGGCTCAAGAATGCAAGAAATCGAAAACATTCATCCACGTCGTCGTCCGGACTGGGAATTGCCAGGCCGGTAACGATGACCCAGCCGTTAATGCGCGGGCTGACGAAAAATTCGTGTTCACCATTCAAACCATCCGACCAGGAGCATGGTGAAAAGTGGCTTAAACCCAGCGCGGTTTGCACCCGTTCGGGACTGACGGAGCGGATAGCGAGCCAGCTCACGGGACGACGTGGAAAAATAGTTTGAAACGGAACCGGCGACAGGCGTTTGAGCGATTCATTGAATTGCTTCGCCCGATGATGCAGCAAAATGATGCCCACGCAAAATACGCAGGCCACGCCGAGCGCGAGCAGATGAGCTGTAAGCAACATCAGTGCCTCCGCGTCCGTTGGACTTACCGGATTCACGATTGAAATTTACGCCAGCCGCCTTCGGGTTCAACTAAAATTTCAACGGCAATCAGCCGCCAGCCATTCCAAATATCCTTTGTTTCCAGTCGCCGGCTGCAGGACCAGAAATTCCGGCGTGTCGTAAGGATGTTTCGATAAAATCAATTTTTCGAGCGCCGGCAATTTGGTCTTTATTGTTTTCAAGATCAGCAATGCTTCGGCGCTGGATTCGATTTTTCCCTGCCACCAATAATGCGACTCCACTTTAGGAATGATATTTGCGCAGGCAATTAGCTTTTTCTGCAAAGCCGGCTTTGCGAGCGCACGGGCAGTTTTCAAATCCGGCGCGGTGACGAGGACAATGGAAAATTGTTTTGCGGATCTCATTTGGCGAATCCGGTTTATTTCACGCCGGTTTTCTGATTAAGTCAAGGCATGGAAACTCAATTGCCGCCGCTCACGCCGGGGACGCTTTACCTTGTCGCCACGCCGATCGGCAATTTGGAAGACATTACCTTGCGTGCGCTCCGCGTTTTGCGGGAGTGCGACGTGGTGGCCGCCGAAGACACACGACGTAGCGGGCAATTGCTCAAGCATTTTGGAATCTCGAAACCGCTGTTAAGTTATTTTCAATTCAATGAAGCCAAACGGAGCGAGGAAATTATTGAACGCCTCAAGCGTGGTGAAAAAATTGCGCTCGTGACCGACGCGGGGAGTCCGGGAATCAGCGATCCCGGTGAACGCGTCGTGAAGGCGGCCATCGCAAACGGTTTGCGCGTGGAATCCGTTCCGGGACCGTCGGCGTTGGTTGCCGCGCTGACGGCGAGCGGGTTGCCGGCGGAAGAATTTCATTTCGTCGGGTTTCTGCCGCATAAATCCGGTCAACGCAAAAATAAATTGGAATCGTTGAAAGTAATTTCCGGCACGCTGGTTTTTTATGAATCGCCACATCGGATTGACAAGCTTTTGAGTGAATTGGCCGAAATTTTTTCGGAGGCAAAAGTAGTTCTGGCGCGTGAATTGACCAAGAAATTCGAGGAATTTTTGCGCGGCAAGCCGGTCGAACTTTTAGAGTTGGCTGGAAAACGAAGCTTGAAAGGGGAGTTTGTTGTCATGGTATCTGCTGAAAATAATTTTTGAATTCGCTAAAATCTGTCGCAGAGTTTTTGCATGAAAAAATTAGGGTTGATTTTTAGTTTGTTCCTGGCTGCCGCGGCGGCGGCGCAAGATGCCGGCTCCATTTATCACGATGGCTGGAATGACCTGAATAAAAACGGCAAAAAAGACATTTACGAAGATCCATCCCGTCCGGTAGAAGAGCGCGTCGAGGATTTGATTGGACGGATGACGATGGCGGAGAAGCTTGGCCAGCTTTGGCAGGCGAATATGACGCCGCAATCGCCAAAAAATTTGCATGACCGTTTGGCAGCCGGCGGCGTGAGCTCATTTCTTTCTGGCGCCACGTTTATTGAGTCGCCGGCAATACGGAATAAATTGCAGCATATCGCCGTCGAGCAAAGCCGGTTGGGAATCCCGTTGATATTTGGTCACGATGCCATTCATGGTTTTCGCACGGTGTTTCCGATTCCGCTGGCGCTGGCATGTGCGTGGGAGCCGGAGCTCTTTGAGCGCACGCAGAGAATTTCGGCGCGGGAAGCGTCAGCGGCGGGAATAGATTGGACATTTTCGCCAATGGTGGATTTGGCCCGCGATCCGCGATGGGGACGGATTGCGGAAGGTTTTGGCGAGGATCCGTGGCTTGGTTCAACGGACGCCGCGGCAAGTGTCATCGGTTTTCAAGGAACGAATGTCGCGGAACCCGATCGCGTGGTTGCGTGCTTGAAACATTATGTCGGCTACGGCGCGGCGGAAGGAGGGCGCGATTATAATACAACTGAAATTTCCGAATACATGTTGCGCAATTTTTACCTGCCGCAATTCAAAGCCGGCGTGGATGCCGGTGCGTGGACGATAATGAGCGCGTTCAACGACTTGTCCGGAATGCCAGCCAGTGCAAATCATCACACGCTCACGGAAATTCTGCGAGACCAATGGCATTTCAAGGGATTTGTCGTCAGCGATTACGAATCCGTCC
>DASTWS010000005.1:0-38154 GCA_035776755.1 Verrucomicrobiia bacterium
ACGCGGCGTCGCTCCTTCAGGCTTTCGCCCATTGAGAAAAATTCTCGACTGCTGCCACCCGTAGGTGTCTGGACCGTGTCTCAGTTCCAGTGTGGCTGGTCGTCCTCTCAGACCAGCTACCCGTCTTAGCCTTGGTGAGCCATTACCTCACCAACTAGCTGATAGGCCGCGGACTCATCGTGAAGCGTCAGGCCTTGCGGTCCCCAACTTTGAACTTTCATTCACATCCGGTATTAGCCCCGATTTCTCGGGGTTATCCCAGACTTCACGGCAGATGATCCACGTGTTACGCACCCTTGCGCCACTCTCACTATCAAATATTGCTACTCAATAGTAATCGTTCGACTTGCATGTCTTATCCACGCCGCCAGCGTTCGTTCTGAGCCAGAATCAAACTCTCCGTATAAAAACGTTAGTTTAATTCGCCTTCAATTCGTAAAAACTGAAGGGCTTATAATTATTGGTTAAAACCTTCAAAATCAGCCACTAACTGGCTGAAGTTAAAAGGGCTCTCACTAATCGCACAAATCAATTTTCAAAGAGCAACAAGCGTTTCCGCTTAAAAGCCACCATCAAAACCCATCTGTTAGTTTTCCACTCTGGGAAAAAAAATCCCAATCGCCGAATCACTGTTTCAAACTCGGCAATCAGTTTCGAGTTCAGGGCGCGTATCTTATTACAACCGCGCCACTTGTCAACCGGCCTTTTTTGGCCGCCCTTCATTACCGCGAAGGGACGAAAAATTTATCAGCTTTCAGATTCTGTGCAAGGGTTTTTTAATTTTTTTTTAGCACAAAATCCCCAATAAAAAGCGCATTTTCAAGAAGGAGCGAAAAAAAATCATAAAATTAACTCCGTCCCCACTCCTTCGTCAGTGAAAATTTCCAACAACACCGAATGCGCTATGCGCCCATCAACAAATGAGACCTTTTCCACGCCTGATTGAATTGCCTGAACCGCGCTATCCACCTTTGGAATCATTCCCTTATCGACAATGCCCATCTTTTTCAAGGCGGCAACTTCGTCTGTTTTTAATTGTGAAATCACTGAATCCGACTTCTTCGGATCACGCAAAAGCCCCGGCACATCGCTCATGAACACAAGTCGCTTCGCCTTGAGCGCAATGGCCGCCTGCGCTGCCGCCACATCGGCATTGCAATTATATAATCGCCCATTTGCGTCAAGCGCGACCGGGCTGATCACCGGCGTAATGCCGCCGGAAATACATTGCCGCAATGGCTCTGCATTTATCTCGATGACTTCACCGACAAATCCAATGTCGATTTTTTCATCTCTCCCGTTTTCAAGAAAAAGTTTTTTGCATTTAAAAATGTCGGTGCCGGAAAATCCTTGAGCTTTGCCACCAAGTGATTCAATCGTTTTAACAATTTGCGGATTGATTTCGCGCGATAACACGTCGTCCACAATTTTTACCGTCGCTTCATCTGTGACCCGCTGGCCTTGAATGAAATTCGCCTTAAGCCCTGATTTTTCCATCGCACGCGTGATTGCTTTGCCGCCGCCGTGAACAACAACCGGATTAATTTCGACAGCTTCGAGAAAAACAATGTCCCGCGCGACGCCGGCGCGAACCGTTTCGTCCGGCGAATCCATAAAACTTCCACCGTATTTGACGACAAAAGTTTCTCCGCTGAATTTTTGGATGTAAGGCAGCGCTTCGAGCAGCGTGTCCGCTTTGGCGATTAAATCTTGCACGCGCTATTCGTAACAAATGTCCGCGCAAATTAAAATGCCATTGTCACAGCGATTTCACTTTGACGCGGGCGGTGATTTCTCTAAATTGCCCTCATGCCAGAAATTGCACGCTTTGTGAACAACGGCTCAATGAGCATCACTCCTGCCATTGCCCAAAAAATTTTGCATCAACTGCCTCAGTGGAAATTGGAATTCACGCAGATTCATGCCCCGAAATTTCCGCATCTGGTGGACCAGTTAAATTTTCTGGCCGACGCGGTTGAAGACGTTCTTGAGGGCGCTTATAAAGACTTGCCATACACGGCTGTTGCCCAGGCGTTATTCGCTTTGCTTTATGCGCATAAAAAAATGGGCATCATTCCTGACAGCATTTTAGATCTAGGCAGAGCGGATGATTCAAGCGTCGTGCGGGCCGTGCTGATTCAAAACGAAAAGGCATTCGCTATTTATGCCGGAACGCAAGGCCTGGACTGGCGCAAGATCACCAGCCAGCCATAAACGCAAGGGCTTTTGCCATTGACATTTACGGTCACCGTTTTATAGTAACGATAAATCGCAGAGTTTCCGAAAGGCTTTTATGAAATTTTTGCCAACATTTGCCGCAATCGCTATTTACGCAGCTTTCACTTTTCAATCTCATGCCCAGGACACCAAAAACGGAATCGCCACAGTCGTCCGCATCCAAGGTGTCGCCCGGTATAAATTAGACGAAAATGACCAATGGCATCCGCTGGTGGTCGGAAAACTTCTTCACGCTGGCGCGGTTATTCAGACCGCCAAAAACGCCTATGTGGATGTCGTGCTTGGCAAGCAAGTTAAATTGCCGCAAGCGCGCCCCACACCAGACCGCATTTCGCTGGCTCCGGACGCGAACGTGCGCGGCGCCGTGGATTACACTCCGTCGGCGGAACAAAATGTGATTCGCCTTTGGGAAAACAGCACGATTGCCATTGATAAACTGACTGTTTCCGATACCGGCGCCGACACCGTCAGCGACACTGAATTGGATTTAAAGCAGGGGCGCGTTTTCGCCAATGTCAAAAAAGCATCGGCTGCTTCGCAGTATTTAATCAAAATTCCAAACGGCATCGCAGGAATCCGCGGAACTTTTTTTGTGATTGATGCGAACGGCATGTGCGGTGTTTCCGGCAAATCCGGCCATTCAGTGGTTCTTTCTGTTGTCGGACCGGATGGCACCCCGAAAACATTTTTGATCAACCCCGGCTACATGTTCGACCCCAGCACAGGACAAATGGGACCGCTCCCCCCCGACCTGATCGCATTGCTGTCGCAAATGAATACCGCGATTGAAACGATTTACTACGAATTCACCTCGTTCTCATACGACTGGAATCATCGCCATATCTCCCCGACCGCCGGGCATCACCGCGGTGGCGGCAATAGCGGAAATGGCCGGGGAAACGGCGGCGGAAACGGGACTGGTAACGAAGGTGGTGGCCAGTAATTCACGATCCATTTTCAAAAAAACCAGAGCAGCCTTGAGTTGCTCTGGTTTTTCGTTTAATCCGATGGCGTGCGATTCAAATTGCCGAAAGTCACGCCATTTATTCTCGCCATCACCGTCCTGGCGGTCATTTGCGTTTTGCGCCTTGCCAGATTTGATTTCTTTGAACGACTGGAATGCCTGACTTACGATTTGCGGGCAAAAACGGCTTTGCATTTTCCCGCGCCTGCGGCCACCAACCTCGCTTTCGTCTCAATGGAAGATTCGAGTATTGCCGCCATGCAAAACGGATTGCTTGGCCGTTCTTATGGACTCTATTGGCCACGCGAAGTTTACGGGCGGCTCGTAAATGAATTGTCCTCGCAAGGCGCAAAAACAATCGCCTTCGACGTGTTATTCGGCGAATTGCGCCCCGACCATCCGCCGGTGCAATTGGCCAATGGCCAACTGATTGAATCTGATGACTTTTTTGCGATGCAAATGCGGCACGCAGGTAATGTCCTCCTCGCCATCACGCCGGAAATCACGCCGCCAAGCCTGTTTGCAACCAACGCGCTCGCGCTTGGTGACATTTCCACCGAAAAAGATTCAGATGGTGTCTTGCGCCGCGTCCGGACATTTCGCATTTACCGGCGCTGGAATCCGATCATTGAGCAGGCTGCAAAAGATTACGATCTGGATCTGGCGGGCGCAAAAATTGCGCCGGGGAAACTTATTCTGCCACAAAACGGAAGCACCAATTCCGTTGAAATCCCCATTGATTCTCAAACCAATTTTTCTATCGCCGACCTCGCGGGCGACAAATTGCCGCCCGGAGTTGCGCCAAAAGCGAAGGCATTCCATGACAAAATAATTTGGCACATGGGCGTCGTCATCGCCGCGCAAGAACTCGGTTTGAATTTAAACCAGGCTAAGATTGATTTGCCGCACGGCAAAATTGTTTTGCCGGGAACAAATGGAATCTCACGAACGATTCCCGTTGACCGGAACAGCTACTTTTACATCGATTGGCGGCTGACGCCAAACGACCGGCATTTGCTGCGCGCGCCGATTGAAAATTTGCTCTCGGAAAATCTGGAACGTATCAAAGGAGAGACGAACGATTTGCATAATCCATTCCGCGGAAAGCTCGTCATTGTCGGTTCCGCCGCCACCGGAAACGATTTGACCGACCGCGGCGCAACGCCATTGCAACGAGACACACTCCTGGTCAGCAAACATTGGAATGTCGCCAATTCCATCATCACAGGCACATTCATTCATCGCGCATCAATTCAAGTCGAAATCGCCCTCATCCTTTTGCTTGGCGTCCTGACGGCGCTGCTCACATGGTATTTCCGCGCATTTGCCGCGAGCGCAAGCGTCATCATTTTAATTCTCGGCTATATCGGCCTGGCATTTTTTGCGTTTATCCATTTCCGGTTTTGGCTGCCGCTTGTATTTCCTGTCGGCGGCGCAATTTTCATGGAACACGTCGGCCTGGTGACTTACCGCGTCGTTTTTGAAGAACATCAAAAGCGCCGCGTCAGATCAGTTTTTTCGAGAATTGTTTCACCGGACGTTGTCAATGAATTGTTGCGCGCGGAAAAACTTTCGCTCGGCGGCACACGCCGCGAGGTCACCGTCCTTTTTGCCGACATCCGCGGCTTTACACAATTGACCGACCAAATGCAGGAACAGGCGGCGGAATATGTCCGCACCCATGACCTTTCCGATGAAGAAGCGGAGATTTACATAGATCTATCCGCCAGTGAAATGCTCAACACGGTCAATCAATATCTTTCGGCCGTGGCTGATGCCGTAAAAAAGCACGGCGGCACGCTCGACAAATATATCGGCGATTGCGTCATGGCATTTTGGGGCGCGCCCGTTCCGAATGAAAATCATGCGATTTGTTGTGTCCGCGCGGCCATTGACGCACAGCAGGCGATCCGCGAATTGAATGAAAAACGCACTGCTGAAAATCCCGGCATTGAACAGGAAAATCGCGAACGCACTGCGAAAGGTTTGCCGCCGAAATTTTTGCGTTCCTCGCTTATGCTTGGCACCGGCATCAATACCGGTCTCGTCACCGTCGGTTTGATGGGTTCGGACGCGCACATTTTAAATTATACGATTTTTGGCCGCGAAGTGAATCTGGCCAGCCGGCTCGAAGGCGTTTCCGGCAGCGGACGCATCATCATCAGCGACACCACTTACAATCATCTGTTGCGCGAAGACGCGCTGCTGGCTGCCCGTTGCGCCGAAATGTTTCCCGTCACGGTCAAAGGCATCAAAGCCGCCGTGCGGATTTATGAAGTGCCATGGAATAAATAAGTTTTCAATTTTGAATTTTTAATTTTAAGTTAATAGGTCATGAAAAAATCAAAGCAAAAAATTGGATGGGTTCGAATTATGATGGCTTTGCTGTTTTCATTTCTTTTTCTTGCAGTTCTCATTCCCCATACGGGCAAAATTATCGCGAATCATTCAGCCAATCCACCGACTTTCACAATAACCGATAGACCGCAGGAAATTACAATGCTTATTTGCTTATTGCTTGTGCCACTGGCCTGTATTTATTTTGGTGTAAAGAAATTTCGTTTTTTAGAATTTGTCGGTTGGCTTTTATTGGCTGGACTTTTCGTTATTGCTATTAACAAATAAAAAAAATGCGAACCGCGATTTATCCCGGCAGTTTTGATCCATTGACCAACGGCCATTTGGACGTGCTTCATCGCGCTGCCAAATTATTCGACCGCGTCGTCGTCGCCATCGCCAAAAACGAAAGCAAACATCCGTTGTTCACATTGGAAGAACGACTCGCATTGATGCGTCCGGCCATTGCCCGGATGAAGAATGTTGACGCGGAAATTTTCGACGGACTGCTTGTGGATTATGCGCGCAAGCAAAAAGCGCAGGCGATCATCCGCGGATTACGGGCAATTTCAGATTTTGAATTTGAATTTCAAATGGCATTGATGAATCGCAAATTGAATGAACGAATTGAAACGATTTTCATGATGCCGAAGGAAACCTACACCTTCATCAGCTCGCGCATTGTCAAAGAAATCGCGCGGCTCGGCGGTGATATCAGCCCGTTTGTGCCGCCGCACGTGGAAAAAGCGTTGCAAAAAAAACTTTTACCCCAAAAAGAAAAAGGCGCAAAGTAATTTTGAGTTGTGAATTTTTGGTTTTAAGTTGAACAAAGTGCGCAGCTTGAAACTCAAACCAAGATTATGCTTTCCGTTAATCTTCGCCATCTGGAAAACCGCGATCTTCATTTGAAAGGTGAATTGTCGCCGGAAGAATTGAACCTTGAGTTGCACGATGACATGATTCATGCGGAGAAACCGTTGCGATACGATTTGGCCGTTGAAAAATTGCACAATGCAATTTTAACCCAGGGAACGCTGGATTTGACGCTCAATTGCGAGTGCGTCCGCTGCCTGAAATCGTTCGAGCATAAAATCGCTTTGCCGCATTGGGCGCTGCATTTGCCGCTAGAAGGCGAGGAAAAAGTGTCCGTGGACAATGATTGCGTGGACTTGACTCCGTTTATCCGTGAAGATATTCTGCTTGAATTTCCGCAGCATCCGCTGTGCAAACCCGACTGCGGCGGATTGAAAGAAATTAAAAAAGCCCGCGGCAGGCAGGACAAATCGTCCGCGTGGGCTGAATTGAACAAACTGAAACTGTAATTTGAATTTATGGGAGTTCCCAAACGCAAACCGTCAACGAGCCGGCAGCGCATGCGCCGTGCTTACAACAGCGTGCTGAAATTGCCGCAATTGAGCAAATGCCCGCAGTGCGACGCACCTTATGTGCCGCACCGCGTTTGTCCCGCTTGCGGATTTTATAAAGGCCGCCAGGTCATCACCGTCACGGCCGGCGCCTGATTTAATTCTTAATTTTTAGTTTTAAGTTTTTTTCGCGAAGATTTCGCGCGACGCGTTTGTTTTCCGGCAAAACTTAAAATTCGAAACTAAAAATTTTCCATGCGAATTGCAGTGGATGTCATGGGCGGCGACCACGGCTGCGGTGTTGTCATCGCGGCAGTGAAACGCGCCCTCGAAGAAAACAAGAAAATCTCCCAGCTTTTTCTCGTCGGTAACCAGACCGACATCCATAACGCTTTGCCGCCGCGCGGATTCCGCGACCATCGCGTCAAAGTCATCCACACCACCGAAGTCATCGAAATGGACGACAAACCCGTCGTCGCGTTGCGCAAGAAGAAGGATTCTTCCATGGCGCGCGCCGCGGACTTGGTCGCCGAAGGCAAAGCCGACGCCATGGTTTCGCTGGGCAATACCGGCGGACTCTTTGCAGCGGCGACATTTAAAGTCGGCCGCGTTTCGGGCGTGGATCGGGGTTGCATCGCTACGGTGATTCCACGGCAGGGAAATGAATTTGTTCTGGTGGACGCCGGCGCAAATGTGGAATGCAAACCGGAACATCTCGCGCAATTTGCGGTGATGGGAAACATTTATTCACGCGAAGTCCTTGGCCGCAAAAACCCGCGCGTTGGCGTTTTAAGCATCGGAACAGAAGACTCCAAAGGCAACGAGCTTTCTCTTGCGGCATTCAAGCTGTGCCAGAAATTGGATTTCAATTTCATTGGCAACGTCGAAGGACATGATTTGTTCAAAGACCACGTGGACGTCGTCGTCTGTGACGGTTTTGTCGGCAACATCGTTTTGAAAACGTCTGAAAGCCTTGCGCTGGCGATGTTTTCGATGCTCAAGCGCGAATTGATGCACACGGCGCAGCGGCAGATCGGTGCCTATCTTTCGCGCGGGGCATTTCAGGCCATCCGTAAACGCATGGATCCGGAAGTTTACGGTGGCGCGCCGATGCTGGGATTCAATGGCCTTGTCTTCAAAGCACACGGATCAGCCCGTGAACGCGCCATCACCAGCGCCATTCGCGTGACCGCCGAAGCATTGCAACACGAAATCAATCATGTCATCGCCCGCGAAATTGCGAAAGCGAATGAAAAACTGGCAGTCGCAGCCGGTGAATCTTCAAAATGAAAAATCCGCGCGCAAAACATAATTTTCAGGGACGCACTGTTTCCATCACCGGCATCGGCTCGTATGTGCCGGAAAAGGTTCTAACCAACCACGATTTGGAAAAAATGGTAGAGACCTCCGATGATTGGATTACCACGCGAACAGGGATCAAAGAGCGTCATATTGCGGCAAAGGATGAATTTACTTCAGACATGGCGGCTAAAGCCGCCGAACGGGCAATGAAAATGGCCGGCGTCACGGCCGAACAAATTGATTTGATCATCGTCGCTACAATCACACCGGACATGCCGTTTCCGGCAACGGCTTGTCTGGTGCAAAAGAAATTGGGCGCAAAACGCTCGGCGGCATTTGATCTGGAAGCAGCATGTTCAGGTTTCATTTATGGACTCGAGGTCGGACAACAATTCATTCAATCACACAGCTACAATACCGTTCTGGTCATCGGCGCGGAAAAACTTTCGTCGATTGTGGACTGGACCGACCGCAACACGTGCGTTTTATTCGGCGACGGCGCGGGCGCAGCAATTTTGCAAAGCCGCGAAAATTCACACGGTTTATTGACTGCAGTGATGGGCGCCAACGGCGAGAATGCTGATTTACTTTTTATGCCCGGCGGCGGCAGTCGTTGTCCTGCCACTAAAGATTCCATTGATGCGCGGCAGCACTATTTGCGGATGGAAGGCAAAGAAACCTTTAAGAACGCAGTCCAGGCAATGCAGTCGGCTGCACAGGAGGCGTTGCGGCGTTGTGAACTGGATATTTCCAAAATCAAATGCGTTATCGCCCACCAGGCAAACCGTCGCATTATCGATGCTGTGAGTGACCGGCTCGGCGCGACGCCCGAACAGGTATTCATCAATCTGGACAAATATGGCAACACTTCCGCAGCAAGCGTGGCGATCGCTTTGGATGAAGCAGTTTCCTCGGGCAAAGTGCAACGGGGCGACTTGGTTTTACTCGTCGTTTTCGGTGCCGGCTTGACATGGGGAGCAGCCGTTATCGAGTGGTAAAATTTGACGGAAAAAACTGACCATGGATATTTGACGACAGCACGAAGCGTGGTAATTTGAATACGTTATGAGCGCGAGAAAAATCGGAAGCATTGGTTCACTTAATCAAAAATTTACTGTCACGGCACGACAGGCGCACTTGGAATTGTCTGCAGACACGGTAGCCATTCACAAGAATGGCATCGAATTCCGCAGTCCGACACCGTTTAATGAATGGGCGGAAATGACCGTCGCTTTGTTATCGCCGCGCGATGGCAGTAAATTGCATTGCAGTGGCGTGGTCGTTGCCTGCTCGGGCAGCAAGCATACTGGGTATCGAATTTCTATGATTTTCACCAACGTTTCCAAGCAGGCCCAAACCCGCTTGGCGACGATGGCGCGTTCGGATTTGGGCGCGTAGTGCAGAAAAATCAAAATTTCTGGCAGAATTTGATAGGCCTCTATGTTTGTAATAGAGGCCAAATTTTTTAACATGGTCGCCAATGAAAATTTTACTGACCACGACCTCTTTTCAAGATACGCCGGGCGAACACCATGAATTGTTAAAACAGACAGGTTGGGAAATTGTTACCGCCCGCGGTCCACTGAACGAAGCAGATACGCTCGCACTTGTCGGTGACGTTGACGGTTACATCTGCGGCGATGATGCCATCACGCGCAAGGTTTTGGAAAAGGCGCGTCCGAAGTTGAAAGTGTTGAGTAAATATGGAATCGGCGTGGACAAAATTGACGTAAAGTCCGCGAGTGAATTTGGAATCCCGGTTTTGTTCACGCCCGGAGTAAATCATACGACGGTGGCGGAACATAATTTTCTTTTGCTGCTTGCACTGGAAAAAAATTTACTTTTTCACACAGATTCAACCCGTAGTGGCAGCTGGAAGCGCAAAACAGGCCACGAGCTTTTGGACAAAACAATCGGCATCATCGGACTCGGTCGAATCGGAAAAGAAGTAGCGATTCGGGCAAAAGCGTTTGGCATGAAAGTTTTTGGTTTCGATGTCTATTGGGATGAAAAGTTTGCCAAAGATCATGATATTAGGCGCGCCGCGACGCGTGATGAAATATTTTCTGCGTGCAATTACATTTCACTGCATACAAATCTTACCCCTGATACGAAGGACATGATTAATTCAAAATCTATCGCAAAGATGAAAAAAGGCGTCATAATTTTGAATTGCGCGCGCGGCGAAATCGTTCATACGTCAGACATGATTGAAGCATTAAAATCCGGACAAGTTGGGGGATACGGCACCGATGTTTTAGACCAGGAACCACCGCCAGCCGACCACCCTCTGCTTAACTTACCGAATGTCGTCTGCACGCCGCACATTGCGTCTCGCACTTACGAGAGCGTTGTGCGCCAGGCGACCACTGCCGTGAAAAATCTGATTCTCGCGATGAAGGGAGAAAAACCAATTGCACAGGTAAATCCTGAGGTGCCGGTCAAAAAAGCGTGATCGCGGCAAATGCACGTAACCGGAATTTAAATAAACCGGAAGTAATCAAAATCGGCGTAGCCCGTTGATTGACTTTGGCTGCCGGCAAGACTATACAATCCGAGCCGTGCTCCAATCCAAACGCCCTTTTGCGCCACAAATGATTTCGGAATCGTTGTCCAACCATTTGGCGTCCCAACACTGAAATTGCAAAGACCGCCGTCGCGAACCGAGACGCGCAATTTAATGACATCGGGCGCATCTTCGTGGGTGAATTGCGCGACGCCGTCAACACGCAAAACCAACTGATTGCCCTTCTCCGCTTTTTCCAGCGCAAGTGTTGCTGACTGTTCGCCGGAAATAATCAAGCCTGCCTGGTCACCAATTTTTTCCGGTGCAAATTCTAAATGCGTTTCGCACGTAAAACTTCGGGCCGGAAATTTTTGCAACAGCAAGTTCGGCAACAAAATCAATTTTTCCTGCCGGGCCGGTTGCGGGAACAACCGGAGCCAGCCTTCCCGTGTGGTCAACGAATACCAGTTATTCCTGTAATTCGCGTTCCACTGCCACTGCAGGCCAAGCTGCGCTGAATCAAATTCGTCGCTTGTCTGCGGCGTAAAAATTTCTGCATCGGCAGCGAACGGTTTTGCGTGATGCGATACCGGCTCGCCATGATTACCCATAATGGGCCAGCCATCCGGCCATTCGACTGGCTGCAAATGAATGATCCGCCCATAAACACCGGCGTCCTGAAAATGCACAAACCACCAGTCACCGTTCACCGTATCCACAAGCGCGCCTTGATGCGGACCATTGATGTGTGTGCCGCCTTGCGCGAGAACGATTTTGTCCTCGTATGGTCCGAAGATATTTTTCGAGCGCAACGCGACCTGCCAGCCGTTTTCCACGCCGCCAGCCGGAGCCAAAATGTAATACCATCCATCGCGTTTCAAAAATTTTGGACCCTCCAGCGTCGGATGCTTTTCAGGTTGATGAAAAACGATTTCTCCTTCGCCCAGCAATTTCGATGCGTCCGTTGCCATCGGACAAACGCGAAGGCGATGTTTGATGCCGGCCCTGGAACCGGCATAGGCGTGAACCAAATAAGCTTTGCCGTCGTCGTCCCATAACGGACATGGATCAATCAGTCCCCTACCCGCTTGCAACAACTGCGGTTCGCTCCATTTTTCCGCGGGATGATTTGCGGTCGTAACGTAAATGCCTTCGTCCGGCGTCGGAAAGAAAATCCAATATTTCCCTGCATGAAAACGAATTGACGGCGCCCAGACACCGCAACCGGGTTGAACTTCGTCGTAACGCGGATGCGGAACGTGTTTCAACGCGTGGTTGATAATCTTCCAATTCACCAAATCCCGCGAATGCAAAATCGGAAGTCCTGGCGAGCAATTGAAACTTGATGCGACTAAATAAAAATCTTCCCCCACGCGAATCACGTCCGGGTCGGAATAATCTGCGTAAATGACAGGATTGCGGTAGGTGCCATTTCCCTGATCTGACACCCATGGATATGCGAAATTGTTCGCCGCAGCAACCGGGAGCGCTGTTTCACCAGTCGTTTCAACTGACAAAAAACCTTTCATAGGACGTGACTCAAATTCTCCGGTCTCATTCCTTGGTCGTCCGTCCGGCATTCAATTCCTCAGCCGGCCGCCTGGCCAGGCCGGTCTGTGTGTCAGTGATTTTTGGAACCAGAAGTTGCATCAACAGCAACGAAAGAACATACATTCCGGAAAAATAAGCAAATACCCAGACATAGCTGCCGGTCTTTTGCAGAATAATGCCGGTGAGGGCGTTGACAAATCCACCGGTGAAGTAGGCGACAAATCCGCCCAGACCAATAACAGAGCTGATGGCCTCCTTCGGCATCGTATCGGAGACAAAGCTGAAAAGATTCGCCGTCCAGCCTTGATGCGCCGATCCTGCCAGACCGACAATCAGCACCGCCAACAGCACGCTTGGCGCAAACGGAGCGGTAAAAACCGGCACCACCGCCAGCGCACAGATCAGCAGCGACACCTTGCGCGCAGTATTCAAGCTCCAGCCCCGGTCCATCAACTTGCCTGCCAGCCATCCCGCGAAAATACCGCCGATTCCCGTCAAAAAATAAAACGCACTTGTCCAAAGTCCGGTGGACAACAGTCCCGTGTGATAACGCTTGTGAATAAAATCCGAAATAAAAAATTGATAAAATCCCCAGGCCGGTCCTGCGAGAATGCTGGCGATGACAAAAGCCCAAACCGAGCGGTATCGGAATAAAGAGAGCCATGGAACCTTTACGGCTTTTTCCGCCACTTGAGGCTGACTGCCGCGGATGTAATCCAATTCCGCGGGCTTGAGCCGGTGATGCCTGGCCGGATCATCATAAAAAAGCCACCAAACGATCACCCATACCAGCCCCAAAACGCCCACTAAATAAAAGGCCAGCGACCAACCGTAGCGCAAGCAAATCCACGTCACGAGAATCGGAGCCACAATCGCGCCGAAATTGGAACCCGCGTTAAACCATCCGGTGGCAAAAGCGCGTTCTTTGACCGGAAACCATTCGGCCACGGCGCGAACAGCCGCCGGAAAATCAGCGCCTTCGGCCAGGCCAAGAACCGTCCGGCCAACAACAAACCCGGCCACACTCATCGGCGTAACCAACGTCATCCAGACCAGCCCTTTGTCCGCAAATGAAAACCATGGGTAGTGGAACTGGAGTTGGGCGTCTCTGCCGATGAAGTTGATCAGCCCATGCCCCACCTCCGCCAGGCTCCAGACAAAGACAAACACCGGCAGCCCGCGTTTCAACTTAAAGATGTCTATGGCCCGCCCGGCAAAGAGGTAACCGAAGGCATAGGCAAAAGAAAAGGCCGCAGCGATATTGGCATAGTTTTCCTCCGACCAGCCAAACTGCTTGCTGATCGGCTCTTTGAGAGGGCCGATAATCAGCCGATCCATATAACACAATGAAATCAGCGCAAACAATAACGCGCAAATCACCCAACGAAATTTTCCAGCTTTAGTCATTTCAACAATTCAAGGTTTGAATTTTTTACACGGAAGGTTTTCAACGCCTCGCCGATTGAATTTTCGACATGGACGTTTTCAAACGTGACATTGTCCGCGTCCGTCACCGATACGCCACTGCGTGATGTGATCGAAACATTTTTCAGGGAAATATTGCGGATCGGCATTTCCGGCAATCCTTCCAGGACAATCGCCTTTTGCGCGCCGCGGCAAACGATGTCTTGAATCCGAATGTCGCGGAATTGCGGCGTGCCTTCGTCCACAGGCGGAAAATTGGTTTCCGCAGTCCCCGCCATTTCATCCAGCGGCGATTTGCCGCCGTAAAACATATTGAAATTAATGGCATCGCCGACGATGTCCATCATACGAATGTCCGAGATAAAAATATTTTCCACCACGCCACCGCGACCGCGCGTGCTTTTGAACCGCAAGCCAATGTCTGTGCCGATAAACGTGCAATTGGTCACCACCATGTTGCGCACGCCGCCGGACATTTCGCTGCCAATCGTGAAGCCGCCATGCGCATGATAAACCGTGCAACCTTCGACCAACACGTCTTCGGTCGGCACACCGATACGGCGACCCGCCGCATCTTTGCCGGACTTAATGCAAATGCCATCGTCACCCGCATCAAAAATGCAATCGCGGATGACCGCGCGGCGGCAGGATTCCAAATCCAACGCATCGCTGTTTTGCGCGATGGGCGAATTGCGCACCTCGACGTTCAAAATGGAAACGTCGTCGCAGAGAGCTGGATTGATTGTCCAATTTGGCGGGTTTTCAAATGTCACACCTTCAAGCAAAACCTTTTTGCAGCCGATGAAACGGAGCATTTTCGGGCGCAAAAATTGATGCGCCGGTTCATAATCTTTCAAATCCAATGAATTTTGCTCGCGCAATTTTGAAACAATTTTCTCACCGTCCATAACTTCACGGCTTGGATACCAGGTGTCGCCTTTTGAATTCAGAATGCCGCCGGACTTGACGATTGCTTTCCAATCGCCGTCGCCCAACTTTCCCTTCTTGATCGGACGCCAGGCATCGCCGCCCCCGTCGAGAATTCCGTCGCCGGTGATGGCGACGTTTTCCAGATTCTGTCCTGAAATCGGCGAAGTGGAATCCACTTCCCTTTCGCCTTTCATGTCAATCACCGTGAGCGGATATAATTTGTAATCGCAGGAAAATTTGATCAGTGCGCCGCGTTCGAGATGCAGATTGATATTACTCCGGAACGTTATCGGCCCCGTCAACCAAAAGCCCGGCGGGACATCCAGAGTGCCGCCGCCTTTTTCTGACAGTGCAGCGATGGCTTTTTCAAAGGCCAAAGTATTTAATGTTTTGCCGTCGCCGCTGCCGCCGAAATCGGCGAGGCTGACGGCGTATTTTGGAAACGCGGGCATGGCGACATTCGGGGAGATGTCTTTTGCGCCGGCGAAAAAGCAGGCGTTATAGATGGTTGCCGTGATGATTACCGCAAGCCGGCAAAGGACGGTCCGTTTCATTTGACTCAAGGGCATGAATGGCATTGTAAATTTTTGTATCGCAAATTCAGAAATGAATTTCAGCACATCACATTGAAAAAAGTGCTATGGACGCGACGATGCAATCAATGCCCTGACTTGTTTTTTTTGATAAGCTTTCGGGGACATTCCCGTAGCGCGTTTGAAGGCCACCCAGAAACTGTTGCCATTTTCGTAGCCGCACATTTCGCCGATGACGTCCATTTTTTCCGTCGTGTCGGAAAGCAGTTTTTTCGCGCGTTCGATCCGGATCCGCTGCAATTCATTTCCCGGCGAACGGCCGACATTGGTGACGAAAGCATGATGAAAATTTCTGACCGACATTGAAGCAATTTTCGCCAAATCATCCACGTGGATCGGTTCATGGCAATGTTCCCACATAAACCGCAAACTGCGCGCGATGCCCGGGTGATTGATGGCGAGCAAATCACTGCTTTTGCGCGCAATCAGGCCCGTGGGCGGAACGCGGATCGGTTCTTTCGGCGCAGGTTTGCCTTTCATCAATTGGTCCAGCAATTCCGCGCCGCGATAACCGACCGTCTCCAGATTCCGGTCCACGCTGGAAATCGGCGTGTGCATCGCTTCCACGGCCAGCAGTGAATTGTCCAATCCGATCAGGCTGACCTGTTCGGGAACAGAAATTCCCAGAGCATCGCAGATTTCAAGCACTTCAAGCGCGTGATCATCCGACGCCGCAAAAACCGCCAGAGGTTTGGGCGATTGTTTCAATTGTGCGCCCAGCCATCGGCGCTTGTCTTTCCATTGGAAATGTCCCGTCGTGAATTCGGCTGATTTATGCCAGCGGATCCAATTGCACGGATGCCCGGCCGCTTTGAGGGTCTCCACAAATGCCTGCCCGGTCTCGTCAAACGACCAATTTGCCGCGGCACTATAAAACATGAAATTTTTCAGGCCATGCGTTAAAAAATGGTCAGCCACCAATCGCGCCGCAGAAACATGGTCGGTCAATACCCGCGGAAATGGAAGATGCGGACGACGAATACTGAAATCCACGGTCGGCAATTTCGCCTGCACTACAAATTCCGCAAGATCGTCCCCAGCTCCAAGCCATGCCAGGATACCGTCGCCTTCCCAACCCCATGGAATCACTTTTTCCTTCGTCACGTCCGCACACAAATGCCAGCCTGCTTTTTCCGCGTAGCGTGCAATCCCTTGATGCACCCGATGGTCATACCAGCCCAAAGCAAGCAGAACACGAGGGGTTTTTCGTCGCATGAAACACTTTGAGTCGAGAGGTTCTCTCTTGGCAAGCGTTTTTAACGCGCCCGCAAATATATTATTCAAATCAAAATCCGGCGCTCGAAAACGGAACCGCCGGAAGTCCGGCGCCGTTGTAAAGCGTTGCGTGAGGAAACGACTGCCACGCGTAACGAACCGCCTGCGGTGCGGAAACTTGCGGCGAAGAAACGACCACCGTGTCGCCCTCGATTTTCGCGTCCGCCCAATGCCATTGACCGTCTTTCCCCGCCACGGCGAATTCTTCCAATTTGCCGCCTTTCACAACCAATCCGCCGTCGGCGTGGGTGAAATAAATTCTCAACGCGCCGGGCTCATGCCCGATGGACCTGAAAGTCGGGCCTTGATACGGAATTTTTTCGCCGTAATGCTGCGCCAACGCACAGAGCGCCAGGCGGTCGCCGACAATTTTTTTATCGGGCGGATGGATATTGTCCGGATCGCCCGTGTCAATGGTCACGGCCAGCGCGGAATTTTTCACCGTCCGCGCGACAAATGCCTGCGCGGCGCGGATCTCTGCCCAACCGCCTGATTCCGGTGGCTGATTTTGGTGATGCATAAACGCCGGCAAACTGACGATGTAAAAAGGAAAATCGCCCTGTCCAAACAATTTCCGCCAGTCGCCGATCATTGCCGGCAATAACTTCTCATATTGCTTCGGACGATCGGCGTTTTGCTCGCCCTGATACCAGACAGCACCGGAAATCGCCAGCGGCGCGACCGGCTCGATCATGCCGTGATATAAAACTGCCGGCATCACCGGCCAATTTTCGGATCCCATCGGCAATGGATGCGGCGGTCGCGCATCTACGCTCAACGCGCCGCGCCATTCACCGGCCAGGGAAGTTTTTGTTCCATCGCCAAATGACAAAAATAATTTGTCCGCATCCGACATAAACCCGCCGTTTGGTTTCGTTTTAAAAACGCGAATAGCGATGACATTTTTTCCCGGTTTTAGAATTCCAATTTTCAACGGATACAACCGCGGGTTTTCGACCCAGGCGCTCGCGCCGACCCATTGACCATTGACGTAAGTCGTATCCATGCGTTCAACGACGCCCAGAGAAATCATCGCGTTGCCGGACGGCAATGGATTCGGCAGCGTGATTTCTTTGCGGAACCAACAAACGGCGGGCGTTCCAGGCACGCCAAGCTCTGAAAATCCACCGGCAATCTGAACGGTATTCCAATTTGAATCGTCGAAGTCAGCGGCAAACCAGTTACTCTTTTGGCCGACATCGTATTCCTCATACCACGGCATCACATAATTTCCATACGCAGTTCCGCCTTTGGCTTTCAGACGTTCCATTTCGTCCAGTTGCGCGTCAAAATCTTTCAGCGTGCGCAACGTCGCCGCGCTGGTCCAGGATTCCGCCGGCGTTCCACCGACGCAATCCTCGACCAGACCGATCGGGACATGGATTTCACGTTGAACCTTAAGCGCAAAATAATAAGCGACCGCCGAAAATCCACCGTCTTCGGAAATTGTTTGCGAAGAACAAATTTTCCAATCGCCTTGAGGGATTGCCGCCGGCGAATACGACACATGCGATTGAACTTTGAACAACCGGATTTCCGGATGATTGGCCGCGGCGATCTCTTCTTTGCCATTCCGCGTTCGTTCCAGCGGAAGTTCCATATTGGATTGGCCGCCACAAAGCCAGACATCTCCCACCAGAATTTCGTGAAGCACAACATGCTGCGCGCCGTCAATTTTCAGCGTGTAAGGTCCGCCAGCCGCAGGCGGATCAATTTTGACTTCCCATCTGCCATCGCCTCCGGCCACGGCCCGGACTTTGTGCCCGGCAATTTCCACGTGGATTTTATCACCCGGTTTTGACCAGCCCCAAATCGTGTTCGGCTGGCCGCGCTGCAAGACCATGTTGTCGCCGAACATCGGGCTGACAAACGGCAACGAAACATTGTCCGCGGCAACCGCGGAAATGACCGCGATAAAGACAAGCAATAACGCGATGCAAAATTTCCGGCGCATGATTTAATTCGCGTTTGATTGTTTTGCGGACGGAGCCGGATTGGAACGCAGATATTTCGCCGCCGCCTCGGTGCGGCACCGGACGTGAAGCTTCTCGTAAATGTGCATCAAATGCGTCCGCACCGTCGCGTTGCTGATGAACAGACGCGAGGCAATTTCTTTGTTGGGGCAGCCTTCCGCGACGAGCGCGAGGATTTCCATTTCGCGCGCGGAAAGCTGATCGGTGCCGCCGGTCTCGGCAACCTTTGGCGATTCCATGAATGAACGCACAACCATTCGCGCGATTTCACTCGTCATCGGCGCGCCACCCGCGCGAACTTCGGCGATGGCGTCCAAAATTTCCTTGTCATCCGAACGTTTCAAAACATAGCCACAAGCCCCCGCCTTGAGCGCCTGGAAAATCATTTTGATGTCTTTGTAAACGGTCAGCATGATGACCTGGACGTTCGGCAATTTTTCGCGAAGGCGCGCGGTGCAGGCGATGCCGGATTCACCGGGCAAATGGATGTCCATCAGCACGACGTTTGGCTTGTGCGCCGGAATCTCCACGACGGCTTCTTCGGCGGATGAACACGCGCAAACGCAGCGGTGTCCCGGCGTGTTACCAATCACTTCGGCGAGATATTTCCGCAACGTGGCGTTGTCTTCAACGATGGCGACTTTCGTCATCAGATCTACTTCAATACTTTGTGCTAATTGTGCTGACATGTCATCTTTCTACAAACTGCCAATGCAATCTGGTTCGATGACAAATTTAGATTATTTCCGGCAATAGAATATCCGTCAAATGTCGTATTCAGTTTTCCGGACCGGCAGCCTTCGCAACCGCCGTTGCCGGCAACGACAGATGGATTTTAACCGTCGTGCCGCCGCCAATACGGGATTCGACGGAGCAACCGCCGCCCAGTTTAATCAATCGTGCCGAAAGATTTTTCAGGCCGTGTCCGTCGCGCTCCGCTTTGCCTTCAAAACCTTTTCCATTGTCGGCAATTTCAATCTCCAGATCGTTTTCCGACATGGCCATCCGAAATTCAACCTCGGTGGCCCTGGAATGGCGCACGATGTTGTTCAGGGTTTCTTTTACCGCCATGAGCAAATCATGTCGCACGCGGCCTTCCAATGTGATCGGCGGAAATGAAACCGGGACTTTGAATCGGCATGAAATGTTGGTATTTGAAAAAAATTCTTCCGTATAACCGCTCAAATAATCGCCAAGCGATTGCAACGAATTGTCTTCCGGATCAACCGCCCAGACGATGACGTCCAGAGCGGCGATGAGACTGCGCGCTTTTCCGGCGATGGTCTGGAATAAATTGGCATGGCTGGTCTGGCCGGATTGCGGACGCTGTCCGGTGCTGGCCAGGACGCCGATCTCGGTCAGGCTCGAACCCAAATCATCGTGCAAATCCCGCGCGATACGGGAACGTTCCGCTTCCAGCGCGTGTTGATGCTCAACGCGTTCGCGTTCACGGATTTCACTTTGCAATTGCGCGGTGCGCTGCTCCACAAGACGGCGCAATTGCGTAATCCAAATCACGGCAAATGCCAAAACGACCAGCAATAGTCCGACGATGACCAGCAAACGTTGCAACGTCCACCAGGATGGCTGTGATAAAACGACGATGTCCGCAGGCGAATTGAGTAACAATTCGAAAGATTCGGCCTGGTTTTCCAGCCGCCGGTCCCGCTGCCCGGCGTAAACACCTTCCAGCGCCAGCCGGCTGCCGGTTCGCAGTGAAATCGGATTTCCCAGAGGCAATCTCGCCAGATACAAATGCGCGCCCGATTGCATTTCGAGAACGGGCGTCCCCTGCTCCGAATGCCAGCCAAGTAATTTTCCCTCAACGCGCACCCGTGTCGAATCCAGGCCTTCACGGATCAACGCTGAATCCTCCAATTTTTTTGGCGCGACCAGCGGTGCGACGCCGGTTTTGCGCAACCGCACTTCGCGAAGCTGCAAGGTTGTGCGACCGATGTCCGGGTAACCGACGGCTTCCACGAGGTCACCCGGCTGCACATCGGTTTTCTCGGCCGGCAACAAGCGCAATCCGGCGCCGTCTTCCTCAAGAAAAATCTGGCTGGCGTCGGCATGAACGACTTGTCCGCGCACTTTTACCGGACGAAATGCCGTGGCTTTTGCATCGAATAACAACAATTCGCGCGGCGTTTTCGAAACAGCTGCGAATGGATCTTTCGGCGCCGGAATATTCACGCTGATGCTGGCATTGCGCATCATCACGTTGCCGACGCGCACTTCGCGCGTCTGGGCATTCCACATGGCGTAAAGCACGCCCCGGATGCGGACAACGCTTTTCTCGAACGGCTTGAGATCCGATTCAAAAAGACCGTCCATGAAAACATCCAATTGCCCTTCCGGAAGCAGCAGTGTGACGGTGTTGCTTTGCACGGCGGTGACCAACCCGACCAATTCAGCCCATTGCACGTCGCGGCTGCCGTTGACCAATTCGTTCCAGGTGGGATGCACGGGTTCGGGCATCCGGCCGTCGCCAAGCCGCGTCAATTTGTCAGCGATGATCACTGGCGCAAAATCTCCGGCGGCGCTATGGCCTTCAACTTCCCAGAACTCGCCAAACGCAGGAGTATTGGCGACATTGGTCAGGCTCACGAAAATTCCCCGCGTGTCGTCCTGAATGGACATCCAGCGATCATAAATCGGATTCTTCGCGTCCGTCACCACGCCGCGGATGCGCACCGGCAAACCTTTGCGGGCTTCGTCGATGGGAAGGCTTTGCACTCCGCCGATGGTTGTGATGGGAAGCGAGGGAATTGCGGTCGCCGCCTTTTCCACAAAGGAAATCTCCTTTGCGCTGGCGACAAAGACTTTGTCCAAAACGATGCGGCGATCCGTCGTCAACACTCCCTGCGCGATGCCGCGGATCTTGATGCGGGCATTCAACAATTGCGAAAGATCCAATCCCGCGGCATCGGCAATGCGAACCGAAACCACGTCGCGATCCGAATGCAAATCAAGTTGAATCCCCTCGCCATTTTGCCGGATGAATTCGGCGCGGCCTTCGATCTCAATCCAACGGCGTTCGTCCAGGCTTTTCATTTGTTCGCCATAAAGTCCCGGCGCCGCGACCGGCACCGGAGCCGCGCCGGTTTTGACGACGGACAATTCAGGTTTGCCCAGAAACAGCAAACTGCCGTCGTCCGAACGCACTCGAAAAATATATCGTCCATCCTCCGGCACATCCAAAAAACCGGAATAGCGGATGCCGATCATTTCGTCGCGCGTGCGAAAATCGAGCGTGAAATTGGTGACGATTTCGGTTTTGACCGGTCGCAATAATTCAAAATCCGGCGCACTTTCCCAGTAACCTTCGTAACAATCCGCTCGCAAGCCGGGCAAAAAATTGGTGCGGCCGGAGGCATCCACCGCGGCATGAAAAAGAAATTTCGGATCAATGCCTTGTTGAACGCCGTTGGAGCTGGCCAGGTAAACTTCGAGATTGAAATCGCGCAGACTGTTAAACCAGTCCAGGCGCAGAGGAATTTTTCCCGCTTTCAGATCCGCAATTCCGCTCCACGTCCGGGCGACGTGCGTGCCGTCATTGTTGACAACCGGCGGCAGGGTTATTTCCACACCCATGTCGCGCTTGCGCAACAGCAAATACCATCCCTGAAGTCGGATTCTTTCGCCGGGTTGAATTTCCTTTCCCAAGTCTCCCAGTTCCAACAATCCGCTTCCGCTGTCGTCCTGTAAAATCACGACACCGACTTTTGGACGGCTGGCCGCGCAGACCGTTGCTTCGATGCGGACGTCCCGGTAAACCTGCCGGTCGGAGCCAAATGCTTCTGTCAATTGCTGCAAGTTCGTAATGGTTTGCGCTTGAATGGAAATGACCGAAGCCATCGGCCCCAAAACCAGGGCAAACAGGAGAAAAAGGCGGCGCGCAAACAAATTGAAACCTTCGGGCATTGCCGAAATCTTAGCCAATAAATTTCCAGCGGCAATCTTCAATCTGGCGCAGAATCTGCCGCCGAAGACTTGCCACAATCAGATGTATTGCGCCTGATTTGAATTACGGACGCGGCATCAATTTCAGCACCACGATGCTGTCCGCCGGCATTTTATAGACGAAGCCGGGCTTGACGTCGTGAATGGTCTTTTTATGTGGAACAACTTTTTTCGGATCCTTGATGGAATTCGTGTCGTCCGGATTCGCGGTCAAAATAATCGCGGCCGCTTTGGATGCGAGCGATGACATTCCGTTGATTTCGATTTTCAGCGGCACGGCATTTGTGGTTGGATTTACCAGCTTCACGAAAATCCCGCCGCTCTTGCTGTCGCGGGTGGCGCAACCTTGGATCTCCGAACCGGAAGACGTTGTCGAAAGAATGTCGTCGCCGACATTTTGGCTGAACATTTGAATCGCGTAATAACTGGGTGCCCCATAAGAAGAAATCGCGTCATAACCGATCAAATCCGGCCGCCACTGCCGCGCGCCGGGATTTACATTCACCAGCAACGGCGCATAGCACTGCATCTTGACCAGATCCGAATTGCGTTCCATCGCAGCCATGAACGCCGCGTCGCCGAGCGCGGCTTTGAAGTTTGGCGTCGGCGGTTCATTGTGTGAACGCTTGTCCCATGGAACAAAGGACGTTTCATGCGCGGCCCATTCGCCCACGAATACTTCCGGTCCGTTGCGGTCGTAGGATTCGGTGTAATCGGTGGACATTTTCAAAAATTCCGGCACCGACCGGTAATAATGTTCATCCATCATGTCGGGCTTGACGCTATGGACGCGGGCTTTTTCCGGCTGGTCGTAGCCGATGGTGGAAATGGTCTTGAGCTGCGGATATTTTTCTTTAATGGCATCGGCGAATTGCTTGAAACGCGCGTCGTAACTTCCGGAACGATCGAACCACTCTTCATTTCCAATTTCAACGTAATGCAGCGGGAACGGCGCTGGATGTCCGTCTTTGGCGCGTTGCGCGCCCCAGGTCGTGTTGGTGTCGCCGATGACATATTCAATTTCATCGAGCGCGTCCTGCACAAATGGTTTGAGATCGTCGCCGGGATTGATGTGCGTGTGATTGAGCGAATAACCGGCGTAAACCGCCAACACCGGCTCGGCATTCATGTCCTCGCACCAGTTCAGAAATTCCAAAAGGCCCATGCCATCGGTGGAACGATAACCCCACGGCGACATATGACCGTGACGCTGTTCAACCGGGCCAATCGTTTTCTTCCAGTCAAATCGTTCTGGAATCGTGTTGCCTTCCACATAATTGCCGCCGGGAAAACGCAAAAATTTTGGATTCAAATCCACGAGCATTTGCATCAGATCTTTGCGGAAGCCGTTCGGCTGATTGTCCCAGGTCGGCGGAAACAGCGAAACAAAGCCGAGCGAAATCGTTCCGGGCTGGTCGAGCGTGATGGCGAAATGCGCTTTGGTCGTCGGAGAAACGCTTCCGGTCCGGAGCTTCACTTCAAATTTTTTCCAGTCGCCCGAAAGACCGGAAAATTGTTTGCTCGCATAAATTTTCTTTCCGTCGTCGCTCACGATCGAAACCGTGACCGGACCGGAAAAATCGGAATCCGCTTTGGCAAAAACCGTCGCCCGATAAGTTGTCCGCGATTTGACGGGAATTCCCCAATAGCCATCATTCGCCGCGCCTGCGGGACTTTTTTTGTCCGCCTTCGTCACTGTCAATCGCAAACTCGTTGTCAGTTCGGCATTGAGCGGGTTCGCCGGGTCGAGGGCGATTGTCGCCGCCGAATCACCGGTGTTTGCAACCGACCAATGAACCGGTTTTGTCGCATCGTCCAAAAAGGCGCGGTTTTGGATCAGTTCCGCGTAAAGCCCGCCATCGTAGCTATGATTGATCTCTTCCGTCATCAAGCCGTAAAGAATCGGGCTGACCTTTCCCTCAATGCGACCGGCGTCCACGGTAAACGTTGGATTTTCCGCGACAACAGGAAGCGCGACCGTTGCGAGAATCAGGAGTGCGATGAGTTTTCTCATAATTGTTTCCGCGAAATGTGAAAAATTTCTAATCCTTTTTCAATGTTGTTTTAATAAAAACCGTTCCCGTCGCCAGCTTGCCGGATGTCGCCGTCAGTTTAATTGTTCCCGATTGGCCGGCTTTTCCCCGGACAATCACCAAGGCAAAACCATTGAACGCCTTCCGGTCGTGCGATGGAAACGGCTGAAAATCCATCGGCGCGCCGTTGTCGGTCGCGACAATTTCTCCCGGCCCTTTGATGTCAAAATGAATCAAGTTGTCCGCGCGCGGTGACATAATGCCATTTTTGTCCTTCACTTTCACGGCGACGAATGACAAATCATTTCCGTCCGCGCAAATCGTGTCGCGGTCTGCCATCAACTTGAGCTTCGCCGGCGCACCGGCCGTTTTCACTTCGTCGGTCGCCCAGACTTTTCCGTTTTTGTAGGCAACAACTTTAAGCGTGCCCGGCTGGTAAATCACATCGTCCCAGCGCAGGCGGTATTCGTAAGCACCTTTCTTTTTCCGGCCGAGCGATTTGCCGTTAAGAAATAATTCCGCTTCATCGCCGGAAGTGAACACGTGAACCGGCGTGATTTTTCCGACGCGTTCCGGCCAGGTCCAATGCGGCAAAATGTGCGCCATCGGAAAATCCGGACGCCAGCGCGATTGATAAAGATAAAACCGGTCCTTCTTGAACCCGACCAGATCAAGGATGCCGGAATAGGAACTGCGCGCGGAATAATATGGCGTTGGTTCGCCGAGATAATCGAAGCCGCTCCAGACAAATTCGCCCGCGACAAAGGGACGCCGGTCGAGCGCGGCAAAAACTTTGTCCGGACTGGCGCCAAAATCCACTGCGTAAAGTTCATAGGCGCTGACAAATTGGTTTGTCGAATCACCGCCCGCGCCGTCGCGAACCGGCGAAAAATCTTTATCCGTGACCGGAAAAAGATACGTGCCGCGAGCGCTCAACGTGGACGCCGTTTCGCTGCTGAGAATTAATTTATCTGGAAATTTTTCATGGAACGCATCGTATTGCGGCGGAGTGTGGATCGCTTTCGTTCCGGCAAATTCCGGCGTGTCGCGAATGCCTTCACCCTGGTAATTCAGGCTGATGACGTCCAGAGCGGCGGGAAACGGCATGTCCGGTTTGGCAAAATTCATCGAAGCCGTTGCGAGACGCGTCGGGTCTTCTTGATGGACGATGCCACAAAGTTCTTTCACGACCGCCGCGCCTTCGCCGCCCGTGTATTGCTCGCCGACTTCATTGCCGACGCTCCAGAGGAAAACCGATGGATGATTCCGGTCGCGGCGGATGAACGCGCGCAAATCCGGCTCATGCCAATCCGGGAAAATCAGATGAAAATCCAACGGCGTTTTCTTGCGATTCCAACAATCGAAAATTTCGTCCAGCACGAGAAATCCCATGCGATCGGTCAATTCCAGCAATTCCGGCGCGGGTGGATTGTGGCTCGTGCGAATGGCGTTGCAGCCCATTTCGTGGAGAATTTCCAGTTGCCGCTGCGCCGCGCGTTCGTTAAATGCCATGCCGAGCGCGCCAAGGTCGGAATGCTGGTTCACGCCGCGGATTGAAATGTGTTCTCCATTGACGAACAAACCTTCGTCCGGAATAAATTTGATTATGCGGATTCCAAACGGCGTTTCGTATTCGTCCACAATTTTCCCGTTTTGAGCAATCGTCGTGACAGCGAGATAACGATTCGGCCTTTGCGACGGCGGCGGCCCCCAAAGTTTTGGATTTTCAATTATCTCGCCACCTTCAACAATTCCGCTTTTATGCGGCGTAATTTGTATAACAGCCGGAGCAATGTTCGCGACCGCCAAACCTTTTCGCCGGCCATTTTCATCCAGGGCAAACAATTTCGTTGCAACGCTGACCTCGACAGATTGCGTTGAATCGTTGTCCACCGTCACTTTCAATTTCACCGTGGCACGCGAAAGAGAAATGTCTGGCGTCGTCAATTGTGTTCCCCACTGCCCGACGTGAACCGGGTTAACTTTGAGCAGCCAGACATTGCGATAAATTCCGCCGCCGGGATACCAGCGCGATGAATCCGATGGATTGTCGAGGCGAATAGCGATTTGATTCGTGCCGCCGAAATTCAGATACGGCGTCAAATCCACGCGCCACGACGCATAACCATACGGCCAGCCGCCGGCGAGATGACCGTTAATCCAGACCATCGCGTAGGACATTGCACCATCCACATCGAGAAAAATTTGTCTCCCGATATCATTCGTTGAAATATCAAATCTCTTCCGATACCAGCCGATGCCCGGGCTCGGCAACCGTCCCATCCCGCCGCCGACACCTTCGCCCCGGCCAACGTGAAACGGCCCGGCAATCGCCCAATCGTGAGGCAAATTAACGTGCTGCCAGGAGCTGTCATCGAAGTCCGGTTTAACGTATGAAATATCGCTTTCAGGATCGGCTTCAGGACGAATATGAAACTTGGCCGGTTCTTTGATGAACGGATTTGCCGTTGGTAAAATCCACGGCTTGAGGATTGATTGACGGGTCGCCGCCATTTTTTCTGCCGCCATCGGTTCGGAATCGGCCGATTTGTTGTCGTCCACATCGGTCACTTTCGGGCGCACGTCGTATTGCAAAACCGGAGCGTTGGTTGGATCTCCTTTGGCAAATCGCCAATCGGCATCGAGAGGAATGCGTTCGCGCGGCAGATTTTCGGCATTTGCAATTCCAACGGCAAATGCAACGGAAAGAAGCAGGATAAATCGCTTGATGACCGCAGCATGACGCATTTGCTCAATGAGTAAACAGGCTTAAATCAATCGCATTGGCCATCGCATGATAACCGGCCGGATTCAAATGCAAACCGTCGCCGCTGTCGTAAGCCGATTGCAAATTCGTGAGCGTGACCGGATCGCGGGCGATAGCGTCAAAATCAATTACGCCGTCATAAATTGAGTTTGTGCGAATCCATGCATTCACGGTTTGCCGGCAGGCTTCATGCGCGTTGCTGTAATAACCGTTTCCACCGAACGGCGTGATCGTCGCGCCGTAAGCAAGTATCCCGCGCGCATGGGCTTTGTTGGCAAAGGTCGTGTAAGCCGAAATCAGATTCATTGCCAGCGCGGGCGCATTGGCGTCGCTCGAACCGCCGATGTCATTGACGCCTTCAAAAACAATCAGCCAGCGCGCGCCGCTTTGACTGAGCACGTCGCGATCAAAACGTTTTTGCGCCGCCGGTCCCAGCCCGCCAAAAATTCCATTGCCGCCGATGCCCATATTGACGACACCGATGTTCGTCGTCGCGGAATTGGCCGACAGCCTTGCCGCCAAATCATCCGGCCAGCGATCATTTCCGTCGGTAGTCGAGCCGCGTCCGTCGGTGATCGAATCGCCGAGGGCAACAACGGTTCGGCTCGAACTCTCCGCCAACACATCCACGCCGGTGAGGATATACCAATGTTGCGTCGAAGCCGCGCCGGGCATGGTGGCGGAGGAAACGACGTTGCTGCCGATGATGAACGAGGTCGTGCGCGAACCCGGGTGACCGTTGATGGTCGAGTAGGAAACGTTTCCAAAATAAATGCTGATCGCAAGATTGGTAAGCGACAGCAAATCGTATTCGAATGGGTCAGACCAAATCACTTGGCCGGCTGGAATGACCGCCCCCGGCGCGCCGTGAAACGTCAGCGCTTTATCCGTCGCGGCGTTGATGTTGCCGGTTCCCAAATTGCCGGATGCGAGCGCGACGTGAACGGAATTCATCGTCACCGGATCGGTTCCGTAAGCGTTTGAAAACCGCACGCGCAGATATTTTCCGCCGACGCTGATATGAACGAATTGGCGCAGCGTGCTGTTGGCCAGCGGCGCGGGCGGCAGATTTCCCGGCTCGGTCAATTGCGGAGCGCAACCCCAGGTGCCGACCCAATGGCCGTCGCCGGCAAGAATTTTTGGCGCGGCGCAAAGCGTGACGAGAACAGCGAGACCGGTGATGAATTGTTTTTGCATAAATTAAAACGAAAATGAGCGATAAAATTTCGCCGCAAATTGAGTGGTATTGGTATCCGTAAATTGCCACGCGCCGGTAATATCAGCCTTATTCGTGAATACATTTTCCCACGCCGAAGACGCGAGATTGGTCGCAGCTTGAATGACATTGGTAGAATTGGCGCTGCCGGCAAAATATAACGTCATGCCGCCGCTGCCATTGCGGACGATGTTAGTGATCACTGCGGGTGGCAAGGGAAACGGCACGCTGAACACGGTTCCTTCTCCGCCGGCGCCGCCAGCAAAGGCCGTGCCGTAAAGTGCATTTCCCACCGGCAAAACACTGGCGACGGGAAACGCGCCGTCGCGATTGGTGCCGGTCATGGAATTCACGGCGGTGAATGCGTAAACGGTTTGGAATTGCGCGCCATTGGTTTTAAGACAAAACACCGTTCCGCTCGCGCCGTCGCCACCGGTAGATGCGGTTCCGTAAAGTAAATTGCTGTAAAGCACCAACGCAGCGCACGGCGATGCGCCATCGGAATTTGTTCCCGTCAAAGAATCGGTCGCGGAAAAAGAATGCAGCACGGCAAAGTTTGAACCATTCGTGCCGACGGAAAAAATCACGCCGCGGCCGGCCGCGCCACCGGCAATCGTGGTTCCGAAAAGAGTTCCATTCTGCAGCATCAATCCGGCGGACGGAAATGCACCGTCGGAATTGGTCGCCGTTTGCGCGTCCAACGCTGTGAAATGGTGGAGCACAGAAAAATCATTCCCATTGGTTGCCATCGAAAAGATCACGCCCGAACCATCCGCGCCGCCGAGAGAAGCCGCGCCGAAAAGTGTGTTGCCGGAAATCACAACGCCGCCGCACGGCAATGCGCCATCCGCGTTCGTCTCAGTATTTGGATCGAGCGCCGAAAAATTGTGGAGGACAGCAAAAGCCAAGCCGTTCGTCGAAATGGAAAATATCGTGCCATTGGCATCGGAGCCGCCGGCGGATGCAATTCCAAAAATCGTGCTGCCGGACAACGCCAGCGCTGCATTGGGACTCGCGCCGCCGGAATTCGTCGCATTGTCCGCCGAGACCGTAGAAAAATTTCGGAGGATGGAAAGATTTCCATTGGTATCCATTGAAAACATTGTGCCGGCATCGCTGCTTCCTCCAGCGATTGTTGCCCCAAATAAATTGCCAGAAATGAGAAATTTGCTTTGTGAATTGCCGGCATCCGGCGAATTGGTGAACGAACGAAATGCGTTAAATGCCGTTCCGTCGAGACCTACGTAAAACGCGGTGCCGGCGCCTTTCACGCCGCCGTTGAGTGTGGCTCCGCATAAAACATTTCCCAGAAGAACGAGGCTGGCTGCTGGATTTGCGCCGTCCAAATTCAGATTACCCGTCAGCGGATTGAAACGGTGAAGCGCTATTCCATCCGGACCGGTAAATGTGTTGGTCAGCGTGATGACAGGTGGCTCCGTTCCGGTATCGAGATTGGAAACGGTGTAAGCGGTTCCCGTCGTGCCGAAAGTGAATTTGTCTATGTCCAATCCGTTTTCGCGCGCGCCGATTTGGAAGGTTTGTGTCAGATTGCCAGCCGGCACCGTAAAGGTGATTGGCGTTTCGGTCGCGCTGCCGCTGGGATCGAATTGCGAAAGATTGACCCATTTCCAGACCTGCGTTCCCGTGGCGCCGTCGCCGGCGACCACATCGGTTGACGCGGTAAATCCCGAAGCAGCCAGACCATTGACCAGCATCCAGTCATTGTCGCTTGTTGGTGTTTTCGAACCAAAGCCGTTGCCATAAAACAGGCTGTCATCGTTGAATCCCCCTGCCCCGACGCGAAGGCGGGCAAACAGATTGTAAGTTCCGGCTTGAGGAAAAGTGATCGTGTAAGTGGCTGCACGGTTTGCATTCCCGGGATTGCCGCTATTGACGGTGTCCGTGGATATAGAAATGTAAGTGACGCCGTTTTGGGTGTTGTTGGTGAAATTGGAACCGGGAGAGCCGGATTCAGCTTCAAAAGTCACCAGGGCACCGAAAGTGGAAGCCAGGAAGCAAAAGGTAAAAATAAAGATCGCCGGAACAAAACGTTTTTCACGGTTCATCAGCGAATTTTAATTGAATGAAATTTCAGCTGCTATACGACGTGTGTCGTATTGTATTCCCGGGCAGGCGTTCACGCGGGCCGGACTTAACCGCTTCGGATAAGTCATTTTTGATTACTCGGATTTGATGAGGCGAGAGATTTTAAGTTGCCGACACTTAACTGGTCAGTTGCGGTGCCTAAAACGTCAGAGGTATCCTGATACCAAAAAACAGAACGGGTGCCATCCGACCCGATGAAGGTATTGAAACAGTGCATGTCCTTGTTCTGATAATCTCCGGAAATAAATTTAACCCATTGCACCGATCCATCTATGAACGCTTCATTTCCACCTGCCGGCATCGCACCTCCTGCTCTATGAGGAGGCAAATCTTGATACCAGTCCAGGCCGGGAGGATTCAATGCTCCCCAATTGACGCCATTGGATACCAGAGCATCGGCAGCCAGCACCCAATGCGGTTTTGATCGTCCGAGTTTGACCGGGCTGCGGGCTGGAATCGTTTTGACCGGGGTTTTCCACCAGGTCATTCCTCCCATATATTCGTAGCCGATCACCCATTGCGGCGGAACTGCCGTTGGACTGTATTCAGGAACAACGTCCAACAAATGAATTCTACTGGGACAACACCAGATCGAGGGCGTGGAAAGAGTTAATCCAATTGATTTTACGCCTTCAGCTTCGGGAACGTTCAAAGCAATTTGGACAGCCCCATTGGCATTTGTGGCGTCTCGAACCGGAACGACATAGTCGTCATAATCGCCGGCATAAACGACCATGCCTATGTTAATTTGTCTTAAGTTGTTGGCGCAGGCGACACGTTTCGCTCTTTCCTTGGCTCTTGCCAAAGCCGGAAGCAACATCGCCGCGAGAATGGCGATGATCGCGATGACGACGAGCAGTTCGATCAGGGTGAACCCGGCGGCTAACTTTTTCTCTTTAACTTTCATTCGTATTTAAATTTTTCATCCAGGTGGAGCTGGACTAAATCCAACTCCACCCGAATATAATCACATCCGCAGGCGATAGAACACTGCCGGTGCAGTCGGGTCGATATTGATGACGCTTTGAGTGGAAGAACTGCTGCCGGACACGTCAAACCAATTATTAGTCGTCAGGCCGGTGCCCAGCGAATTTGTTTGCGCCTGCAACGTCCAGCCGAGATGGTCGGACGGCCACGAGAGCGTCAACGCATTTCCGGTGACCGAGAACGTGATATTCGTTGGATTAGTGGCCATTGAGCTGTTCACCGTCGCGATGCCGGTTGCCGGATTGAACGACCAGGTCAAGCCCGCGCCGGGAGAACCGGAAACAGTCATGTTGCCGGTGTAACCGCCATTGCTGAACAGTTTGAAGGTCTGGCCTCCGGCCAAAGCGGTCGCGCCGCTGTTGGTCAGGAACAATGTGCCGGCATAATTCATCGTGCCGACAACTTTGATGGCGTCGTTTGTCAATCCGCTGTCAACATTGACATCCATTGCCACGACGCTGCCGGAATTCAGGGTCACATTGTTACTGAACGTCATGTATTGGACATTCCCCGAACCTCCCGGAGTAATCGTCGCGCCCGAACTGGCGAGAACATTGCCTTTGACGTAAGAACCGTTATCGCCGCGCAAGGTTTGGCCGTTGTTCAAGGTCAAAGTCCCATCCGAGCGACCGCTCGCATCCAGCGCACCGGCGAACGCCTGGCTTGCGGTAACACCCAGCAAAGTAATGTTGGGCGAATTTCCAATCGAACCATTTCCAACCAGCCGCAAGATGGATCCCGGCGCGCTGCCGCAATCAACCACCGTCGTATCGCCGCTGTAAGTGTTCGCGGCGGCGAAAGTGACGTAGCTTTGATACTGCACGGTAATTCCGCCGGCGCCGCTGATGACGTTGCTGAAGATCATGCCATGATAGAAATTGGCATTCAGGTTCACATTACCGCTGTCCAAAGTAACCGGCCCGGTGAAGATATTGGATGCGACGTTAAGGCCATAAATGGTCGCGTTATTGCTACAAATGAGCGGGCGCGTGCAATTGGCGGCCATGGTGCCCCAGCCGAATCCCGCGCCGTTCCCGATGTAGATGTTCTTGCTGGCATCACCGAGGCCGAATGCCGAAGACGATTCATAGGTGACGTTCCCCTGGAGGATATTAATTGCCCCGAAGTTGGTGCTAACGCTGGTTACATAACGGATACGGAATTGGCCGGCACCGACTTTCGTCAACGTATAGGCACTGCTCTGGGAACTTAATTGCGGGGACACGCCGTGGCGAATATTGATGTCGCCTGCGCCGCCAACCGTGGCATTGCCGGTCAGTGTCACATAGCCGGGATCAGCATTGTCGTTGTTATTTGTGTTATTGTTGACCAGCGCGCCGTTGCCGCCCACACCGGAGCCGCTCAGGAACACATTGTAACCCTCGGGTCCGAAGGTTTGGTAATTGGGCACCTGCACTCCATTGACATCCAGCGTGCCGCCGTTGGCGATAGTGATGTTACCGAGGTTGTTGTTTAATGCGCCGCCGCCATACGGATATGCAAAATTACTGTCCGACAGCATCAACGTTCCGCCATAAATAAATGTTCCTCCGGTGAATGTATTATTTGTGCCAGCCATGATTAATGTTCCCGAACCTTTCTTGATCAACGCCCCATTCCCGCTGATGCCAGCTCCCACAGCAGCAGTGAACCGGTAATTATTTGTCGAATCAACAGTGATGCCGGCGGGTTGGACAGGCTGGGTGATATTGACTTCGTAATTCGTGGCGTTATCCGGGAAAACAACGGATTGACCATCGGAATAAGTAGTTGTTGATGAAGAAACCGGATTATACCAATTTGCCGTTCCCGTATCCCAATTGGTTGAATTGGCTCCAGTCCACGTGATTCCGGCGGCGGTCACCAACAAATCAATGGTGTGATTCGCCGAATTATCAACCAGCGTGGCAGCCACACCGGTCGGCAATGGAGCCAAGGCCAGTCCCGCAAAACCGTCACCGCCGATAGATCCTTCATATTTGATCAACGGAAATTGACCAACCGAGTAACCAGCCGTTGGCGGAAGAATCACGCCGCCATAACCGTTTCCATGACCATCAATAACTAGATTTGTCGCATAAACGACCGGGCTCGTCGGCATAGCCGCCAGACGGGTAAAGGCAAGGTTGGCCGGGCCCATTGCGAATTGCTGATATTCCAGCGTCAGGCTGCTCATCGGAATCGTTGGCTTACCGGCGGCTGTGGCAACATCAAGCGCGCCGGAATCAACAATATCATAAGAGCCGCCGCTTTGGTTCGCGGTCGAAGTCAATAACCAGACCAGATTGGTCACCAGCGTGGGACCGCTGTAGGAATTGTTTCCGTTGAAGTAAACAAGATTGCCTCCATAAAACTCCGGACTGCCCGTGCCGAGAAAGTTGAGCGTGCCGCCTTCGACGATAACACCACCTGTTCCAGTGATACTGCCATTCATAGTCGTTTTGCCGAAACTGGGAGTATTGTTATTATACTGGTTTGCAGCGACAAAGGAGACATTGGAGAAGGTCAAAGTGCCGCTCAACGCCACACTGCCGTTAAAAATATCTGAAGCCGGATGATTGTAAGGTTGACGATAATTGATGATGCTCCCGTCACCGCTCACAATCAGCGGGCTTGCAAACGTCAAACCCTGGAAGGCATTCGCCGGATTCCATGTATCGATAAACCCACCATTGGTTAATACGATTGACGCCGTCGTTCCCGCCGCATCGCCGTGGTCCCAGAATAATACGCCTCCGCCGGCGATCACCAATTTGCCAAGCGGACTGGTTGCGGCATGCTTCAGATAAAGATAATTGTTTCCGATTTTCGTAAGCGTAAATCCGTTTCCGATGATGCCCGAGCCGGTATTGCCGATTTGCCAGTTAGATGCAGCGCTGACCGTGGAATCACCTGCCAGTGAAAGAGTCGCGATACCCACGTCTCCGCCGCCGGATGTCAAACCGCCCTGGTTGTTGTCAACCGCACCTTGAGTAGCGCTGAATCCATTGCCGTTGATTTGAACCGCACTTGTGTATGCAGAATCCAAAGCACAACCATTGATGTTAAATGTGCCGGTATTGGCAACTGTGACTAACGGAGTTGATCCGCCGGGAGATCCCAGCGGCCTGTCGGTATTCGTCATTCCAAAACCAACCTGCAAGATACCATTGCTGATGATTGTGCCCAACGAATAGGTATTATTCGTCAGCGACAATGTAACCGTCCCGACTCCGCTCTTGGTAACAGAGGCAAAACCGGCGATTGAACCTGTCCCGGTCAGCGTGTAGTTACTGCTTGAATTAAAGAAAACAGCACCGGGGTTGACCGTGACATTGAGCACTGGTTGATTGCTTGCGCCGGCATCCGTGAAATTAACATTGTCAGCATCGTAGTAAACGTCGCTGCTGACGCCGTTCAACCAATCGGAAGACGTGTTGATGTCCCAAAGATTGTTCAGGCTGTCGCCGACCCAGGTCAAATTGGCAGCCGAACCGGCGCTGGTCACCTGCAACAGCACGCGCTTGGGCGAGCTGACCGTGTCGTAAATGATCGAGTAACTGCGATTACGGGTTGTTAAAGCATTGATCTGGAAATTCGCCGCCGAACCGCCCAACGTGCCCGCGACCGTTATCAACGGATACGTGCCGACTGCCGGAACGTTGATGGGCTGGATGATCGTGATTCCGCTGGCTGAGAGATTGCCGCCGACCACAACAACGTCATTTGTTGTGAGAAAATCACAGGCCAGCGTTGCTCCGCCGGTCAAGTTCAAATCGCCGGTTACGCTTAAATTCGCGGTAGCGCCCGATCCGCCGGGACTGATTTTGCTTCCTGTTCCGGCGGAAACATTTCCAGTTATTGTGCCGTTTCCGGCCAGCGTTTGGCCATTGGCCAAAGCCAATCCCGCCGCCGTCGCATCAAATGTCGCCGCACTGCCAACGGAAATGGTATTGGCCCCGGCCAGCGAACCGGCCGTGTCCAAAATAAACGAGCCTTTCTGGACGGACAAAGTTCCGGTAAAACTTGCCGCCGATCCCTGATGCACCAGCGTGCCGGAATTCGTCAGCGTCAACGTGCCCGAACCCGCCAATGCCTGCGCATTCGTCAGAAAAATTCCAGCCGCAATATCAAAACTGCCACCGCTGCTGCCAATCGTGATGCCGCCGTTGGAGTTGGTCAAAGCGAAGCTGGCCAGCGGACGCAAGATGCCGAGATTCAATGTCAATTGATCCGGTGTAAAGACCGATGGATTGCCACCCAGATTAACCTGCGAACTGACAGCGATGATTGTATTTCTTAACGCAATTTGCCGGCCGGTAAATCCGCTGTTGTTCGCCGTGTAGGTGACCGTGCCCTGCGCCGCCGAATTGTTTGGCCAATTCGCGTCTGATGTCCAATTGGTTAAATTTCCCGACCCGGACAACGTTGAACCGACATAAATAGGACGACTATCCGTCCCGCTGGTATTTCCAGAACCGGTATCAATCGCTCCACCGCCGCTGTTCGTCGGAATGAACATATTTCCCTGGACGACAAAAGTTCCCGCCTGAGCGTTAACCACCCGCCCATTGTTTGTCAGATTGTTTACCGTCATCCAAAGTGGATTAACCTTTTGATATAGCGCACCGCCGGGCTGAATGGTCAATGAATCACCGCCAAAAACTTGATTGGTAAGAGTGCCGGTCGGATTGCTCCGAATGATAAAAGCGCCGCTGAAATAATTGTTCCCCGCGCTGGGCGCGATGGCCGGGCTCCAGGCCCCGGTCGTATCAAATGAATGAGCACCAAATCCATCGCTCCCGGTCATCGTGCAATCTGTCGCGTTCGAACTCGTCGCAAATCCAAATAGCATGGCAATGACCGCCGCGCTGATTTGCTTCAGCATTTGAAATTTTACGTTGGAATTGTTTCTATTCATAGGCATTGAGGGTTGGTCAACAGGATCAGCTGTCGTGTTAATGACAAATTTTTGCAATTCGGGACTGTCGACAGTCTGCCTGAAAGCAAAGGTCGAAACTATACGACATATGTCGTATTTTATGAAATGCCCCAGAAATACTTATTTTTTATGCGTCCTTTTGCGCCCGTCGCGATACGATAAATGTCGTATGGTCAACCGCTTGCTTTTTCTCAAAAATTGAAAACTCCATGATACGTCTGGCGCAAATCCTTGTCCCGTGGCTGCAACTCCGGCATGAATTGGCTCAACGCCGCGTCCGGACGATAACCCGGTTTTCCGCTTCCAGTTGCGCCACAAAAAGAAAAATGAAATCAAGTTTATCCCATAGCTGCGGATTTAAAAAAACCCGCAAGAAAATTGCTGCGCTTTGCCTGCTTTGCTGTGTTCTGCTCAGAACAAATTGCTTCGCGCTTGGCGAAACCGATTTCGTCGAAACGACCGCCTCGCCCGGAAGTTTCACGCTGGTCGACAATTCGGCCGCGGCGATTCTCGCGGACACTAACGATTGGCCCGGAGTCATCCGCGCCGCGAATGATTTGCGCCAGGACATCCATCGCGTTTCCGGCCAGATGCCGGCATTGGAATTTTCCGCATTCCGGACTTCGCGCTCCGCGCCTGATTGCGTCATCGTCGGCACGATCGGCAAGAGCGAATTGATTGACCGATTGATCCGCGAAAGGAAAATTGATGTTTCGGAAATCAGCAACCGATCGGAATCATTTTTCCTGCAAGTCGTTCCCAAACCGTTGCCGGGAATTGATCATGCGCTCGTCATCTGCGGCAGCGACAAGCGCGGAACGATTTACGGCATTTATGATTTGTCGGAACAGATCGGCGTTTCGCCGTGGTATTTCTGGGCGGACGTTCCACCAAAACATCACGACCGGCTTTTCGTCCGCGCCGGAAAATTTGTTCAAGGTCCGCCGTCGGCAAAATATCGCGGCATTTTTCTGAACGATGAATATCCCGATCTGACGCGCTGGGTGCAGGAAAAATATGGCAGCGTTCCCGGACATCCCGGCGTTGCCAATTATGGCCGCGGTTTTTACACGAACCTGTTTGAACTCATGCTTCGCCTCCGCGCCAATTATCTCTGGCCGGCGATGTGGAACAACGCCTTCAACGAAGACGATCCCGAAAACGCGCGGCTCGCGGATGAATACGGCGTCGTCATGGGCACGTCGCATCAGGAGCCGATGCTTCGCGCGCAACAGGAATGGGATCGCGGTCCGGGCAAAAACTACGGCAATTGGAATTGGAACAAAACCAACCAGCAGCCGGTGCTCCAGCAATTCTGGCGCGAGGGCATCCGCCGGAACAAAAACTTTGAAAGCATCATCACGCTCGGCCTGCGCGCCGAAAACGACAGCGGCGCCGAACTCGGCAAGGATTTGACCGAACAAGTCATCGGCATGCAGCGAAAAATTCTGGCCGAAGAAATGAATCCCGACCTGGCCAAAGTCCCGCAGCTTTGGTGTCTCTACAAAGAAGTGATGGGTTATTACAACGAAGGATTGCGCGTGCCGGACGACGTGACGTTGCTCTGGTCGGACGATAATTGGGGAAATCTTCGCCGCCTGCCGGGTGCCGACGAACGCCATCGCCGCGGCGGCGCGGGAGTTTATTATCACTTCGATTACGTCGGCGGCCCGCGTAATTATCGCTGGATCAACACCGACCCG
>DASTWS010000010.1:0-156886 GCA_035776755.1 Verrucomicrobiia bacterium
CCAACTTCACATCCACCGGCTGGCCGGGGCGCAGTTGCGTCGCGTCCGCCGGAGAAAAGACGGCTTCAATCATGTAAATCAATTTGGCGCGGTTCTCGCGATTGTATAAAACCGGCGGCGTGAATTCATTTTGCGTGGAAATAAAATTCACCGTCGCGGAAAACGGTTTGGCCGCGCCGTCAAAATGCACGCTCACCGTCTGGCCAATTTTGATTTGCGCCAAAGCGGTTTCCGGCACGAAGAATCGCACTTTGATGTTGGCCGGCGGCAGCAGTTGAACAACCGGATTTCCGGCGGCCTCAAATTCGCCCTGCCGATACAATGTGTCCTGCACGAAGGCATTCGTCGGCGCGAATTGCTCTTTTTGATCGAATGACCACTTGGCTTTGTCGAGCGCAGCTTGCAGCGATTCCACCTGCGCGACATCGGCATCGCGTTGGGCGCGCGCCTGGTCCAATTCTTCTGGCGAAATGACACCGTTATTCGTGCGCAATTCCTGGCGGCGTTGCAAAGTGGCCTCGGCAAATTCGAGCGAAGCTTTTGCCTGTTGCAAATTTTTTTGCGCGGCAGCCAGCGCGGCGGCTTCGGAACCGCGTTCGAGTTCGAACAACAGTTGCCCATTTGTCACGGAATCGCCGCGCGCGACGGCAAGATTGGTCAAGGTTCCGGCCAGCGGCGAGGCGATGTAAACGTATTCGCCCTCGACGTAACCCTGAAACGTGTCCGGAGATTTTTGCGAGCAGCCGCAGATGAAAAATGCGACCGCCGACGCGGCAAGCATGACGTTGAAAATGGTCTTCATGCGCACGACCGAGGCTAGCAAACCGGCAAGGATTTACGAGCAAAACGATTGTTCGACTTTTATCCTACCGAATGGTAGGATTTGCGCCATGAAGAAATTGCTTTTCGGATTTGCACTGGCAACATTCGCATTTTCGGCGGGGGCGCAAAACGCCGGAACGAATTCCGCATGGATTTCGCAGCCGTTGTCGTTGTTGCAATCGCTCAATATCGCGCTCCAACAAAATGCCGCGATTCTCAAGGCGAAAAATGATTTGCAATCGCAATACGGCGTCGTCGTGCAAACGCGTGCGGTGGCGTTGCCGCAAATCACGGCCAGCGGCCAATACGTCCGCAAAGAACAACAGGCGATCGAAAGTTTTCCCGGCGCATCGCAACCGCCAAATCAAAACTGGAACGGCGGCGTGCAAATCGTTCAAACCATTTTCGACGGCGGAAGAATGGTCGCAGCGTTGAAAGCGGCCAGCGCGACGAAAAAGCAGTCGCTGGCGCAATATCAAGCCACCGTTGCCGACGCGCTTTTGAGCGTGAGGATCGCGTATTACGATATTTTGCTGTCGCAGGAGCAGATCAAAGTCCACGAAGCTTCGGTGAATTTGCTGCAAAAGGAATTGGAGGATCAGCAGAACCGTTTCAATGCCGGAACCGTTCCGCGTTTCAATGTGTTGCGCGCGGAAGTGGCCGTGGCCAACGAACGTCCCAATTTGATCCAGGCGCGAAACAATTTCCGCATCGCGAAAAATAATTTGTCGAATCTGCTCGGTTATAATTTGCCGCGCGATATCTGGGAGGATGTGCCGTTGAATTTAAGCGATTCGCTCGACAGCGCGCCGTATGACGTGAATTTGCCCGATGCGATCCAGGAAGCGCTTGGCCAGCGCAGTGAACTGGTCGCGTTGCGCGAAGCGGAAAAATTGCAAAAGCTCAACATCGTCAATGCGCGCGCCGGTTATCAACCCACGTTGCAGGTTTTCGCCGGTTATAGCTGGAACAATTCGCAATTCATCGATCCGAATGATCTCGGCTACACGTTGCACGGCTGGAACGCCGGCGCGCAGGTGAGTTGGAATTTGTTCGACGGTTTGCTGACGCATGGAAAAGTGGTGCAGGCCAAAGCGCAATATGAACGCTCGAAGACGGATTTAATCGATGAATCGCGGCAAATTGAATTGCAGGTCCGCACGGCGTATTCGCAATTCATCGAGGCACAGGAAGTGTTGCAATCGCAGGAAAAAGTTCAGGAAGAAGCCGAGGAAGCCTTGCGTGAAGCCGAAGCCCGCGCCTCCGCCGGAACCGGCACGCAATTGGACGTGCTTGATGCACAAACGTCGCTCACGCAAGCCCGCGCCACCAAAGTGCAGGCGTTGCACGATTACGATGCCGCGCGCGCGAAACTCCAACGCGCCATCGGCCAGGACATGGTGCAGACCGCAAAAGCCGAATAATTTGTAGCAACGGTCGATGACCGTCAAAAACGGCGCGCACCGGGCGCGGCTACAGATTCAATCGCCGAACAGTTTTTTCAATTGTTCGCGTGCAGCATTTTCGCGCGAATTGATGTCGTTTTTCGACGTCCAAACGCGTTTGGCAAATTCGAAGTATTCGCAGAAATTGCCGACGTATTTTTCTAAAACCGGTTCAGCGCGGCGTTCCCGACATTGCTGCGCCACGCGCGGGTCGTAGCTCTGGCAATTGAGGCACACGCGCAAATCCGCGCGGCATTTCATGCAGACCTCGCCGCGACCGGGATTGCCCGAAAGCACCCACGGCTCGCCGCAATTATGGCAATGACGATTCATTTTTGAATTGATGATTTACGATTTGCCATTGATGATTTCAAATCAATTTTGCGAACGCGCAAACGAATGTTGCTCGAAGTCAAAAATTTGAAGGTGCATTTCCCGGTTAAATCCGGAATGTTCAGCCGCGTCCATGAAACGGTCAAAGCCGTGGATGGCGTGAGCTTGAGCATCGCGCCGGGCGAAACCGTCGGGCTCGTTGGCGAAAGCGGTTGTGGAAAAACCACGCTGGGGCGCGCAATCGTCCGTCTCATTGAATCGCGCCACATGTCCGGCGAAATTTTTCTCGACGGCGAAAACATTTCACAGATGCGCGGTTCGACCTTGCGCGCGCGGCGCCGAAAATTTCAGATGATCTTTCAGGATCCTTACGGTTCGCTGAATCCGCGGATGACGGTCGAGCAAATCGTCGGCGAAGCGCTCGATATCCATAAATTGACCGACAGCAAATCCGCGCGGCAAAAACGGATTGCAGAATTGCTCAAATCCGTCGGGCTCGATCCGGTTTACGCGCAGCGTTATCCGCATGAATTTTCCGGCGGCCAACGCCAACGGATTGGAATTGCCCGCGCGCTGGCCGTTGAACCGAAATTAATTATTTGCGACGAACCGGTGAGCGCGCTGGACGTTTCCGTTCAAGCGCAAATCATCAATCTTCTTCGCGATCTGCAACAGGAGCGCGGCATAGCGTATTTGTTCATCGCGCACGATTTGGCCGTGGTCGAACACATCAGTCATCGCGTGCTGGTGATGTATTTAGGAAAAATCGTTGAAGCCGCCCAAGCGAAAAATTTAATTGGTGACCCGCAACATCCTTACACGCAGGCGCTCATTTCCGCCGTGCCGGAAGTTGACCCGGAAACGAAACGGAAACGCATCGTGTTGCCCGGCGATGTGCCGTCGCCGATTCATCCGCCAAGCGGCTGCCCGTTTCATCCGCGCTGTCCGATTGCGCAACTGCCGAAATGCAAAGATGAATTTCCGGAATTCGCTGAAGTCAAACCGGCGCATCGCGCGTCGTGTCATTTCGCGGGAACGAAAATTGAAACCGTCATGAAATTGTAGCTGCGTTCTGTGAGCGCCGGTTCGACGGTCATCGACCGTCGCTACAAATTACTTTCCCCAAAATTTTCGCCAATTGTTCGGCCGCAAATTTTGTCTTCTTCTGCAATTCCATCAGCGCCGAAATTTTTCCCGGCGATTTGGCGATTTCAAAGAAAAGTTTTCCGAAATCCAGATTTTTGTCCGCTTTCGCCAGCTTGTTAAAATCGAGCGGCAAATCTTCATTGGCCGTGTCGGAAATAACGCGAACTGTTGCGCAAGGAATGTGCTGCTCGCGGCAGACGTTATGAATGGCGAGGGATTCCATTTCCACGGCGTCGGCGCCGGTTTCATCGCGCAATTGTTGCTTTTCGGCAACGGTGATGGCAACGCGGTCGGCGCAGAAAATTTTCGTCGGAATTGCTCCGGCGCTGGAAATTTTGGCGCGAAGATTTTCATCCGCGGTTTCAAAAAGAACCTCGCCGATTTTTAGGCTTGGATTTAATCCGCCGGCGAAGCCACAGGTGAAAACAATCCCGGGGCGCGAGGCTGAGAGAATTTGGCGCGCCGCATTTTCAGCATTGGCGCGACCAATTCCGGTCAAACAAATGGAAACATTCGGCCTGTCGCCGATGATTTTCTGAAACGGCGCGGCTTCTTCTTTCAGCGCAAAGAAAATGAGTGTGCGCATGGTTGCCGCGCCGTGATGGCCGATTATTTCTTGCCGTAGAATTCCGCGATGGCGTCGCAAACTTTGTCGGCGGCGTCCAACCCCATTTCCCCATGGATTGGCAGCGACAAAATTTCTTTCACGGCTTTTTCGCTGTTCGGCAATTTTGGCGTGTTCGGATAAAGGCCGATGACGCCCGGCTGCAAATGATTCGGCTTCGGATAATGGATGCCGGTCTCAATATTTTTCTCTTTGAGAAATTTTTGCAAATCGTCGCGTTTCTCGGCGCGAACGACATACATGTGATACACCGGCGTGGCCCATTCGCGCACCGGCGGCGTTTGCACGATGCCTTTAAGCCGTTCGCCGTAACGCGCGGCGATTTTGCGGCGTTGTTCGTTAAAACCATCCAAATGTTTCAACATCACGCGGCCGATGGCGGCGTTGATTTCGTTGAAGCGGACGTTGTAACCGGCAAATTCATGGTCATATTTGCCCTGGCGTCCGTGATTGCGGAGCATCCTCAAACGATCGGCGATTTGCGTGTGGCTCGTCGTGATGCAGCCGCCGTCGCCGAGCACGGTAAGATTTTTCGACGGGAAAAAGCTGAATGCCCCGAAATCGCCCATGCTGCCGACGGTTTTGCCTTTGTATTTCGCGCCCTGCGCCTGCGCGCAATCTTCGATGAACCAGAGATGATGTTTCTTCGCCAGTGCGATGAATTTGTCATTATCCACCGGATGGCCGTAAAGATGGACGCCGATGATGCCAACCGTGCGCGGCGAAATCAGCGATTCTACGTGTGCCAAATCCATGCAATAGGTGTCGTCAATGTCGGCAAAAATCGGCGTCGCGCCCAAATGGATGAGCGGTTCCATGGTCGGAAACGCGGTATGGCTGGGCACAATGATTTCGTCGCCGGGCCCGACGCCTTGCAACTGGTGCAACAAATAAACAATCATCGTCCAGGAACTGCCGAGCACGCATGTGGACGTGCCGGTATGCGCGGCGAGTTCGGCCTCGAACGCCTGCGATTCTTTGCCGAGGATGTATTGGCCGGAACGGATGGCGCGCAACGCGGCCTCTTCGACTTCCGGGTTCACGAAACATTTTGATAACGGAATTTTGCTCATAAAATTTTAGACACGAATTACGCGAATTTTCGCTAATTGAGATTTGTATCAATTAGTGAAATTCTGTCTCTATTTCAATTCAACAGCTTTGCCTGTTTTCACCGATTCCAACGCGGCGTTCAAAACGCGAACGGCATCGTAACCGGATTTCGCATCGGCGCGCGGCGTGGCGCGGGTTTTCATCGAATCAACAAACGCGCGCAATTCCGCCAGCAACGGTTCTTCCGGTGGCGTTTCGATTTGCGTTACCACGCCTTCGGTCGCTTTGAAATCATTGCCGCCAGCGGGCGCGTGCGTGTTCGCGTAAGTTTTGATTTTGTATTGCGCGACGTTGTAATCGCAAACCGCGCTCAATTTATCGCCGCAGATGATGACTTCGCGGAACTTGCCGGGAATAAAATAATCGTTCTCGACCGTCACCCAGGTTTTGCCGTGTTTGGTTTCGTATTCGAGTGAAACGAGCGAAACGTCATCCATGCCGCGACCAAAAAAATCGTGGTGAATTGCCAAAACATTTTTCGGCAAAGCACCGAGAATGAAATTGAACAAATCCACGAAATGAATGCCGTCGGCAAACATCACGCCGCTGTCGTTGCGCGGACGTTTGAAGCCGCCGAAATGACCGCGGATCATGTTCACTTTGCCAAATTCGCCGTTTTGCACGGCGTCGCGCAGCCAAAGCGTGGCCGGATCAAATCGCAAAATGTGTCCGACCTGCAAAATGCGTTTGTTCTTTTCGGCAATTTCAACGAGCGCTTTGGATTCTTCGTTGGAAAGCGTCAGCGGTTTTTCGACGAACACGTCTTTGCCGGCTTCGAGAAATTCTTTGCACAGCGGAAAATGCGTTTGCGCCGGCGTGACAATGACGACGCCGTCAATTTTGTTGATGAAGTTTTTGTAATTCGTCGTAAGCCGTTCGGCGGGAATGCCCAATTTGCGCGCCGGTTCGAGCTGTTTGTCGCCAATTTCGGCGACGTAAAGCTCAATCGGCAAATTGTTCAAATTCCGAAGGTGGTTCGCGCCCCAGCGGCCCAGTCCGAGCAAAAGAATCTTTGTCATCTGGTCTAGCGGATAGTTTTTCAACAACGATTCGTTGTCGCAAGAAAAATGCGCGCGGAAAACGGTTAGCGATTCACCGCCAACTCCCAGCGTCCAACGCGTTTGACCGGATGCAATTGGGCCTCCGGATGGAATTGCTCAAAGCTTTCAATGTAATTGCTGAAGCTGATCACCCAAACGCGCCGGTCGCTTTGAAGCAATTTTACCAGCGCCGGAACGTCGGGCAGATAAAAATCGCCGATGCGTTCGCGGTTGCCGGGAAATTCAAATGGCACTTGCGTCACGTCAACGCGGCACAAATACGGCCGATTGGTCGGCGAAATGGCGTCGCCGGCATAAAACGGCAGTCCTTCGGGAAACTTGCCAAAGCAAACGATTGCGTCACCGGGTTGAAAATTATCCTTTAACGCTATCGCCAGCGGCTTAAAGGTCTGATTTGCTTTGAATGTGGTTTCAAATCGCGGAACTTCGGCAGCGACGATGAGAAATCCAATCAAGGTCATAATCACGGCGCCGGCGGCAATGGTTTTACTTTTCCATTTTTGTGCGGTTAAGAGGACAGCCGCGGCAACAGCAATCACAATGGGCATCTGCCATTTGAGAAATAACGGCAATTCATCGCCAAAAATAAATTTTAGCAACGGCGGAAACGTAATTGGCGCAGCAAAGGCGACGGCTAAACACCCAAACGCCAATGTTTCCGACGGAAATTTTTCGCCGGAAAAAAATCTCAACGCGAGCATAACGGCCAGCGCCGGAAAAATCGGCAAAATGTAGGCCGGCAATTTTGCGTGCGACAATGAAAACAACGCGAACGTGAAAATCGCCCAGACGTTCAATAACAACCAGGCGTCTTTTGCCGTGCCGTCCAAATTGCGCCAATGATTTTTTCGCCAAAGCCAGCCGAGCAGAATGGTCCACGGCAAAAGTCCAGCGGCGAGAATTCCAAAAAAATAAAAGAAACTGCCGGTGCGATTTTTAATCGTCGTGCCCAGCAAATGTCCCGCCGCTTGTCCTAAAATCATGTAATGCGCGGAATCCGGCACGCGCTGGAAAACGATTAAAAACCACGGAGCGGCCAAAATCAAAAATAGAGCGAAGCCGGCGAACAAACCGGCGACGAGAGTTTTCTTGGATGAAATTTTTTGCCGCCGGAAAATTGCCAATGCCGCAAAAGTAACGAGCGGAATTGCCAGAGCGATTGGGCCTTTGGTGAGAAACGCAAATGCGATGGCGATCCAGCCGGCCAGATGCCATTTGAAAAATTCCGAACCCGGCGTTTCGTTTTGCGCAATCGTTTGCCAGCTTCGCCAGAAGAAATAAATCGCCCAGGTGATGAATTGCGTCAGGAAAATATCCGTGGTCAAAAACCGCGACATCAAAAAATAGAGCAGCGAACTTTGCAAAATCAGCGCGCTCCAAACGCCGACTTTTCTGCCGCCGATGGAACATCCCAGCAAAAATGTGGCGAAAATTCCGCTGATTCCCGCAAGCGCAACGGGCAGTCGCACCGCCCATTCATTTGGCCCAAAAAGTTTTATCGAAATGGCGACGAGCCAGTAAGTCATCGGCGGCTTGTCCAGATGCGGCAAATACCAGAGATGCGGCACGATCCAATCGCCGGTTTGGACCATTTCGCGGGCGATTTCGCCGTAGCGGCCTTCGTCCGGCTCATTGAGCGAACGGCTGCCGAGCAAAAAGAAAAACGCGAACAACGCCAGCACGAGCCAGCCGTATTTTTGGAAAAAATTCTTCATTCCGGAATCGCCGGCACAATTAAACAGAAATTAACCGCCAAAGAAAAGAGAGGATGACGCGGGAGAATTCGATCGCCGCGGTCATCGGGCTGCCGCAGCGTTTTCCGGACGCAGAATCACTTCACGGCCCTTCCAGCTTTCGCGGCCGATGTTTTTGAAAAGTCCTAAACGCCAGCGCCATGAAATTCCGTAAAATGGATTTCCCGTCGGCCAGAACGAGATGATGTCCATGCCGATTTCTTTAGCCATGTCGATCGCGCGCTGGATTGTTTTGGGCGAATCGTTCCAATTGAACAGGAGATATTTCCATTCGAGAATTGGCATTTTTTTTTCGCGGGCATCGCGGTATTTCACCATTTCCTTCATCGCGTCGAATGCTTTGTCGAAATTGCCGCGCATCATGTATTTCTCGCACATTTCGTTGCTGATGCCGTGAACGGAAAATTGAATATCGCTCAAATTCAGCGCCGCTTCGCGCTTCGCGTCGGTGTTCAACAAAATGCCGTTCGTCGAAACGCGGATGTAAGCTTCGGGATTTTTTTGGCGGAGCAATGGCAATTCTTCCGTGATCGTCGGCGACAGAAACGGTTCGCCGAGATTGAGATAAAACATGCGTTCCACTTTCAGCCGCGCGGCGAGATCGGCCATTTGCGAAAGCTCGGCGAGCGGCATGGTTTTTTTCACCCGCAAATTCGCCGCGCCTTCGCGGGCGCAGCCGATGCAGTCCACGTTGCAAATAACGGTATTTTCCAAAAGCATCCCGCGATGAGGTAAACGCGGCGTGGGCGGCTGCAGATTTTTCTTCAACCATTTGAAATCACCGCAGCGAACGCAGGTGGGAATGGCGACCTTTCCTTTTTCCAAATCGTCACGAAATTTTTGCGCAACCGGTCCGAAGAAAATTTCTTCGAATGAATTTTTGCGCAGATCGCCGAGGTGACCGGAGCCGTCGTAATCCTGGCAATTGCAGGAAACGGTCAGATCGGAATTGATGGTGATGTTGTAATCGGATTCGCCGGCGAGGGCATTGCAGTAAAATTTTTGGCCAGAAATTTTAGCTTTCAGTTCGCGCCAACGAACGATGTTGCGCCGTAATACATCGCTGACACGCCAGTTAAAACGCGTCTTGGGATTTTTGATGACTCTCGATGTTTTTGAAGCGGACATAAAATTACGGATCGAAAAACTATGGACTTATGAAATGGATTCCATGTTCGGCAGCGATCGCTCCGATGCGCGCCATGTCAGGACCGCCGGCTTTGGCAAATTCCTCCGCGCTGCGTGCAAAAAATGTGTCGAAACCGCCGGGCGATGTCGTGATGATTTGTTTTAACGGTTTGTCGGTGTTGTTCTTGAACGTGTGAATCGAACCGCGTGGCGCAAACACAGCGCTGCCTTGCGGAATATCGCGCCATTGACCGTTGATGAAGAAGCTCGCGGTTCCTTCGAGCACAAACCACCATTCGTCTTCGTTGATGTGATAATGCGGCGGCGGGCCGCCGCCGGGCGGAGTGACATCGTGAAACATCACGAATTTTCCGCCACTTTGTTTGCTGCTGACCAGGACGGTCACTTCATCGCCGTAAGCTTTGAGAATTTCGGTTTCGCCGGCGATGGTGACGGCGGATGGAATTTCGGATTTCATAGTGATTAAAACGAATTGTCACCGCAAAAAAATTCGCGGCAAGCTTAAATCAAACGCCGCCGATCCATTTCCGGTCTTCCCAAACGGCTTTGATCGAAGTCAAATTGCGTGAGTCAAAAATGTTCTTCGCGGCGCCGGCCAGGTTGCCCTTTTTCAAATTGTTCCAGGCGTCGCTGGCGCTGATGGCGATAAATTGCAAAACGCTCGGGTCGCGATAACAATCAATCATGCAGCGCGTGCAGCCGTCGCGGATGAGTTTGGAATCGTCCCAATCCCAGACTTTGCACATCGGTTTCTCCCAAAAATGGCAGCGAAATAAATCTAAATTCCAGTCGAGATAAAAATACTTATAGCCGCCCAGACAGCCGAACTTTTCCTTCTCGCCGCGCAAATGCCGCTGCATTTCCGAAAGCGATTCATTCGGGTTGACGACGGGAAATCCGCTGCGCGCTTTCATGGCCTTGATCTTGCCAAAAAGCTCGATGAGTTCGTCTTTGGAATAATTGACCAGGCCGCTGTCGCTGAAGCTTAAATAACTGCTGGCCAACGACGTAAGCGGATAGCTGAACGTGCAGCTTTTGAAACTGAGTGATTCGAGAAATGCCGGCAATTTTTCGTAATCATCAATCAATCGGCTGGCCGTGATGCTCGCAGTCGTTTGAATTCCAACGCCTTGAAAAAATTCGTTCGCGCGTTTTATCTTTTTGCAGACGTCCGGCAGCCCGCGATTTTTCTCATGTTTAGCCAAGTCATGCGCATCAATGGACATAATGACGCTGCTCAAACCGTCGCTTGCCAGGCCGCGCATGTTTTCGTCATTCCATAGGCCGCCGTTCGTGCAAATCATCGGATGAATGCCGCGCTCGGCTGCATAGCGGGTCATGGCGCGCAAGTCGCGATGCACCATCGGTTCGCCGCCAACGAAGAGCAGGTAACCGATGTGATTTTTCAGAGCGACGTCAATGACGCGTTTGGCTTCATCGAGTGTCACGCTGCGGCGCGCTTTCGGATCGAATTTGGAACGCGCGAAACCGCAAAAATCACAGTCAGCATTGCAGATATTTGTGATGGCAAATTGAAGGTAACCTGGACCACCGTGGTTCAAAACCTCGGAAATCAGCTTGAGCGTTCCTTTTTTCCGGCGCGTGACCGGCTTTGAAAAACCCGTTTCTGCCACGGCGGCTTTTTGAATAGCGGATGGTTCTTCGACGTTGGCGTTTTCGTTCATTTAACTTTATTATTGTGTCCTCGCTTGCGGGTGCGGGCAAACTTTCTTTCTGCAAAGCAATTAATGATTTTCTTTGCGCAACGGCGATTAAAAATTTAAGATAATTGCCGCTTGTCCGATGGTGTAATGGTAGCACAGAGCCCTTTGGAGGCTTTAGTCATGGTTCGAATCCATGTCGGACAGCCATTTATTCTCCCGTCTCCATTTCACAGGCGCCGCAATTTTCTTTGTTTGAAATGAAATTCGTTTTTCCATTTCCAAAGCGTTTGAGACAAACCATTAAAATACTGATGTCGGCCGGAGAAACGCCGGAAATTCTCGCCGCCTGACCAATAGTTGCCGGACGGATTTTGGAAAGCTTTTGCCGCGCTTCCAATCGCAAGCTCGGCACGGTAGAAAAATCAAAGTCATCGGGAATATTCTTATCTTCCAGTTTTTTGAATTTCTCCACCTCCAATTCCTGCCGGTCAATGTAACCCGCGTATTTGATGGCGATTTCAACCTGTTGAATCACCTCATCCGAAAGCGCTTCGTTCCGGAACGGCAAATTTCGGTAAGTCATTTCTGGCCGGGATAAAATTTTTGTCAAAGTGTTTGAATTGCAATATGTTGATGATAAACGTATTAATTCGTTTTCGATGGACGTCTTTTTAGCTAAAAACTTTTGATAATTGTGATTTGGTAAAAGGCCAATTTGATATCCCAATTCAGCGAGACGCATATCGGCATTGTCCTGACGTAACAAAAGACGGTATTCGGCACGCGATGTAAACATTCGATATGGTTCAGTCGTCCCTTTCGTTATAAGGTCGTCTATCAAAACTCCTATATAGGCCTGGTCTCGTCGCAACACAATTGCAGGAAGCTTTTTGACTCTCCTTGCCGCATTGATTCCCGCCATCAGACCTTGAGCCCCAGCTTCTTCATAACCAGACGTTCCATTTATTTGGCCGGCCAAAAAAAGATTCTCGCAAACTTTAGTTTCCAAGGTCGGATGTAGTTGATTGGGAAATGCAAAATCATATTCCACAGCGTAGGCTGGCCTCATGATTTCAGCATTTTCGCAGCCGATGATGGTCCGAATCAAGTCGACCTGCACCTCAAATGGCAGACTCGTTGAAAAGCCGTTTACATAAAATTCATCAGTCCCAATTCCTTCCGGTTCTAAAAAAATTTGATGACGCTCCTTTTCCGGAAATTTCACAATCTTGTCTTCAATAGAAGGACAATATCGAGGGCCAACTCCTTCAATTACTCCAGAATACATTGGTGATTTGTGCAAATTGGCGCGAATTATCTTGGCAGTCTCGGGAGTCGTGAAGGTGATATAGCATGGCAATTGGCCTCCAATTTGATCTAAAATCGAATTCGGAGGATATTTTCCATCCCATCGATCACGTCTGGCTTCCGGCAATTGTTCTACGTGGAACAAGTCCTCCTTCCAAAATGTGAAATAAGGCACCGGCTCATCTCCGGGTTGAAGTTCGGTTTTCGAAAAATCGATACTCCGACGCAAAAGACGCGGCGGTGTTCCGGTTTTCAATCGTCCAAGCTCCAGCCCAAGCTCCTTAAGTGATGCCGACAAATTCATAGCCGCCGCATCGCCCGCCCGTCCGCCCGATTGTTGATTCAAACCAATGTGCAGTAAACCACGAAGAAATGTTCCGGTCGTAACAATAACAACTTCAGCCAAATATTGAACTCCTAAAGTTGTTTCGACTCCGTAAGCAACACCGTTTTTGTGCAAAATCTTTGAGGATTGCCCTTGTTTCACATCCAAGTTTGGCTGCGATTCGCAAACCCACTTCAACCGGAATTGATACGCCTTTTTGTCGCATTGAGCGCGAGGCGACCAGACAGCGGGACCTTTTTTCGTATTCAGCATTCGGAACTGAATTCCCGCCATGTCCGTTGCCTTACCCATTTCTCCGCCCAGCGCGTCAATTTCTCGCGTCAGATGTCCTTTTGCTTGTCCACCAATCGCTGGATTGCAAGACATTTGGCCGACAGTGTCCGCGTTGATTGTCAGCAATAATGTTTCACATCCCATCCGTGCCGCCGCGAGCGCGGCCTCGACACCTGCGTGGCCAGCGCCAACGACGATGACATCATATCGTTTGGGATAAATAAACATTTAGGCTGAAGTGTATCTCACGTCAGCCAATGAATCGCAAGGGATTTTTTTGAGCCGCTCATTGGAGTTCAAATGTTCGCAGATTTTAAAGATCAATTCCATTTCGTCTGGCAAATCAATTTGATCCGCAATTTCTTTAACCGTCCACTGTGCGTTTGGCTTTTTGTTAAATATGTCCATTATTTTTGATTGAATCAATATAACGTTACCAGCAGCTTTTTTCCCCGCTTCAACCCCCGGCTGATGGTAGGCGTTAATGTTAATCAGAGAGGCGTAAAATCCAACAGCGCGCTCAAAAAGTGCTATTAACATACCGACTGTTTCTGGAGACGCGTCTTTTACTGTGATTGTCACGGACTCCCGATTGCTTTCCGCTAATGCCTGGCGTGTGCCGAGGTAAAATCCATGAAGAAAATCTCCACTCGTTGTATTTGGCTCCACCAGAATGCCCGGCACGTTCTCATCTTTCAAAACTTCGATAAAAGTGACAAAAAAATCGTTCAATCCGTCGCGCAACTGTTGAATGTAGGAATGCTGATCGGTTGATCCCTTATTTCCAAGAACAGTTATTCCTTGGTTTACAACTTCACCACCAAGGTCGCGCTCTTTTCCAAGCGATTCCATAACCAACTGTTGCAAATACTTTGAAAACAGTTCTAATCTGTCTTTATAAGGTAAAACGACCATATTTTTAGATCCTTTACCGTTACCTGAAGCAAACCAAACTAATGAAAGTTGCGCTGCTGGATTTGCTTTCAAATTCTTGCTTCTGGTAACCTCGTCGCATCGGCGAGCTCCAATCAAAAGTCGTTCAATGTCAAAACCTTGTAATGCTGAAGGTAATAAACCAACAGCAGAAAGCTCACTTGTGCGGCCACCTATCCAATCCCACATTGGGAAACGTGAAATCCATTTGTTTTGTGCCGAATAATTGTCCAATTCACTTCCCTGCATCGTTATCGCCACAGCGTGTTTTCCGAAATCCAGCCCCATTTTTTCATAAGCTGCTTTGGCAACAAGCATTCCATTTCGTGTTTCCTTGGTTCCTCCGGATTTCGAGATAACAATACAAAGTGTTTGATTCAGTTCGCTTCCGATCGTTGCCAAAGTGCGATTCATCCCATCGGGATCAGTGTTGTCGAAAAAATGAGGTTTTAATGTGTCGGTCTTTGGATTTCCTAAAGCATTGGCCACAAATTGCGGGCCAAGGGCGGATCCGCCAATACCGATCAGCAAATAATTTTTAAACGGTCCGCCCTCACCTCGAATTTTTCCCGTATGAATTTCGCCGGCAAAATTCTTTATCCGTGAAAGTGTATTCTCGATTTCTTTCCGGATTTCGACCGTTGGAGCGAGAGCCACGTTCCGCAGCCAGTAATGGCCCACCATTCGCTTCTCATCCGGATTGGCGATTGCGCCTCTCTCCAAATCGTCCATGTCGGCGAACGCTTTTTCGATCCGCGGTTTCATGGCGGCTAAAAAAGAGTCGTCAATATTCATTCGGCTTAAATCCAGCGCCAGGCCGACGGATGGAAATTCTGAATAATATTTTTGAAATCGCTCCCACCACTGTAATTTTGTGTAATTCATAAGCAAAAGAATCGCAGACAGACGCGAAAAGATACCGTGCCACAAAATTTTCGCAATGAAGCTATTGAAGAAATCCCGGGGCGAAGCTATCCGAGCGGTAATTGGATCGCGATGGTCGTTCCGCGACCGGTGCGCGAACGAAGGCGAATACTTCCGCGATGCGTTTCGATGATACGGCCAACGATTGCCAATCCAAGTCCTGTGCCTTTTGTCTTTGTCGTGCTCAAAACGGCTGTGAATGCGCGTTTTTGCATTTCCAGACTCATGCCTTTGCCGGTGTCTTTGAACTCTAACGAAACCGCTGGCGGCCGATCCATTGCACGTCCCAAAACCATTCGCGATTTTATCGTCAATGTTCCTCCGTCCGGCATCGCTTCGGCGGCGTTGAGCATCAAATTCAAAAAGGCCTGTTCCAATTGTGGCGCATCGCCCATGATAACCGGCAAATCGTTTTGTAAATCGCGCACCAGCCGGACATTTTGGTTGGCCAGTTTGTGTCGGACCAAAAGGCCCAGTTCATCAACCAATTCATTCAGGTTCACCGGTGCAAATTTCGGTTCCGTTGTCCGCGCAAAATCCAAAATCTGCTCGACAATTTTGTTCAGGTGCTCGATTTTTGCCTCGATGATTTTCGTGTCTTTTGTTCGGGGATCACTTTCGGGAAATTTTAAATTCAGCGAATGGTAGAGCAATTTCATCACCGTAAGCGGATTACGGATTTCGTGAGCGACTTCGGCGGCGAGCAAACCAAGCGCGGAAAGTTTTTCATTTTGGCGCAATTGTTCCTCCACATCCACAACCCGTTCGTAAAGCCGCGCTTTCTCAATGGCGATTGCCGACAATTCCGCCAGCGCGCTTAAAATATTGATTTCCTCATTTGAAAAATTGTAAAGGTGATCCGTGTAAACGCTTAATGCTCCAATCGCTTCACCGGAAAAAATCAGTGGCACGCTCAACAGCGAAATCAATCCTTCGCGCCGCGCGATCCCGACATTCTGGTAATGCGATGAGGCCTGGACATTTTCCAACTGCATCGGTTTTTTTCGCCGCACCACGACCCCAAGAAAACTTTCCCCGACGTTCAATCGCGGCTTTTTTACATACGCCTCACCGGCTCCGTAACTGGCGCGCAAATCAAGCCATTCGCGGTTTTCGTCGAGCATCATCAGCGAACACATCCGCGCCCGCATCAACAGGCATGCTTCGCGGGTAATAACGCGCAATGCTTCGTCCAAATTCAATGTCGAATTGATTGTGCGGCTGACGCTGGCGAGCGATTCAAACAAGCGGACTTTCAGTCGCAATTGCTCGTAAAGCCAAGTGTTTTGAATCACTTTCGCGGCCTGGACCGCCAGTTCCTGAAGCAATTCCTGGTCGTCCGCGCTAAACGCCTCCGCCCGGTCCGAATCTACATTGAGCACGCCGCGCGTTTCGCCGTTCACTTCAAGCGGCACGGCCAATTCCGATTTCACGCCGCGCCTGGCCGCGATGTAACGATTATCCTTTGCGACGTCGCCGACGCGCGCCGGTTTGCCACTGCGCGCGACCCAGCCGGTGATGCCTTCGCCGATTCGCAATTTCAATTTCGCCACCGTGGCGGGCAAATTTTCCGAAGCGTGAATTTCCAGGAATCCTGAAGTCGGATTGATCAAAACCACCGAACCGCTCGTCGCGCTGACGAGGCGAACGGCTTCGCTGACAATCAATTGCAACGCTTTTTGCGGTTCAAGCGTCGAATGGATGACGTTGCTGACCTGGTAGAGCAATTGCAGTCGCTCGAGCCGTTGCGTCAGTCTGGAAGTATCGTCGCTCACATTTATTTGATGCGAAAGGTCAACAGGATGCCAAGCGCCGCGAAAATCATGTTGGGCAGCCATGCAGCCAGCCACGCCGGCAATCTGCCGCTGGTTCCGAGTGCCAGCCCCAATTGTTGGATCACGAAATAGGTAAAACAAATGGCGATGCTGCCGGCCACGCCGAAAAATAAATTTCTGCGCCCGGGCATTGCGCCAAACGGAATCGCGATGAGCGCCACGACAAAGCACGTCCACGGCGCAGCCAATCGCCCGTGTAATTTGGTAAAGAGCCACGTGTCCTGGCCCGGCGGCAAATGCGGATGCAATTTCAAATAATCCAAAATGTCTGAAAGCGGAATATCCGCCTCGCGCCGTTTCAGACTTTGATAAGTGCTGATTTCAATTTCGCTTTCGATTTGATCGGGCGTTTCGTCAAATTCCGGCATCGCCAAAACATTTGTTTGCAACAGCGGCTGAAGTTCAGCGGTGGAATTGGCCTGCTCATATTCAATCGCGTCAAAAAAAGTCCAGACGTCATTCGTATAAATGGCTTTTGCGGCGAAAAGCTGGCGAATGGATTTGTCCGGCAATGTCCAGATGACCTGCGGTTTGAGCATTTGCGCGCGGTAGATATTGTATTGGGCCATATGCCATTCGCGGTGCGCGCGGGCGTTTGAGAAACCGAAATTGGAAAAAATATTGCGCACCAGAATATCGTCAGGCTTTTGGACATGGCGAGTTTTGATGCGTTCCGACCAATTGATGCTGCGCGGCACGATGATTTCGTTCAGCACAAACAGCAGGGCGGTTGCTGCCAAGCCGATCAACAAATACGGCAGGCATAATCTCCACAAACCGATGCCCGCCGCGCGCATGGCGGTCAATTCATTGTGCCGCGCGTGATGCGTCAGCGCATAAAGCAATGCCAGCAACAGAACAATGGGCAGCGCCATTGCCAAAAATTGTGGCGTAATCGCCAGCGCATATTCCACAATGTCAAGGAAGTGGAATTTGCGTTCCTGAAAATCGTCAATGGAGTTGAAGAGCAAAAATCCGATGCCGAGAATCCAGATACCGCCGAGGCAGAAGCCCAACGGCGCCAGCAATTCCCGGAATAGATAACGGTCGAGCAAACGCATCGCGGCAAGATTAGACGGCGCAAAGCATTTTGGCATTTGAAAAATCTTGCGTTTTGCCGCGAAAAATTTATTTTGTCTCTCCTTTGTCTGTTGGGTTGGTAGCTCAGTTGGTAGAGCAGTGCCCTTTTAAGGCATTGGTCCAGGGTTCGAGTCCCTGCCAACCCACCAGTTTATTTTCGTTCTGGCAAGGTTCTCGGTTCACTCGTTTTCAAGCAATTCCAGCAATGATTTGTCACACTCCGGACAAACGCTGTGTGAAACCCACGGCAATTGCGGCGCATCGAACAATCTCAGGCGCGCCACGCCTTCTTCCGTCTCCACCCAATCCGGCGCCTTGACTTTTTTGCACCAGGAACACATTTCCAGAAAATCGGTCCGGCGCGGAAAGGTCGCATCCAGAAGATTCACCTTTTGCCTCGGTTCTTCGCGCAACAATTCACTGCTAAATTCCACGCCGTCATCCGATAACGGTCGCAGCGTCATCCGCATGAAACGTCGGCGATCCGGCGCATCGCAGCGGAATGGAACCATAATATCGCGGCGATGATGACGAACGCGGTGCATGAAAATCCGATACAAATGCCGCGTCGTGACGTCGCTCATGTAAATCCACAATGAATTGCCGATTACAGCTTTTGGCGTCAAATCGCTTCCATTCTCACCAGCAAATTGCGTCCAATGCGCATCGACAAATATGATTTTATCTTCTGAATCCACTCTGCAAATAAACGGATGCATGGATTTCAAATTAATTGTCTTTTTTTTAAATGCAACTGTCGCTGTTGCGGTTATAGCCTGAATTTTTTAATTTTTTTCGGCTTGATTTTGTCCCGGTTGAAGCAACATTAGTTGCAACTTGGGTATGGAAAAGCTCTTTCAGATTGTTTATACCAGCACGGCTTCGGTGCCGTTGAGCCGCGAGGAGTTGCGCGAATTGCTCAAAGGCAGCCATGAACGGAACGCCCGTGCCGGGATCACCGGCCTGTTGCTTTACAAGGACGGCAATTTTATGCAGGCGCTCGAAGGCGGTGAAATTGCGGTAAAAAATCTCTTCACTAAAATCTGTGATGACCGACGGCATCACGGCATTCTCACCTTGATTGAAGGACCAATCGAACACCGTCAATTTCCCGATTCTTCAATGGCATTTCGCGATTTGAACCATGAAGCCAGCCGTGACATTGCCGGTTACAGCGAATTTCTGAACACTCCGCTGAACGGCGATTTGTTGCGCAAAGACCTGTCGCGCTGTGAGCGATTGCTGCTGCTTTTTAAGAAGAATATCCGATAGACCGGGACGAAAACACTTCGGCCGAAGTGGCTATCGGGCATCCAAATCCTTTGGGCCGCTTCTGCTTCCCGCCTGAGTCACTCCGGCCTAACGCAACATACGCCCGCCCGCGGGAATTGCAACTGTCACACACCGATTTGCTTTTGGATTGCGCCGCAGATTTTCTCCGACCAATTCTCCAAAACATTCGCGTCGCTGCCTTCCAACAACAATCGCGCCTTCGGTTCCGTGCCGGAATAACGCAACAGCACGCGCCCGCCGGAGGGTTTTAATTCCGTTTCCGCGGAAGCGACGAATTCGAGAACTCCATCCAATTTCTCAAAGGGAATCTTCTCCCGCACTTTCACGTTCGTCACCAATTGCGGAAAACGCGCCCAGCATTTGGCCAATTCCGAGAGCGGCGCATTTCTTTCGCGCATGATGCGCAAAATTTGCAGCGCCGCGACCAGGCCGTCTCCCGTGGAAGCATAATCGCGGAAAATCAAATGGCCGCTTTGTTCGCCACCGAAGTCAAATCCGCCGCGCAGCATTTCATCAATCACATTTTTGTCGCCCACCGCCGTGCGAATAACCTTCCCGCCAGCGGTTTTGATCGCCGCTTCCAATCCGGCGTTGCTCATCACGGTCGCCACCAAAGTTTTTTCCGCCAGCGTTTTTTGCGCCAGCATGTCGAGCGCGGCAATCGCCATGATGTCGTCGCCGTCGATCAATTTGCCCGTTTCATCGCACAGCAAAACGCGGTCGGCATCGCCATCGTGCGCGATTCCCAGGTTGGCGTTTTGTTCAACTACCTTGCGGCAAAGCGCGTCGGGAAACATTGAACCGCAATTTTCATTGATGTTTTTGCCGTCGGGATGATTTCCAAAAACGATGATTTCCGCTCCAAGTTCGCGCAAGACGCAGGGCGTGGATTTGTAGGCCGCGCCGTTCGCGCAATCCACCACGATGCGCATTTTTTCCAGCGTGAGCGTTTTGGGAAAACTGGCTTTGGCAAATTCAATGTAGCGGCCCAGCGCATCGTCAATGCGCACGGCTTTGCCGATTTCTTCCGCCGCCGGACGAACTTTTTCAATCTCGCCGGAGAAAACCAGTTCCTCGATCTGATTTTCGATTTTGTCGTCCAGCTTGTAGCCGTCCGCGCGGAAAAATTTGATTCCGTTGTCGGCATAAGGATTGTGCGACGCGGTGATCACGATTCCCGCGTCGGCCCGCAAGCTGCGCGTGATGTAGGCAACGCCCGGCGTGGGCAACGGGCCGATAAATAAAACATCCACGCCCATCGAAAGAATGCCGGATGAAATGGCATTTTCGAGCATGTAACCGGAAAGGCGCGTATCTTTGCCGATGACGATTTTATGTTTGCCACGACCGCGCGCGGTTTTGCTCAAATTTTTGAAAACGTGCGCGGCGGCGCGTCCGAGTTTGAGTGCGGTTTCGGCGGTGACGGGTTCGACGTTAGCGGTTCCGCGAACGCCGTCGGTCCCGAAAATCTTTTTGTTCATGGCGTTTTTGGCGGCGGCGGAATGACGGCTACGCGTTGCGGATCAACATTGATCAAAGAAATTCCCGGCGGCATGGCCACCTGCACCGTCGCGTGCAAATCTTTTGCGGTGTTGTCGCTGCCGGTCAAATCTACAAATGCGTGAATTTGGTTTGCCTGCAAAACGCTCATCAAACTTTTTGAGCCGCTGACCGTCACGGAAACCGTGGCCGGCGCGATGCGATAATTGTGGACATCCGAACCGGCCGAAACGATTGTCACGGGCAAATCGTTGTATGTCGTGTCAATCGCTGTCGCGCCGGGTTGAACGGCTTCTCCTTGCCGGACTTTATGGATTGTCACCCAAACTGCGACGGCGAGGATCACGGAAAACAATTTCCACCAAAAATCTTTTGTGATCCAGTCACGCATGAGAAGTGATAAATCGGCTAGCTGACTTGCTGGTTTGCTTCAGTTTCATTGTTCTGGCGGCTGCGATTGGACTTGGTGATGACCGCCGGGCCGGGCTTTGGCCGGTCAACCAGACTGCGCAACCAGCCGACCATTCCGTGCGGTTTGACCGGCTGAACAATCACCGATGTCAAAAACGCGCGCAGTTCTTCAACCGTCACGCCGCGCACAAGCTGGCCTTTGTAGGCGTGCGAAATCATTCCGGTTTCCTCCGAAACAACTACCACCACCGCATCGGTTTCTTCGCTCAAGCCAATTGCGGCGCGATGGCGTGTGCCGAGCGATTTGTTCAAGTCCTGCCGTTGCGTGAGCGGAAAAATACACGCCGCATAAGCGATCCGGTCGCCGCGCAAAATCACGCCGCCGTCGTGGATCGCGTTGTTGGGAAAAAAGATGGTTTCCATCATTTCTGGCGTTGCCTCGCAATCCACCGGCACACCGGATTCCACGACCTCCTGCAATTGAATCGTCTGTTCGATGGCGATCAGCGCGCCGATTTTCACATCTGCCAATCGTTCGGCGGTTTGCACGACGATTTCGATGCTTTCGCGTTTTTCATGCGCGGTGGCGAACAACGGCAAATTGCCGAGTTCAGCGAGCAACCGGCGCAATTCCGGTTGAAAAATGACCAGCACGGAAAAGGCGAGAAACGTCGAAGCCGCACCGAGCAACCAGCTCAACACCGTCAAATCCAGCAGCGTGGTCCCCAGCCATAAAATCGCCAGCACAATGACAAAACCGATGACGACCGGCCAGCCGCGCGTGCCGCGGATGAACCGGGACGAATAGTAAATTCCCACCGCCAGGATGAGAACTTCCAGCGCCGGCCGCCAGCCGTCCTCCAAAAATTTTAAAATTTTTTCCGCGTCAATTTGCATCGAGAATTTTTCGTTGCCAGCACCGTCTCGGCCATGCGAATGGCCCGGACGGTTTCCAAAACGTCGTGCGCACGGACAATGTGGGCGCCCGATTCAATTGCCAGAATCGCACAGGCCAGCGACGCGGGCAAACGTTCATTTGCATTTGCGCCCGAAAATTTCCCCAGAAATGATTTCCGGGAAATGCCCAGCATCAACGGCCTGTTCAACGTTGTAAAACTTTGCAATCGCGTGAGCAATTCCAAATTGTGTTCCGCCGTTTTTCCAAAGCCGATGCCCGGATCCAAAATGATCTGTTCCGGGCCGATGCCTTGAATCTCAAGCATTTTCAACCGCCCGCAAAAAAATTTGCCGACTTCGCGCACTACATTTTTGTAGCGCGGATTTTTTTGCATGGTTTGCGGCGTGCCTCGGGAGTGCATCACCACGTAGCCGGCCCGGAATTTGGAAACGACTTCCCACATTTCATCGCCGCTGCGTCCGGCGGCTACGTCGTTGACGATGCTCGCGCCGGCTTCGAGCGCCGCTTGCGCCACGGCGGGCTTCATGGTGTCGATTGAAATGGGAATTCTGGTTTTTCCCGCCAATTTTTCGATGACCGGAATGACGCGGCGCAATTCTTCGGTTGCAGAAACCGGTTTTGCCCCGGGTCGCGTGGATTCGCCGCCGATATCAAGGATCTCCGCTCCTTCTTCAATCAATTTGAACGCGTGCGTCACTGCCCGGCGCGGATTAAAAAATTTTCCGCCGTCGGAAAAAGAATCGGGCGTCACGTTGACGATGCCCATGACGAGTGCCGGGCGGGGAAAATGAAATTCAAACTGGCGGGCACGGAACAACATTTATGATTTTTGATTCATGATCGCTGATTGGGGACAGCTTTTCATCAATCGTAAATCTTAAACTTCAAATCATAAATGAAAATCGCCTTCCGGAACGGCGTTGGTCAGGCTGTCCATTGAAGCGGTGGCGGGAGCCGTTGGCCTGGGTTCATCCGGCGGCGTATTGGTGCGCGGCGTGCGCCCGATCCAATATCCGCTCACGCCGTATTCCCATTCCAATTGCGGGATTTCCGGCGAGGAACCGCGTCCGCCGGCGATGACGAGCCGGTCGGCGGGATTCATTTGTTTGACCCATGGCGTGTAGGCTTTGGCATCACCGAAGTTCCACAGGATGTTGTGGTAAACTTCAAAATCCTTTTTCGGCATCCAGGTCGGCTCAAAACCGAGCATGTATTTCCAATCGCCGTGCGGATTTTTGAAAAATGTGTCGTAAAAAGTCGTCATGCTGGCGGTGTAAAGAATACCGCCTTTGTCCGGCATCCAGCCGCGCAAATCAGGGTCGGTGGCGATGAGATAGCGTTTCACCAACGTGCTGGACCAACGGCTGTTGATGTCGGCCGTCAGGCTCAAAAACGCGGCAACCACGACGCAACCGGTAAAGCCGAGCCGTTTGAAGGAATCAAATTCAAAACGCGCTCGCAGGAACAATTCCAAATCCCACGCTACTAAAACCAGCAACGCCGGCCAGCCCCAATCTTCCGCAAATCGCCCGACTTTGAAGGATAATACCCACCCGAAGGCGGCCATCCAAAACACCGGGCTTTTCGTGAGCGGCACGGGATTGATTTTCGTGAATTGCCGGAAAACAATCAGTCCGCCGAGCAAGAGCAAGCCAAAAACACTGCCGTTGTCCGGCTGTAATTCCGATGCCATCGTGCGGACGGTTTCATGCATTCCCACCGCCAGCAGCGCCAGCTTGATTGCCTGCACCGGATAAGCAATCGGATGTCCGGTCAGGCTGGCGCCGAGAAGCACGCCGACCACCCAGCACGCTGCAAAGGTGAAACTCCACCGGAATTGTCCCGCCACAAAAAATGCGCCGATGAGCAACACCCACAAATACCATGTGCCGTGGACATAGGTGGACAAAACCACGACCACCGTCATCAAAACGTTCATCCATAATTTCGGCGGCAAAGCGCCGTGCCGCTGCCACAAAAATAAAATTGTCATCAAACCCGCCAGTGTGACGAGATAGGGACGGCCCAGCGTGAAACGATTAGCAATGTCGGACGTGAGCATTGCCAGGACCAGCACAATCAACCACGCTTCCGGCCGTTTGAGCCACGGCAACATCGGCCAATTCACCAGCAGAAATAAGAACACGACCGAGAACACCACCAATTTATCCGTATCCCAATGCGTCCACTGATAAATTTTTTCGAGCAGAAGATTCCAGCCGTATTCATGGTCAATTTTGTAAACCGGATTGAGCACCAAGATTTCCTGCCAGGATTTTCCGCTCACGGCCTTGGCCGCGTGCCGTTCCGAATCGTCGCCGGGCAAATAGCCGTATTCGATGATTTTGAGCGGAATGATGAGCAACACCAGAATCACCATCGCCCAGCAAATGAGCGGCACGTAGCGACGAAGCGATTGAAGCGGGGAAAAATTGCCGTTGTCGTCGGACATTTGCCGCACAGGAAAAAGTGAATCGCGCCGCATGTCAACTAAAACACCGCCGGCACGCCTTCGTTCAAAATCCTGATTTGTTTCGTCAGATTTTCCTTTGCCGCGATTTCCAGCAGCCAGCGCGGCGGTTCGTCCATCGCTTCAAATGAAAGCCGGAACGTCCCGTAATGCATCGGCACCAGCCATTTCGCGCCGAGGTCTTTGAACGCCTTGATCGCTTCGTCCGGCCCGATGTGCACATGCCGAAAACTTTCCGGATGATATGCGCCGATCGGCAGCAACGCGATTTCCGGCGAAAGCTTTTTCCCGATTTCCGCGAAACCATCGAAATACGCGCTGTCGCCGGCGTGATAAATTTTCCGGCCTTGATGTTCCAGAATAAATCCGCCGTAACCGCGATGCGTGTCGCGGATCGTCCGCGCGCCCCAATGTTTGCTCGGCGTGAAGGTGACTTTCCAATTGGCATCGGCGCGCGAAAAACTTTCCCACCATTCCAATTCGACGATGCGCGAAAATCCGAGGTTGTGCGCCAGATCGCCGACGCCGCGCGGCATGATGCCGATTTTCGGATGCGGCAATTTGCGCAACGTCGGTTTGTGAAAATGATCGAAATGCGCGTGCGTCAGCAAAACCAGATCAATCGGCGGCAGATGATCAATTTTTAATCCACTGCGTTTGATGCGTTTGAGGAGGAAAAGCCAATTCGCAAAATTCGGGTCCACGAGAACATTCAAATCCGTGAATTGAATCAAAAAAGAAGCGTGACCGATCCACGTGATGGCGATCTCGCCGTTTTTCAATTTCGGAAATACCGGCCGCTGGCTGGTCCCGACGCGTGGCGTGAGCAGCGTCTTCAAAACCATTTGATGAAAAAACGTCGCCGGATTGAAATGGCCCGACGGCGTCAATTCCTTGAACGAGCGCGGTATTTTCCGTTTTGGCGCTGGCCGATGCGCTGGCGATTTCACGAGGATAATTTATCCATCCGATGATATGAAACAAATCGGAAAAGTTTTCGTCTGAAATCCTGAACGCCGAAAATGGCAAAAAACAAAGGCAGATTATGAAAAAATTGATTGTTGGAACATTGGCTTTAACTTTGGCCGTCGCAGGAATGCAAACCGCTCGTGCCAACGACGCCACGTGGGCGACCATCGGCAAAGTCGCCGTCGGCGTCGGCATTGCCGGCGCGATTGTGGCCACCGCCGCGGATTCTCACGCCGCCTGCGCCGTCACTTACGCTCCCGCTTGCCCGCCACCCGCTGTCGTTTATGCGCCGGCGCCGCCGCCAGTCGTGGTTTATCGGCAACCGGTCGTCGTTGCTCCCGCGCCGGTGATTTGCGCGCCGCGTCCCGTCGTGATTGTGCCCCGCCCGGTCATCGTGCATCGGCCGGCTGTCGTTTTGCGCCCGCATGTCGTCGTGCGCCGCACCGTTTGGCGCGTTTGGTGATTTGACCGCATCGGAGGAACAGGAACAAGCCCGCCGGATTTTTCCGGCGGGTTTTTATTTTTCCATTTCGCGCAAACGGCGTAATCTTGATCCATGAACATGGCAGCGATGGAAAAACAATTGAATCAATTCCTCGGCAAAAAACCGCGCCTCGGCAAAGGCGTTTACATCGCCAAAACCGCGACGGTCATCGGCGACGTCACGCTCGGCGCGCATTCCAGCGTGTGGTATGGCGCGGTGCTGCGCGGCGATATCAATCGCATCGTCGTCGGCCATCATTCCAACGTCCAGGACAATGCCGTGTTGCATCTCGCCGATGATTTTCCGTGCATCATCGGCAATTGGGTCACCGTCGGCCACAGCGCGATCGTTCACGCCGCCAAAGTGGGCGATGAAGTTCTCGTCGGCATGGGCGCAATCATTTTGGACGGCGCGGTCATCGGCAAACAAAGCATCATCGGCGCAAAAGCGCTCGTGACCGGCGGAACGAAAATTCCGCCCGGTTCGCTCGTGCTCGGAGCCCCGGCGAAAGTCGTCCGCAAATTGACGCCGAAGGAACGCGCCGGACTGAAATGGTGGGCGGAAAAATACGTTGGCAACACCGCGTATTGCCTGAAGCACAAAATCAACGTCGGCGCACCGATGATTTAAGATTTGGCCGTCACGACGACGTAATTCTTTTTGCCTTTGCGCAACAGCAAATGTTTGCCGAATAACAAATCGTTTGAAGTTACCGCGCGCGTCGCTCTGGCTTCGCGGATGTTGTTGATGTTCACGCCACCGCCTTCGATGTCTTTTCGCGCCTGACCTTTCGATGGACAAAGTCCGGCATGAACCAGAAGTTCAACGAGAGGAATTCCTGCGCCATCAAGCTTTGATTTTTCGATTTCCTTTGTCGGCACTTCGCCGGCGATTTCGTTGAAATCATCCTCTGAAATTTTCTCCACGCTTCCACCAAATAAAACATCGCTGGCGATTTGGGCATTTGCCATCCCCATTTTTCCGTGAATCAAACAAGTCATTTCAGCAGCTAAAGCTCGATGTGCTTCTCGCGCTCCTGGATTTTCTTGATGCTTCTTTTCTAAATCGGCAACTTCTTCTCTTGAACGTTCAAGAGTAAAATATTTGAGGTAACGAATCACATCGCGATCGTCTGTGTTTATCCAGAATTGATAAAATTTGTAAACGCTGGTGCGTTTTGAGTCGAGCCACACCGCGCCGGCTTCCGTTTTTCCGAACTTTGTTCCGTCGGCATTTGTAATCAGCGGGAGCGTGAGACCGTAAACTTGTTTGCTCAATTTTTTTCGGCATAAATCAATTCCCGCCGTGATGTTTCCCCATTGGTCGCTGCCGCCGATTTGTAATTCGCAATTGAAATCGCGCATGAGAACCATGAAATCAAACGCCTGCAGCAGCATGTAGCTGAATTCCGTGTAACTGATACCCACTTCGCGATCTTCCATCCGCGCGCGAATGCTTTCCTTGGCAACCATCTGGTTGACGGAAAAATGTTTTCCGATGTCGCGTAGGAAATCCAAATAGGAAATGTTCTGCGTCCAAGAGGCATTATCCACGAGCTGCGCCGGATTTTGTTTCGTTTCAAAATCCAAAAGTTTCGCAAGCTGAACTTTTACGCTGGCGATATTGCGGTCGAGGATTTCCTTCGTGAGCAATTGCCGCTCCTGCGTTTTACCGCTCGGATCGCCGATCGAACCGGTCGCGCCGCCGGCAACGGCGATCGGGAAATGTCCGAGCAATTGGAATCGTCGCAGCGCGAGCAACGGCACGAGATTTCCGACGTGCAACGAATCCGCCGTCGGATCAAAACCGCAATACAACGTCACCGGCACGGCAATTTTCTTCGTCAATTCGGCCGTGTCGGTGCAATCGGCAATCAGCCCGCGCCATTGTAATTCTTCCAAAATGTTCACGCGCGAAGATTAAATTGCGGATGGCGAATTGCCAATTGCCAATTGTCGCGCTGTAAAACTTGTGCTTTACTGTCACAATGAACGCGCCTTCAACCAATTATGCGCAAGTCAACGCGCTGGCGACGGAAAGTCCGTTGCATGATCTGGAGGCCATCGTTCGTTCGCGCACGCCGCTCGTCGCCGTCGAAAGCAACGAAGAACCGCAAGTCGTCCGGCTCGCCAAACAAATCGCGCACAAATTGCAGATGAAGGCGTTTCGCTGGACGGTCACCGAAGGTTTGCAGGCGTTCGATCCCAATGACCAGCCGTCGCAATCCGTTCTCAAATCGCGCGAGGTTTTGGATTTCATCAAATCGTCCGGCAAAAATTGCTTGTTCGTCCTGCTCGATTTTCATCCGTATCTCCAGGACGCCCTTCACGTTCGCGCGCTCAAAGACATCGCCCTCGGCCAATCGAATCATTATGCCACAGTGATGATCGTCGGTTACGCGCTGAACGTTCCGATGGAATTACAGCCGTTCATCGCCTATTTCCGGTTGCCGCTGCCGACGCTCGAACAATTGCGCGGAATTGTTTTTGACGTGGCCGGCGAATGGGGAGCGGAACACGGAAATCGCGAAGTGCAGACAACCAACAAGGCGTTGGATCTGCTCGTGCGCAATCTCGCCGGACTCACGGCGACCGATGCGCGACGGCTCGCGCTCAAAGCCATCAATGACAACGGCGCGATCGAAGAAAATGAAATGCCCGATGTCATGCGCGCCAAATATGAATTGCTTGGACGCGATTCGCTGTTGTCATTCGAGCATGAAACGGTGCAGTTCGCCGAAATCGGCGGCATGAGCAAATTGCGCGAATGGCTGCTGCTGCGAAAAAACTTCTTCTTCGACGGCGCGAATTCCATTCTCGATCCGCCGCGCGGCGTTTTGTTGCTGGGCGTTCAAGGTTGCGGAAAAAGTCTTGCCGCCAAAGCGGCGGCGGGAATTTTTACCGTGCCCTTGCTGCGCTTGGATTTCGGCGTGCTTTACAACAAATATTACGGCGAAACCGAACGCAATATGCGCAAGGCGCTCGAAACCGCCGAAGTGATGTCGCCGTGCGTGCTGTGGATGGATGAAATCGAAAAAGGCCTCGCGCCGGACGACAATGACGATGGCTTGTCGCGCCGGATTTTAGGAACGCTGCTGACGTGGCTTTCGGAAAAGCGCAAAGCGGTTTTCATCGTTGCCACAGCCAATGACATCACACGATTGCCGCCTGAAATGGTGCGCAAAGGACGCTTCGACGAAATTTTCTTTGTGGATTTGCCGGCGGCGGAAAACCGGAAATCAATTTTGAAAATCCATTTGCGCAAACGCGGGATTGATCCGGCGAAATTTAATTTGGATGAATTGGCGAAGGCGACCGAAGGATTTTCTGGTTCGGAAATTGAACAGGCCGTCGTCTCGGCGATGTATTCCGTCGGCGCGCAAACGGCAAGCATGACGCAGGAAAAATTGCTCGCGGAAATCCGCCAGACGAAATCGCTTTCCGTCGTCATGGCCGAAAAAATTGACGAGCTTCGCGATTGGGCGAAAGAGCGGACGGTTTCGTGTGATTGATTATCTTTCGTTGGCCGCCGCTTTCCTCGCTGCCAAAACTTTTTGCGACGGAACGTAATTGGCGATGAAGTCGCGATAAAATTCCGCAAACGTTCCCGCCGCCAAATGCGTTCGCGCATCGGCCATGATGCGCAAAAACAAATGCGAGTTATGGACGCTCACCATGCGCAGGCCGAGAATTTCGTTCACGTTCAGCAAATGCCGCAAATAGGCGCGCGTGAAATGTTTGCACGCAAAACAATCGCACGTTTCGTCAATCGGCCGGAAATCGGCTTTGTAGCTGCCGCCTTTCAATCCAAATGCGCCACGACGCGTGAACGCCGTGCCGTTGCGCGCCACACGCGTCGGCAGCACGCAATCGAACATGTCCACGCCGCGCGCGATGAGTTCGAGCATTTGAGCCGGCGTGCCGAGTCCCATCGCATAACGCGCTTTGTGCGCGGGCAAATGCGGCACGGTAAACTCAATCGCTTTCAACATTTCCGGTTCCGGTTCGCCCACGCTCACGCCGCCGATGGCGTAACCGTCAAATTCCATTGCGACCAAAGCTTTCGCACATTCTTCGCGCAATGCCGGATTTGAACCGCCTTGGACGATGCCGAAAACTTTTTGACCATCAGCGCGCGGCTGTTCACGACACTCGCCCGCCCAGCGAATTGTGCGCTCGACGGCGTGACGTTGTTCGCGAGCCGGCGCGTCATGCGGCGGGCATTCGTCAAAAACCATTGCAATGTCCGAGCCGAGCGTGCGCTGGATTTCCATCGCTTCTTTCGGGCCAAGAAAACAGAGCGAGCCGTCAATGTGCGAACGGAATTCGACGCCGTGCGGTTTGATTTTTCGGATTTTCGCCAGACTGAAAACTTGAAAGCCGCCGCTGTCGGTGAGAATCGGTTTTTGCCAATTCATGAATTTGTGCAGGCCGCCGGCGGCGCGGATAATTTCCAAACCGGGTCGCAGATTGAGATGGTAAGTATTTCCCAAAATGATTTGCGTGCCCATTTCGAGCAGTTCGCGCGGGTCGAGCGCTTTGACGCTGGCCTGCGTGCCGACGGGCATGTAAACCGGCGTTTCCACGACACCGTGTGCGGTGGTCAATTTACCAAGGCGCGCTTTGGTCTGCGAATCGGTTTTCAGGAGTTCGAACATCGCGCGAAGGGTAAATGAAAATTCAAAAAATTGCCACAGAGACACTGAGGTTCGGGGAAAAACAATCCTTGCCGCCGCCTTCGCCAACCGCTATCAAAATCGCATGGATTCACGGGAAGCTCTCATCGCGTTGAACATGATTGAGCACGTCGGGCCGGTGCGCGCGCGGCTGTTGCTGGAACATTTCGGCGAAGCGCCAAAAATTCTCGCGGCTTCAAAATCGGAATTGCTCCGCGTCCGCAACATCGGCGACGAAACGGCCGAATCCATTCGCAATTGGGAAAAATCCGTTGACCTTGCCGGTGAGTTGAAACGTATTTCCGATTTCGGCTGCCATGTTTTGATTTCGTCCGACGAAAATTATCCGCCGTTGCTCCGCGAGATTTACGATCCGCCGATTGTGCTTTACGTCAAAGGCGAAATTTCCGCGAAAGACAAAAATGGCGTCGCGATGGTCGGCTCGCGGCAGACGACGCATTACGGAATCGAGACGTCGCGCAAGCTCGGCTATCAATTGGCTTACGTCGGCGTCACGGTCGTCAGTGGCGGCGCGCGCGGCATTGACACGGCGGCGCATCAAGGTGCGTTGGCCGCGAAAGGGCGGACGATTTGCGTTCTGGGCACGGGCATCAACATCGTTTTTCCGCCGGAAAATAAAGAATTATTCGACCGCATCGCTGAAAACGGCGCGGTGGTTTCGCAATTTCCCATCAATCGCAAAGCCGACCGGCAATCGTTTGCCATCCGCAATCGAATTGTCGCGGGCATGACGCTTGGCACGGTCGTCGTTGAAGCGGATTTGCAGAGCGGCGCGCTCATCACTTCCAATTTTGCGACGGAATACGGGCGCCAGGTTTTTGCGGTGCCGGGACGGATTGATTCGCCGCGCAGCAAAGGCTGTCACGATTTGATCAAAAAGGGCGCGAAACTTTGCGAAGGCGCGGAAGATATTTTGAGCGAATTTGAATATTTGTTTCCGTCGTCCAACAAACCGCCGTCTGCGGGCGAAACCGGAATTTTACCGGCGATTGAATTGAGCGCGAACGAGCAAAAAGTGTTCGATGCGCTTGACGGCGAGGAGCGCGCGATTGATGAAATCATCCGCAAGAGCGGTTTGCCGAGTTCCGCCGTGAGCGTGGCGTTGTTGAGTCTGGAAATGAAGCGCGTGGTGAAACAATTGCCGGGAAAAGTTTTTGTCAAAAACGTCTGACCGAAGCGGCTTGCGCGGTTGGCGGGAATAAATTAGAACGGCCAAAACCTGAACAAACTGATGAATGATAACCCGACCCCTCCACCGGTGCCAACCGTTCCGATCGCGCGGACAAGCGGCATGGCAGTCACCTCTTTGGTTTTGGCCGTTCTTGGATTTTTCACGTGCGGCGTGACGGCTCTTTTTGGATTGATTTTGGGCATTATCGCCTTCGTGAAAATTAAAAACAGCAATGGCGCGATGAAAGGCGGCGGCCTTGCTTTGGGCGGAATTATTGTCTCGGCCATTTTCGTCCTGTTGATTCCCATTTTCGTGGCGATGCTGTTGCCGGCGTTCGCTCAAGCCAAACAAAAAGCGCAGGAAATCAATTGCATCGCGAATGAACAACAATTGGCGATGGCTGTCATTCTTTATTCAAGCGACCACACCAACTTTCCCGCCGCGGCAAATTGGTGCGATGCCATCAAACCGGGTGTCGGAAATGAAAGATTTTTTAGATGTCCCGCGGCCAGCGCGCTCAATCGCTGCGATTATGCGTTCAATTCCAAATTGAGCGGTATGAATGCCGGCACATTAAGCCACGCAAATGAAACCGTGTTGATTTTTGAATCCAACGGCGGCTGGAACGCCAGCGGCGGCCCGGAATTAATGGCCCTGCCGTTCCGCCATGATCACGGACGGCAAACCGTCGTGACATTTGCCGATGGACATTCGGAAATCGTGAATCAAGACCGTTTGAATTCGTTGCGCTGGGAACCTTGAAGATTATTTCTTCTTCAAATGCCGGTGCACGAAGAAATAGTAAAGTCCGCCGAGCACCATTGCCGCACCGCCGAGCCAAAGCGCAACATGATGCAATTCGCCTTTGAGCAATTTTTGGTCCTGCCCGGCTTTGATGCCGACATAACACAACACGCCGCACCAAATCGCCGAACCGAGCAATGTGAAAACGGAATAGATCCAGTAATTCATCCGCACGATGCCCGCAGGAATTCCAATCAAATGCCTCACGACGGGCAACACCCGTGAAATAAAAATTCCGATGCCGCCGTAATGCGCCGACCAGTTTTCAGCGCCTTCGATTTTTTGCGGTGGCACAAAAAAATATTTTCCGTAGCGCATCACGAGCGGCCGACCGGCCAATCGCGACGCCCAATACATGATGCTTGCGCCGAGCCACGAACCGATCGCACCGGCGAGAACGATTTGCCAAAGGCTGATGGGCAATTGGCCGGTGTGCGCCCAATGCGCCGCCGGCGGCACGACCACCTCGCTGGGAATCGGCACGACGGTGCTTTCAAGCACCATCATTGCGCCGACGGCTGCCGCGCCCCACGTTTTAAGCGCGGCAAAATACCATGAGACAAGCGGTTGAAGAAAAGCTTTGAACATGTGCGCCCGCTGTTTACGCGAATTTTGGCGAAATGAAAAGCGAAATGGAATTGATTCAACATCTACCTTGATTCGTTACTCGGAGGGCGGAGTTCCACGACGCCCAGAATTTGGGTCTCGCGGAGCTCGACCCTCCGACTAATGTTTCAGCGCGCTTGTCTCCGTTTGGGCGCGGGTTTATTCTCCGGCCATGAGCGATGGCACTTCTTTTATCCGCGAAGATCCGTGGCGCATCTTTCGCATCATGGCCGAATTCGTGGATTCCTTCCAAACTCTCTCGCAAGTCGGGCCGGCGGTGACGATTTTCGGCTCGGCGCGGATGAAATCAAACGACCGTTATTACCGCGCGGCGACGGAGATCGCCAAACGGCTGGCGCAAAACAATCTCGCCGTCATCACCGGCGGCGGCCCGGGCATCATGGAAGCGGCCAACAAAGGCGCCAGCTCCGGCGGCGGCAAATCGGTGGGCCTGAACATCGAATTGCCGCACGAACAATTCGCGAACAAATATTCCAATGTGCCGATCCATTTTCATTATTTCTTCGCGCGCAAAGTTTGTTTCGTGAAATACAGCCTTGGTTTTATTTACATGCCGGGCGGATTCGGCACGCTGGACGAATTGTTTGAAGTGCTGACACTCGTGCAAACGGAACGCATTCCGCAATTCCCTATCATCCTGTTCGGCAGCGAACACTGGAAAGGATTGCTCGACTGGGTAAAGACGCGTGTGGAAAAAGACCATTACATCAGCGCGGAGGATTTGGATCTGGTGGCGATCACGGACGATCCGAAGGAAGCGGTGGAATTGATTTTGGATTACGAACGCCGCGTCGGCCAGCCGGGCACGTTGCCCAAGGCGTTTGCGTGAAAAGACATCGGGAATTCGGTAAACAAATTAACATCCAATATGAAAAAAATATCTGGCCGCGACATTGCATTGTTTGTGAGTGGCGCTTTTGCGATCAGTGGCTTTCGCACGCTGATTTGGTTGCCATATTATTTGGTTGTTTCCCGTGACCTTGTTCATATCGTGGGAGCCATCGTTTCAGGTTTGGCATTGCCGATTGGAATAGGAATTTTGTTAAACCGTTCCTGGGCAATTGCTTCAGCTCGAGCTTATCTGTGGGCGGTTATTATTTTAGGTTGTATCACCGTGCCTTTGACCTGTTATTTCATTCCTGTTAAAAATCCCTTTATATTATGGTCCAGTCTCGATTTTCTTACTTATATTGGCCTTTTAATTTTAATTCACTGGAGCCGTTCGCGGAAATTTAAAGAATCTGATGCCGCGCAAAGCAATTGACAATCTCCGCAACCGGCGCGATTTTGCGGTGTTCTATTGGACAGGTGCGTTATGAAAATGATTTTCGGAATCCTTGCGGCAGTCGCCGTCGTGGCGGCTGAAAATTCCTTCGCCCAAAATTCAACCGACCCGCAATTGCCCTACGGCGCGCCGCAGGTCGTGCAGCTTTCCAAAGCCGGCATCAACGACGGCACGATTCTTACCTACATCCAGAATTCCGGCACGGTTTACAATCTGAACGCCGACCAAATCGTTTACCTCAAGCAACAAGGCGTTTCCGACACAATCATCAATGCGATGATCAACCAGAAAACCGCCGTCGCCGCCCAAGCCGCTGTTGCGGCGCAAACGCAATCCGCGTCCACGACTCCGATGACGGTGCAAAACAATTACAATTATGTGGCGCCCGCCGTTCCGATGGAACCGGTCGTCACCACGATGTATGTGCAGACCGTTCCGTCCTCGACGGTTTATGTGATTCCCGACACGCGAACGTATTACTACAACAGTTGTTATTCACGGCCGCATTTCTATTACGGTTACAATTACTGCCGGCCGTCGGTGTCCGTTTCATTCGGTTTCCGCGGCGGTTATGTCGGCTTCCATAGCCGCTGGCGTTAAGGGCACTTCGCAATAAAAATCACAATTACCGTTGCAATTCACCATTGCCCCGGCAAAGAAATTTCCGTTTTTCCACTGAAATCCGCTGGCATTTTCATAGCTATGACCAGAAGCATGATTGCCACTGTAATATTCGGCGCGATCGGATTTTCGCTGCTCTATCTTTTGCTGGGCGGCGGACTCGGTGGCGCGATTTTGATTTTCTTCATCGCCAAAATGTTTGGCAAATAGCGCTTTTGCGGAAACCTTTCGCCGCGCGTAGATTGCCTTATGAAAGGCGAAGTGGTTTATCTCTATGCGTTCGACGTGGCGAATGAAATCGTCATGGAACGGGTGCAGGAAATCCTTTCCGAAAAGCCGTTTCCCTTTGAAATCAAGATGGACCGCATGTTGCCCAAAGACATGCCGCTCTATAAACCGCTCGCCATCGAACCGCATCCGCTCGAGGCCAAACTCGCCGGCGCGACGGTGCGACTGCTCATCCGCCTCTACAACGTCGGCGTCGTGACCGTGATGATGCGCGTGGCGTTTGACGCGAAAACGCCGACGGATTTGATGCCATTTCATAATCCAAAATTGGAAAATGGCGAAACGCTCGATGCCGTCGCCGCGAAATTTTGCAGCAACGTCGGCGACAGTTTGCGCGATGTGATGGTCGGACGGCAGGAATGTCCTGTGCCGGAAGCTTACACCGTTTTTTGTCTCACCAATTTGGATGGCGCGAGTGACGTCAATGTCTGGCTCGCCGCAAATCGCCGTGCCGTCGCCGGCCTGCTCACGGAAACCGCGCCGGAAAATTTAAGCGAAGCGCAAGTCGGCGAAGTTTTGCGCATCCAGCGTTCATTTGAAAACACAGATTTGGCCGTGATCGATTGGGATGCCGCGCTTGTCGCGGATCTAAGCGGTTACGTGGATGACGTTTTATACGCGCTGGAATTGGCGAACTTGCAGCTCGAAGAGTTCCGCGTGATGGACCGGCGACTGGATTTGTATCTGGACCGCGCTTACGATGATTTGGAACGACGCCATCTGCCGATGTTTGGTGCGGCAAATAAAATCCTGAAACATCTCCGGCGCTTTCGCGTGGACGTGGCCAAATTGACCGATGAAGTCACGCACATCACCAAATTTTTCGGCGATTGGCATTTGGCCCGCGTTTATCTCGGTGCGCGGGACCGGTTCTATCTGGATCAATGGCGCGCCAGCGTGGAGCAGCGGCTCGCGCAATTGGATAAATTGTATTCCGTCGTTCACACCGAAGTGAACGAAACGCGGATGCTTTGGCTTGAAGTCATCATTGTCATTTTCTTTGCGCTGGACCTGGTGATTTTGCTGTGGGCGCGGCATTGAATCTTAAAAATAAAACTTGCGAAAGCGCCGGGTTGGACGAGACTTCCTTCCGCAAGCAAGACCGATTCAGAATTCCTCTTCCGTTTTAGTCTTCCATGCAACCGTTATGATGACATTTATCTTTTGGTGCGCCGTTGGCGTTTTGATCGGAACTTTTTTTTCGTCATTTTTCGAATGGACGTTGCACCGCTATTTCATGCACAAGTCCATTTTTGTTAAACTTTTTCGCTATCCGTTTGAACGGCATACACTCATCCATCATCACATTTTCAAGGCCGACCACACCTATCATCTCATTCATGAGCCGGACAAAAAAACCATTCCGATGGCATGGTGGAACGGCCCGGCGCTCATCGCCATTGGCTTGCTGCCGTTCATCGTGGCCTCCTTCATCTTCGAAAAATGGGGAATCTTCTGCGGTGCGGCGGTCATCTGCACGCTTTATTACGCGGCTTACGAATACATGCACTGGTGCATGCATCTGCCGAAAAAACGCCATGTTGAACGCTCCGGCATTTTCTTCCGGCTCAACGGCCATCATCTGTTGCATCACCGTTACATGGGAAAAAATTTCAACGTCGTCCTGCCGCTGGCTGATTTGTGCTTCGGCACGTTATTGATGCGTTCGAAAGTTTCCTTCGCCCAGGCTAAAGGTCCGTCCGTGCCGAATGTCCAGCCCGACGGCAAAAACAATCTCTTCAAAATTTTCCGGCGCCTTCCGAAAAACGCCTGAACCCGCGGCAATTGCTTTTGCCATTCCGCACGGTTAAATTGGCGGCGATGCGTCCGTTCATCGAGGAAATCCCAACCGCGCACACGCCCGAATCGCTTGTCGCTGAATTGCGAAATCCGGAACACGGAGCGCGAAATTCAGTTTTGCTTCGCAGTAATTCCTTTGAATCATCGCAGGCCCGTTATTCATTTGTCGCTGCTAACCCTTTTTTGACTTTCAAATCGTTTGGTTCACGTTGCGAAATCACGCAACACGCAACGCGCAACACGCAAGTGCATTTCGGCAATCCGTGGCACCTGCTCGATTCGCTCATGTCCCGGTTTGAATTGCTGGATGAAATGGATCTGCCCTTTCCGCTCGGCGGCGCGTTCGGTTATTTCGGCTACGACCTGAAGAATTTTACCGAACCCAAATTGCCGCGCCGTGCCATGAACGACCTGGAATTGCCCGATTGTCACGTCGGCTTTTACGACCGTCTCGCCGTGTTTGATCATCAACTCCGCAAAGTTTTTGTCATTTCCACCGGCCTGAACGCCGATGGTTCGCGCGACGAAGGCAAGGCGCGTGAACAATTGGAATCCTGGAAAGAAATGTTTTCACGCCAAGACGCCAAGACGCCATGCGAAAAAGTTCCTGGCGGCGCTGCGCCTTTGCGTGAGGCTTTTTCCAACCTTTCACGCGAAGAATTTATTTCCGGCGTTGAGCGCGCGCAAAAATACATCCGCGCCGGCGACATTTATCAGGTCAATCTGTCGCACCGGCTTACCGCGCAAAGCAATTTGTCCGGCTGGAATTTATTTGAACAATTGAGCGCGGTTTCTCCGGCTCCCTTTTCCGCATTTTTCGACTGCGGCGATTTTGAATTGGCTTCGTCATCACCGGAACAATTCCTGCGCATGAGCGGTTCGCACATCGTCACGCGGCCGATCAAAGGCACGCGTCCGCGCCACGCCGATGCCGACCGCGACGCGCAGCTCGCCTACGAATTGCAAACCAGCGCCAAGGAATTGGCCGAACTGGTGATGATCACCGATTTGCTGCGAAACGATTTGGGTAAAGTCTGCGAATTCGGTTCGGTGCAAACGCCGCAAATCGCCGCGCTGGAAAAATTCGCGCAAGTGCAGCATCTGGTTTCCACCGTCGAAGGCCGGTTGCGGACCGATGTCACGCATTTTGCCGCGCTCGCCTCTTGTTTTCCCGGCGGCAGCATCACCGGCGCTCCGAAATTTCGCGCAATGGAAATCATTGATGAATTGGAGCCGGTTTCGCGCGGGCCGTATTGCGGCTGCCACGGCTATTTGGGATTCAATCGCGAAAGCCAATTGAGCATCACCATTCGGACGGCAATTTGCCGCGATGAAAAAATTCATTTCAACGTCGGCGCGGGAATTGTGGCCGATTCAAATCCGGAAGCGGAATATGAAGAAACACTCGCCAAAGCGGCGGGATTTCTCGCGGCATTGAATTTTTCCCGGGAAATAAATCCGGTTACGACAGTTTATTGAGCAGCGCTTTTGCCTTGTGGATCCAAACGCGGTCGCGTTTGCGCTGGAACGCCGGCGCGTGGACGTCGTCACTTAAAACGTCCTTCAATTCGGCCCGTGCCAAATCCTTTTGATTTTTTGCCGCATAGAGTTCGGCCAATTGCACTTTGGCGCGCGGGTAGGAGTGGCCTTGGGCGATGTGCTGCCAATATTGGATCGCGTTGTCGGTTTCACCGAGCGCCATCAACGCCTCGGCCAGCGCCATCATCGTGTAGCCGTAATCGTGATCGGGCTTTTCGTGCATGATGCCTTCCAGAATCGGCCGCGCTTCGGCGGGACGATTCATGCGCACCAGGCATTGGCCAAGATGCGCCCGGGCATCAATGTCCTGCGGATCGCGTTGCAGCGCGTCGCGGTAACATTTCTCCGCTTCGACCAGTTTGCCGCGCCGGAAATACAGATCGCCGAGCTGAAAATGATGGTAGGCGTTGTCGAGATGATGGATTTGCGCCTGCAATTCCTTGATGCGTTTGCGGCTGCCGGCGCCGGGCAGTTCAAATCCTTGGATTGAACTGGACGTCGCGCGATAGACGAAAAAAAAGTATAAAATCGCCGTGATTCCCCAGCCGATGAAAATGAAAATGGCCCAGAGCCATTCGCGATTGCGGATGGCGTGGATGAACATCCAGAGTTGAAACGCCAGGACAATCAGCGTCAGCGGACTGGTTATCAGATATCGCCAATCCAACAGATTGCCGATGAGCGAGGCGAACATGCGCGGCAGACTAAATCAAAAATCGAAAATTCAAAATAAAAACTCGCGAACTGGCGGCTTGTTTTGCGGTCAAATCCAATTAAAATTCCGCGCTTTGACGTGAATGATACGCTCATCATCGTGCCGACCTATAATGAACGGGAAAATCTCCCGCGCATTGCGCAGCGGCTTCTGGCGCTGCCGGTGAAAGTGGATTTGCTCGTCGTGGACGGCAATTCCATCGATGGAACCGGAGCGTTGGCCGATGAACTTGCCACGAAGCATCCGGAAATTCATGTGCTGCATCAGGCCAAAAAAGACGGCCTGGGCCGCGCCTACATCGCCGGTTTCAAATGGGCGCTGGAAAAGAATTACGAATTCATTTTCGAGATGGATTGCGATTTTTCGCATGACCCGGAGGAGATCCCGAATTTTCTCAAATCCGTCCAAAATGCCGACCTGGTCCTCGGCTCGCGTTATACCGGCGGCGTCCGGGTCTTGAACTGGCCGCTGAAACGTTTGCTCTTGAGCCGGTTCGCGGGCATCTACGTCTGGCTCGTGACCGGAATGCCGTTCACCGACCCGACCGGCGGTTTCAAATGTTTTCGTCGCCGCGCGCTTCAGGCCATCAAATTGGACGAAGTAAAATCAAACGGTTACAGCTTTCAGATTGAAATGACGCACCGGCTCTGGCGCGACGGTTTTAAGATTGCGGAAGTGCCCATTGTTTTCACCGAACGCGTGGAAGGCCATTCCAAATTGTCGCGTCACATCGTCTTCGAAGCGTTCTGGATGGTCTGGTGGCTCTGGCTGCAACATGGATTGCGCCGCTGGCCGCGAAAACATCGTTGATTATTTCCCTTCGAGCTTCTTTTCCAGCTCGGCGACTCGCTTGAGATAATCCGGCAACAATTTCATCGCAATCATTTGCCGTTTGCCTTCTTTGTCCGGACAGGCCGGCGTGCCGATCCATTTCTCACCGTCGGGAATGTTCGTCATCACGCCGGCTTTCGCGGCGACAATCACTTGATTTCCGATCTTCAAATGACCGCCGATGCCGACCTGGCCGGCAAGAACAACGTAATTGCCCAATTTCGTGCTGCCGGCGATTCCCGCCTGGCCGACGATGATGCAATGCTCGCCGATCTGCACGTTGTGCGCGATCTGGACGAGATTATCAATTTTCGTGCCCTTGCCGATGACCGTTGAACCCAGCGCGCCGCGATCCACCGCCACGTTCGCGCCGATTTCCACGTCGTCACCGACAATAACATTTCCGATTTGCGGCACTTTGCGTTGAATTCCGCCGTCCTGCACGTAACCAAAACCGTCCGAACCGATCGTCGTTCCGGAATGAATGCGCACGCGGTCACCCAATTGCGTCCGCGCATAGATCGTCACGTTCGGAAAAAGATTTCCGTCCGCGCCGATCTGCGAACCGTCGCCGACAAAATTGTTTGCCTGCAAAACCGTTCGCGCGCCGATTTTGACCTGCTCGCCGATCACGCAATTGGGTCCGATGTGCGCCGTGGAATCAATGTGCGCCGATTTAGCGACAACGGCCGATGGATGGATACCGCCGGTGAATTTTGGCTCTGGATAAAATAATGCCAGCGCCCGGGCAAATGCGATGCGCGCATTCGGCACGTGAATGAGAATTTTCTTTTCCGATGAAAATTTCTTTTCCGCGATGATGGCCGTCGCCGCGCTTTGCTCCGCGCGGGCAAAAAATTCCTCCGTTTCGGCAAAAGTCAGGTCGCCGGCCTGCGCATTTTCAATCGTGGCGAAGTTTTTAAGCTTGGCATTGGCATCTCCAAATACTTCTCCATCAATTGCTTTTGCGATTTCTGCGGTTGTGAATGGCATTTATTTGACTTGGTTGTCGGCGCCCACTATAAAGACACGCGAAATCAGTTCAACCCCAACTTTTATGGCGAAAACTTTTCGCGTCGGGCTGATCGGCTACCGGTTCATGGGACGCGCGCATTCCAATGCGTGGCGGCAGGCGCCGAAATTCTTCCATCTTAAAGCCAATATCGAGATGCACACGCTTTGCGGCCGCGACTCCGCCGGCGTGCAATCGGCGCGCGCGGCGCTCGGCTGGCAACATGCGACGAGTGATTGGCGGGAAATTGTCGAATCACCGCTGATCGACATCGTGGACATTTGTTCGCCACCGCATCTGCACGCGGAAATGGCGATTGCCGCCGCTAAAAATGGCAAACACGTTTTGTGCGAAAAAGTTTTTGCGCTCAACGTCAAGCAGGCTGAAGAAATGTTCGCCGCCGCGCGCAAAGCGAAAATCGTCCACATGGTTTGCCACAATTATCGTCGCATTCCGGCGATCGCGCTGGCCAAACGGATGTTGAATGAAGGAGCGCTGGGACGGATTTTTCATTTTCGCGCGCGTTATGCGCAGGATCGTTTGGCCGACCCGGAATTTCCGGTGGATTGGCGTTTGCAAAAAGCGACGAGCGGCAACGGCGTTCACAGCGACATCGGCTCGCACATCATCGACCTCGCGCGCTATCTCGTCGGCGAATTTGAACAGGTTTGCGGTTTGACGAATACATTCGTGCCGGAACGGCCGCTGGCCGACGCTTTGGCTAAAGGCGCGCGGAAAATGACGAAGGTCGAAGTGGCCGATTCTTCAATGTTTTTTGGCCGGATGGAAAATGGCGTGCTGGCCAATCTCGAAGCGACGCGTTACGCGCCGGGCCGGAAAAATCATATTGCCATCGAAATCAACGGCAGCAACGGTTCGTTGTATTTTGATTTCGAGGACATGAACAAATTGAAATTTTATAATGTGTTCGATCCGCCCGACCGCCGCGGTTTCCGCGACATCCTCGTGACCGAACGCGACAACATTCAGCCTTACGTTTCGCATTGGTGGCCGCCCGGCCACATCATCGGCTACGAACACACGTTTGTTCATGCGATCGCCGATTTTGTGAACGCGTGCGCGGAGGGAAAGTCAGTTCAACCGACGTTTGAAGACGGGCTAAAAAATCAGCGCGTGCTGGCCGCCGTCGAAGAATCATCGCACAAAGGGAAATGGATCAAAGTCCATTGAACCAGGCGAAAACGATTTCCCTATTTCCGTTTCATCGTGAGCTGGACGATTCCTGCCGCCAACAAAATGGCGCCGCCGATGTAGAGGTAAATGGCTTTGTCGGCGGGCGAGCCGGTGAACAGATTTTTCACCTGCGAATTCACCGATTGCGAGACGTTGTGCCCCCAGACGAGCAGCGCGATGCCCGCTCCCAAACAAACTGCGCCAATGATTTTAGTCATATTATTTAGCGGCCTTTGCGATTGACGATGCCTAGCAGCAGCAGCAAAACCACTGCGCCGACGAACGCGGAAATCAAATTGCCAAGCAGATTGGTCGCCGCAAGTCCAAAGAGATTGAATAAAAATCCTCCAAGCACCGCGCCGATGACGCCGATGATGATGTTTCCGAGGAAACCGAACCCGCGGCCTTTGACGACGGCTCCGGCCAAAAAGCCCGCGACGAGTCCGATCAGGATAAACCAAAGCCAATTCATGGGTTCCAGTTTCGGCATTCCGCCATTAAAATCAACTCTATCCATGCGGATTTACACTCATTGCCGCGCTCCGGTTTTTTCCGTTATCATCGACTCATGGAAAAAAATCGCATCGAAGCGTTCAGCGACGGCGTGCTGGCCATCATCATCACCATCATGGTGCTGGAATTGAAAGTGCCGCAGATGAGTGAAACGTTGCCGCACCCGGATGAAATTACCGCGCTGCAACCGCTGCTGCCCGTGTTCCTGACGTATGTTTTGAGTTTCATTTATCTGGGCATTTACTGGAACAATCACCATCACCTGCTCAAAGCCGCGCGCCGCGTGACCGGCGGAATGATGTGGGCGAATTTGCATCTGCTCTTCTGGCTTTCGCTGTTTCCGTTTGTCACCGGCTGGATGGGCGAAAATCATTTCACGATCGCGCCGACCGCGATTTATGGCGGCGTTTTGTTCGCCGCAGCCATCGCGTATTATCTTTTGCAGGGAATTATTTTGTCGCAGCACGATTGCGATTCGAAATTGGCCCGGGCGATCGGCAAAGATTGGAAAGGAAAAATTTCGCTGCTGCTTTATGCCGCTGGAATTGCGCTGGCATTTTGGCGTCCATGGATTTCCTGCGGCGTCTATTTTGCGGTGGCGCTGATGTGGCTGATTCCCGACCGGCGCATCGAGCGCGTCGTGGACGAATTGAAATAAATAAATCAACGGCTCCGCCTGAAACGAAAATCTCGAAACCTCCCAAGAATTACCTCTCATTCGCGAAGGATTCGATTATATTGTCTGTCGCGGAGACATTGCATGACACCAAAATTTACAGAACTCGGCCTGTCGGAAGATTTGCTCAGGGCGATTGATAAACTCGGCTTTGAACAAGCGTCGCCCATCCAGGCGGCGGCAATCCCGCCATTGTTGCAGGGCAAAGACATCGTCGGCCAATCGCAAACCGGCTCCGGCAAGACCGCTGCGTTCGGCATTCCCGCCGTCGAAAAAATTGATGTCAACCAGCGCGCCGTGCAGGTGCTCATCCTTTGTCCCACGCGCGAACTGGCCATCCAGGTTTCCGAAGAGATCCACAAACTTTCGTTTTTCAAACGCGGCGTCATGTCCGTGCCGATCTACGGCGGGCAATCCTACGAACGCCAGTTCTACGGCCTGAAGCAAGGCGCGCAAATCGTCATCGGCACGCCGGGCCGCATCATGGACCACATGCGCCGCGGCACGTTGCGCTTGGACACGGTCAAGATGGTCATCCTCGACGAAGCTGACGTGATGCTCAACATGGGCTTCCGCGATGACATCGAAACGATTCTCAAAGACGCGCCTACGGAACGGCAGACGATTTTCTTTTCTGCCACGATGCCGCGTCCGATTCGCGACCTCATCGAGAAATACGCGCACAATCCCGAGAATGTAAAGATCGAGCAAAAGGCGCTGACGGTGCCAACCGTCGAACAGGTTTATTATGAAGTGGACCGCCGCTTTAAGATCGAATTGCTCATGCGGCTTATTGATTTTCACGACCTCAAGCTCGGTATCATTTTCTGCAACACCAAGCGCATGGTGGACGACCTCGTGGACCATCTCGAAGCCGCCGGCTACATGGCCGATCGTTTGCATGGCGACATGACCCAGAACATGCGCGACCGGGTGATGAATAAATTCCGCAAATCCGGCCTCGAGTTTCTCGTCGCCACTGATGTCGCCGCGCGCGGCATTGACGTGGACGACGTGCAGGTCGTCTTCAATTACGATTTGCCCTACGACGGCGAAGATTACGTCCATCGCATCGGGCGCACCGGCCGCGCCGGTCGCGAAGGCCGCGCCATTTCGTTCGTGTCCGGTCGCGAGATGTTCCAGATCGGCGTCATCGAACGTTACACCAAGACGAAAATCCAACGCGGCCAGATTCCGACCGAGACCGAAGTGGAAGACGCTCGCGCAAATGTATTTCTCGACAAGATTCGCGCGACGTTACAGAACAGTGATTTCAAACGCCAAGACCGTGTCATTGAACGATTGCTGGAGGAAGGGTTCAGCTCCACCGACATTGCTTCTGCGCTATTGCATCATTTGCAAGCTGGCGAAGGAACATCCGCAGCCAAATCGGCGCGCACGGAAGATTATGAACGTCCGGAACGGCCCGACCGTCGCGAGCGCCGGGATTTCCGCGAAGACCGGCGCGAACGGTTTGAAGACCGCCGCCCGCAACGCCATGAACCGCGCGAACGCTTTGACCGTCCACAACGTCCGGAGCGCCGGCCTGTTGAATCCGGCAGGAGTCGAAGTCACGAAACCCAGGCTGAAAAAAACTTTCAAGCTCCTCGCGTCGTCGCCAACGAACCACAGATAAAACCCGCGCCGGAAAAAACTTATTCGGATGAAGAAATTTTAAGTTCGGTGAAAGCGCCGTCACCTGCCCCGCTCAAACCTCAGGGCGACAAACTTGCGGGCGCTGTTTCCAAACCTAAACCCAAACCCAGCCGCCGAACGCCTGACGGCCAAACCCGACTTTGGATGAACCTCGGCAAATCAGCCGATATGCAGCCGATCGATGTCGTCAATGCCATCGCCGGCGAAACGGGATTGCCAGGCAAAGCCGTCGGCATGGTGGACGTCCGCGAGAAACATTTGTTCGTGGACGTCGCAAGCGAACACGTCAGCGGCATCGTCGCCAAGCTGAACCGCGCGCAAATCAAAGGGCACAAAGTAAAAGTTAAAGTGGCCTAATCATTTTTAACTTTGATCGCTTCCAATTCCTCCCAACGCGCAAAAAGTTGATTGAGCTTTTCTTTGGCCGCAGCCAACTCGGCGTTGAGCTGATTGGTTTGCGTGGCATGCGTGCGATGAAAATCCGGCGACGCGAACAAGTTTTCGATGCGCGCGATTTCGGCTTCGATGGCCTGGATTTGTGCTTCCATTCCTTCCAGCTCGCGTTGTTCCTTGAATGAGAGCTTTCGCGGTTTGACCGATTTCGGTTTTTCTTCAGGCGCGGTGATTTTGAATTCCTCTCTTTTCGGTTCGGGCATCGCCTGCCGTTGCTTCTTCTCGATGTAATAATCGTAATCGCCGACGCTGTGATGGATTTTGCCATCGCCTTCAAACGCCAGGATGTCCGTGCAGACGCGGTTCAGAAAATAGCGATCGTGGCTGACGACGCAGACGACACCCGGGAACGCGATGAGCGCTTCCTCCAGCACGCGCAACGTCGGCAAATCCAAATCATTCGTCGGTTCATCGAGGATCAGGAAATTGCCGCCGCATTTCAGGATGCGCGCGAGCAACAGCCGGCTGCGTTCGCCGCCGCTCAATTTCTTCACCTGCGTCACGATGCGGTCGTCGGCAAAGAGAAACCGTTTCAGATACGAACGCACGGAGATTCGCGATTCGCCCCAGATGACGAATTCCGAGCCGTCGGACATTTCCTCCAGCACCGTGCGCTCTTCGTTCAATTGCAGCCGGCCCTGGTCCACGTAATTGAATTTCGTGAGCTGGCCGGTTTTTACCGTGCCTTCCGTCGGCGCGAGCTGGCCGAGGATGATCTTCAGCAACGTCGTTTTGCCAAGACCGTTCCGTCCGCAAACGCCGATGCGATGGCCGTTCTCGAAATTGAAGTTAAAGCCGGAAAATAATTTTCGTCCGCCGAGTTCCATGCCGAGGTTGCTGACCTCAACCGTGCGATTGCCCAATTGCGGCGGCGGCGGGATGACCAGTTCCATGTCTTCTTCGACCGCCGGACCGTCCTTGGCCGCCTCGTCGTAATAACGCTCGAACCGGTTCTTCTGTTTGCTGCGTTGCGCGCGCGGACCTTGACGCACCCACGCCAGTTCCTTCTTCAAAAACATCTGGCGCTTGTGCTCCACCGTCGCGTCGGCGGCCTGCCGCTCGGCTTTGTCGAGCAGGTAATCCGTGTAATTGCCGTCATGCCACCAGAATTTGCCGTCGCTCAGTTCGACGATGCGCGTGACGACGCGGTCGAGAAAATAACGGTCGTGCGTGACGATAAGGAATGTGCCGTCGAAATCTTCGAGAAATTCCGCGAGCCATTCGATGGATTCCGGGTCGAGATGATTGGTCGGTTCGTCGAGCAACAGAAAATCCGGCCGCGAAACAATCGCCCGCGCCAATGCCACGCGCCGTTTCTCGCCGCCGGACAGGGAGGCGATGTCGCGCGCGCCCGGCGGACAATTCAGATGTGCCAATGCCGTTTCAATCCGCGAATCCAGCGTCCAGCCTTCGAGCGTCTGGATGCGATGCTCCAATTCTTCGTGGTGCCTGGAATCGTGCGGCAGCGATTCAAATTCCGCAATCAGGTCGAGCACATGCTTCGCCCCGGCGCGCACATTGCCGCGCACGTCGAGCGCCGGGTCGAGCGTGAAATCCTGCGAAAGATAACTCACCGTCAAATCACGGCGGCGCGTGACTTCGCCGGCATCCGGCGATTGCAATCCGGCAAGAATTTTCAGGAACGTTGTCTTGCCGCAGCCGTTGCGTCCGACCAAACCGATGCGTTGTCCTTCATCCACCGCCAGCGTGGTGGAATCAAGAATCATGCGGTCGTTGTAACGGACAACGACGTCAGTGGCGTTGATGATGGTGGACATCCGAATTATTCACGAGCTGTCTGCACCGGCAATGCGGACAGTGGACAGTTTTTATTCGTCTGGCCAAAGTAATTGGCCGACCATTCGTTTTCAAAGAGCACGACCGGATTTTTGCCGATGTCGTAGGCCAGTCGCGAACCGGTGGGCAGCACGAGCGCGTCGAGGTCGTCTTCCTTGATGTCTGTCGGCAACCAGCGGACGATGTTCCACGGCGCGGATTCGAGACGCGAGGCCGCGCCGTATTCGCTTTCGAGCCGGAACTGGACGACTTCAAATTGCAACGGTCCGACGGCAGCGAGCAGCGGCGTTTTCATTGCTGAATTGCGCAGATAAAGCGCCTGGATAACACCTTCCTGCAACAACTGGTCGAGGCCCTGGCGGAATTGTTTGAACTTGGCCGTGTTCGGATTGTGCAGGTAGCTGAAGGCTTCCGGCGTGAAACGCGGAATTTCTTTGTAGAGAATTTTCGGATCGGTCGTGAGCGTATCGCCGATGCCGAAACTGTCGTGGCCGACCAGGCCGATGACGTCGCCGGGAAACGCTTCGTCCACGGTTTCGCGTTCGTTGCCGAAAATTTTGTGCGAGCTGGAGAGGCGCACTTTCTTTTCGGAACGCGAATGATGCACGGTCATGTCGCGCTCAAACTTGCCGGAACAAACGCGCACGAAGGCGATGCGGTCACGATGTTTCGGGTCCATGTTCGCCTGGATCTTGAAGATGAATCCGCTGAACGCGGGGTTTTTCGGCGAAATCTCGGTGCCGGCCATGACGCGCGGCCTGGGCGCAGGCGAATGCTTCAAAAATCCGTCGAGTAAAAGCTGCACGCCAAAATTGTTCACGCCACTGCCGAAAAATACCGGCGTGCTTTTGCCCGCGAGCACGGCGCTGTCGTTCCAGATTTCGCCGGCGGTTTCGAGCATCTGCAATTCCTCGACGGTTTTGGCGAACGTCTGTTCGTCGAGCTGGCCGCGCACCGCGGGATCGTTGATGTCGCCGACGGACACGGGCGCGCGATATTGGCCGCCAACCGTGCGTTCAAACAGGTGCATCTGGCTGGTCTGGCGATCATAGACGCCTTGAAATTCAAAACCATTTCCAATCGGCCAATTGACCGGAAATGCGCCGATGCCGAGCACGCGCTCCAATTCATCGAGAAGCTCGAGCGGATTTTTCATCGGCCGATCACACTTGTTCATGAAGGTGAAGATCGGCACGCCGCGTTGACGGCAGACTTCGAACAATTTCCGCGTCTGCGGTTCGATGCCTTTGGCGGCGTCAATCACCATAACGACCGAATCCACGGCGGTCAGGACGCGATAGGTGTCTTCGGAAAAATCTTTGTGGCCGGGCGTATCGAGCAGATTGATGCGAAAGCCGTTGTAATCGAATTGCAGCACGGTCGAGCTGATGGAGATGCCGCGCTTCTTTTCCAATTCCATCCAGTCGGACGTGGTGGCGCGCTGGTTTTTGCGCGCGGTGACGGAGCCGGCGAGCTGCACCGCGCCGCCGTAAAGCAACAGCTTTTCCGTCAGCGTGGTCTTGCCCGCGTCCGGATGCGAGATGATGGCGAACGTGCGTCGCCGCTGGATTTCTTTGGTTAATTCCACAATCGAGCCGCGCAAGATAACAGAAGAACGCATGAGAACAAGCGAAGAGGATGAGATGTCCTGCAATTTTGAATTCGACTTCCGCCATCCAAAATTCGAAATTTCGTCATGCCGGAAAATCGTTTCCAACGTGGCTTGCGCGCCACGCTTCTCGGCCTGGCCGTAAACGCGACGCTGACCGTTGCGAAATTCCTCGCCGGTTTTTTCGGCCATTCGCAGGCGCTGATCGCCGACGCCGTTGAATCGTTCGCGGATATTTTCAGTTCGCTCGTCGTCTGGCGCGGACTGGTCGTCGCCCGCGAGCCGGCAGATGAGGAACATCCTTACGGCCATGGGAAAGCCGAGCCGCTCGCTGCGGCGATTGTTTCCGCGATGTTGCTGATGGCGGCCGGAATGATCGCTTATCATTCGCTTATCGGGATTACCGGGCCGCGGCCCGCACCCTCGGCCTGGACACTGATCCTTCTCGTCGCCGTGATTGCGGTGAAAGAAATTTTGTTCCGGTTTGTTTTGCGCGAAGCTTCGCACGCTCAAAGCTCCGCGGTGGAGACCGATGCCTGGCACCATCGGAGCGACGCCATCACTTCCGCCGCCGCGTTCATCGGCATCAGCATCGCGCTCCTCGGCGGCAAAGGTTATGAAAGCGCGGACAATTGGGCCGCGCTCGTCGCCGCCTTCGTCATCGCCTTCAACGGCTGGCGATTGTTGCGTCCGGCGTTGAATGAATTGATGGATCGCTCGCCCGACCGCGAAATCATTGAACAAATCCGGCAGATTGCCACCAGAACGGCTGGCGTTGAATCGGTGGAAAAATGCTTTGTCCGCAAAGCCGGGCATTTGCTTTTTGCGGAAATGCATATCGAGGTGGATCCGCAAATGACCGTTTTGCGCTCGCATGAAATCGCGCATGACGTGAAAGATAAAATCCGCGAGGCGATGCCCAATGTCAGCGATGTGCTGGTGCATATCGAACCTTTGAATATTCCGGCGAAAAATAAAATATCGGCGTAAAATTTTCTGGAAAATTCAGATTGAAATCGAAAATTCAAAACGCTGCGCTATAATCAGTTCGTGCAGGCAGCATTCCGTTTTCCGTTTTTAGCAGAGACTCTATCCGTCGCCGGTCGAAGTGTTCCATTGGCCATCGTCCGGAGTCATCGCGCCCGGCGCTATGTTTTACGCGCTTTTCCCGATGGCTCGGCCCGATTGACGATTCCACGCCGAGGTTCCGTTTCTGAAGCCCGTCAATTTGCCGGCAAACATCTTTCCTGGCTCGAACGGCAATTATTGTTCTTTTCCGCCCGCCCGCAACGTCCAAAAGATTGGCGGGTCGGGTCGGAAATCCTTTTTCGCGGCGCGATGACGAAAATTGAAATTGCGGAAAATGGAAATTCAATTTTCCTTGCCTGTGAAAAAATTGCCGTTGCCGATTGCCGCGGCGATTTGCGCCCGGCGATCGAAAAACAGTTGCGAAAAATCGCGGCCAAAGAACTTCCTCCGCTCGTTCTTGAATTTGCGGCGCAGCATCAATTGCGCGTCAGCAGCGTTTCGATCCGTAATCAGCGGACGCGTTGGGGTTCCTGCTCGCCGCGCGGTTCGATATCATTGAATTGGCGGCTCATCCAAACGCCGGCGTTTGTGCGGGATTACATCATTTTGCATGAATTGATGCATTTGCGGCAGATGAATCATTCGACGCGTTTCTGGCGAGAAGTTGAGAGCGTTTGCCCGGATTTTAAGGTGGCTAAAAAATGGTTGAAACAAAACGCCGGCTTTTTGCGGGAGAATTGAAACTTGAATTACGCGTTGGCTTGGCTATTTTGGGCAGGCTGCGCGGTTAGCTCAGTGGTAGAGCACTTCATTCACACTGAAGGGGTCGCAGGTTCAAACCCTGCACCGCGCACCATTTTTCCCCGCATTTTCCGTCAGCTCAACCGCATCGGCATGACGACGTAAAGGAATGGGCCATTGATTTTCAAAACGCCGGGGCTTAATTCATCAATCAATTCCAGGAAGACTTCGTCTTCGGTCAACGCTGCGAGCGGATCAATCAGATAACGCGGATTGAAAGCAATCGCCAGTTCTTTGCCTTTGTAATTGACGGCGAGCGATTCGCGGGCTTCGCCGACTTCCGGCGAATTGGCGGTGATGGCGAGCGTATTTTTGCCAAAAGACAATTTGACCGAATTCGCTTTTTCGCTGGTCATGATTTCCGCGCGGCGCAAGGCTTGTAAAAATTCTTCGCGCACCAGAGGAATGCGTTCCTTCGTCTCCGCCGGAATCACCTGTTTGTAATTGGGATAATTGCCTTCAATCAATTTGGTGATGAGCAACGCGGAAAAGCCGCTTTCGCCTTTCAGCGAAAATGAGGCCTGATTTTCGCCGTATTTGATTTCCACTTCGCCTTTGTCGGCCAGCAAGCGATTCAATTCATTCACCGCTTTTGCCGGAACAATGAATTCGCCGCTGCTTTTTTCCGCGATGTCCACTTCTTCGTCCACGAGCGCGAGGCGGCGTCCATCCGTCGCGACGAGCGTCATTTTGTTTTCTTTCAGGCTGACAAAAATTCCGTTGAGCACATAACGCGATTCGTCGGTGGAAACGGCAAATGCCGTTTTCTTCAACATTGCTTTGATATTTTCCTGCTGAAGCGAAACCTTTTTGTCGTCTTTGAATTTCGGCATCGGCGGAAATTCATCCGCGCTCAATCCATGAATTTTATAAAACGAAGAACCGCAACGGACGCTGCAAATGTTTTTATCATCAAATTCGATTTCAATTTCCGTTCCGTTCAATTCGCGCACGATCCCGAACAATTTTTTAACCGGAACCGTTGCCGCGCCGGCTTTTTTTACTTTCGCTTCCACCGAGCAGGCGATGGTCACATCCAAATCCGTCGCCGTGAATTCGACTTGATCCTTGTCGGCGCGCAGGAGCACGTTCGATAAAATCGGCAAAGTGGTTCGCGTGCTGACGACGTTCTGGACCGCTTGAAGCCCGGCGAGAATTTGTTCCTTGGTGATGGTCAGGTTCATGATGCGTTAATAGTAAATTCTTTTTATAAAAAATCCCGTATTATTATGGGCTGTGAATAAGGCAAACAACTTTTTTAGTCAAGGTTTCAGCGGCTGTTTGCGCTTGTTTTGTCATCGCGCAACTCAAGGTAAAGAAACCAATAAAATTTGGAAGTTAAAGTTGTTGGCAAAATTCACAGCCCATTCACAGAGAATTGAAAAGAAATTCGGGAGGTTGTTGGAAAATCATTTTAACGTCTCGAACGACGAATGATTTCCGGCAAAGCGGCGCTAACAAAACCAATTTCATCCGCCGAAGTCTCGCGACCGATGGAAAAACGAACCAGGGAATTGGCCAATTCGCTTTTTCCAATCGCAACAATCACATGCGACGGCTCGATCGAGCCGGCCGAACAAGCTGACCCGCTCGAAGCGCAAATGCCTTCAAGATCCAAACCGGCCAAAAGCGTGATACTGTCCGCGCCGCGAACAACAAATGAAATCGTGTTGGCCAAACAATTGTCTTTTGGCGAAACCAACTCACAACCGTCAATTTTTTGGATCGTAGAAGTCAATTTATCGGCAAGTGATTTCAATTGAACGCGCTCAAAAACCGGCGGTTTAACGAATTTTTCCAGCGCGGCGACCAACCCGATAATGCCAGCCAGATTTTCCGTTCCGGCGCGCCGTTCGTTTTCATGCCCGCCGCCGAATAAAATCGGGTCCGGATGCAACGGCGATTTGATCCAAAGCAATCCAGCGCCTTTCGGTCCATAAAATTTATGCGCGCAAACGGAAACCAGATCCGCGTTAAATCGAGATAAATTGTCAAAAAGCTCTTTTCCAAACCATTGAACGGCATCGGAATGAAAAACAATTCCGCGCTCGTGGCAAATCGCGCCCAGTTCCGCGATCGGTTGAATCGTCCCGATTTCATTGTTCGCGGCCATGATGGAAACGAAAACGGTGTCTTCGCGGATCGCGTTGCGCAAATCGTCAGGCGAAACGCGGCCATCGGAATTGACCGGTAATCGCGTCACTTCAAAACCTTCGCATTTTTCCAAATAATCGAACGATTGCAACACCGCGTCATGCTCGATGCCCGACGTGATCAAATGTTTGCCTTTTGATTTGAGCGAACGCGCCGTGCCGAAAATCGCCAGGTTATTCGATTCCGTTCCGCCGCTGGTGAAAATGATTTCGCTCGGTTTTGCTCCAAGAAACTTCGCCGCGCGGTCACGGGCATCGTCCAGCAACGCGCGCGCTTTTCGTCCGACATGATGAACGCTCGAAGGATTTCCCCAGATTTCACCGAGAAAAGGCAGCATCGCCTCGCGCACCATCGGGTCGAGCGGCGTCGTGGCGTTGTAATCGAGATAGATTGTCCGCGGCACAGAGAAAATTGTAGCAGCGGAGGTGAGTCCGCTCTAATCTATTTTAGCCGGACCGGATGAAGCCGGTTGCAACGATGGAAACAAAAGTCAAAATCTGCGGCATCACGAATATCGCCGATGCGAAAGTCGCGCTGGAAGCCGGCGCGGATGCGATTGGCTTTATCTTTTACGAAAAAAGTCCGCGCCACGTGACGATTGAAAAAGCGGCGGAAATTTCAAAACAATTGCCGCCGTTCCTGATGCGCGTCGGCGTTTTTGTGAATGCGGACGAAGAATTCATTTTGCGCGCCATGGGCGAATGTCAATTGAGCCTGCTGCAATTTCATGGCGATGAAAAACCGGATTTCTGCCGGCAATTCGGCCTGATGAGCATGAAGGCATTCCGCATTCGCGACGCCGAATCGCTCAAGGAAATCCCGAAATATCAGACCGATGCCTATTTGCTCGACGCGTTTTCTTCGACCGCTTACGGCGGAACCGGCGAAAAATTTAATTGGAATTTGGCGCTCGAAGCGCAAAGATTCGGGAAACCCATTTTTATCAGCGGCGGATTGACGCCGGAAAATGTCGCGGAGGCGATCCGCAATGTCCGGCCGTTTGGCGTGGATGTTTCCAGCGGCGTGGAGAGTGCGCCGGGGAAAAAAGACCATGCAAAGGTGCGTGAATTTATCAAAGCAGCGCGAGAAATTTAACCATCGGCTGTCGGAACGAGGACAATTTTTGGCGAGTAATTGACAACCAGCGGGTTTCACTGCGAAAGCGTTCTGCTACGCTTCGCGCACAGTAATTTTGGCAAATGAAAATATCAGTGCCTAAAGAAACGCATCCGGGCGAAACACGAGCGCCTCTCACGCCCGACAGCGCCGCTAAACTGGTCAAACTCGGCGCCGAAGTCGCCGTCGAAGCCGGCATCGGCAGCGCCGCCGGTTTTCCCGACGAACTTTACTCCAAAGCCGGCGCCGCTATTTCCAGCGACCGCAAAGGTTTGGCTGGCTCCGGCGACATCGTGCTGCGATTGCGCAAACCGCCGGTTGAAGAAATTTCCTGGCTCAAGCCCGGCGCCATTCACGCGAGCCTGCTTGATCCGTTCAACGAAAAGGAATTAGTCGCCAAATTTGCCGCGCAAAACGTCAGCGCCATCAGCATGGAATTCATTCCGCGCACGACCCGCGCGCAAAAAATGGACGTGCTGTCGTCGCAGGCGAACCTCGGCGGTTACGAAGCGGTGGTTCTCGCGGCGCGTTATTCCAACAAAATTTTTCCGATGATGACGACGGCGGCAGGAACGATTCTGCCGTCGAAAGTTTTTATCATCGGCGTCGGTGTGGCCGGTTTGCAGGCAATTGCGACGGCAAAACGTCTCGGCGCAAAAGTCACGGCCTTCGACACGCGGCCAGTTGTCGAGGAACAGGTTAAATCACTCGGCGCACAATTTCTGAAGATTGACATCGGCGAAACCGGCCAGACGAAGGACGGTTACGCCAAAGCGTTGACGGAAGAACAAATCCAGAAACAACGCGAGGCGATGAAAAAAACGTGCGGCGATTCGGATGTGGTCATCACCGCGGCGCAAGTTTTCGGGCGCAAAGCGCCGATTCTCGTCACTGCCGAAATGCTCAATGCCATGAAACCCGGCAGCGTGGTCGTTGACCTCGCGGTGGATACCGGCGGCAATGTCGAAGGCGTGAAATACAACGAAGTCATCGACCGCAACGGCGTAAAAATTGTCGGCATCGCCAATTTGCCCGGACGCGCGCCGATTCACGCCAGCCAGGTTTACGCCACGAACCTCGTCAATCTCATCGAAGAATTTTGGGACAAGAAAGAAAAGAAATTTGTGCTGAAGCTCGATGACGAAATCATCAAAGGCTGCCTCGTGACGCACGATGGCAAAATTGTGAACGAAAAACTCATCGCCAAATAATTTATGGATACCAATGTTTTGTTCATCTTCATCCTCGCGATATTCGTGGGATTCGAAGTCATTTCAAAAGTTCCCTCGATGCTGCACACGCCGTTGATGTCCGGCACGAACGCGATTCACGGCATCATTTTGTTCGGCGGCATTTTGGTGCTGGCCGACGCGACGACGGGGTTGCAACAAGTGCTTGGATTTATCGCGGTTGTTTTTGGTTCGGCCAATGTTTTTGGCGGTTTCATGGTCACCGACCGCATGTTGCAGATGTTCAAGAAGAAGAAATAACATGAGCTCCACCATTGCTTTAATTCTCATCGGCGTCGCGGTTCTGTTTATTCTCGGCATCAAATTTCTGTCGTCGCCGAAAACGGCGCGGATCGGAAATCTCGTCGCCGCAGCGGGCATGACCATTGGCCTCATCATTCTCTGCAAACCCAGCGGCGAAAATATCTGGCTGCACGGACATAATTATCTGCTCATTGCCATTGGTATTCTCGTCGGTCTCGTCATCGGCGCGGCGGGCGCATATTCGGTGAAAATGACCGCGATGCCGCAAATGGTTGCGCTCTTCAACGGCCTGGGCGGCGGCGCGGCAGCGCTGGTCGCCAGTTTGGAATTTTTGAAAAGCGCACAACCGTTGGTGCAGGTCAGTGTCGTGGAGATTCCGGCAGTTCAACCGTCCGAATCCATCATCATTCCCATGCTTTTTGCGACGCTCATCGGCTCGCTTTCGTTCTCCGGCAGCATCATCGCGTATTTGAAATTGCAGGGAAAATTTGAAAAGCCTCACACATTTCCCGGCCAGAATTTTCTCAATGGTCTGATCCTGATTGTGATTCTCGGCCTGTGCGGCTGGCTGACCTTTAATGCCACCGGCGGAAACGCCGTCACGGCATTTATCGTGATGTTCTGCCTGGCGCTGTTTTTTGGAATCGCGATGGTCATGCCGATTGGCGGTGCGGACATGCCCGTCGTCATTTCGCTTTTAAATTCATTTACCGGCCTCGCGGTCGCCGCGGACGGTTTTGCCATTAACAACACCGCGATGATTGTCGCCGGAACGCTCGTCGGTTCTTCGGGCACGCTGCTCACGTTGCTCATGTGCAAAGCGATGAATCGTCCGGTAACCAACGTTTTGTTCGGCGCATTTGGTTCAAGCGGCGGAAGCAAAGCCGCAGCCGGTGGAGTTGCCGGAACGGTGAAACCGATTCAAGCCGACGAAGCGGCATTGCTTCTCGCTTACGCCTCGCGCGTCGTCGTTGTTCCCGGTTACGGCATGGCCGTGGCGCAAGCGCAACATCAAGTCCGCGAACTTTCGGACGAACTCGGCAAGCGCGGTGTGGAAGTGCAATTTGCGATTCATCCCGTCGCCGGCCGCATGCCCGGCCACATGAACGTCTTGCTCGCCGAAGCCAACGTGCCTTACGACCAGCTCATCGAAATGGAACAGATCAATCCCTCGATGGATCGCGTGGACGTGTGCCTGGTCATCGGCGCGAACGACGTGGTAAATCCCGCCGCGCGCGAAGAAAAGACCAGCCCGATTTATGGCATGCCGATCATCGAAGCCGACCGTTGCAAGACGACCATCGTGATGAAACGCTCGATGGCCGCCGGTTTTGCCGGCATCGAAAATCATTTGTTCTACAAAGACAACACGCGCATGTTGTTCGGCGACGCGAAAGCTTCTTTGAACGCGCTCGTCGCGGCGGTGAAGGCGAATTAATTCTCAATTTTTAGCCACAGAGCCACAGAGGCACGGAGAAAACTTTGAATCTTTGCTTTCTCTTTGACATCCGCTAACGTCCGGTATGCCGATACGCTATGGCACTGGCGAATTATACGGTCTTGATTTCGCAACGCTCACGCCGGAGCGAATCCGCGAACTTTCAACAACCATACACAAAGTAATAAACTGTCCTTTCAAACCAGCGCAGCCGGGAAAGCCAAATCCAAAATGCAATAAGAAGGGTGGCGTATGTTCACTTCGTCAACTTTCAAAAAGTGAAGATGGAACAGTTGAAGGAATTGGTGATCCGGTGACAACATGCCCGAATCGTTTTTTAGAAGCTAATTTGGTTGCTCAATGGGTTGGCGAAACTTTGTTAGGAACTTCAAACCCAATTGTCATTTCTCAACTACCGTTTTTGATGGGAGAAATCCAAGCTGAAGAAGAAGCCGACCAAGATGCAGTTGGAAAAATCGATGAGGTTTTGGTTAATTTGCAAGGCAGAATACTCCAATGGTGCGCTCTTGAATTCCAAGCTGTTTATTTTTCTGGAAAGAGCATGGAAAATGATTTTAAGGACATGAGAAATTGGACCGGCCCAAGTGTGCCATTCCCGGCAGTTCAACGGCGTCCTGATTTTCGTTCTTCTGGACCAAAGCGGTTAATGCCGCAATTGCAAATTAAAGTTCCAACCATCAGTCGATGGGGCAAGAAGATGGCCGTCGTAATTGATAAAGCATTTTGGGAATCGTTAGGAACGATGCGAGAAGTAAAAGATTTGTCGAATTGTGAAATAGTTTGGTTTGTTGTGTCATTTGCGCCCTCAACGGAAGGACGCTTTACACTTCAACGGCATGAAGTTCATTTTACAACACTAGACAACGCTGTTGAAGGACTTACCGGCGGAATGCCAATGTCGCTTGATCGTTTTGAAAAACAGATTCGGGCTCGTCTGCCGCATTCTTAAGCCACGACAGGTCTTTTCCAATTAAAAGTTCAGTCATTTTCGCATGATGCGTGTTCTTCATTGCGATAGGTTGAAATTCAAGTTTGTGTTTTTTTGCAAGTGCAACAATTTCGGCAGTATTGTCGTAACTCATTAAAAAATCGCCCTTACAAGCGGCCATCGTTTCAAATAACTTGACTTGATCAATTTTCCAAATTTTATAAAGGCGTCGGGCCGCAGTTGTGTAGGGCGGGTCAATGTAAAATACAGCTTCAGCGTCAGCTTTATGTTCTTCAATTAACGCGAGGCCATCACCTTCAACAAACGTAATTCTATCTTTCTGCAGATTGATTTCTCGAATGCGTCTGGCAAGAGTTTCGGGATACCATCGCGCGTTTAGGCCGCGGCCGGGGTCACCGGTTTTTATAAGACCTGCGCCTTCGGCAAGAATACCACCGCGTTGGACTCGATTTCGCAAAATTGTCTGAAATGCTTTCTGACGCAACTCGGAAGAATTCTCTTTCAAAAACGCTTTTACATTTTCCAACGTCAAATCAAAATTCAAAATTTGCTTGGCGAGCCATTCAGATTGACCGTTTAAGACGACACGCCAAACTGCGGCAACATCATCGTCCATTTCCGAAAAAATGACGTGTCGCGCAAGTCCTTCAAACGCAGTGGTCAGACTAATAATCGCGCCACCGGCAAATGGTTCAATCAACCGTGCCGGTTTTTTCTTTTTGCTGTTTAACCAATCGCGTATGTATGGCACTAGCCACGTTTTGCCGCCGGGATAACGGAATGGACTACGCTGCGGCACACTCGCGACATTTATTGGTTTTGTCGATTTGTAAGAAACTGTTTTTGCAGGAGCCAATTCCAAAACCAAACTTCCAATCTCATCGCGTAAAGAATAACTTCGAGACGCATCCAATCGTTGCGCAATTTGTAAAAGGTCATCGGCCATTTTCTCAGGCACGCGAATTACGGTTGTTGCGCGAGAATTCCATTTGCGCGGAAAGGTCGTTGAAGAGCGTGCCATAAGAAGACTTCAACAAATTTCATGTTTAATGTCAACCCTGTAACAGGGCTTTTTTCCCTGTTACATTACGGCTTGTGCTCCGGAACATTCTCCATGGCTTTACAGCAAACTTTTTGACAAAAAATACACAATTTTTAGCCAGCGTTTTTTATTTCTTTTTCGCCGGTTTGAATTATCTTTTCAGGCTGTTTGGAAAATTGATTTAAGATTTATGCCATTAACACATACACGGGAATTGTTTGCGAAGGCGTTGAAGGGAAAATATGCGCTCGGCGCGTTCAACGTGAACAACATGGAATTGCTCCAGGCCATCATCGAGGCGTGCGAAGAGGAAAAAGCACCGGTGATGCTCCAGATTTCCAAAGGCGCGCGCCAATACGCGAACCCGATCTATCTCAAAAAACTCATCGAAGCGGCGGTCAGCCTCTCCACAATCCCCATCGCGGTGCATTTGGACCACGGCGATTCGTTCGAGCTGTGCAAGGAATGTATTGATGAAGGCTTCACCAGCGTGATGATTGACGCGAGCCACGAGCCGTTCGACAAAAACGTCGAAATCACCAAGAAAGTCGTGGAATACGCGCACAAACATAATTGCGTCGTGGAATCCGAGCTCGGCCATCTCGTCGGCGCGCAATTTGATGAAGGCGAAGAAGGCGGCGCGCATTCGGCCAGCGGCCATTACACCGAGCCGGACGAAGCGGTGAAATTTGTCAAATTGACCGGCTGCGATTCGCTCGCGGTCGCGATCGGCAATTCGCACGGCGCGTATAAATTCAAAGGCACGCAGCATTTGGATCTGGAACGTTTGAAACTCATCAAGAAAGCGTTGATGGACGCCGGCATGGGCGATTATCCGCTCGTGTTGCACGGAGCTTCTTCGGTCCCGAAAGATTTGGCGGAAGAGATCAATAAATACGGCGGCAAGCTCGGCACCGACACCGCCGGCGTGCCGGAAGCGGACATCGAAATCGCGCGCCGCACCGGTTGCACGAAGGTGAACATTGACACTGATTTGCGCCTGGCAATGACAGCGGCAATCCGCAAAGTGTTCGCGGAAAATCCAAAAGAATTCGATCCGCGCAAATTCCTTGGTCCCGCCCGCGCCAAAGTCAAAGAACTCGTCCGTCACAAAATCAAGGACGTGCTCTGCTGCGCCGGCCACGCGTTCGATTAAGCAATTCATTACCATCAAAATCCCAATCGCTTCGGCGGTTGGGATTTTTTTTTGCGTGAATTTTTGGCGCAGTCGCCATGGCAAATTGAGTCAAAATTTATCGGCTTGCTACTTTTAAAAATTCAAACTGTTTCAAAAGGCGTTGTAAATCAACTACTTATTTTCTCCATTTTTTCTGGCATGGCCAAAGCTAAAATTCATTTGGAGAAACTAAACTATTTAACCAAATGAAAATTATGAAACTGATCAAATCACAGCAACCAACTTGGCCGAGTCTGGGACGGCTCGCGGATTTGCGGGAAGAAATTGACCGCTTCTTTGAGTCGCCGCTGAACGGCCTTTCACGCGCACAACAATTCTTTGGTGAATGGGCTCCGGCGCTGGATGTTTTCGAAGATAAAGAAAACTTCGTCGTCAAAGCCGAATTGCCGGGAATGAAGCGCGAGGAAATTGATGTGTCGCTTCACGACGGAAACCTGGTCATTTCAGGTGAACGCAAGAGCGAAACGAAGAGTGAAGAATCGCAGACGCATCACAGCGAACGTTTCTACGGCCGGTTTGAACGGTCGGTGGCGTTGCCCGCGGCGATCGCCGTGGACAAAGTCAAAGCCGATTACAAAGACGGCATTTTGACCGTGACGCTTCCGAAGACCGAAGAAGCCAAGCCGAAGAAAATTGACGTCTCAGTGAGCTGAGGAAATACGGAAACAAAAACTCCCGCAGCCGGAAGGGGTGGCGGGAGTTTTATTTAGAAAAGGAATCAGCGGGCGAAGCGAAGACACACGTTTTCATCGCCAGCGCCCGCTGAAGCGCTCAGTTCTCATTGAGCACTGCTACACTAACTCCGCTTTCGAGAACGAGGCAAGTGATTTTTTGGAAAAGTTTCCCGCAAATCTCCCGCGCAAACGGCTTTACTTCGCAACGGATTCGTTTGAACAATTGTAAATGCTGTTCCCCAAGGCACTTTTAGCAGCCGTGCTGGCGCTGGGCGTTTTTGCCGCCGCCGCCCGCGCTGACGAATCGCCGTTCATCGTGGATTCGTGGAACAATCAACAAGGATTGCCGCAAAGCTCGGTCTGGTCCGTGATCCAATCCAAAGACGGTTATCTGTGGCTTGGAACATTCAACGGACTGGTGCGCTTTGACGGAAACCGGTTCAAAGTTTTCACACCCAACAATACGCCCGGACTCGACAGCGGAAAAATCGTCAGCCTGTTTGAAGATAGCGAAACGAACCTGTGGATTGCGACCGACACGGCGGGCGTGGCGATGGAACGCGACGGCAAAATCCAAAATTTTCAAATCGGCCGCAGCGGGCACGAAGGCCGGGTGACTTCGATTTGCCAGGACAATTCCGGCGGCGTCTGGCTATACACGGCGGACGCGCGGTTGGCACATTTTAAAAATGGCAAAATGGAAATCGTGCCCTTCAACATCGGCTCCCTGCCGATTTGCCGGATGATCACAGCGGAAACGAATGGAACCATTTGGATCGCGGAATTTTCATCTGCATTTTCCGCATTGTTTTCTGTCCGGCCGGAAAGTTTTCATCCGCCGGCGGTCGCCTTTCAGCAACAATTGGCTGCGCGGCGGGTGGATTATATTTTAGGCAGCAAAAATGGCGGCACCTGGCGGCTCGTCAACGGTCGCGTGCAAAAATGGAACGCGACCCAATTGGAAAAAGATCTGTGTGCGTATCCATGGGCAAACGTCACCGTCACTTCAGCTTGCGAAGACAAGGACGGGAACTTAATTGTCGGCACCATCGGCGAAGGTGTTTTTTGGTTCGACGCCGATGGAAATTATCAACGCATTGACAGTCAACTTTCCAGTCCGGACGTTCTTTCGCTTTGCATGGACGACGCCGGAAATCTGTGGGTCGGCACGGATGGCGGCGGGCTGGACCGGGTGAAACGAAAAATTTTTTCATCGCCGAAAAATTTGCGCGACGGCACCGCGCAATCCATTTCCGCGGACGCCAGTGGCAGTTTGTGGATTGCCTTTAACGGCGCGGGCGCAACCCATTGGACGACGAATTCAGTGACGGACTATTTCAGGATCGGAAATTATCCGAATGCATGGACGACGCTCGTGGACGACAGGCAAAACGTTTGGCTGGGCACGCGCGATGAAGGCCTGTTCCAATTCCGCACGAATCACTTTGAACGAATCATAGCTCCGCCGGTCCTGAACGGCCAGATTTTTGCCCTTTACGAAGATCACCAGGGTCAGATTTGGGCTGGTTCGAGAAATGGATTGGCCAATTGGGACGGCACACGTTGGAAAATATTCACGGCGGGCGACGGACTTTCCGAAAATATCGTTCGCGCGATCGCGGAAGACAGCAACGACGATTTATGGATCGGCACCGAGAGCGGCGGTTTGAACTTTTTCAAAGATGGAAAATTTTCCTCCATCCACATTTCTGAAACCGGTTTGCCCGGCAATGATATCTCCTCGCTGTTCGTGGACAAGAACGGCGTTTTGTGGGTCGGCACAGCTTTTCATGGATTGGCGAGTTTTTACAAAGACAAATGGAATCGCTTTTCAACGGACGACGGCCTGGCCAGCGACAGCGTGGATTACATCGTTGAAGATGCAGCCGGCGATTTATGGATCGGTTCGAACGATGGTTTGACGCGCGTCAAAAAAAGCCTGAGCAAGATCCTTTCCTGCCGCACGTTCACGGAAAGTGATGGATTGCCGACGCGCGAATGTTCGGCCGGCGCACAACCGGCGGCGGCGCGGTCGCGGAACGGAACATTATTTTTCCCGACCACGCGCGGCGTCGTGTCCATAAATCCGGCGCAAATCAAAACCAATTTGCAGCCGCCGCAGATCGTCATCGAATCCGTGCGCGTGGATGGACGTGAACAAAAGGCGAATCCATTCAGCGCCGGCTCGCCGGATGAAGTCATCATTCCGCCGGGACACGAACAATTGGAAATTGATTACACGGCATTGAACTTTTCCGCGCCGCGTGCCGTGCATTTTAAATATCGCCTGGAAGGCCGCGACACGGCGTGGACGGATGGCGATACGCGGGTGGCATTTTATCCGGGTTTGGCGTATGGACATTATCGGTTCCGCGTGATCGCCTGCAATGAAGACGGCGTTTGGAATGATACCGGAAGCATTTTGGAAATCACCGTGCAGCCGCAATTCTGGCAAACGCTTTGGTTCCGGACGGCGGTAATTCTATTTTTGCTGGGCGCAATCGTTGGAATTGTCCGATACATTTCCACGCAAAAATTGCAGCGCGAATTGCAGCGGCATAAACAGAAGGAAGCGCTTGAACGCGAACGCGCCCGCATTGCCCGTGATCTGCACGACCAGCTGGGCGCGAACCTGACGCAAGTGGCGTTGCTCGGCGAAATGGCCGAAGCGGATAAAGATTTCCCGGACGAAATTGAATCGCACGCGAAACAGATCTCGCAAACGGCACGGGAAACGACGCATGCGCTCGATGAAATTGTCTGGGCCATCAATCCATCCAACGACACGCTGGAAGGACTGGCCAGTTACGCCTGCAAATACGCGCAGGAATACCTGGCGCTGGCGAATATCCGTTATCGCGTGGACGTGCCGGCGCAATTGCCGGCGCGCCCGATTCCGCCGGAAGTCAGGCACAATGTTTTTCTCGCGTTCAAAGAAGCGGTCAACAACGTCGTCAAACATTCCGAAGCAACGGAAACGAGAATCCGTTTATTTGTTCGACCGAGGGAATTCATTTTTGAGATCGAAGACAACGGCAAAGGCATTTCCAGCCTGAAGGGAAAGGAACATCGCAGCGGCTTGCGCAACATGCGCAAACGCATGGAAGATATTCAGGGACAATTTGAAATTGCAGCGGGAAAAGAAAATGGAACAATTATTAAATTGACTGTGCCGATTGCTTGAACAACGGTAAACAAATGGTTGTGGTATTTCCATTTAGCCAACAGCCCAAAAAGCCCGGTTATCCTGTTTTGTATGCCAATCACCGTTTCCATCGTTGAAGATAATGACAAGCTGCGCGAAACGCTCGAACGCGTGCTCAATCGCGCGGAAGGATTCAAATGTGTCAGTCATTACGGAAATGCGGAGGACGCGCTGAAAAGTTTGCCGAACGTCAAACCGGAAGTCGTGCTGATGGATATCAATTTGCCCGGCATCAATGGCGTCGAATGTGTCCGGCAATTGAAAAAGCTGGTTCCGGAAATCCAGGTGATGATGCTGACGGTTTACGAAGACACGGAGAATATCTTTGAAGCGCTGGCCGCGGGCGCCAACGGTTACATGCTCAAGCGCACGGCGAGCAAGGAATTGTTGGAAGCCATTCGCGACGTGCATAACGGCGGGTCACCGATGACGACGCACATTGCGCGCAAAGTGGTGCAATCCTTTCAGAAGCCGGCGTCGGCGGAGATTTCGCCGACGGCGAATCTATCCGAGCGCGAGCAGCAGGTTTTGGATTTGCTGAGCCAGGGACTCATTTACAAGGAAATCGCCGATAAACTTGGCATCAGTTACGAAACCGTTCACACCTACATCCGAAGAATTTACGAAAAATTGCAGGTGCGCACCCGGACGGAAGCGGTGGCGAAATTCTTGAAACAATGACCGGTGACCGGCTTAAAAAGCTTGACGGCAAAGACATACGGCAATTTTCCAAATTTGAAATTTGTCCCCATAAGTGGGGACAAGCCAAAAAGCCGAACCATGTTATGCTGACATCGTCGTTGATGCAGAAGTTTGTGTGCTGTGTGTTGTGAGCATCCGACTGCGCTTAGTTCTCATTGAGGCCGGAGTAGTGACCCGGCCTCTTTTATTTTCCCCAAATACATCCGTTTCCAGCCTTTTTGTTTTTTTGAAATCATCAATCGGAATCGGAATCGGAAGTTGAAAGTGGTGGTAGGAACAGGATTCGAACCTGTGTAGGCGTAAGCCAGCAGATTTACAGTCTGCCCTCGTTGGCCACTTGAGTATCCTACCAACCGGCGAATGCGGGCTGCATAATAAATCCAATCCCGGCGCGATTCTCAAGTTCAAAGTTCGGAAACTGTTCTCCGGACGCAAGCGAACGCCACTTTGCTTTGGCAGCGGATTTCGTTACGCTGATTCCATCAATCAAACGCCGCATTTAATGAATGCTTATCCCCGTCATCGTATTTTCAAGAAATGCGTCATGGCAAAGCTGCTGCTCGCGATGGTGCTTCTTTCCAGCCCGCGCTGTTCATCGGCGAAACTGTTGTTTTACGATGGCTTTGATTATTCCGAAGGAACGAAACTGGGCGAGTTTTCGTCGTCCAAAACATGGGAAAATCCGAAGAATCAAATCATCATTTCCGGCGGAAACCTCGAATTTGCCGGGCTCAAAACATCCGAAGGCAATCACATTAACGTGGCGCTGGGAAGTTCAAGCCTGGATTCAGTGCGAACGATCAATGGCGTTTGGCGTGAACAATCCAACGGAACGCTTTATATTTCTTTCCTTCTCCGTCTGGAAAGCGTTTCGGGAATTGCCAAATCCGGCGACGGCACGTCTCTGCTGACCGTCACACACACCTCGAATCATTCGCAACTTCTCGGAATCAATCTTATCAATGACGGCGCGGTGCGATTAGGAATCTTGAAATTTCCTTCCGATGACTCCCGCGCGAGTTCATCGGTCTTTTTCGGTTCCGGACCGGGCGCGGCGCTTTCTGCAGACGGTTCCACGACCTATCTGGTCGTCGCCAGATACCGATGGGTGGAAGGCGCGACCAACGATGAAGTCACGCTGTGGGTGAATCCGGCGACATTGGGGATCAACGAAGACCCGACCAACAAAATTTCCGCCAGCGGTGGAACAGACGGCGCCAAAAGCGCGGGCCGTTTGATTTTAAGTCGCGGACCGAATGTCAGCATCGATGAATTGCGCATCGGCCAATCCTGGGCCGATGTCACGCCGGTGAACCGACCGTCGCAACAACCGTTCATGATGATCGGAATCCTGGTTTGCGGACTGGTTGCGGCCGCTCTTTGGATTGCGCAACTGCGCCGCAAAGTCCGGGAACGTTCGGCCGCATTGCGGGCACAAATTGAAGAACGACAAAAAGCCGAGCAACAACGATTTGTCGAACGGGAACGCGCGCGCATCGCGCGTGATTTGCATGACGAATTGGGTGCGGACATCACGGAAATCAGCATGCTTGCCACGCGGGCGATGAGCGATGCGGAAGGTTCAGACGAACGCCGCCGTTGTCTCACGCAGATGGCGGAAAAGGCCCGGCAAATGGTGGCCACGCTCGAAGAAATTGTCTGGGCAATGAATCCCCAGCACGATTCGCTCGGGGCGATGGTGAATTATTTCTCGTTTTTCGCCGACCGTTTTCTTCGTCTGGCCAATATCAAACTCACCATTGATATTTCACCGGAAGCCGTCGAATTGGCAGTGGAGGCGCGGATCCGGCATCAATTGTTTCTCGCCTTCAAAGAAGCGTTGGCCAATGTGGTCAAACATTCCGGCGCGACCGAAGTGCATCTGATGGTCCGGGTCGAAGAGCGGATGTTGTGCGTTATCGTGACGGACAACGGATGTGGATTCCGCGAACCGGTTCCCGCGACGGGTCAGCATGAAGGAATCGTCAACATGCGCCGGCGAATGGAAAAATTGGGCGGGCGATTCGAGATTTCGGCTGAAAAAGGCAATGGCACAATGGTAAAATTTTTGGCGCCGCTGAATTCATGACACGCATCGCGATAGTTGAAGACAGCAAAGTCATCCGCGAAAGCCTCGCGGCATATGTCCACACGGCCAAAGACTTGCGCTGTGTGTGCCAGTGCGGAAATGCGGAGGAGGCGCTCGAAGTTTTGCCGCGCGAGCGTCCGGACATCGTATTGATGGATATTCAACTGCCGAACCAATCCGGCATCGAATGCGCGGCGCGGCTCAAGGAATTGCTGCCCAAAGTGCGGATCATCATGGTCACGGTTTATGGCGATCCGGAATTGATTTTCAAAGCCTTGCGCGCCGGAGCCTGCGGTTATCTGTTGAAACGTTGCTCGCCGGAGGAATTGATCAGCGCCATCCGCGAAGTCCAGGAGGGCGGCGCTCCGATGTCCCGTGAGATCGCGCGCAAAGTCATCTCCTATTTCCAGGAACCTTCGAAGCCGGCCGGAACCGCGGCCGATGTTGAAAACCTGTCTCCGCGGGAACGGGAGATTCTTGATTTGTTGACGCAAGGATTTGCCGACAAGGAAATCGCCGACCGGTTGAATGTGAAACACGGCACGGTGCGATGGCATTTGCAGAATGTCTACGAGAAGCTCCATGTCCGTTCGCGGACCGAAGCAGCATTGAAATTCCGCTCTGCAAAAACGGAATAATTCCGTCGGAATTTTCGCGGAGAAGTCGTCCGGTCCCGCTCCCGCACATTTGTGCAGCTAAACACTTGTCCAGCTAGACGGTTTTGGTTGCGCGAGGTTCAATGAAACGATGAACCTCGCGCTCACAAATCAGGTCAATCGTCGAAGTCATCCGTTCAGTCGAAAGCTCGCGGCGAACAAACTTCTGTTTCTTGCAATTGTCCTGCAAACGCTTGCATTTACAGCGTCGGCGCAATTGATCAATCTGAATTTTACCGCCGGCACCAGCTATTCCGGCAGTTCCGAAACCAGTCCGGCCACGCCGACAGGATCCGCCGGGACATGGAACAACATCAGTTTGACGGCAGCGAACACGGATGTCGCCGTCATTTACGCCGATGGCAGCCCGGGGCCGACTCTTTCGATGGACACCGGGCGAAGCGGAAACTGGACTTCAGCGATCACGACTCAGACGGCGAATTACACGGGAAACGGCGCGGTTTACGCGGTTCCCAATTTATATGAATCCGGATTCATCAATGGTAACAACGCCACATTGGGATTCCGCCTCCGGGGCCTGGCGCCCGGAACATATAAAGTTTACCTGGTTCCCATGTATCGCAGTTATGATGCAGCCGGGGCAAGTTATCGCGCGGGCATTCACCTCATCATCGGCACTGGCAACACCACAGACGCGAGAGATGCAGGAAATTATACGTTGGTGACGACGGATGCGACTCCTGAGCAAAACATCGACACGAGCCTGACATCGTGGGTCGCGGCAACGGATGGTTCCACATCTTACAATTACGTCACGGCGACAGTGACGATCGATAGCACAAATCGCTGGCTTACCTTTTTGTTCGAAGACGGCGCCGAGCCGGACCGGCCCGGACCATCGGTGATTCAAATCGCGCCGGCGGATGGCATTGCGCCATCTTCTGTTCCCGTGATCACGGAGGCTTTATTTGCATCGGAAGGGATGATTCTTCGCGGAACCAACGGGCCGCACGCCGGCACATACCAGGTCATCGCGAGCACAAATATCACGTTGCCATTTTCCAATTGGCCGGCGATTGGCGCCTACTATTTTGATTCGAACGGCAATTTCGATTCAACGAATCCTGTCACCGCTGGCATCGTCCAACAATATTTCCGCCTGCTCGTTGGTGGCGCCGTTCCCCCGCCGCCAACCGCGCCGGCCATTACAAATCAGCCGCAGAGCCTCACGGTTGCGATTGGTGCGAATGTAAATTTTTCTGTCGGCGCGACGGGCACGACGCCGTTGAATTATTTCTGGTCGCTTAACACCAACACGCCCGTTGGCGGAAACAGCAGCACGCTTTCGTTGAACGATGTTCAGACCGGGGATTCCGGCAGCTATCGCGTCATCATTACCAACAGCGTGGGCAGCGCGACCAGCAGCGTAGCAACATTGACGGTGCTCGTGCCGCCGGGAATTACCGATAATCCAACCAATCTTGCCGTCGGCGCCGGTGACACTGCGGTTTTCAATGTGACCGCCACGGGATCGGAGCCGTTGCAATATCAATGGTTTGACAACACCGGCTCGCCGATTGACGGCGAAACCAGTTCCACGTTGATGTTGGTTTCCGTCAGCACTGCGGATTCTGGCGCTTATTTTGTCACCGTTTCCAACGATGTCGGCATCGTGACCAGTTCGAACGCGGTGCTGACGGTGCTCGGTCCGCCGGTGATTCTCACCCAGCCGGCAGACCATTCCGCGACGTTGAGCAATAGCACCACGTTCACCGTGGAAGTCGCCGGACCAGCGCTTTCATATCAATGGTTTTTCAATACCAACACACCTGTGGGCGTAAACAGCAACCGGCTGGACCTCGTGGATGTCCAAACCGGCGATGCGGGTTACTACAATGTTATTGTGACCAACAATTATGGCGCGGTGACCAGTTCGTTCGCGATGCTGATGGTCAACACTTCCATCGTCGCCAACGCGGAATTCAATCTTGTCGGCTTCGGCCAAAACGCCACAGGCGGTGGCGAAATTTCGGAAACCGACCCGGCTTATGTGAAAGTCACCAACGCATTGCAGCTTGCCAACGCCGTGTTGTCGTTCAATAAAACCGGCGGCGTGAAAGTGATTGAAATCATGAACGACCTGGACCTGGGCTGGAATGAAATCGGAACCAACGTGCAGAATCTCGGCAGCACACCGTTCAATGCCGCCGCGACGCCGAAATTGCATCCGCGCCTGATCCAGACCGGCGTGAGCAAAATGGACATCAAATATAAAAATGGCGGCCTGACGATTTTCTCCGCCAACGGCGCGACCATCCGGCATTGCACCTTTAACATCAAGAGCACGCACAACATCATCATCCGCAATTTGAAATTCGACGAGATGTGGGAATGGGACGAATCTTCCAAAGGCAATTACGACGGCAACGACTGGGACTTTATTGATTTGGCCAACGGCGGCGCCGTTTACGATGTCTGGATTGATCATTGCACATTTACCAAGGCGTATGACGGCATCGTGGACATGAAAGCCGGCAGCACGGGCGTCACGCTTTCCTGGTGCCGATACCTGGGAGACGACGGCGCGACGAACCCGAACAGCTTTGTCTGGCAGCAAATCAATTCGCTCGAATCCAACAAAACGTCCTATGCGATGTATAATTTCCTTCGCAACAACGGATTCAGCAAAACGAACATCGTCCAAATCATCCAGGGCCACGATAAAACTCATTTGATGGGCGCCAACTCTTTGGATTCCAACAACGCCAATTTGTCCTGCACTTTCCATCACTTGTGGTTCCAGAATTGTTGGGACCGCGTGGTGCCGCGCCTCCGTGCCGGCAATGTGCATGATTTCAATATTTACGTGGACGATGCCACCGCGCTGGTCGCCAAACGCCTGCGCGACGCCGTGCAGCAGAGCATGAGTTCGAGCGCTTCAAATTCGCTCAAAAACACTTACAGTTTCAACCCATTCCTCAACGGCACGATTTCCACGGAAAACGGCGCGATTCTGGTCGAGAAATCAATTTACAATGATTGTCTTAGCCCATTGCGGAATAACCAGACCGATCCGAGCAATTCCGTTTACACCGGCAAAATCATGGCCCTGGACTGCATCTATCATTTCGACAATGCCGACACCACCACCATAGATTATCGCGGCGACAGCACCAACGCGCCGGGCAGCACTTATTTTGGTCCGGCGCAGGCGCCGACCATTCCCTTCTCGTGGAACGGATTCACGGACCTGCCTTACAGCTACACGAATGTGCTGACCGATCCGTCCAATTTACCGGCCGTGCTGGCCGGTGGCGCCGGCGCTGGAGTTCTCACATGGGACAAAACAAATTGGTTGAAAACTTCCTATTGAAATCCGTTCCTGATTTCATCTGAAGTGCGCGACTGGCGGCGAAAGCTCCAGTCGCGAACTTTTTCGCTGCGTCTTTGCGCTTTTGCGTTAAAATGAGAAAATGTTCGATTCGTTAAGCAACAAGCTCCAAAACGCTTTTCGCAACTTGCGCGGACTCGGAAAAATCTCCGAGAACAACGTCGCCGATTCCCTGCGCGAAGTGCGTCTGGCGCTGCTCGATGCCGACGTGAATTTCAAAGTCGCCCGCGATTTCATCGAACGCGTCAAAACGAAATCCGTCGGCGCCGAAGTCATCGCCAGCGTCCAGCCCGGCCAGCAGATCGTCAAAATCATCCACGACGAATTGGTGGATTTGCTCGGTTCGCAAAACGCCGCACTCAAGCTCGATGGCAATCCAAGTTCAATCTTGATGGTCGGTTTGCATGGTTCCGGCAAAACAACTTCCAGCGGCAAACTCGCGCGATTGTTGCAAAAGCAAGGCCGCCAGCCATTGCTCGTCGCGGCGGATGTTTATCGTCCGGCGGCCATGGATCAATTGGAAACGCTCGGCAAACAAATTGAAATTCCCGTCTTCGTCAAACGCGGCGAAACGGACGTGCTGAAAATCGCCCGCGAAGCGTTTGATTTCGCGCAGAAAAATTCCCGCAACATTTTGATTTTCGATACTGCCGGACGTTTGCAGATTGACGAACCGCTCGTGCAGGAATTGGTTCGCCTCCGCGATCTGGTCAAGCCGCAGGAAATTCTCCTCGTGCTCGATGCGGCGACCGGCCAGGAAGCCGTCAACGTCGCCACGCATTTTGATCAGGCGCTGCAAATCACCGGTTCAATTCTTACCAAACTCGACGGCGATGCACGCGGCGGCGCGGCCTTGAGCATGAAATCCGTCACCGGCAAGCCGATCAAATTCGCCGGCGTCGGTGAAAAATTGGAAGATTTCGAGCCGTTTCATCCCGAACGCATGGCGTCGCGGATTCTCGGCATGGGCGACGTCGTCAGCCTTGTCGAAAAGGCTGCCGAAGCGGTGAGTGAAGATGAAGCGCGGCGCATGGAAGAGAAGATGCGCAAAGGCGAGTTTTCGCTGGAAGATTTTCTCGAGCAATTGCGCGCCATGAAAAAGCTCGGCTCGCTGGAAAGCGTGATGAAAATGTTGCCCGGCGGCGCGGATGCGCTGAAACAAGTGGATATTTCGAAACAGGAAAAGGAGTTCAAACGCATGGAAGGAATGGTTTGCGCGATGACGCCAAAGGAACGCAAAAATCCGGCGATTCTCAATGCGAGCCGGCGTCGCCGCATCGCCGCGGGCAGCGGCGTGAGCGTGACGGAATTGAACACGATGCTGAACAAATTTTTCCAGATGCAGCAGATGATGAAGAAAATGGGCAAGATGCAGAAAATGATGGCGCGCATGGGTGGCGGTCTGCCCGGGATGCTGCGCCGTTAGCGATTGGAATTTCCACGGATTTCCGGCAGCATACATCAAATGAATTGGCCTTTCGGTTCTCAGGACGAACAACGCAAGATTGATTTCATCATCATTGGCACGCAAAAAGGCGGGACAACCGCTTTGGACGCGTATTTGCGCCAGCATCCGGAGATCGGGATGTCCGACATCAAGGAAGTGCATTTTTTCTGCACGGAAAAATTCTTCCGCTTCGGTCGTAAGCCTTACGCCCTTTATCACGAACATTTCAAACATGTTTTAGACCGCAAAGTGTTGGGCGAAGCGACGCCGCTTTATATGTATTGGAAGCCGGCGCCAAAACGGATCTGGGAATACAATCCGCAAATCAAACTCATTGCCGTTTTACGAAATCCGGTGGAACGCGCTTATTCGGCCTGGAACATGGTCAAGCAATTGAACGCCGAGACGCGTCCGTTCGGCGAAGCCATCCGGCAGGAATTGGCCAACGGCGTGGAGGCGCTTCCCGCAAAAAAAGGTTGCGGCTACGTTCATCGCGGATTTTACGCGGAACAATTGGGACGGATCTGGAATTATTTTCCACGCGAGCAGACATTGATCTTTAAAAGCGAAGATTTGAAGCATCGACACGTTGAAACCTTAAATCGTCTGTGCGATTTCATCGGCGTTTCACACATGCCGGGCGTCGAACACCGGGAAACCCAGGCGCGCACTTACGAGGAACCGATTCGCGCCGAAGATAAAAAACTTCTGCGAGAAGTTTTTGAGCCGGAAATCAAAAAGGTCGAAAAGCTTTTGAATTGGGATTGCAGTCGTTGGCTGGCAGATTGAGAGAGTTGTCGGAGATGGCCTGATTGAACTGATGAGACTAATAGCAAGACCGTATAAATTTCTTAGGACGAAAGCGAACCGGTGGAGTTCGAAAATCGTAAAACGCCGCATCAGTTTTGTTATCGCCGGCACGATCAAAGGCGGCACGACAACTTTGGATTGGTATCTGCGGAATCACCCGCAGATCGGCATGTGCCGCGTCAAGGAAGCGCATTTTTTCAACAACGACGATTTCTTTCAGGGTTCAAAACCGCTTTATGAAAAATATCACGAGCAATACACCGAGGTCTGGCTGCGCAAAATTTTAGGCGAGGCGACACCGAATTATATGTCTTCGCCCCGGGCGGCGCGCCGGCTTTATGAATACAATCCGGAAATGAAATTGATCTTTTCTCTTCGAAATCCAGTGAGCCGCGCTTTTTCGCACTGGAACATGAACCGGCAGAAAGGAACGGAATCGCTCCCGTTTGGCGAAGCAATTCGGCGCGAAATGTCCGGAAATGCGAGCCGCTATGTCAGTGTCGGGCTCTACGCCGGGCAACTGGAATGTTTCTGGCAATTTTTTCCGAAAGAGCAGACGTTAATTTTCCAGAGCGAGGAACTCCGAAACAATCACCATAAAGTAGTTAACCGGGTTTTGCGCTTTATCGGATTGCGTGAACGGAAAAGCATTCCCATGATTGAATTCCACAAACGCTCCTACGAAGCGCCAATGGAAGAGGAAGACCGGAAAATGATGCGGCAAATTTTCCGTCCGGAAATCGAAAAACTCGAAAAGCTTTTGAATTGGGATTGCAGTAATTGGCTTGAATGAACGCTATTTGCTTTCGGCTTTTTTGGCCTCCGCTGCCGCGGCTTTTTCCGCCTTAATCTTATTGACGTAAGCTTTGTAAAGTTCGTGCCAATTGCGACCGTTGGAATTCAAAAATTGTTCATTCTTCGTTTTGTAAATTTCAAAGATGCTGGAAATTTCTTTGATGTTCTTGTAATCAATCGCCTCCTCCCGAGCCTGCGAAAGGTTTTTCAAAATCGTGGTTTTTTCGTCCGCCGTCAGGTCCGGCACGATGACTTCATAACCTTTCATCGTGAACGCAACTTTGCCGATGGTATATTTATCGAGAATTGCCGCGACCTGATCTTCCGTTAAGTCCTTTCGCAACGCCGTCATTAAATTTTTGTGAACGGAGGCGGGAATTGTCGAATCAACGATCATTTCGCGGTCCAACGCGCTCAACGGACGGCCTGTGGCCGGATTGATGCCTGCGGGAACGTTGGTGTAGGAATGGCCGTTGTGCCAGTCGCGAACGGCCTGCAAATGTTCCGCGACGGCCTGCGTCACGCGCGCCGCCTTTGCCGCGTCGCCCAAATTGAGCGATGCCACCCAATCACCGGCTTTTTTTTCGATGGCCGGATCCAAATTGGAATCAGTCGCGGGAACAACGCCATTGGTCGAATCCGCCGCGATGGCAGAAGAGAGAGTTGCTGCGACAAAAATGGTCGCGCTTAGAAAAATGGATTTCATCGGTGACGACTATTTAACCAGCCGAAACGCCACGCCGAAATCGCAAAAATGTCTTTTCTCTTGTGCTTTTTGCGTCCGCCTAGAATTTGGCGAAAATCTTGTTCGCTTCTTCCAGCGTTTCCTTCGAACCGATGTCGAACCAAAGCCCCGGCACGCGCCAGGTATAAACCGGCGTGCGCGGATAAAGCCATTGCACGAGCCGGCCCGGCTGGTCGGGATTATTTCCCTCGGCGATGTATTGCTTGATGAGCGCGATGGCCGATTTGGGATAATAATACAACGCGATGCCCGTCAGCGTGCTGGTCGGATTTTTCGGTTTTTCCTCGAAGAAAGTGATTCGTCCCTCCGCATCCGTGGAAATGGAATTGTATTTCTTGATCTCCTCCAGATTGCCGACATCGTAAAGCGCCAGCACCGGCGCATTTTTTTCCCGGATATATTTGCCGAATTCCGTCAGTTTCTCGCTGAACAGATTATCGCCGGCCACGACAATCAAATCATCGTCCACATTTTGCGTTTTGATGACGTAATGAATGTCGCCGATAGCGCCAAGTTTGTTCGTGTCATCCGTCGAATGGTCATTGACCGTCGTGAAATTCAATTTCGATTTGGTGGCGCGATAATTCTCGGACCATTTTTCAAAATGCCCGGCGAACTTGGCGTTCGTCACGACATAAACGCGGTCAATCCCGCCGATCGGTTCCAGATTATCGAGCACATGCTCGATCATCGGCTTGCCCGCGACGGGCAGAAGCGGTTTGGGTTGCGTCAGCGTGAGCGGATAAAGTCTCGTGGCATAACCGGCGGCTAAAATAATTACTTTCATGGCGCCAAAAAATAGCCGTGAACAATTAAAATTCAATGCCGGAAAATAGAATCTTTCTTCCGGCGGAACTTTTTCCTAGCCTTTGGCCATGAAAGTTGTCCGCCACAGCGACCCGGATTTTTCGGAAAAAATGCTCGAACTGACTGCGCCGTCGAGTCTGTTCGATGCCACCATCGAGCGCCGAACGCGCGATATTTTGGACGCCGTGCGCACCTGCGGCGATGATGCCGTGCTCGAATGCATCGAACGCTTTGACGGCATCAAAATCACCGCCGAGCAACTCGCCGTCACGCAGGCCGAACTCGTCACCGCTTCGCTCAAAGCTGACGAACCCTTGCGCAAAACCATTGCCGAGGCGGAAAAAAACGTCGCCAATTTCGCGAAAAAATCCGTCCGCAAAAATTGGCAGACGAAAAATTCGCACGGCGCCAGCGTCGGCGAGAAATTCAATCCATTCTCCCGCGTCGGCGTTTACATTCCCGGCGGCACTGCGCCGCTGGTTTCCACGGCGTTGATGACCATCACGCTCGCGAAAGTCGCCGGCTGCAAAGAAATCGTCGTTTGCACACCCTGCGGAAAAAATGGCGAAATCAATTCCGCCCTGCTTTTCGCCGCGCGCATGGCTGGAGCGACGGAGATTTATCGCGTCGGCGGGGCGCAGGCGATTGCCGCGCTGGCTTACGGAACAAAAACAATTCGCCGCGTGCAGAAAATTTTCGGTCCCGGCAACGCTTATGTCGTCACCGCCAAACGTTTGCTCGTTGGACGCGTGGCGATTGATTTGTTGCCCGGGCCGAGCGAAGTGCTCGTGCTGGCGGACGATTCAGCCAACCCGAAATTCGCCGCCGCCGATCTGCTGGCGCAGGCCGAGCACGGTTCCGGCCATGAACGCGTTTGGCTGATCACTACCTCGGAAAAATTATTGCGCGCCGTTGAAAAAGAAATTGCGAAGCAATTGCCGAAACTCGCGCGGCGGGAATTCATCCAGAAGGCGCTCGATAACAACGGCTGGTTGATCCAAACGGTGACAATGGAAAATGCCGTGTCGCTGGCCAATCGCCTCGCGCCGGAGCATTGCGAAGTGATGACGCGCAATCCGCGAAAGGTTTCCGAAGGCATTTTGACGGCGGGCGCGATTTTTATCGGCGCATTTTCGCCGACGGTTTTGGGCGATTACGTTGCCGGTCCGAGTCACACCTTGCCGACCGGCGGCGCGGGCGCGTCATTTCCGGGTTTGACGGTGGACCAATTTCAACGCCGCACCAGCGTTGTGGAATACAGTCGCGCTTCGCTTAAAAAAGCTTTGCCCGCCGTGAAAAAATTCGCGGAGTTGGAAGGTCTGGACGCACACGGCAAGAGCGCGGAGATCCGGAATTGAACCGGCGGCAGATTAATTTTGAATCGTTGCCGCGGGAATGGCGGAGCCTTTCCTCAAAAATTTATCACGCGAAAAAATCGCGCAAACGGCAAACAGTAGGAGATTGAACACGCCCAGCGTTTGCAGCGGCACGTCAAGACGTCCCGGAAAATGCGAAAGCATATACGGCATTGCAAAGCCATATCCAATCGCCACCAGCACCATGAACGGCACGACCGCGACTTTTGACCGCGCAATCAAATCGTTCACCAGCACATTCGCCATCGCCAGCGGCACCATGGCGCCCGCATACCACGGAATCAATGCCGCCGCGCCGAGGTAAGAGGATTTAAAAACAATTTTGATGGCGAGCGGCCCGACCAGCCAAAGTCCCAATCCGCCGACAATCGTCAATGCCGCCGTGCCGAGCACGACGATGCCGAATAAATTATTCTTTTCTGATTTAGCGTGCGATTGGATGAGTTTGGGAAACATCACTGCCGCCAACGGCATCACCAGCCATAACAGCGCGCGCGACAGCGTTCCGGCGGCGACGTATTGCGCCATTTGGTCGTCGTTGAAATACGCTTTGGCGAACAACGTGTCCGCAGTGAAAAGGAATTGGCATGCGCCAAAACCGAAAACCAGCGGCAAAATCTGTTTGGAAAATTCTTTAACGGCAAATCGCTCGGAAGGTGCCGACCACAAATCACGCGTCCGCCAAATAGCGATGACCACCGTGGCTCCGATGCCGATGGCCGCGCCGGTCAACATGCCCATCGCGCCCAGGCCGATGGCCAAGACCAAAATCGCTGCGCCGAAAAAGCGTCCGGCACAGCCAAAGATCATGGCCCAGCCATACCAGAAAAAATCCTGACGCCCTTGCATTACTCCGGAAAACATCGGCATCCACAATGAAAACAACAGCAGAAATAACGTTGCCCAAAGCATGGATACGCCCGGCAAGTGCCAGCCGGCGACGATTTGTTTCTGATAAATAAAGACGGTCGCCGCGCCGACCAGCCACACGAGAAATGTGCAAAACCACGCCAGCCGGATCATTGACGACAATTGCCGTTCGCGGTTGTTCGTCAACGCCATCGCCGTCTGCTGCGCGAAAATCATTTGCAGTGGAATCGTTGGCAGGCACGTCGTCACGAACATCAGTAATGTGCCGAACGCGGCATATTGCGCTTCGCTGACGGCTTTGGATTTGGACAGGAAATGCACGGCAAACGTCATGATGCCGCCGCCGATGTTGGCGATCATCAGCCAGCCGCTCTGGCGAAAAAATTGCGCGTGCGGCTTGTGGTCAACCGTCGGGACGGCAGTTTGCGCGGTTTGCATGAGCGTTCGACAATACGAAAAGATTTTGGTTCAAGGAAGCGAATTCAGGAATCTCAAAAGCAAATTCTTCCCGCGCTCCAAATCCGCCAGGGAAATCCACTCGTCTGTCGTGTGCGCCTGCGCAATATCGCCGGGTCCGAAAACGATGCAGGGAATTCGCGCTTCCGATAAAACCGCCGCGTCGCAAAAAAAATCCACGCCCAGCGGTTTGCGCTGTCCGGTGCATTTCATGAATTGTTGGACGAGCGGTGATTTGAAATCCGTTTCCATCGGCAGCGCGGGCGCCAATTTCTTTTCACCGATGTGCGCGGATATATTCTTGGCGCGAAGGAAATGTTTGATTTCAGCCCGGACGCCGTTTTCCGTTTCACCCGGCAAGGTGCGACGGTCCACGGTAATCGTGCAACGGTCCGGCACGATGTTCGGCTGCGCGCCGCCGGAAATGGTTCCGACATTGATCGTGGCGGAGCCGAGCAATGGATGTTTTCGCCGGCGCAATCGCGCGGCGTAATCCGTCTCCAGCAAACTCACGATGCGCGCCATTTGATGGATGGCATTTTTGCCGAATTGCGGCATCGCGCCGTGGGCGGCTTTGCCGCGCGTTTCAAGTTCGAGCCACAGGCTGCCTTTGTGCGCGGTGACGACGTGCAATCGGGTCGGTTCGCCGACGACGGCAAAATCAAATTTGAAATTTTTGGCAAGCGCGCGCGAACCGGCCTGCGCATTTTCCTCGTCGATCAATCCGGCAAAAACAACTTCTGTTTCCTGCGGACGCGATTTTGCATTGGCCAGTTCGCAGAGCGCAGAAAGCATCGCGGCGACTGAACCTTTGGTGTCGCAGGCGCCGCGGCCATAAAGACGGCCGTTTTTGCGCTGCGGAATGAATTTAGTCCCGTCGGCGCCGACGGTGTCCAGATGCGGCGCGAGCAAAACGGTTTGCCGGATTTTATTCTTCGGCAGAAAGCGAGCGATGAGGTTGGGCCGGTTCGGCAAAACTTTTTGAAATTCGACTTCCAGGCCGGCACAGGCGGCAGCGGTCGCCAGGAAATCGGCGACGTTTTTCTCTCCGGCGTTCGGATGATTCGGCGGAAGGAACGCCGGGTTCACGCTCGGCAAAGCAATGAGTTCGGCCAGCAATTTTTCCGTGCGCGTCATCCGCGGAGAGTAGCGATTGTCGCCGGTGCTGTCGAGTTTGCCGGATTATTTTCCGCTCCGCGGCAACCCGGTAAAGAAATCTTTGCGGCTGGCGGCGACCATGAGCACGGACAATGTTGTGAAGATTGCGGGCGTGAAGGATTCTTCAACCGTCATGGCGCGCGCGCCGAAAAATGAAAGCGTGTTGGTCAACGCGTAACCGGCCCAGATATTGCCGATGGAATGGGCGGGTTTGCGCCACAATTCGACGAGGCCTGGAATGGTCGCGAGACTGGTCGCGAGCGTCGCGCAGATGATGGCCGTCCGCGCGCCACCGATTTTCCAGCCAACGAGACAGCCGACAACGAAGACGAGCACGATGCTGTCCAATTTTCCCCACGCGAACCGGCTTTTGGCCAGCAGCAGGACGGTGAGCGCCCAGCCGCCGATGGCGTAACCGAGTGGCAAAAGGAAATTGCCGTGCTTGAGAATGGTGCTGATGCTCAAAATGGAATCGAGCATGGCCCATAACAGCCAGGTGGCAAAACTTTGGCCTTCACCGCCGCGTTTGACGATTTCCATTGCCATCGGGATGAACATCAGGAGTGTGCCGACGCCGCCGGCGATGCGGAGAATTTCATGAAAATCCATGGCAACGAGACTGTAATGGTTGAACGTTTCGGCGTCGAGAATCGTCAGTTAGTCTGGACAATTTTTTTATCCGTGCTCAAAGTAAAGCCAGTGAAATATTCAAAAGGAAAACCAAAGGCAGTTTTATGGATCGTCGCGGCCGGGTTTTCGTTTCTCATCGCCATGTCGTGGCTCACCGAGGTTTTGAGTATTCCCCATTATCTTTTTGGCGATCCGTTTGTTCCGAACTGGCACCGGGCATTGCTGAGAACTTCTGTCATCGCGCTCATCTGGTTATGGGTGCATTTGCTCACGCGCCGGTTGTTGAAGCGCTTGCATCATCTCGAAGAATTTCTCCGCGTCTGTGGATGGTGCCGCAAGGTTTGCTACAAAGATGAGTGGCTGGACATGGAAAAATATTTCAGCTCCAAATTTTCCACGAAAACTTCTCACGGGATGTGTCCGGACTGTCTGGCGAAGAAACGCGAGGAATTGGCGCCAAAGGCAGATGTGCCGGCGATACCCGAATAGAATCAATTCTTCCGGATCAATTTCCAGGACGCCAGCACCGTCATCGAAAGAAGGATGATTGACGGTATTCCCGGCTCCGGCACCGGCTGAAGTGTCGGCAAAGTTGTCTGGGTGAATGCACCCAGTAAATTCCATGTCGTGGACGAATTGACGCCGCCATTGACGCCATTGATGTCTTCGTTCAGTGAATTTGGCTGGGTTGCCGTGGCAACGACGTATAAAACCGGGCTGTTGGTGTTAAAGCCTGTGATGCCGGCCGAATTTAAACCTGAAACAATATCCGAAAACGGCACAAAGAAACTTAAAAACTCATCGGGATTGCCGCCGCCATCCAGATCATAGGACGTCGCCGTCGGGTCGCTGACAGCGTTCACTGCTTGCCAATTGTAATTCAAGCTCGTTTCAGAAAAACTGAACAGCAAAGAACCGATGCTCGTTGTGGCCGGCGAATTATTGGCGCCTGAGCCCGGCGCCCAGATTCCAATGTGATCCTTGGACCCGGAATTATCCACGCCAACGAACAGGTCAATGCTGCCGTCGCCGTTCGCATCCAGTCCGACAAAAGCGTCATTGCTGAAGCCGGGTGGATTTTTATCCGCGCCAACACGGATCCGGAAGCCGACATTGCCGCTGTCATAAATTCCGTAGAACGAAGGAATGATGGCATTTCCGACAATATCACTTTCCGCCGAGCCGGTTTGCTGATCTTGAGCCGGGTCGGGAAGTGTCGGGTTATTTGGCGAAAAAAGAATCGCCGTCCAGAAGGTCGTTGGGGCGGATGGAAGAATTTGACACCGGGCGTCGGTGCCAACAAAAAGTGCGGCAGCCGCTACCAGGACTACAAATACCCTGCGTTCAAAGGTGTTCCTCAATTCTGTTAGGCGAACTTTCTCTAAAAGCGGCTGTCAACGCAAGCAATTTGTGTAACAAAATATGACAACAATGTCCGTAATCAGGCCAGAAATGGCGCGGCGAGCTCTACGAGACATTATTTTCACACAATCTCCACCGGACATTTCGGCAGCGCGTCCAGAAAGGCTTGTCCATATTGCTTCGTCAAAATCCGATTGTCCAAAACCACCACGATGCCGGTGTCGGTTTTCGTGCGGATCAAGCGCCCGACGCCTTGCCGGAATTTCAGGATCGCTTCGGGTAAAGAAAATTCACCGAAGGAATTGCCGCCGCGCGCTTCAATCGCCTCAATCCGCGCTTCGATGAGCGGATGATCCGGCACGGCAAACGGCAGCCGCGTGATGATGACGTTCGAGAGCGCTTCGCCCGGCACGTCCACGCCCTGCCAAAAACTGTCCGTGCCGAACAGCACCGAGTCCACGTCGTCCTTGAATTTTTCCAGCATGGTCGAACGCGGCGTGCCGGTGCCTTGCACAAAACACGCGACGCCCAATTTGTCGAAAAACGGCTCCATTGCCTCGCCGATTTCCTGCATCAATTTGAAATTCGTGAACAGCACGAACGCTTTGCCGTGCGTCATAGTCACGAAACGTTCGATGTGATGAATCAACGCGTCGCGGTAGCCGGCCTCACGCGGATCAGGCATCTTTTTGGCGACGAACAATTTCATTTGCCGCTCGTAATCGAATGGCGTGCCGACTTGAAGTTTTTCAGCGGATTCTCCGCCAACTCGTCGGGTAAAATAATTCAGTCCGGCATTCGCAGAATTTTTTCCTTCTGGCTTCTGAATTCTGAATTCTGAATTCCGCGACGAAGTCGCCAGCGTCGCGCTCGTCATGATCACGCTCGTGTCGCTCTCAAACAATCTTCGGCGCAAAAAATCCGCGACATCCACCGGCGCGGCGTTGAGCGAAATGGCTTTGTGCGCTTTGCCGCTACGTTCCACCCAATAAACGTGCTCGTCCGCGCCCTGTTCCAGAAATAATTTCACTTCGTCGCGCAATTCGGCGAGCCGGCGATTGCACTCGATCAATTCCTGCCCGATGTCTTTGTCCTCGCTGGTTTTTATCAATTCGCTGATGGATTCGCGCAATCGTTGAATTGGCAGTGTCACGTTGTCCTGAACTAATTCCGCGCGACGAATGCGTAATTCCGTCCAGGCGCGGCGACGTTCGGTTTCGTTTCCACCAAAGCGGTTTTTGCCAGCGGATTTTTGAAGTTCTTCGCACGCAGTTTCGACATTCTCAAAAAATTTGTCGGCTTCTTCCAAAATGTCCGCGACCAGTTTCACCGCGCCGCCTTTGCGCAACGTCGCGAGCAGTCCCTTTTCCGTGCGCGGATTCCACAGGCGATTGAGCGAGTAACGCATTTGCCCGCTCGAAACGCTCAAGCCGATGTGTCGCGAAGCGACGCTTTCAACTGTGTGCGCTTCGTCAAAAATCACGAAATCATTTTTGAAAAGAATTCCACCTTCCTGTTCCTCGGTGATGCCACCGAGCAGCGTGAAAAAAAGCGTGTGATTCAAAACCAAAACGTCGGACGAAAGAATTTTGTTTCGCGCGCGCTGGAAAAAGCAAACGCCGTGGTCTTTGGCAAAATCGGACGGATGCCCGCAAATTTTTGGCGAGCAAAGCCCGCGCTCGGAGCAAACCTGCGCCCAGACTTTCGGGTCCGGCTCGATGTCAAAGTCGGATAAACTGCCGTCCTTGGTTTCCTTCGACCATTCGTAAATGCGCTTCAATTCCTCGGCCTCCGACGACGTGAACAAATTGCCGCTTTGCTGCATCGCTTTTTGCAATCGCCGTGTGCAAAGATAATTCGCGCGGCCTTTGAGCATCGTAAAACTGAATTTCACCGGCGTCGGCAGCGCGCCGAGCACGCCCGCGAGCATCGGCAAATCCTTTTCCGTGAGCTGTTCTTGCAAATTAATCGTGTGCGTGGAAACGACGGCTTTTTTGTTGTGCGAAACGGCGAAGAGAATCGCCGGAACCAAATAGGCGAGCGATTTGCCGACGCCGGTTCCGGCTTCGACGGCAAGGTGTTCGCCGTTTTGCAGCGCGCGCGCCACGGCCACGGCCATTTTCTGCTGCTGCGGGCGATATTCGAAATTACTGGCTTTGGAAAGGATTCCCGTCGGCGAAAAAATTTCTTCCACCTGCGCGACCAGGTCCGAACCAACCGGCAAATTTTCGACGACGGAAATCATTCGTTTCCAGTTTTGCAGATTTTTTCGAAGCGCGCTATTTTCTTTTCCTATGTCAAACCGTATCAACTACCGCGCCACGGCGCCGGAAACTTACAAAGCCTTGTTGGGATTGCACGAACACATTGCCAAAACGTTCTTCGATCCCAAATTGCGTGCGCTGGTGGAGCTGCGCGTGTCGCAAATCAACGGCTGCGCGTTCTGTCTGGACATGCACGCGAACGAAGCGCGGCATCTTGGCGAAACGCAACAACGGCTGGATTGCCTCGCGGCATTTCGCGACGCGCCGTTTTTTACCGAACGCGAACGCGCGGCGCTTGCCTGGGCGGAATCGCTCACACATGTTTCGCAGACGCATGCGCCGGACGACGTTTACGACGAAGCGAAGAAACATTTTTCGGACAAAGAATTGGTCGAATTGACGGTGGCCGTCGGCATGATCAATTTATGGAACCGTTTGAGCGTGGGATTCCGCGGCGAACCGAAGGAACGAAAATCAAATTGATTCAAAACCGCATTTCGGTCGCGTAAATGTCCTGAAAATCCGGGTCTTCGTTCAGCGAAATGTGTTCAACGCGTTGCGCGACGGCATCCCATGCCGATGCGTCTTCAAACAGCGCGCGTTTTGCGCCGTGCAACGCCGTATTGCCCGCCGGAACGATTCGATTCATTGGCAGGCGCAGCAATCCGATGCGTTTTGCGCTGGCGCGGCTGATGTAATTGCCGAATGCGCCGGCAAGGTGCAACGCCTGCAAATCATCCAGCGTCGCACCGATTCGCCTGGTCAAAATCAGCAGGCCGGCGGCAATCGCGCCTTTGGCAAGCTGAAGTTCGCGAACGTCGGACGGAAACAGCGCAACCGAACCGGCCAGCGGCAGCGTGGGCGAAACCGTCATGCGACCGCTGGCTTCGATCCAATTCAAATCCAATCCGGCGGCAACGGCATCCACCAATCCGCTTCCGCAAAGTCCGCGCGGTTCACCGCCGCCAAGGACGTGACATTTGAGCGAGCCGTTGTTCGTTTCCACCGTGCTGATCGCGCCGGTCGCCGCGCGCATGCCCATCGTGATGCGCGCGCCTTCAAACGCTGGGCCGGCAGCCGTCGAACAACAGAGAATCCGTTCGCGGTTGCCGACGACGACTTCGCCATTCGTGCCGAGGTCGAGCAAGGCTGCCAATCCACGACGTTCATGCAAACCGGTCGCGACAATTCCCGCTAGCACATCTGAACCGACAAATCCGCCGAGGCACGGAAGAAATTCAATTGTTGTCCGGTCGGGCAAATTCCAATTCAATTGCGCCGGGAAAAAATGGATCCGTTCCGGTTGTTTCGGCTCGAACGGATGCGCGGCGAGCGGCGCAACGTCAATTCCGCAAAACAAATGATGCATGGCGCTGTTGCCGACGATGACGATTTTTGCGGGACAAGATGTTGAATGGGCTTGAACGAGAAGGTGATGAATGATTTCGCCGATTTGTTCGCGGATCAGCCGCTGCAATTCCAATCCGCCGCCGCGGATCGCAAATTCAATCCGGCTCATGATGTCGCTGCCGTGACGCGCCTGGCTGTTCAACGCCGTCGCGACGGCCAGGACATTTCCATTTTGCAAATCCACCAATTGTGCGGCGATCGTCGTCGTTCCAAGGTCAATGGCAATTCCCGATCCTTCGCGTGGCGTGAACGGGAATGAAGATTGATCGCCCAGCACGGACATTTCCCATTGGGCCAGTTCCAATTCCAAATCGCAGGACATTTTGTGCCGGCACGCGAGCCGCCAGCCCGCGGCCAATTCGGTTTCCGTGAGCAATTTTCTTTCTTCGGCGGAAACCGGCAGATTTCCTTTCAACATTTTCACGCGACAACCTTTGCAGCGTCCGCGTCCGCCGCAGGGAAATTCAACGCCATGCGCGAAAAGAGCGTCCTGCAACGCAGCGCCGGCGGGAACGTTTTGTTCAAACCCGGCTGGCTGAAGTTTGAGCTGAAAATTCATTGTGATTCCGCGCCCATGAGCAGGCCGTCGTAACGCGCGACAATCCGTTCCCGTGGTTTCAAAACGAGAAATTCATTTTCCTTCCAATCGCCGTTCACCAAATTGCAAAGCCAGGCGAGATCGCCGGAAAGTTTTTCGAATTGCCAGCCGCGGCGTTGGGCAATTTCCGAGGCTTTGCGTTCGCGTGCTTCAATTCCATCAACCGGTGTGGAAATAAAAGCCATGCGGCGATAGTGATTGTTGAACTTGTTGGCTTCTTCGAGCAAAAACCGGGCATTTTCTTCACCATATTTGGCGATCAATTCTTCCGCTGTCGCGGAGAAAATATGGCTCGAACCGTTCGCCGGCGGGCGGAGAGATTTATCCGCCGGCAGATGTTCAATCCAGCCGGAGCTTTGAAAGTAAGTGTTCGGTTGCTGCTCAAATTCGGCCAGATAACGTTGCGATCCGCCGAGCAATAACGAAATGCAATCATGCGCGCGCGGAACGATCACGGGCAAATTCCGCGCCATTAATCCCAGCAATCCGCGATTGCATAATCCGTAGCCAAGCGCGACGGCGTCAAATTGATTTGGCGGCACGGCGTCAATGGCCTTCTGCAAAGCCGCGCGCAAGTCACAGCCGGATCTTTCGTGCAGCGCCATTTCGAGAAATTGAATCTGCAAATCGGTCGTGGAGCCGGCGGCGAGCGCTTTGAATTCGCGCTCAAAAACTCGGCACGAAATCACATACAAGCGCAGGCGATTCATGGATTCAATTTTTGGCGCAACGCCCGGATGAATTCCGGCGACGTGCCACAGCAACCGCCGATGAAATTCGCCCCCGCTTTCAACAACGCCGGAACGTAACCGGAAAATTCCGCCGGCGTCATCGCATAAATCGCTTTGCCGTCCCGCATTTGCGGCAGGCCGGCGTTGGCCTTGATCCAAATGGGATGGCCGGCAGAAACTTTTTTCAATCGCGCGCAAATGGAAACGAATCCAGCAATGCCCTGGCCGCAATTGGCGCCGATGGCATCCGCGCCCGCGTCAATCAAAGCCGCGGCGGATCGTTCCGGTGTCGCGCCCATCATCGTGCGGTCTTTGTCTTTGCCGGAATCGAAAACCATGCTGGCGACGACGGGCAATTTGGTGGATTTGGCTGCCTGGATCGCGATCCGCGCTTCATCCAAATCCGCCATCGTTTCAATCACAATCCCATCCGCACCGCCGTGTGCCAGCGCTTCCGCCTGTTCAGTGAATGCGATTTGCAACTCATTTTCCGTCACATCGCCGTTCATCAACATTTTTCCGGTCGGCCCGATGGACGCAAAAACCAATGCGCGCCCGGCGGCGGCTTCGCGCGAAATTCTTGCACCGGCTTCGTTGATTTCGGTGACGCGCGCGACTTCGCCGGTTTCTGCAAGCCGGATACGATTGGCGCCAAAAGTATTGGTCAAAATGATTTGCGAACCGGCTTGGACATAAGCGCGTGCGACTTCCGCGACTTTTTCCGGTTGCGTGAGATTCCATAAATCTGGAACTTCGCCGACGGCAAGGCCGCGGGCTTGCAATTGCGTTCCCCACGCGCCGTCGGTCAAGACTGTGCCGCGACTGACGAGCTCTTCGATGAGTGGATGAAGTTTCATGATTTCAGCCGATCGCTTTTTTTGCGGCGGCGACGGCTCCGGCGGCGCTTTCGCTGAAACCGTCCGCGCCGATTTCGTCCGCGTATTTTTGTGTGACCGGCGCGCCACCGACCAGGATTTTGATTTTCTCGCGAACGCCGGCCTGTTTCAAAGCTTCAACCGTCGTTTTCATCGAAGGCATCGTCGTGGTCAACAGTGCCGACATCGCAACGATGTTCGCGCCTTTTTCTTTGACGGCGGCAACGAATTGTTCCGGCGCCACATTAACGCCGAGGTCAATGATTTCGTAACCGCCGCCTTCGAGCATCGCGGAGACGAGATTTTTTCCGATGTCATGCATGTCGCCTTTCACGGTGCCGAGCGCGACGCGTCCGGCCGGTTGCGCGCCTTTGGCTGTCAAGAGAGGACGCACCAATTCGAGCGCGGCTTTCATCGCGCGCGCGGCGAGCAGCAGTTCGGGGACGAAATATTCGTTGCACTCGAATCGCCGCCCGACTTCTGCCATCGCGGGCATCATGTAATCCTGGACCAATTTCATCGGTTCCACGCCGGCGGCGAGCGCGGCTTCGGTGACCGTTTTGGCGGTTTTGGCGTCGCCATTCAGGACGGCGTCGTGCAGGGCTTTGAGGTTTTCAGTCATGGCGTGTTACAAGTTGAGATTGGGAAAAAGATTTTTGCACGACGGAATAAAAGGCATCGAGATTTGAAAGTCTGGCGTCCGGCGGAAGGTCGCAACCGGATGACAAAACGAAATTGCGATGCGCCGCCGTGGATTCAAGCAAGGCGGTCGTGCGCCATTGCGCTTCCACGGATGTTGCGTGGCAAAAGACGGCGGACGGATCCAAGTTGCCACAAAGCACGACGTCTTTCGGAACTTTTTCGAGCGCGGCAACGATGTCCATCGGAGCGCCGAAATGAAACATTTTCAGACCGGTCTCCAAAATCGCCGGCAGATGCACCAGCTTGGCGGCGCAATTATGTAAAATGATCGCAAACCGTTTGTCGCTGACGGTCCGGGCGATGACGCGGATATTGGCCGATGAAAATGCCGATAGGCTGCGCGGCGACAATAATCCGGCCGCAGGTTCGGCCATGATGATGCCATCCGCGCCGGCGGCGCGAAAGGCGCGGACGTAATCGCAGAGAAACGCGACGCTTTTTTCGAGGACGGCGTGCATCAAATCCGGATCGGTCACGGTCAATTCCATCGCTTCGCTCACGCCGACAAGCCGTGCCGCGAGCGAGAACGGCCCGATGCAATTGGCGAGCACGAGCGATTTGCGTGATTGCGCGCGCAATTGCCGGATCGCATCGAGATAAATCGCGGTTCGTTTATCGCCGGGCTTAGGAACGGAAAGCATTTTTGCTTTTTCCAAAGTCGTCACCAGCCGGCCGCTCACGGTTGGGATTTCATTTTCTGAAAGATGCAATTTGCAGCCGAATGCTTCGGCCTCGGCGCTCAAATCCATCGCGGAAAGCAAAACGCCCGTTTGGTAGCGCTCATGCAACGCCATCTGCGCTTCGACCTGTGCGCGCGCATTGTTGACGACATCGCAGACGCGCGCTTTGGTCAAGGTGAGCCCGGGATAAACCGCGATCGGCATCGCCACGCGCCGCGGCGAAGAGAAAATAAATTCATGGAAACAATTTTTCATCAGTCGCAGTGGAAAACTTCTTCCATGTTCGCCCACCATTCCTGCGGCGCGCGGTCGGGCAACGGTTGCTGGCACGGCATGCAGACCGACCACCATTTCCGTGTGACCGGATCGGCGGCCATTTTTGCCATATCGGCGGAAAAATTTTTTCCGGTGTATTCGAAATAACTGAAAAGGTAATGATGCCCGGCTTCGATCTGCCGCTCGTAAATCGAAAAGTTTTTGATATGGCATTGGCGGATGGTTTTCAAAACGCCGGGCCACACCGCGGCGTGCAATTTTTTATATTCGGCCAATTTTTCTTCGCGCAGGCCGATGATCGAGCCGTAACGTTTTTGGCAATTGGGCTTAGAGTTTTTCATCGAATTCCTTCGGCAATTGAATCGGATAATTTCCGAATTCGCGGACGAGTTTGATGATGTAATCGTAGGTCTGGCCGGAAACGGCGCTGCTCACGGAATGATCGGATTGAAAGATGTAGCCGCCGCCTTTGGCCGCGTTAAGCTTGCGCAACACTTCGCGCCGGATCGCCGCGCGGTCGCCCGATTCCCAAATCTGGATGTCGCTGTTGCCGCAAAAACCGATGCGATGACCGAATTGCCGGCGCAATTCAACCGCGTCCATTCCGGCTTTCGCTTCCAGCGGATTGTAGGCATCAATTCCGATCTCGATGTAATCTTCGAAAATGGATTTCACGTTGCCGCAGCCGTGATAGATGACCGGCAAATCTTTTGAATGCGCGTGTGCGGCAATCTGTGCGACCCACGGCTTGAAGTATTCGCGCCAGTAACGCGGCGAAAAGAACATTCCCTTTTTGTAGGCGACGTCGCCCCAGATCACGAACCCATCGAGCCATCCCGCGCCCGCTTCGATTTCGGCTTTGGCCATTTCCAGGTAAAAGGCGCCGATGCGATTGATGATCGCGCCCATGCGTTCGGGAAATTCCGCCATCCACAGCAGCGCGTTGACCTGCCCGACGAGGCGCGTCAGACATTCGCTGACCTCGATAATGCTGCCGTAAACCGGAAAATCCGGATGCAACGATTTTACCGTCTCGATCCACGGCGGCGTGTCGCGTTGGAAACCATCACCGACGCCGGCGATCTGATTGTCGCCGCGCGAAAAAAACCGTCGCCGGTCGGCTGGACTATCGAATCGGGACTGCTCCAATTTTTCAAAAGAATCTATTTCCCACGCGCGCATTTCCGGCATCGGCAGAAGAAAATTTTTGTGCATGATGGCCCCGAAACCGGTTTTGACGACGACTTCCTCCGGCGTTTCACTGATGGTTTCGAACGGGCGGATCCACGGATCCATGTTCGGCACGGTGACGACCCAGTCGAGGTCGTAGTGATAATACGGATTGGCGGTTTCCAGCAACCCCAGGTCGCGCCGCCAGCGTTCGGTGAAACTGCCCCAGAAAAAATCGCTGACCGGCACGCGGTCGGGCTCCTGATGACGCAAGGCGCGGTTCAACCGGTCGAGTTTGCGCAATGTTTCCGGCTTGCGCGCGGTTTCGACGGCGGATTGGCCGACAGTGTCAAACATGCTCATGGCCGTTTTTCAGGTTCAGGCAATTCCGCCATGCGGGCAGAACGTCATGCTCTAAAAAATTAACGCAGCCGTCAGCGCGCACTCACCATCCTTGAAGAATTCCTCAACCTATATTGCCTTTACGCCTGTCAATTTTTGAAAGAGAACCGGCAGAATTATTGATAGTAAGGCTCGATGTTTTTGAGCACCTGCTCCGCTTCGCGTTCGTCTTTAAATTGGATCAAAATATAAACGCCTTTGTTGCCGATGGCATCGAGCAACGGCACCACTTCATCCGGTTCGACATTCACGACTTGAACCGATTTGCCCGCTGCCAAAATCCGGCGATACAATTCATACCAGCGTTTGTGGCCGCCGGTTTCGATGCCGGCTTGCGGCGTCCATTCGATGGCATCGAGTGGTTCGATTTCCAGCAGCGCATCGAGATGCACCATCGCCTGCGTGCCGTCCAGATGATAGAGCGAATGGTCGAGCCAATCGCATTGCGCCGTAAGCGAAGGGACAACAAATTGCCGATACATTTTCGGCGAAAACATCGCGGACGCGTCGCACTGCACTTTCGCGACCTTTCTCGGACCCCAGATATAAAACGCGCCAAATGCCGAACTGCCGTCGTCCTGTTTGATGATGTCGTAAATGCGCTGATAAGCGGCAAACCAGACGTCGTTGATCTCGCGGATTTTTTGCTCCACCCATTCCGGACGTTCGATCAAATCCATGCACAAGGTCTGTCCGCCGCGCAATGATGACAGCGCATCCATGTTTTCAATCAAATCGGGACAGGTAACGAGATATTTTCCGCGCGCCAATTCCGCGCAGCGCCGCAAAATCTCTTCGGTCAATTTCCACCAGGAGTTGTTGGCGTCAAAACGCAATGGCGGAAGTTTTTCCGGCTCCAATTCATTTTCAATGCATGGATGATACCAGACGGTGTCGTCGGCAAAACCCGGTTGCGAACCAAGAAACAGCGCGAGCGAACCCGGCCCCAAATCCGTCGTCGCACTGGGCAACACATCAAGCGGAAAAATCGAACGCGACAGGCGATAATGATTTTCCGCCGCGCGAAAGGCCGCGTTGCAATAACGTTCTTCCAGCGTCGCCGGTCGCGCCGGTGCGGGAACGTTTTCATGAATGGCGCGATTGGTTTCCGGCGCGCCCCACATGCCGACCAATAAACCTTTGCGATTCCACCAGTCAATGAACCGGCGCTGCGTGTCAGGCCAATTGGATTTCCACATAACTTTCGGTTCTTCTGAAATTGTCGGCGGATTGTCAGGCGATCGCCGTGGTGCTGATGACGACTTTTAGCGAAGTTGACCCGCCGGGCGCGAGCGAAATTTTGTTTTGTTTGATGTTGCCGGATTCCACACAAACCATGTTTTTGTGTTCCGTCATGTCAAAGTCATCCGGCAATTTCTGCGTCGTCCACGGATTCCAAACCACCGTGGATTGGGAATTGAATTTCTCAACGCGAATCGCGCGTTTCAATTTTTCATCGCGGATTTCCACCGTTTGCGCCGAATCGAAATAAACGCGGTTCGTTTCTTGCGTGATTCGCAAAATGGAATTTTCCGCGTCGCGCCGCGCGCCGGCGGCACCAAAAGCAAAATCATCGAATGGCAATTGTTCCAGGCCAGAAATCGAAACCGCGCCGATGTCGCCGATCTGGAAATACGTGTGCAGGCAATTTTCAAATTCAATCGTTTCGCCGCACGATTCATTGGCCGTGACCAATTCCATCGTCAGCGTGTCGGCGACGGTCACGATAAATTCCGTCCGCAAATGGTTCCACGCTTCCCGCCCGGAAATTTTCGGCAGCGCAAATTTGAGCTTCACCGCGCCCTTGGCATCGGTCGAAGTTTCGATCAATTGCCATTCCACGATCCGCGCGAAACCGTGCGATGGTTCGCCGTCGCGATTGCCGAACCATGGAAAACAAATCGGCACGCCGCCGCGGATTGCTTTGTCCTTGGCGAAATTACTTTTGTGGCTCATGAAAATCAGCGGCGGTTCGCCGTTTTTCTGGAAATGCGCCACGTGCGCGCCGTGCAGATAAATTTCCGCTTTGGAAAGTTTTGTTGTAACGGTCACTTTGGGCAGGTTGCCGTTTCCGTCAACCACCGCCACGCCTCTGGCCCATTCTTGTTTGGTATCGAGCGCCATAAAGTTTAGATCTTATCGTTTTCATCGATTCGACGCAGCAATTTTGCATTGACATTTTCGGGCAGCGGTTCAGTTTCTCGTTTGGTCGGAAGAATAAAACAATTCAGCGTCGTATGAATGAAACCCATTTGCCGCCGTCCACTTCTTCAGAACAACCGAAAACCTCGGGCCTGGCCATTTGGAGTCTGGTCCTCGGCATTTTAAGCCTGCTGTGTTTTTCAATTTTTGCCGGAATTCCCGGCGTCATTTGCGGACACAAAGCGCTTTCAAAAATAAAACATTCCGCCGGTGAGCTGACCGGTCGAGGCCTCGCCATTGCCGGGCTGATCACCGGTTATTTGGGCATTGCCTGGGCACTTTTTGTAATCCCGATGATGTTGGCCATCGCCATTCCAAATTTTGTGAAGGCGCGCGATACCGCCATGCAAAACGCGTGCATCAATAATTTACGAATTATTTACGCCGCAAAACAGCAATGGGCTTTGGAAAAGAATAAAAAGCCGGGCGATGTGCCGACCGCGAATGATTTGACGCCTTATCTTCAAAATGGAAAGTTTCCGACCTGCCCGGCGCAGGGAACTTATACCATCGGCGCCGTGAGCAATGCGCCCACCTGTTCGGTTCCAAATCACAAGCTGCCGGATTTCTGATCAACCGAACAAATCCATTTGCGGCGCCGGCGCGAGATTTTTCAATTTGTCGCGGTCCTGCTGTTTGCGCGGCTGGCGCACATTGCCTTCCGGCGTGAGTTCAGATTCTTCGAGATTCGACAAAATCTGTTTCGCGCGTTCCAAAACCTCTTTCGGCACGCCGGCCAACCGCGCGACTTGAATGCCGTAACTTTTGTCCGTGCCGCCTTCGACAATTTTGCGCAGAAAAACAATCTGGTCATGCCATTCGCGGACGGCGACGTTGAAATTTTTGATTCGCGGCAATCGTGCGGCCAGTTCGGTCAATTCGTGATAATGCGTCGCGAACAACGTTTTCGCGCCGACCTGATTGTGCAAATGCTCGACGATGCTCCACGCGAGCGACAAGCCGTCGAACGTGCTCGTGCCGCGGCCGATTTCGTCCAGCACAATCAAGCTGCGCGGCGTGGCGTTGTTCAAAATGTTCGCCGTCTCGCTCATCTCCACCATGAATGTGCTTTGCCCGCGCGCCAGATCATCGCTCGCGCCGATGCGCGTGAAGATGCGATCAATCAAATCAATCCGCGCCTCGGCGGCGGGAACAAAACTTCCGGTATGCGCGAGCAACGCCAGCAGCGCGACCTGCCGGATGTAAGTGGATTTTCCGGCCATGTTCGGACCGGTGATCAAAGCGATTTGTGGGAATCTGATTTCCGTGGCAGCCGACGTAAATCGGCTCTGATCCATTTGAGATGTTTCAGAATGAGCGGACTCACGTCCGCTGCTACTTAAAAAGGTATCATTCGGCACGAACCGTTCATCCAAAAGATTTTGTTCCAAAACCGGATGACGGCCATCGCGGATTTGCAAAACGCCTTCATCGGAGATTTTTGGCCGGCAATAATTTTGCAATCGCGCGGTTTCGGCGAACGATGCCAGCACATCCAGTTGCGCCAAAGCCGCCGCGCTTTGCTGGATTTCCTTGAGCTGGCCGAGAACATTTTCGCGGACGCGCTGGAAGATTTCGTATTCCAGCTTTGTGCTCCGCTCTTCCGCGCCCAGAATTTTGCCTTCCATTTCCTTCAATTCCGGCGTGATGAAACGCTCGCCGTTCGCGATCGTTTGCTTGCGGATGTAATGCGCCGGGACTTTGTCGAGGTTCGATTTCGTGACTTCGATGTAATAACCGAACACGGAATTGAACCGGACTTTGAGCGACGAAATTCCTGTCGCGGTGATTTCGTCCGCCTGCAATTTCGCGATCCAATCCTTGCCGCCGCGCGTCGCATTGCGCAATTCATCGAGCGCCGCGTCAAAACCGTCGCGAATCATGCCGCCTTCTTTGATCGGCAACGGCGGTTCGTCCACGATGGCGCGCGAAAGCAAGTCCACCAGTTCCGGCGATTCGGAGATTTGGGAATTCAATTTATCCAATAGGACGGGCATCTTGCCTATCTCTGAATTTTCTTCCAACTTCGGCAATGAAGCCGGAGACAGGCCGGAAGCCTGTCCTACTAAATTCAGTGTTTGCTTCAACGCAGGAATCTGTTCGAGCGCCAGGCGGAGCGCGACCAAATCGCGCGCGTTGCCGCTGCCGGAACTCAACCGGCCGATCGTTCGTTCCAAATCGCGGACGTTCGCCAATTGCTGACGGAAACTGTCGAGGCCAAAACTGTTTTCCAGAAAAATTTGGACGGTTTCCTGCCGCTCGCGAATTGGTTCCACTTTTGAAAGCGGTTGCGACAGCCAGTTGCGCAACAGTCGCGCGCCCATCGGCGTGACGGTTCGGTTCAGCGCGCCGTAAAGCGAGGAACTGCGCGCGCCATCCGAATGTTGCGATTCGAGAATTTCCAGATGCCGGAGCGTCGTCTGGTCGAGCGCGAGAAAATCGCTGCGCTGATAAAACGAAATGCGCGTCAGATTTTTGGCGTCGCGACGCAAATGTTGCGTCAAATAATGCAGCGCGCCGCCCGCCGCGCCGACGGCAGCCGATTTTTCCTTCAGCCCAAAACCGTCGAGCGCCGCGACTTTGAAATGTTCTTTGACGGTGAACACCGCCGTTTCCGGCGCGAAGGTCCAATCGTCGTAGCCGTTCAGGATTTTGAATGAATCGCGAAGCGCATCGCGGATAAAAGTCTTTTCGGTCGGATAAATGATTTCCGACGGCCGCAACCGCTCCAATTCGGCGAGCAAGGCGATTTCATTTTCCAATTCCGTCGTCAGAAATTCGCCGGTGGTCAAATCCACGATGGCGAGGCCGAACATTTTTCCGCCGGGACAAATCGCTGCCAAAAAATTGTTCCGTTCCGCGACGAGCATCCGTTCGTCGAAATGCGTTCCCGGCGAAAGGATTTGCGTGACTTCGCGTTTGACAAGTTTGCCCGGTTTGGCGTCTTCGAGCTGCTCGCAAATCGCGACTTTGCGGCCGGACTTCAGGATTTTGCCGATGTAACCGTTGGCGGCATGAAACGGCAGGCCGCACATCGGAATGCCGTTGCGGGCGGTCAGCGCGAGGTTGAGGATTTGCGCGCCGGTTTGCGCGTCCTCGAAAAACATTTCGTAAAAATCGCCGAGACGGAAGAGCAGCAGCGCGTCTTTGGGCAATTCGCCTTTGATGCGGCGATACTGCGCCATCATGGGAGTGAGTTGCGCTTCGGCGGACATGCGGCGGGAAAATTAAACAGGGACGCGGACAAAATCGAACATGTTTTATCCACAATCGCAAATCGCGATCCGAAAAGACGCGAATTTCACAAATTGACGCGAATGAAATGAAGTCCGTAGGACTGATCTATTTGTAGCAATCGAATCAGAAAATTCCTCAAGCTCCGTCCAGGAGCGAAATTTTCTTTGGTGCAGATGTTTTTGAAATGGGAGCGCGCGCGTCTCGCGTGCTGGTGGCCTTCCGCAAGGAATTTGGACGTCGCGCCCAAACCATTTGCGAATGTTCGAGTTGAAAGGATGCGTGTTGCAGAAAGATTTTCGGCGCGACGCCGAAAACGGCAACCGGGACGGTCGCGCTCCCGAAAATAAATCCGTAGCAGCCGGCGGAAGGAGACTCATTTTGAACAATCAGCAATCCGCAATCGCCAATCGGAAATTGAAATGAGACTCGCCACCTCGTCTCCTACGTATTTTAGGGCGAGGGCACAATTCGGCATTAGAGACTGCGCGACAAGAACGAACCTGCGATTCAATTTTTGGAATGGACGACAGAGACAAACGGCGTTTGAATTGATAAAGATGCTCACTTACATAACAGCGATCATTGGGGGTCATTCTTGGTGCGGGTAGCCTTACGCTTGGAATTGTCAATTATTTGCGTGATCGAGCCAAAGTTAGAATTCATTTGCAATGGAACATGGAAATGATTGGTGGCGAATCGGATTCCATGAATGAACGAGATTGCGGAACGGTTTCCGTAACAAATACGGGTAGACGGGTAATCTATATCAGCCATGTGTGTTTGATTTTACCTCGGGGTTACAAAAATCGTGTGTTGCTTTTACTGGATACTGTATCTGGACACAAACTCGCCGAAGGTGATCCTCCGTCAATTTTCATTGTTAAAAATGAGATTCAAAAAAAATACGCAAAGGATTTAAGCCGAATACGAGCGCAAGTTTCGGATTCCACAGGAAAAGTTTATAAATCAAAATATCCGAAAATTCAGACATGAAAAGATACCCCAATATAATGATGTTTTTATTGATGTTCGTGATATCCGGATGCGTTCACGAAGATAATGCAGCTATCCAAGCCAAAAGAGCTTTGATTAACAAACAAATTGACGACGCAATAGCAGAACAGAATGCGGAAGATGCTCATCAACTGGCAGCATTAAAAACCAAAGCAGAAAATGGTGATGCAGAGGCGCAGTGTAAATTAGGCGTTAGTTATATGATCGGTCAAAAGACAACAAAGGATGCAGTGGAGGCGGTAAAATGGTTTCAAAAAGCTGCTGCACAAAATTATTCAAAGGCCGAATACGATCTTGGACTTGCTTATGCCAAGGGCGATGGTGTTCCTCTTGATTATGTCGAAGCTTACAAATGGTTAAACATTGCCGCTGCGCAAGGTGCCAGCAATGCTGCCGAAGCCCGAAACACAATAAGCATTTATATGACTTCAGCTCAAATTGCCCAAGCGCAAGAATTGTCACGAGAGTTCAACCCGCATAAAGATAATCCAGTGTCATCAGATAACCCGACAGCATGCGGCACCGGCTTTTTTATTACGGATGACGGTTATTTGATTTCCAATTTTCATGTGGTCAAAGATGCGGCGAAGATTCAATTGCGCACGGATGCGGGTTTGATTCCGGCCAAAGTGGTTAGAACGGATGCAGCCAATGATATTGCGTTGCTCAAAGCGGAAGGAAAGTTTTCAGCGCTGCCCATTGCGCCGAGCAAAGCGGCAGGGCTTGGCAATTCTGTTTTCACACTTGGTTTTCCTGACCCCGGCCTGCAAGGGTTCGCGCCGAAATTGGCCAAGGGTGAAATCGCATCGCTGTCCGGCGCGGCGGATGATGCGCGGTATTTTCAAATCAGCGTGCCGGTGCAGCCGGGAAATTCCGGCGGCGCATTGGTGGATGAACGCGGCAATGTCATCGGAATCGTTTCCGCGAAATTGGATGCATCCATTGCGCTGGCTGCCAGCGGCGCATTGCCGGAGAATGTGAATTACGCGGTCAAAAGCAGTTTTGTTTTGAGCTTCCTCGAATCCGCGCCGGATGTTTCGGCTAAATTGAAATCGCCCAATACGGTGGATGAAAAGTTTTCAGACGCCGTTAAGCAGGCGCAAGACGCCACGGTGCTGGTGTTGGTTTATTAGTAGCAGCCGATGTAAGTCGGCTCATTTTATTTAGCGCGAACTGACATTCGCTGCTACCGAGATTTTGAATTCAACTGAGGCTTTTCAGAAACGCATCAAACTCTTCATCTTTAATTTTCAGCGTGTGCTTTTCTTCCGGATAAACGCCGGTTTGGACTTCTTTCTGCAATGCCTTGAACGCTTCAACGCGAAGTTTTTGCACGCGCGCTTCTTCTTTGCCGATCTGGCCGTAAACTTTGGCGTGGCGCGGGATATGGCCGGTGTTGGTGCCGAGCACGTCGGTGGCGAACAGATATTGAATCGTGCCGGCGCCGCTGCCCATAGAAATCAAAATCAATTTTTCCAGCCGCCGGTTGATTTCCGCCGCCACCTTGGCGGGAACGATTTCAATTTCCACGCCGATGGCTCCGGCGTCCTGATACGCTTTGGCCGCGTCAAAAACCTGTCGCGCTTCGGCGGCGGTTTTGCCGATGGCGCGCACGCCGCCGACCCACGTGGAACGATACGGAACAAAGCCGATATGGCCGATGACGGGAATATATTCGCGCGCCATCGCTTCGACGCATTTCATGCTGAGCGCCGAATAAACGGCGTCGGCGCCGGCGTTCATCAACCGGAATCCGGCGGACACGGCCTGTTCCGGACTGGCGGCGCGCGGGTCGTTGACGTTGTGGGCGGCGATGATGAACACGTCGGGAACGGCGGGACGAATCGCCGGCAAATCTTCCTCCATGCACATGATCATTTCGACGCCGGCTTCGGCGCAGGCGATGGCTTCGTTCAAATTGCTGGTGCGGATTTCGGTGAACGTCCGGCCGCTTTTTTTGGCGGCGAACAAATCGTGGATGGTCAATTTAGGCATGGCTTTGCGGGAAATTAAACGTCAACGGCAGCGAAAAACGAAGAGGAAAATCATTTGAATCTTGCCACGGAGTTCCCGAGCGCACGGAGGTTTAATTTTTGAATTTATTCACGTTCTTGAGCCCTGCGGCTAATTCAACTTGGTGTCGCTCTGATTTGAAGTTAAAATTGGTTCATGTCGCATGCCGATTTTGTCCATTTGCATCTGCACACCGAGTATTCGTTGCTCGATGGCGCGTGTCGTCTGGACAAATTGATGGAAAAAGCGCACGAATTGAAATTTCCCGCGCTGGCCATCACCGACCACGGCGTGCTTTACGGCGCGATTGATTTTTACAAGGAAGCGCAGGCGAAAGGCATCAAGCCGATCATCGGCTGCGAAGTTTATGTCGCGCCCGGCTCGCGAACGGAAAAGAAAACGACCAGCGCCGGCGGCGGACGCGACGTGTATCATCATCTTGGCCTGCTCGCAAAGGACGAGACCGGCTACAAAAATTTAATTAAACTCGCCACCGCCGCGCATCTGGAAGGCTATTATTACAAGCCGCGCATTGATAAAGAGATTTTGGCCAAACACAGCGAAGGATTGATCGCGTTGTCCGGCTGCCTGGCCAGCGAAATTCCGGATTGGATTCTCAAGGATCAACCGGACAAAGCGCGCGACGCGATTGACTGGTTCAAGCAAACGCTCGGCGCGGACAATTTTTTTCTCGAACTGCAAAATCACGGGATCGCCGAGCAGGCCAAAGTGAACCGCCATTTGATTCCGTGGGCAAAGGAATTCGGCCTCAAATTGGTTGCAACGAATGATGTTCATTACATCAACAAAGGCGATTCGCACGCGCACGATTGTTTGATCTGCATCGGCACGCAGACGCAATTGGCCGACACGAAGCGGATGAAATACGAGCCGGAGCAATTCTTTTTGCGTTCGGCGGAGGAAATGAAAGCGCGCTTCGCCGAAACGCCGGAAGCGGTCAAAAATACATTGGAAGTCGCGGAGAAATGCAATCTGAACATCGAGTTCGGGAAATTGCATTACCCGATTTTTGATCCGCCGGAACATTTCACCCGCGAAGGCTTTTTGCGCCAATGGCTCGCGGAAGGTTTGTTCCGCCGTTACACGATTCACGCGAAAGCGGAAGGCAAAGAATTTGTCGTCGAAAAAATTGATGACCCGACGCGATTGCCGACATTTGATCCAAAAAATCCGAACGAGAAGGAAGCGCTCAAAACGATTCTCGACCGCTTGCAACTCGAACTCGGCGTCATCGAGAAAACGGGGTTCATTTCTTATTTCTTGATCGTCGGCGATTTCATCCGTTATGGCCGCAGCCAGGGAATCTCCTGCGTCGCGCGCGGAAGCGCCGCCGGTTCACTCGTCACGTATCTGCTGGAGATCGCGAACGTGGACCCGATTCGTTACGGACTTCTTTTCGAACGATTCTTGAATCCGGAACGCGTCAACCCGCCGGACATTGACATTGATTTCGCCGACGACCGCCGCGCGGACGTCATCAAATACGTCTCCGAAAAATATGGGCACGAATCCGTCGCGCAAATCATCACGTTCGGCACAATGGGCGCGAAATCGGTCGTGCGCGACGTCGCGCGCGTGATGGGTTTGAGCTACAACGACGGCGACCGGCTGGCGAAAATGATTCCGTTCGACCTGAAAATGACGCTCGAAAAAGCGCTCAAACAATCGCCGGAACTCAAAGCCGCTTACGAAGAGGAAGAAGTCACCCGCGAATTGATGGACACGGCGATGGTGCTCGAAGACATCGCGCGCAATTCGAGCGTTCACGCGGCGGGCGTCGTCATCGGCGACCAACCGCTCGTGAATTTGCTGCCGCTCAAGCAGGACGAAAGCGGCACGCTCGTCACGCAATACGCGATGAATCCCGTCGGCGATCTGGGCCTGTTGAAAATGGATTTTCTCGGGCTGAAGACGTTGACCGTTATCCGCAACACATGCGAAATGGTCAAACGCACGCAGGGAATCGAGGTCAATATTGACCGGATTCCGCTCGACGACAAAAAAACTTACGATCTGTTGAATCGCGCGGAAACGCTGGGCGTGTTCCAATTGGAATCCGGAGGCATGAGGGATTTGTGCCGCAAATTCCAGATCAGTTCGGTCGAGCACATCACGGCGCTCGTGGCGCTGTATCGTCCCGGCCCGATGGACCTGATCCCGGAATTCATCAAGCGGCGTCACGGCGAAATTGAAATCAAATACGAACATCCGTTGCTCGAACAGATTTCCCGCGAGACTTACGGCATTTTGATTTATCAGGAACAGGTCATGCAGGCGGCGCAAATCCTGGCCGGTTACACGCTTGGCGGCGCGGATTTGTTGCGGCGCGCGATGGGCAAGAAAAAGGTCGAGGAAATGCAGAAGCAGCGTGAGAAATTCGTCAAAGGCTGCGCGGAAACGAATAAAATCTCTACTGCGAAAGCGAACCAGATCTTCGATTTGCTTGAAAAATTTGCCGGTTACGGCTTCAACAAATCGCATGCCGCCGCTTACGCCATCGTCGCCTATCAAACCGCGTATCTGAAGGCGAATTATCCGGTCGAATTTTTCTGCGCCATGATGACCAACGACATGGCGGACACGGACAAGCTGAGCAAATACATTGATGAAGCGCGTGAGTTTGGCATCGAAGTGCTGCAGCCGGACGTGAACGAAAGCGGCGTGCATTTTGAGCCGGCGCCTAAAGGCAAAGCCATTCGCTTCGGCCTGGCCGCCATCAAAGGTGTCGGCGAAATCGCCGTGCAAAGCATTTTGGACGCGCGCCAGGACGAAAAATTCAAATCGCTTTCCGATTTGTGCGAACGCGTCGAAACGCGCGTCGTGAACCGGAAAGTTTTGGAAGCGCTCATCAAATGCGGCGCATGCGACAGTTTGAATTCAAATCGCGCGACGATGTTTTCACAGATTGATCGGGCGCTGGCGCGCGCGGCCGGCATTCAATCGGACAAACAACGCGGCCAAAGCTCGTTGTTCGGCGCGCTCGAAGACAAAGCGCCGGAGAAAAATGATTCGGAAAAGCAATTGCCCGAATGGCCGCAGCATGAATTACTCGCCTACGAAAAGGAATTGCTCGGATTTTATGTCACCGGCCATCCGCTGACGCCATTCGTGCCGCTGTTGAAGAGATACGCGCTGGCGAACACAAAGCAATTGGCCGAATTGCAAAACCGCAGCCTGACGCGCATCGGCGGATTGATTTCCGCCGTGCAAAACGGCGTTTCCAAAAAATCCGGCAAACCGTATTCCATGGTCACGCTCGAAGATCTGGAAGGCTCGGTGCAAATCCTGTGCATGAACGAGAATTACGACAAATTCCGTCCCCTGCTTCTGCCAAACAAAGCGGTGCTCGTCATCGGCGAAGTGAATACCGGCGACGAACGGCCGAAAATTTTTCCGCAGGAAATGATGGCGCTCGAGGACGCGCCGAAAAAATTCACCAAACAAGTTCATTTGCGGTTGCAATCAGCGCATTTGAAGCCCGAGCAACTGGATTCCGTCCGCGAATTGGTTTCCGCTCATCCGGGAAAATGCCCGTTGTTCCTTTGTTTCATGCAGCCCGGCGGCGGAAGCGTTTTCGTGGAAGCGAACGACAGATTTGCCGTCACGCCGTCGCTGAATCTGCAACGCGAGGCCGATGCGCAGTTCGGCGAAGAAACCTATTACGCCAAAGTGGACACGAGTTTGCCAGAACGCGCGCCGCGGCGTTGGGAGCGCAAACCGGAATCCAACGGCGAGGATTGACGGCAATTCCGCTGGACAATCAGCGTCAAAAATTTAATCTGCGCGCATGGCCGCACCGACCGTTCCCATTCTTTTTGGCGGATTGATTGCATGGAGCATTTACCGCCGCGTGCGCCGCAACATCGGCCGGCAAAAACTGCGTCCGCGCCGGATCATTGTTTCCCTCGTTATTTTTGCCATCATCGGCTTTCTCATCGTCGCCTCATCGTGGATGGTTCATCACACGAATGTTTTGCTCGGTTTCGGCGGAGGCATTTTGTTGGGAGCCGTTTTAGGATTTGTCGGATTGCGCCTGACGAAATTTGAAACGACGGATGAAGGTCATTTTTATATTCCGAACGTTTACATCGGCAGCGCGCTGTCGCTGTTGCTGGTCGGACGAATGTTGTATCGCATGTGGCAGGTTCACGATCTTTCCGCCGCGCAAAATCATCCGCCCATGATGCAAAGCGCGCTGACCTATTTCATTATCGGCCTCACGTTCGGCTACTACATCGTCTATTACATCGGCCTGTTCGTCCACACGCACGACAAAAAGCCCGGCGCATGACCGTTCTCGAAGCGATTCAAAAGAGCGCGGAATTTCTTGGCAAAAAGGGTGTCGAATCCGCCCGATTGCAAACCGAATTGCTCCTCGCGCATCTCCTCAAAATGCCGCGCATGAAATTGTATTTGAATTTCGAGCGCGCGCTTTCAACGGAGGAAACCGACGCTTTCCGTGAAATGATCAAACGTCGCGGCCAGCGCGAACCGTTGCAGCACATCACCGGTTCAACGTCATTTTGCGGATATGAAATCCTCGTGAACAAAAATGCGCTTGTGCCGCGGCCGGAAACGGAATTGCTTGCCGAGGAAGGTTGGAAATGTTTGGGCGAACGTGAAGCAACGGCTTTGGATTTTGGCACCGGCACCGGCTGCATCGCCATCGCGCTCGCGACGAAATGTCCGAAGGCAAAAATTGTCGCGCTGGATGTTTCCGCCGAAGCGCTGGCATTGGCCAAAGAAAACGCCGCGAAAAATAATGTCGCCGACCGGATTGAATTTGTTCAAGGCGACGGTTTTGCTGCATCACCGCAAATGCAATTTGATTTGATCATCAGCAATCCACCTTACATTCCGACGGCCGAAATTGAAACGCTTCAGCCGGAAGTGAAAGATTTTGATCCGCGCGGTGCGCTCGACGGCGGCGCGGACGGTTTGGATTTTTATCGGATGTTCGCGGCGCAGGCCAAACTGTTTTTGAAACCGGATGGCAAAATCATGCTGGAATTCGGTGATGGACAGGCCGAAGCCATCCGCAACATTTTTGAAGCCGAAAAGTGGATTGTTGACGAAATCAAATCCGATTACTCTCAACGCGAACGGATTGCGATTATAAAAGCTTCGTCTTTGTCTTCCTCTTGAATCGTTTGAGGAAGACGAAGAGAAAGAGAAAGACGAAGAAAAAATCATGGAAAGTTTTCTTATCAAAGGCGGCGCGCCGTTGCATGGCGAAGTGCAAATCAGCGGCGGTAAAAATGCCGCGCTGCCTATTATGGCGGCGACGCTCCTCACGGACGAACCGTGCGTCATTCGCGACGTGCCGGATTTGAGTGATACGCGATTCTTGGCCGAGATTTTGAAATCGCTTGGAGCGGAAGTGACGTTTCAAAATGGAACGATTTTGGTTCGCGCGAAAAAGATTTCCGGCTACGCGGATTATGAACTGGTTCGCAGGATGCGCGGTTCGATTTGTATCGCTGGCCCGCTGCTCTCGCGATTGCGGAAAACACGAATTTCTTTGCCGGGCGGCTGCGTCATCGGCGCGCGACCGATCAATTTGCATCTCAAAGGATTCGAATCGCTCGGCGCGAAGATTGAAATCGCCGGCGGCTACATCAACGCCTCGGCAAAAAAATTGATCGGCTCGACGATGTTTCTTGGCGGACGCGCCGGTTCGACGGTTTTGGGAACCGCCAACGTGATGATGGCCGCAACTCTTGCCGACGGTGTGACGGTGATTGAAAGCGCCGCGTGCGAACCCGAAATCGTTGACCTGGCAAAATTTCTCACGGCGATGGGCGCCAACATTTCCGGCGCAGGCAGCCCGACGATCACCATTTCCGGCGTTTCCAAATTGCACGGTGCGGAGCACCAAGTCATTCCCGACCGGATTGAAACCGCGACGTTTGCGATTGCCGCCGCCGCGACCAACGGCGAAATCGAAATCAAAAATTGCCGCGCCGACCATTTGCGCGCCGTGTTGGACAAATTAATTGATGCCGGAGTTTGCATTCAATCGCGCGGCGGAAACCTGATTGTTCGTCGCGGAAAGAAATTGAAAGCGGTGGACGTGACGACGCTGCCGTATTCCGGTTTTCCGACCGATGCGCAGGCGCAGATGATGTCGTTGCTGGCGCTGGCGCCGGGCATCAGCATCATCACGGAGCGCATTTTTGAATCGCGCTTCATGCACGTGAGCGAACTGGCGCGGCTTGGTGCGGATATTGAGATTGAAGGACCGAGCGCAATTGTGAAAGGAGGCAAACCATTGAGCGGCGCGCCGGTGATGGCGAGTGACTTGCGCGCGAGCGCGGCGCTGGTGATTGCCGGGCTTGCCGCGAAGGGCGAAACGCAGGTGAACCGGATTTATCATTTGGATCGCGGCTACGAAAAAATGGATGAGAAATTGCGGAAACTTGGCGCACGGATTCAGCGGGTGGAGGAAAAATGATTCGTTCGGAGCGCGGACAGTTTGCATCGGAATTTAGAATTCCAACGCGACGCCATCCGCGCTCCAATTGTTCCCCACCGCAAAATTCATTCTCGTCGCCGTCCTCGTGCTCGAATCATTTAGTTCGAGGACGAGGAGGACGACGAGTATGAGCAGGATTGCATGCGCGTTTTCATGCGGTCACAACCAGTTCGCGGCTGTTTCTGAAAACGCGCGCCTGCCGTTCGGCCTGCTGGACAGCGGCGGCGATTTTTTCCTCGAACAACGCCGGAAACACCAGCAGCGGCACGGCCGTGGCCCAGGCGATGGCGGCGGCTTCATTGGCGGCGCGCCGGAGCGCGGCGGTGATGCCGGGCACGGTGGCGGCGGCCAATTGATACGTCAGCAACCGGTTTTTGAGCCGTTCAAATTCGTTTTCTTGCGTGGCGCGGAACGGCGTGGCCACGGCAGGCCTGAATTCAAACCGCGTTTCGGCGGCGAATTCGGTCGGCACATTTATTCTGTTTCTTTTCATGTTTTTCCTTTCGGTTAAATGTTTTTTCGGTAAAAGCAAAAAACCCGCGACTGCTTCGGCAATCGCGGGTTTTGGAAATTGTTTTGGTTGATTTAGAATTTCATTCCCACGATGCCAAAAAGACGGGAGCGCTGGCAAATGGCCATCCAGCCATAAACCGGCGCGTGCTTCATCAATTTGGAGAACATGGTATTCATTCCAACGAGCGATAAGAAACACGATTGCAGGCTTTTTGTCAAAATAATTTTTAATGTTCTGAAAATTGCGTTTTTGCCATGCTCTCTGTAAATTGCTTCAAGCAATCATGACTGAAGCCCCGCTGAAAATGGTCAAGTGCGCCTGGTGCGACAACACCATGTTTATTCCCGGCGATCTTCTGCCGCTGGGCACGGTTCCCTGCACCAAGTGCGGTCATCCGGTAATGATGCCGATGCAGTTGCGGCAATTTGAACTACGCAGCCAAATCGCTTCCGGTGGAAATGGAACCGTTTATCGCGCCTGGGACACGACGCTGGAACGTCACGTCGCGGTGAAGTTGATGAAAAAGGAATTGCACGACGATGCCAAGGCGATGGAAGCATTTTATCGCGAAGCACGCGCCTGCGCCCGGCTCAATCACACGAACATCATCCACATCTACACGTTCGATGAATGGGAAGGCCAGCAATATCTCGTCATGGAATTGGCCGACCGCGGCAGCCTGGACCAACGCATTGAGAAATTACACGCCTTGCCGGAACTGGACGTGCTGGATGTGGGCATCAAAATCGCCTCGGCGCTTGATCTGGCGCTGAAATACAATTTGCTACATCGCGACATCAAGCCGGGAAATATTTTGTTCAATGCTGACCACGAACCGAAGTTGATTGATTTCGGCCTGGCGCGGCACGCGGAAGCGGACGCGGAATCCACCGAGGTGACCGAAGGCACGCCGTATTACGTGGCGCCGGAAAAGATCAAACGCGATCCGGAAACATTTTTGTCCGACATGTATTCGCTGGGCGCCACGATGTATCACGCGATGACCGGACACGTGCCGTTCGACGCGCCGACCGTGGAGGAAGTCGTCATGGCGCAGGTGCAGACGCCGTTAACGCCGCCGAATCTGGTCGTGCCGGAGATCACGCAGCCGACGAGCGACGCGCTGGTGAAAGTGATGGCCAAAAATCCGGCGGAACGGTTTTTGAGCTACGACGAATTCATCATGACGCTGGAAGCTGCACGCAGTCTGCTGTTGCGGACACAATTCAACGCACCGCTTTCGCCGCAGAAGCAAAAAGGCCTGACGAGCTGGTGGAAGCGGGGAAATTGAGGCGAACGGAAACCGCTCTTACTTTGGCGGATGTTCGTAGAAATATTTTATTTCCGCTTCCGTTGCGGGTTGAGGCCAGACCCAATCGCGGCCGCGCAACCAATAAAAGGTCGTGCTTGAAACGACTGGAGAAGGATTTCCGCCGTCATCCACGCCATCCTCGCCGATGCTGTAAAGCAGAAATGTGCCATCGGCATTTCGACGATAGCGTAACGGGTTTCCATCCACGGGATCGATAGGAACTGACGATAGAAAATCAGGCGCGAGTTCGGCGAGGTTTTCGGGGAAGCGCCCGTATTTCAATTGATACCTTTTCAAGGCAATGGCGGTGATGACAATTTGTTTGTTGGCTTCCGCAGCCATAACTTTACGGACAGTGTTCGCCAATCCTTGAGCCGATGCCGAGAACATCCGCCTTATATTGGGCACATCAAAAATGAGTTCTTCGTCAAAATTAGTGATTCCCAACGTTGTCATTTGCGCCACCATATTCGTATAGCTTGGATAAAAAGCGGCATTTGTTTTTATTGAACGGAAAGTTTCCAGGATTATCTGGTCGGCTTGCAATCCCTGCATTTCATCGGTATAGCTCCACGAGACATGCCACATGAAGGCTTCGCCGCCAAAGATGACTTGTTGTAAACTATCGTGGACATAGTCTTTGGTGTCATCCCACCAATCTCCCGAACCGGACGAATAGGATGAAGCGGACGGGCTGAATCCGGCATACCGGCGAAGTATTTTCGGATCTGAACGCATCGTTTCTATAGATGTCAGTCCAAAAGCTCTTTCCATCAGCATCGCGTTTCCCATCGGCTCAACAAATTCCAACTGTTGCCATTGGTTTTGCAGAGCCGTTAATTCGGCATCGGTAGCATTTGTCGTTTGTAAGAATTCCCAGGTGGCGGGTGCTTCGATGGCGGCAATGGCGATTCCTACCAGCTGAGAAATCACGGTTCTTTCGGGCTGTAATCGCTGCGTCAGAACAATCGCCGCACAAAGATTTGTTGTCGCCGAAGCGGTATTCCCGTTGTGCAAATCGCTTATCGCGGTTGCCGTCAGCCGTTGGGCCGAACGTTTCAACGGAGCTAAAAACATCCATCTTGCATTCGGCCAGTTGGTGTATCCCAAATCAAAATCCCACGCCGGATATGTGGCGGCTTGTTCCAACAATTCCAAGGCCGACGCTTGTTCTTTCGCGGCGGCAATAACATTGTCCCACGAATTCGTATAATCCGAAGCGCGGATATCTGGTTGTTCAAATTCAACAATTGCCTTGCCGGGAGCGACCATCCGCATCATTGGCGGCCAATTCGTCCATTCATCTCCAGAAGGTGTAAAAAGACTGAACGCCTGCTCGACGAGCATCACTCCATTGCTTTCAACGGGAACGTCCGCAGGAAGAACTTCGCTGATTTCCAATTTTTCTCCCCTCGCAATCAATGATTTTTTATAAGCGTCCACTTCATTCGATGGCTGGACGTGCATCGAAACCAAAAGCGCAAAAAAAACAATCGTGAGAAAAATTCCCACAACCATTAAAATTTTCCACCGTGCCTTCATGCTCAACTTTATTGCGCTTTCAAAAAATAATTCCGCTGTTTTTCAGAAACCGGCATTTCCAGTTTTTCCATCACCGCCAGCATATCCTCCCACACTTTTCGCTTTTCGCTCATCGCCTGATTGCGCAGCAGAAACGCCGGATGATACGTCGGCATCAACGGCGTGCCGCGATATTCCTTCCAATTGCCGCGCAACTTTGTGATGCCGATCGTTTTGCCGAGCAATCCTTCCACCGCCGTCGCGCCGAGCGCCACGAGCACTTTCGGTTTAATCAAATCAATCTGTTCATGCAAAAACGGAATGCACGTCTGCATTTCTTCCGGTGTCGGTTTGCGATTGCCGCTGCTTTTGCCGGGCATGTCAGGACGACATTTCAAGATGTTGGCGATATAAACGTCGCCGCGCGAAAGCCCCATCGCCGAAATTATTTTCGTCAGCAATTGTCCCGCTGCGCCGACGAACGGCTCGCCCTGCGCGTCTTCGTCGGCTCCCGGCGCTTCGCCCACAAACATCAATTGCGCGTCAATGTTGCCGACGCCGAACACGACATTTTTTCGCGACGCCGCCAGATGCGTGCATTTCACGCAGGCCAAAACGCGTTCGCGCAAGGCGTTGAATGTTTTTAATTTTGGATTTTCAATTTTTGGTTCAGGAATTTGCTGCGGCGAAACGGTCGGCGTGGAAAGCATTGCCGGGGACCGGGAATTCTGGATTTTGGATTCCGGGTTTTGAATTCTCGCGGGCGCGGCCAATGCGCGCAGTGTTTCCGGCGCGACCGCGACGTTCCGCGCGCCGCGGGATTTCAAATTTTCCAGATGTTGGATCGTTGCGTCGAGAAGTTCGTTGTAATTGGCGGACACGCAATCATCGTATCAATTGCCGCGCCGCGCACAAAAAGTTCTTGTTCACAAATGATTCACAACGGCGATTAACAACATCGGGTTTTGATCATCACCAGTCTTGGTGATTGCCGCGGTGTCACCTTTCGGGAATGTTGGCGGTCTATTTCCACATGAAACTGCAAACGTTTACCGTTTTAATTCTGGCCGCGCTCGCGCCGTTTTTTTGTTCGGCCGCGAATCCGCGCATGGCCAAAAACTTCGACGACGATTGGTTGTTTCTGAAATCCGATGCCGCCGATGCCCAACAGGTTCACTTTGACGATTCGAGTTGGCGCAAACTGAATCTGCCACACGATTGGAGCATCGAAGGGCCGTTTGCGGAAACCAATTCCACGCGCGGTTCGGGCGGATTTCTGCCTGCTGGAACCGGCTGGTATCGGAAACATTTCACGCTGCCGAATTCCGACGCGGACAAAAAAGTTTTCATTCAATTCGAAGGGGTGATGGCCAACAGCGACGTCTGGATCAACGGCTTTCATCTCGGCCATCGCCCGAACGGCTACGTGGAATTGAATTACAATCTCACCGGGCATTTGAATTTCGGTGGCGACAATGTCATCGCCGTCCGCTGCGACAATTCGCTGCAACCGGCGTCGCGATTTTATTGCGGCGCGGGCATTTATCGGCACGTGCGGCTCGTTGTCACTGACCCGATTCATTTTGCGCAAAATGGAATTTTTGTTTCGACGCCAGAGGTTTCAGAAACGCAGGCAACGGTTCGAGTGCAATGTGAAGTGACGAATGAATCGGATTCAGCACAGGGAGTTTTTGCCGGTTTTTCAATCTTGGATTCTTTGGGAAAAATTGCCGGCAGCGGTGAAACGGTGACTCAAACAATTGAGCCGCATGAAACAAAGCGAATCGAGCAGTCCATCACGATCAAAAATCCACAACGTTGGGATTTGGAAAAACCGGCTCTTTATCGAGCGGCGGTTGCGCTGAATGCAGGATTAAACGGGCCAACCAGCCACAGCATGACAAAATTGTTGGACGAACAAACAAACACTTTCGGCATCCGCGAATTTCACTTTGACGCCGACACCGGCTTCTGGCTGAACGGAAAAAATTTCAAAGTCAAAGGCGTCTGCTTGCATGCCGACGGCGGCGCGTTCGGAATGGCCGTGCCGGATTCGATTTGGGAAGACCGGTTGAGGACTTTGAAAGCGCTTGGCGTCAATGCGATTCGCACGGCGCACAATCCGCCGTCGCCGGAATTTTTGGATTTATGCGACCGGCTCGGCTTTCTCGTGATGGACGAAATGTTCGATTGCTGGACGATCAGCAAGTCAGGGCTCGATGGCGTGAAATTGCAGGATTATCATCTCTATTTCAACGACTGGTCAAAGATAGATACGGCCGACATCGTTCGCCGCGACCGCAATCATCCATCCATCATTTTATACAGCGCGGGAAATGAAATTCACGACACGCCGAACGCCAGCCTGGCGAAGGGAATTTTGGCCGGATTGATTGATGTGTTTCACACGAACGACCCGACCCGTCCGGTCACGCAAGCCTTGTTCCGTCCGAACGCGAGTCACGATTATGACGATGGACTGGCGGACATGCTGGATGTGATCGGGCAGAATTATCGTGAGAAAGAAATCCTCGCCGCGCACGAGCAAAAGCCCTCGCGCAAAATCATCGGCACAGAAACCACGCACAGCCGCGAGCAATGGGTGGCGATGCGCGATCATCCGCCGTATGCCGGGCAATTTATCTGGACCGGCGTTGATTATTGGGGTGAATCGCGTCGCTGGCCGCTGGTTGCTCACGGCTCCGGTTTGCTGGACCGGACGGGCGCGTCGCGGCCCGTGGCGTTTGAACGTCAAAGTTGGTGGAGCGATAAACCGATGGTTTACATGGCGCGCCGTGTCGCAAGAAACGACGCGATGCCGACAGATCCGGGTTACGCCGGCGATGAACTTTATTCGATGGTATTGTTTTCCGATTGGACGCCCAAAAATTTGCAGCCGCACAATGAAAACGTGGAAGTTTATTCCAATTGTAAAACGGTTGAATTGTTCCTGAACGGCAAATCGCTGGGCGCAAAAGAAATCCACGCGGATGCTTCGCCGCGGAATTGGATGGTGTCGTTCGTGCCGGGAACGTTGAAAGCGGTCGCGCGAAATGAAAAAGACAAAGTCGTCGCCACGGAGGAATTGAAGACGGCGGGCGCGCCGGCGAAAATTGTTTTGTCCACGGAAACGGCGACGCTTTCGCCCGGATTTGAAAAGGTGGCGATCGTGCGCGCGAAAATCACGGACAAGCGTGGAATTGAAATTCCGTTGGCGAATGATTTGGTGTCGTTCCGGATTTCCGGTCCCGGTGAAATTGCGGCCGTGGACAACGCAAACAATTTGAGCCACGAACTGTTCCAGACAAATGAGCGTCACGCCTTTCACGGCGAATGCGTGGCGTTTGTGCGGGCAACCAATTACGGCGGCGGGATTAAAGTGAAAGCAACGGCGCCGGATTTAGCCGGCGATTCAATTGTCATTAAAACTGCAAAATGAAGACGGTCTTGGCTTTAAGCGTTGGCATGAGCATGCTTTTGTGTGAAGCATCGAAAATTTCTGCGCAGATAATTACCAACGATGCGTTTGCCAGAGACACGTCTGGAAATCCCATTTATGCCCAGGGCGGAGGCGTCTTTAAATTCAACGGCATCTACTACTGGTATGGCGTGAAATATAACGGCGCGGTGACTTATGCCAATAATCCGTCCGCCGGCGAGAACGGCGATACCAGCTTCGCAGGAATCTCGTGCTATTCGTCCACGAACCTGGTGAATTGGAAATTCGAGAAGCTGTCCACCTCCGGTCTTGGCGGCGGCTGGGTGGGGCGCATGGGCGTCTGCTACAACACCAACACGCATAAATACGTGCTGATCGCGCAGCAAAACAGCGGTATTATGTTTGCCACAAGTGATACCCCGAACGGCACATTTGTCTATGACCATACGCAGCAATCGGCGGACTTGAGTTTTCTGGTGAACAGCGGCACCGGCGATCAGACTCTTTTTCTTGATGACGACGGAACGCCGTATCTGATTTGTTCGAGTGTGAGCGGACGCAGCCATCTTTATGTGCTGCCCTTGCGGGAGTCGGATTATCTGGAGGTGCTGCCCGGCACCGAGATCTATCACGGCAGCGGTCGCGAGGGTAATTGCATGTTCAAATACAACGGGAAATACTATTTCTGCTCGTCCGACTTGCACGGTTGGAACGCGTCGCATTGCTATGTGCTGGAGTCTGCATCCACCAATATCATGGGACCCTATCTGCCGGAATATGTGATGAATCGAACCGATCTGGATTTCTGTCATGTCACGCAAACGGGATTCTTTTACACGGTGAATGGAACCAATGGCACAACGGTTCTATTCGTTGGTGACCGCTGGTGCGATTTTGCCGGGAACGGCGTCGGCTACAATCAATGGTGTCCGCTCACGTTCAACGGCACGGAGCCGACGTTTCAATCGGTAACCGCATTCAGTCTGGACGCGGCTGCCGGCACATGGAGCATCGCGCCGGGAAACAATTACATTTTGAATCCCGGCTACGAAGCCGACCGCGTTTCGCAAACCGATGTCGCCGGTTGGACGAGCACCGGCACGGGTTTCGGCAATGTTTCCGGCAGCCACAATCCCGGCAACTGGCATTTTCATCATTCCAACAGCGGCATTTACACGGCCACGACGCATCAAGTCGTCACCGGCCTCCCGAGCGCCACTTACAAATTGAGCGTCTGGTATAAAAGCAGCGGCGGCCAGCCGACCGCGCAGATTTTTGCGCGCAATTTCGGCGGCGATGAATTGGACGCGGACGTGAGCGTCGCGCAAGCCGATTGGACGCAAGTCGTCATCACAAATATTGTTGTGACGAACGGCCAATGCGATGTCGGCCTCTACTCCGTCGCCAACGCAAATCAATCGGTGGACATTGACGATTGGTCGCTTACGATTTCCGCGCCGCCCACGCCAACCGGATTGAACGCCACTTCCGGCAACGGACAAGTGCCGCTGAATTGGAATGTTGCGCTCGCTGCGACCGGCTACAACGTGAAACGCTCGACGACGGACGGCGGGCCTTACGTCACGATTGCATCCACCGCGACGAACAATTTCGTGGACAACACAGTTGTAAACGGCACGACTTATTTTTATGTCGTTTCCGCCACCAACACGCTCGGCGAAAGTCCGAGCTCTGCGCAAGTCAGCGTCGTTCCTTCCGCCGGCCCAATCATTGTCGCCGCATCGGCAAATCCAAATCCCGTTTATCCCGGCCAAAACGTGACCATCAATGCGACCGCGACACAGCAAGCAAATCCCATTGCCGAAATCACCGTGGACGCCAGCGCGATTGGCGGCGCGACAAATCAAATTCTCGTTTCCGACGGCAGCGGCCATTTCACCAACACCATCGCCGTTGGGCTGATGACGCCAATTGGCATCCAGTCGCTCACAATCAACGGCAAGGACACGCTCGGCAACATTTCCGCGCCGTATTCGTTTTTGCTCACCATCAGTTCGTCGGTTGAAACCTGGACCGGCGGCGCGGGTGACAACAATTGGAGCAGCGCGGCGAATTGGGACGGCACCACCGCGCCGGGCTTTGGCTTCAGCTTGATTTTCGCCGGCACAAGTCGTCTGGCGCCGCTGATGGAAACGTCCTACAACATTCATGCGCTGACTTTCGCCAACAACGCCGGCGCTTTTAACATCAGTGGCGTCGGCGGCACGTTGACATTGAGCGGTCACATCACCAACAACTCACCAAACACTCAAACGCTGAACGTGCCGCTGGTTCTCGACGCGCCCATCACGGTCAAAGCGGCTGGCAATGGAATGACTTTTGGCCAAACCATCGACAACGGCGGTAACATGCTGACGCTTCTCGATGGCGGCCACAACATCGCCATGAATGGCGCCGTTTCCGGCGCGGGCGGCCTGACGAAAATCGGTTCGGGCACGAACACGTTGAGCGCCGTCAACACATTTACCGGCGACCTGGCCATCAGCAACGGTGCGGTGATTGTTACCAGCGGGGGCCAATTGGGCGGCGGATTTTATTCCGGCAGCATCGCGAACAACGGAAAATTCATCTTCGACAGCAGCGCCTCCCAAACATTGGCCGGCGACATTTCCGGCACAGGCGCATTGAATAAGACCGGCGCAGGCCAGCTCACGCTTTCCGGCGGAAACACTTTCAGCGGCGCGACGCTGCTCGCGAGCGGCACGATGCAATTGGGCAACGCGCTCGCATTGCAAAACAGCACTGTGAATTACAACGCCGGCAACATCACCTTCAATGGCATCACCGCCGCATCGCTCGGCGCGTTGACCGGCTCGCAGAATTTGAGCTTGGCCAACAATCTCTCCGGCGCAGTCGCGTTGAGCGTCGGCGGAAATAATTCCACCACGACGTATTCTGGAAATTTGTCCGGCTCGGGTTCGCTGACAAAAATTGGAACCGGCACGCTGACGCTCACCGGCAACAGCAGTTTCAGCGGTTCGATGAATGGGAATGGCGGGACGGTGGAAGTGCCGGCCGGTGGAGTCGTGAACTGCGGTCCGCTGAACGGCGCGGGTTTTCTCTTGGACGGCGGTTCGCTCACGTCCTCCGGCACGACCACTTTCAACGTGGTGAACAATGCTTATCTGCAAATCTCCGGCACGTCGCGGCTCGGCGATCTTACCGAACCGAACAACGACGGGCTGCTGGTCAAAGTCACCGGCGGAACATTCTCAGCAAATTCATTGAGCCTGCGACGAACCTCGATTTTCACGACCGCACCCACGGCCACCGCGCCCATCTCCGGATCAACGTCTGCCGGCCTTTACATCAACGGCGCGTCCGCCGACGTGCGGTTCGGTGCGCTCACCATTGGCGCGAGCGGCGCGAATTCGTCCAGTAGCGCGCGTCTGGATTCCGGTTCGCTGACGGTGACGAACAAATTGCTCATCGGCAATACCTCGAACACGCGCTGGGAAATTCTGCACATCAACGGCGGCAGTTTCACTTCGCTGGACACCGTGAATGGAGTGGTATTGAGCCAAAACAACGGCACGACGGCCAACAGTTCGGAATTTTATTTGTCCGGCGGCACAAGCACAGTTGAGAAAATCGCTTTCGGCGTGTCCAGCGACACGGTTGGCGGAAACGGATTTCTAATTATTGGCGGCGGGACGTTGTATCTCGGCAGCGGCGGAATCGTGAAGTCGACTGCCATCGCTGCATACGCCAGCACGATTTCATTGTTGAGCGGCACGCTTGGTGCGAAAGCCGATTGGTCGAGCGCGTTGCCGATGCAATTGAGCGGAACAAGTTTCACCATCAAAGCCGCCGATGTTTCCAACCTGCCTCACGACATTTCACTGAATGGCGTCATTTCCGGCGGCGGCAATTTGACAAAGACCGGCGCGGGCACGTTGACGCTGGCCGGAACCAACACATATACCGGCGCGACGTCAATCAGCGCCGGAGAATTGCTGGTCAACGGCCGCACCGCAGCTGGCGCGGTGACGGTTCAAAATAACGCCACGCTCGGCGGCACAGGAACCGTTGGCGGCGCGACAACGGTTCAGAGCGGCGGCACGCTTTCGCCGGGCAATTCCATTGGCACGCTCACATTCAGCAATTCGCTGACGCTGTCCGCAGGTTCAACCAGTATCTTTGAAATCAGCAAATCACCGTTGACCAACGACATCGCAAAAGTTCTGGGCGCATTGACCAACGGCGGCACGCTCATCGTCACCAACATTTCGGCAAGTGCATTGGCAGCCGGTGACACCTTCAAACTGTTCAACGCAGCAAGTTACAAAGGCGCTTTTTCCGGAGTCATTCTTCCGTCCCTCGCCGGAAATTTGGCGTGGAACACAAGTTCATTAAACACCAACGGCACGATTGTGGTCGTGATGCTGACCGCGCCGGCCATTTCGACTGTTCAGATCTCCGGTAACAATCTCGTTTTCAGCGGCAGTGGAGGAACAGCCAACTGGCCTTGCTTGATTCTTACGACGACCAATCTCAGCGGTTCGTGGACGCCGATGGCCACAAATCATCTCGACGATGCCGGCAATTTTTCGCTGACATTGACAAACGTTTTTGACGCCGGACGACCGCAGTCGTTTTACAAATTGCAATTGCAATGACTGCCCCGACATAAACAGGATTGGGGATATTCATTTGCCTTCAAACCCGGCAACATGGATTATCACAGAATGTTCAAGAACTACTCAGCCATCGCCATTTGCTTGTTTTTGACCCTGCGGACCGTTGTCGCGGAAGAAGCGTTGACGAACCGGATTTCTGGCGCTCCGGAAATCCTCACGCCGCCGGCGCCGGACACGCCGCGCATCAACGGCGCGAAAATTTTCGGCGTCCGGCCCGGATCGCCGTTTTTATTCATGATTCCGGCGACCGGCGAGCGCCCGATGAAATTTTCCGCAGACAATCTGCCGCACGGTTTGAAATTGGATTCCAAAACCGGCCGCATCACCGGCAAATTGAAAAAGAAAGGTGAATTCATCCTCACCTTGCACGCGGCGAATTCGCTTGGCGCGGCGGAAGAAAAATTTCGCATTATTTGCGGCAATAACATCGCACTCACGCCGCCGATGGGCTGGAACAGTTGGAATTGTTTTGCGGGCGACGTGAGCGAGGACAAAGTCAAACGCGCGGCAGACGCGATGATCAAAAGCGGCCTGGTCAATCACGGCTGGACTTATATCAACGTGGACGATTTCTGGCAGAATCATCGCGATTCGAAAGACCCGACATTGCACGGCCCGTTCCGCGACAAGAAGGGAAACATCGTTCCCAATTCGCGCTTTCCGGATATGAAAGGCTTGGCGGATTACATTCACAATCTCGGATTGAAAGCCGGATTGTATTCGTCGCCCGGGCCGTGGACTTGTGGTGGTTGCGCGGGAAGCTGGCAGCATGAAAAGCAGGACGCGCAGACGTATGCCAAATGGGGCTTCGACTATTTGAAATATGATTGGTGCAGCTACGGCGGAATTGCCTCGGGCAAAATGACTAATATCACGACCGTTCCGCTGTGGGGACAAAATCCGACCAATGACGAGGGCGCGATTTATCCTTACAGAATCATGGGAAATTATTTGCGCGAACAAAAGCGCGACATCGTTTTCAGCCTTTGCCAATACGGAATGGCCGACGTTTGGAAATGGGGCGCAGACGTGAATGGCAATTGCTGGCGCACGACCGGTGACATCAACGATTCCTGGCGCAGCATGAGCGGAATTGGATTTCACCAAAATATCGCCGCGCCGTATGCCGCGCCGGGCCATTGGAATGATCCCGACATGCTCGTCGTGGGTGAAGTCGGCTGGGGCAGAAATACGCGCCCGACGCATCTGACGCCGGATGAACAATACACGCACATCAGTTTATGGTGTTTGCTGTCCGCGCCGCTGCTCATCGGCTGCGATTTGGAAAAGCTCGACGCGTTCACGCTCAACCTTTTGGAAAATGACGAAGTGCTGGCGATCGACCAGGATCCGCTCGGCAAAGAAGCGGTTTGCATTTCCACAAATGGAACGGCGCGCGTTTACGCAAAAGATTTGGAAGATGGCAGCAAAGCGGTCGGCTTGTTCAACCTGGGCGAGACGACGACGAATGTTGCCGTCACCTGGAGCGGCCTGAAAATTTCCGGCGCGCAAACCGTCCGCGATCTATGGCGGCAGAAGGATTTGGGAAAATTTGAAAAGGAATTTTCTGCGCCGGTCGCGCCGCACGGCGTGGTGCTGGTCAAAATTTCAAATTAAATGCGAGATCATTTATTCATCCTGATCTGTGGAATTTCAATCCTGCGCGCCGCGGCGGCGGAACCATTCACGCAACCGCCGTCGCCGCATCGGGATTTTAATTTCAATCCCGGCTGGAAATTTTTCAAAGGCGATGTGACGAACGCGGAGCAGGTTTCTTTTGACGACTCAAAATGGGAAACCGTCAGCGCGCCGCACACGTGGAACGATTCGGACACGTATGATGAAATCATTTCGCACAGCGGCGGCGAGCGGCACGAATACACCGGCATCGGCTGGTATCGGAAGCATTTCAAATTGCCGGCGGATGCGAAGGACGGAAAAGTATTTCTGGAATTTGAAGGCTTGAAGCAGGCCGGCCGGTTTTGGATCAACGGCCAATACGCCGGCAAATATGAAAACGGCGTGACGCCGCTCGGCCTCGACCTGACGAAATTCGTCCATTTTGGCGACAAAGAAAATGTCATCGCCGTGAAAGTGGACAACAGCGACGATTACAAAGAGGAGGCGACCGGCGCGCCGTTTGAATGGATGGGACGCGCGTTCAATCCGAATTATGGCGGATTGAATCACGACATCCGCTTGCATTTGACGGGCAAGGTTTATCAAACGCTGCCGCTCTACGAGAATTTGAAGACGACGGGCATTTACGTTTACGGCTCGGATTTCGACATCAAAAATAAAACGTGCGATGTGAATATCGAATCGCAGGTGCGCAATGAATCCGGCGACCAGCAATCCATCACATTGTCGGCCGTGGTGGCGGATGAAAACGGAAACGTCTGCGCGAAATTGGATGGCGATACTTCGGATCTGGTGGATGGCGAAACGGAAATTTTCAAAGCCGGCGGCAAATTGGCAAATGCGAATTTCTGGAGCCCCGATTCGCCAAATCTTTACAATGTCTATTGCATTCTAACCGTTGACGGCAAAGTGGTGGATGTTCAGAAAATCAAGACCGGTTTTCGGAAGACTGAATTCAAAGGCGGCGCCGGAACCGGCGGCGTTTATCTGAACGACAAATTCATTTGGCTGACCGGCTATTCGCAGCGGTCGGCGGACAGTTGGGCCGGCCTGGGCGAGGCCTATCCGGATTGGATGCACGATTACAACGCCGCCCTGATAAAAAGCACGCATGCCAATTACATCCGTTGGATGCACATTTCACCGCAAGCCGTGGATGTTCGCGCTTGCGACAAAGCGGGCATCGTCGAAGTTTGTCCGGCGGGTGACAAAGAAGGCGACCCGGTTTTGGATCGCCGGTTGAATCCGGAAATCGCAAAGCGCGAATGGGATCAACGCGCGGAAGTGATGCGCGATTCCATTATTTATTTCCGCAATGACCCGAGTATTTTCTTTTGGGAAGCGGGCAACTCGGTCATCACGACCAATCACATGCAGGAAATGGTGGAGTTGCGGAAACAATTTGATCCAAACGGCGGACGCGTGATGGGTGTGCGCGATAATGACAACGCGGAATTGAACAATGCCGTCACACCCGTGGCCGAATACTACGGCGTGATGATCGGGCAGGACAAACGCACGGATGCCATCACCAAGGCAGGCGAAATTTTTCGCGGTTACAGCGTCGAGCGCCGGGACAAAGCGCCGCTGATCGAAACGGAAGATTTTCGTGACGAAGCCGCGCGCCGGTTTTGGGACGATTACTCACCGCCGCACTTTGGCTTCAAGCCCGGGCCGAATGATGTTTACCACTGGAATTCGGAAACATTTTGTCTCGCTGCCGCCAATCGATATCACGATTACCTCAGCAACATCATCACCAACAGCGATCCGGCGCACGCCAAATGGTCCGGCTACGCTTCGATTTATTGGTCGGACGCCAACGCCGATGGCCGCCAGGACAGCAGCGAAGTGTGTCGCGTGAGCGGCAAAGTGGACGCGGTGCGATTGCCCAAGCAGGCGTATTACGTTTATCGTGTGATGCAAAATCCGGCGCCGGACATCCACATCATCGGTTACTGGACCTATCCGACGAACACAGTCAAAACGATTTATATCGCGGCGAATCATTGCGACAGCGTGGAACTTTTTGTGAACGGCAAATCAGTCGGCGTGACAAATAAATCCTGTGATTTTACGGACACCTTCAACGGCAACGACAAAGACCTGGGAAACACCGGTTACATTTACGCTTTTCCGAACGTCAAATTTGAAGCGGGAAGAATTTCTGCCGTCGCCAAAGCCAATGGAAAAATCGTTGCACAGGATGAAATTGAAACGGCTGGCGAACCGAAGCAAATCAAACTGACGCCGCATGTTTCGCCGAACGGATTGGTCGCCGACGGTTCGGACGTGGCGTTTTTTGACGTGGAAGTGGTGGATGCGCAAGGCCGGCGTTGTCCGACGGATGAAGCGCGCGTGGATTTCAAGTTGAACGGCCCGGCGATTTGGCGCGGCGGTTACAACAGCGGCAAAACGGGTTCCATCAATAAAATGTATCTGGACACCGAATGCGGGATCAATCGCGTCGCGATTCGCTCGACCTTGACGGCCGGCGGAATTACACTGACTGCGACTCGAACCGGGCTGGAACCGGCGACGATTTCAGTCACGTCAAAACCAGTGATGCAATGAGCAAAGCAAATTTTAATCTTAAAAGCGGATTGATGGCATTGTTGTTATCGGCCGCGCTTTCGGATGTCGCCATTGCGCGGACGGTCACCAATTCGATTGCCAATTTCGGCGCGATTGGGGACGGCCAGACGCTGAACACATCGAATATTCAATCGGCGATTGATCAATCGGCGGCAAAAGGCGGCGGAACGGTTGTGGTTCCGAAAGGCGTTTTCCTGACGGGCGCGTTGTTTCTGAAGCCCGGTGTCAACCTGCATTTGGACAAGGATGCCGTGCTCAAAGCTTCGACGGATATGAAAAATTTCCCGGAGCAGCGCGTCCGGATCGAAGGACATTTTGAAGAGCATTTCAATCCGGCGTTGATCAATGCCGCGGGTTGTGACGGTTTGCGGATTGATGGCGAAGGCACTTTGGACGGCGCGGGACGTCCGATTTGGGATCAATTTTGGAAACTCCGCCGGGCTTCCAAAGATCCCAGGAATTTCAAGAATGTAAGCGTTCCCCGTGCGCAAATGTGCGCGATCAATAATTCCAAAAATGTGGTGATTGATGGAATTACATTCAAGGATTCGCAATTCTGGAATCTTCATCTCTACAATTGCCAGAACGCGACCGTGACGAATGCGCGCTTTGAAGTTCCGGATGATTACAGGCAGGCTCCCAGCACCGACGGAATTGACGTGGACAGTTGCCGGGACATCACGGTCGAGGATTGTTTCTTCTCGGTGACCGACGATTGCATCGCGTTGAAAGGTTCGAAAGGTCCGGAAGCGTTGAAGGACAAGGACAGCCCGCCGGTCGAGCATATCCGCATCTCCCATTGCACATTCAAACGCGGCGGTGGTGTCACGCTCGGAAGCGAGGCGACGATTGTCCGCGATGTCGTCGTCGAAAATTGCCGGTTTACGGGACCGATGTCGGTTCTTAATTTCAAACTGCGTCCGGACACGCCGCAGCATTATGAAAATATTCATTACCGCAACATCACCGTTGACAGCGACGGCGGAAAGCTGGTGAACATGTTTCCGTGGACTCAATACTTTGACCTGAAAGGACAGCCGGCGCCGAAATCATCGGTCCGCGACATCACAATGGAAAATGTCAAAGGCCGCTATGGCTCTTTCGGCACTATTCAAGGCAATCCCGGGCAAACGGAGATCGGAAATATCACGTTGGAAAATATTGATGTGCAATTGACCAATACCGCGCTCGACGCTGAGGATGTTAAACATCTGGAAATTAAAAATGTAAGGATCAATGGGAAACCATTTTCCCGGAAGCTCGCGAAGCAATAACCGCAGATGACGCCTGGCGGGAGTTTGTTTTGATCTCAACATCGCGGAAAAGGATTCCGTGTAAACGGAGCCGCGGAACATTTATTCGACATGAAAAAATTCGTCGTCATCGGTTTATTGATCGGTTGTTCGGCGGACGTCTTCGGTGCTCCGGCAGATTCGCTCACCGTCGGAGAAGGCGCCGTGGATCCGCTGGGATTTTATGAATCCACGCCGACGTTTTCCTGGAAATTGCCCGCCGGCGTGAAGAAGCAATCCGCTTATCGCATTGAAACGACATCCGGAGAAAAGCGATGGGACAGCGGTTGGATCAAATCGGATCAATCCACGTTTGTGCGCTATCAGGGGCCGCCGTTTGTTTCGCGGGAACACGTCGAATGGCAGGTCGATTTCCGTGACGAAAACGGGAAAGAATCCGGCTGGAGCAAACCGGCTTCATTTGAATTGGGCTTGCTGTCAAAAAACGATTGGACGGCGCAGTGGATCCGGCCCGGCCAGGAGATGCCCACCAACGGAGAGCCGGTCGCAAATCTCCGGCGCGCATTTTCCATCGGGAAAAAAATTGCCCGGGCGCGCGTTTATGTGACGGCGCGCGGGTTGTTTGAATTGAAATTAAACGGTGTTCGCATCGGCAACGATCATTTCGCCAATGGATTCACCGATTACAACAAACGCATCGATACATTGACCTATGACGTCACCGGTCAACTTCGTCGCGGCACCAACATGATTGAATCCCTGCTGGGCTCAGGCTGGTATGCCGGGCGGCTGCCATTCGAAACGAAGCAGAAAGGTCCCTACGGCAAATATCCGGAACTGTTGCTTCAACTGGAAATCACTTACCAGGACGGTTCCCGCGACACCATTGTCTCCGACGGCCAATGGGAGGGAACATTTGACGGCCCCGTGCTTTCTTCCAGCATTTACGACGGTGAAAGCTACGACGCGCGCAAAGAACCTGCGGATTGGAAACCTGTATTGGCCGAAACGAATCTCGGCCCGGCGCGGCTGGCGCCCAAACCGTTTCCGCCAGTGCGGCAGACGCAAACGCTCGCGGCTCAAAACATCACCGAGCCGGAACCGGGACATTTTATTTTTGACCTTGGCCAAAACATGGTCGGCTGGGCGCGAATCAACGTGCCGGTGGAAAAGGACCGAACGGTCACCATTCATTTTGCCGAGATGCTTCGACAGGACGGCACGCTTTACACCGCAAATTATCGCTCCGCCAAATCTACTGACACTTACACGGCGGCTAAAACGGGAATCGTTGAATGGCAGCCGCACTTTACCTTTCATGGTTTCCGCTATGTGGAGTTGTCCGGTTTTTCGAAGGATATCAAACCGAAAAAGGATTGGGTGACGGGAATCGTGCTGCATTCTGATTTGCCGCGCGCCGGCAGATTTGAATCCTCCAGCGCAAAATTGAATCAACTTCAAAGCAACATCCTTTGGGGCTGGCGCGGGAATTCATTGGACATTCCAACCGACTGCCCGCAGCGGGATGAGCGCATGGGCTGGACCGGTGACGCGGAAGTTTTTTGCCCGACCGCGATGTTCAACACAGACTCGCTTGCGTTTTGGAAAAGCTGGCTCGCCTCCATGCGCGGCGATCAGGAACGGGACGGTTCCATCCCCGATTTCATTCCCGCCATCGAGCATTGGCAAAACAGCCCGGGCTGGATGGACGCGGCGACCTTTATTCCGTGGGAAGTTTATGTCCGCACGGGAGACAAACAGGTGCTCGCGGAGAATTATTCGATGATGGAAAAATTGGTCGGCTGGTATCGGTCGCAGTCGGTGAACGGCCTGCTTCCGAATATCAAAGGCTACGGCGATTGGCTGCAACCCTACCCGCAATTGCCGGCGACGCCGGGCGATTGGATGGGCAATCGCCGTGGCGATACGCCGCAGCCGCTGCTTGGCTCGGCCTTTTATGCGCGCAGCGCGCAGATTCTCGCCGATTCCGCCCGCATTCTGGGTCATGACGAAGAAGCAGAACGCTACGCGGCTGAAGCCGCATCCGTGCGGCACGCTTTTACGACAAACTATTTCTCCGCCGATGGAAAATTGCGGATTGTTCCGGAAACCCAGACGGCCTATGTGCTGGCCATCGCTTTTGATTTGATCCCGGAGGAATTGAAATCCCATGCCGCGGCGCATCTTGTGCGCTTGATCCATGAGGCCGGAGATCATCTCCGGACCGGTTTTCTCGGCACGCCGCATATCGCCCAGGCTCTCGATGAGACCGGCCATGGCGATGTCGCCTACACTCTGCTGTTTCAAGAAACATATCCGTCCTGGTTCTATCCTATCGATCAAGGCGCGACAACGATGTGGGAACGGTGGAACAGTTACACCCGCGATAAAGGGTTCGGCGACGCGACGATGAATTCTTTCAATCACTATGCCTATGGCGCCATCGGTCAATGGATGTATGAGCGCGTGGCCGGCCTCGCGCCCGACCCGGCGAATCCCGGATACAAACATTTTTTTGTCCGGCCATTGATCGGAACGCAATTGGATTCCGCCCGGGCTGAATTGGAAACGCCCTACGGCAAGGCATCGAGCGCGTGGATGAAACGCAAAGGAAAAATCATGATGGACATTGTTGTGCCGCCGAATACAACTGCGACCGTAGAATTTCCAGGCCATCGCCGGCCAAAGACAATTCCGGCGGGAAATTATCACTTTGAATCCAACGATGAATAGTTTGATGGAGAAAGGTTCCTTATGCGCATGTTTTTGACGATGGTTTTGATTTTTTGCGGCTTCATTTCTGACGGGCAAACGCCCGAGATGAAAACGTCTTCGGCTGGAATCGTTTCGGCCGGACAGAAATTACCGCAGAAACCGTCCATGGCCGACGCCAAAGTCATTGATGTTTGGCCGGGCGGTAAAATGCCCGGCCGCGGCGCCAGTGCTCCGGAAAGAAATGCGCAGCCTGAAAAAACCGACGCCACGCGCATCACTGATGTCAGCCGGCCCACGCTGACATTTTTTCCAGCGACGAAAAAGAATGCGCCGGCGATGATTGTCTGTCCCGGCGGCGGTTACAGCTATGTGGTCGTGGACAAAGAAGGCAGCGAAATTGCGGCCTGGTTGAACACCAATGGCATCAGCGCATTGGTATTGAAATATCGTGTTCCACACAATCGCGAAGGCGCGTTGCAGGATGTTCAGCGCGCGCTGAGCCTGACGCGGGCGAATGCAACGAGGTGGAATATTGACCCAAAACAAATCGGCATCATGGGCTTTTCCGCCGGCGGAAATCTTGCCGCCAAAGCGAGCACGCAGTTTGGAGAGAGGTCTTATTCAGCAATTGACGAAATTGACAAGCAAAGTTGTCGCCCGGATTTTGTCATTCTGGTTTACCCGGCTTATTTGGCCAACACCAACGGGCAGCTTTCCGCTGACTTGAATCTGAAGACGAACATTCCGCCGACTCTGATTGTCCATAACGAAGACGACAAGACATTCGTTCCCGGCAGCAAGCTCTATAACGCGGCGCTTGATAAAATGAAGGTGCCGCATCGATTCTTGCTTTATCCCACCGGCGGACACGGATATGGCCTGCGTTGCACCAAAGCCGCGAAAGCCTGGCCGGAGGACGCTTTGAAATGGATGCATTCAATCGGGATCCCATAACTCGACCGAAAAGTGAGGATGGAAGGGTGGTCGCCAGAAATGTTGAGATACAAAAATTCATTTCTCTGGCAATCTGTGGCGAATCTGTCACCGCGGTCGCTTTTGGCAATTGCCTATTTAATTGTGTGAAAAAAAACCCGGCAAAATGGATCGCCATTTTTTTGCTTTGGCTCGCTGTAGGACATTCAGCGTGGGCGGCGGATTTTGCCTTCGGCGCCGATTTGTCGTTTCTGAAACAGGCGGAGGACAACGGAACCATTTTTCGCGACGGCACCAATGCGCTTCCGGGCTTGCAGATCTTCAAAAATCATGGCTACAACTGGATTCGTCTGCGCCTGTTCGTCGAGCCGGTCGGCGGTCGTTTGCCGAACGATTTGAATTACACGATTGCCGAGGCGCAGGCCGCCAAGAAACTCGGTTACAAATTTCTGCTCGATTTTCACTACGCAAATTCCTGGGCCGATCCGGGAAAACAGCCGACGCCATCGGCATGGACGAATTTGACGCACAAAGCGCGCGCGAAAAAAGTTTTTGAATACACGCGCGACACCATCGCTTCCTTTCGCCACGCGGGAATTTTCCCGGACATGGTTCAAGTCGGAAACGAAGTCACGCACGGAATGCTCTGGCCCGATGGCCGGTTGCCGGCGAATTGGGATAATTTTGCCGATTACATCCGGGCCGGAATCAAAGGCGTGAAAGCCGGCAGCGGAACCAATTCTCCGCCGCGCATCATGATCCACATTGACCAGGGCGGCAGCATTGAAAAGACGAAATCCTTTTTCGACAATCTGAACCGCTACAAAATTCCGTTCGACGTCATCGGCTTTTCCTATTATCCCCGTTGGCACGGCACGTTGATGGATTTGCGCGAAAATCTGGCATTCACGGCGAGCCGCTATCACAAAGACATCATCATTGTGGAAACAGCTTATAACTGGCATCCGTCGCGCGAAACGGAAGGCAGAGATTGGCCGTTTCCGATCACGCCGGATGGCCAGCGCGATTATCTGGATGAGCTGACACGGATCGTTTTAGAGAACGACCATTGCGCGGGAATTTTTTGGTGGGAACCAGCCGTCGGCAATCGCGGCGGCCTTTTGTGGCGCGGTTTCTTTGACGAAAACGGAAACTCGCTGCCGGCTTTGACCGTCTTTGACAAATACACCAGACCAATGCCGTGAGGACCAGGCTTATGATGCTAAAAAAATTATTGTCGATTTGTTGGACGGCAGGCATTGCAGTTGCCGCGGCTGCGCAAACCAACAATCCCGTGTCCAAAGGTGGAAATTCACGCGGATATGACATGGCTCCAGAGACGACGCCACAAGTTGTCGAGGCTGCCAACGCAATGATTCCGACCAAAAATCCGCCGGGACCATTTCAACCGACGTGGGAATCACTTCAAAAAAATTACAAAGTGCCAGCGTGGTTTGCCGGAGCGAAATTCGGACTGTTCATGCACTGGGGAATTTACTCTGTTCCAGCGTATCACAATGAATGGTATGAAAAGCACATGTATACGGACGGCCCGATCGGACGCTGGCACGTCGAGCATTTCGGTCCGCAGGACAAATTCGGCTACAAGGATTTTATCCCGATGTTCACCTGTTCCAATTGGAACCCCGATGCGTGGGCCGAATTATTCAAAAAATCCGGCGCGAAATTCGTTATCCCGACCGCGCAACATCATGATGGTTTTGCCTTGTGGGACAGCGCGGCGACGCCGTTCAACGCGGTGAAAATGGGGCCGCATCGCGACCTGATCGGCGATTTGGCCAAAGCCGTGCGCAAACAAGGGTTGAAATTCGGTGTCTCGAACCACGGCATGGAAAATTTTCAATTCGTCAATCCACCGGCGGACATGGCGGAAAAAATGAAAGCGGAACATGCCGACCTTTACGATCCAAAATGGGAAACGTTTTACAATGTGGCCGACCGCAGCGACGCCGCCTGCGAACGATTTCTGACCAACTGGTTCGCGCGGAATGTCGAGCTGATTGACAAATATCAGCCGGACATGCTGTGGTTTGACAACGGCGTGGACGCGCGATTCCTCGATCCGTTGAAATTGCGCCTCGCCGCCTATTATTACAACCGCGCGAAGGAATGGGGCAAAGAAGTTTCCATCAGCACAAAAAAAGCCGCCTACGCGCCGGGCGGCGACAACACCGAAACCATCGGCTCGATTTTGGACTTCGAAAAGATTGGCACACGTTCGCCTTCCGGCATTCGCACCGGCGAATGGCAGGTGGATCATCCCATTGGCAGCACCTGGGGCTACACGAGCGATGAGAGATTTTCCAGCCCCGGTTCCATCATCAACGCGCTTGCCGACACGGTCAGCAAAAACGGCACTCTGCTGCTGAATCTTTCGCCCAAGGCCGATGGCACCTTTCCGCCTCAAATCACCAGTGCGCTCTTGGAAATCGGAAAATGGCTGGACGTAAACGGCGAGGCGATCTACAACACGCACAATTGGACGGAATTCAAAGACGACGGCAGGTTGAACATCCGTTTCACCGTAAACGGCGAAAATCTTTACGCCATCATCCTTGGCAATTGGCCCGGCCCGGATGTGCTTCTCAAATCGCTAGGTTCCAACGCAAAACTGGAAGGTAGAATTACCTCGGTGAAAATGCTCGGAAACGATGGCGACCTGAAATTCACCCGGGACGGGACCGGCTTGAAAATTCAATTGCCCGCGACGGCTCCCTGCAAATACGCCTATGTTTTGAAGATCAGCGGTCTGAAAATGAATCCTTCGACCTGGACTGATTCCGGAAATCCGCAAGCCGACAAAAATTGAATTCCATGAAAGCAATGAAACGAACCAACCGCCCGAAGAAAAATTCAATGCCGCTTCTCGGCTGCGTCGCGACGACCATGATCGCCGTTGCCATGACGGGAAATCTTTTTGCTCAAACCGAACAAAAAAATTTCGATCCGCCATCGCATACGCGCGTCGAAAATTTTCCCATGAATCCCAAATTGCCGTCGCTGTTCATCATCGGCGACTCCACCGTGCGCAATGGCCGCGGCAAAGGCGACGGCGGACAATGGGGCTGGGGCGACGAAATCGCGCCGTATTTCAACACGAACAAAATCAACGTCGTCAACCGGGCACTCGGCGGCACGAGCAGCCGCACGTTTTACCGCGACCAATGGCCGCACACGCTTGCGCTGCTCAAGCCCGGCGATTTCGTCATCATGCAATTCGGCCATAACGACGCCAGCCCGGTCAATGAAAGCGTCTTGAATTCACACGCCCGTTCCCGCGGCACCATCAAAGGCGCCGGCGACGAAACGGAATCCATCACGAATATCATCACGAAAAAATTCGAAGTGGTTCATTCTTTTGGCTGGTATGAAAAACAAATGATTGTCGAAGCGCGCGAAAAAGGCGCGACGCCGATGGTGTGTTCGCTCATCCCGCGCAATACCTGGCGCGATGGTCGCGTTGTGTTGAATAAGAGCAATTACGCCGGCTGGGCGGGCGAAGCGGCCAAAGCTGAAAACGCGCCATTTCTCGACATCAATGAAATTATTGGCCGCGAATACGACAAACTCGGCGAAGAAAACGTGAAGCCGCTATTTGTGGTCGGCGCCGGGCCGCATACCAGTTTGGCCGGCGCAGAAACCAATGCGATGTGTGTCGTTGCCGCGCTGAAGGGTTTAAAACATGATGCGTTGGCAACATATTTTTCCGCCAAAGCAAAAGACGTTGCGCCAGCGGATTTAAGCCAGCCGGAAGCGGGAAATCCGGCCAAGGAGAATAAATAAAATTATGAAAATGAAATTGCTTGGTTTCACGTTGGCATTGGCGTTCGCGGCGGTCGGGCTGGTTCGCGCCGATGATAATCGCCCGATTGTTGACGCATCAAAAGTTCACGAGGAAAAAGCGGCGAACACGGCGCTTCCGACATTTCATATCGTGGGCGATTCCACGGTCAAAAGCGGTGGATACGGCGCCGGACTTTGGGGCTGGGGCGAACGCATTGCGCCGTTTTTTAATACCAATAAAATCAATGTCGTCAATCACGCCATCGGTGGACGCAGCGCGCGGACGTATTTTACCGAAGGCCGATGGCAAAAAGTCGTGGACGCCATCAAGCCCGGCGATTTTGTCATCATTCAATTCGGACATAATGACGGCGGACGCGTCGGCGATCCGGCGAACAAGCACCGCGCCGATGTTCATGGCACCGGTGATGAAACCGAGCCGGACACAATGCCGGACGGTTCGGTTATGCAGGTTCACACGTTCGGATGGTATATGTCCAAATTTGCGTCCGAGGCAAAAGCGAGCGGCGCGACGGTCATTATCTGCTCGCCGATTCCGCACAAACAACGATGGCAACATGAGCGTGATTTTGCGAATTTTGCCGAATGGGACAAAGAGGTCGCAGCGAAAAACGGCGCATTGTTCATGGATTTAACGATGGTCATCACGGACGCCTACAAAAAAATCGGCGCGGAAAAGGCGGATACGTTTTTCGCGGACAAAGGCACACACACGACGGATGAAGGCGCGCAATTCAACGCCGCCTGTGTCGTTGCCGGATTGAAAAGTCTGCCCGGCGATCCGCTGGAAAAATATTTCTCGGAAAAAGGAAAAGAGATTAAGCCTTATCAACCTGCGGACGAGAAACCGTAATCGCGCGGCAATTTTCAACACCCGATTTATGAACAAACTGATCTCAAAAAAATATCCATGGAAATATTTGTCCTCTGGCGTTGCGGCGCTGGGCTTGTTATTGACATCGCAAACAGCGCGGGCCGGTGGCGATGATGGAAATAATTTCTTTCTCAAAGATGGCGACAACGTTTGCTTTTATGGCGACAGCATCACGGAACAGCGGTTTTACGGAGTGGACATCGAAACCTACGTTCGCACGCGATTTCCAGGTCTGCACATGAAGTTCGTCAATTCCGGCGTGGGTGGCGATAAAGTGAACGGCGGCTGGGCCGGGCGGATTGATTTGCGATTGGAACGCGACGTTTTCCCGTTCAAGCCGAATGTCGTCACTATCATGCTGGGCATGAACGACGCGCGTTATGCGCCATTCAACGACGAATATTTCAGCGCCTACACCAACGGCTACGAGCACATCATCCAATCGCTTCAACAACATTTGCCCGGAGTGCGCATCGTGTTGATCGAGCCGTCGCCCTACGACGACGTGACCGAGCCACCGAAATTTTCGGGCGGCTATAATGCGGTATTGGAACGTTATTCGGCGTTCGTCCGGCAACTGGCGTCCGAACATCATTTGCCGTGCGTTGACCTCAATACGCCGCTCGTGGAGGTCATGAAAAAAATGCAGGCGGCAAATCCAGCACTCGCGCATGAAGTCATCCCCGGCCGCATCCACCCTTCGGCGGCGGGCGAACTGGTGATGGCGCAAGGAATTTTGCAGGCATGGAACGCGCCGTCAACGGTCGCATCCGTGGAAATTGATGCGATGAAAAATTCCGCGACGCATTCGGAAAACACCTCGGTGACCGATGTGAAAATGGAAAACGGCACACTTTCCTGGACACAAAAAGATCAATCACTGCCGTTTCCGGTTTTGGCATTGCACGAAGATTGGCCGCAATTTCCACCAACGGAAGGCAGGAGCCGGACTTCCTTTTTCTGGGCTGCGCCGGAGCCAAAATGGGATTATACCAATGCCGCCACGGAAATGATCGTCAAAGATTCGGGATTTTATCCAGCCCTGGACAATGAACCGTTAAAAGTCAGCGGACTTCCGCCGGGGAATTATCAATTGCGGATCAACGGCGAAACAATTGGCGAATTCAGCGCGCCCCAGCTCGCCGATGGCGTCAATCTGGCGGAATACCACACGCCGATGCTCGACCAGAGCTATCATGTTTTGCATCTCGTCTGGAAGGAAGTGGAATGGCGCTATTTCGCGTGGCGCGAAATTCAACTTCGCCTTTCGGCCGACCACGATCCGGCGGTTCAAAAAGCGACCGACCAACTCGTCGCCGCGCTCGCGGAGGAAGAACAGGACATTGTGAAGGAACAATATGCGGCGACGCAACCGCGCACGGCGAAATATGAATTGATTCCCGCGACCAGATAAAGTTACGAACATCATTTGAAAATGAACAAAAAATCTATCGCCCTTTTTGCCAGCGCCGCCATTTGCGGTGCGATGCATATCCAGGCATCCGCGTTGAAGTTCGATTTCGGCAGCGGCAAAGCAAGATCCGGCTGGATGCAAGTGACGCCGACGAATGTTTATTCGGATCAATTTGGATTCGGTTTTGAACCCGGCGCAAAGGTAACGGCGGGCAAAAATTCCGTAAGCGGCGACCAGCCGTTTTATTTTTCCGCTAAATTGCCGGAAGGAAATTACAAAGTCAGCGCGACGCTCGGCGGCGAAAAAGATTCCACGAACACGGTCAAAGCCGAATTGCGCCGGCTGATGCTCGAAACGATTTCTGTTCCGGCCGGAAAGTCCGTCGAGCAAACATTCATCGTCAATCTGCGCACGCCGGACATCGGCGGCACGAACCACGTGCATTTGAAACCGCGCGAAAAATCTTCGGAAATCTGGGATTGGGATGACAAGATGACTTTGGAGTTCAACGGCAAAAATCCGTCGCTGCGCTCGTTGGAAATCGAACCGGTCAAAGTGCCGACGGTTTTTGTCATCGGCGATTCAACCGTTTGCGATCAACCCGCCGAGCCGTGGAACAGTTGGGGCCAAATGTTGCCGCGATTTTTCAAACCTGAAATCGCGATCGCAAATCACGCGGAATCCGGCGAAACGGTGGCCGATTCATTGCGCGCGCAGCGTTTTGAGAAAATTTTCAGCCTGATGAAGCGCGGCGATTATTTGCTGATTCAGTTTGGCCACAACGACATGAAGGATAAACGCCCGGACGCGCTGGAGGTTTACAGATCGAATCTGAAAAAAATTGTCGCGCGGACGCGCTCGCTCGGCGGCACGCCGGTGTTGATCACTTCAATGGAACGCAAGGCCGGAATTCACGGCCCGACGCTCAAAGGTTATCCCGATGCCGTGCGTGAAGTCGCCAAGGAAGAAAATTGCGCGCTGATCGATTTGAACCAAATGAGTTTGGTCTTTTATAAAGCGCTCGGCGATAATCTGGACAAAGCGTTCCAGGACGGCACGCATCACAACAATTACGGCAGTTACGAACTCGCGCAATGCGTGGTGCTCGGGATTCAACAGGACAAATTGCCGCTGGCGAAATTCATCGTGAAGGGTTTCAAATTTGATCCGGCGCATCCCGATGACGTGAACCGTTTTGAAATGGCGGTCAGCCCGAATGCTTCGCTGGAAAAACCGCTGGGAAATTAAGCCGCTTTACGGAATCAAAATCCGGAAGAATTGTTGCGCTGAAGTTACTGCGGAAGTGGTGGAAACAAAATTGCCGCTGCCATCGAAATGATTGGTGGCAATCGCCGTCCAATTTTCGAACGGCAGATTTAAATTCGTCGCAGTGATCACCAGATAAGTCGCGTCCGGAAATCCGCCACTGCCCGCGAATGACAAATTTTTCGCCGTGACGTGCGTTTCCTCAAATTGTGGAACGGCTGAAGTTAAAACGCTTCCGCATTCCAATTGCACGCAGTCATACATCACGCCGCGGCCCGGCGAAACCGGTTTTGTTCCCGTCCACGGCGACGGTTTGCTGATCGTGAACGAAATGACATTGGTTCCCAATCGCAACAGCGCCGGATCGAAATTCAATTCCGCATGGCGGAAAATTCCCGATTGTGTTGCGCTGCGATAAATGGAGGCGTCGTTGGTCAGCGTGATATTGCTCAAGCTCGAACCGTTGACGCTGGTCAGGAGCGTTCCGCCGATGCTGCCGGCCATGTCGATTGTGAGCACCGCGGGCGACGGCGGAAGGTTGGTCACAACAAATTCAACCATCCAATTCGGCGAAAAATAACTGCCGTCATCCATTGCCACCACGGATTGCGCGTAATACCAATTCGTCGCCGCACTCGTGCCGACGTGATAAACCAAATCGTTCGTGCCCTGTTCGGCAAGGTAGCGCCACCAGAGGCCGAATTGGCGCATCTGGTCGCCCCATCGAAATTCGTGCGCGCTCAAATCCGGCGTGCCGATGCGCCACAAACGTTGTTCGCGCCGCGGCGGATTCCAGTCGAGGAATCCCAAATTGTTCGTTGAATCCGCCGTGACGACGACGTTTGAAATTGAAAATTCCCCGACGATTCCCGGCACATGGGCGAGCAAGGAATAAATTCCGGGCCGGATTTTCGAAATTTGAAAAGTGCCATCGGCTGCGGCGCGCGTCCAGAACTGGTAACCTTCGCTTTGCCATTGCCAGTAATCGCCCGCCGGCGCGAGCACGAGGAGAGCGTTGCTGCACGATTCGCCGGGCACGTGCAATTGTCCGGCCACGGCGCCGCGCGCCACGGGATAATTCGTCGCCGTCATCCAATCATAAGGCCATGCGGCTTGCTCGGATGCGGCTTTGGCCTGCGCATCCTGCCAGAGTTCGTCCGCATTTGCGCCGGTGTTGATGTAAATGAAACAGGGACCAACGATTTTGTCCCAGCTTTCATCGGCGGCTTTATAGATTTTCGAACCGCCAAAATGTTGCGCGTGAAAATCCCAAAGCAACAGCGGCGTCGTGTCGGTGCCATGCAACAGCAAGTTCGCCTTGGTCGGCCCGCCGTTGAAATATTCCACGCTGCCGAACAACATCCAGAGTCCGACGGTGTCGCCGGTCAATCCCTCCACGGAATGTTTTTCCATGTAATCGCACCAATCGTATTTGGTATAAACCGGATAGCCATCCTGCGTGAGGCCGGTGGCATTTGTGTAACTGCTGGCGGCCGGCAATTGAATGGTCGCGTCCATGATCGCCGGATTCGTTTTCAATAAAATTGGCGGGATCATCTGGCCGATTTTGTTTGCCGACGAATAGGCGCGGACAAAGATATTGGGATCGCAGCGCAGCACGGTCCGTGATTGTTCCAGCATGGCCTGCGGGTCTCCGATGCCATGATGCCAATTGATATAAACGTAAATGCCGCTGTCGCCGGCGCGCATGATGTAATGCAATTCCGCGCGGAAACCGGTGAGATTGGTGTCGGTGATCGCGACGTCAACAAGCGATGGCGTGTTGGTCGCGACCTGATATAAGTTTCCGGTGAAATTGACGTAAACGCTGCTGCCGTTGTTGACGCTGCCGTTGGCGTCGAAATAAAACTGTCCGCCATTGGCGAGCAAATTATTTCCGCCGGCCAATCGCATATCAGAGCATTTGCCGCTGTTTTTGTTGATGATGGCGGAGACGACGCCATTCGAAAGCGTGACCGTGGAACCGTTGTCGGTGAGAACGACATTTTGCGCATCGGAAATGACCGGCAAAATTCCGGACAGAAGCAGCGCCAGGCCAGCCCATGGGCGGATGATTTTCACGGCATTTGCAACCGGTAATAACTCTGCGGGAGCGACGAGTCAATTGTATTGGTGAAATTAAAGAGGCCATCCGCGCCGAAGCGGTTTGTCGCGAGCGGCGTCCATTCAGCGAGCGGCAAGGCGAGATTGGTGGCCGTCAAAACGTAATAAAAGTCATTGGTCGAACCGTTCCCGCTGAGAACAATTTTGTTGCCGGCCAATTTGACGCTGCCGATGACCGGCGAAACGAGCGTTTGGACGATGAGCCGGATTTGACCGGCGGTATTTGTATTGACCACGATGCTGTATCCGGGCGGTTTGCCGACGACAACTGGCAGCGACCCGCTCAATGCGCCACCGTAGGTCATCACCGTGTAAACCCCGAAACTGAAACCGGCCGTATTGCTGACATTAAAAAATCCATTCAAAGTCAGTGCGTTGGAAACGGCCAATTTATCGCTCGCGGTTCCGACATCGAAGTCCATTACCGCGCCTGCATTTAGCGTGAGATTGCTTTTTAATGTCAATTGTCCGATGCCATTGTTTCCGGGCGAAATCGCACCGCCGCTGTTGACGATCACCGGGCCAAAAATAAATCCCGTTCCGCCGAGCGTGCCGCTGTCGTTGACCGTGACGGAATTGGTTCCCGTGGCACTGCCGGTGGTATTGTTAACGATTAACGTTCCGCCATTGACGATTGTGCCGCCGTTGTAAGTGTTCGCGCCGGTGAGCATGAAACTGCCCGAGCCGATCTTCGTGATCGCCGCCGTGCGGGCGGGAATCACTTCGGAAATTTTTCCGGCGAAAGTTGTATCCAGATTTCTGCCGCCGATCACATAGGTTGTAAAACTGTTGGCTGAGGATGCGCCTTGCAGCGTCACGTTTGCGCCGCCGATCAATGCGCCCAATTGGATCGTCAAATTGCCGTTGCGCGTATTCAGCAGCACTTTGCCATTGCCCATGTCGAAGACCGCGTTGGAACTGCCGGAGCTTGGATTGAATCGCACGTTTTGAATCGCATCGGCAGAAATGGTTCCGCCAAAACCGGTCATATCGCCAGCCATCGTGAATGTCGTGCCGGAATTGGTGATGACATGCAGCGTGCCGCTGCCGATCAGATCAGACAGCGTGTCGTTGCCGGCAAGGAGACAGAAATTGTTCGTGCCGGTGACATTCAGCGTGTTGGCCAGAATTTGTTGATCTCCGCCGAAGCGAAACGTTGCGCTATTGGTTGAGCCGTTCAGGGTGACGATGCCGGTGCCGAATCCGCCGGTTCCGGTGGTGGTGTTCAAACGCAGCGTGCCTTCGGTCACAACCGTTCCGCCGCTGAATGAATTGATGCCCGCCATCGCCAACGTTCCGGGGCCAATTTTTGTCAGCGTTCCATTTCCGGCAACCACGCCGTTCAACGTCAATGTTGTGGCGCCGGAATGGACGTCAAGGGTTCCGCCATTGGAATCCAAAGTCATTCCGTGGTCCGTGCTGCCGTTCGCGCCGGTGTATTGCAATACGCCGCCGGTGAAAATCAGATTGGCCGGATCGCTATCCGCCGCGCCGAAGGGACCGGGATCATCTGAATTGGCCAACCACGGCACGCTTAACACGCCGCCGCCCAACACCGTGACCCCCGCGTAATCATTCGTCGCGGTGATCGTGAGCGTGCCGGAATTTGTTTTTGTGAAGGTGCCGTAACCGCTGATTTTGCCACCGCCGCCGAGCGTATAATTTTTTGTGGCGTTGAAGGTCACGGATGCCGGCGTGACGCTGCCGGACAAATTGATGGCCGGAGTTGCCGAGCCGGAATCATCAAACAAAACCGTGTCAAAAAATTCAAACGCATCGGCGTTTCCGCCATTGAGCCAATTGGTGGTCGTGCCGTTGTCCCAGGTGTTGCCGGAATTTCCGCCGAGCCATGTGAGGTTGCCCGGCGTGCGAATATTATTTACGAGAATGTCAATTTCGCCCGGCGAATTGGTCAAAATACCGTTGGCGTTGATTAATGTGAAATTGGTCAGGCTGCCGATAAAATTTGCGAATCTGAAAAGCGTGTAAGTTCCATTTGCCAGCGGGCCGTCCGGCAAATTGACGCGAATTATATTTTTCCCGCTCGCGGTCAATGTTCCGACGATGACAATTTGGTCGTTCGTTTTGCTGAGACCGGTCGGGTCGTCAGACAAATCGAAATAATTGTTAATGCCGCCGGATTCCGTGAGCGCATTGCTGATGGTGAGCGTGCCGGAAAGGTCGGCTCCGCCGGGCGCGATATTGGCGCCGGTTTCAAGCGCCGGTGATTTGCCGAGAATTCCATTGCCGCCGATGGTGGCGCCGTTTTTCACGCTGACCGTGCTTTGGTCTAGCGCGCCATTGACCAGTAATGTTCCGTTGCTGACAGTTGTTCCTCCGGTGAAATGGTTTGTCGTGTTGAGCGTCGCCGAGCCGGTGCCCGTTTTCACCAGCGCCATCGCGCCGTCCAGCGAACCGGCGCCGCTGAAAATGTAATTTACCGCCGCATCAATCGTCACGGCGGCGGCCTGAAGTGAGCCAATGAGATTCACCGCCGGCGCAGTTGAGCCGCTGTCGTCAAAGGTCACCGCATTGCCGGTATGAAACGGATAGAGCAATGACTGTCCGTCGAACCAATTGAAATCGCCGAGCGTATTCCAATTGTTCGTCGCGCCGTCTCCTCGCCAAATCGGATTAACCGTTTGTGCCATCGGCGTAAAAAATAAATTCATCGGCCGCGTCAACGTGCTGCCGTCGCCGTCGGTGACGGTAAACTGAAATCCGGCCTGTCCGATAAAATTCGCCGTGGGAATAAATTGTGCGATATGACCATTCAGCAAAGTGACGATGCCATTTGACGCGCCGGCGAGCGAATAGACGGGGCTGTCATTCATAAATCCGCGCATGAATTGGCACAAATCAATATCCACCGTTGTGTTGGTCAACGCGACGCCGTGCGGATCGGCGAGCCAATCCAAATAATCTTCGAGCCGCGTGTAACCGCTTGGGCTGGCGTCGTTGTTGTTGGGAGAATTGGTCGCCAGTCCAAGGCCGGCTTCCCAAAAATCCGGCAATCCATCCAGGTCAAAATCCGGATACGGGGTGCCGTTTTTTACGGTGCCGGGACCATTCATCGGCGTTTCATATTCATTGTAAATCGTTTCGCCAAGCGTGCCCCACGATGTGAGTTCCACCAGCAGCCGGTCGTCCACAACATCGCGTTTCCACGACATGCCGACGTCGCTGATGGCCAATTTCAAGGCGGTCAACGGCGGCAATGCATTGGTGATCGCGTAATCGAATGGCGACGTTTGCCAGTCCACGACGCCGTAATCGGCTTGCGGAATGACCGCGCCGTCGAGAACGCCGTTGAGATTGTCATCTTGCCAATTGTTCGTCGCGAACAAATGGAAATTCAAATTGCCGCCCGAAAACGGCGGCGACGATGAATCCGGCCCATCAATGAAATAATTATTGAAAGCGTTGGCGTAGGATTGTCCGGACGAATCGCCGCCGAGGATGTAGGCGAGGCCGCCCCAGTTATAAACGACGTTGTTCACGAATTCATTGACGAATTTCACCTTCGGATTGCGGATATTGTTATCAATGTAAAAACTGCGCACGATGCTCACGCCGCCCGCGCTTTGGATCAATCCGCCCGCCGAATGATCCTGCAATCCCTGTCCGATGATCGTGGATTGAATGGTGATATTTGTCGGGTCGCTGCCGCTGATGGAAAACGTTTCGTCCTGTCCCCATGAAACGGACACGTGGTCAAAGATCATATCGTGACCGTTGGCGATGGTGATGGTGTCGTTGCCATCGCCGGTGGCCGCGGAGTTGATGCCATTGGCGTGATTGCCCATCCGCACGCGGATGAATCGCGTGATGGAATTGTCCGCGCCGGAAAACGAAAGGCGATGTCCGTAAAGCGTGACGCCGCCGCCGGGTGCCGTTTGCCCGGCAATGGTCACATTTTTGGCGACGGAAACCACGTTGCTCAAACGAATCACGCCGCCGACGGCGAAAACGACTGTGCGATTCGGCGAAGTCACACCCATGCGGAATGAGCCGGGACCGCTGTCGTTCAGATTGGTGACATAATAAACCGAGCCGCCGCGGCCGCCGGTGGCATATTTCCCAAAACCTTGCGCATCCGGAAACGCAAGCGTTTGTGCCGAAGCAATCGTCGCAAGCCCGAAAGACAATGCGGCACAACTGATGAAGGAGACAGTTTTGTTCACAAAATGGCAGGATTGGCCGCGAGTTTAACCTGCGCCATTATTTCCGGCCATCAGACATATATCCGACCGCAGGTTTGGATTTAATTTTTCTCCGCTACGGCCGGCGTCAATGTGACCGGCCCGAGCAATCCGCAATCGGTCAACGGCCAGTCGCTCGCATCGAACGGCCGGTAATTGATGTTCACAATATTGATATCTTTGAAATATTTCCAATTCACGCCGCGGCGATCCAGATCGCGGATGCGATTGGCATCCACGCTGGTGACTTCAATTTCCAATTTATTTCCCGTCGGCCGCAAATTGTCCACGACAACGCGGAACGGCGAAGTGATCAACGTGCCGTAATCTTTGCCGTTCAATTTCACGTGCGCGCTTTGGCGGATATCGCCGAGATCGAGGTAATAATTTTCGACGGCGGATTTTGGCGCATCAAAGGTGATTTCATATTTCGCCGTGCCGCCGAACGATTGGCAATTGGTGTCGGGGAAAGTCGTCCACGAGGCGAGTTTTCCGATTTGAGTTTCGGCTGGAAGCGTCGGCCCGCCGGAGATGAATTTTACGTTCCACCTGCCGGTGATTCCGGTCGGCGTGCCGTTGATCGCAAAATAGTTCCAGCGTGGAAAAGAATCCGTTTCGACAGGCGCATGGTCAAATGCACGCACAATCGCAGATTCGCCGGCGGTCAATGGCAAATGGATTTGGCCTTTCTCGTTTTCCGCGGCCAAACCGGTTTTTCCAGTTATCGGATCAAGAATTTCGGCTGATTTAACCGGACGCGACAGCGTGATCCAGCCATCAAAATTCGTTCCGCCGCGGTTGACGATGAGATAATTCCAGCCGCCATCAAACGAACGGCGGATAAACGATAATCCATCATCTGTCATGGTTTCATGAGGTGTTCCCACGCGCCAGAGAGCTAAAAGATTTTCTGCCGAATCGAGCAGCACCGAGCCTTTGCCATAATTTTTATTCTCGGCGGAATTTTCGAATATACCCATCAACTTCATTTTCATCCTTTGAAGATGCCAATCCTGTTCCTCCTCATTTGCGAAGCCGGAGACTTTGCCGGGTAAACTTTTTTCAAAAATCACCGCGGCTCCTTTCTCGGCGAGCGACAAGAGTTGTTCAAATGTCTTATACGGAATGTATTTGCATTCCGGCACGACGATGACCTTGTAATCGCCGCCGGGCATTTGGATTTTTCCGTCCACGACTTTTGCCGTCTGCAATTGCGCATCAGAAACGTAATCGAACGCGTAGCCACGATCCCACAGCTCATGCGCCGTTTTGCCGATCGGTTGATTTTCAAACCAATCCGTCCGGCCCACGGCCATCGGCTGCAACATTCCTTCCGGCTGGCTCCAAAAATCCGCGACCGGCCAGTAGAGCAAAATATCGTTGTCCGGTTTGCCTGATTGCAAAATGGATTGGCAACGCGCGATGTATTCGTTGAGCGCCGGAACGTCGTGCCAGATGGAATTGCGCGGGTTCATTTCCGTGGAAGCGTAAAAGAGCCAGCCCGGCCACGGCGCATCGTCCGGCGAATAGCACGTGCCATGATAAAAAATCCGATTCACGCCGGACAGAAACATGTCATCGGCCAGGTTTTTCAATTCGCCGAGCGTTCCGGTGAAATGTTCTCTCATCCAGGTGCCGGTCTCGGCGCCGGTCAATGGATGTCCGGCGACGTGCGCGGCGGATGACGCAAATTTTGAAATCAAAATGCTGCGGTCGTTGTGGAACATTTCCGTTTCAGGAATGTCCGCGGCGGCGTAAAGGTCGAGCCAATTGCCCGGCGTGCCGTGCGCCTGATAAATTGTTTGGAAACCGTGAGCGTGCGCCCAATCCACCCAGGCCGGCTCGGATTCTTCGGCCATGATTTCGGAGACCGTGCGGCGATAATCGTATTTAACGCGCGCGGTGTGTTCGTCATTATTTGTTCCAAAAAGCGCGGGCAATTCGTTTTGTAATTTATAGCCGCGCCGTTTTTCAAATTGAGCCAGAAAATCCGGCGCCCAATCGGTGCGATATTCATAGGAATCCTGGAACACCGCGAGCGGCCGGGAGCCATGGTAATCGGCCAACGCGCCATCGAACCATTTCAGCCAATCCGTCATAGCTTGCGGATACAGCGGATTGAGCATCCAGCCTTCACCGCCGGGACCGGGACGCTTCACTTTTTGGCCGCTTGGTTTCTGGGAAATCGCATAAATCGTCCATGAACCGGCAGGCGCGGTCCAATTCACCGAACCGTCGGCGGCAATTCTATCGGTCAATTCAACCGGTTCGCCTTTTTCGGGAAATGCCATGAGCGATTGCGTCGAGTCGCGATTGAATTTTTCCGTCAATTGCCCGCCGCCTTTGACCTCGAACGTCTTCGCCACAACGAGCGCGTTGGCGTCTTTATCGCTGACGGTCGGGCCGCCGAAACACCAGCCGCTGCCGAGCGTCATGGTCACGCCCATGCCCAAACGCTTCGCGTCATCCACGGTGTAACCCATCATTTGCAGCCATTCGGGCGAAAGATATTGGATGTCGCGCGACTCAGCGCCTTTGACGCCGTAAATCGCGGTGATTTGTGCGCCGCCGAGACCGGCATCATGAAAGCGTTGCAATTCATGCGCGATATTGGTTTGGTCCACTGCGCTGCCGTGCCACCACCACCACGTCCACGGACGGTTCTCGGAAGTGATTTGCGGCCATGATAAATCGTCCGCGGCGGCAGCCGAAAAAATTGCCGAAAAAGTTGCCGCGAGAGAAATGAAGACGCCGAGTGCGGTGGAGCATTTGCCGGGAGATTTCATAGGTTCATGGAAATCCTTTTTGGTTTTGGCGGCAAGCGCGGAAACATCGCAATTTCTGGGGATATTGCCGTTTCCGGAAATTGAATCGGCGCCGGTTCTCCGGCGCCGCGCTACAAAAAATGGCAAACGTTGACCAAACAATGGTTAGTGCAAATGCCTTTCTTCACCGAAAATTTCTCTCACAGGCGCAAAATAGAGCGCGCCGCAAACTAAATGAAATTATGAAAAAAATCCTCATCCTCGCGGCCATTTTTGGATTCAGCGCCGCTATTACGGCTTCCGCCGCGGAAGCCAAAGACAATTGGGACAATCAATGCGCCAAATGCCACGGCGACGCAGGCAAGGGCGACACCAAGATGGGTCAAAAACTCGGCTGCAAAGATTTCACCGACGCCAAAGTCCAGGCCGACATGAAAGACGACGCCATGGCCAAAGCGATCAAAGAAGGTCTCAAAAGCGATGACGACCGCACATTGATGAAACCGTTTGATTCCTTGTCCGACGACGAAGTCAAAGCGCTCGTCGCCTACGTGCGCGCTTTTAAGAAATAATTTTGAAAAGCAGCAGCAGGCGTGAGTCCGCCCGGAAATTAACGGCGCTGTCGCTATCCGTGTTGCGCGTTGCGTAAACCGGCTTCCGCACGCGACGTTGGATGCGACACGCCTTTTCAACTGAAATAAAACCGCATGAACACAGAAAATCAGGAACAACCGCCGCACCGGCCGTCGCTGTTGCGCAATTGGATGAGTCTGGCCGGCCTCGTTGTCGGCATCGGCGCGCTGTTCTCGTTTTTTCTGTTGTTCATGCTGGATGCCATTTCGAAATCGGCAAATCCTTACATCGGCATTTTGACCTATTGCGTCGTGCCGGTGTTTTTGATTTCAGGAATTGCGCTGACCGTTTTTGGCGCGTGGCGCGAACGCCGCAAACGGTTGCGCGGAAATCTCTCGGTGCCGAAGATGCAGATTGACCTGGCCGATCCGCGCGATCGCCGGATGTTCATCGCGTTCGTCATCGGCAGTTTGGTGTTCATCATGCTTTCGGCGGTCGGCAGCTACAATGCCTATCACGTCACCGAATCGGTTCAATTTTGCGGAGAAACCTGTCACAAGGTGATGAAGCCGGAATTGACGACGCATGATCACGGTCCGCATGCGCGCGTCGCCTGCGTGGAATGTCACGTCGGCAAAGGCGCGTCGTGGTTTGTGAAATCCAAGATTTCGGGTTCGTATCAGCTTTACGCCGTCGCCTTCAATAAATATCCCCGCCCGATTCCCACGCCGATCAAGAACTTGCGTCCCGCGCGCGAAACCTGCGAGGAATGTCATTGGCCCAAAGCCTTCGTCGGCAATCTGGACCGCACCTTCAATTATTTCCAGGGCGACCCGTCCAATTCACCTTACTCGATTCGCTTGTTGCTCAAAGTCGGCGCGGGTGAATCCGGCGAAACCAATTCGATGCCCGCCGGCGGAATTCATTGGCACATCTTGAGCGGCAACACGGTGGAATACATCGCGACCGACAAGGAACGGCAGCACATTCCGTGGGTGCGCCTGACCGACGCGCAAGGCGTCGTGACGATTTTTAAAACCAAAAATTTCACCAACGACATCTCCAAATACGAGATCCGCAAAATGGATTGCATTGATTGTCACAATCGCCCGTCGCACCGCTACGTGCCGCCGGATTACGCCGTGAACAACGCGCTCGCGCAACGGCAGATTGATCCCGCGCTGCCATGGATCAAAACGAATGCCGTTTTCATTCTCACGCGCAAATATGCGACCGACGACGACGCACGAAAGAAGATCGCGACCTTTTTGTCGGAAAAATATCCGAACGATCCGCGCATCAAAACCGCCATCGCGACGGTTCAACAGATTTATTCGGACAATTTCTTTCCCGAAATGAACGCCGACTGGAGCAAATATCCGGACAACATCGGGCACATGATCTGGCCGGGCTGTTTCCGCTGCCACGACGGCTCGCACAAATCAGAAGACAAACGCGTCATCAAAGCCAACGACTGCAATGCGTGTCACACAATCCTGGCGCAAGGTCACGGCGATGAAATGCGGCAACTGACGCCCGGAGGCCAAAAATTCGAGCATCCCGCCGGCGATTACGATGGCATGGCCTGCTCCGATTGCCATACGGGCGGGTTGTAGGATCCGTTCATCGTGTCGGAATGGTCTCGCCAAAAATTGGCGGGAATTCGGCAAAAGACGGGAAGCGGCGCATTCCTGTTTTCGCAAAAATCATTTTATGCGCCCGGGCAATTTAGTTCTCGCACTTTGTGCCTTCGTCGCGTTTCAACTCAACGCCGCGGACACGAATAAAATTTCCAATTCCGATTGCCTTGATTGCCACGCCGACCCGCACAATACCCGCGTCGTCAACGGCCAAAAAATTCCCTTCGTTTTTCCGACGAACGATTTTTCGCGCTCCGTTCATTCGATGCTCGATTGCACGGATTGCCACACCGGCGTAAAGGATTTGGTTCACGACGCTAAATTGCCGGCGCCGGATTGTTCCGGCTGCCACGACAAAGAGGCGAAGCAATACGCGACCAGCATTCACGGCATGAGCCACGCACTCGGCGCCAGCGGCGCGGCTCAATGCTGGGATTGCCACGGTTCGCACGGAATTTTGCCGGTCAAAGATCCGGCGTCGCCCGTCTTCAAATTGAATTTGCCGGCGACCTGCGCGAAATGTCACAACAATCCCACGCTCGCCGCTGAATACGGCATCAAACATCCTGAAGCCGCGTCGCAATACCTCGACAGCATCCACGGCAAAGCGTTGTTGAAAATGGGATTGATCGTCGCCCCTTCGTGCAACGATTGCCACGGCATCCACGACATCAAGCGTCCCGTGGACCGCGATTCACCGGTGAACCATGCGCACGTCGCCGAGACCTGCGGCAAATGCCATCTGGGAATTGAAAAAGTTTATGACCAAAGCGTGCACGGCCAATTGCTGGCCAAAGGCGATTCGCGCGGACCCGTTTGCACGGATTGCCATACCGCGCATGACATCGTCAATCCCGATGACAAAAATTTCAAAGCCTTGAGCGACGCTCGTTGCGGCAAATGCCACGCCGACCGGCTGGAACATTATTCCGAAACCTATCACGGCAAGGCGATGGCGCTCGGCAAACCCAACATCGCGCCGGAAGTCGCCGCGTGCTACGACTGCCACGGCTATCACGACGTGCTGCCGCCGGCGAACCCCGCCTCACATTTATCGAAAACAAATATTTTGGCGACCTGCCAGAAATGTCATCCGGGCGCGACGGAGAAATTCACCGAATATAAACCGCACGCCAATCCGATGGATTCGGCGAATTATCCGTTGCTTCACGTTGTATTTCTGGGGATGACCGGATTGCTCATCGGCACCTTTGCGTTTTTTGGAATCCACACGCTTGCCTGGCTGGTGCGCGCGGTTTATCTCTACCTGCACGATTCCAAAAAATTCCGCGAAGCGAAGATCGCGACACAAATTGACGGCGAATGGTTCACGCGTTTCGTGCCGTTCGAACGGTTCCTGCATTTCATGGTCGTTTCCAGCTTCCTGCTGCTCGTCATCACCGGCATGCCGTTGAAATTTTATTACACCGGCTGGGCCAAGGCGATTTTTGCCGTCATCGGCGGACCGGACACCGCGCGCATTTTACATCGCTTCGGAGCGGTCGTGACCTTCATCTATTTTACGCTGCACCTGCTGTCGCTCATCGGCAAAGCCTGGAAAGGCCGCAAAAAATTGCGAGACGCCGGCGGCAAATTCCATTTCAAAAATCTGTTCGGCACAGTGTTCGGAGCGGATTCGATGATTCCAACGCTTGAGGACTGGCGCGATCTGGTGGCGCACAACAAATGGTTCTTTGGCAAAGGACCGAAGCCGCAATTCGACCGCTGGACGTATTGGGAAAAATTCGATTACTTCGCCGTATTCTGGGGCGTGGCCATTATCGGCACCTCGGGACTCATCATGTGGTTCCCGGAATTTTTCACGCGGTTCCTGCCCGGCTGGGTCATCAACATCGCGCTCATTTTACATTCAGACGAAGCGTTGCTCGCCGCCGGATTTATTTTCAGCATCCATTTTTTCAACACGCATTTCCGCATCGAAAAATTCCCGATGGACACGGTGATTTTCTCCGGGCGCGTTTCCAAAAATGAAATGTTGCACGAACGCAAACGCTGGTATGACCGGCTGGTTGCGGAAAATCGTTTGGATGAACATCGGGTGCGCGACGAATGGTTTCAGTGGCGGAAGATCGCCAAGACGTTCGGCTACATTTTCTTCGGCCTCGGCCTGGTGCTGCTGGCGCTCATCATCTACGCGATGATCACGCGGCTGGCGCATTAACTCTTGAAAAAAAACTCATGAGAGGAATCGAACCGTCTGATGCCATTCGAGAAATTGCTTTGCGGGTTGTTGCGATAATTCTTTAGGTAAAACTTTAAGAAGACTGCCGTGGTATGCGTAATAATCGCGGCCATTGGAAAATTCTTCTTTAATTCTGCGGCTGACTTCAATTTTAAAATCGTTGGTTATTGTAATATAACCGGCATCGAAAAGCGTATGCCAATCCGACCGAAGTAATAAACCGTTTGAAAGATCATGCGGACCCATTTCAGAATACGGCTGAATATGAGCGGCTTCCAAAACGGGAAGCGTTCTTTCTCCTGTAACTGAACATCTGCGTTCATAACCTTCGAGGACAACCACACGAAAACCGCCTTGGCCAAGACGTGGTTTGATTATTTGTTCGGAGCCATAACGCGGAGCTGTCTCGTTGAGCGCATTTTCGTCGACGCTGCGTTTCAAATACATCGTGTGTTTTGCTTGTTCAAAAAGCCGCGCTCCTTCGCCGTCAACAGCATCGTAAGATTTTCCTGTCATGATATTCTTGGCCATATCTATCGGAGGCGGCCAGAAATCAGCGTCGGATAGATAAAATGGATCGGTGAGAACGGTGCAGCCGATTGCCGGATTTTTTTCCTTGTCACCGCGGAGGAATGAGATTTTTTGGTGGAACGTCTCGAAAGAACTGCAACCGTTGGCTTCGCCAAAGACTTCCCACGCTAAATTTAATGGCAAAATTGTATGACGAACCAGATAAGCGCCGCCGACAATTTTATTTATCGGATATTTTAATTTGAAAAGAAACAATTCTCCTGGAGCAATTACGTTGAAACCTGTCGTGCCGCGAGGATGCCAAAAATTCATTTCTACGGCGGAGCGTGCCCGCAGAAATTGAAACCAGTCGCGGTCCGTAATGCCGACATAAAGTTGCATTAAATCCGGCCGCGATTTTGCGCCTGAATTTTCTCTGCGTCAATCCGCGTAATCCGCGTTTAAACCGATGCTTCAGGCCGCATTTTCAAACAGAAATCATTGATTTGTAAGCGCAGCTAAGGTTTCCTATCGGACGCATTATGTCTGGAACCGAACCGCGCCAACGCAAGTTACTCGTCGCCAACCGAAGCGAAATCGCCATCCGCATTTTTCGCGCCGCCACCGAACTGGGCCTGCGCACCGTTGCCATTTACGCGCAGGAAGATCGCCTCGCCATTCATCGGTTCAAAGCCGATGAAGCTTATGTCGTCGGCGAAGGCAAAGGCCCTGTCGGAGCGTATCTCGATATCCCCGGCATCATCGCGCTCGCCAAAGAAAAAGGCGTGGATTTCATCCATCCCGGTTACGGATTTCTTTCCGAGAACGCCGAATTCGCCAAAGCCTGCGCGGAAGCCGGAATCACTTTTGTCGGGCCGGACGAAAAATTGCTTCGCATGATGGGCGACAAAACCGCCGCGCGTTCGCTGGCGCAAAAAGTCGGCGTTCCCACGTTGCCGGGAACGGAAAACCCGGTCGAAGATCGCGACGAAGCATTGAAGATCGCGAAACAAATCGGATTTCCACTCATCATCAAAGCGGCCTTCGGCGGCGGCGGACGCGGCATGAGAGTCGTTCATAAACCGGCCGATTTGGCGTCGCTGCTCGACGAAGCGCAGGGCGAAGCCGGACGGGCGTTCGGCAATCCCGCCGTTTTTCTCGAGCGTTACATTCCGCGCGCCAAGCACATCGAAGTGCAAATTCTCGGCGACAAGCACGGCAAAGTCGTTCATCTGCACGAGCGCGATTGCTCCGTGCAACGTCGTCATCAAAAGGTCATCGAAATTGCGCCGAGCGTGGGCGTTGACCGCGAAGTGCGCGCCGCCTTGTGCGCCGCCGCGGTGCGCCTTTGTCGCGAAGTGAAGTATAACAACGCCGGCACGGTTGAATTTCTTTATGATCTCGACACGAAGGAATGGTTCTTCATCGAGATGAACCCGCGCATCCAGGTCGAGCATACGGTCACCGAAGTCATCACGGGAATTGATTTGGTGCGTTCACAGATTTTGATCGCCGATGGCAAGCCGATGCAAAGCGCGGAAGTCGGCATTCCTGACCAGGAAGACATTCCGCGCAACGGTTTCGCCGTGCAGGCGCGCATCACGACCGAAGATCCGGAAAATAAATTCCAGCCGGATTACGGACGGATTTTGACCTATCGCAGCGCGGGCGGTTTTGGCGTGCGATTGGATGGCGGCATGGGTTACGGCGGCGCGGTCATCACGCCGTTTTACGATTCGTTGCTCGTCAAACTTACTGCCAGCGCGCCGACATTTGATGCTGCGCTGCAACGCATGGAACGTGCGTTGGCCGAATTCCGCATCCGCGGCGTCAAGACAAACATTCCGTTTCTCGAAAACGTCATCCACAACGACATTTTCAAAAATGGATTGGCCACGACGACGCTGATTGACACCACGCCGGAATTGTTTCAATTCAAGCCGCGCCGCGATCGCGCGACGAAATTGCTGACGTTCATCGCCGATGTGACGGTGAACGGCAATCCGACGGCCAAAGGTTTTGTGCCGAAGGAAACGTTTTTGCCCGCGCGCATTCCTGCGTTCGATAACAAACAATCGCCACCCGCCGGCACGCGGCAATTGTTGCTTGAACTCGGGCCGAAAAAGTTCGCGGAATGGACGCTCAAGCAAAAGCAATTGCTCATCACCGATACGACGTTCCGCGACGCGCATCAATCGCTGTTTGCCACGCGATTGCGCAGTTACGACATGCTGGCCGTGGCAGAAGCCGTCGCGCGCAAAACGCCGAAATTGTTTTCGATGGAAATGTGGGGCGGCGCGACGTTTGACACGGCGATGCGTTTTCTCCACGAAGATCCGTGGCAACGCCTGCGTCATTTGCGCGAACGCATTCCCAATATTTGTTTCCAAATGTTGTTCCGCGGCTCGAATGCCGTCGGTTATTCCAATTATCCGGATAATGCCGTTGCCGGTTTTGTGAAACACGCGGCGGCTTCCGGCATGGATATTTTCCGCATCTTCGATTCGCTGAACTATTTGCCGAATTTGAAAGTCGCGATGGAAGCCGTTCACGACACGCACGCGATTTGCGAGGCGGCGATTTGCTACACTGGCAATATTCTTGATCCGAACCGCAGCAAATACTCGCTGAAGTATTACGTCAAACTGGCGAAGGAATTGGAAAAGATGGGCGCGCATTTTCTCGCCATCAAAGACATGGCGGGACTTTGCCGTCCGCCGGCCGCAAGCGTTTTGGTCAAAGCGTTGAAAGAGGAAATCGGAATTCCGATCCATTTTCACACGCACGATACGAGCGGCATCGCGGCGGCGAGCGTCTTGAGCGCCGCGGATGCCGGCGTGGACGTGGTGGATTTGGCGAATGCTTCGATGAGCGGTTCGACGAGCCAGCCGAATTTGAATTCGGTTGTCGCCGCGCTGCAATTCACCAAACGCGATCCGGGTTTGAATCTGGAAGGATTGAATGAATTCGCCGATTATTGGGAGCATGTGCGCGGATTTTATTCGCCGTTCGACACGTCGCCGCGCGCCGGCAGCGCGGAAGTTTATGCGCACGAGATGCCCGGCGGCCAGTTCACGAATCTGAAAGAACAGGCCAGCGCGATGGGGCTCGGTCATCGCTGGCCGGAAATCGCGCGCACGTATGCCGAAGTGAACCAATTGTTCGGCGACATCGTGAAAGTCACGCCCAGCAGCAAAGTCGTCGGCGATATGACGATGTTCCTCGTCACGCGCGGCATCAAACCCGCCGACGTGGTGAATCTGGAACCGGGCAGCGTGCCGTTTCCGGAATCGGTGATTGATATGCTTTCAGGCGGACTCGGTCAGCCGATGGGCGGTTGGCCGAAAAAATTGCAGCGCGTGGTTTTGGGAAATCGCAAGCCGCTCAAAGGCCGGCCCGGCGCCTCGCTCAAGCCGCTGAATTTCAAGAAAATTGCCGACGACCTTTCCGGCAAACTCAAACGCGAAGCGACGATGGACGATGTGTTCAGTCACATCATGTATCCCGAAGTCTTCGCCGCTTTTGCGAAAAAGGTGGAAGCCAACGGCGATCTGTCCGTGCTGCCCACGCCGGCGTTTTTCTACGGAATGAAACCGGGCCAGGAAATTTCCGTCGAGATCGAGCCGGGCAAAACACTGTTCATCCGGCTGGTGAACATTGGCGCGGTGGATGCCGAAGGCAAACGCGCGGTGAATTTTGAATTGAACGGCATGACGCGGCAGATTTCCATCCCCGATCGTTCGGCCAAACCGACGGTGAAAGCGCGCGCCAAAGCCGATCCGAACAAACCGCTGGAAATCGGCGCGCCGATTCCCGGTTTGGTCACGGCACTCGCGGTCGGCGTGGGCACGAAAGTCGTCAAAGGCGATAAATTGCTGACGCTTGAAGCGATGAAAATGCAGACGACTGTTTACGCGCCCGCCGACGGCGTGGTGGAAGAGATTGGAGTGCAAAACGGCGACGCCGTGGAGAGCAAAGATTTGATCATGCGCCTGCGGGCGGCGTGAGCAGCGATTAAGCCTTGCAAAAACCGGCAAATTTTCGGCAACGGAAGAGAAGCCAGACCTTTGCCTTTACCGCGACATTTAGAGCATGGATCGCGGGCGTTTTATCATTTCCGCGCTGCTTGCATTTCTTGCCTTTCAATTGAATGCCGCCGCGCTGAATGACTCGGATTGTCTTGATTGTCACGGGGACAATTCCCTCGTCAAAACCAATGCCGATGGCAAAGCCGTTTCCCTGTTTGTTAACGTCGCGAAATTAAGAGCCTCGGCGCACAAAACCAATTCCTGTGTCAGTTGTCATGCGGATGTGACGGCGAAACATCCCGACGACAACATTGTCCTCAAGCCGGTGGTTTGCGCGATTTGCCATGAGCGACAGACGGAGAGCTACAACGCCAGTGTTCACGGCGTCGCGCTGAAAGCGGGTCATCTCGATGCCGCCACGTGCCAGGATTGCCATGATTCGCATGACATCATTTCGGATAATTCGCCCACGTCGCCGATCTATTACACGCGCCAGGCGGAAACCTGCGGGCAATGTCATCCGCAGGAAGTGAAGGATTGGAAGGCGAGCGTTCACGGCCAGGCCATGGCTGCGGGCAAACGCGACGCGCCGACCTGCACGGATTGCCATTCGGAACATAAAATCGAATCGCTGAAAAACAGCACCCGGATTTCCGAAGAAGTTTGCAGCCGCTGCCATGCGAGCGAGCGGTTGAACACGAGATACAATCTGCCAAACGACCGCGTGCAGACGTTCTTTGAAAGTTATCACGGCCTCGCGTCGCAATATGGTTCGACGGTTGCCGCAAATTGCGCGAGCTGTCACGGTTATCATAAAATTTTGCCGTCGTCGGACACGAATTCCACGATCAACAAAGCGCATCTGGTCGAGACGTGCGGCAAATGTCATCCGGGCGACACGGAAAATTTTGCATTCAGCAAAATGCACGTGGCGGCGGACGGCGCGGCGACGGGTTCGAGCCTGGGCGACCGCGTGAACCGCATTGTCCGACAGGTTTATCTGACGCTGATTTTCGTGACGATCAGCGCGATGTTCATCCACAACTTGTTGTTGTTCCTGAAAAAAACGGCGGTGCGAAAGCACGCGACCATCCGGCCAATTTTGCGGATGAGTCTGGCGCAACGGTGGCAACATTTTGTGCTGGCGGGCAGTTTTATCGTCTTGGCGATCACGGGATTTGCGCTGAAATTTCCGGACTCATGGCTGGCAAAATTGCTGGGCGGTTACGAGCCGTTTCGCCGTTGGGCGCATCGGGTGGCGGGAATCATTTTATTGCTCGGCGGCTTATGGCATTTGATTTATTTACTTTCATCGAAGGACGGACGGCGATTGGTCGCGGACTTTTTTCCCATCAAAAAGGATTTAACCGACATGTTTTGCGCGGTGAAATATCTTTGCGGATTAAGCCGGCAGAAACCGCAGATCAACCGGTTCGGTTACGCGGAGAAAATGGAATACTGGGCGGTCGTTTGGGGAACGATCATCATGGGCGTTACCGGTTTGATGATCTGGTTCAAGATGGACGTGACGCTCTGGGCGCCGCGCTGGTTTGTGGACGTGGCGCTGACGATTCATTATTACGAGGCGGTGCTGGCGTGTCTGGCAATCATCGTCTGGCATTTCTATCACGTGATTTTTGATCCGGACGTTTATCCACTGAATCGCGCATGCATCGACGGCCGCGTTTCGGAGGAATGGCAGGCGCACGAGCATCCGCTGGAGCAGGTAAAGCCGGATTACAAGCAGGATGAAGAAGACGGCGAAAACGCGCCGTGATCTCAGGCTTTTTCGCCAAAATTAATCGCCATCGCGCCGCCGACGAGGTTGATGACGCGGATGTTTTTCAATTTCAATTCGCGCATTTTTTCGGCGACGGCCAATTGCGCCGGGTAGTGTTTCAACGATTCTAAAATGTAGGCATAGGCCTGCGCATTTCCGCAAAAGAGAAGGCCGATGAGCGGCACGGAACATTTCAAATGCGTAAAATAGAGCTTTTGCCAAAGCCGGTTCGGCGGCTTGCCGAAATCCAGAACGACGAGCCGCGCGCCCGGTTTGGCCACGCGAACCATTTCTTCCAGCCCGCGCTGCCAGCTTGTCAAATTGCGCAATCCGTAGCCGACGGTGACGATGTCGAAGGAATTATCGGGAAACGGAAGTTGCTGCGCATCGCCTTGAATAAAATTTGGAGATGGAAGTTTGGAGACGGAAGATGCGGAAATCCGTTGTTTGCGAACATTGGCGACTTCGAGCATTTGCGCGCTGAAATCCAGGCCAATGGTTTCCGCACCGGCATTGGCGAGCGCAAATGAAAGGTCGCCGGTGCCGCAGCAAAGGTCGAGCGCGCGGTCGCCGCGTCGCGGATTGGCCAGCCGGACGACGCGGCGTTTCCAAAGCCGATGCAGGCCGAAACTTTGCAGGTCGTTCAGCAAATCGTAACGTCGCGCGATGCGGGCGAACAGGTCATTGACTTTGGCGGCACGTTGCTCGCCGGGCGCATAAAATGTATTGCTCACGGATAAAATGTGCGCAGCGTCGGACGCAAAAGTCAAAGCGCATAAATCGTTTGCATCGGCCAAGGGCCTCTGCTAGCCTCGGCTGCGTTCGTCCTGCAATTTAAAAGGTTGTTATCGCAAACGTTTATGAATTCTGAACAGGCAACCGGCAATTCAACTGGCTCGAAAAAGATTCTGGTCGTAGATGACAATGAAATCATTTTGAAAACAGTTTCTCTGAAATTACAAGGAGCTGGTTATCAGGTTGTTACAGCTCTTGATGGATCGGAGGCTGTGGCCTGTGCACGCAAGGAAAATCCGGATTTGGTTTTATTGGACATCACTTTTCCCCCGGATTTGGACGGCGTGCCATGGGATGGTTTCCGCATCATGGAATGGTTTCACCGGCTGGATTCGGCGAAGAGAATTCCTATCATCATCATCACCGGCGGACAGGACGCGAAATTCAAGGAACGCGCGATTGCCAATGGCGCGGTGGCATTTTTTCAAAAGCCGATTGACCACGACGATTTGCTGAAGGTCATTCGCCAGACCGTTGGTGACGGAGCTAAATCAGCTTGAATTCAGGCTTGCCAGCCGGAGAAAAACCGTTAGCTTTGTAATCCACATTTGGAAGCGAGCGTAGCTCAGTCCGGTAGAGCGTCACCTTGCCAAGGTGAATGTCGAGGGTTCGAATCCCTTCGCTCGCTCCAGTTTATTTTCTGCGACAGGTAGCGTCAGTGTTGGATACCCCCACCGCCAATCAACGGTTTTTACCGGGACTAAAATCTGTGCGCGTATATTTGCGTATATGCAAAGAGGAACAGCAACCTTGTAATGCGATCGCATTGCTGCTGAGTTAAACAACCGTCCCAGATTACGCCTGGGCTTCAAAACTCCCAATGAAGTCTATTACCACCCTTCTGTCGCACTTCAAATTTGAAACTAAACATCGTCATTTTGTGAAAGCTATAAAAAGAATGTAGGGCAATCCGAAAATAATCCAAGCCCATGCGATGACCCGCCAAAAAATCGTGAGAGCTGGCGACCACCGAAACTGGTATGCCAGATGATTGAAAAGCAACATGAGCGGAACAATGAATCCGAAAAATCTGCCATTGGTATAAGATGGAGACAAATGGAATGCGACAATAATCTGCAAAATGATAAGAGCGACGATAAATGCAAGAAAGCCATAGCGAAAACGCTCGCTCCGCAATCTCGGCTCTTCCAAGAAATACTTTTTTAGAAACGCGCTCATACGATGCCTAACGACCAAGAACTGAGCCACGCCGCCGGCGACTTCCGAACGGCGGAAGTCCGAAGCGCAAAACCAAAGGCGCAATCGGCGTTGGCTCCAGCGCGGTGTTAGGCATCGTGATTTCCAAGCCTGCTTCGGAAAATCCTCAGCAGCACCGGCACGGTTAGTCCTAGCACGACTCCGCATACGCCGGAAATCCAAAAGGCATCACGCGCCATCTGATAAGCCCGCTGCGCATAAATCTGCTCCACGAGCGACTTGGCGGCGTGAAACTCCAGAATCATGGGAAGGTAGGCAACGTAAGTGACGGCCAGCGCAAATAATGCGACTGCTACGAACATCGCCAATATGCCGCCGAGGAGTGACTCCTTAATATGCTTGATGAATGTAGCTCTCATAATCTCACGATGCCTAACGACCAAGAACTGAGCCACGCCGCCGGTGACTTCCGCCAACCAAAAACCCGCAGCGAAAACTGCCAGGCGTAATCGGCGTTGGCTCCAGTGATGTGTTAGGCCATGTGCTTCTCATACAAAATCCTCTCCACATCCCACGATGTCTCTGCCATGTCATCATACCATGTCGGTGAAATCGAAGGATACTTCTGCGGTAACGACTCAAGAATCTTGTCGTAGCCTCTGTGCTCAACGCAAAGTCGGGCCTCAGTGCCATCGCCGTGATAAAAGAAGAGCGAAACCTCAAACACACCGAAAGCGTCAGTGCCGAGCGCCAAAATCCGAACCACCTCATCCCAGCGAATCTCAGGACAAGGCTGTGTGCCAATGTGCCGCCGCCCTAACTTCGCAAGCTTCTTGAGCATGGTCTGAAACATAAACGCTCGATGTGGCCTAACGATCCAAAGCTGAGCCACGGGCATCGTGAGCCAGCTTCCGAAACTCAAAAACCAAAGGAAAACCAATGACATCCATAAACTCAAGGGGCAATGCCCGTTGGCTCCAGCGCGGTGTTAGGTGTCATCTGGTGAGACGCCATATAATCAATGCTGAAATAATTCCAGCCAGCCATCCGATAAACAAACCCGCTCCCGACTTGATGTGTCCCCACAGACTTTTCTTGTCTAAAATATCCTGCTGCTCTTCGGCAAAAATGCGGCCAGCCAATGTCGGACCGCGTGTCGTTGCTGCCGCTGGAATACCATCCCCGCCTTTGATGACCGAACCAGACATATAACCAGCATCAACCAAATCCTCTATGACTCCCAACTCCAAAGTGCGCTCCTCTGGCGTCAAATCATCCCACGGCCTCATCTCTTCGGTGAGCAATCGAATATACAGCCGCCTCCAATGGTCGTGCTGCTTGTTACTTGGCTGGATACTTTTAACAGTCATAGCTTACTTGGTGGTTCTAATTTACAAACACGCATCGCAATGACACCTAACGGACAAAAGCTGAGCCACCGCCGGCTCGCGGCGTCGCCCGCGCAGCGGAACTGAGTGCGCTCCCGGCGGTTGGCTCCAGCGCTGTGTTAGGCATCGTGGCTCCTCGAATAAAGCCTGCGCAAAGCAAAACTAATC
>DASTWS010000016.1:0-13208 GCA_035776755.1 Verrucomicrobiia bacterium
ACACAGCGGTATTGGATGCCTCAACGATGGGTTATGCCAGCAATCAATACGATTCTGATGGGGTGACGTTGACCAATCAAATACTCATCACCAACAGCACGCTGGAAATCGTCTCAGGCCAGACTCTGGCAGGTATCGGAACAATCCGGGGTAAGCTGGTGGCCGATGCCGGGTCAATAATGAATCCAGGCAACCCAACCGGCTCATCGGCTAATCCTGTTACTGGCATTTTGACGGTGACCAACGATGCGGAATTGGCGGGAGCTGTATTCATGAGTCTTGATTCAACCAACCCGGTGACGAGCGATGAATTGGTAGCCGCCAGCTTTACGATTGATGGCACCGCGACCTTGACGGTGACAAACGTGGGCCCCAATATCATCAATGGCACTACCTTCCAATTGTTCAATCATGCGGTGAACTTCACTGGTGGGGTGACATTGCCGGCGACCGATCCCTCTGGCACGTCCACTTATGTATGGACTGATAACCTGAACGCAGACGGCAGCATTCAGCTGGTCAGCGGCGGAGCAAATCCGGTAAATGAAACGCCAACCAACATCGTTGTCTCGGTGAGTGGCGGCAACATTAACTTGTCGTGGCCGGACGATCATATCGGCTGGCGTTTGCAGGTGCAGACCAACTCGTTGGCAACAGGTTTGAGCACTAATGATGCGGACTGGTTTGATGTCTCAGGTTCAACCAGCGTCAACTCGGAAAGCATCCCCATCAATACCAATACCAACGGAGCCGTGTTCTATCGCATGGTTTATCCGTAAGAATTAGTTGTGGGCGGGGCGGTCACCACCGCTCCGCCCAATACGAGCAAAGAGGAAAGTGGTAGGAATGAAACAGAATAATATTAAACCAAAGGGTTTTACCCTGATTGAGTTACTGGTCGTAATCGCGATTATCGCAATTTTGGCGGCGATGTTGTTGCCGGCATTGGCATCGGCCAAACGCAAGGCACTGAGAACACAATGTCTGAATAATCTGCATGAGTTATGTATTGGATCAGCTGTGTATGCCGGTGATTCCAATGATTATTATCCTATCTGGGGCGGCTATGATGCAGCGCACCCGGTAAACGTTCTGAAAGGAGAGCATTATTCGCGTTATGTATTTTGGGGGCCATCCGCCAACACGCTGGTTCAACCAGTTACAATGCCCCCGGGCAGCGCGACCGGAACATGGAGTAATTTTGGATATCTATATGCTTCTGGAGTTATTGCCAATCCAAAGGTGATGTGGTGTCCGACTTATGGTGCCGGAGGTGCAAACCCGTTGTTGGGAGTAGACAATTACTCAAATCCGCAATTTATGAGCACTGACAGCGGATCCACTGTTCGATGCACATATCAGTTCAATCCGAGGCAATTGGATACCGCCAGCGGCCAGTATATCCGCCGTTATCAAAAAACCACAGACGCTCGTGAATTGGATGTATTTATCATTGATTACATGGAAAATCCTACCGGCGCTTCGACTCCAGGCGTTCCATTCAGCCCAAAATATTGGTCTCACTGGCCATCAAAAGGGTTGATGGCAGCTTATACCGATGGTTCCGCCACCTTTGTTATGGTGCAAGGAAACCTTCCAGGCACCAGCACGAGTTGTTTTAATGCGATAACGACCAAACTCATTACCGATGAATCGGCCACCTCGCTTAAACAATACAATTCGATCTTCAATTATTTTGAACAAAATCGCTGATTCCATAATGAAGTGATTTGTATAGCATCCGCACAGAGCTCGTCGGTGCGATTTGGCCGCCGGCTAACGCCTATTTAACTTCATTATTATTGCAGTCGTCCGGCTCATATCTTTTTTATCGCTCCCGCGCTTTCTTCCTGCCTATCTTCCTTGTCTGTGCCCGATGATCATGTCAGACAATTCCTGGAGACAGCAGGTTGGCGCAATTCCGTCTGCGAAACGCTCGCCGGCGATGCGTCCTCCCGAAAATATTTTCGCATCCGGAACGGAAACAAAACAGCCATTCTCATGGACGCGGCAAAATTGCCGGAAATTGTCGCGCCGTTTATGCAAATCGATGAGCATTTGCGAAAACTCGGATTCAGCGCGCCGGAAATCCTTGCACACGACAGGCAAAATCAGTTGCTGTTATTGGAAGATTTCGGGAATGAAACATTTGCTGGTTTGCTGCCAGCAAAAAGTGATGAGCTATTTGCCCTGGCGACCGATGTTTTGATTGCGCTGCACACAAATCCAAAATCAATTTTGGAACGTCTTCGCATCTATTCGCCAGAGAAAATGCTGGCAGACGTCGAATTGTTTTTAGATTGGTGCGCGCAAGGAATTACCGGCGCCGGGAAAAGTGAATTCCGAAAAATTTGGCGCGACATTTTGCCGATCGCGCATCAAGTCCCGGCGTCACTCCTGTTGCGCGATTACCACGTTGCCAATCTTATGTTCCTGCCGGTTCGCGAAGGAATCCGGCGCGCGGGCATTTTGGACTTTCAGGACGCTTATACCGGCCCGATTACTTACGATTTGGTTTCGCTTTTGGAAGACGCGCGACGCGATGTGCCAGACGATTTGCGGGCCAAAATGTTCGCGCGTTATCTTGCGGCATTTCCATCGCTCGACAGAAAAACGTTTGAAACATCCGCTGCTATTCTTGCGGCGCTACGGCACACGCGCGTATTGGCAGTTTTTGAAAAATTGAGCCGCGAAGGCAAACCGGATTACAAAAAATTTCATTCGCCGCACGTGGAACAATTGTTGCAAAACGCGTTGCGACACCCGATTCTCGGCGCTCTGAAAAATTGGCTCGATCGCTATGTCCGCTAAAATCAAAACCGCCATGCTCCTTGCCGCCGGTTACGGCACACGATTGAAACCCTTGACCGATCACACGCCAAAGCCGCTCGTGCCGGTTGCGGGCAGGCCGATGATCGAATACGCGCTCGACAAATTGCAGCGCTACGGAATCGAAAAAATTGTCGTCAACGTTTCGCATCACAAACAGCAATTGATTGATTATTTGTCCGCGATGAAAAATTTGGATGCGAAGATTTCCGAAGAACCCGAGCCGCTCGAAACCGGCGGCGGATTAAAAAAAGCCGGGCCATTTTTCAGCAACCAACCTGCTTTTGTCATCAATAGCGACATCATTTGGTCGGACAAAGACCAAAGCGCGTTCGAACGGCTCGCGCAAAATTGGGATGGCGACAAAATGGATTTTTTGCTGCTCGCGCAATCAAAAGCCACGGCTGTCGGCCACGACAAAGGTGAAGACCATCTGTTCATCAAACCGGAAAACACCATCGGATGGGACGACCGTAATGCGCCTTACATCATCGCCGGTATTTACATTTTTCATCCGCGCGTGTTGCGTGATGCGCTGGACGGAAAATTTTCCGTAAAAGTTCTATGGCTTCGCGCGCTGGCGCAAAAACGTCTTTTCTGCCTGCCGCACAACGGCAGTTGGTTTCAAACGGGCACAGTTGCAGATATTGAAATTGCCGAGAAGTCAGGTCTGTCTAAACTGTGCGCGTGAAATTTTTTGGAAAAGTTTATCTCGTCGGCGCCGGGCCGGGTGATGCTGGATTGCTCACACTGCGCGGCGCGGAATTGCTCCGGCGCGCGGACGTGGTCGTTTACGATCTGCTCGTCAATCCGGTTTTGCTGCGCCACGCCAGCCCGGGAGCGGAACTCATTTCGCGCGGCAAACGCACCGAGATTCCGCAGGAAAATATCAACGAATTGATGGTTTCCAAAGCGCGCGAGGGGAAAATGGTCGTCCGGCTCAAAGGCGGTGATCCTTACATTTTTGGTCGCGGCGGCGAAGAAGCCGAAGCGTTGGTCACCGCAAAAATTGCGTTTGAAGTCGTGCCCGGCGTTTCTTCGATTGTTGCCGCGCCGAATTATGCCGGCATTCCGCTGACGCATCGCGATTATTGCTCGAGCTTCACAGTGTTCACCGGCCACGAAAATTCCAGCGACGAAAAAACTAATTTGCTTTACGAACAAATCGTAAAAATTCCCGGAACAAAAATTGTTTTGATGGGCACGGAAAATCTGGATGACTGGTCGAAATCTTTGATCGCGCATGGAATGTCGCCGGAAACGCCGGTGGCCGTCGTGCAGCACGGCTCATGGGGAAAACAAAAATCCGTGGCCGGAACTTTGGCAACGATTGCAAAACTGGCGAGTGAAAAAAAATTAACGCCGCCGGCGCTGACAATTGTCGGCGACGTGGTAAAACTGCGCGGCAAATTGAATTGGTTCGAGCGATTGCCGTTATTTGGAAAGCGGATTGTCGTGACCCGTTCGCGCGGGCAAATGGCGAAATTTACGCAAAAACTTTCCGAATTGGGCGCGAACGTTTTGGAAATTCCCGCCGTCAAAGGCGCGGATCCGGACAATCGCCAGGACGTGGTGGATGCGATGCTGGAATTGAATTCTTATGATTGGCTTGTGTTCACGAGTGTGAATGGTGTTGCCAGTTTTTTTGAATATTTTTTCCGCCGCTTTCAGGATTTGCGCGACATCGGCGGCGCGAAGATCGCCGCCGTTGGCCCGGCCACCGCCGCGAAATTACGCGAACTGCATCTGCAGGTGGATTTGATGCCAAAGGAATTCCTGGGCCGTAAAATTGCCGAGGAATTTACGGAGCACGGCAGCATCGAAAATTCAAGGATTTGCCTGCTGCGCGCGCAAAATGCGAATCGAGATTTGCCTGTGGCGCTTGAAGAACTGGGCGCGATTGTGGACGATATCGGCCTTTATAAGACCGTTGGTGAAACGGAGGATTTTTTCGGCGCGTCGAAAAATTTTGTGGAACAGGGCGCGGATTGGCTGACGTTCACGAGCGGCTCGACGGTGGAATTTTTTTACGCGCGCTTTGATTTGCCGAAATTGATGAAACAGTTTCCGCAGATGAAAATTTTGAGCATCGGACCGGAAACGAGCAAAGCAATTCGCGCGCTCAAACTCGAGCCGGTCGAGGCCGATGAACATACGACGGATGGAATGATCGCAATGCTGCTAAAATCGTAAGACGTTGCATTCCATTTGTTTTGGAATTGCGAACGCGAAATGCGGTCCCGCGACCTAACCACATTTGGTGATTCATTCGCGCGCGGTTTTCATTTAGCTTTCGATAATCCAAATGAGTCGAATGTCCACCGTCCAGACACGTGTCGAAGAAATTGATTTTCCGACTTATCCGCCCGCGTCGCCGGACAAAAATCCGATGTTTTTGGAAAAGCGGGTTTATCAGGGCAGCAGCGGCAAGGTTTATCCGCTGCCGTTCACGGATCGGATTTCCGAAAAGCCGGTCCAGCGAAAATGGAAAGCGGTTTGGATCGAAAATGAATTTCTTCGCGCGATGGTTTTGCCTGAACTCGGCGGACGCATCCACATCTTGCAGGACAAAACGAACGGTTACGATTTGATTTACAACCAGCGCGTCATCAAGCCCGCGCTCGTCGGATTGGCCGGACCGTGGATTTCGGGCGGCATTGAATTCAATTGGCCGCAACATCATCGGCCGGCGACATTTTTGCCGGTGGATTTCGAGATAGAGAATTGCGCCGACGGCTCGAAAATTATCTGGTGCGGCGACCACGACCCGATGTCGCGCATGAAAGGCACGCATGGCGTTTGCCTGCGTCCGGCCAAAGCGTTTCTTGAATTGAAAGTGCGCGCTTACAATCGCACGCCGTTCGTGCAGACCTTTCTGTGGTGGGCGAATGTTGCCACGCGTGTGCATGAAGGCTACCAAAGTTTTTTCCCGCCCGACGTTTATTATGTCGCCGACCATGCGCGCCGTTCGATGAGTGAATATCCGTTGGCGCAAGGATTTTATTATAGCGTGAATTACGGCGAACGCCGGAGCAGAGGAATTCCTCAAAATGAAATTCCGAAGCAATTCGTTCCGCCAGCCGCCAACAATTCGAAAATTCAAAATTCAAAATTGCCGGACTGTGCTCCAAACGATTTGAGTTTTTACGCAAACATTCCCGTGCCGACCTCTTATATGTGCATGGGCAGCAAAGAAGATTTCTTCGGCGGCTACGATCACAAAGCGCAGGCAGGAATTGTTCATATCGCGAATCACCACATTTCACCGGGAAAAAAGCAATGGACGTGGGGCAATCACGACTTCGGTTACGCGTGGGACCGGCACTTGACTGACGCCGGGGAAGATGGTGAATTCGCGCCTTACATCGAAATCATGGCCGGCGTTTACACCGACAATCAGCCGGATTTCAGCTTTCTTCAGCCCGGCGAAACAAAAACCTGGAGCCAGTTTTGGTATCCGATCCAGAAAATCGGCTCCGCGCAACACGCGAATTTGGACGCCGCCGTCAGCCTGAAAATTGAAAACAAAAAAATTCGCGCCGGCATTTCCGTTACCCAAAAATTTGCCGGGGCGAAAATGATTTTATCCTCGAAAAGTAAAAACCTTTTTACCGCTGTTCGAGAGCTTGCGCTGGATAAACCGTTTGTCAAAGAAATCAAATTGCCGCGCGGGATTTCGCAAACAGATTTATTGCTTCGGGTTGCCGATGCGGACGACAACGAAATCATTTCCTATCAGCCGAAACCACGCCTCGAAGCCAAAGTTCCGCCGCCAGCCACCGAGCCGCCGTCGCCCGGAAAAATTTCCAGCGCCGACGAATTATTCATCACTGGTTTGCATCTGGAACAATATCGTCATGCCACGCGCTGCCCGACGATTTATTGGCGCGAAGCGTTGCGACGCGATCCCTTGGATTCGCGTTGTAACAATGCGATGGGGCTTTGGCATTTGAAGCGCGGCGAATTTATCGAAGCGGAAAAACATTTTCGCAAAGCGATCGAACGGCAAACGCGACGGAATTCAAATCCTTACGACGGCGAAGCGTTTTACAATCTCGGTTTATGCCTGCGTTTTCAAAATCGCGACGACGACGCTTACGACGCCTTTTACAAAGCCGTTTGGAACCAGGCGTGGATGGCGGCGGGCTACCATGCGCTCGCGGAAATGGATTGCCGTCGCAAAAATTGGCAGACGGCGCAGGAACATTTGAATCGGTCGTTGCGTTTTGGCGCGGACAATTTGCGTGCGCGAAATCTCAAAGCCGTCGTGCTGCAAAAATTAAATTGCGACAATGAAACGGAAAAAATTCTCCGCGAAACGCTCGCGCTCGATCCCCTTGATTGCTGGGCGCGACATTTGTCAGGCAAACAAATTTCTTGCGACGCGCAAACGCATCTCGATATCGCGCATGATTTCGCTCGCGCGGGATTTTTCAGCGAGGCGATTAAATTGTTGGAAAGTGTTTCAATAAAGGCGCGCGATTTGCCGGACCAAAGTGCCGGCGCGATGCCGCTCGTGTTTTACACGATGGGCTGGTTGCTCGAGAAAACTGGTGATAAAAAGGCGGCGTTAAAATTCTACAAACGCGCGGCTGCCGAATCGCCGGATTATTGTTTTCCGTCACGACTGGAAGAAATTGAAATTCTGGAATCCACCATGCGCGCCAATCGGCGCGACGCCAGAGCGCCGTATTATCTCGGCAATTTATTTTACGACCGGCGGCGTCACAAAGAAGCGATCCAACTTTGGGAAAAATCTGCAAAGCTTGATCCAAAATTTTCAATCGTTTGGCGCAACCTTGGCATCGGCTATTTTAACATTTCAAAAAATCCGGCGAAGGCCAAAGCCGTTTATGAAAAAGCATTTGCTGCAAACCGAAACGACGCGCGATTGCTTTATGAGCGTGACCAACTTTGGAAACGGCTTGGAGAAAAGCCGGAAAAACGTCTGCGCGAATTTGAAGAGTTTCCGCAGCTCGTTTCGCAACGCGACGATCTGACCGTTGAATTTTGCGCGCTGCTTAATCACGTTGGCCGCCATGTCGAGGCGATGCAAATTCTTGCCAAAAGAAAATTTCAACCGTGGGAAGGCGGCGAAGGCGCCGCTCTCGGACAACATGTCCGCACGCAATTGGCGCTCGGCCGCGAGGCGCTGGCGTATTGGGATTATCCGTGTGCGGCGAACCATTTTGAAAGCGCGCTCAATCCGCCTGAAAATCTCGGCGAAGCCAGACATTTGCTCGCCAACCAAAGCGACGTCCATTATTGGCTGGGCGTTGCGCTCCGTTTGCTCGGCGAAAAGAAAAGCGCGCGGAAACATTGGCGAATCGCGGCGGATTTCCGGGGCGATTTTCAGGAAATGAGCGTTCGCGCTTTTTCGGAAATGACATTTTATTCCGCGCTGGCGAGGGAACAGCTCGGGCAAAAATCCCGGGCAAAAAAAATGTTCCGCAATCTGCTCAACTACGCGAAGCGATTGCAAAAGGCGGAAGCAAAAATTGATTACTTTGCCACTTCTTTGCCGACAATGCTGTTATTCGATGACGATTTGCAATTCCGCCAGAAAACCATCGCTTTACTTTTGCAGGCGCAGGCGCATCTCGGCCTGGGCGCGAAATCAACGGCGAAAATTTTTTTACAACGTGTTTTACGCCGCGATCCGAACCACGCGCTCGCGACGGATTTGCTGGCCGAATACTTTCAACGAAAAGGAAATTCATGATCACCGCGACTTCAACTGAAACTTCAAAACTCAAGGCGGATTACAATCTGGGTTACATCTGGCTGACTGCCGTCATCGCCGCGCTTGGCGGATTGCTGTTCGGTTACGATTGGGTCGTCATCGGCGGCGCAAAACCATTTTTCCAGCGCTACTTTCAATTGACCGATCCGGCAACCATCGGCTGGGCGAACAGTTGCGCGTTGGTCGGTTGTTTGTTCGGTGCGCTCGTGGCCGGAGCGTTGAGCGATAAATTCGGGCGGAAAAAATTGCTCATCATTTCGGCATTTCTTTTCGCAATCACCTCCATCGGCAACGCGCTCGCGCCGAATTTTTCTCTCTTTGTCGCCTGGCGGATTCTCGGCGGCGTCGCCATCGGCCTCGCTTCCAATTTATCGCCAATGTATATCGCGGAAATTGCGCCGGCGCAGATGCGTGGCAAATTGGTTTCTATCAATCAACTCACAATTGTTTCCGGCGTTTTGCTGGCGCAGCTCGTCAATTGGTCGCTCGTCCGCCATTTGCCCGAAGGCGCGCCAGATGAATTCATCCGCAATTCGTGGTATGGCCAATCCGGCTGGCGCTGGATGTTCGGGCTGACAGCGATTCCCGCCGCGCTGTTTTTTATCGGGATGTTTTTCGTGCCCGAAAGCCCGCGCTGGCTGGCGAAAAATGGAAAGACAGAAAATGCGAAAACTATTTTGGGAAAAATTGGCGGTCAAAATTACGCAAGCGGCGCGTTGAAAGAAATCGAATCCACTCTCGTCAACGAAATCGCCCGGGTGAATTTCCGAGACCTGTTGCAGCCGAAAATGGTTCGTGTTCTTTTCCTTGGCGTCGTGCTGGCAATGTTCCAGCAATGGTGCGGCATCAATACGATTTTCAATTATGCGGAAGAAATTTTTCGCGAAGCCGGTTACGATATTTCGACCGTGCTCAAAAATATTGCCTGGACAGGTTCGGTCAATCTGGCGTTCACGTTTGTCGCGCTTGGAACCGTGGACCGGCTTGGCCGCCGCCCGCTGATGTTGTTCGGCGCGGCGGGGCTGGCGGTGATTTATACGATCCTGGGATTTTGTTTTCATTCAGCGATGACGGGATGGCCGTTGTTACTGCTCGTGCTGGCGGCAATCGCCTGTTATTCGATTTCGCTCGCGCCGATCACGTGGGTCGTGATTTCGGAAATTTTCCCCAATCGAATCCGCGGCGCGGCGATGGCCGTCGCGGTGGCGGCGTTGTGGTTGGCATGTTTTCTTTTGACGTATTCTTTCCCGCTGTTGAATGCAAGACTCGGCGCGGCGGGAACGTTCTGGCTTTATGCGGCGATTTGCCTGGTGGGATTTATTTTTATCTTCTTCAAATTGCCGGAAACGAAAAATAAATCGCTCGAACAAATCGAACGCGAACTGGTGGACTGATACATTTATGATTTACGATTTACGATTTACGATTTCCAGACTGTCGGTCGCAAAATGGTTTTCCATGATGTTGCTTTTGGCGTTGTTGATTCCGGCTTGCGGTCATTCGGCGGAATCAATCACTCTGGCCGGCCAATGGCGATTTGCGCTCGACCGCAATGACGTTGGCATTTCCGAAAAATGGTTTTCAAAAAAACTCGCGGACAAAATCCAATTGCCCGGAATCCTTCAAGCCCAAGGTTACGGAGATGACATTTCCACAAACACACCGTGGGTTTTGACGCTCGGCGATGCGTGGTGGAAATTGCAGTCGCCGGAATTGCGCAAACATTTTTCGCAGCCCGGGCACATGAGAGTTCCGTTTCTCGCGCAACCGCCGAAACATTATCTCGGCGCGGCATGGTATCAACGCGACTTCGAGATTCCTAAGAATTGGAACGGCCGACATTTCACGCTTTTTCTTGAGCGCGTTCATTGGAAATCCACGGTCTGGCTGGACGACAAAGAAATCGGCTCGGACATCAGTCTGGGCACGCCGCACGAATATGATTTCGGAATCGTCGCGCCGGGAAAACATCGCGTGACCATTTGCGTGGACAATCGCACGCAACTTCCGGTCGCCCATCATTTGCTCGATTCGCACAGCATCTCCGATGCGCTTGGCGCGGCGTGGAACGGAATCGTCGGAAAAATTCAATTGATTTCAACGCCGCCGGTGTGGATTGAAGACGTGCAGGTGTTTCCAAATATTGAAACGAAATCAGCGCTCATCAAAGTAAAAATCGGAAATGCGACCGGCGAAACCGGTTCGGGAAAACTGAGCTGTTTTTCAATTCCGCAAGACGGCAATCTCGTTTTTGTGAAATCGCATGAGGCGACAGTCGACTGGAAAAGGAACGGCGCGGAAATTGAATTGGATTTGCCGTTGTTGCCGGACGATAAACAGTGGGATGAATTTGATCCGGTGTTACAGCGGCTTAATCTGCGTTTTAAGACGAAATACGGAAACGATTCAACGGAAACGTTCTTTGGCCTGCGCCAGATCGCTACGCGCGACAAAGACATTCTGCTTAACGGCCGTCCGATCAACTTGCGCATGACGCATTTCGGCGGTGATTTTCCGATGACCGGTTATCCGGCAATGGATATCGCGTCGTGGAAAAAGATTTTTCAGACCTGCAAAGATTATGGCTTGAACGGAATGCGGTTTCATTCGTGGTGTCCGCCGGAAGCGGCGTTTGAAGCCGCGGATGAACTTGGTTTTTATCTCGCGCCGGAATGTGGACTTTGGGCGGATTTTGGCAACGAACCGACGCGCGCATTTTTGACGAATGAAACCGCGCGCATTTTGAAAAATTACGGCAATCATCCGTCGTTCATTTTGCTTTCGCCGAGCAACGAGCCGCGCAATTACCAACATTTCACGCCGGAATGGGCGGCGGCGAATTACGCGCGGGACAATCGCCGGCTTTACGCGGCGGATTCCGGTTGGGGCGATCCGGCGCAAGTTGCGGCGGGCGGCGCGCAATATGCCGTCCTCGCGCGGTTCAGCGGTGGCAATTTGCGCGGGCCGACCGGCTGGTTCGGACGCGATTATCGCGACGCGCTGGAAAAGGTCCACATTCCCGTCCTCGCGCACGAAGTCGGCCAATGGTGCGCCTATCCGGATTTCGACGTGATGCGGGAATTCACCGGCTATTTGCAGCCGGGCAATTACGATATTTTCAAATACATCGCAAAAGAGGAAGGTGTTTTGGACGAGGACAAAGATTTCGCGCAGGCATCGGGCCGTTTTCAATTGGAATGTTATAAAGAAGAGATTGAAGCGAACCTGCGCACGCCCGGCCTCGCGGGTTTTCAATTGCTGGATCTGCACGATTATTTAGGGCAGGGCACGGCGCTCATTGGCGTGCTCGATGCATTTTGGCAGAGCAAAGGTTATGCGACGCCGGAAGAATTCCGGCATTTTTGCAGCCCGGTTGTTCCGCTGGTATGGCTCAAGAAAAGAACTTTTACGACAGATGAAAAGCTTGAGGCAAATTATGGCGTCGCGAATTTCGGCTCACGGGAATTGGAAAATGCAACCTTTCGCTTTGCTGTTCTTGATGACCACGGAAAAGATGTCGGCTCCATTCCGCCAAACCTCAATTCCGATGTTGATGTTCCTGCGGGTTTCAAAGGTAAATGCGGCGGCATCATTGTTGACCTGGCCGGACTGCCCGCGCCGGCCAGCTACAAACTGGTTGTCGCGGCCGGTTCGGCGAACGGCGGAAATTTCACCAACACCTGGAACTTCTGGCTATATCCGGCGCAGGTCAAAGATTCGAAAACTGCGGACGTTCTCGTCACGACAAATTGGAGTGATGCGGAGAAAAAATTGTCCGCCAGCGGCAAAGTATTGTTCATGCCAACGGAAGCAAATCTTGATTTGGCAAAATGTCCGCCGATGAAGAATGTTCCGATCTTCTGGAACATTCAAATGACCGTCCGGCCGCCGCAAAATCCGCGTCCGCGATTTGACGCCTTTCTCGGTTTGCTGTGCCAAACCGATTCCGCCGCGCTCGCGGAATTTCCGACCGATAAAAATTGCGATTGGCAATGGACGGCGCTCATCAACAACGTCCGCGCCATCAATCTCGAAACCATGCCGCGCGAATTGAAGCCGATTGTCTGGTGCATTGACGATTGGAATCGCAATTGGAAACTCGGCGTCATTTTTGAGTGCAATGTCGGCAGAGGAAAATTATTGGTTTCGGCGATCAACCTGATTGATGATGAGCGCGGCGGTCAGGAATTGAAACAATTGCGTCGCTCGCTTTTGGATTACATGGGCGGAAATAAATTTCATCCGCCCACGACGGTTTCGCTCGAACAAATCCGCGCTCTGTGGTCCGGCGACGGCAGCTTTAATCCGGTCGAACAAAAACGCGTCTTCGATCCGGATTTGGATTCCGGCAGCGAAACCAGGCCGGCACAGAGAAAGAATTAACCGGTATTTTATGCGGGCTTCATTGCGTTCGCTTCGACGATTTCTTTCGATTAAACGAACTCGACATGTCGTCCGCCCGGCAATCGGATAAGATGAGCCTTGGAGGCCAGCCGGATAATTCCCTTTGCGCTTTGTTTTCCGCAGGTGTCGTAAATGTGCGCGATCAGGCCTGCGACTGTTGGGGGATATTTTGGGGATTTCTTTTTCATAGAGTCGGTTGTTTTTCCTCGTCTGCCGTTTAGCAGTTGCTGTT
>DASTWS010000028.1:0-20486 GCA_035776755.1 Verrucomicrobiia bacterium
TTAATGCCGGGCGGCGTCATCTGGGCGCGTTACCGCGTTGTCGAACGCGCGAAATAACGGCTGTCTTTTTTTGAGAATTGTTCAAGTCCCCGCTCTTTCCGGAATTCAGATGGTGGAGGCGGCGGGAATTGAACCCGCGTCCCTGGCAAACAAACCAGCCGCGACTACATGCTTAGCCCGGAAAATTTTTTCTGCTATGCGATGGCGTCCGGGCTCAATTCGCACTGCCTAGTCCGCATGGAATTTTCTCGGCCGACGGCGCGCGGTCTCCGTCGTCAACCATGCCTGCTGTGGCGTTCGTCCGGCGTAGCAGGTGTCCACCGGCGAACGTCGCGACACATTAGGCCGCGAGAGCTAATTCTTCGTTAGCAATTATGTTTTGATGCGAATGATTAACGAGGCCAACGCATCGTCCTCGGCATGCCGCCTCTGGCGCATTCATCAGGTCGAAACCAGTGCGCCCCCAAAAATCGGCACGATTATGATGCTCCAGATTCGCCCGCTGGTCAAATCAACTGTCCGTCGCTCATCCTGCCGGCCAACGGATCAACGCGAGGCATCCGGTGGAATTGTTTCGGTTCCCGGTCCTGGACGTTTTCGGTTCACCAAAACCAACAGGAGATAAATCAATCCAAACAACGGAAACATCGTCCCGAAAATCAGGAAATAACCGGTGATGATCCACGGACGATTCCGGAGATGCCGGTTCGTGCTGTTGCGGAACACTTCGCCTTCGGAAAAGATTTGGACGTAAGGCATCAAATTGTTGTAAGGCCCGATCGCGCTGCCGCATTGTTTGCAGAACCAGCCGTTCTTTGGCGCCGGCGTGAAGCAGCGATGACAGATTTCCACGGCGTCCGGCTCCTGGATTTCTTTTTCCACTTCTTTGTCCCACGGATCCGGCGGGACGGGAATTTTTCGCGCCCAATCGAACACCCGCCACAGCACGACGAGAATCAAACCGCCGAGCGCCAATTCGCCGACGAGAATGTCCGGGTCAGATGCCGCAATCATACAACCACCGGCAACGTCGCAACAAATGCTGTTTTGGTCAAGGATTTGGAAGCTCTTCCGGTCGCACTGTTTCCCGAAATGGCCGTGCGCAAGCCTCCGAAATAATCGTAGGAGCGGACATCAGTCCGCTCATTTTGAATCAGAGCCGACTCACGTCGGCTGCTACGAAAAATAAATGGTGGCCCTCCGCAAGGAGCTTGATTCGATTGGAATTTGGTTCTACAAAGATTACGCCGTGAAAAATTTGACGTCGCTCATCAAATCGAAAATGCTTTGCGCGTTTGGAGGTGTTTTTGAGGCAGCCGACCGCAAGCTTCGCCGTCGCCTCCGGCATAAAATTGAATACAACATTGACGATATTCTAAAGATAGAAAATCCGGAGAAAGCATATTGGGCGTTGCACGACGCCATCATGAAGGACAAACATCGCGATGCCCTGCCGGCGGAATTGCGCGTCCTCTCGCTGGCCGATTTTACGGGCAATTGTCTGACCAATGGTTTTCTCACGTTCGATGGCAACGCGAGATGGGCAATCGTTCCCTGCGCCGAATTGATGGACGCCATCGGCGAGCCGGAGTTTGCCAAAGAATTGTGGGCGTGCATCGGCATCTGCCGCGAATATGGAAAGAAGGTTGGGCGCGACCCGTTTGGCGCGGATGTGGAATACGTCGTGTTGGACGAAGATACGGAAAACAAAATCAACGCGCGCGAATTTGATTTCACCGATTACGTTGACCCCGCTAACGACGAACGATTGATGCGCAAGACGATGGATTACATTCGCAAGAATCGGGAATTGTTTTTGCCGCCGAAATAAATCCCAACGGGATTTAATCCATCAGCCCGGCGTTACGAGGAACGAGCTACACCGGGTAGTCATCAAAACAAAATCAAAACCCTGAATGGGTTTTATCAAATGGTTGGCGGATTGATTCAACGCCTTCAGCGTTGATGAATTTATTGGACGATGACCCAGCGTAGTCGTTCCTCGCCAGTCCGGCTCGGACCTCCAACGCTGGGCTGAATGATTGAAATCCTTTCAGGATTTCAAAAAATGCAGCCGGTAACCGTCTGCAAAGACCTTGATTCGGTTTGGATTTGGTTCTACAAAGAAGTCGACAAATCATAAGGTCAATTATGGCAAACCCTACATTATTCGCTGCGGGTCATCTTGAAATGGATCGATGCCCTCATTGTCGCGTGGCAAATCCTTTTCTGCCAGCGGTTCACGGATTCAATTCGGAAGCAGGTTCACTGCGGAGAGCATATCAATGGCGGGTTTATGTATGTTCGAAATGCGGTCTTCCAATTCTAGGCGGATGCTATAGAAATGAATTCGAAATCCGTTCCGAATTAATTTTTCCAAAGTCAGACCAAATTGAAGAGGGCATGCCTAACAAAGCGCGCTCATTTCTCATTCAGGCGATCGAGTCTGTGCACGCCCCGTCCGGGGCGATTATGCTCTGTGCCTCCGCAGTTGATGCAATGCTTAAGGAAAAGGGATTTAAAGCTGGTTCACTTTATGCGCGCATTGAAGAGGCGGTTTCGAAACATCTAATTACCAAAGAAATGTCGCTTTGGGCACATGATGTTCGACTCGATGCAAATGATGAACGTCATGCTGATGAAGCGGCTGCCTTACCGAGCGAAATTGACGCAAAGCGCTGTATTGATTTTGTTAAAGCTCTTGCAGATTTTTTGTTCATTCTTCCTGCACGAATTGAAAGAGGCCGTTCTTCAAAGCAAGAGCCTGAAAAAAAATCGTGATTATTCTTTATGGGTGCAATTAAAGACATTGTGGATCTCTGCATTAAACTGCGAGATGAAGTTGGCGAACGTAAAGCTGCGGAAATAATTGGGAAAATCCAAGGGCATACATTGGCGCTGCAATCCGAGCAGGCGGCACTTTTGGAAAAGAACAGTCAACTTATTACAGACAATCTCGAGTTAAAAAGGAAAGTTCTTGATATGGAGGAAGCGCATAAAAAGGCAATAGCCGCGCTTCAAGAAAAACATCGGACCGAAATTTCACAGTTGGCGTCTGTAAACGCTAGTTCAAGCGAAGATCTTGATTCTTCAAGCAAAGAAATTTTAAAACTAATTTTTGATAGAGGCGACGAGGTTTCAAATTGGGAGGTAATGGAAAAGTTCAAAATGCAAAAAAGCGTAGCCGATTATCATCTGGATATTCTTTTAGAGGAGCAAATGGTTCATCGGACCCAATATGAGCGGCCGGACACGGACTTCGACTACGCTCAGCCGGCGCTTTTTAAAATTACATCCATGGGACGAGAATTCGTTGTAAAAAATTTTATAAAATAAATTTCACTTCCTCGTCCGTTTTAATTTCTTGTAACTCACCGGCTTGGTTTCCTCGGCTTTTTCGCCGTTGACCATGCGTTTCAATTCCTTGATTTGGTCGCGGAGCAGCGCGGCTTTTTCAAATTGCAAATCTTCGGCGGCTTTGAGCATTTCCGTTTCCAGTTCGGAAATGGTTTCGGTCAAATCCACGTCCATTTTCGCGTCCTTCAAAACGCCGTGCGCTTCGTGGCGATTGGATTCGTAAACGGCCAGGCTGTCTTCCACGGCGCGGCTCACGCTGCGCGGCGTGATGTTGTGTTCGGTATTGTAGGCAATCTGTTTCTCCCGACGATAATTTGTGACGGCGAGAAATTTCTTGATGCTGTCGGTCATCACGTCGGCGTAAAGAATCACTTCGCCGTGCAAATGGCGCGCCGCGCGTCCGGCGGTCTGGATGAGGCTGGTTTCGCTGCGGAGAAAACCTTCTTTGTCCGCATCCAAAATCGCCACGAGCGAGACTTCCGGCAAATCGAGTCCTTCGCGCAGGAGATTGATGCCGACGAGCACGTCGAATTCGCCTTTGCGGAGCGCGCGCAAGACTTCGACGCGTTCGATGGCGTCGATTTCGCTGTGAAGATATTGGACGTTGACGCCGATGCCGCGCAGGTAATCGGTCAATTCCTCGGCCGTGCGCTTGGTGAGTGTAGTCACCAGCACGCGTTCTTTTTTGTCGGCGCGTTTGCGGGCTTCTTCGATCAAATCGTCAATCTGGCCTTTGAGCGGTTTGACGTGAATCGTCGGGTCAATCAAACCCGTTGGGCGCACGACGAGTTCGACAATACCTGAATTTCCCGTAGCAGCCAACGTGAGTTGGCTCTGACTAAATCCGTTTGAATTTTGAGCGGACTCACGTCCGCTGCTACGAGAATCCTGGCGCGCCCATTCAATTTCCCGTTTCGCCGGAGTGGCGCTGACGTAAATCGTCTGGTTCTGCATCGCCTGAAATTCCAAAAAGTTGAGCGGACGATTGTCGAGCGCGCTCGGCAAACGAAATCCGTGGTCAACGAGAACCGTTTTGCGCGATTTATCACCTTCATACATCGCGCCGATTTGCGGAACGGTCGCGTGTGATTCGTCAATCACCAGCAGATAATCGTTCGGGAAAAAATCGAAGAGCGTGTTCGGGCGCGAGCCGGGCGGACGACCGGAAATGTGGCGCGAATAATTTTCGATGCCGGAGCAAATGCCCATTTCTTCCATCATTTCCAGATCAAATTCGGTGCGCTGCTTGATGCGCTGCGCTTCGAGCAATTTTCCGTTGCGTTCGAACCATGAAATGCGGTCACCAAGTTCTTCGCGAATCGTCAAAATCGCGCGCTTCATTTTCGTGTCCGTCGTTACGAATTGTTTCGCCGGAAAAACAACGACGGCTTCGAGTTGCTCAATTTTCTTTCCAGTCAACGGCTCGAAGCGCGTAATCTTTTCAATTTCGTCGCCGAAGAATTCCACACGCAAACCGTCTTCGCGTCCGGCAGGCCGGACTTCAACGGTGTCGCCGCGCACGCGAAAATTTCCGCGCTCGAACGCGATGTCGTTGCGGTCGTATTGCAGCGAAATCAGGCACGAAAGAAATTGTTCGCGCGAAATCGTGTTGCCGACGCGCATCGGAATGATCATTTCTTCGTAATCCTCTTTGCTGCCGATGCCGTAAATGCACGAAACGCTGGCGACGACGATGACGTCGCGGCGCGAAAAGAGCGAACTCATGGCGGAAAGGCGCAGGCGTTCGATTTCCTCATTCCGCGCGGAATCTTTTTCGATGAACGTGTCGGTGCGCGGAATGTAGGCTTCGGGCTGGTAATAATCGAAGTAGCTGACGAAGTATTCGACAGCGTTGTTCGGAAAAAAGCTTTTGAACTCGGCGTAAAGTTGTGCGGCGAGCGTTTTATTGTGCGAAATCACGAGCGTCGGCTTGTTCACATTTTTGATAACATTTGCGACGGTGAACGTTTTTCCCGAACCGGTGACGCCGAGGAGCACTTGATGTTTCGCGCCGGAAATAATTCCGTCAGTCAGCTTCGCAATTGCTTGCGGCTGGTCACCGGCGGGTTGGTAGGGCGCGACGAGGTCGAACATGGACAAACAATTTAGACTGGAAGCGCAAACAGTCAAAGAGCGCAATTAAAATTCGTGGCACAGGCCTTCCGGCCTGTGTTATCGGAAATGCACGGACCAGAGGTCTATGCCACATTGGAAATGAAACTTGCGAAATTTTGTGTGGTCGCTGAACATTTCGTTGATTCGGCGTTAGAATATGATCCGCTCATTTGCATTTACAACGCAGGGAAAATTGCACACGCAGGACATTGACCTGTTTCTCATGCCGACGCTGCTGGCGGACACGAATCTTTTTCTTTGGGTTGATTTCGAAAATCCGACGGACGAAGAAGTGGAAACCATTTTGAAAAATGTTTTTCATTTCCATCCGCTATCCATCGAGGATTGCGTGATGCCCAGTCCGTCGCCAAAAGTCGAGGAATACACGCCGAAAGAAGGCGACCTGTTCACGCCGTATCTGTTCATGGTGATCCATGCCGTGGATTACAATCGCAAAGACGGTCGTTTTGCGACGACGGAATTGGATTTTTTCCTCGGCAAAAATTTTCTCGTCACCTATCACCGCGAGCCGTTGCGTCCAATTTCAACGGTCGAGGAACGTTGCATGAAGGGCGCGATGCAGATTGCGCGCGCGCCGGATCGCGTGGCGCATTCGCTGCTCGACATGTTGGTGGACAATTACAAGCCGGCGCTGGATGAATTGGCGATGGAGATCGCGGATGTGGAACAAAACGTTTTGCAGGGCGGAGCTGATAAGGAAACATTGAACCGCATTTTGCAGGTGAAGAAAAATGTTTTGCATTTGCGGCAAATCATCGGGCCGCAACGCGAAGTGCTGGCGCGGTTTGCGGGCGGCGAGTTCAAGGTCGTGCGCCCGCAACTCGTTCCATATTTTCGCGATGTTTACGACTCGCTCTTTCACATCGGCGAACTGGCACAAAATTACGCCGATTCGCTCACGGGAATTCTGCAGGTATATTTGAACATGTCTTCGAACCAGACCGGCGAAGTGGTGAAATTGCTCACGCTCATCACTGTGATCACGACTCCATTGATGATGATCGGCACATGGTATGGAATGAATTTCAAAGACATGCCGGAATTGGATTTGCGGCACGCGTATCCGGTGGCTTCTTTTCTGATGGCGGTTTCGACGCTGTTAACGTATTGGTATTTCAAAAAGAGAAAGTGGTTTTAAAATGAAAATAATTTTCGCGACGGCTGTTTTATTTTTTTCGTTCACATTCGCACACGCACAAATGCAAAATTCCATTCCACTCTGGCCGGACGGCAAAACGCCCGGCGCTCACGGCAATACCACCAACGACATTCCGGCCATCACGCCGTATTTATGCGGATCGAATGCCACCGGCGCGGCAATGGTGATCTGCCCGGGCGGCGGCTATCAACATCTGGCGCCGCACGAGGGAAACGATTATGCGCTGTGGCTGAACCAACATGGCGTGACATGTTTCGTTTTGCGTTATCGCCTTGGCTCCAGCGATTATCATTATCCGGCGGAATTTCAGGATGGCGAACGCGCCATCCGCTGGGTTCGCGCGCACGCGGGTGAATATAAAATTGATCCGCATCGCATCGGTATCATGGGTTCGTCGGCGGGTGGACATTTGGCTTCGATGCTCCTAACGCATTTTGATTCAGGAAAGCCTGGCTCGAGCGACGAGATCGAGCAGCAGAGTTCGCGGCCGGATTTGGGGATTCTATGCTATCCGGTGATAACCATGGGTGAATTCACACATAAAGGATCGCGCGAAAATTTGTTGGGAAAAAATCCATCGCACGAAATGATCCAATTCCTTTCGAGCGAATTGCAGGTGAAGCCCAACACGCCGCCTTGTTTTCTTTGGGCGACATTTGAAGACAAAACGGTGCCGGTGGAAAATACATTGATGTTCGCGGAAGCCTTGCGAAAAAACCGGGTTCCATTTGCGTTGCATATCTATCAAAACGGTGGACACGGAATGGGCCTGGCCGACAAGCCGCCGTTTTTGCATCCTCACCCGTGGGCGGCGGACTGCTTGTTCTGGCTCCGGGAGCATGACTTCGTGAAATAGCGTCCCGATTCTCACAGCGGGACACCCGAGGAAGACAGCGGGTTCGAGAATGAGACAATGCTGCCTCATGGCTGGCCAAATCGCGGCAGCGTTCAGCCCAAACCAGCGGAAAAAAATTTACGATGACCGTGGCATTGGCCGTGCTTCTTCATTAAAAGCAATTTTTATGAACGCGTCCAATCCCTTCCAAATTCCAACGGCTTACCAGATCGACATTGAAAACCGCCGCCGCGCACGGGTAAAAAAAACCGTTATCATCACCGTTGGCGCCACGGCTGCATTACTGGTCGGACTTTTGATTGAAGGATGCGTCAGCGAACATTCCAAAAGCGCCGCGATGTCAGAGCCCATGGCTATCGCCGATTCCGCGCCTGCGCCGACCGTAAAAACGGCGGTGGCGAATTCAATTCCGCAGCCGGTCCCAGCCGCCCAACCTGCTAACGTTCCTCCGGCCGGTGCGGTGACGCCTGCGTCCAAAGCTGCGGAAACGATTTACATTGTCCAATCCGGCGACACGTTGGGAAAAATTGCGAAAACGCGGGGCACGACGGTTAAGGCGTTAAAATCTGCCAACGGTTTGAACAGCGATAAAATTGTCGTCGGCGAAAAGTTAAAAATCCCGACTGCTTGAGGCGCCGATTTTTTGATCGGCGTGACCGTTTAAGCTTTGTCGGACGGCGCTTTTTCCAATTTCACTTCCGGGTTGCCATTCACCGAAACCGGCGGAGCGGGTGCCGACACTTGTTCCCGTTCCTGTTTCATTTTTAAAGTGGAAGGAACATATTCTTTGCTCTTTTGCTTATTGACCATGTCAATGCGCTGGCGCATCAGTGTTTTATTGATGCAATAGAGGATCGCGGTTTCTTCCGTGATCAAATCATCCTCATAAGCTTTGAGCAATGATTGCTCAAAACTATGCCAGCCCATCGTGTTTCCGGATTCAATAATATCGGAGAAACGTCGGTTTTCATTTTCGCCGAGGGCGATGGCTTCGCGCGAGCGGAGACTGCTGCCCATCAATTCGGTGACCAAAACGCGTCCGCCGGTTTTTTTGGGAACCAGGCGCTGGCTGACGACGTAACGCAACGAGCCCACGAGCCGTTCGCGGATCTGGTCTTCTTCATCTTTGCGGAACATTCCGAGGATGCGATTGATGGTTTGCCCGGCGCTGATGGTGTGCAGCGTGCTATAGACGACGTGGCCGGTTTCGCCGGCGGTCAGCGCAATTTCCATCGTGTCCCGGTCACGGATCTCGCCGACAAGGATGATCTTTGGCGCCTGCCGCAATGCTGCGCGCAGGCCATCGGGAAAATTATAAAAATCACGGCCCAATTCGCGCTGGCTGAACGTTGCTTTGATATGTGGATGCAGGAATTCAATCGGATCTTCGAGTGTAACGACGTGAACTTCGCTGCTTTGGTTGATTTCATTCAACATCGCTGCAAGCGTGGTCGTTTTGCCGCTGCCGGTGCCGCCGGTCACAAAAATCAGGCCGTTCTTTTCTTTGATGACTTCGCGAAAAACCGGCGCGAGTTTTAGGCCGTCCATCGTGGGGATTTTCGATTGCAACCGCCGCAATACCATCGCGTAATTTCCATTTTGACGGTAAATATTCACGCGAAAACGATGGGCGTCGGCGATGGAATAACTGCAATCGCAGGAACCGCGCTCGGCCACATCCTGGATCAGCCGCGGATTTCCGGCGATGATGACTTTGGCAAGGCTTTCAATGCGCGCGCTCGTCAGCGGCGGCTCGCCGGAAAACGGCGTTAGTCGTCCATAAATCTCCGACTGCGGCGGTTTGGAAACAACAAATAGTAAATCAGAAATGCCCTCGGCGCTGTCAATGATCGCCAGTAGCAGTTTATCAAGTTCCTCTCGGTTAACGTCTTCCATTGAAAGTAATAAAGCAATTTCCCCGCCAGCCGTTTTTTGTCAAGCCGATAACAATTTCTGAATGAAATTGAATCAATGAAAGTTTTGTCCGGCCGGATTCCGCCAGTCGATTTTTGGACAGTCCGCCGAAGAAACTGAGACGATTACGGTATGGTTGGTTGTGAGGCACCCTGCCCGGGGAAAAAATTGCGTTGAGCATCCATACCAGTTCCACCAGTTCCCCCCGCTGGTTGGGTCATCGATGTCGGCGGTAAAATATTGGCGATTGGACTATGCTGTTGCCGGTAGTATTCGCGTTGTGCCTCGATCATGATGACTTGTTCTTCGGGCGTCAAATTGGATTGAGGCGGCTGATAATTTCGCGTTGGGATATTTCGCAAATTCGACGCGTCATTCGCGTCTGGATTTTCGGCGGAAGATTCATTGGTCCGGTTGCGGCGGCCGGGAAAATTTCCGAAACGGCCACGCGCGGCAAAGCCGTTATTATTGTTATTATTCACGGGAGATGGAAAGCCGGTTGCTGTCGCCGCCGGCGCGCTTCCACTGCTGGCCGTGGCCGGAACCAGCGTGAGCGTTTGAACGATGCCGTGGTTGTTAAAAGTGATTGCGCCTTTGTCGTCATCAATTTTGACCACTTCAATGTCATCCTCCCGCTGGCCTTCGGTCAAAATATAGGATTGGTCTTTATTCGCTTTGCCGCCGGAAGTTTTGAAAAGCACCTGCAATTTTCCAAAAATGGTCATGATGCCGTTGGGAGTGATTTTGACCGGCGGCTCGGGCTGGTTGGGAGTGGTGTTGACGATCACCGGGTTCAAATTGAAAACATTGCGGACGGAAATGGCTTCATAAGGATTATCGTTCAACGCCAGTTCATCTGCCGCGATGCCGCTGCACGCGAGACCGCCAAACAGAGCAATCACAAGTTTTCGGGAAATTCTCATGTAAATACGTTACCTTTTGGCAACGGGAAATTCAACACCGGCGGAGGCGATTAGTTGCGCGGATCATGTCGTGGCGGCCAATTCAATTTTCATCATCTTTTTTGCATCGGCCAGCGCGTTTTCCAATGATTGGATGCGCACCGGTTTTGTCAAATGCACCACGAAACCGGCGGCCTGGCTGCGCGCCAAATCCTCTTCCATCCCATAACCGGTCAGCGCGATGCCGCACACGGCCGAGCGCTTCCGCAATTCAATCATCAAATCGTAACCCGTGCCATCCGGCAATCCGATATCGGAAATCACCAGTTCAAAGCGCTGATTTTCGGCCAATTTTCTGGCTTCCGCCAGCGTGGCTGCGGCGGTCACCGCATATTTGCGGCGGGAAAGAAGATACACCAGGGTCGAACGCGTCGGTTCGTGATCTTCCACGAGCAAAATCCGGATTGCGGAATTTTGCTTGTCATCCGTCTTGGGCGCGGATGATGAAAGCTCCGGCACATCATGGCCGTTGATTTTGGCGGCGACCACCGGAAGTTCCACGGTGAACGTGGAACCTTTATCCGGCCCTTCGCTTTCGGCGCGGATTTCTCCGAAGTGAAATTCCACCAGCTTTTGCGAAATGGCCAGTCCCAATCCCAGGCCGCCAAAGCGATGTTGATTTCCGGTTTGGGCAAAGGCGTTAAAGACATTGGCGACTTCCGTGGTGTTCATGCCGATACCGGTATCGGAAATTTTGATCGCCAGTTTTCCATTCATATTTGCCGTTTCCACCGACACGCCGCCGCTGGCGGTGAATTTGATCGCGTTCTTGAGCAGGTTCCAAAAAATCTGCTGCAAGCGAACGGCATCGCCCAAAACAGCGTATTCGGGAGCATTCAATTTTACCTTGAGAAAGATGTTTTTATGTTCGGCGTCGGCCTGCACGTTGGCGATGGCATCGCGCAACACTTTATGGGCGTCGAGGAATTGCTTTTCGAGGATGACTTTGCCGCGCGTGATGCGGGTCAAATCCAACAAGTCATCGATCAGCCGCGCTTCCAGTTCCACGTTTTTGCGGATGGTGTTGAAGTCGGCGCGGATTTCGGCCGGCAAACTTTGGTTGACGGCCATTTCGCTGGCCAGTAACAGGACCGGATTAAGCGGTGTGCGCAATTCGTGGGACAACACGGCGAGAAATTCATCCTTCGCGCGCGAGGCCGCGAGCAGATCGTCGTGCGCGCGTTTCAATTCCGCGGTGCGGTCGTTGACGCGTGTTTCCAATTCGGTATTCATCTGGCGCAGCGCTTCTTCGGCGGTTTTGCGCTGGAGAATTTCCATTTCGAGCGCGTTATTGGCTTCGGCCAGCGCGCTTGTGGTGCGGAATAAATCCACGAATACGCCGACTTTGGATTTGAGCACTTGCGGACTGATGGGTTTGGTCAAATAGTCCACGGCGCCGGCTCCGTAACCCTGCAACACATCTTTTTCCTCAAGGAAATAGGCGGTGAGAAAAATGATGGGAATGTGCTGCGTGCGCTTGCGGGTCTTGATCAATTTCGCCAATTCAATTCCCGTCATCGTGGGCATTTGGATGTCCAGGACGATGCAGGCAAATTCGTAGCGCATCAGCGCCAGCAACGCTTCGTCCGGCGTGCGTGCGCGCACCAGGCGTAAATCCGGCAGGGCTAAAACGCTTTCAAGGGCGTCGAGGTTTCGACTTTCGTCGTCCACGAGCAGGATGTTGACCGGAGCATTCATAAAATCACGTTCGGCGGAGGTTTTTGTCAATGATGGCGGCGAGGATGATGAGAAATGCAAGGAGGCGCAGGAGATAAAGCGTTGGACTGTATTCGCGATCTTCGTGAAATACGGTCAACAGCACGCGGTTGACCGTCAAAAGCAAAAATGCCACGGCAAACAACGCAAAAAGCCGGTCGCGGCTTTCGCGCCAAAAACGGAAAAAAAATGCCGAGGCGACGAGGAAACCCATCGCCACGACGCCACGGATGAAATCGTAGTCACTCATTTTATTTTCAGAATCATTCCGTAGAGCAAACAAACGACCGCTGCCAGTCCGAACGGGATCCGCACCGGCCTCAAATCCACATTCAAAAAAACAATCCGGTCCAAAAACAAAAACAAGTTTTCCAGCGTCAGCATGGCAAAACATATTCCGCTCCAGAACAACAGGCTTACCCGCGTTTTGTGATAACCCCGGAACAACAACGCGCCGCATAAAAGCGCCGTGGCGGTGCATAAAGCATAAATGGTTTCGGCCATATCAGTCCTTTTCCTTCTTGATCTTGAAAGCATCGGCGAATGCCTGGATGTCCTGCGGCTTGGCATAGACCATATTTATCAGTGTCACCGGCTGCTTTTTGTCGAGTTCAGAAAGTTGTTCGACCAATTTCGCCAGTTCCGGCGATTGCGGCTCATAACGGTAATGACCATTTTCAAGCGCCTGCAAAAGCTTCTTTCCGATCAATCGCGACAAAATGGAATCGGTTGCCTTGGGCGGCAAATAAAGGCGGCCTGCGACATCGTTTGCCGTCCATTTCATTTCCGGATCGCGGCTCAACAACAATAACGCCCGCAACTCATCCAATGACTCGATTTTTGTTTTTATAAATTCGTCCAGTCTCAAAACAAATTGACTTGAGGTTAGCGATACAACCACACGCGCAACAGCGATACGAGCTGGTCGGTGTTAACCGGTTTGGCGATGTAATCCGACGCGCCGGCCTCCAGACATTTTTCCCGGTCGCCTTTCATCGCCTTTGCCGTCAGCGCCAAAATCGGCAACGAACGGAATTCCGGATTTTTCCGGATTTGCCGCAACGTTTCATAACCATCCATTTCCGGCATCATAATGTCCATGAGCACCACGCTTAAATCCGGCTCGCTTTGGATGATTTCGATGGCCTGCTTGCCGTTGGTGGCGCTCAACACCTGCATCTCGTGATTTTCCAGAACCGTCGTCAGCGCGAAAATGTTGCGCGCATCGTCATCCACCACCAGTGCCTTGCGTCCGCGCAGCGCCTCATTTGAATTGTGCAGGCGCGCGAGCATCTCACGCTTCGCTTCCGGCAAATCCGACACGATGCGATGCAAAAAGAGCGCCGTTTCATCGAATAACCGTTCGGGCGATTGCACGTCTTTGAGCACGATGCTTTTGGCCACGGCGCGCAATTGTTTTTCCTCGTCGCCGCTCAAATCTTTGCCCGTGAAAACCACCACCGGCACGTCGCGCAGGACCGGTTCATTCTGCATTTTCTCCAGCAGCGAAAACCCGCTCATGTCCGGCAGGTGCAAATCCAGCACGCAGCAATCGAATTGGTCATCGAGCAGCATTTGATACGCCTCCGCGCCGGTTCCGGCAGTTTTGATTTCCAGATCATCGTGCGCGATCAATTCCACCACGCCATTGCGTTCGGTTTCATTGTCTTCGATGACCAACAATTTTTTCGTGCGCGGTTGCGCGAATGTTTTGATCCGGTCCAGGCATTGCGTCAAACCTTCCTGCGTCGCCGGTTTGATCGTGTAGGAAAATGCGCCGTGCGAAAGTCCGTGCTGGCGTTCTTCCTCGATGGAAATGATCTGCACCGGAATATGCCGCGTGGCCGGATCCATTTTTAAATTGTTCAACACCGTCCAGCCCAGCATGTCCGGCAGGAAAATGTCCAGCGTGATGGCTGTGGGCAAATACTGCCGCGCCAGCGTCAGCGCCGCGTGGCCGCGCGTCGCCACGATTGTTTTGAATCCTTTGTCGCGTGCCAACCCAAGCAAAACGCGCGCATAATGCGGATCATCCTCGACGATGAGCAATGTCGTGTCGCCCGGATGGATTGCATCGCGGTCGTCGGGAATATTTTCCTCGCGCGGCGCCGGCAAAACGACCGGAGCGCTGGATTGCGGACGCGGCGTCGCTCCGCCGGGAAACGTCGCCGGCAAATACAGCGTGAAAGTGCTGCCGTCGCCCAGCCCGCTCGCCAGGCGGATTTCTCCGCCCAGCAGCGAGGCCAATTCGCGTGAGATTGCCAGGCCCAATCCCGTTCCGCCGTATTTGCGGCTTGTGCCGGCGTCGGCTTGCTGGAACGCTTCGAAGATCAATTTTTGTTTTTCCGGAGCAATGCCGATGCCGGTATCGGCGATCGAAAAGGAAATCACCTGCTGCGCGCGGTTGAGCGCGGGATTTTCCGTTCCCCAGCCCGAAGCCGCCGGCGCCACGCGGATGGTGACGTGTCCCTGCGACGTGAATTTGAACGCGTTCGACAATAAATTTTTCAGGATTTGCTGCAAGCGTTTGGGATCTGTCGTCATCGTGCGCGGCAGGGCTGGATCGAATTCGACCATGAACGGAAGATTTTTCGCTTCGGCCAAATGACGGAAATTGCGTTCCACCGTGTCGCGGATGGAACCGAATTCGACTTCCTCGGCTTCCACGGTGACCGTGCCGGATTCGATCTTCGACAAATCCAAAATATCGGTGATGAGCTGGAGCAGGTCCGAGCCGGATGAATAGATATTGCGCGCAAATTCAACCTGTTTTCCGGTCAAATTGCCGCCGCCATTTTCCGCCAATTGCTGGCCGAGGATCAAAATCGAATTCAACGGCGTGCGCAATTCATGCGACATGTTCGCGAGGAATTCTGATTTGTATTTGGACGTCAACGCCAGTTCCGCCGCTTTTTCTTCCAGCGCGCGCCGCGCCTGTTCCACTTCACGGCTCTTGCGCTCCACTTCGACGTTTTGATCCGCCAATTGCCGCGCTTTTTGCGCCAGCTCTTCGTTGGTCTGTTGCAATTCTTTTTGCTGCGATTGCAATTCGGCCGTCAATTGTTGCGACGATTGCAATAAATTTTCCGTGCGCATCGTGGCCTCGATCGTGTTGAGGACCACGCCGATGGATTGCGTCAATTGTTCGAGGAACGTCAAATGCGTGACGCTGAACGGCGTGAGCGAAGCCAGTTCAATCACCGCTTTAGTCTGCCCTTCAAACAACACCGGCAAAACGACGATGCTCGCGGGCCGCGCTTCCGTGAGCGACGTGGCGATGCGCATGTGGTCGGTCTTGATGTCGGTCAGCAAAATCTGTTGCTTTTCCAGCGCGCATTGGCCGACGAGACCTTCGCCGACGGTGATACGCGCCGGCTGTTCCGGCCGCAAGGCATAACCGGCGAGCAAACGGAGCGACCATTTGTTGTCGTCGCCGACTTCCATCTGGTAAATCGCGCCGTGTTGCGCGCCGACGAGCGGCGCCAATTCGGAAAGCAGGATCCGTCCGACCGTGAACAATTCGCGTTGTCCCTGCAACATGCTGGTGAATTTGGCGAGATTGGTTTTCAGCCAATCCTGTTCCTGGTTGCGCTCGGTCGTTTCCCGCAAATTGCCGATCATCGTGTTGATGTTGTCCTTCAATTCGGCCACTTCGCCGCGCGCATCCACCGTGATCGAACGCGTCAAATCGCCTTTTGTCACCGCCGTGGCGACTTCCGCGATGGCGCGGACTTGGGTCGTCAAATTCGCCGCCAGCAAATTCACGTTGCCGGTCAAATCTTTCCATGTGCCGGCGGCGCCGGGCACGTTGGCCTGGCCGCCGAGACGGCCTTCGACGCCGACTTCGCGCGCCACGTTCGTGACCTGTTCCGCAAAGGTTGCCAGCGTGTCGGTCATGTTATTGATCGTTTCGGCAAGCGCGGCGACTTCGCCTTTGGCCTGCACGGTCAATTTTTGATTCAATCCGCCGTTGGCCACGGCCGTCACGACTTTCACGATGCCGCGCACCTGGTCGGTCAGGTTCGCCGCCATGACGTTCACCGAGTCGGTCAAATCTTTCCAGGTTCCGGCCACGCCCGGCACTTCGGCCTGGCCGCCGAGTTTTCCTTCCGTGCCGACTTCGCGGGCAACACGCGTCACTTCCGCGGCAAAAGCATTCAATTGATCCACCATCGTATTGATGGTGTTTTTCAATTCCAGGATTTCGCCTTTCACATCCACCGTGATTTTGCGCGACAAATCGCCGCGCGCGACCGCCGTCGTCACTTCGGCAATGTTGCGGACTTGCGCGGTGAGGTTTGAGCCCATTGCGTTCACGGAATCCGTCAAATCTTTCCACGTGCCGGCCACGCCGGGCACGACGGCTTGCACGCCGAGGCGGCCTTCGGTGCCGACTTCGCGGGCGACGCGCGTCACTTCGGACGCAAACGAACGTAATTGTTCGACCATTGTGTTGATCGTTTCCTTGAGCTGCAAAATTTCGCCGCGAACGTCCACGGTGATCTTTCGGGACAAATCGCCATTGGCCACGGCGATGGTGACCTCGGCGATGTTGTGCACCTGGCCGGTCAAATTGGATGCCATGGAATTGACGTTGTCGGTCAAATCTTTCCAGGTTCCCGCCACGCCGGGCACGGCCGCTTGTCCGCCGAGTTTTCCTTCAGTGCCGACTTCGCGAGCCACGCGCGTCACTTCGGCCGCGAAGGCATTTAATTGATCCACCATCGTGTTGATGGTGTTTTTCAATTCCAGGATTTCGCCTTTCACATCCACCGTGATCTTACGGGACAAATCGCCGCGCGCGACCGCCGTCGTCACTTCGGCAATGTTGCGGACCTGGGACGTAAGGTTGGACGCCATCGAATTGGCGTTGTCGGTCAAATCTTTCCAGGTTCCGGCGACGCCGGGCACGACGGCTTGTCCGCCGAGTTTTCCTTCGGTGCCGACTTCGCGGGCCACACGGCTGACTTCCGACGCAAAGGCGTTTAATTGGTCCACCATCGTATTGATGGTGTTTTTCAATTCGAGAATTTCGCCGCGAACGTCCACGGTGATTTTGCGCGACAAATCGCCGCGCGCCACAGCCGTCGTCACTTCGGCGATATTGCGGACTTGCGAGGTGAGATTGGACGCCATGGAATTGACGTTGTCGGTCAATTCCTTCCATGTGCCGGCGACGCCGCGGACTTCGGCTTGTCCTCCCAATTTGCCTTCGGTCCCGACTTCACGGGCAACGCGCGTGACTTCAGACGCGAATCCGTTCAATTGATCCACCATCGTATTGATGGTGTTTTTCAATTGAAGAATTTCGCCCTGCACATCCACAGTGATTTTGCGGGACAAATCGCCGCGCGCCACGGCCGTTGCCACTTCGGCGATATTGCGGACTTGCGAGGTGAGATTGGACGCCATGGAATTGACGTTATCGGTCAATTCTTTCCATGTGCCGGCGACGCCGCGGACTTCGGCTTGTCCGCCAAGAATTCCTTCGGTGCCGACTTCACGGGCGACACGCGTCACTTCAGAAGCAAAGGCGTTCAATTGATCGACCATCGTGTTGATCGTGTTTTTTAATTCCAGGATTTCGCCTTTGACATCCACAGTGATTTTGCGGGACAAATCGCCGCGCGCCACGGCGGTCGTCACTTCGGCGATATTGCGGACTTGCGAAGTTAAATTGGTGGCCATCGCGTTGACAGAATCCGTCAAATCTTTCCAGGTGCCGCCGACGCCGGGCACTTCGGCTTGTCCGCCGAGAATTCCTTCGGTGCCGACCTCGCGGGCAACGCGCGTCACTTCGGCCGCGAATCCATTCAATTGGTCCACCATCGTATTGATAGTATTTTTCAATTCGAGGATTTCGCCTTTGACGTCCACAGTGATTTTGCGCGACAAATCGCCGCGCGCCACGGCGGTCGTCACTTCGGCGATATTGCGGACTTGCGAGGTGAGATTGGACGCCATGGAATTGACGTTGTCGGTCAATTCCTTCCACGTTCCGGCGACGCCGCGGACTTCGGCCTGTCCGCCAAGTTTGCCTTCGGTGCCAACTTCGCGGGCCACGCGCGTGACTTCAGACGCGAATCCGTTCAATTGATCCACCATCGTATTGATGGTGTCTTTCAATTCGAGGATTTCGCCTTTGACATCCACGGTGATTTTGCGGGACAAATCACCGCGCGCCACGGCGGTGGTGACTTGTGCGATATTGCGGACTTGCGAGGTGAGATTGGACGCCATGGAGTTGACGTTATCGGTCAAATCTTTCCACGTTCCGGCGACCCCGGGCACGAACGCCTGGCCGCCGAGTTTTCCTTCGGTGCCGACTTCGCGGGCGACGCGCGTCACTTCGGCGGCGAACGAACGCAATTGATCCACCATCGTGTTGATGGCTTCTTTGAGCTGCAAAATTTCGCCGCGGACGTCCACGGTGATTTTTTTGGAAAGGTCGCCGTTGGCCACGGCGATGGTCACGTCGGCGATGTTCCGGACTTGCGCGGTCAAATTGACGGCCATTTGATTCACGGCTTCGGTCAAATCGCGCCAGACGCCGGAGACTTTTCTGACCTGCGCTTGTCCGCCAAGTTTTCCTTCGATGCCGACTTCGCGGGCGACGCGGATGACTTCGACGGAAAAGCTCGCGAGCTGTTCAACCATGCCGTTGACGAGTTTGGCAGTGCGGAGATATTCGCCCTGGAGCGGCCGGCCGGAAATTTCCAGCGGCATGGATTGTGACAGATCGCCTTTGGAGACTGCGCCGATGACGCGGCCCATTTCCAGCGTCGGCTGCGATAAATCATCCACGATTGAATTGACGGCTTCAATCCGGTTGGCCCAACCGCCGACGGAATCGCCGATGGGCAGGCGTTCGCCAATCTTTCCTTTGCGGCCGACTTCATTTCGCAGATGAAAGAGGCCATCGCTAAAACGATCCATGCGGGAGACGACTTCATTGAACGCATCGGCGATTTTGCCGTCCAGACCGGTCAAATCCGACGGCAACCGGGCGGAAAAGTCGCCGTCTTTGAGCAAAGTCAGCGTGGCCAGCAATTGGCGTTTGAAATCGTCTTCGATGGCGAAACCGTTGGTGGAGCGTGCGCGGAGTGAATTGGCTTTCATGGGAAATGAGTTGGACCGGCTTGTATTATGCGATTTGCCGCCAACTGCCCCCAATTCAGCGAGTGGCAAGAGCGACAATAGCCAAAAAGGCGCAGGAAATTCAATAAAAAATTCAAAAACTTTTTGACTTTGTCGCGCCAACCGTCAATTTTTCCGACGATGTTTCAAATCATTTTCACGCCGACCAGCGCCGCGGAATTGGCCAAAATGCCAAAAGAACTGCAATTGCAGATCCTCGGTGATTTTCGCGGGTTGCCGCAGCAGGTTTTGGGAACAGAATTGGATGATTTCGGCAAATTGGAACGTGAAGGCAAAGTTTTGCACCGTTTTCGCGTCGGCGATTATCGCATTTATTTCGAGCGGCACGATTTGGGAATTCTCATCCACCGTATTTTGAGCCGGCACACGCTGAAAGATTTTCTGTTCCGTTCCGGATTGAAAACGGCCGAAGACGAAGCGCTTCAGCAAAATCCAAAGTTCTGGGAAATGATTGAAATGGCCAAAGCGAAAACTTAAACCGGCTAAACGTCTTCGCCGAGTTCGACGTTCCAATACGCCAGGTCAACGAAATGCTTCCAACTATCGTGCCGGTGCAGTGTGAAATTGATCTGCACAAACGGCCGCCATTTCGGCCGCTTCGGCTTGCGGATCAGATGCAATCCAGCTTCCTGCGGCGTGCGATTCGCCTTCTTCGTATTACATTCGATGCAGGAGCAAACGATGTTTTCCCACGTCGTCGGACCGCCGCGATCACGCGGAATGACGTGATCCAGATTCAAATCCTTGCGCTCAAAAATATTTCCACAGTATTGGCAGGTGTTTTTGTCGCGCTCGAAAATATTGTGGCGCGTGAATTTCACTTCCTTTTTCGGCAGCCGGTCATAAATCATCAGCAGAATGATGCGCGGCACGCGGATGCGGAAAGAAATGGCGTGAACCGATTCATCGTGCGGTGCGTCTTCCGAAAAATCGCGCCATTGATCAAAATTGAACGTGCGAAATGAACCATCGTCGCCGTTGACGACGACGTGCGCCTGGCCTTGAAACAACAGCGTGAGCGCCCGGCGCGCCGAGCAGACATTGACCGCCTGCCACAGTCGGTTGAGCACCAAAACAGGTTGGTTCAACGCGATATTCATTTCTTGAGCGTGAAAGCTAGCAAACGCTGTTCCGAAGGTCAATTCCAACAATTGTAACGATTGCGCGAACTTTATCCGCGCATTTTTGCGGCAAAACTATTTCAACTTCACCACATACCACGGCTGCG
>DASTWS010000034.1:0-116105 GCA_035776755.1 Verrucomicrobiia bacterium
GAACTTGCGGATTATATTTCCCGCGGCATCGAGTTCGACCACAAAAGCGCCGTAGCCGGCGGTGACGATTAAATTTCCATTGGACAAACGCAATGCCTTCCATGCGTGGAAAAAGCCGTCCACCGGAAATTCGCGCAAATAGGTTCCATCTCGCGAGCCTTCGCGGATCCGGTCATTGCAACTCATCAAATAAGTGCCTTCATTGGTCTGGCGGATCAGCCGCACGTAATCACCCGGGAAAATTGCCCGATGAATTTCTTTGTCGTTCCTATCCAATTCCAAAACCACAACTCCCTTCGCGCGGGCCACGTTTACGCCGGCAATGACAGTATTTCCGTCGGGCTGACGGCGCGCGGCGGTCACGCCTTCGAGCGATTTGAATTCTTTGACGAGCCGGCCCGTCGCGATGTCGAATTCGCTGTAGCCGTGATGATGGCCGATCAAAATTTTTCCGTCGCCGATCAATTGCATGTCGCGCGCCTGCGGTTGGCCGATAGGAACGATCCAATTTTTCGAAGCGTCGCGCTCATTGATGTGCAACAGGGTCGCATGGCCTTCGTCGATGGCGATAAATTCGCATTGAATCACGCCGTATGTTATGCGAACGGCGACGCAGAGAATTCATTTTATTGGTTTCCCTGTAAACTTTTCGGCGTGATTGGATAAATTATTTCGGGCAATTTTCTGCCAATGATTGCCCGTGTCAGCCTTGAAATTTCGCTGCGGAAAGAATTCGATTACGCCATTCCGCCCGCGCTGGCTGGAAAAATTGATGTCGGCGCGCGTGTGCAGGTTCCGTTCGGTGCGCGCAAAATTTATGGAACCGTCACCGCGCTGGCCGAAGAATCTGCGCTGGCCAATCTCAAGCCGATTCTCAAAATCATCGGGGCGCAAACGTTGGTCACGCCAAAAGTGCTGCAACTGGCGCGCTGGATTTCCGATTACTACTGCTGCGCGCCGGAAATCGCCTTGAAATCCGTCCTGCCGGACGTCATCCGCAAAAAGGAAGAAGGCTGGAAAAAACAATTGTTCGCCCGCGCCCTGGATTTTCGCGGTGAATTTCCAAAGTTACCGAAACGTCAGCAGGAAGTCTGGAACATCATCGAAGAACGCCGTGAAATGCCGCTGGCGGAATTGCTGGAACTTGCCGAAACGACCGCCGCGACGGTTCGCAAATTGGAAGACCTTGGCCTCGTTGAAATTTCTTCTGAAATCGCCGAGCGCGATCCTTATGCGCACGAACACATTTTGCCGACGCAACCGCTGGCGTTGAATCCCGCGCAATCCGCTGCGCTGACGAAAATCATGAGCGCGATGGATAATTGTTGTAGCACCCGCATCCCGCGGGTGGAATCGGGCGTCGCGCCCGATTCTCGTCCGACAGCCAAGTCGTCGCCAATTCTCGAGACCACTGTCCGCAAACGCAATCTGCCGCATTTTGAAATTCCCGGATTCACTTATCACGTCACGTGGCGCACGCATAACAAATTAGTGCTTTCGCCTGAAGCCTGTGCCAAAACATTGGACGCCTGCCATTTCTGGCACGCAAAAAAAATAAAATGTCTCGCCGCGTGTGTCATGCCCGACCACGTTCATTTGTTGGTCCAACCATTGCAAATTCAGGAAGCGGAAAAAAATGCGGTTCATTTGCTTTCGGAAATTTTACACAGCATCAAATCGTTTTCCGCGCATGAAGTGAACAAGGCGATGAAGCGCAAAGGCGCGGTTTGGAACGATGAATCGTTCGACCGTCTGATTCGCTCGGAAGCGGATTTGCACAAAACGTGGGATTATATCTGCAACAATCCACGAAGAATTGGATTGGTGGGGCCGATGGAGGAGTATCCATTTATTTGGATGCCGACCGCCGCTTCGGATTTTCGGCGTGACGCCGAAAATGACCCGCGGGACGCGGGTGCTACACAACACGTATCGAATGCGCCAAAACAGTCTTCGACTTTTCTTTTGCACGGCGTGACCGGAAGCGGAAAGACGGAAATTTATTTGCAGGCGATCGCGCATGCTTTGGAGCAGGGGAAAGGAGCGATCGTTCTTGTTCCGGAAATTTCTCTCACGCCGCAGACAGTGGAACGATTCAAGGCCCGGTTTAGTTCTGGAAAATTACAAACGCTCGTCGCAGTTTTGCATTCGCATTTGAGTGCGGGTGAACGGCATGATGAATGGCATAAAATCCGCCAGGGCCGCGCTCGCATCGTCATCGGCGCGCGCTCGGCGATTTTTGCGCCGGTCGAGCCGATCGGGCTCATCATCGTGGATGAAGAACACGAAACGAGTTACAAGCAGGAAGAAGCGCCTCGCTACCACGCCCGCGACGTGGCGATCATGCGCGGACAAATGGAAAATGCCGTCGTTGTGCTCGGTTCGGCGACGCCGTCGCTCGAAAGTTATCACAACGCGAAACGCAGAAAATACGCGCTGCTCGAATTGCCCGAACGCGTGGACGACCAAAAAATGCCGCGCGTGCGCGTTGTGGACATGCGGCAAGCCGCGGCAAAAGAAAAAGGCGCGCCCATTTTTTCGCCGCAACTTAAAGAAGCGATCCATCAGCGGCTCGATAAACAGGAGCAAACGATTTTATTTCTCAATCGCCGTGGCTATTCGACATCGTTGCAATGTGAAAAATGCGGTTATACCGCGAATTGCCCGAATTGCAGCATTTCGTTGACCTATCATCGCATCGAACAAAAACTCGCCTGCCACATTTGCGGATTTGAAGACAAAGTTCCAGCGATTTGTCCCAACGAAAAATGTAGAAATCCGGCCATTCGATTTTCCGGCACGGGAACCCAGCGCGTTGAGGAGGCGCTGGCAAAGCTGTTTCCGAATGCGCGCGTGAAGCGGATGGATTCCGACGCCATGCGGCGCAAAGACGATTACCGCAAAACGCTCGGCGATTTTCGCGCGGGCAGGATTGATATTCTCGTCGGCACGCAGATGATTGCGAAGGGACTGCATTTTCCGAATGTCACGCTTGTTGGAATCATTCATGCGGATTCGGCTCTGCATCAACCGGATTTTCGCGCCGGCGAAAGAACGTTTCAATTGCTGACGCAAGTGGCTGGTCGCGCCGGTCGCGGCGACGTGGAAGGCGAAGTGTTTGTGCAGGCATTCGCGCCATTTCATCCAGCGATTCAATACGCGCGGCGACACGATTACGCCGGGTTTTACGAGCAGGAAATTGAATTTCGCGAGCAATTGAAATATCCGCCGGCCAGCCGCGTTGCGTTGCTGACGTTGCGCGGAAGAAATGAAGACAAGGTGAAATTTTCCGCCGACCATTTGAAGCGGGAGCTGGAAAAGGTTCTCGGCGAATTCAAAGATCTGATTCTTTCCGGTCCGGCCGCGGCGCCGTTGGCGCGCGCGGAACAATTTTATCGTTACCAAATCATGTTGCGGACGCGGGCGATGAGCAAATTGAGCCAGGCGTTGGCAAAAATTGTTGCCGCTCTCGCGTTGCCCGACGACGTGACGTTGGCGGTGGATATTGATCCGGCGAATTTGAGTTAATCACGAGCGTTTCCTTTGGCTTTTATGAGAGCGATACGACGGTGATATTCCGGTTCGTTGATTTCACGCGGAATGGCGTGGCAGATTTTTTCGAAGCCCGGAAAATTCCAAAGGTTGGGAAAATTCCGGCATTGTTGCGGCTTGGCCGGTTGCACGGCGCAATTGTCGCCGTCGAGGAAAATACATTCGCCGTTTGGCTTTTCCATCAATGACAGGCCGTGCCGGTCATGGCGCAAGCGGGTGAATTGCTGGATGAAATCGTGTTCGCTCATGCCTTTGAATTTCGCCAGCCGCGAAATTTCCTCGTCGCTCAAACGCACTTGTCCCGGCCAGCGACAACACGCCGTGCAACGCTGGCATTCATAGAAAATGGGCATGTGGAATATGGATCTTGTTAATGGAGACGTTCTGAAGCGAATCTTCCATGAAAAATATCAACGAACATCAAGATTACAAAAAGCAAGAGCGAGGCTAACGCGAAACCGAAAATAAGATTTGAAAGTTTGGTTTCCTTTTTTTTCCAGATCAAAATACGAAGACCGACATAGGAAAAAAGGAGCATGGTGATTCCACCCACATCGGCTGTGACGCCGAAATATGTTACCCATCCAGTCTTTCCTAATAATACTGCCTTTCCGGTTGCGATTGTTTTTATTCCGTAAAGGAGCAGGAATATTGAAAATATAATTTGCGACCAAAAATGGACTTTGGACTTCTGCTTTTGGACGTTCATACTTATTCGCTAAATCTTTTTGATCCCCCGCAACCACAAATCGAAATGATACAGCGCGACGACGACGAGTGAATGGCCGATTTTTTCATCGGCCACAAGTTTGGGGATTTCTGAAACCGGAACCAATCGTGTCAGCAAATCTTCGCCGTGATCCCATTCGATCTCATGTTTCAACCGGCAATTTTCAATCAGCACGGTGTAGGTGATATTGCCCAGGATGGCAGGATTGGAATGGATTTTTCCCAACACGCGCGCGTTCTCTCCTTCGTAGCCGGTTTCCTCGCGCAATTCGCGAATGGCGGTCGCAACGGGGTCGGTTTCATCCGGGTCCATCATACCGCCGGGGATTTCCAGTTCCACGGTATTCGAGCCATGACGATATTGCTCGACCATCACGAGTTGTTGGTCGGGCGTGATTGCGATGATGTTGACCCAATCGACGGAATCCAGGATGAAGAAGTCGTGTTCTTTGCCGGTGCGCGGCGAAACACAGACATCGCTCCGCAATTTGAAAATGCGGTAATCGCCAAGCAGACGGGAGCTGATTTTTTTCCACGGTTTGATCACGGGGAAATTTTAACGCAGAGGCGCAACGACCGAGAGTAAAATTTTATTTCGGCGACGCCCAACCCAGCCGCATCAGCGAGAGCAAATGTTGCAGCGCTTCCTCGTAAGTTTTCCCTTTTTGCGCGGCTAATTGCTTCGCGCGTTTGTCCAGTTGCCCAGCCATTTCAACGGATTTTTCGGCCGGACAGCCGAGGGCGACCAGAACTTTGGCCAGTTCAGAAATTTCCACAAATTATTTTACCGAATCGGCCGGGACAATTTTTACGCTGATGAGTGTTTGTTTGGTTGCCGGGCGGTCTCCGGGCTGCGTGGGCGTGGTGGCGATTTTTTCCAGAACGTCGTCGCCTTTGATCAATTTGCCAAAGGCCGTGTATTGGCGGTCGAGGAAGCGCGGGTCGCCGTGACAGATAAAAAATTGACTGCCGGCGGAATTCGGATTTTGCGAGCGCGCCATGGAAAGGACGCCGCGCATGTGCGGTTTCTCGTTGAATTCGGCTTTGATCTGGTAACCCGGGCCGCCGGTTCCCCACATGTGTTCTTTACTGTCGTCTTTCGTGAGCGGGTCGCCGCCTTGGATCATAAAACCTTTGATGACGCGATGGAAGCAGGTGCCATCATAGAAACCTTTTTGCGCAAGCTTCTTGAAATTTTCCACGTGACCCGGCGCAACGTCCGGCCAGAATTCAAGGACCATTTCTCCTGCACTGGTGGTAAGGATTGCAACTTCGCTCATAATTTGATTTGAATTGAAATTTATTTTACGGAACTGGCTGGAACAATTTTAACGCTGATAAGGCTGACACGGCTCAAAGGTTTGCTCATTTCGCCCTGACCGCTCGGGCCGACGGGCGTGCTGGCGATTTTTTCGAGGACATCTTCGCCTTTGATCAAATGGCCGAAGGCCGTGTATTGATGATCAAGAAATGAGGCGTCGCCATCACAAATGAAAAATTGCGAGCCCGCCGAATTCGGATCCTGCGACCGCGCCATGGAAATGACGCCGCGCTGATGCGAATGGTCATTGAATTCAGCGTTGATGGTATAACCGGGACCGCCGGTGCCCCAGAGTGCTTCCTTGCCCGGATCTTTCGATAACGGGTCGCCGCCTTGAATCATAAAGCCTTTGATGATGCGGTGAAAAGCAGTGCCATCATAGAATCCCTGGCGCGCCAGTTTCTTGAAATTGGCGACCGTATTCGGCGCGGCATCGGGCCAAAACGCGATGACCATTTGGCCATCAGAAGTGTCGAGCACGGCGACTTCATCGGCGTTGGTGTCGGCCGCGGGCGGAGTCGCCGCCGCAGAATTCGATGGGGCGGTTTCGGTTGTAGCCGGTTGGTTTTGAGAACAGCCGGCAAAAACAAGGGCAGTGCTTAACATGCAAAGCGCGGAAAATAATCTCATGGAGGAAGAATTTTCCATGCGTGCCGGCAAAAGTCACGCGCGAATTATTTTTTATTCATTGAGCGCGTGATAAGGCTCGATGACTTTGTCCGGCGCGAACGCCGCAATAAAAACATTCCCAGGCCGATCGCGCCGACCAGACAAAGCGCTCCCGCAATCGCATAAACTTTGCCAGCGCCGGAATTGCTCTTTTCGGCGAGCGCGGTGTCCGTATGCATTTCACCCGGCAATGTCGTTTCTGAAACGATCGGATTGGTCGGCGGCTGGGCCGGAACCTGCGGCTCGACGATATTGGTCATCACGACCACATTCGTGATGGTGACGATATTGGTAGAATTGACCTCTGTGGAATTTGTATTTCGGGCAGGGGCAGAATTCGTTGTTGTCTCCGGCAAATTCGTTTTGGTTGCCGGCGATTGCAGCCGATTCGTCAAAGCACTGGTGCCGGTGTAAATATTCGTTCCCACAATCAGCAAAGGCGGCGCCGGTGGTGGAACGATGACATTTGCAGGTTTATTCGTCTTTGCAGGCGCCGTCGGCGGCGTGGGTGGCGGCGGGAATTCAGGAAAAAAAGGAACATCCATCTGCGGTGGCACATCCACGCGGCAACCGGCGTATTTGCCAAGCTGCGATCGCAAAATCACCAGGAACGGCGCTGCCGATTTGTGCGCCGACGAACGCTCCTGCTGGAACAATCCATTGACCGGCAAATCGAACGGCGTTCCAAAAAAATGCCCGTCGCCGTCACAAAAAATCACCACGGTCAACCGGTCGGAATTTTCCACCAATCCGGGAATCATCGGCATCAATTTATCGAAATGAGTCGAGCCATGATATTTTTGATCAGCGACAAATCGGGTGATGTTGGAAAAAATGGTTTCTCCCGTATTTGCCTGCCACGTTTGCAATGGAAATTTTCCGGCCAAAACGTCGTCTGAAAAAGTCCAGACGCCGATGGTGTCGCCGTTGCGCAACTCGCCTCTTTGCAACAGCGTCGAGAGCAATTCCAACGTCGCCGCGCGCATTTTTGGCACGCGCGCTTTCATGGCCCATGAAGTGTCATAAACCAAGAGCACGCGGTTATCGTAACGGGCCTCCGGTTGTTGCGCCCGCGCAACTGCAAGCGCCGCCATGACGATGGACAGAAATAAAAAGAATTTGACGCGGAAAAATTTGTTCATTCAATTTTTAATGCGATCGTTTAAAGCGGTTTTGCTCGGTGCGATTGTAATTTTTCAGGTCTTCGGACATATCGTTCAATGCATTTTCAATCATGCGGATAAAATTTGAGCAACTGGCGGTCGCGCAGCCAAAGCCGCTCACCACGTCGCGCTCGGCGTTGTCATCGGAAACGACCAGCACTTCGCCGAATTCGCGAAACCGGTGTGCCGCGCGTTCGATCAGGTCATCCGCCGTTTGGCCGCTTCGCGAGAACAAAACTTCCACCTCACGCCGGGATTCGTTTTTGGGCGTGCCGGCAGGAGCGCCGCTGCCGTCAAAAAAAATGGTTATCAATTCGCCGGTCGCATCGTGATAACGCGTGAGGATGTGAACCAATTCATCACGCGCCCGCCCGGAATGGCGGGCCGCGCCGGGCGCGAGTTCGGGCCAGTTGTGCAGCAAACTATAACCGTCCACCAAAATTCGCACGAGCGGCATGAATGAAGTCTAGAGAGCGCTGTCCAAAGTCAAAAGTCCAAAATCATTTACGATTTTCAATTTACAATTTATTATCCGGGAGCGGAAATCATTAAGCCGAATAAATTGGAGCACGTGTCTATTTTTAAAAAATCAAACTGTCGCATCGCCGCGCTTGCCGTTGCGGTGTTCGCGCTCGACCAGTTCACGAAATGGCTTGTGCTGCATTTGCTGCCCGAAGGCGACGAAAAAATCGTCATCCGCGGCTTTTTCCGTTTTGTTCACTGGGACAATACTGGTGCGGCGTGGAGTTTGTTCCGCAACAACAACGGCGCGCTGGCGCTCGTGGCGCTCGTGGCGCTTTTCGCATTGATCTACATGCGCGACCATTTCAATGCGCACCGGTTTTCCGGGCAGATCGCGCTGGGCTTGATTTTTGGCGGCATCGCCGGAAATCTGATGGATCGCCTGCGCATCGGCCACGTGACGGATTTCATCTATTTCTATTTGCAGAAACGTGGCGGCGGCCAGATCGGTTTTCCGGCGTTCAATATCGCCGATTCCGCGATTTGCACCGGCGTGGCGCTGGTTTTTCTCATCACATGGAAAAATGAGAATCAACCCAAGCCGATGGCAAATGGGAAATGACGCAAATGCGGGACGAACATTTCATCGTCGAGAAATCATTGCCGCGCGAACGGCTCGACTCATTCCTGCGCCAAAAATTTCCGGCCGTTTCGCGCGGTGCATTTCAACGCCTGATCGAAGACGGGCATGTCCGCGTCGGCGGAAAAACAATCAAGGCCACTTACTCGCCGCGCGCCGGCGACAAAATTGAAATCCATTTCCCTGAACCCAAATCCGCCGAAGCGCAGCCCGAGGAAATGCCGCTCGATATTTTGTTCGAGGACAAATCGTTGCTGGTGCTGAATAAACCCGCCGGACTGGTCGTGCATCCGGCTGCCGGACACGAAGAACACACGCTGGTGAATGCATTGCTGCATCATTGCCGGGGCAGTCTGAGCGGCATCGGCGGCGTTGCCCGGCCGGGAATCGTCCATCGGCTCGACAAAGAAACAAGCGGTTGCCTCGTCATCGCGAAAAATGATGAAACCCATCTGGCGCTTTCAAAACAGTTTTCCGAACGCCAGGTCAAAAAAATTTATAATGCAATCGTTTGCGGAAGTTTTGAGCGCGAAACCGGTGAGATCCGGGCGGCGATCGCGCGGCATCCATCGCATCGCAAACGTATGGCGGTAAGCGATGATGAATCGGGCAGGGCGGCGCACACGCGATTTCGGCTTGTGGAAAGATTGAATTGCTCGGCATTTGTCGAGGCGCAGATTTTTACCGGGCGCACGCATCAAATCCGCGTGCATTTTCAATTCATCGGCCATCCATTGCTGGGAGATGAAACTTATGGCGCACGCCAAAATAAAAAATTCGCCGAGGCGACGGGATTTGTCGCGCCTCGCGTGATGTTGCACGCGCGGCAATTGGCGTTTGTTCATCCGCGAACGGAAAAAGAAATGAAATTCGAATCGCCCTTGCCGGAGGATTTCGAGGAAGCGTTAAGATTTTTGCGGCTTACGCGTTGACGGCTTCTTTTTCTTTCTTGTGATATTCACGGGCGCAGTCGGGGCAGATGCTGTGGCTCAAAACGGCGTCGGAATGGCGGGAAATATAGGTTTCAACCTGTTGCCAATAACCATGATCGTCGCGGATGCGTTTGCAGCACGCGCAAATCGGTAAAAGGCCGGTGAGTGTTTTGACCTGCTTGAGCGCATCGGTCAGACGATGAACCAATTTCGCGCGTTCTTCTTCTTCGTGCCTGCGTTTGGTGATATCGCGGGCGATGCCGGATGCGCCGATGATTTTCCCGGTTTCATCTTTTACCGGGGAAATGGTTGCGGAAATGGAAACATAACGTCCTTCGCGATGCACCCGGGTCGTTTCGTGCGCGCTGACCGTTTCGCCGCGGCGGACCCGGGCCATGACGTCTTCCATTTCATCGCGCAAATCAATCGGATAAAGCAATGAAATCGAATGACCGATGATTTCTTCGGCGCTGTAGCCAAAAATCCTTTTTGCGCCTTCGTTCCAACTGATGACGATGCCGTCGAGCGTCTTTCCATAGATGGCGTCGTCGGTGGATTCGACAATGGCGGCAAGGAATTGTTGCGCTGCTTCGGCGCGCCCGCGGGCGCGGCGGACTTGCGCGGCCTCGATTTCGCGTTCGATGGCCGGGCCGAGGCGAGACAAATTGTTTTTGACGATGTAATCGTTGGCGCCGGATTTCATCATGCCCACGGCGGCTTCTTCGCCGTAAGTGCCGGAAACGGCAATGAAAGGAACGTCAATTTTTTTATCGCGCAACAGCTTGAGCGCGGCCGGCCCGCTGAATTGCGGCATGACATAATCGGAAATGACCACGTCCCAGGCACTGCGCGCGAGCGCGGCATCCATTCCCTCGGCGGTTTGGACCCGTTCGTGGACCGGCGAAAAACCCTTCTGTCGCAATTCTTCCAACAACAACTTCGCGTCGTTTTCGGAATCCTCAACAATCAAGACATATAACAACTTCGACACAACAACCCTTTCTCATCAGCAAAATAGCAAAATCCGTTCCCATTCCCGGGGCCGGATGATTTGCATTTTTTCCAAGGAAAAATGAATGCTCTTTTCATTGTCATTTTTCTTTGCGCGGCTAATTTTGAGACATGGAAGTTGCGGAGACGATTTCATGCCCGTATTGCGGTCAAAAATTTGAACTGGTTGTGGACACAAGCGCTCCACAGCAACGATTTACCACGGATTGCGAGATCTGCTGCCGTCCATTCGAAGTCGTCGCCGAATGCGAGCCGGGAGAGATTTTAAGTCTGGACGTTCTTGCAAATTGAGGCAGCCTTGCGTGATGCACGACATTGCGACAAAGGCGTTTTGGGCTTACATCATTTTACTGCTGGCCGGCGGCTTGTTCGGCTTTTTCAAAGGCCGCAGCAAAATCTCGCTCGTCACCTCGGTTATCTTTGCCGTGCTTTTGATTTTGACCACCTTCGACAGCATTTTTAAGCAACAATTCGCCAACGGTTTCGCGAATGTTTTATTGATCCTGCTGGTCATCGTCTTCACCATTCGATTGGCCAAAACGAAGAAATTTATTCCCGCCGGCTTGATGCTCATCGCCACCATCGCGATGCTTGCCATCAAGAATTTGTTGAAGTAACGCAAAGCGCCGGGAATTTTCTTGCTCACGCCGCCGCCGCCGCGTAAGGTATCTGCCCTTTTGGAGCACCCATAGCTCAATTGGATAGAGCGGCTGACTACGGATCAGCAGGTTTGAGGTTCAACTCCTCATGGGTGCACCAGCTTCACCTCGATCTCCGGGCGATCAATCGATTAATTTTTCCCCTGACGGATTCGTTCTTTCTTTTCGTCCAATTCCGCCAGCAATTTTTTCCGTTCCATGGCCGATTGCTCGCGGATTCCCGCTTCTGCGTCCGCATTGCCGACGACTTTGGCCAATTCCGCTTTCAACGCAATTTCGCGCTCGGCGATTTTTGCTTTGTAACGCGATTCCAGTTCCGCGATCTGTTCTTTTTGCGCGGTGGTCAATTTTGCGGCGGGCGCGGATTTGTTCAACCGCTCCATCGCCAGTTCGAAGGATGATTTCATTTTGAGAATTTATGGTTTCACGATGGAAACGACAAATGCATCCGGCCGCAGGTATTTTTGCGCGACCGCTTTGATTTGTTCGAGCGTCACTGCTTCGAATTTCACATCGTCAAGCTCGGCGTGTTGATAGCCCAGGCCGTAAAGTTCGTCGAGCGCCGTGAGCGCCGCCAGATTCCCCAAATCCTGCCGATGAATTTTCTTTTGGCCGATGATCTTCGCCTTCGCGCGTTTCAATTCTTCCGCGCTCAAACCTTCCGTGCGCAACAATTCCGCTTCTTTGAGCAATTCCTTTTCGACCAATTCCGCTTTCGACGGTTCCGTTCCTGTGTAAAAGGCAAAATAGCCCGGCGCCACGCCGCTGAAATTTTGCGCGCCGCAATAGTAAGCCAATCCAAGCTGCTCGCGGATGCGCAGAAACAATCGCGAACCCAGATCGCTGCACGATTCGTGGATCAATTCCAATGCGTAATGGTCGTCGTCACGGATCGTCGTGCCGGGAAATCCGATGACCAACACAGCCTGCTTTTTGTCGCGATTTTCGACCACGCGCCTTTTCTCTTTCAATTCTGGATTCTGAATTCTGGATTCTGAATTCTGTCCTTGCTTCCAATTTCCAAAATGCTTTTCCACCGTTGCTTTTACTTCGGCAATTTTCACATCGCCAAAAATGGCCAGCACACAATTGTCCGGCACGGCGAGCTTCTGATGAAATGCCTTCAAATCCGCGACGGCAATTGTGGAAACGGTTTCTTCGCTTCCGAGCGGATCGAGGCCATAAGTCTGCTCGCCGAACAATGCGCGGCGCATCGCCACGCCGGCGCTTTTGAGCAGATCGTCTTTGCGGGCGGCAATGGTGGCGATTTGGATTTCGCGTTCGCGTTCCAATTCCTTCGCGGGAAAAACCGGATTGAGCAAAACGTCCGCGAGCAAATCCAGGCCGGTCGCAAAATCTTCTTTCAACACTTCCAGGTTCACGCCGAAACTTTGATTGCCGCCGTAAGAATCAATATGGCCGCCGACCGATTCAATTTCCGTGGCAATTTTTTCCGCGGTGCGTTTTGGCGTCCCTTTCAAAAGCAATTTCGCGAGCAATTGCGTGATGCCATTGTTTTGAACCGTTTCCGCGAGAACGCCGCCTTGAAAGACGGCGCGGAATTCGACGAATGGCAAGCGCGAATCTTCTTTGACGAGCAATTTCAATCCGTTGGGCAATTCAATTTTTTGGACCGGATGTTCGGCGCTCCACTCCATCTCCGATTTCAATTTCGGCGTCGCGCCTTCGGGCAACAGCGCATAAAGCGTGCGGTTTTCCGGCGTGAGATATTCGCGGGTGACGCGCTGGATGTCGGCCAGCGTGACACGTTTGACGGCGGCGAGATAGCGCTCGGAAAAATTCAAATCGTTTGCCGCCAGCCAATTGCCGCCCAGATTTTGCGCCTGGCCTTCCATCGTCTTGCGCGTAGCGAGCGACGCGGAGACAAATTGTTTTACGGCTTTGTGCAATTCATCGGCGCTCACGATATGGATCTTGATCTTTTCGATTTCAGCCAGCATCGCATCACGCGCGGCGGCAAATTTATCGCCATCCACAATCGCGCTCATGCCGAAAACGCCGGGCAAACCCGGACTGTAAGTCCATGCATCAACGTGATGAACCAAACCTTGCCGCTCGCGCACTTGCTGGAACAATCGCGAGCTGCGTCCGCCGCCGAGCAGCACCGAAAGCACATCGAGCACCGGCACATCGGGATGGCGCAATTCCGGGATGTGCCACGCAAAATGTAAATGACCCAGTTCAACGGGCGCTTCCTCGACAATTTCGCGCGATGCGGTTTGCCTGGGTTCAACTGGCAGCACGACGGGCGGAATCGCGCGCGATTTGGTTTTCGCGTAGGCAGATTTTATTTGCTCGACGACTTCCGAGTTTTTTACGTCGCCGGCGACGACATAGAAGCAATTATTCGGCGCATATTTTTCGTGATAATAATTGCGGATGTCTTCGGGCTTCAGCTCATTGAAAATGTCCGGGTAACCGATGATCGTGAAGCGATACGGGCTGCGTGTATAAGCAACTTCAAAAAGTCTCCGGCTCGCGCGCCGGCCCGGATCGTCCTGGCACATGTCCATTTCGCGGCGGATGACATCCATTTCCTTGGCCAATTCATCCGGCGGCAGCGCGGCGTGCTGCATAATATCGCACAAAATATCAATCGCCGTGCGCGCGCCGGTATTCGGCACGTCAATGTGATACACCGTGCGGTCGAAACTCGTGTAAGCGTTCATGTAGCCGCCGGCTTCCTGGACTTCCTGGTCAATCCGGCTGCCGGGGCGCGTCGTCGTGCCTTTGAAAAGCATGTGTTCGAGCACGTGCGAAAGACCGGCGCCGAGCCAGCGTCCTTCGTGAATGCTGCCGCTGCCGCAAAACGCCTGCGCGCTGACGACCGGCGCGCTATGGTCTTCGCGCACGATGACGACGAGGCCGTTTTCGAGAGTGGTCAGCGTGACGCCCGGCGGAAGCGCGGGAATCTCTCCATTGGAAATGATTTTGCTCATTTGATTACCCGCGAAAAATACGCGGGGAAATTTTTTGAGCAAATGAATTTAATTGGCGGGCGATTTGGCTTCGGCCTTCGATTTGCTCTCCGGCCAGAACGGTTTTTGAAATGCATCAATGAAATCGTAGCCGTTTTGGAAATCATTGCGCGAATCGTTTTCCGTTTTGGCGAGCAGGCCGGTTTCCACCATGTTGAAAACAATGTCGCCGAAATGACGGCAATTTTTGATTCCCCATTCTTCAAAAACCGTCGTCGTCATCGGGCCGAATTGCTGGAGCGCCAACTGCCGGATGCCATCGAGCAATTCCGGTCCGGTCACGTGCCGGATTTTGCCGCGGTTTTCCTTGATGATGAGTTTTTGCGTGAAATCAAGCGCTTCGCGCACAAACAAATAGGCATCGCGCTGGAAACGATTGTCCGCCGCGACGATCTGTTCCAGTGCTTGTTCGAAATTGATTTCTTGCATTTAGAGTTTTGCTTGCGAAACCGGCTGCGGCGGCGGATGCGACGCCCGATACATTTTTACAGCCCAACCGACCAGCAATAATCCCAAAACGACGCACAACACCAGTTGTTCCTGCTTCGTCAGCCTGTTCACCGCGACAATTTAACCGAAAAATCCCCAAGCGCAATAAGGTCATTTGCGATTTATGATTTACGATTGATGATTTCAGCGGCAGACTCCGCGGGTCTGAAAAAATCATTCGTCATAAATCCTAAATCATAAATAATTCCATGGCTGCCATCGGACGATTTCAAAAAGGAAAAGAAATTTTTTATGCGAAAGTCGCCGGCGATAAATTGTTCCGGCTGCGCGGAGAAATGTTTGGCAAACATTCGTTCGATAAAAAATCCGTGCCGCGCAAAGGCGTGAAAACATTGGTGCCGGTCGTGCCAACAAAAATCATCGCCGTCGGCATCAATTACCTCGACCATGCGCGCGAAATGAATCGTGAATTGCCGAAGGAGCCGTTGATCTGGTTCAAGGCGCCGACATCGCTATTGCCGCACGGCGGAAAGATTGAAATTCCATTTCGCGAACACCGCACAGATTTTGAGGCCGAACTTTGCATCGTCATCGGCAGAAAAACGCGCAACGTTTCGCAGGCGCAGGCCGCGCGGCATATTTTCGGTTATACTGCCGCGCAGGACATCAGCGACCGGCACATCCAGAAATCCGACGGGCAATGGGCGCGCGCCAAATCGTTTGACACCTTCACGCCGCTCGGGCCGTTTGTGGAAACGGAGATTGATCCAAACAACTTAACGATCCAACAATTTCAAAACGGCCAATTGCGCCAAAGCTCCAATACCAACCAACTCATTTTCAAGCCGGCGGAACTTGTTAGTTTTATTTCAAGAAATCTAACGCTCTTGCCCGGCGACGTCATTCTTACCGGCACACCGAGCGGCGTTGCCCCGATCAAAAGCGGCGACAAACTGGAAGTGCGGATTCAAGGACTTGCGCCTTTGGTCAATTCCGTGAAATAAATGCGTGTTGACGGCACATTTTGCGGGATTTAGTTTGTCATTATGAAAGCGCAGATTGAGCCGATGCAGCAGCCGGTCAAGAAAGTGGTTGGACGTTTTCCGAAATCCAGCAACAATCTTGTCCGGTTGGAACAACTCAACGCTTTTATTTACAAGTTCGCCAAAAATGAATTCCCTGCCGGAGAACTTTTTCCCATACGAAAGACTGTTGGTCGCGCTCGCCCGCGCCGGCATTGATTTCGCGGTCGTCGGCGGCGTGGCCATTTCGATGAACGGTTATGTCCGCGCAACAGAAGACGTGGACATTATCGTTGATCCGGCGCCTGAAAATCTTCACAAACTTCTTGAATGTCTCAAACAATGGGGCGAAGGCTGGGCACGTGAATTGAAAATGGAAGATTTCCAAATCGAAGCCGGCGCCATTCGCCTGGTGGAAGATTTGATTTTTCTCAAGGAAGGTTCGTGGCGCGACAAAGACAAGTTGGATGTGCTGGCCATGCGTGAAATCATCGCGTGGGAAGGACGTTAAAATTTCTTCGTGTCTTTGTGTCTTTGTGGTTAATCTTTGCGCCGCATGTATTGGTCTAAAACTTTGATTCCCACGCTCCGCGAAGCTCCGGCTGACGCGGAAATTTTGTCTCACAAACTGTTGCTGCGCGCCGGACTCATCCGCAAACTCGCCGGCGGCGTTTACACGTTCATGCCGCTCGGATTGCGCGCATTGCGCAAAGTTGAGCAAATCGTCCGCGAAGAAATGAACCGCGCCGGCGCAATCGAAGTGCTCATGCCCGCGCTTCAGCCGAAGGAAATCTGGGAACAAAGCGGGCGCGCCGAAACCGCGCGCGACGTGCTGTTCAAAGTCAAAGACAACGGCAATCGCGAATGGTTTTTAAGCCCGACCGCCGAGGAAGTCGTCACGTCAACGGTGGCGAACGAAATCAATTCGTATCGTCAATTGCCGAAGAATTTTTATCAAATCAGCATCAAATTCCGCGACGAAATCCGCCCGCGCTTCGGGCTGATGCGCGCCCGCGAATTCATCATGAAGGACGCTTACAGCTTCGATGTGAACGATGAAGCGTCGCAAATCACGTATCAAAAAATGTATGACGCTTACGCAAAAATTTTTGCGCGCTGCGGATTGAAAGCATTCGCCGTCGAAGCCGACACTGGCGTCATCGGCGGAAAATTTTCGCATGAATTCATGATTCCGGCGGAAACCGGCGAAAACGAAGTCGTGTTTTGCGAAGCGTGCGGTTACGCGGCGAACATTGAAAAAGCCACGAGCGGAATTCCAAAAACTGCCGCGCGCGAAATCGGTGCGGCAATTGAAAAATTTGCCACGCCCGGCGTCGTGACAATTGAAGCGCTGGCAAAAGAGCCTTACAAAGTTCCAGCGAATCGCCAGATCAAGACGCTGATTTACATTGCGGACAGCAAGCCGGTGATTGTTTTGATTCGCGGCGACGACCAATTGAACGAAGCGAAATTCGCCGGAAAAATCGGAACGACAGTTTTTCGTCCAGCGACGCCGGAAGAAATCTTTGAATTGACCGGCGCGCATCCGGGAAGTTTAGGCGCGGTGACTTCGACGCGAAAGAAATTGGACGTTCAAGTTTTTGCCGACGAACGTTTGCGCGGCGCGAATGAAATGACCACCGGCGCAAACGAAGATGGTTTCCATTTGCACAATGTTTCCATCGAACGCGATATCAAAGTGAACGGATGGTTCGATTTGCGGACGGTTGGAGCAGGGGAGCCTTGCATCAAATGCGGCAAGCCGTTGAAAATTCGTCGCGCGATTGAAGTCGGCCACGTTTTCAAGCTCGGCACGAAATACAGCGAGAAATTCAATGCGGTTTATCTGGACGAAGCTGGCGCGCGGCAATTGTGCGTGATGGGCTGTTACGGCATCGGCGTGACGCGCACGTTGCAGGCGGTCATCGAGCAATGCAACGACAAGGACGGAATCGTTTGGCCGCTCAACGTCGCGCCTTACACCGTTTGCATCACGCCGTTGAACGTGGACGTGAACAATCAGGCGATGCAAATCGCCGAAAAAATTTACGCCGAACTTTCGGCGCGCGGAATTGATGTGATTCTTGACGACCGCGATGAGCGTCCGGGCGTGAAATTCAAAGACGCGGATTTGGTTGGTTTCCCCGTTCGCGTCGGTATCGGCGAAAAATCTCTGGCGAAAGGTGAAATTGAAATCAAACCGCGCGGCGGGAATTTGCAGGCGGTGAAAATTGAAAACGCGATTGACGCGGTGATGAAATTGGTCGCCTGAAGCGCACGGTGATTGTCACTGCAAACGCTGTTGACATTTCGGAAGCCGTTTCGCTAATGTCGTTTTGAAACTGGATTAACTATCAAATGGAGCAATTATGAAAATTCAAAAGCTTATTCTTAGTGCTGTCATTGGTTTGGCTGTTGTCGCGACGGTTTTGCCGGCTTCCGCCGCGCCAAAATCGGAAGACGAATTGATGGCGGATTTGGCATCGCCGAAAGAAGGCATTGTCACCCGCGCGCTTCAAAATCTGGAAAAAGAATATCCAAACAGTCCCAATTCGCTGCCGAAGATCAAGGCCTTGCTTACGGATGAACGTCCGGCGGTGCGTGAAAAGGCCGCGCGCGTGCTCGGCGCGACTCACGCCAAGGTCAGCGCGGACGATCTGAAAAAAATCGCGGCGATGCTTAAATCCGACAACTGGAAGGAAGCGCAACAGGCTGTGATCGCGTTGCGCGGATTGGATGCCAAAAGCACGGTTCCTGAAATCGTTCCGCTTTTGAAAAACGCAAATCCGTTCGTCAAACGCGATGCCTGCCGCACGCTCGCGGTGCTCGGCGACAAGAGCGTCATCAAAGATATCGAACCATTGACGTCGGATCCGGACAAGCGGGTTCAAAAAGACGCGAATGACGCGATTTTTACACTGAAGAACAAATAGTTTTTTGCAAACCCATCGGCGCATTTGGCGAAAGCTGAATGCGCCGAAATTTTTTATATCACGCTCGTCGTAAATTTCTTCCCGTCCTGTTTGCACAAAAGCTGGATCACGTGCCGTCCGGAATAAAAACAGGGCGGGACGCCGCCGCCGGGCATGACCCATTGGCCCGCCATGTAAAAATTTTTCAATCCGGGCAACGTTTTCGGCAGCGGCGAACGCAGTGATTCGGGCGTGGGTTCCCAGCCCATGAACGCGCCTTCGTGATTCAATGTGTAACGCCACGTCGTGTAAGGCGTCGCGATGTCGGTCACTTCGACCTGTGAAGTGATTCCCGGATAAAGCTGTTCCAATCGCGCCAGCGTTTCGGCCGTGATGTGTTTTTTTTCCGCGTCGTAGCGTTCCGGGCTGGAACGCAAATCGTTCCAGAATTTCCAATCGGTGATCAGCAAAACCTGCACGACGGTTTTTCCCGGCGGGGAAAATTTGCCGCTATAATTGAAAAAACGGATCGGAAAACCATCAACCTTCACATTGCCGACGTTCATCAGATCGCGGAACAGTAAAAAACTATGCGGCGGTTCGCTTGAAAAATCCCGGTTGACGCCGAAGCTGACAATCATCAACGGCCGCAACATTTTCCAGTTTTCGTAACAGCGTTTGATTTTGCCACCGAGATAACGGCCGCCGAGCATTTTGAAAATCGTGCTATGACCGTCGCACGCGGAGACCACGGCGTCGGCGCGAAATTCATTCCCGTTTTCCAGCCGGACGCCCGTCGCGCAATCGTTTTTCACGAGAATTTCTTTGACGGTCGAATCGTAAAAAATTTCGCCGCCAAGATTTTTATAGCGTTCGAGCAGGCTGGCGGTGAAATCTTTGCAGCCGCCGCGCAAGAGACCCATTTGCCGGTTGGCCAGGAGCGCGAGCAGAAACATCGTGAACCACGCGGGCATTTCCGGCAGAAACAGATGCGTGATCATCTGGCGCAAACTTTTATTCCGGATGACCCCGGCAAATTCGAGCATGGGTTTGTTGTAAGCGCCGCCGAGGTAACGCAACGCGTAACGCAAATTCCACAATTGTTTGAGCAGGCCGAAAATGCCCATCAATTCCGCCGGCGTTTCCATCAGGCGAAATATGTCGGTCTTTTGGAGCGCGCGGATGCCGGCGATAAATTCGTCAATGAATTTCGAATCTTCCGGCGCGATTTCTTTTAAGTCTTTTTCCAGCTTTTCCAAATTGCCGGTGAAACTGACGCGCTGGCCGCTTTCTTCATCAATGAAATGAACGTATTCCACCATGTCGGGGAATTCGCGATTTTGGAAAATGCCGAGCTCGCGGTAGAGCTGATAGCTTGCGAGGCCGGGACGATGTCCCATCAAATAATGGATGCCGCCATCAATCAAGTAATCGCCATGTTTCCAGGATTTGGCGACGCCGCCGGCTTCGTGATGATGTTCGAGCAGGGTTGTGCGATAGCCGTTCATGCGGCCATAACAGGCTGTCGCCAAGCCGGCCAGTCCGCCGCCGATGATGATGATGGATTTTTCAGCCACGTTTAGACCGGCGAAAGCAAACACGGCGAAACTTGCTTGTTCAAGCATTTATTGTAAACTGCGCCTTCGTTTTTGATGATTGCGCTCGACGGACACAAACTTTCCATTTTAGAAGTCTGGCAAATTGCTTCGCTCAAACAACCTTGCGCGCTGGCAAGTAAAGCCCGTCCGATGATCCGCCGCAGCCGCGGACTCGTGGAAAAACTCGCCGCGCAACCGCGGGCAATCTATGGAATCAATACCGGCTTTGGCCCCTTGAGCGGATTTCGCGTTTCCGGCCAGGACCAGGAACAACATCAAATCCATTTGCTGCATCATTTGTCGGTCGGGCAGGGAAAACTGTTTTCCGAAAACGAAACCCGCGCCATCATGCTCGCCCGCGCCAATGCACTGGCGCGCGGATTTTCCGGCATTCGCGAAGAATTGATTCAATTGCTCATCGCCGCGTTGAATAAAAACGTTCTGCCGGAAATTCCCGCCGAAGGTTCCGTCGGCGCGAGCGGCGATCTGGTTCCGCTGGCGCACATGGCGCGATTACTGGTCGGTTATGGCCACGCGAAATTCAACGGCAAACGGATTCCCGCAATTGCCGCTCTGAAAAAAATGGGACGCAAACCCGCCGTCCTGAAATGCAAGGAAGGTTTGGCGCTGGTCAACGGCACTTCGGCGATGACCGGCCTTGCCGCGCTGGCGGCGCACGAAGCGGAAAAAATTTTGCGCTGGTCGGAATTGTTGACGGCGTGTTTGTTCCAGGCGCTCGACGGCGAGCCGGAAGCACTGTGCCAGCAATTGCATCGCGCCCGCGGATTTCGCGGCCAATCGCTTTCCGCGCAACGCATCGCCGATTCGTTGCGGACAAATCCGGTGTTCGCCAAAAAAATTGATGAGCATGAATGGGGTTCGCATGCCAAGCCGATTGAAGCCGGGATGGAAATTCAAGATCCGTATTCGCTGCGTTGCGCGCCGCAAATTCTTGGCGCATTCCAGGAAGCGCATTGGCATGTCGCCGAAGTGGTGACGCGCGAATTGAACGCCAGCACGGATAACCCGCTCATTTTTCCCGAAACGGGAATGGTCATTCACGGCGGCAATTTTTACGGCCAGCAAATCGCGATGGTCAGCGATTATTTGCGGATCGGTCTCATCAAACTCGCGCTGCTGGCGGAACGGCAAATCGAACGGCTCGTCAACTGGCGTTACAGCCGCGGCCTGCCGCCGATGCTTTCGGGCGGCGCGCCCGGACTCAATTCCGGTTTCTCCGGCGCGCAATTGCTCGCCACGTCGCTTGTGGCCGAAGCGCGATTGCTCGCTTCGCCGGCGTCCGTGCAGACGATTTCGACAAACGCGAACAACCAGGATGTCGTCAGCATGGGAATGCACGCGGCAAAAATGACGCGCGCGGTTTTGCCGTTGTGCTGGAAAGTCCTGGCAATTGAAGCGCTCGCGCTGGCGCAGGCCGCTGATTTGCGCGATAGAAAATCCGTGGGCGGCGATTACAAAAAGCTTTACGGAATGGTTCGTTCGCTTTCGCGAAAACTTGAAAATGACCGGCCATTGACCGAAGATATTTTGCGCGTCAGCGAATGGCTGCAAACCGAAAAGGCGCAGGGAGCGTTTGCCTTCAATAAAAATTATGAATCAGATTGAGACCGATGTTTTGATCATTGGCGCCGGGCCGGCGGGCTGTCTGGCGGCCGCGCTGTTGCGGCGCGAAAATTTCCGCGTCACCATCATCGAAAAGGAGATGTTCCCGCGTTTTGTCATCGGCGAATCCATGTTGCCCAGCAGCATGAATCTATTGGAGGAAGCCGGATTGCTGGATGCGGTGGAGAAACAAAATTTTATGCGCAAATACGGCGCGGTTTTCTTCCGCGGCGAAGAACGATGCAATTTTGATTTCTCCCACCAGTTCGGCAACGGTTACAAATACACGTATCAGGTGCCGCGCGCCGACTTTGACAAAACGCTGGCCGACACCGTTGCCTCGAAAGGTGCCGAAATTTTTTATCGACATCGGGTTGAGTCGGTGAAATTCGATTCCGCCAACGCGTTTGCGACGGTTGAAAACGCCGATGGCAACCGGTTTGAAATGAAATCGAAATTCATTTTGGATTGCAGCGGTTACGGACGCGTGTTGCCGCGATTGCTGGACCTTGAATCGCCGTCGGATTTTCCGGTGCGCGAATCGTTGTTCACGCATGTCGCCGGAGACGTGCGCCCGGCCGAGCGGGAAGAGGGCAAAGTCTGGGTTTGCATCCATCCGCAAAACGCGTGGATTTGGGTCATTCCATTTTCCAATGGCCGGACCAGCGTTGGCGTGGTGGCGAAACCGGAATTTTTCAAAAATTTCCCCGGCAACGCGGACGAGCAATTGCGCGGGATTTTGATGAGCGAGCCGAATTCGGCGCAACGATTGGCGAACATCGAATTTGCGATGCCGACGCGGCGTATCAGCGGATTTTCCTGCGCGGTCAAAAAACTTTTCGGCGAACGATTTGCGCTGGTCGGCAATGCCACGGAATTTCTGGATCCGGTTTTCAGTTCCGGTGTGGCGCTCGCGCTGGCGTCGGCCGAACGCGCGGCGAAAGTGTTGACGAAACAATTGCGCGGCCTGCCGGCTGACTGGCAGACGGAATATGCGGACTACGTGATGCACGGCATTGACACCTTTCGCGCTTACGTTGACGCGTGGTATGACGACACGTTGCCGCAAATTTTTTTCGCACAGAACAAAAACCCCGACATCATGCGGCAGGTTTGCTCGGTGTTGGCCGGGTATGTGTGGGACAAATCCAATCCCTATGTCACGCAGGCGGAGCGCGCATTGCATCTGCTTCTGAAAATCATCAACAGCCAGGCGTCGGCAACGCGTTAGGTTGTGGCCAAACCCGATTTCATCGAACTTCCGGGCTGCGAACCGATCCCCATTTTATTTGAAGACCGTTCCGTCCTGGCCGTGGACAAGCCGCGCGGCTGGATGCTGGTGCCGCATTCGTGGCAAAAAACTTCGCGCAATTTGCAGGCGGCCATCACGTCGTCCATCGCGGCGCGGGATTTTTGGGCGCGATCGCGCGGGTTGAAATTTCTTCGCCACGTTCATCGTCTTGACGCCGATACGAGCGGCATTTTGTTGTTCGCGAAAAGTGTCGGCGCGGTCGAAACGATTTCGAAATTGTTCGAAAGCCGGCAGATGGAAAAAAACTATTTGGCAATCGTTGCCGGCCAGCCAAAGCAAAAGGAGTGGGTTTGCCGGTTAAACCTGGCGCCGGATGAAAGACGATTTGGCAAAATGAAAGTGGATGCGCGAAATGGAAAGGTCGCGGAAACGCATTTCAAAATTGTGGAAACCCGCGGAAATTTATCCCTGGTGGAAGCCAAACCGGTGACCGGACGCACACATCAGATCCGGATTCATCTGGCGGAATCGGGTTTGCCGATTATCGGTGACGAACTTTACGGGAAACTGGAAAAAAATCTGCCGCTTGGTTTGCGAGCGGTGCGGCTGGCTTTCACAAATCCGTTCACAAAAAAGCGCGTGGAGATCCACGCGCCGGTCGAAAACTTTTTGAAGGGATTTGGATTTTAATCCGCGTATTTCACGCTGCAGCCGTAAGGTTTGGTCTGCGAAACTTCCACCGGTTTTCCGGCGAGCAAATCATTCACGGCATCTTTGACGTAATTGTTTGCGGTCCTGGGATCGTGAAATGGATCGGCTTTGTTATCAATCGCGCCGTCGTAAACGAGAGTGCCGTCCTTGTTGACGACGAACATATGCGGCGTGGTTTTCATGTCGTAAAGATGGCCGATGGCGCCGGAGCTGTCGTCAATCCAATCGTCGGCGACGATTCCTTTGTCGGCAATTTCTTTTTTGGCTTGTTCCGCCGTGCGATGGCTTGGATTTTTCGGATTGACCGAATTGACGAGAAGCCAGATGACGCCTTTGGCTTCGAGGTCTTTTTGCAAAGCCTGCATCGCGCCGGTTTTGTATTGGTTGTTGCAAAACGGGCAATCGGAATTGTAGGACTCGATGACTACAATTTTGCCTTTGTAATCGCTTAAGTGAACCGTTTTGCCGCTGATGTCCGTGCCGGTGAAATCCGGCGCGGGTTGGCCCACCTCCACCGCAAATGCGCTCGCGGCCAACGCCATGACGGCCAATAAACTCAATGTTCTTTTCATAGATTGTTTCAATTTTGGTTACAGTATCCTGACAATAGACGCCATCACCGGCAATTTGGTTTAAAAAAATTCCCGAAATTTAGGTTCAATATCCCTGTTTCAGCAGCCACCACACACCGAACATCACGGCGATGCAAACGAGCGACATCGTCAGCGCCGGCAACATACAGGACGCGACCATCATCGCCGCGCCACCGAGGAAGGGAATGAACGAACGTTGTTTCCAGCCGTAAGCCCAGTAGCCGGTGGCGATTCCACCCCAGACACACGACGCCCATAAAAAAGATTGGTTCAGATGGCTGATAAAATCCACGTTGCCAGTATGCGATGAAGTCGGAATCCGTCGAGAGGAATTTTTAGAAAATGCCGAAGCTGCCGCTTGGCAATTTGCGTGTCGCGTGATAATTTTTTTATGTGAACAAATTCTTCAGGCCGAATTTGGATCGCTCCGGACGCATGGCTCGCGGAGTCATCGGCGGACTTTGTCTCATCGCAGGAGTTATCGTGGCTGGTGATGATGTCAGTTTGGCAATCGGCTTGGTTTTGGTCGGGGCTGGATTGTTCGCGATTTTTGAAGCTATCAGCAAATGGTGCGTTCTTCGCGCATGCGGGATTAAAACGAAATTGTAATTTTTTTTGCCGCGGCGCATTTCGGCGGCTTTTCTTTCCAAAAATTTCCATTATCTTTCGCGGATGAATTTATTGCCGTTTGGAAAATTGCCTGCCGCGAAACCAAGAAAATTTCTTCCCGAAAAAATTGATTTGGGCGATTGGTCTCAAATCGCGCCGCTCTTCGATCAGCTTGAAAAACGCGCGCCGCAAATCAAATCCGCCGCCGAACTCGAACAATGGCTTTACGATTGGAGTGAACTCAACTCCGGGCTCGACGAAGAAAGCGCGCGCCGTTACATCGCCATGACGTGTCACACGGACAATGCGGATGCCGAAAAAGCCTATTTACACTTTGTCGAAAACGTCGAGCCGCAACTCAAGCCTCGGCAATTTGAATTGGAGAAAATTTACGTCGCTCATCCGCAACGCGAAAAATTGCCGCGCGAGCGATATTTTGTTTTCGATCGCGACACAAAAAACCACGTCGAATTGTTCCGGCCGGAAAATGTGCCGCTCGAAACGGAGGAGGCGAAACTTTGCCAGCAATATCAAAAACTCATCGGTGCGCAGACGGTGAATTTTCGTGGAGAAGAAAAAACGCTCGTCCAAATGGGTCGCTATCTCGAGGAACCCGACCGCGCGCTGCGGCAGGAAGCGTGGGAACTCGTCGCCAAACGCCGTTTGCAGGACGCGGAAAAATGCGAGGAAATTTTCGATGCGCTGGCCCAATTGCGGACGAAAATCGCGCGGAACGCCGGATTCGCAAATTATCGTGACTACATGTTCCGGCAAAAAGGCCGTTTCGATTACACGCCGGACGATTGCCTGAAATTTCATGAGGCGATTGAAAGTGAAATCGTTCCCGCTGTTCGCGAGATCCAAAACGAACGCCGCGAACAGTTGAAATTGGACAAGTTGCGTCCGTGGGATTTGTCGGTTGATCCATTGAATCGTCCGCCGCTCCAGCCGTTCGCCGATGTCGGCGAAATGGTTTCACGCACGCAAAATATTTTCAACAAGCTGGACGCAGAATTATCGGCCAGGTTCCGGCAAATGCAGGATTTGAAATTGCTCGACCTGGATAATCGCAAGGGCAAAGCGCCGGGCGGTTATCAACAGGATCTGTCCGAGGCGCGGATGCCGTTCATTTTTATGAATGCCGTCGGCGTGCAACGCGACGTGGAAACCATTTTGCACGAAGCGGGCCACGCGTTTCATGCGCTGGCCGTGCGCAATGAAGATTTGCTGCCATACCGCCATGCGCCGATTGAATTCTGCGAAGTCGCTTCGATGAGCATGGAATTGCTCGCGGCCAATTTGCTGGAGGAATTTTATTCCACGCCCGAGGCCAATCGCGCTCGCAAAACGCATCTCGAAGGTGTCATCGGATTTTTTCCATGGATGGCGACGGTGGACGCGTTTCAGCATTGGATTTACACGCATCCCGATCACACGCGTGCCGAACGCAAAGCGGCGTATCTGGAATTGATGAATCGTTTTGGCGGCATCACCGATTGGTCGGATTGGGAAGAAGCGCGCGCGAATTCCTGGCACCGGCAATTGCATATTTTCATCCATCCATTTTATTACGTGGAATACGGAATCGCCCAACTCGGCGCCTTGCAGCTTTGGGCGAATGCAAACCGCGACAAGGCGAAGGCGTTGAAGGATTACAAAAATGCTTTGGCGCTTGGCGGTTCGCGTCCGTTGCCGGAATTGTTTTCCGCCGCGGGCTGTGATTTTGATTTCAGCGCCGGCACCATCCGTCCGCTGGCGAAAATGGTTCGAGCGGAATTGGCCAAATTTTCTTGAGCGCCGGAATTGCTCCGATGAACGGAAAAATTCGCGCAGATTTTTTTATTTTTTTTTCGATTATGTTTGACCGTCCGCGAAATTTGCCGTAATCAGACGCGCTGCCTTTGAACAATTTGTTGAAAAGAAACTTTTCCATTTGTCACGGCGCGACGCGAACGGCACATGCTGAATACACGATCATTTCTGGCAGTTGATTTCGGGGCGGGAAGCCTCAAAGTGGCGGAGTTCGAAACGAGCGACGTCGGCGGCTTGAATCTTAAGAATTTCACCATCAAACCGCTCGGGCTCGAAGGCTCACAGGACGCTTCGCGCGAAGCGACGGTTTTGAAGGCGTTGGCGGAAGCGCTGGCGGAAAAAAGTTTCAAATCCAAAAACGTCAACGTCTGCGCGCCCGGCTACCAGGTTTTTTCCAAATTTGTCCGGTTACCTCCCGTGGACGCGGCGAAAGTCACGCAGATCATCCAATACGAAGCGCAGCAAAACGTTCCGTTTCCGCTTTCCGAAGTCGTTTGGGATTACCAGATCATGGGCTCGGCGGCGAGCGGAGAACTGGAAGTGCTGCTGGTGGCGGTCAAATCCGAAATTGTTGAAGGCCTGTTCCGCACGGCGGACAACGCGAAATTGAAACTGCAGCTGTGTGATGCGTCTCCGGCTGCGCTGTGCAACGCTTTCAAATACAATTACGGCGACCTGGACGATTGCACGATGTTGCTCGACATCGGCGCGCGCACGAGCAATTTGTTGTTCTTTGAAAAAGGGAAAGTTTTTTCGCGCAGTATCAATTTAGGCGCCAATGCCATCACGCAGGATTTCGCCAACGAGGCGAAATTGAAATTCGACGAAGCGGAGAAGATCAAAATCGCGGAAGGCTTTGTCAGTCTCGGCGGCGCTTATGAAGAGCCGGACAATCCGCATCAGGCCGCGATCTCCAAAATTGCGCGCCAATTCATGACCAAGCTGCATATCCAGGTCAACCAGACCATGCAGTTCTATCGCGGCCAGCAGGGCGGCGGCGCGCCGCAGAGATTGTTTTTGAGCGGTGGCGCGAGCATCATGCCTTACACGGCGCAATTCTTTGCGGAAAAATTGAACGTGCCGGTGGAATATTTTAATCCGTTCCGGAACGGGCAAATTGATCCGGCGGTCAATCTTGAAGAACTTTCGCGCGTGGCTCATTCCCTCGGTGAAGTGGTCGGGCTTGGTCTGCGCAATCTCGCGAATTGCCCGGTGGAAATGAATTTGATGCCGGAAAGCACGATCCGCTGGCGCGCTTTCAACGAGAAAAAACCTTATTTTCTTATCACTGCTTATAGTCTTGTCTTCGTCGCACTGGCCGTTGGGTTTTTATATCAAGAACTGGCGGCGCAAAAAGAAAAGGAAATCACCAATCTTGAACCGCGGATGCAGATGTTGACCGCGACTTACGGCACGTTCAGGAACGCCTACGACAAACGCGAAAAAGCGCGCCAGACCGCCGAGCAGATTTCGGCCATGATGCAGGATCGATTTTATTGGGCGGACGTTTTGGCGGAATTGCGCCGGGTGATGATTCAATCCGAACAAAACGTCCAAAAAGAAATGGCGGAAAAGCGCCCCGGCATTGAAGCCGGGATTTGGATCGAGAGCATGACCGTTGGTTTGCCGCCGGCTGGATTGAATCTCGCGCCTGTGACTCCCGACCAAAGCGGGCAGCCGGCCGCTGCGCCCAATCCCGACGCCACCATCAATTTGATTTGCCGTGCTATTGATTTGAGCCGGCCCACGGGCGACTCGGCGGCAACGAGCGAGACCGCATATGCCGTTGAAAAAGAATTACGGAACGCAACGAATTATTTTGACCCCAAATTGACGGCATTGACCGGGCAAATCACGCCTGATGAAAATACCGGAACCTTCACCTTTGGTGTGACGGTGACTCTGGCCAATCCGTTGAAATTGCCATAAAGATTTTTGAAGATGAATTGGATTAAACGCAATTTAGGGTTCGCGGTCGGCGGCGGCATCGCATTGTTGCTGTTGGGCGGCGCACTGTTCTATTTGTGGCAGGGCATGAATCGCAACAGCGCTGCTTTTGAAAAATTGCACGGAACCTACGATAATTTAAAGCAGTTGACGTCGCAGAAACTCTCGCCCGGCAAGAATGGGACGAACACCTTTCTGGCGCGGCAACAGGAAAAACAGTTGCGCGAATGGATTGCCGGAACGGATGAATATTTCCAGCCGATCCAGCCGATTCCGACCAACCAGCCGGTGAACAGCGAGATGTTCGCCTCGTCGCTGCGCAACACCATCGCCCGGCTGCAACGGGAGGCGGCCGCAGCTAACGTGATGTTGCCGCCGCAGTATGCGTTTTCGTTCGAAGCGGAACGGACGCTCGTGAAATTTGCGCCGAACGGTTTGCCATTGTTGACGACGCAACTGGGCGAGGTGAAAACAATTTCGGAAATTCTTTTTGCCGCCCGCGTCAACGGTGTTGACGCCATCCAGCGCCAGCGGGTTTCGGATGATGACCTCAACGGGCCGCAAGGTGATTACATCATTGATAATTCAGGCAATGCGACGCCCGGTGCCGCCGCTGTTGCGGGTGGCGCGACAACGGTCACGCCATATGTGGTGACGTTCCGGTCGTTCAGTTCGGAAATTTCCGAAGTATTGGCAGACTTCGCTGCGTCGCCGCACGGATTCGTGATCAAGAATATCAATGTGCAGCCGGCCAGCGCTGCGCCGATGGGCGCAATGAATCCGGGAATTCCCGGCAGAGGATTGGGCGAGGAACCGGAACGGCCGATGCAACCCATGCCCGGCGCAATGCCGATGCGCGGCGGCTTGCAGACCGTGCTTAAAGAACAATTACTGCGGGTAACGATGGAAGTGGACATCGTCAAAATGCAGCCAAAGAGTTAGACAATGGATTTCATCAAGAAAAATTACGAAAAAGTCATCCTGGGCGCCGTGCTGCTCGGGTTGCTCGGCGTGCTGGTGATGATGTGGTTTGTGATCCAGGCAGACCGCGACAAGATGCAACAGTTTGCGAATTTGATTTTCAATACCCGGACGACGCCGCTGCCGGATCTGGACATGGCGGCGGAACAGAAATCAGTTTTGCGGTTGAAATCACCGCTTCATCTGGATCTCGATACGACGAACAAATTGTTCAATCCGGTGGAATGGCAGCGCGCGGTGGATGGGCGCCTCGTGAAGGCGGAACGGTTGGGAGCGAAAGCGGCGGTGGTTGCGGACATCACGCCGCTGTATTTGATCATCAGTTTGAATTCCATCGAAACCAACGAACTCGGTGCGCGTTACAGCATCGCGGTGGAACGGCAGAATGCTTTGATTCCGTCGCAACGCCGCCCGCAGCGGTATTACATCTCCAAGGGAGAAAAGAACAATTTATTTACGCTTTTGAATGTCCAGGGGCCGGCCGACAATCCGACGGCGCTGGTTTTGAAACTGGCCGACAGCGGCGAAACGATTTCTATTTCGCGTGAAAAGGAATACCGTCGAGTCGAGGGATACGAGGCGGACATCAAATACGATCCGGAGAAGCGGACATTCAATAATCGTCGTGTCGGTTCGGTGCTTTCTTTTGGCGGTGAGGATTACATTATCGTTGCAATAGACAAGGACGAGGTGATACTATCCGCCCAATCGAACCTGAAAAAATATACATTGCCATACACGCCGTGATTGTTTGCTTAAATTTCTGATTTTCACCACTGAGAACACCATGACAAAAGCCGTTTCTTTCGCGTTTATTGTATTGCTCACCGTCGTGCCGCAACTGCCGGCGCAGAATTCCGCGCCGAATGCGCAAAGTCTGGCAGTCAATCAGGCTGTGTTGAACCAGGCCAACACGCTCGTGTTGCGGCAAAAACTGGTGGACGCGCGGACGGCCCTGGCGCACGGCGATTTGAACGGCGCAGCCAAGCTTTATGAAGACGCTTATACGCTGGTCGAGTCCATCGGCTCCGGCATTCCGACGGAAAAGGCACAAACGATCTCCGGTTTAACCAGTGTGCGCATTGAATTGGCGCGCCGGTATGAGCAGGCCGGTGACTACGTCAGCGCCGACAAAGAGATCACCCGCGCGCTGAAAGTAGATCCGAAAAATCCGACGGCGCTGGCGCTCAAAAAAAGGAATGATGCCATTCTGGCCGACTTGAAGGGGAAGATACCGGATGCCGAAACCTTGGATCAGGTGAAGCCAGTCATGAATCAAAAAGCAGACGCGGCGACGCTGGTGCGTGACGGTAAATTGCTTTATGAGATGGGAAAATTGGAAGAAGCCGAAGTCAAATTGAACAAGGCGATCGCGCTGGATCCGGACAACCAGGGCGCATTTTATTATTTGCAATTGTGCAAACAGGCCGCTTACGGCCGCCAGACGCATGTGCATAACGTGGAATTTGAACAGGAGATGGTGCATGTGCAGGATGCCTGGAACGGTCCATTGCCCAATACGTCGTTGCCCACGCCGAATCCGTATGCGACAAACGATTTGATATATACCGGCACAGGCCGGCAGGAAATCGTCAGCAAACTGGATCGCATCCATTTGGATAAAGTTTCCTTTGATGGTTTGCCGTTGAGTGAAGTGGTGCGGACGTTGAGCGAGCAGTCGCGCATCCGTGATCCGGAAAAGAAAGGGATTAACTTTATTATCAGTTCCGTGGTTCCAGTTGCGGCGCCTGTGGCGACGGGTGTTAATGGCGTGGGAACCGGAGCGCCGACAACCGTTGATCCTGCCACCGGTCTGCCGATTGTGCCGGCGGCATCAAGTGGGGGAGAGCAAACGGATATTAATTCCGTTACGGTCAAATTGAACCTCAACGACGTGCGCCTGGCCGATTTGTTGGATGCGATTGTTGAAGTGGCTGACCATCCGATTAAGTATTCAATCCGCGATTACGCGGTCGTCTTTTCACCAAAAGGCGCCGAACAACCCACGCTTTACAGCCGTCATTATAAAATTGATCCGAACACCTTTTATCAGGGCATGGAAAGTGTGGCGGCGATCAGTTTTGCGGGCGGCAATAACAATAGCGGTTCTGGAAGCGGTGGCGGCGGTAACGGCGGTGGTGGCGGCGGCAACAACGGCCAAAACAGCGTTTCCAGTTACGTGGGCGTGGTGAACGCAGTGCCGGGTGCAGGCAGCGCCCGCAGTTCAGGTGGTAATGGCGGCGGTGGCGGTGGCGGTGGTGGCGGCGGCACGCAAGGCGGCGCGGCCAACCCGCTGAACGGTGGTGGCGTGCCCGGTGGCGCCGGCGGTGGCGCTGGTGCTGAAGGCGGCATCAAATATGTCACCAAAGTTGATCTGACGGCTGACGTGAGTTTGGCCGCAAAAAATTTCTTCGCCGCTCTCGGCGTGAACCTGGATCCTCCCAAAACCATTTTCTTCAACGATCGCCTCGGTGAATTGTTCGTCCGCGCAACGGAACAGGATTTGGATACGATTGAATCCGCCGTGGAAATGTTGAACCAGGTTGCTCCGCAGGTGCATGTCAAATCACGGTTCATCGAAGTGGAGCAGGACGACAGCAAGGCGCTCGGCTTCGACTGGTATTTAGGTCAATTCAACATCGGCGGTGGCGACGCCGTGGGCACCGGCGGAAGCTCGCCGTCGCTTACGGTTCCTCCGTCGGCGGCAAATCCTCCGGGAACAGTGGCGGGTAGTGCCGTGGGAACATTCCCGGGAAATACAGCGGTGACCGTGCAGCCCGGCTCGACGACTGATCAATTGATCACCAGCGGACTGCGCAATACCCTGGGCGCTCCGGCATTGGGAACGATTACCGGCATCCTGACCGATCCGAATTTCCGCGTGGTATTGCGTGCCTTGGAGCAGCGTTCAGGATTTGAAACGCTCGCTGCGCCGGAAGTGACCACCACCAGCGGTCGCCAAACGCAAATGCGCGCGACTGTCGTGCAGACGGTTGTGACCGGCTTCGACTTCCAGCAAGGCTCCGCAGCCGCGACCGCCGGGACCACGGGAACAACTCCATAATAATTTCAACCCTAAATGATGACGGATATGAACAAGAAAATTTTTGCATTGACGCTGGTCGTTTTAGCGTTCGGCGTGACGACCGGAAGACCGCAGGCTAATAACGTTTTCCAGCCCGGGGTTTCGGCCATTACGCCCATCACGCAATCCATTGAAACCGGCCCGGTTCTCGACGTGATTCCGGTGGTCCTGTCGGATGGTTACACGATCAATCTGACGCTGATTCCCTCGCTGACAGAATTCACCGGTTATGACACGCCGCCGAACATCGCCGACGTGACGAAAGGCCTTAACGTCGTGCAGTTGCCGACCATTTTGCCGCGCTTCCAGGTGCGCCAGGTTGTGACGACGGTCAACGTGTGGGATAACCAAACCGTTGTCCTGGGCGGGCTCATCACCTCGCAGATCCAGGACACCAAAGACAAAGTGCCGATGCTGGGCGATGTGCCGTTGATCGGCCGTCTGTTCCAAAGCGTCTCCAAGGAAACAATCAAAAAGAACTTAATGATTTTTGTGACGCCGACCATCCTTGATCCGGCGGGGAATCGGGTGCATTCCGATGATGAATTGCCGTTTGCGCAAAACGCGATCCCGCAACAGCCGCCCGGCGCGGGGCAGGCTACGGAGTCCGTTCATCCGATCCCGGTTCCAGTCGTTCATTGATTGTGCAGCGGTTGTTGATTATTGACGGCCACGCTTACGCTTATCGCGCCTTTCATGCGATTCGCGAATTACGGTCGCCGTCCGGCCAGCCGACGAACGCCATTTATGGCTTCATCAAGATGCTGGCCAAAATGCGGACGAAAATTGAGCCGACGCATTTGATGGTGGTTTGGGATGGCGGATTGTGCGCCGAACGCATGGCGGCATTGCCGGAATACAAGGCGCAGCGCGCCGAGATGCCGGATGATTTGAAGCCGCAATTGGATGAGATCATCAGCTATTTAGAGGCGTCAAAAATCGCCTCGTATTGTGGTGACGGTGTCGAAGCCGACGATTACATCGCCTGTTTGGCGCGGCATGCAACGGCATCCGGCATGAACGTGGTGATTGCCAGCGCCGATAAAGATTTTATGCAGTTGGTTTCAGCGCAGGTCGGTCTGCTGAATCCGCATGACAAAACGGAAACGGTTTGGACCGGCGAACAAGTCCGCGCGAAGACCGGGCTGGAACCATCGCAAATCGTGGATTGGCTGAGCCTGCGCGGCGACAGCGTGGACAACATCCCCGGCGTGCCGGGCGTGGGCGTGAAAACAGCCACGGATTTGTTGCAACGGTTTGGCACGGTTGAAAATTTATACGCGCGGCTTTCCGAAGTGAAATCGGAGAGGTTGCGCGGATCGTTGCGTGGCGCGGAAACGGATGTGATGCGGAACCGGCAGTTGGTGAAATTGCGCGACGATTTGGAATGTAAATTTGCGCCGGATGAAATGATTGTTGGGAAGACGGCGGATGTGACGCGATTGCGCGAATTGTTTCAGCGCTGGGGTTTCAAAGGAATGCTCGCAGCGCTGGATGAGTTGTCGCCGGAACATCAGACAATTTTAATTTGAAATGAAAAATGGATTTGCAGCCGAAAGCGCTGCGCGGCCGGATTTTCGGCGGCGCGCGGCGGATTTTATTGCAGGAAAGCTTGGACAAAGCGCGGCTCCTGATTTAGAATCACCAAAATCGTTTCCGTTTATGTTGCTGTTGCCGCGTCTGGTCTGGTTTTGTCTTTGTTTCGGGTTGCTTTTTTCCGTTTTAACCGCTTCTGCCCAAACAAATTATTATTCTGCAAACGGCTCTCAATATCCCGTGGTCGGCGCGTTGGCGGGTGACCAGGTTTATCCCGATGCCGCCATCAATTCCACCAATGGATACGTCGTTTGGCAGGACAATGCCACCGACGGCAGCGGTTTGGGCATCAGTGCCCGGCGCCTGGATGGAACGCTTTCCGGCACGCTGAGCATTTTCCGGGTCAATGTCGCCGGCACCAATGACCAGGAAAATCCCCATGTCGAATTGTTGAAAGGCGGAGGAGCCGTTTTTGTATGGCAGGGCGGGAAAGCTGGGTTGGATCAGCACATTTATGCGCGCTTTTTAAGTTCGAGCAACACTTGGCTTACGGATGATGTTCTCGTCAACACGTTGAACACAAACGGCGCCAACTTGCAGATCGACCCGGCTGTTGCCGTGCTGGCAAATGGAAACGTTGCCGTCACCTGGAGCAGCTTCAATCAGGTTGCATCGAACAGTTTGCAGGATGTTTACGCCCAGGTTCTTTCATCGTCCGGCGCAAAAGTGGGAACGAATTTTCTGGTGAATCAATTTACATCTTACAATCAGCGGACGCCCTCGATTACCGCCCTGAAAAGTGGCGGATTTGTTGTGACATGGGTGTCCGAAGGCGAACGTTCAACATTGAGCGCTTTCGACCAGACCAACGGCGCTTACACCACGCAAATCACTTTGCCCAGCGTGGACGTCTATGCGCGGCTTTACAACAGCAACGGCGTGGCGACCGCAGGCGAATTTCTGGCCAGCACGGATTCTTTGATTCACGCCAATCCATCGGTTGCTGCCGGTTCAGACGGCGGTTTTATGATTGCCTGGAGCGGAAACAACACTGCTGATTTGACGAATAGTTGGGATGTTTATGCCCGTCAATTCTCGGGCACGGGTGTTGGCGGCCGGACCATTGAAGTCAACTCACGGACTTACGGTGATGAATATATTCCCAAAATCAGCTCCATTGGCACGGATTACATGATCGTGTGGACCAGCCTCGGGCAGGACGGCGACCGTGAAGGTATTTTCGGGCAGTTGGTGCATGGAGATGGTTCTCTGGTAGGCTCGGAGTTCCGGGTGAATTCGACCACGCTTGGCCAGCAGATGTGCCCGGCGGTGGCGTCGGATGGTGGCAGTGAATTTCTCGCCGTATGGACCAGTTTCACGTTTTCTGGAACCGGTTTCGATTTATATGCGCAACGCTATGCCAACGTGGATGCGCTGCTGGAGCCGATGAGCGCGCCGTATGTCTATGCGCCATTCACGCTCAGCAACAATGTTTATCAGCCGCAATTGCAGGTCACTTGGGCGCCGTTGCAGGGAATTTCGGTCGCCAGCTATGAAGTGTATGTGGACGGCTCTGCCTCGCCCACCGGAATCGTGACCAGTAATATGTGGATCATGACCGCGGCAAATGGCCTGACGACGAACAGCACCCATTCGTTCATTGTGGATTATGTCACCACCGATGGACGGCATTCGCCGATGTCGCCGTCAACGAGCGGCACGACCTGGAGCGGTTTGAGCTGGTATGGAATTCCTTATGAATGGATGGCCATGTATTTCGGTGGCTATTACAGCGGCGCCTATCACACCAATTTCTGGCCCTCGCCGGATACAGCGGTGGCGCCCGGCGGACCGACGATATTGCAGGTGTTCCAGACCGGTGGCGATCCATTCGATCCCGGCACCTGGCTGGTGGTGTCGTTGAATAAAACCGCGCAAGGCATGTTTGTGAATTGGAACACCCAGCCTGGCTTGACATATCAACTACAAACGACAACCAACCTGACGGCGTGGAGCAACGTTGGTTCGCCGCGTTTTGCGGCGGGCGCGACGGATTCCGTCAACGTTGGCTCCGGTGGCAACAGTTATTACCGCGTGATTTTGGTGCGCTAAAATGTGTATGCAGCGAATGATTAAAAATTTTATCTGCGCAGTTTTGACCGCCCTTGGCGTTCAAAGCGCGTTTGGTTTTGCTCTGGAAGGACCCATTGCCAACGGCGGCGACGCATGGCAGACAGCGGTGATTGGTTACGGATATGCTTATAGCGATTTTGGACTTCCCGGTGGACCTCTTTTCTTGGGTGATATAGCTGCGCCTAAGAATTTCGATCAGGAATATCGCCGCAATGTTCCGGTTCTATACTACGGTTATGATGATAGCTTTTCCGGCTTTTTTGGTGCGGACGCTGAGGACGCCATGGATGGTGCTTTTGGCATCATCAACAGTTTGACCAACGTGGATAATTACAGCGCGGCGCTGACGGAGTTTCCATTGGAGTCGCAGGAATTCAATCCCACTGCCCAGGCTTTATATCTGACAGACATGAAGTCAGTCACGCTTCATTTGTTGGTTGAACAATTGGGGTTGGCCGACCCGGAACGCTTTACCTGGACGTTGCATGACCGCGTTGCCGGCCCCAAATGCCCGGTAACGACGATTTATACCGTCGTGCGTCGTAATTTTGATTTTGTTCCGTCCGACAAGACAAAGACTCAATACTCTTCCTACGTCAATAACGTGCTGTTTACTTATGGAATCATCGAGGAATGTTCAGGGCCGAATCCGTTGGCGGTGACGGTGCCGTTCAATACGGATCCGGATTCGTTCCAGTTTTCTGCCGTGGCGGCAAATAATTTTGACGTTGCATTTGGCCAGCTCACGGCTGGCGGCTCTGAAGTCTTGACGCCGGGCGGCGGTTTGCAGATCGGCGGTTATTATACCGGATTGACGCGGGACGATATCGGCGGGCTCCGCTATTTGATGACCACCAACAATATCAATTACGAGAATCCGGATGCCAATTCCCAGATGGTTGTAACGAATTATGGGGGAACGATTCCGCTCACCACTTCCGATTTCGGCGCTCTCTTATCAGCGATCATCACGGCAACGAATTCAGTGACCGGCTCTACAAATATTCTGCTTCTGAGTTCGTTATCGGACATTGCATCGAACATCTTTGCGGTCAGTATTACGAATGGTTGGACCAACGTCTGCACGCCAAATCTGGTGACATATTTTACCAATTACATCGGCGAGCCGGCTGGTTCGCAGACAGAATCCGTGACGGTGACCAATGGTTTTACCTGCGGACCGCAGGAAACGTTTTCTGTTGTTTTTGCCAATGTCTATACCAACGCCAATTTTACCAACAGCCCGTCAACGATCATCATAGACACGCATTCGGTCACGAACGTCACTTATTCGATCAAGAATGGAAAATTGGTCAAAACGGTGACTGTTAAAACAAATGTGCCCGTCGCTACATTGGATTTTTCGACCAATACAACCGTGACGCAGGTGACTACTTCGCTGTCAGAGCAAACCGATCAATATGGCTATCCTGTTGGCAGTGGGCCGCAAACGAATACAACCACCAAGACCATTACCTACAAAGGACGGCTTTCCGGCGAATATATCGTGCTGCCGCCGGGCCAATGCGGATGGGAAATCCTTTCGGTCCTGTCCACCAATGTTGTCTTGACGACCAATCTGTTGACTTCCGCAACCAATAACACCGGCTTTACCGCGTCAACAATGATCATCAGCAGATTCACCAATCATACCTTTATCGCCAGGCCGATCACTTGCGATGTTGGAACCAATGCGACTGCTTCCTATCAAGGAATTGGACGCGTAAGATTCCAACGGTTGCCCGATGGCAGTCTGGATCCATTGACGGGGAATCTTGTCACGCCAATCACCAACAGTTACACGATGACCAGTTTGAACCGGCAAACCGGCCAACTTGAAACCCGGACCTTCCGCCGGGTCATTGCCGGGCCGGATATTTTGATTACGGCATCCGACCAGGGCGAGCCCAATACCTTTGTTGGCACCGTTTTCCGCGACATCAATTTTGATACCAGCACCGTTTTGACCGGCAGCGCCGGACCGGGTGTGATCGGTGGAGCGGTGACATTTGATTACAACAAGATTGGCGATTCATATTGGAATGGTCCGTTCGGTGCCACCAATTCATTCATCCTTCCGTCTTCTGTCAACGAATTGACGCAGATTCCGTCGGTGCGTTGGGCTTCATTCGATGGTTCAACCAATGATCCGGAAGTTTATCCGAACGGCACGAGCATCCAGAACCTTGAGAACCGTTTGGTCATTTCCATTTCTCCGGCCAGCCCGTTGCCATCCACGAACGTGGGCGATTATTACAGCGCCACCTTTTCAGCGACTGGCGGCGTTTCGCCTTACACCTGGGGACTGGCGTCCGGAAGCAATCCGTTGCCGTCCGGTTTGACGTTGTCCACTGATGGAGTTCTGTCCGGCGTTACGTCGGGGCCTGCTGGTCAGTATGATTTTACATTGGAATTGGTGGATTCGCAGGGGCGTGTGGTGGATTTGCCGTATTCGATCACGCTGGAATAAGTATGAAACGCACTCTTTACAATTTGTTTTGCAATGTCTGCCGGACGATGGCTTTTGCAGGCGTCCTGGCGGCATTGCCGTCCCCGGCAACGGATCCGTTATATCAAAATAATTTGGTTTTGGATTATGTGTTGCCGGATAATCCTCCGCCGACCATTGATGCCACGGCATTTGATAACGAAAATTCATTCACGGTTTCCTACGATTTATTCGCGCCGGGAATCAATTTTTATGAGCCGATGAACACGTTGTTCTACACGAACAACGGAACGATGGTGGTCAACGGCCCGACGACGACCAACGGTTTTATTTTCGGCGAAGTCGGCGGCGTGGGATATCGTTTTGATCTGCAGACCACCAACATCCTGCCTCACATCCCGGCGGATACGTTTTACAACGGCGGCAATATCCGTTGCGATACGTTCGCGGATGGAAATAATTTTTTCGATCTCTTCGGGTTTGGTTTGTTCATTTTCCAATCGGATATCGGTGAATGTGTGGTTTCGGCCACGAACATCTTCAATCCGGGAACCGTCAATGTGAGCATGAACGGCCTGATGCAATTCAGCGGCCAGACCGTTGATTTGAGCCGCGGCACCTTTGCCATGGACACCCTCGGCGTCTCCACCTATGCCTCCGGCGCAACCGGAATTGATACCAATGCCGAATGGAATCCAAACCTGTATTTGATGAATCCGAGTTTTATTCCGCAATTTGTGGAATCCTCGCTGCCGTTTGTGTTGTATCTGACCAACTCCACGGCCTATTTCAATTTCTCCTCTCCGGATGGGACCAATAATGTCATCCGCGTCGTGTTCCTTGAAGACGACAGCCCGACCAATGTGGCGCACAATGTTTACATTATGAACACCGGAAATTTTGGCGGCATCGGCAGCGGCACCGCCACGATCGAATGGGTCGGGAATTACCAGGACTCGGCCACTGGAAGCAGCATCAGCAACTTCCTGTATTTGAATGACAATTATGAATTGGGCGCGTCCACGAACGTGTTTTTTACCGGCAATCCCGGATATCCGGACAACTTTACGTTCACGGAAAGCAACACGAAGTTGATTTTTCAGCCCCCGGCGACGGCCGGGTTTTTCGATGTCTTCCCGGATGAATACATCAGCAACAACTATTCTTACGTTTCCGCCCAATTGATTTCATCGAGCGTCGCGACCAACGCCAATTCATGGAACCCGAGCGGAGCCTTGACCAACCTGCCCGGACGGGTGCAAATCGACGCCGCTAAAGATTTGGACCTGAACTATGCGAGCATTGCCGGCCCGAATTATCTTTCCATCAAATCTCCGAACCAGTTTGAAGGCAGCGCGGGCGCGCAGATCGCCGCGCCATTTGCTGACATCAACGTGGGAGTGACGAACGGATTCCTGACGGTAAGCAATCTCATGCAGCAGAAGATCGCCAATTGGAGTGGAACTATCCAGGCATGGAGCACGCGTTTTCTCTCGCCGTTCACCAATGTGATCATCGTCACGGACACCAACAACGTGACGACGACCAATTTTATCACCGCGACCAACGACTTCCGCGTCTTGATCGTCCAAAGCCAGTTGAATCCGGTGGCTTCCACCTACGTCCAGGATTTGACATTGCACGGCACCAACAGCGTCGTGATTTCCGACGCATTCAATGTCCTGCGCAAACTTTCGGTTGACGCGCAAAACCTGACCCTGACGACGAACGGGCCGGGCGTCGGCGCGGCGTCGCTGGATGGCGAATTGAATTTGCTTTCGAGCGGAATCTTTTTCTCCAATTCATTGCCCAACCTCCGCAACTTGACCAATAACGGAGCGATTTCCACGATGAACGCCGCTTCGTTCTTCGGCCTTTCCACGACCGTCACCTCCGTTCCCAGCGCTTCGGCGGTCGCAGCTATTGGTGTGTTATCCGGCATCTCGACCACCAATGTGACCGCTAACGACAAGGTGACCATCGGCACCAAGACATATACGTTCGTTTCTAAATTTAGCCGCACGACGACGAATCAGGTGAAAGTGGCGTCAACCCTCGACGGCTCGTTGAATAACCTGATTGCGGCCATTAACCATGGCAGCGGAGGTGGAACGGCATATTCAAATGCGATTGCCAACCTGCAGGTCTCGGCCGGTTCCGTGTCCAGTCATTCGTTTATGGTGACCGCCCGTGTTGCCGGCGCTTCTGGAAATACAAACGTCACCACGACCACCTCAACGCGTTTGACCTGGAATGGTCATTCGACCTTGTATGGCGGCGCGGATGCGACGACCGGATTTACGAATTCGTCCACGGCGGCAGTTCCGTATTTCAATTTCATCAACAACGGACTGGTTGCGGACCAGGGCTCCGCGATTTTGGCGGATAATTTCGAAAGCACCGGCGTCATCACCAACGGCGTCGGCAACTTCAATCTGGCCTGCCGGGACGCGTTGTTCACCAACGGCGCGCTGTATGCCGGCGGCGATGTTTTGATCAAGGCGAATACTTTGGTCGCGAGCAATCTATTCCTCCGCGCCGGACGTTCGTTGACCCTGCAAATCACCAATTTGCTCACGGACACCGGTGTCTCGAACGGCAACCTTTGGGCCTTGCAATGGACGAATAATAACGGCGGCAATGGATTGATTGTTCCGTTCAAACCGGAGGGAGATTTGTTGGGCACGACAATCTCAAATTACGTCGCCGGACCGGCGAAGAATGTCCTGAACCTCTGGCCCGGAAATGACGTTGGATTGTCAACCGCCGGTTATGTGGACAATCTGGCGGTCGGGCGCTTGATTTTGGATTCCACGGGAGCTTCAAGCACGTTTACCTTCAAAGGCACGGGCGTGAGCAACGCGATATATGTGGATTACCTCGAGCTTGACGACCAGGCCACCAATCGCAACGGCAGCGGCGATTTCACCGTCTTCGATATCAAGACCAACATGGTCATTTATTACGCCCGCGCGGTGATGAACAACCAGGATGTTTCCACCATCATGAATGGCCGGAATGGCAACCGCTTGCGCTGGATCCCGCAGTATGCCGGTCATTTCAGCTCGGCTGAATTCATCTATCCGGATGGCTCCACCAATTATTTCAATGCGGCGCTGGCGGCAAGCCACACCGTGGATTCGGATGGCGATGGCATCTATAACGCCAGCGATTCCACGCCGTTCTTCACCAGCAGCGAGGTGAATTTGCAGACGCTGGGCACCACGAACCTGCCGCCGCTGAGCGTTATCATCCAGTGGAACAGCATCCCCGGCGCGACGAATTATCTGTATTACTCGACGAACATGGTCGGGCCGTTCAACAATTTGGTGACGAACTTTGTTTCGCCCTCCATTGTGCCGCCGCCGGGAGGTTGGCCGATTACCAATATCGTTTACGATCCGGTGGTTTCACCCGGAAGATTTTACAACGTGATCGTCATTCCGGATTCATCAACGCTTTACGGGTTTTGATCCGTATTGCCCGGACTGAACAGGCAGATAGTGACAACTTAGAATATATTTTATGCGAATACTCACAGGCTTGAGTCGCAACTTTGGCGGCGGCTGTATAAAAAAATGGGGGACGATTCTTTTAACTGCATTGGCTTTGACCGTGGGGAATGCCGTTAAAGCGCAATATACTTTTGCGACCGCGCAGGATCTGGGCAATGCGGGGTGGGGAACCGTGACCAATGACAACACCAGCGCCATCGGCGGTGAAGCGGGCGACCCGAGCATCGCCGGTTTGGGTTACTTTGCGCCGTTGTGGTATAAGTGGACGGCGCCGCAGGACGGTGACGTGGAATTGGATACCATTCCCAGCATTACGACGGTGACCAACATTATTTTCGTTGGCTTTGACACCAACGGGCCGATCTATTCCACCAACGTGGTCACGGAGAACATGGACACAACGCTCGGGGTTTATCAGGGAACAACTCCTTTAAATCTAAGTCAAATCGCCGCAAACGATGATCTATATCCGATCAGCCAATTTCTTTCGATTTTCACCATCAGCCCTGATCCGGACCTCGCCTCGATCACCAGCTTTACTCAGGGTTATCACGGCCCGAGTCATCTCCGGTTCACCGCCAAAGGCGGACAGACTTATTACTTTGCCGTGGACACCAAAGCTGAATTGGGAACCGTATCCTTGAATTGGGCTTATAAATCATCCGGCGTTTTCCATTTTGCGACGGAAGATGTGGACCAGACAACATTATTGCCGCTGTATCAAACATCAGAACTGGAAAGCCAGATTCCGCAAGGCACCGCCGCGGATGCCAGTTCAGTCGTCGGCACGTATTACAATTACAATGTGCCGGGCGTGTTGGTGACGGTGACGCGCAGCGCGGGCGCGGTAGGACGTGTGTTGGTGGATTATACCGCCGTGGACGGCACCAATTTGCCGGCGATTTCTCCACAGGACCAGCCGGCGCTTAGCGTTTCCAGCAGCCGGACGGATTATGAACTGACGATTTTAGCGACCAACGGAGTTTTCGGCACCAACACCTTTACCTACATCCGCTCTCCCGATTATTTGCCGGTCAGCGGCACGCTCGTTTTCGACGATTTCGAAATGAGCAAGACATTCTTCATTCCGATCAATTATCAATTGGTTCCGGGCGACCAAAGCAACCGCGTTTTTGAAGTTAAATTGAGCAATCCGCGGCTGGATGGTTTTGAAAATTTTGATTCCGTGGCGCCGCCGCGCATTGACCCGATGTCCAGTAACGCCGTTGTTCGGATTCTGAACACGGACGGCGACCCGTGGGGACCTGACCGCGCTCCGGTTCTCCATACGAACATCATCACCGGCTTTGATACGAATATGCCGCCAAATGTGATCGTTCTTACCAATAGCCCATATCCGACCAATTTTGACGTTCACATCACGCAATATCCCACCAATCTGATCTTCAATTTCGAGAAAGCCAATTATCGTGTGCCGGCGGACGTGACCGATCCCGGCAACGACGGTTACACCTGGGTAAACGTTACGCTTTACGTTCAACGTGGCGGAACCAATACCGCGGCCACAACGATTAATTATCGCGTGGATTCCGAGCTGAACCAGTTTACCGGCGCTCATCAATTCAACAATTTCTTCCCGCTTCAGCCCGCGTCGGATTACGCCGTCCCCTTGCCGGGAAATTCAGACAGCGTGATCCGCAACTATGCCCTGTCGAATTACGACCGCGTCTCCAATAATTACGACTTCGACGTCGCGGATGGCTCGATCAGTTTCCCGGCCGGTGGCACGACTGCGGACACGTATCAGCCCATTCACATCAAAATTCCGGTCAGCAAAGCGACCAAGTTCAATAAAGACTTCCGCATTTCACTCTATCGCGATTACCAGATCGGCAACAGCACGGTTCACCGGATTCCCGGCAACAACGCCGAATGCACGGTCACCATTTTGTTCAACGATGAAAATCCGCCGGCCGGTTCCGTGGATGAGCTTTACAACGCCGATTTCAACGGAAGTCTGGCATTGTTTCCGGGCAGCGGCTCGCTGCCCAGCCGGGTGCCGGATACATCGCCCGAAAACAACTCCAATCCCGGTGTCGGCAGCCCCGGTTTCCCGGGACAGGTTTATGGGATCGCTGCCTTGAGCAGCGGCAAAGCGCTGGTCGTCGGCGATTTTCCGACTTACAACGGCCAGTCGCACGAGAGCATTGTGCTGGTCAATACCAATGGCCAGGAAGACACATCGTTTGCGCGCAACACGGGCGTGAGCGGCGATATCACCCAGCAGGGGAATGATTCAAAGATCAACGCCGTTGCGGAATGGAACAATGAATTTTACATCGGCGGTAACTTCACGGCTTACAACAGCACCCTGGCCGGTTGTGTTGCGCGCGTGCAAGCTGACGGCTCCCTGGACGCCTCATTTGATACCGGAACCGGCGCCAATGGAATGGTTCGCGCGCTGGCGGTGATGACCAACGGCGAAGTGCTGATTGGCGGCGACTTCACGCAAATCAATGGCGTGACGCGGAATCACCTCGCGCTGCTCCAGACCAACGGCCAGTTGGACGCCAGCTTTGATCCGGGCAACACGCTCAACGGTTCGGTTTACTCCATCGCCTTGCCCCTGTTGCCCATTGCGTTCAGCAATTCAGTCAATGTGAGCACTGCGGAAGCCGATCAATCCGTCAGGATCGGCGCGGCCGATGCGGGCCGGCTGCGGATGAGATTTGATTCGGCTGAGACCGATGACAGCATGCAGATTTACTACGGCAGTCCGAACACCGCCGGCGGTGGAGGCGTTTTGATTTACAGCATCCCGAACAACATCCCGGCGAACTTTTCGCTTTCTTTCGGTCCGACCAATGGCCTGACGACAAACGTTGTTACGGTGGTGGTGAATCCGGGAGGAGCTTCCAGTTCCCGGACATGGAGTTATTCCAGCACCGTTTCTTTCCCGAACAGCGGCAGCGGTATCGTGGTGGCCGGACAATTCGCGGTGGATGGCCAGCCGTTCGCGAACATTGCGCGGTTCAATTATGACGGGTCCCTGGACACGACCTTTGTTCCGGGCACGGGTATGGACGACATCGTTCACGCCGTGAGCGTGGAGCAGGACGGCAAAGTTCTGGCCGGTGGCGAATTCACGCACGTCAATGGCATCTCCTGCAATCATATCGTCCGGTTCAACGCGAATGGTTCCACGGACACGAACTTCTTCATCGGCAGCGGCGCAAATGGCATTGTTTACGCCATTGCGCCCCAATACGACGGCGGAATCTACGTCGGCGGCGCCTTCAATCAGTTCAACGGCACGCGGCGTTCCCGTTTCGCGCGCCTGTATTACAACGGCACGGTGGACACCACGTTCATGGACACGGCTTACAATCAATTTGCCGGTTTAAAGAAAATCTATTCGGACGATTCACCGGCGGTTTTTGCCGCGGCGGCGCAAATCAATAACAGCGATCACACCGGCATCCTCATCGGCGGATCATTCCTTCAGGTGGGCGGCGGCCAGGTGGATCCCAACGTGGCCAATACGCTGGATGAGGAATTGCTCTGGCCTTATTACGGCGGCGGAGACAGCTTCGGCGATGCTTATCCGAATGGTTTCCTTTGGGCGGAACCGAAATCGCGTGATGGTTTCCGCAATCGCACCGGATTTGCGCGGTTGATCGGCGGCGCGACACCTGGACCGGGCAACATTATTCTGGACCCAAGTGGATATTCTCAAAACAAGAGCCAGAATACCTTGTCCGTGAGTTTGATCCGGACGAACGGCACCTTGGGACCTGTTACCGCAAACTTTTCCGTGCAACCGGGATTGGCGAAGCCGGGACAGGATTATCGATACCAGTCCGCGCCGCCGATGTATTGGATGGGATACCAATACTTGAACCGTCCCACCCGCATGCGTGAGGATGGACTGTGGGGCACCAGCGGATTTTTGAAAGATACCCTCGGCGACAGCCTGTCGGCTGCGGATTCGACCATCAACAATCTTTCCAAGGTCACCGTCAATGTCATTGCCAATCAGGCCAATCCGGGCAATTTGAACGCCCAATTCCAACTGGCCAACCCAAGCCTGGCGGAAACACTTTATCTTGGCGGACAGCCGATTCCGGTCGGCGCCGCCCTGGGATCCTCCAGTTCTCCGTTCACATTGATTGATGATAATAAGTCTGTGGGACAATTTGGATTCAAGGCGGACAGTTTTGTCGCCACCAATTCACCCTCTTCCGTCTCCATTGTCCGCAGCAATGGCACCTTCGGTATCGTCACGATGTTCCTGAACACCGTTGCCAGCAACAGCACGGCCGTCGTGGGCCAGGATTACGTCGGCATCACCAACCGGTTGATCTCGTTCAACCAGGGTATCAGCGCAACCAATACATCGCTGGTCGTCCTGAATAATGGATCGGTGAGCAGCGTGGAAAAAACAGTTTGCCTGCGCCTTTCGCAATTGGGAATCACCCCGGGCGCGACCTGGGGCATCACCAATACTTTCGTGCGCCTCATCAATCCGAACTTTAAAGGCTATGTGACCTTGAGCGCTACCAATTACAACGGAACCATCAGTTCCGGCGCCCTGACGTTCACCGTCAATCGCGTTTCCGGCAGTCTCGGCGTTCTCAGCGTGACCTATGCCACGGCCGACGACACCGCCGCCAGCGGCACGGATTACACCGGTTCGACCAATACGCTGACGTGGAACAGCGGCGATGTTTCGCCGAAAACCATCTCAATTCCGCTTATCGACGCGGGAAACATCGGTGGCAGCAAACAATTTACCGTAAAAATTTATAACCCGACGCTGAATTCCGTCAGCGATCCATCTTTGATGGGCGTCATTTCCAATGCGACCTGCGTTATCAGCAACGACAACAGCTATGGCGTCCTTCAATTCAGCTCGCCGTCCTACAATGTGAATGAAAATGGCGGCTATGAGACGATCACGGTGACGCGCACCGGCGGCCATGCCGGCACGGTCTCGGCGGATTACGCCACCAGCGATGGCGCGAATACGGTCGCAGGCGTGAACTACGATGCGACGAACGGCACGGTGACGCTTGCGCCAAATCAAACCGTTGCCAGCTTCCGTGTTTATCTCAAGGATGACGGAGTGACCAATCCGGCTCCGTTCTATTTCAACGTGACCTTGTCCAATCCGTCCAACGCCACGCTCGGTTCACCGACAAATGCGCAGGTGAACATCCTGGACGCGGAATACTACAGCGGACGTTTGCCCGGTTCGCCCGATACCAGCTTCAATGCCGACGGTTTCGATGGAGATGTTCTCGCATTGTCTCTCAATTCCAGCGGCCAGATTCTCGCCGGCGGCAGTTTCACGCACGTGGGTTCGGCTGCGGAAGGACGTGTCGCCCGCCTGAACGTTGACGGCTCGCTGGACACCGGCTTCCTGAATGGACTCTCCGGAGCCGACAATTCCGTCAATGCGATTGTCGCGCAAACGACTTTGTCCGATGCCGACCGCATTTTGATCGGCGGAGCCTTTACCACGGTGGACACTTACACCCGCTATTTCGTCGCGCGTTTGATGACTGATGGCACGGTGGACACCAGCTTCAATCCTGGCGCCGGCGCCGATAATGTCGTCAATGCGATTGCCGAGGCATTTGCCGGCGGCAGCACCAATCTCGTCCGCAAAATTTATGTCGGCGGCGCGTTCAGTTCGTTCAACGGAAATTCATCTCCCGGCATCGAGCGGCTCAAGAACGATGGCACGGTGGATTACGGTTTCAATGTCGGTTCAGGCGCCGACGGACCGGTCTATGCGATCGCGCCCTATCCGACCAATTCAATTTATTGGGGCAAAGTTTTGGTGGGCGGCGCATTCACCCATTTCAACGGCACGGCGGTTGGCAATCTGGTGCGTTTGAATTCAGACGGCTCGCTGGATACCGTTTTCGATGCCACGCTCGGCACGGGCGCCAGTGCGGCGGTCCATGCCCTCGCGATTCAATTGGATGGCAAAGTGCTTGTCGGCGGCAGCTTCACCAATTTCAATGGAACCAGTGTCAATCGTGTTTTGCGCCTGGACACCGACGGTTCGGTGGATGGCACCTTTGTGGCGACAGGTCCGAATGGAACCGTCGAAGCCATCGCCCTTCAGCCGGACAACCGGATTTTACTTTCCGGTCAATTCACCTCGTTCAATGGAGTCACGCGCAATCACATCACGCGTTTGATGCCTGGCGGGACAACGGATCCGGCGATCAATTTCGGCACCGGCGCGAATGGCGATGTGGATGCGCTGCTGGTTCAACCGGCCGATGGCGGCATCGTGTTGGGCGGCGCCTTTAGCCGGTTCAACGGCGTGACCCACCAGCGGATTGCCAGGATTTACGGCGGTTCCATCACCGGTTCGGGTGCGTTCCAGTTCACGACGGCGAATTTCTCCGTCCACGAAAATGCGATCATCGCGCCGGTCACCATCCAGCGCACCGGTGGCACCAGCGGCACGAATGCCGACGGTTCGGGAAATGTTTCAGTCCAATTAATGACCGCCGACGGGTCGGCCTTGAATGGAACCAATTACTTGGCCGTCTCCACCAATGTCACCTTCCCGGCAGGCGAGACGTTTGAAACGATTTATGTGCCGGTGCTGGATGATTTTGTCGTCACTTCCAACCTGGTGGCAAACCTGATGCTGACCAATCCGTCCGCGCCGGCGGTTCTGGGCAATCAATCACAAGCCGCTTTGACGATTCTGGAAGACGACATGGCCATTGCCTTCGAAAAGCCGGTTTACACGGAAGTCAAGAACACGCCGACCGGCATGGCAACGATTGATATTTTGCGCCTTGGCGGCACGAACGGCACCTCGACGGTGGACTTTTACACCACTACCAACGGCACGGCGGTGACCAATGTGGATTATCTCCCGACGAATACGACGGTGACCTTTGCCCCGGGCATCTCGGATGTGCAGGTGCAGGTGCCGGTCATCAATAACGGTTTGGCCGAAGGAAATCGAACGGTCGGCATGGCTTTGAGCAATGTCATCAATTCCGCGCTCGTCGCGCCTTCCAATTCCACGTTGACGATCATTGACACCGTCACCTCGCCCGGCCAGATCCTCTTTGCCGATACAAACTTCCTGGCGACGTCCGGAGACGACAACGGTTATTTTACGGTGTTGCGCACCAACGGTTCGTCCGGGTCGGTTTCCGTCACTTACAACCTTGTCGCCGGCACGGCGCAACCGGGATTGGATTATCAGGACGACTCCCCGGGAACGGTGACCTTCGGAAATGGCGAGACGATGAAGCAAATCACGGTGTCGTTGGTCAACAACAACGTTGTCCGCGGAACGGTCAGCTTCTCGGCGGTCTTGTCCAATCCGACCGGCGGCGCAACGCTCACCGATCCCTCGGCGGCGAACTTGACGATTGTCAACACCAACATCGGCTTTGCGTTCCTGAACGCCACGAATTATGTGCGTGAAACCAATGGAATCGTTCCGATTTTTGTCCAGCGCCTCGGCAGCACGAATGGCTCGGTTTCCGTGAATTACAGCACCGTCAACAATGGCACGGCGCAATCCGGCGTCAATTACACGCCGGTTTCCGGCCCGTTGAATTTTGTGCCGGGCGAGACCGTGAAAACAATCTCGTTGCCGTTGCTTTACAATCCTCAGGTGACCGGTGATTTGACCCTGGGAATGCAATTGTCCGGGCAGACTCCCGGAACCTCGCTGGTCGCGCCGAGCAATACCGTGGTCGTTATTCAGGACGCTGACGCGGGCTTGAGCTTCACCAATTCAGTCATGAACGTTTACAAAAACGCTGGCAACGCCGTCGTCACCGTCGTTTGCGGCAACCCTGCGGTCGAACCCGTGATTGTAGATTCCAACACCGTGCCGTTGTCGGTGAGTTACTCCACGGTGAACGGCACGGCGCAAGCCGGCGTGGATTACACGGCGGTGACCGGAACGCTCATCTTTACCAATGGCATCGGCACCAACACGTTCAACGTCCCGATCATCAACAACAGCCTCGTCACCGGCGACCATACCTTTGGAGTGACGCTGTTTAATCCGACTCCAGTGGGCGTCGGAAGACTGGTTGCCCCGAGCAATCTGGTCGTCACCATTGTGGACAACAATTCGGGCATCAACTTCTCCAGCCCGGTTTACACAGTGCTCAAGACCGGTGTTTCGGCAACGATCACCGTAAATCGCACCGACAACACCAATCAGGTTTCATCCGTGAACTTTGCGACCTCCGATGGCACCGCGATCGCCGGGGTGGATTATTTTGCCACCAACGGTGTGCTGATCTTCACCAATGGCGAAACATCGAAGACCTTCAAGGTCACCGTGCTTGCCAACACGATGGTGCAACCGGATAAAACGATCTTGTTGCAACTGTCCGATCCGACCAATGCATTCCTCATCGCGCCGTATGCGGCCACGTTGACGATTCACGACACCACCGGCAGTCTGGTTGTGCCCGCCGGTTCCACGCTCATCCATGAAAGCCTCATCACCAACGGCATCATTGATCCGGGTGAAAATGTGACGATGTGGCTGGCCTTGCGCGCCAGCGGCGGCACAAACGTTCCGGATGTTCTGGCGACGTTGCTGGTGACCAATGGCGTTAGCTCGCCCTCGCCGGCCGGCCAGGTCAGTTACGGGGCGTTGAACGTTGGTGGCACGGCTGTTTCACGGCAGTTCTCATTCACCGGCAACGGCACCAACGGCCAGCAGATCGCCGCGACATTGCTCGTTTATAACGGCACCAACAACATCGGAACGGCTTCGTTCACTTATACCCTGGGCATGTGGACGAATATCTATTCCAACACGAACCGGATCATCATCAATGACAACTCCATCGCCACGCCGTATCCGTCCACCATCACCGTGAGCAATTTGGGCGGCACGCTGGTCAAATCCATCGTCACGCTGTCAAATCTGTATCAGATTTATCCCGCTGCCCTCAACGTGCTGGTCGTCTCACCGGCCGCGCAGGATACCTTGTTGATGTCGCACGCCGGCGGGGCGACGAACGCCGCGAAACTGACGCTGACGTTTGATGACGGCGCGCCCGCGTCGCTGCCGCAGAACAACGCGTTGACCACCAGCACCAACAAGCCGACGCGTTATTATTCACCGCCTGTTTTCCCGTAAACCGGTATGAAAACGACGAACCATAAATTCCAACCGGCAACGGCAATGAAAACTGAAAAGAATCTGAAAATGTTTGGCAGAAAAATGATTGTGGCCGGCCTGGCCGGCGTGGCGCTTTTATGCGCGGGACTGTTGTCGGTTCACGCGGCGGATGCAAATCTGTTGAAACAATTGCGCGGCCATGTCCCCGGCATCATCGCCCGGCTCAAAGCCAAAGGCGTCCTGCCTTCCGATCAGAAAATGGATCTCGCCATCGGGTTGCCGCTGCGCAATCAAGATGAGCTGGCCGCTCTTCTCAATGAGATCTACGATCCCTCCAGCCCGAATTTTCATCATTACCTGACTCCGGAACAATTTACGGAAAAATTCGGGCCCACGAAGGCGCAATACCAGATGGTCATCAACTTCGCGCGCGTGAACGGATTGACGGTCAAAGGCACCCACCCCAATCGCATGTTGCTGGATGTGACCGGGAAAGCCGCGGACGTCGAAAAGGCCTTTCACATCATGCTGCATCTTTACAAGCATCCGACCGAAAACCGCGATTTCTTTGCGCCCGATTCGGAACCATCCGTCTCGGCTGCCTTGCCGATTTTGGGTGTGAGCGGCTTGAATAATTATTCCCGGCCGCATCCCGCCGCGGCGCATCCTTCAGGAAATGGCGTGTCAGCATCGGCTCCTCTCGCCGGCAGCGCTCCGGACGGAAATTTGATGGGAAAAGACTTTCGCAATGCTTACGCGCCGGGAACGGCGTTGACCGGTTCCGGCCAAAACGTCGGCTTGCTTCAATTTGACGGTTTTTATTCCTCCGACATCGCGGCCTATGAAACGTTGATCGGGCTTACCAATAACGTTCCCAATCTGGTGATCGTTCCGGTGGACGGCGGCGTCCCCACGCCGACGCCGTTTGGAAATGACGAAGTCTCCCTGGATATTGAAATGGTCCTCTCGATGTCTCCGGGTGTTTCAAACATTTACGTTTATGAACAGCCCAATAACGGCACTCCCTTTGTGGATGTCCTCAACAAGATGGCCACGGACAATCTGGCCAGGCAGTTGAGCTGCTCATGGTTTGAGATCAATGGCGGCCCGGACGCTCTCGCCGAGCAGATTTTCCAGCAGATGGCGTTGCAGGGCCAGACGTTCTTCTGTGCCTCCGGCGATGCCGATGCCTACACCGGTTTGATTTCCTTTCCCTGTGACAGCCCGCATATCACGCTCGTCGGCGGAACGACCTTGACCATGAACGGCACCGGCGACAGTTACGCTTCGGAAACAGTCTGGAACTGGGGCACGGAATTCGGGGACGACGGCGTGGGCAGCAGCGGTGGCGTCAGCACGACCTATTCGATTCCCAGCTGGCAGACCAATATCGATATGCCCGCGCGCGGCGGTTCTTCGGTCCGCAGAAATGTTCCGGACGTTGCCTTGACCGGCGATCATGTCTGGGTCATTTATGGTTCCGGCAACTCGGGCTGGTTCGGTGGCACCAGTTGTGCCGCGCCCTTGTGGGCCGGCTTTATGGCCCTGGTGAACCAGCAGGCCGCCTTGAGCGGGCGCGCCCCCATCGGCTTCCTGAACCCGGCCATTTATAACATCGCCAAAAGCTCCAATTACACCAATTGTTTCCACGACATCACCACCGGCAATAACGAATGGTCCGGCAGCCCAAATCTTTTCGTGGCGACGAATAATTACGATCTGTGCACCGGCCTGGGCACGCCCAATGGCACCAATTTGATTTTTGCCCTTGCCGGTTACACCAACGTCATCACCCATCTTTCCCCGCCGTTGCCGCCCTATGGTTCCACGCTTTCGGCCCTCAACGGCGGCAACCCGAATGGAACATGGCAGCTTTACGTTCTCGACGACCAGCCCCTGACCAGCGGTATGATTTCCAACGGCTGGATCCTTAAACTCGTCACCGCCAACCCCGTCGGCTTTAGCGGCGACCTCGCCCTGGGCATGGCCGTTTCCGCCACCAACATCGCTTTGGGCAACACCGTCGTCTTTACCCTGTCGGTCACCAATTACGGCCCCTCCACCTCCAGCAACGTGCTCATTTCGGATACCTTGCCGTTGAACACCATCATCACCGCCACCAATGCCGACTCCGGCTCCGTCATCCGCAGTGGCCAATTGTTCAACTGGAATGTTGGCACCCTGAACACCAATAGCGGCTCGCAATTGCAATTCACCGCCCAGCTCAATACCGCCGGCAGCCTCGTCAATTACGCCCTCTCCAGCGCCGGCACGCCCGATGCCAACTCGGACGACGACTTCGCTTCCGTGACCGTCAACGTCTCCGTCCCGGTCGCGCCCGTCATCGGCAGCATTTCATCGGAAACCAATGGCACCTTCCAGATGACCGTGGACAGCCCCGCGTTGTTGACCGTTATCCAGGCCTCCACCAACCTCGTGAACTGGGACGACATCTATTCCAACACGCCGCCCTTCGTCTTTACCGACCCGAGCGCCACGAATTATCCCATCCGCTTCTATCGCGCGGTGATCCCGTAAGCGCATGAAACTTTGCGGATTGACCGGCGGCGTGGGCATGGGCAAATCCACCGCCGCCGGTTTTCTTTCGCAACACGGCGCGCGCATCATGGATACCGACGAGCTTGCCCGCGAACTCGTCCAGCCCGGACGCCCCGCGCTGGCGGAAATCCGGGACACATTCGGAAAAAACATCGTTGCCGCCGATGGTTTCCTGTGTCGCGATGAACTGGCCAAAATCGTCTTTGCCGATGCCGCCGCCCGGAAAAAACTCGAACAGATTCTCCATCCCAAAATCCGCCAACGCTGGCAATCGCAGGTCGAACAATGGCGGCAACAAAACATCCCGCTCGCCGTCGTCGTCATTCCGCTCCTGTTTGAAACGCACGCTGAATCCTGTTTCGACAAGATCATCTGCGTCGCCTGTTCCGAAAAGGAGCGGCGCGAACGTCTCCGCGCTCGAGGCTGGAATGACGAACAGATTTCCCAACGCATCGCCGCGCAAATGCCCGTCGAGGAAAAAATCGCGCGCGCTCATTTTGTGATCTGGACGGAAGGCGGATTGGCCGATCATTCGGCGCAGGTGGAGCGGATTCTTGCAGCGGTCTGAAAGCGCGGTTTTGGCGATTTGTCACCAACACTGGGGACAGGAGCCGGCCACGGCTTCTGTTATCCTTTCTGTGCTGGCGGCAGTTGCCAACAGAATTTTGTGTGTGTTTTAGCGAGGCCGGAGTAGTGACCCGGCCTCTTTTCTTTTCTAATTGCGTCAGTCGCTGATTCGCTTACGATTTCAAACCTCATGGGCAAAGGCAGCAGTCAGAAGCAGGCCAATGGTTCTGCACTCGAATTTGAAGCTCAACTTTGGGCCGCCGCCGACAAAATGCGCGGCCACATGGACGCTTCGGAATATAAACATGTCTGCCTCGGCCTTATCTTCCTAAAATACATCTCCGACGCGTTTGAAGAAAAACGCGAGCAACTGCTTCTTTCATTCGCTGATCCCAAAAGCGATTGGTTCATCAAAGACGAAAAGCAACGTCCCGAAGCTGCCGATGAACGCGACCAATACGTTGCCGCCAATGTTTTTTGGGTTCCGCCCGAAGCGCGCTGGCACAAAATCAACGCCAAAGCCAAGTCGCCGGAGATTGGCAAAATCATTGACGATGCGATGGGCGCGATTGAGCGGGAAAATCCAAAACTCAAAGGCGTGCTGCCGCGCGATTATGCCCGGCCCAGCCTCGACAAAGTCCGGCTCGGCGGCCTCGTGGACATCATCAGCAACATCGGCTTCAACCAGTCCGCCGCGAAATCCAAGGACGTCCTCGGGCGCGTCTATGAATACTTTCTCGGCAAATTCGCCAGCGCCGAAGGCAAGGGCGGCGGCGAATTCTACACCCCGCAATGCGTCGTGCAGGTGCTCGTCGAAATGCTCGAACCCTACAAAGGCCGCGTCTATGACCCCGCGTGCGGCTCGGGCGGCATGTTCGTCTCCTCGGAAAAATTCGTCGAGGAACACGGCGGACGCATCGGCGACATCGCGGTGTATGGACAGGAATCCAACTACACCACCTGGAAACTGGCGCGGATGAACCTCGCCATTCGCGGCATTGACGCCAACCTCGGCCCGCGCAACGCCGACAGCTTCCGCAGCGATCTGCACCCCGACCTCAAGGCCGATTTCATTCTCGCCAACCCGCCGTTCAACATGAGCGATTGGGGCGGCGAACATCTGCGGCAGGACGTGCGCTGGAAATTCGGGATGCCGCCAGTAAGCAATGCCAACTTCGCTTGGGTTCAACATTTCGTTCACCACCTGTCGCCCAACGGTGTGGCAGGATTCATTCTCGGCAATATTTCTCTTACGTCCGAAACGGGTGGTGAAGATGCCATCCGCAAAGGCCTCGTAGAATCCGACCTCGTCGAATGCATTATCACCTTTCCTGACAAACTTTTTTACTCAACTCCAATTCCTGCTGGAATCTGGATACTCCGACGAGGCCGTGGAACTGGGATGGCAAAGTATAAAAGAAAGCAGGAAATCCTCTTTATCGAAGCCAGCAGACTCGGCACGGACATTAGCCGGACGCACCGTGAACTGGCAGACAAGGACATTGCCACGATCAGCCAAACATATCGACGCTGGCTCAAATTATCAGATGAATACACAGACACGCTCGGATTCAATCGAAGCGTTCCCATCGCTGAGGTGATCGCTAACAATTACAACTTGCTACCTGCTGCTTACGTTAATGCTGGCCATACCAAATCGGCGCGCAGCACCGGTCTTGTTGGTGTGCTTAAAAGCCAAGAACGACAGGTTGCTTTGAGTTGTTTGAAGCAGGTCTCCGATTTGGCCGAAGCATTTCAAAAATCAATTGGGGAAGTTGATGCGCAGATTAAAGCCATTGAAAAAGAAATCGCTTTTGAAACCAGAACGCTTGGTGAACTTCTTGAGCCTTCGGATGAGCGGCTCCGCGAAATGGATGAGCCGGAAGTTCTCACATGCACTGAAAGGGGCGGTCTTATTCTGCAACGAGAGCGGTTTGCAAAACGCGTGGCTACAGATGATGCAAGCGACTACAAGATAGTGAGGATGGGTGACATCGTTTACAATCCTTACCTCCTCTGGAAAGGTTCAATTGACCAGTGCTGGATTGTTGAGATGGGAATCACATCACCAGCATACGAAGTATTGCGGGTTCGCGACGGATTCGACAAAACCATTGTTGGCCAGCTCGTGACGTCACCCGAAATGATTAAGCGTTACGATGGGATTTCGTTCGGAACGGTTCAAAGGCGGCGGAGAGCGCCAGTCAGCAACTTTTTGGAACTTAAGGTAAATGTGCCATCTCCAAAGAATCTGAGTGCCCTTAGCAAGCTGCTTTCATGTTCGCAGGACTGCCAATTTGCCAGCCGGAATGCCGAGCGAGCGATTCGACAACTCATCAAAACTTTATGCGCCAGACTTCGCTAAACATCTGGCGAGACGAATCCCGCACCCTCGCCGCGCTGCGGGACGCGCTGCTGCCCAAGCTGCTCTCGGGCGAGTTACGCGTGCCAGCAGCCGCTAAACTTGTGGAGGCTAAATCATGAGCCCGTGGCCCGACTGGCTAAAAGTCATTCAGCTCAAACCACGATTTTTATTTGGATTATGGTTGCTGGGAGCAATCATTTTGCTTTCGCCCAATGGAATCGCCGAAAATTTTGGAATAAAAAATATCCGTGAAAGTTTTCGAGGTTGGATCGGGATCGGGACGCTTGCAGCATTTGCTTTTTGGTGCGTCCAACTTATCCCGCTCTATCAGACCAAACGAAACAACAAGAAGCGTCGGCAGAAAATAATACAGGCGTTGAATTCGTTGTCCGGCGAGGAGCGAGTGTTGCTGGCGTATTGCGTGTGCCGAAACCAGCAGACGATCAACCTCGAAATAACTCATCGCGCAGCTAGTGCATTGGTTGCGAAAAGCATGTTGGTCATGGCATCTGGAATTGGAAATCAGCTGGCGTGGCCTTTCAGCATTCCTGATTTTTTATGGGAACACCTGAGAGACAACCCAGACGCGGTTCTACAGGGCATTGCTCATGACGATCCGCAACTGGAAGCCCACTTTTACCAAATAGACCGGCATATTCGACGTTAGGATGACTAACAGCCTTTCCATATACCAGCCCCACACCTTCGCCGCGCTGCGGGACACGCTGCTGCCCAAGCTGCTCTCGGGCGAGTTGCGCGTGCCCACCGCCATGGAAATGGAAGGAGAGGCTGCGTAATGAAAATCGGAAAGGTAAAAAAAACTGCGCGCCAACCGGAGCGCTCGCTGCTTGCAATGACTGCGATGCAGGCTCGCGCGTTTCTACGAAAGCCTGAAAGCTATTGCAGCATCGAGCTGCCGGTTTATTTCACATTTGCTCCAGTGCTCTCAGCGGTTTCGAAGGAGTTGCTCGGCAAAAGACTTTCTGATATGTCATCCAAGCCTTGGGATCACGAGGGTGTGAATTACGCGATGCTGTCGAACAAGGATGGTCGCTACGCTTGGCGACCGTTTCAACTCATCCATCCGGCGCTTTATATTTCACTTGTCGATAAGATTACCGAGCCATCTCAATGGAAAATAATCCGCAAGCGATTCAACGAGTTCCAAAAAGCAGCCAATTTTGAGTGCCTGAGCATTCCACTCCAGGCATCTGGGAAGCGTAAGGACAAAGCGGCACAGATTCTCAACTGGTGGCAAGGCATTGAACAGGGTTCGCTCGAATTGGCGCTCGAATACAATCACGTGTTCCACGCGGACATCACCGATTGCTATGCCGCGATTTACACACATTCAATTGCATGGGCTGTTCACGGCAAACCTGAAGCCAAAGCAAAGAAAAAGGACCCGTCGTTGATTGGGAACGTAATTGACACGCATATTCAAAACATGCGGCATGGCCAAACCAACGGCATCCCACAGGGGTCGGTGCTTATGGATTTCATCGCCGAGCTAGTGCTTGGTTATGCCGATCTAGAATTGCATGACCGACTCAAAGCATCTGGAATCACAGGATTCCGAATACTGCGTTATCGGGACGACTATCGAATCTTTGTTAACAGCCCGCAGATCGGGGAGGCGATATTGAAGGCACTGACAGAGGTCTTAATCGATCTTGGGCTGAAACTTAATACATCGAAGACCACAGGATCGCAGTTCGTTGTCGCCCATGCGCTGAAACCGGACAAACGAACATGGCTGCGGGGCAGACAGGGGGACGCCAACCTTCAGAAGCATTTGCTGATTATCCACGCGCACGGACAAGATTTTCCGAACGCCGGAAGTCTTACCGTTGCTCTGACCCACTTCCATGAGCGCCTGACCAAGCTAAAGCGGATAGCAAATCCGCGCGTGTTAATCAGCATCGCGACGGACATTGCATACCATAGTCCGCGAGCGTTTCCTTTTTGTTCTGCAATCGCCAGCAAGCTGCTAACTGCCCTTAAGAGCAAGTCAGAGAAGGTTGATACCATCCAAAAGATATACGCAAAACTTTCACAGCTTCCAAATACTGGTCACATGGAGGTATGGCTTCAGAGAATTAGCCACTCATTTATTCCTCAGCTCGGTTACAAGGAAGCGTTGTGCAAATTGGCAAATGGCGAACTGGTTACGATCTGGAATAATGATTGGATTACTTCCCCGAATCTAAAGGCGGCGCTCGATCTATCAACTATTGTGAACAAAGCAAAACTGCGCTCACTTAAACCGGTCGTGAAACCCAAGGAAATCGCAGTTTTCAATTTTACGGGATATTATTGAGATGAAGCCGCTCAATGAATCCATCGTCGAACAAGCCGCGCTCGACTGGCTGGGCGGCTTGGGCTACGAGGTTTTGTCCGGCTTGGCCATCGCGCACGGCGAACCGGCTTAGAAATATTATATGGAACCGCTCGAACTCATCACCACACAGTTTATCAAGCCGATGTCGGTCGGACGGAATCGGCCGTTGTTGCTTGGCTGTGAGAATGTCGGCGGCGAGAAGTTGCAGGTTTGACCGCGCGGGTGAAAAATCCGATACTGGATTTGGATATGGAACTGCCGAAACAAGTTGTTTTTACGCTGCGCGCCAAAGTGAATGGAAAGGAAATCACTCCGGCGACGATCGGCTTTTCCCTGTTCAATCAGTTTAACACGGAGGTGGAGGAATTCTTAATCGGCAGCCAGCGGCGGTTGCCGTTGGATGAAGTCCATGCGGAAATCGAGGATGGCTCCTACAAGTTGCGCCTGCTGCTTCCGGTGCTGCTGGCGGCAACAGTCGAGCCGGACCTGCACAAGCTGCAAAAGGAAAATTCGCTTGGCGACGTTGATCCCAAGCGCGCGGCAGTGGTGGAGCGCTGGCAGAAACGCGCACGACAGAATCCGGATTATCTGGTCGGCGTCGAATCGCTGGAACGCGCATTCCCGCCAATCAAAATCTCCAACGACACGGATTATCACACGCCGGACGAAGACGATTGGGTGGCGGTTGAAAAATATGTTGTGGGCACCGTAGTGGACATGGGTGGCACCACGGCAGCAAATGTGCATTTGCTGAACGAGGACACCGGCAAACGCCTGGTGGCGACAAGTTCGGAAGATTTTTTGCGGGATCAGCGGGAAAACTATCTATACCGGAAGGTGCAAATCCACGTCGCGGCACAAGAGAACGTCAAAACCGGCGAGTTAAGAGATGTCCGGTTGATTTCGTTCATCGGCAAGGGGCCGTCCTATGATGAAGCGGAATTGGAGGCAGCCATTGCCAAAGGAACCAAAGCCTGGGCAAAAGTGCCGGACAGTGTTGCATGGCTCAAAGAAATCAGGGGGGTGGAAAATGAATAATATGGCCGTGGTTGACACGGGATTTCTCATCAGCCTTGTGGACCGAAACCGTCCGTTTCACCAGGCTGCGCGGAGCTACTACAAATACTTTCTCGAACATGGCGTGGTCATGCTGCTGCCGACAGTGGTGGTGGCGGAGTTTTCAATTGTGCAACCGGTCACCGATTTGCCGTTGCGGAATTTCCGGGTGTTGCCGTTCAATTTGCCCGAGGCAGTGAAGTGCGCGGAATTAAATGCGCATCATTATCGCGGCCTGATGCAAAACGCAGGACAGCGCGATTCGGTAAAGGACGACTTCAAAATCATTGCGCAGACTGTGGTGCAACAGGCGCGATTGTTGATTACAGAGGATGAGACGACGCTTTGCCGGTATTGCGAGCGGTTGAAAAGCGATGGTAAAATTGGTTTTCGGATTGTGAAACTCTCGGCTGGATTCGATGAAGCGCTGGTAAATGAGGACGGCCAACGGCGTTTGCTGCCGCCGAGTTAACCACTGCGATGAAAACGACCTACAGCACCATCACGTTGCGTTACCTGCACGACGTTGTGACCGGCGAATTTGCCAATATCGGGATTGTGCTTTATTCGCCCGAACAGCGTTTTCTGGAGGCCCGTTTCACCACGTCCTACGAACGGTTGAATGCGATATTTTTGAAGATTGACCATCTGCATTACCGCGCGCTGATCCGTTACATGGCAAATCGGTTTGACGAGATCGCCGCCGACATCCGCGACGGGTTGCACGTGCCGCCGGTGACGGCGTTGACGGAAATTGTCCGGCAGGTGTTGCCGCCGGATGACAGTTCGTTGCAATGGTCGGAACAAGGCGGCGGTTTCACGGAAGACCCGGCGGCGACACTGGATGATTTGTTCAAGCGGCTGGTGGAACGATATATCGCCGGCGCGGAACAGGTGAGCCGGACCGATGAGGAGATTGCCAAGCCGTTCAAGACGCGTCTGGGCCGGACAGCGGAGAAATTGTCCGAGAAGAAAATCGAGACGAAGGATTATCAATATGATTTCCGGTTCGCCTGGAAGAATGACATCTGGCATCTCTACGAGCCGGTTTCGTTTGACCTGGTTGATCCCGGCAGCATCCGCGAAAAGGCGAACAAATGGCTGGGCCGCGGCGTGGCGTTGCATGACGCGCGGGAAAAATTCAAGATTCATTTTCTTTTGGGCGAGCCGCACAAAGATGAAACGAAGAAGGCGTTTGAAAATGCGATTCATCTGTTGAGCAAAATTCCCGGCCACAAGGAATTGGTGAGGGAGAATGAACTGGAGCGTTTCGCCGAACACGTGGCGGAGGAGATTGGCAGTCACGAATTATCGGAAATGGTTTTGCGCGATAAATCGAAACGGAAATGAACAAGGCAATCACGGAGTCAGTCGTTGAACTGGCGGCGCTCGACTGGCTGCGTGGGCTGGGTTACGAGGTTTTGTCGGGTCTGGCCATCGCGCCTGGGGAACCGGCAGCGGAGCGCGCGGATTACAAACAGGTTTTTCTTTTCGACCGGTTGCAAACCAAGCTGGAGGATTTGAATCCCCAAATTCCGGCGGAAGGCATCGCGGAGGCGATCCGAAAACTCCGGCTGGTCAGCCATCCCACGCTGATCGAAAACAACCGTGCGTTTCATAAATTGCTGGTGGAAGGCGTGGACGTGGAGTTTCGCAATGCTGAAGGCCGAATTGAGAATGCTCAGGTTAAATTAATTGATTTTGAAAATCCTGTAGCCAACGAATTTCTTGCGGTCAATCAGTTCACGGTTGAGGAAGGTCATTTCAACCGCCGCGCCGATGTGGTGGTGTTCGTCAACGGCATTCCGCTGGCGGTCTTGGAACTCAAAAACATCACGGACGCACAGGCCACCATCCGCAAGGCGTTTGAGCAGTTCCAGACTTACAAGGCGCAAATCCCGTCGCTGTTTCATTCCAACGCGCTACTGGTTATTTCGGACGGGCATCAAGCCAAGCTCGGAACGATTACATCGGATTGGGACCGGTTCATGGTCTGGCGCACGATTACCGGCAAAGAACTTGCGCCTATCGGCTCGTTGCAATTGGACACCTTGCTCAGAGGTGTTTTCGACAAGCACCGCTTGTTGGATTTAATTCGCAACTTCATCGTGTTTGAAGATGATGGTGAGAAAGTCATCAAGAAGCTGGCGGGGTATCATCAATTCCACGCCGTCAATAAAGCCATAGAAACTACTTTGAGGGCAGCGGGAGTGGCGGGAAATCAATTGTCTGGTAGCAGCGGACGTGAGTCCGCTCATTCTAATTCTGGAGCAGGAAATCAGAGCCGACTCACGTCGGCTGCTACGGGAGATAAAGGAACCGGCGACCGGCGGGCGGGTGTTATCTGGCACACGCAAGGCAGCGGCAAAAGTCTTTCGATGGTGTTTTACGCCGGAAAAATTATCCAGCATCCGGCGATGGAGAATCCAACCATCGTCATGCTCACCGACCGCAACGATTTGGACGACCAGCTTTTTGATACGTTTTCATTCTGCTCGGAGTTGCTGCGGCAAAAACCAATTCAGGCCGAGAGCCGGGAACATTTGCGCGACTTGTTGAAGGTTGCCAGCGGCGGTGTGGTGTTCACGACGATTCAGAAATTTTTCCCGGACGAAAAAGGCGCGAAGCATGAAAAGCTTTCCGACCGGCGCAATATCATCGTGATTGCGGACGAAGCGCATCGCAGCCAATACGATTTCGTTGACGGCTTTGCGGCGCATATGCGTGAAGCATTGCCCAAGGCATCATTCATCGGCTTCACCGGCACTCCCATCGAGAAGGGCGACAAGAACACGCAAGCAGTGTTCGGCGATTACATTGATGTTTACGACATCCAGCAGGCGAAGGATGACCATGCCACGGTGCCGATTTATTATGAGGCGCGACTGGCGAAGATTGATTTGAAGCCGGAGGAGCGTCCGAAGATTGACCCGAACTTTGAAGAAGTCACGGAAGATGCGGAAGCAGCCACCAAGCAAAGCCTAAAACAAAAATGGGCGCAGTTGGAAGCGATGGTCGGCACGGAGAAACGCATCGGATTGGTCGCCGAAGATTTGGTGAAGCATTGGGAGGCGCGTTACTCTGCGATGCTCGGCAAGGCGATGATTGTTTGCATGAGCCGCCGCATTTGCGTGGAGCTTTACGAAGCCATTCGGAAGCTGCGACCGGATTGGCATCACGATGACGACGACAAAGGCACAATGAAAATCGTCATGTCGGGTTCGGCATCGGACAAATTGGATTGGCAGAAGCATATCCGCAGCAAAGGACGCCGTGAGGAATTGGCAAAGGCATTCAAGAATCCCAAGAAGCCGTTCAAGATTGTTATCGTGCGCGACATGTGGCTGACGGGGTTTGATGCGCCGAGCCTGCACACGATGTATGTGGACAAGCCGATGAAGGGCCACAATCTCATGCAGGCGATTGCGCGGGTGAATCGCGTTTTCAAAGATAAGCCGGGCGGTTTGGTGGTGGATTATCTCGGCCTGGCGGAAGAATTGAAATTGGCGCTGGCGGATTACACGAACAGCAAAGGCAAAGGCGAAATTAAATTGGATCAGGAAGAAGCCGTTGCTGTGATGTCGGAAAAATACGAGCAGGTTTGCGCTATCCTGCATGGATTTGATTTTCAATCCGCTGCCGAGTTGTCGCCCGCGAATCGGCTGCCGCAAATTGGATTGGCGGCGAACCACGTGCTTGAGCAAGCCGATGGCAAGCAACGTTATTTGCAATCGGTCACGGAATTGTCCAAAGCGTTCGCGCTGGCAGTGCCGCATGAGAAGGCGCTGGAGATTCGCGATGAAGTTGGATTCTTCCAGGAAGTGCGTGCGGTGCTGGCCAAGAGCATTGACGGCGGCGACGGCAAGAAAACCGTCGAAGAATTGGATTTGGCCGTGCGGCAAATCGTGTCGCGCGCGATTTCATCGGACAAGGTGATTGATATTTTCGATGCCGCTGGATTGAAGAAGCCGGACATTTCGATTTTGTCGGATGAATTTCTGGCGGAAGTGCAGCACCTGCCGCAACGAAATCTTGCGGTTGAGTTGTTGCAAAAGTTGTTGAACAACGAAATTAAGATTCGCTCCAAGAAATTTTTAATTCAGTCGCGTTCATTTGCGGAAATGTTGGAAGCAACGATTCGCAAATACCAGAACCGGACAATTGAAGCGGCGCAAGTTATCGCCGAATTAATTGAGTTAGCGAAAAATATGCGCGCAGCGGACAAACAAGGCGCGCAACTTGGATTAACGGACGATGAGCGCGCGTTTTATGATGCGCTTGAGACAAACGACAGCGCGGTAAAAGTTTTGGGCGAGCCGACGCTAAAAGACATTGCGAAGGAATTGGTCACGCATGTTCGCAAGAGCGTGACGATTGATTGGACATTGCGCGAAGCAGCGCAGGCGCAAATCCGCGTCATCGTCCGGCGCATCCTGCGGAAATACGGTTACCCACCGGACAAACAGGAGAGGGCCACACAAACCGTTTTGGAACAGGCGAAGCTGCTTTGCGCCGATTGGGCGGAGTCGTCTTAATGTAGTTGGCGAAGGGGATGTCTTTGATTAAAGACGCAACGATACAACCAGGTTTATCAGAAAAGCAACATGGGCAAACCCAGATTGCCGTGGAAGCGTGGACCGCGTGCGTGGGAAATCGCGCGACGGTCGGAATCCATTCTGCAAGAGTTGAGCACAAGTCGCCGTGGATATTATAGCTTGCGTCGCACGGCAAGATTGTTCGGAGTTTCCACGCAACCGGTGCGCGATTGGATTCGGCTTGGCTTCGTGAAACGAGACGGCCCGCGCAATCAGATTAGCGGTAGCGAACTCACACGGTTCCTCAACACACTTATTCGGCGGGCGAAACGGTATGGTCGATATAATTATGTGGACCGTATTGAAAGGAATCGTGCCATCCCTAGCTGGCCGTGGCGCAAATTGCGCACGGCACAATTCATCTGGCCGAAAGAAAAACCGACGCTCACTCCTGTAGAATTGGCCCATTTGATTGGATGCCATCCATCATTGATTATTAAAGCTATCTATTCTGAAAGGATTAAGGGTTGCCGACGAACCCCTTGCCGATGGGCCATTACTCGGCGGGCATGGAATCAGGCATTTTATTTTTAATTTTTTAAGATTCCCTATTGACACGCAAAAATGCCCGTTTTTGTTGCAACACCGTTGCAACGTCATTGCAATACCGTTTAAACGCCTTTTAAGAAGAATACCTTAAATCACGGTTTTGAAATAAACCGCTTCGCTCCAATCAATTGTCCATTTCCGTAAAACTGAAAAGGCGGGTTGATACAGTCGAATGGATGAAACGAATTCATCCGGCCATCGCACGCTTCATCCAAACGATGAAGCGGGAGCGGGCTGAACTTTAGATAAAGATCGTGACCTTGTATGCTGTCAATTCGAGTGTGATCGCCGCTATCGGCTATCAGAACGGCACGTTGGCGGTGCTGTTCCATAACAATCCCACAACCTACACCTTGCACTGCGTGCCGTATTCGCTGTTCGTGCGTTTCCTCAATGCCAGTTCGCACGGCGCGTTTTGGAATCGCCATTTGCGCGGCAAATTCAAATGAGGCAAACCATGAGAAAAACCGTTTCACCCATCCAGCTGGCCGCCAACCGGCGCAATGCCAAAAAATCCACCGGCCCCAAAACCGCCAACGGCAAGGCTGTCTCCAAAATGAATGCATTCAAACATGGCGCTCTGGCAAAAACTCTGGTTGTCCGCAGTCACAAGCTCAAGGAATCGGCAAATGAATTAAGAAAGCTTTGCCAGGAGTTTTACGCGGAATTGGCTCCGGTCGGCCCTTTGGAGGAATCGTTGGTGGACCAGATCATTCAGGCGCACTGGCGGCTGCGTCGTGTGCGCAAAGCCGAGGCCGGAGAAATCGCCTTGAGTGTGGACACCAATTGGTGGCAGCGGCAAAACCGCGATTCACTAAGAAGAATTCTGGATTTTCCCGAAACGATTTTTTCCGAACCGCTCTTTGAACAATTGCAGCGCACCCGCATGGGTTGCAGTTATTTGGTTCATTGTTTCAGCGATTTGCGTAAATCGGTGGAAGAGCAGGGGGAACTCTCTGAAACGGCGTTGAACCGGTTTAAACTCTGGTTGCGGAACAGGTTTGATCCTTCCATTCGGCGGCTTGAAGAATTTCGTCTTTGCCTTCAAAACAATCCCGAAAAATTGGAACCGGAAGCTTTGCTCGCCCGCCATAAAGAGGAAGTCCTGAAGTTTATTGACACGCAAATCCACCAGATTGGTTATCGGATGGACACATGTGAAGACCGCGAACAAGACGAAGAAGAGGCGCGGCAATCCGCCGATTTGCTGCCGCCGGGTGAGAAGCTGGACCGGATTTTGCGTTATGAAACCAGTCTGGAACGGCAATTCTTTCGCGCCATGAATCAACTCGAACGCTTGCAACGCCGGCGGATGGGAGAACCGGTTCCTGTGCCGGTGGCCATGGATATTTCACGACTATGAAGTTTTGCCAAACGAACCCATTTGAACGTTTGTGCCATGCCGCCGCCGGCATTCGTAAAATCAATCGTTTTCCATCGCCGCGCCCTTGCCGGCCGGGCCGGGCAACATTGAAAACAAACCCATTCCTCCAAAATCGTTTCTCGTGCCTTTGCCGGAAAGTTGTGCTAAAATTCTCTCGCATGATTTTGACGACCGAGGAACTGCAAAGTCTTGTTCAGCTGAAACATCAATCGCCGCACACGCTGCTGGGGATGCACCCGCTCGGCGGCAAAGCCGGCGTCGTCGCCCGCGCCCTCTTGCCCGGCGCGCAAAAAGTCGAAGTCCATCCCGTTCACGAAAAAAACAAGCCGAAGTTCGAGCTGCAACGCATTCCCAATACCGACATTTTTGAAGGGGTGACGAAATCCGCGGATAAAGTGTATGCCTACGACCTGGTCGTGACGCAGCACGATGGCAAAATCCGCCGCACGCGCGATCCCTTTTCTTTCCTGCCTACGCTGGGGGAATTGGATTTGTTTTTGTTCGGCAAAGGCGATGACCGGAAAATTTACGAAAAGCTCGGCGCGCAATTGCGCGTGATTGACGGCGTTCACGGAACGAGCTTCGCCGTTTGGGCGCCGAATGCCAAACGTGTCAGCGTCGTCGGCGATTTCAACAATTGGGATGGACGGTTTCATCCGATGCGTTTGCTCGGCCCGTCCGGTGTCTGGGAGATTTTTATCCCGGGCGCGGGTGAAGGCGCGCATTATAAATTCGAGATCATGGATGCGCATGGCCGGATCAAATTGAACACCGATCCGTTCGGGTTTTTCTTTGAAGTCGCGCCGAAAAATGCCGCCATCGTCTGGAATACCAATAAATTCAAATGGACGGACGAGGCATGGATGAAGCAACGTCGTGACCGTGACGCGTTGCGCTCGCCGATGAGCATTTATGAAATGCATCTCGGTTCGTGGCGGAAAAAAACGCCGACGGAATCCTGGAGCTATCGTGAACTGGCCGAACCGCTCGTGCTTTACGCCAAACGCATGGGCTTTACGCATGTGGAATTTTTGCCGATCGCCGAGCACGCGTTTTATCCGTCGTGGGGCTATCAGGTCACCGGCTTTTTCGCGCCGACGAGCCGTTACGGCACGCCGGATGATTTGCAATTTCTCATCAATGCGCTGCATGAAGCGGGCATCGGCGTGATCATTGACTGGGTTCCGGCACATTTTCCGCGCGACGATTGGGCTTTGGCGCAATTCGACGGCACGGCGCTTTATGAACATGAGGATCCGCGCCGGGGCGCGCACCAGGATTGGGGCACGCTGATTTTCAATTACGGACGGCACGAGGTTTCCAATTTTCTCGTCGCCAACGCGCTTTATTGGTGCGACCGCTTCCATATTGACGGCCTGCGCGTGGATGCGGTGGCTTCGATGCTTTATCTCGATTATTCACGGAAGGAAGGGGAATGGCTGCCGAATCAATTCGGCGGGCGCGAAAATCTCGAGGCGATCGATTTTCTGCGGAAATTCAATCACATTTCGCATTCGGAATTTCCCGGCATCGTGACCATTGCCGAAGAATCCACCGCGTGGCCGCAGGTGACGCGTCCGCCTTACATCGGCGGCCTGGGTTTTTCATTCAAATGGAACATGGGCTGGATGCACGACACATTGAATTATTTCAGCCTCGATCCGGTTTACCGCAAATATCATCAGAACGATTTGACGTTCGCGATGATTTATCACTATCACGAAAATTTTATCCTGCCGTTGTCGCACGATGAAGTCGTTCACGGCAAAGGTTCGCTCCTGCGGCGAATGCCCGGCGACGACTGGCAAAAATTTGCGAACCTCCGCACGTTGCTCGGCTATCAATGGCTTTTCCCCGGCAAAAAACTGTTGTTCATGGGTTGCGAAATCGGCCAGGGCGCCGAATGGAATGAAAACGGCGAGGTCGATTGGTGGTTGCTCGATGCCGGCCCGTATCATCGCGGCCTCCAAAAATTCGTCGAAGACTTGAACCGGCTTTACACCAGATTGGCGTCGCTCTGGCAGGCGGATTATGAATTCAGCGGCTTCCACTGGATTGATTGCAGCGACAACGACAACAGCGTTTTGTCCTTTATGCGTCAGAAAAGCGACGGTTCGGACCCGATCGCCGTGATTTTGAATCTCACGCCGGTGGGCCGCCCGAATTATCGCATCGGTTTATCGCGTCACGGAAAATGGAAAGAAGTTTTGAACAGCGACGCGGAAATTTACGGCGGCAGCAACAAGGGAAATTTTGGCGCCGTTTTTGCCGATGAATGGAAATGGCACAACCAGAATTTCTCGGCGGAAATTTATCTGCCGCCGATGAGTATCATTGCGTTCGCGCCGGAAGCCGCATAGCGGCGGCCGATAGCAGCCCGCGATTTTAACGTGGGTAAAAATGCAAACGGAAGAAGTCCTGTAACGGCAAAAGAAATTCAGGCGAAGGCTAAATCGTGAGCTGGACGATCCGTTCCTGGATCTGGTTGTTCCAGCGGTTGAAATAGCCGAACAGGCGATAAAGTTCTTCCAGTTTTGGCAAAAGACTTTTGCGGGCGCTGTCATCGGCCATCCATTGTTCGTCCAGCCGCTTCAATTCATTCAGCAAACGTTCGCGCAAATCATCTAATTTTTTTTGCAGCACGTTCAGTTTCTCTACCCATTCCTGCGCGCGTTGGAAAAGCTGGACCTGCAGCATCGGCGAAGTCGCCCTGGCTTTTTCGCTCAAAAAATTATCCGCGCTTTTACAGACGGTGGCTACTTCGGCAAACAGGTCGGCCAGTCCCGCGGGAATTTGTTGAATGTCTTTGGGTTTAGCGCCCGCTTCCAGCTCCAACAAATGCAGCAAACGCGATTTGTGGCCGGCCAGGCAATGGTAAGCGGCATTCAATCCGGCAAATCGTTTTGCCGCCGCGGATTTTTCGGCGTCGCCGGCGGAATGGATCTTGTCCGGATGCAGATTTGCGGACAGCGCGAGAAATTTTTCTTTCAGCAAAGCGGAATCAATCCAGGGCCGGCGTGTCTCGGAAAAGAATGCGAAATAATCGGTCATTGCCTTTGGAAAGAATTCACGCGATGGAATTGAATTCTGAAAATCCTGTTCATCCGGTCAAAGTTTAGGCGCTGAAACTTTCGCCGCAGGAACAGGTCGTCGCCGCATTGGGATTTTTGACTTTGAAACCGCCATCGAGCGCATCCAGATAATCCAATTCGCTGCCGGTCACATAAAGCGCGCTTTTGGGATCCACCACCACGCGCACGCCGGCGCTTTCGACCAGAATATCGCGATTGGCCGGCGCATCCTGCAGATCCATTTTATATTGCAGGCCGGAGCAGCCGCCGCCGACGACCGCCACGCGCAGCACACCGTTTGGACGCCCTTGTTTCGTGAGCAGCGACGACACTTTTTGCGCGGCGCTGGAAGTGAGCTTGACCAGGCGTTCATCACCGACGCGGAAGGTTGGTTGGGCCGGGTTTTGTTTGGCAATGTTGGCGATCATTCGACGGCAGTAAATTAACTTTTTGGTTTGATTACGTCAACGCAGTCAATCTTCCGCTTTCTCTTTCTCTTCCGCACCCTTTTGAAAAATGAGGAAGAGAATGACGAAGAGGAAGATTAAGATTAAAATGTTTGCATGAAATTGATTTCCTGGAACGTGAACGGCCTGCGTTCCGTGCTGAAGAAAAACTTTTTGGAATTTCTTGAACACGAAAGCCCGGACGTGCTCTGCCTGCAGGAAACGAAATGCAGTCCCGACGACGTGGAACAGCTTTGGCCGCGCAATTACACGACATTTTGGAATTGCGCCGAAAAGAAAGGCTATTCCGGCACGGCAATTTTTATCAAGACACGCCCGCTCAACGTGGCGCCGCATATCGGCATCGTGGAACACGACCAAGAAGGCCGCGTGTTGACGGCGGAATTGGATGATTTTTTTCTGGTCAATGTTTACGTGCCGAATTCCAAGCGCGATTTGTCCCGCCTGGCATACCGGCAGAAATGGGACCAGGATTTCCTGGCTTATCTTAAAAAGTTGGAGAAGAAAAAGCCGGTGATTTTCTGCGGTGATCTGAATGTGGCGCACACGGAGATTGATTTGGCCAATCCGCGCGCCAACGTGCATAACCACGGGTTCACGCCGGAAGAACGGACGGGCTTCACCAACTTCGTGAACGCCGGGTTCCTGGACACCTTTCGCGAATTTGAAAAGGGCGGGGGACATTACACCTGGTGGAGCGTTTTCAGCGGCGCGCGTTCGCGGAACGTCGGCTGGCGATTGGATTATTTTTTGATTTCAAAATCGCTCCGCCCGCGGTTAAAAAATGCTTTCATCCGCAACCAGGTTTCAGGCAGCGACCATTGCCCGGTCGGTATTGAGATCAAATAGTTCTATTTTTCGGTTGTATTTCGGAGAAGGCTGGCACTAGCCTTTTGCATGGATTGGTATTATTCAGATGGCAACCAAAAAAACGGTCCAGTCTCCGATCCGCAACTGGATGAACTTCTTCGTTCGGGAAAAATAAATCCTGCCACGCTCATTTGGCGTGTGGGCATGACGGCGTGGCAGCCGCTGGGCACAGTCCGCCCGGCAAACGCGCCGCCCGTTCTTCCGGCTTCATCGCGCATCGTTTGCGTCGAGTGTGGAAAAACATTGCCGTCGGACGAAGTCATTTACCTGAACAATTCGGCCGTTTGTGCGCAATGCAAACCGATATTTCTTCAACGGCTTCAGGAAGGCGCGGCTGTTCCGTCCAAGGGCAATTTATGGCGACTGAACAAAAAACTGGTCGCGCGTTCCGAAACGATTTTTCCCGATCGTTGCGTCAAATGCAACGCGCCTGCCGGCGGTTTTCGTCTTAAACGGACGCTATACTGGGCGCACCCGGCATATTTGCTTCTGATCCTCTGCAATCTGCTGATTTTACTGATTGTTTATTTGATTGTGCGGAAAAAGGCTGTCGTCGAGATCGGCCTTTGTGAAAAACATCGCATCAAACGAAAGCGCGGAATCATTATTGGCTGGAGCAGTGTGGCGCTTTGGATCGTGCTCATTGGCTGCGCCGCCACTTGGGAATCCGGCTGGACGGTATTGGTCGCCTTTTTGGTTTTGCTCGGCGGCGGTATTACCGGCGGTGTGATGGCCAGAACTGTCGCGCCAACGAAGATTGATAAAGAATATGTCTGGTTAAACGGCGTCCATCGCGATTTCCTGGCGGACCTTCCGGAATGGGGCGGAAACTGATCCATCCAGGCCCGAAGCCACTCCTGTCAACAAGGCAGCGCCGGCGAAAGACCGGGAGGTGAATTTGTTAGTCACGGTATTTTACTCAATGCCTTTTCAATCCCCGCGAGCGATTTATCTTTGCCCAAAACTTCGAGCAGATGATACAGGCTCGGTCCGGAAGTTTTGCCGGTCACGGCGAGACGGCACGGATGCACCAGAACGCCGGCTTTGACGCCGAGATCTTTTGCCGTTTCTTTGAGCGCGGCTTCAATGTTGGCGGCGACGAATGAATCCAGTTTGGCAAACGCATCGCGGAGTTTTTGCACGCGCGGTTTGTTCTCCGGAACAAAATCCTTTTTAGCCGCTTCAGCATCATATTCAATTGCGTCGGTAAAATAAAATCCGGCATAGCCGGGCAATTCGCCGAAGGTTTTGAATTTGCCTTTGCACGTGTCGAGCGCGGCTTTGACGTAGGTGAGAGGAAATTTATTGGTATCCATTCCAGCCTTTGCGAACGCATGGACGGCGAGCTCATAAAAGCGATCGTCCTTCAATTCTCGGGCGTATTCGCCCTGCAGCCAGAGGAGCTTCTCATAATCAAAGCGCGCGTTGTGCCGGAGAATTTGCGGCAGGTCGAAGCGTTCAATCGTTTCCGCAAGCGACAATTTTTCGCGATTGTCTTTCGGTGACCAGCCGAGCAGGCAAAGATAATTCACGACGGCTTCAGGCAGAAATCCTTCGTCCAGATAGCTCGTGAGCGATGCGCCTTTGTCGCGCTTGCTCATCTTGCTGCCGTCGCCGTTCAGGATCAGCGGAATATGCGCGTAATGCGGTGGCTTGACGCCGAAGGCGTTGAAGAGCGCAATGTGCTTGGCGGTATTGCTCAAATGATCTTCGCCGCGGATGACATGCGTGATATCCATCTCCAGATCGTCAATGACATTGACCAGATGGAACACGGGCTGGCCGTCGGAACGCAGGATGACGAAATCAGGATCAACTTCTTCGCGGTCGGTCAATTTGCGAACGACATCGCCGACGACCAGATCGTGAATCGTGATCGGCTCGCGCTGCATCTTGAATTTCACCGCACCTTCGTGTTCGTAGGCGAGGCCGCGCGACAACAACGCTTCGACGCGGCGCTGATAATTTTCTTTGCGCTGGGATTGAAAGTAAGGACCACAACTTCCTTTGCTCGCGCCGGTGGCATCGGGCGTGAGCGGTCCTTCGTCCCAATCCAGGCCGAGCCAGCGCAGGCCGTTGAGGATGACGTCCACGGCCTCCTGCGAATTGCGCGCGGCATCGGTGTCCTCGATGCGCAAAACAAACGTGCCGCCGGTGTGGCGCGCATAAAGCCAGTTGAACAGCGCGGTGCGCGCGCCGCCGATGTGCAGGTAACCGGTCGGCGATGGAGCAAATCGAACGCGAGGTTTCATTTTTAATTATTTAACCACGGATGAACCCGGATAGGCACGCAAAATTGAAAACGGGGGGATTTTCAATTGCGCAAATTTTGTCAAAATCGGTTAGACTTCCTGTTGGTATGCCGTTCCGTTTCATCAAAAAAGAATCATTGGCGAACGCCATCCGGCGATTGTGCCGCAGGCGGGTCGCCGCGGCGCAAAATTGTTTGCGGCACAGCGGGCGAGCGGATGGCATCCACAACGTTCGCAAAGAAATCAAAAAGTTGAATGCGGTTTTGAAATTGGTGCGCGACGATCTCGGAAAGGGCCGGCGCCGAAAACTCAGAAAACGTTTGCAGGGGATGGCGAAAGAATTTTCCATCGTGCGTGACGCGCAAGTGATGTCGTCGGCGTTTATGAAATTGACGCGACCGCAAAAGCTTCCGGCCATTGCCTTTTTGGAAATCAAAAGCGGATTGCGGGAAAATCTCAAGCAAATGGAACGGAAGTTTGCGGAAAGCAAACGTGTCGCTGTCATTGCTCGTGAATTGCGAAAACTGAAGAAAGATTTTCGAACGCTAAAGCCAAAATCAGACGATTGGACCGCAATTGGCCGGGGATTGGAGCGGAGCTTCCGACGCGGACAAAATGCATTGGAAACAATTCGGGCCGATCCATCGCCGCGACGTTTCCATCAATGGCGCAAGCGCGTGAAAGATTTATGGCTTCAGATGCGATTGATCCGCGAAGCATCATCAAAACGATTGCGGACAATGACAGATGAATTGAAAACTTTGGGTGAATGGTTGGGCGACGACCATGATTTGTTTCTGCTCACGGAATTTATCGCCAGAAATCTGAAGCGTTCGGAAAATGCGGACAGATTGATTGGATTGGCCGGAAAAAGGCAAAAAGAATTGCGGACGGCGGCATTGGATTCGGGCGCGCGGATTTATTCTGAAGCGCCGAAGCAATTTTGCCGGCGGATTGGAAAACGATGGAAGAACTGGCGTGGTAAATGATCCTTGGATAGAAGAGGTTGCGCAAAGAGACGCAAAATAAAAAGGCGCTTCGATTTTTCGAAGCGCCTTTGGGAAATCAGCAAATTACTTTCCGCCGAGGATGGCGTCTTTGCAGGCTTTGGCGACGCGGAATTTCACGACGCGCTTGGCCGGAATCTGGATGGTTTCTCCGGTCTTGGGATTACGGCCCATGCGGGCGGCGCGGTTACGGAGAACCAGCTTGCCGATGCCCGGCAGCGTGAAAGTATCTTTCGCGTGCTTGTAAGCGAGCGAGGCGATGTGTTCGAGAATTTCACCGGCCTGCTTTTTCGAGATTTCGGCTTTTTCGGCGATCGCAGCGGCCAATTGTGATTTCGAGAGTGCTTTTGCCATAATATCAGTGTCCTTCCTGTTGTGTGGTTAATTGTTTATTTTGGTTGTAAAAGTCGTGTGACTTGATGCGAGTAAAAGACGTTCACGTGAATCGTGCAAGCAAAAAAATTAAAAAAATCGCGGTTTTTCAGGTGAAAGCGCGTTCGCCGGACTTGACTTCCGCGTGCGTTTTTCCACCATTCGCTCATGCCGCTGTTCACCATCCAAAGTGAATTCCGCTATGAGGTCGTCCGCAAAATTTTCGAGGGCGGCATGGGCATCGTGTATGAAGCGGAACAACATGGCTCGCGCAATTTCGTCAAGCGCGTCGCCATCAAAGTCATCCGGCCCAACTATGCAAGCCAGAAAATGTTCATCGAAAATTTTATCGGCGAGGCCAAACTCGTCGCCGATTTGATCCACACCAACATCGTTCAAACCTATCATCTGGGCGAAACCAACGGCGTTTGTTTTATCGCGATGGAACTGATCCGCGGTGTCAATCTGGAACAATTCACCCAGCAGCTGGCCGACAAAAAGCGCGTTTTGCCGAAGGAATTGGCGGTATTCATCACCAGCCGCGTCGCGCGCGGACTTGCTTACGCGCACGCCAAGGCAGATAAAGACGGCAAGCCGCTCGGCATCGTGCATCGCGATGTCAGTTTCAAAAATATTATGATCGCCTTTGAGGGCGATGTGAAACTGACCGATTTCGGCATTGCCAAAGCACGCGGATTTCTCACCGACCAGGAAGGCGAAGTTGTTGCCGGCAAAGCGGATTATATGAGCCCCGAGCAGGCGGACTTTCAAGTGACGGACAAACGCTCCGACCTTTTTTCCGCCGGCGTGGTGCTCTCGCATTTGTTGCTCGGTCGAAACATTTTCAAAGGCGCGACCGCCGAAGAATCCCGGCAGCGGATCTTGACGCAGCCGATCCCGGATTTTCGCGCGATGGATTCCCGGATTGACGACAAGCTCAACGATATTTTGCATCATTGCCTGGCGCGGGATGTGAATCGCCGCTACGCCAGCGCCGATCAATTGATGTATGATCTGGAATATTACATCTATCGCGATGGCTATGGCCCGACCAATGAAACGCTTGGAAAATTCATTCGCGAATTGTTCGGCCAAAATACTTCCGGCATTGGCAGCGGCGCTGATTTTCGCGGCAGCACGCAATTGCTTGAACACAGTGCGCGCCTCCGGGCCTGAGAAAAATTTCCGGATTGAAATCCGGAACCATTTAAACGAATTTCCATAAACGTTATCTTGATTTTATGGATTTTCCACGGCAACAATTCCAGAATTTGGTTGAATGAAACGCGCTGCACAAATCGTAAAACTCGGCCTGATCCAGACCACCGCTTCGGCAAATCCCGACGCGAATTTGAAGAAAACGCTCGCACTCGTCGAACGTGCCGCCAAGCAGGGCGCGAACATCATCTGCACGCAGGAACTTTTCCGTTCACAATATTTCTGCCAAAGCGAAGATCATAAAAATTTTTCGCTGGCCGAAAAAATTCCCGGGCCGAGCACAGATGCGTTCTGCAAACTGGCGAAGAAACACAAAGTCGTCGTCATCGCGTCGCTTTTTGAAAAACGCGCCGCTGGCGTTTATCACAATACCGCCGCGATCATTGATGCCGATGGCAAAATGCTCGGCATTTACCGGAAAATGCATATTCCGGACGACCCGCTGTTTTACGAAAAATTTTATTTTACACCCGGTGATTTGGGATTCAAAACCTGGCACACGAAATATGGGAAAATCGGCGTGCTGGTCTGCTGGGACCAATGGTATCCCGAAGCCGCGCGGCTGACGGCGATGCAAGGCGCGCAAATTTTATTTTATCCCACTGCCATCGGCTGGCATCCGTCCGAAAAAGCGGTATACGGCGAGCGCCAGCACGGTGCCTGGGAAACGATCCAGCGTTCACACGCTGTTGCGAACGGCTGTTACGTTGCGGTGCCAAACCGGATTGGCCTGGAAAAAATCGCCGGCGTTGGCGGCGATGGAATTGAATTCTGGGGACAAAGTTTCGTCGCCGGAACGTCCGGTGAAATTTTGGCAAAAGCTTCCAGCGACAAGGAAGAAATTCTCATCGTGCCGGTTGACTTGGCAAAAGTGGACGTCACGCGGACGCACTGGCCGTTCCTGCGCGACCGCCGGATTGATGCTTACGGAAATTTGACGAAGCGATTGGTGGATTAAGCCACGTCAATCAGCCGGGTCACTTTTGCCGGGGCTTCGCCGAAATGCGCTTTCACTTTGGCGACGACATTTTCAACCGATAGGCCGTATTTCTTGCGCAATTCGTCCTGCGTCGAAGCGTGTTCGATAAATTGATCCGGCCAGCCGATGCGCACGACCGGCGTCGTGATATTCTTCTCGCTGAACAATTCCAAAACGCTGGAACCGTAACCGCCCATGAGAACGTGGTCTTCCAGCGTCACGATCAAATCCGCGGCATTTCCGAAAAATTCATGCGTGCCGGTGTCAATCGGTTTGGTGAAGCGCGGATTGATGACGGCGCAATCGAACCCGGCGTTCGTCAATTCTCCGGCGGCTTTGGTCGCAATCGTGTTCATCGGTCCAAGACCGAACAGGGCAATTTTCTTTCCACGGTTGTTGGAAAAATTTTGGACGACTTTCGCTTTGCCGATTTCCAGCAATTGCGGCTGCTCTTTCATCGGCACGCCTTCCGCCGTGCCGCGCGGGTAGCGGATAAAGGTCGGATGATTTTGATGCGACGCGGTGAACAGCATGTCCGCGAGTTCATCCTCGTTGGCCGGCGCCATGGCGATGACGTTTGGCAGACAGCGCAAATAGGCGATGTCGAAAAGTCCATGATGCGTCGGACCGTCGTTCGCGGAAAGTCCGGCGCGGTCCATGACGAATATAACGGGCAAATCCTGAAGGCAAACGTCGTGATGAATGCAGTCGTAAGCGCGTTGCAGGAACGTCGAATAAATGGCCACGACCGGATGCAATCCCATCGTTGCCATGCCCGCTGCGAAAATCACGGCGTGCTCTTCAGCGATGCCGACATCGTAATAACGATCGGGCAGCGCTTTTTCGAGATGCTTCATGCCGGTGCCGCTGGGCATGGCTGCGGTAATGCCGACGAGGCGATTGTCGCGCTGGCACAATTTCACCAGCGTTTGGCCCATGACATCCTGGTAATTCGGCGGCGCGCCGTTTTTGGGCGCCGGCGTTTCACCGGTTTTGGCGTCGTAAGGTCCGAGGCCGTGGAATTTTTCCGGCGATTTCAACGCAGCTTCAAAGCCTTTTCCTTTTTGCGTCAAAATGTGAATGACAATCGGATGATCGCAGGTCTTGGCGAATTCCAGCGTGCTGATGAGCAACGGCAGATTGTGACCGTCAATCGGACCGAGATAACGCATGCCCATTTCCTCGAAGAAAATCGGATTGCCAAATCCGCCGCGGCCATCCGTTCCGATGGCGACATCCGTTTTCTGTTTCATTCCCACGGTCAACGCGCCTTTGAATCCTTCTTCAGCTTTGTGCGCGAGCTTGAGCGCCAGTTCGCCTTTGGGCAAACGTTTCACGAAATTTTCGAAATCGCGCGAGAGCTTGTTGTAATTCGGATTGGTGATGAGTTTGTTGAGGTAATTGGAAATCGCGCCGACGTTTTTGGCGATGCTCCACTCATTGTCATTGAGAATGCCGATGAATTTTTTCGTCGTGTGCGCGACGTTGTTCATCGCTTCAAACGAAATGCCATTCGTCAACGCCGCGTCGCCGAAAATGCAGACGACATTTTCATCCGAACCGCGTTTGTCCCGCGCCGCAGCCATGCCGAGTGCGGCCGAGAGGGCGGTGCCGGCGTGGCCGGCGCCGTAACAGTCATGTTCGCTTTCGGTGCGGAGCGCGAAGCCGTTCAAGCCATCCGTCTGGCGAATGGTGCGAAAACGGTTTTTGCGGCCGGTCAAAATTTTGTGGACATAAACCTGATGGCTGACATCCCAGACAAATTTGTCTTTGGGCGAATTGAAAACGCGATGCAACGCGATGCTCAATTCCACGACGCCCAGGTTGGGGCCGACGTGGCCGCCGGCTTTGGCGAGGCCGAAAATCAATTCCTCGCGGATTTCCTGCGCCAGTTCCTGAAGTTGCGGCAGCGTCAGTTTTTTGACGTGTTCGGGCGAATCCACCATGTCTAGGTATCGGGTCATAGTTTTGGTTAAATCAGTGATTGGTTAAATGAGCTTAACAGCGGCGCTCATTCAACGAATCACTCATTCACTTCTTCAAACGGTTTCAATTTTATTTCCCCGGCGGCTGTTTTTTCCAATTGCTGGATTTTCAGTTCCGCTTCCGCGAGTTTTTCCTGGCAAAGTTTCACCAATTTCGATCCTTCTTCGTATTTTGTAAGCAATGTTTCCAATGGCAAATCGTCCGATTCCATCGTTTCGACGATATTTTCAAGCATTTTGAGCGCCTCCTCAAATGGCGGAGTTTTAACGGGATTATTTTGTCCCACGCTTTTCGTTGAATTTGCCACGAGACGAAAGCTAAATCAAAAGATTATCCAAGTCCAGCTTGCAGTCAGCGTTATGGTTTGCGGACTTCGCTGACGATTTCACCCTTTTGCAAGCGCGTTTTCAATTTCTGTCCCGCTTTCACTTTCGCCGCTTCGCGCAACACCTTTCCGCTCCCTGCATCCATTGTGATCGAATAGCCGCGCGCCAAAACCTGCTCCGGTCCGAGCAGATTTAATTGCTTTTCAATTTGTCGCAATTGTTCCCGACGCCGTTTCAGCGCCTGCGCCGGATGAATCCGGCCCAACCGCTCGGACAAATGGCGTAGAGCCATTTGCGAATGGCGCGCGCCTTGCCTGGTGCAACGTGACAAACTGTTTTGCAAATCATCCAGCCGTTGCTGCCAGTTCTGAAATTTCCGGCGCGGATGCGCCCGCGCCAGCCGTTGCGCCTGTTGTTCCAGTAAAAATTCTTTGCCTTCTATTTGTTGCCGGAGCAATTGCCGCATCCGTTCGCCGCATTGCGACAAAAAGCGGCAACTCGCAAAAACGCCTTCCGTGATGATTTCCGCCGCCGCGCTCGGCGTCGCCGCGCGAACGTCTGCGATAAAATCCGCGATTGTAAAATCAATTTCATGGCCGACGGCGGAAACGATGGGAATTTGCGATTCAAAAATCGCGCGGGCGACAATTTCTTCGTTGAACGCCCACAAATCCTCCAGCGAACCGCCGCCGCGCGTGACTAAAATCAAATCAATTGTAGCAGCCGACGTAAGTCGGCTCTGATTTTCAGTTTGAGCGGACTCACGTCCGCTGTTACGAGAGCTAAATTCATTTAACAATTTAACGGCCTCAGCAATTTCCCGCGCCGCGCCGTCGCCTTGAACGCGGCAGGGCGCGAGAATGATTTCCAACGACGGATTTCGCCGTTGAATGACATGCAACACATCGCGGATTGCCGCGCCGGTCGGCGAAGTGACCAAACCGATTCGCTGGGGAAATTTCGGCAGTGGACGTTTTCGTTCCGGCGCAAACAGGCCTTCCGCTGCAAGTTTTTGTTTGAGCTGCTCAAATTTGATTTGCAATGCGCCAATACCTTGCAATTCCACGGCGCGGACGATGATTTGATAATTACCGCGCGCTTCGTAAACGGTCATGTCGCCTTGGACCAAAATTTTTTGGCCGTCGGCAATCAGCTCGCGATGCGGAACAATTTCACCGCGAAAAAGAACGCAACTGATTTGCGCGTTGGTATCTTTGAGCGTGAAGTAAATGTGGCCGGAACTTTGCGCGCGAAAATTCGTGACCTCGCCGCTGACCCAAACCGCACCGATCTGTTTTTCGAGCAGGCGCCGGATCTGTTCGGTCAATTCGCCGACGGACAAAACTTTGCGCAGTTGTTCCGTCGGGAACAATTCGCCAAAATCCCATTGCGATTTGGATTTGCTCATTTTTTCGGCCACAGCTTCAACCGGCGACTGAGGATTTGCAAGGCCATTGCAATCGCCAAAAAAAATCGCGCCGGGAAAATTTTCGATTAAACTGCGCGCGTGGCAAATCCGTTCGTGTATTGGATCCAAACGCAAGGCGTCTGGGCGCCGTGGCTGTTCGTCGCGCTGTTCATCGGCGCGTCGTTCCTGATGATTTGGCGTCTTGAAGCCATGAGTGCGCAGGGCTTTGAAGGCACCGTGCTCGGCACGCTGGTGATGCCGTATTGCTCGGGCATGGGCAATTTGATTTTCGCCTTCATCCTCGGTCGCAACGGCGGCAGTGGCGCGGACGTGATGACCAATTCACTGGTCAACAATGTCACGAATATGACGTTGGTGCTTGGTTTGCCGGCGATTTTTTGGGGAATGAAAGTTTTGCCGGCGAAAGGCAAAAATGCATCGAAGAAAAAATCCGCCGCGGCGGGAAAAGCAGGGGAGTTAAACCGCCTCTCGCTGTTGCTCACGCTCACGGCGATTTTATTTTTCACCGGCGCGGTTTGGGCGCTGGGACGGAAGGGTCAAATCACCTTCGATTCAGGAATGGTTCTGGTCGGATTGTTTTTGTTCTGGCAATGCTTCCACGTTTTTGAAGTGTTCAAGCAAAACGTGCGGCAGGGAAAATCGGCTATCGGCTGGATGCTGCCGCTGGATATCGCATTGCTCGCGGTTGGCGCATATGGAATTTATGTCAGCACGGATTGGCTGGTGACGTGGTTGCAACACCGGCACATCGGTTTTATCAGCGCCAAACATTTAGGATGGTTAAGCGGCTGGTTGATGGTTCTGCCGAATGCGCTGCTCGCCTTTTATTACGGTTGGCGGGGAAAGCCCGAGACGGTTTACGCTTCGCAGGTTGGCGACTGCCATGTCTCAATTCCGCTTTGCATCGGCGTTTATGCGCTGTTTCAAACGATGGCCGTGCCGACATTTTTTCACGTGGGAATGCTTATTCTGTTGGGAACAACGATGCTGCATTTTTTGTTCATCGCCGTCTTCGGGCAATTGCCAAGATTCGCCGGCTGGTTATTGATTGCCGCCTATGTGGTTTTTCTGTGGAACGGATTACTCGATTGAACGTCAGGCTTTCTTGAAAAACTTGGTGTTGTCGCCGATGGGTTCGACATGATTGCCGCGGATTTTATCGCTCAATTCGGCGAATGACACCTGCGCACTGAGCCAGTGCGGATTTTTTGTGATGCTCTCCATGCTTTCGTGCGTGTTGTTGCAAATCAAATAAAGGCCGTTGCCCAAAACCATGAACGCTTCGAAGCCCGTGCCGACGCCGTGCCGCGCAAACTCAAAATCGCCCGCGCTGTATTTTTCGTTGTGCAATTCCGCGCGCAAAGCACCGAGGTCTTTCACAAAATTTTTCAGGAATTCATCATTGCGCGGGCCGGTGTAGAAATGCACGCGCGCCTTGTTTTCCGCAAGCGAAAGGATCGCCCATTCATCGAACACAGTTTTTCCGTAGCGCGAATCCATCAATCGCGCGCACGTTTTGATTTCGGCCACTGCTTCTTCCAAAGTCATGATTGATTTTTGCACGAGAAAAACAGGATTGCCAATGGGAAACAAGACTTTTGCGGAAAAGATTTGTTGCCCGCGAAATTTGTATTAAAATGAGACTTGGCTGTGGCGGAAAACCAGCCGACAAACAAAAACCGCATGAATAAAGAACTTTCCGATTTCGCCGCGCGATTGCGCGAAACGATTGCCGTTGGCCAGTCCATTTCCGATACACATTTCAACAAGCTCGCACTCGAATTGTTTGCTTTGCAGCGCCGGTTCAATCCCATTTTCGGTAAAATCTGCGGAGCCAAAAATGTTTCGCCGCAAACCATTGTGCATTGGACACAAATTCCGTTCGCTCCGACAGCCGTGTTCAAAGAACTCGAAATCACTTCGCTCGCGCCGGACGAACGTGCCACCGTTTTTCATTCCAGCGGCACGACGGAACAAAAACCAAGCCGGCATTTTCATTGCGCCGAATCGCTCGCACTTTACGAAGCATCACTGTGGAATTGGTTTGAAAGGCGGGATTCAGGACCCAGGATTCAGAATTCAGAATTGTTGATTTTGACGCCGCCGCCGGAACTTGTGCCGCATTCGTCGCTGGTTCACATGTTTGAAACGATTCGCGGAAGCCTTGCCGGAGCAAGCGTTCCCGCGCGCCGGAATTATTTTGGAAAAATTTCTGCCGATGGAAGTTGGATTTTAGATTTTGACGTCACACTTTCGGCTTTGACCGACAATTCAAAACTCAAGGTTCAAAATTCAAAATTTATCTTCGGCACGGCCTTTTCCTTCGTTCACCTGCTGGATTTTTTGGCGGAAAAGGATCTGCGATTTCAATTGCCTGAAAATTCCCGCATCATGGAAACAGGTGGTTACAAAAATCGTTCGCGCTCGATGCCAAAAGCGGAATTGCATTTGCTCATCGAAACGTTTCTCGGCGTGCCGCGTGAAAATATCCTTTGCGAATACGGCATGAGCGAATTGAGTTCGCAGGCTTACGCCGGTGGTGATGGCCGATTTCAATTTTCGCCCTGGGCGCGGACGCAAATCGTTTCGCCGGAAACCGGCCGCGAAGTTGCCGACGGCGAAACCGGGCTGATTCGTATTTTTGATTTGGCGAATGTCTTTTCCGTCGCCGCGATTCAAACCGAAGATTTAGGAATCCGCCGCGGCGATCAATTTGAATTGGTTGGCCGCGCGCCATTGGCTGAACCACGCGGCTGCTCGTTGATGACCGCATGAATTTACCGAACTATTTCTTTGCCGATTTGCCGCCCGAAGCGCCGCTCACGCCGCGAATGATTTCCGAGGCCTGCGACACGCTGCGACGCAATCGCGAAAAATTTCTCGCGCCGCGTTCCACGCAAGAAATGGTGGAAATCCTTTGCGAAGTTGCGGCGCATTGGCTCGCGCCGGAAAATAAATTCCGAAAATTCGCGCTCGAACGCGGGCCGGCGGAAACCGGATTTTCAAAGCCGGTTTTGGAGCGCGGCCTTGACGATTTCTTCAGACAATTCACGCCCGAAAATTTTCAGGCGTTGCTCGAACAGGAATTCGGCCATCCGCAACGGCTGGAAAAATTTGTTTCCGAAGAAAATTCAAATCGCAATTCAATTGCAATCGCGCCGGAATTGCTGGCGCACGTTTGCGCCGGAAATATCCCGAATCCAACGCTCACAAGCATCGCCTTCGGTTTGCTTTTGCGCTCGGCGCAATTGGTGAAATGCGCGAGCGGCGCCAGTTTTTTGCCGCGATTGTTCGCGCATTCGATTTATGAATTGAATCCGAAATTTGGCGCGTGCCTGGAAGTCGCCGAATGGCGCGGCGGAAATCTGGAATTGGAACGTGCGCTGTTTGCGAACGCGGATTGCGTCACCGCGACCGGCAGCGATGAAGCGCTCGAAAAAATCCGCGCGCAATTGCCCTTGAACAAACGGTTCACCGGCTACGGCCATCGCGTCAGTTTCGCGTTTGTCACAAAAGAAATTTTCGGCGACGAAGACGTTCTGAAACTCGTTTCGCGCGCGGCGGACGACGTGATGGCGTGGGACCAAAACGGCTGCCTTTCGCCGCATGTAATTTATGCCGGAGACGGCGGCGCGGTCGAACCGGAACGATTTGCCGGATTGCTCGCGGCGGAATTGATGAATCGCGAAACGATTTCGCCGCGCGGAAAGATTTCCACGGAAGAATCGGCGGCCATCGCGTCGCGTCGCGCGATTTACGAAACGCTGGCCGTGCATCGTCCGGACGCGAAAATTTGGGCGAGCAAAGATTCCACGGCGTGGACGGTCGTTTTTGAGCACGAACCGCGGTTTCAATTTTCGCCGTTGAACCGTTTTATTTATGTCAAACCGGTCGCCAATTTTGCGGCAATGTTGCAAGGCGCGGATGAAATTCGCGGAAAAGTTTCGACGGTTGGTATTGCTGCGACGGAAGCGAAATTAAATGAACTGGCGCCGAAACTGGCGCGTTGGGGCGCAACGCGGATTTGTCCGCTCGGGCAAATGCAAAATCCGCCGCTGACATGGCGGCACGATGGGCGGTCGCCGCTCGGTGATTTAGTGACGTGGACGGATGTCGAGGCGCGAGGCATTGGGCTTTAGGCGCATGGTAAAATGCGAAACGCAATTATGAATGAATATGGCTATCGAAATTTAGTTGTTTGGCAAAAGGCAAAAGCTTTGGCGGTAAATGTGTATCGGCTGACCGGTTCGGAAAAAATTAAAAAAGATTTTTCTTTGATCGATCAATTGAGACGCAGTGCGGTAAGCGTTCCCAGCAATATTGCCGAAGGCGATGAGCGCAAGTCCGACCGGGATTCAATCCGGTTCTTTCACATCGCAAAAGGTTCATTGGCCGAACTTGCAACTCAATTGGAAATAGCGCGTGACGTCGGCTATTTCACGGCGGAACAGATTGAGCCGTTAATTTCTGAGTGTGCCGAATTGGGCAAAAAGTTGGGTGCGCTGATTCGTGCCCGAAACAATTCTTTGCCCCGCGCCCAAGGCCTAAAACCTCATGCCTGATTTTTATGAAAATGGAACTCCGAAAATCATTTCAATTTGAAGCGGCGCATTTGCTGCCGCGCCTGCCGAAATCGCACAAATGCCGGCGATTGCACGGCCACAGTTTCAAAGTCGAAATCGTCGTGGTCGGCGAATGCGACGCGAAGCTCGGCTGGCTCATGGATTACGCAGACATTTCCGCGGCCTTCAAACCGGTGTGGGAGAAGCTGGATCATCGCTATTTGAATGAAGTTGCCGGACTGGAAAATCCGACGAGCGAAGAAATCGCCGTTTGGATCTGGCGCAAATTGAAACCGAAATTGCCGTTGCTGTCGGAAGTGGTCGTCGCCGAAACCTGCACGGCGCGCGCCGTTTATCGCGGGGAATAAAGTTTAACCGTCACGGTTTCAAAACAATTTTTCCAGCGAGCGCGCCCGTCTTTTTGATCGTGCTTTCTTCCTGCAAACGATGCGCGTCCGCCGTTTGCGCCAGCGGCATCACTCGATCAATTTGCGCTTTCAATTTTCCCGCGCTCATCCAGCGGTTGATGTCTTCCGCCGCAGCGCGCAATTCTTCCGGCGATGAATTCAAAATCACAAATCCGAACAGCGAACAATTTTTTGCGTAAAACGGTCCGACCGGAAATGGCGGACGCGCGTCGCGCCCGGCCATGACAACCATCCGCCCATGCGGCGCGAGCAGGGAAATGGTTTTATCGAAATCCGGTTCGCGCAACGTTTCCCACCAGACGTTCACGCCGTCCGGCGCAAACTTTTTGATTTCATCGCTGACATTTTGCGTTTTGTAATGGATGACCAGGTCGGCTCCGAATTCTTTTGCCTTGGCGACCTTTTCATCCGAGCCAGCGGTCGTAATAATTTTTGCGCCAAGAATTTTTGCCATTTGAACGACATTGGAGCCGACGCCGCCGGTTCCGCCGTTGACGAATAAAATTTCTCCGGCTTTTAATTTTGCTTTCATCAAACCGACATGCGCGGTGATACCGACGAGTGAAATCGCGGCGATTTCCTCGTCGCTGACATTTTCGGGAATGGGATTGAGCCATTGTTCATCCACGGCGGCCAATTCGGAAAAGGTTCCCTGACGTCCATCCCAGCCCTGGCCGGTGCACCAGACGCGATCGCCGGCGCGAAATTTTTTTGCGTTGGAACCGGCGGCAACGACTTTTCCCGCGAGGTCGCGGCCAAGGACGTAGGGAAAATTCATCTTGTTCGGCACAGCGCCGCTGCGGACATACAGGTCCACGGGATTCACGTCCACGGCGGCGACTTTGATGAGATATTGATTGGCCGCTGGTATCGGTTCGGGCAAATCGCCATAAATGATTTTGTCCGCGCCGCCGAGTTCGTTGATGTAAGCCGCTTTCATGGGAAGAAAAATTCATGGCGGAAATCGAAATGTCAACCGTGGAAAAGAGAAAATCATACAGCGCAAATTTTTCCGATAAGTATGGAAAACGATTGTGCCTGTTTACTATTTTTAGATGGACGAATGGGATAGCATGGCATTGAATCTTAGTGAAAATCCGTCAACTTTGGGTTAAATATGAATGCCGAAATCAAATGCAGTTGCGAGCACTGCGGAGAGCATATCGCATTTCCTTCTGAAGCTATTGGTCAGACGATTGAATGTCCCCACTGCAAACTTGAAACGCTACTCTTCATCCCATCATCAGATTTATCGCCAAAAAAGAATACAAGCACTGCACTATTTGTCTTTATCTCGCTCGTTCTAATAGCCGTAATCGTAATGGTTGGTGTGGCTGCTTTTATCGGCAAAACAAGCTATCAATCAATACAAAAACCTGATGATAGTTTACACGAAGTTAAAGGCGCGATGGATTGGAATCTAGGCGACATTCTGCCGAATGATATAGAGGTAAAAACGAATGATGATGCATTTGGTATTACTGCTTCTAGTTTTCGTCGACCAGCTGCTTTGGAAAATTCCGATCTTATTACATGTGATTTAATTTTGACCGAAGAACGGCGTATTGCCGCAATTCTCGTTAACGGCAGCGAAGACAAACAATTTAATCGAGATACTCTGAGAAAAGTTTTAAAGGAAAAATATGGATTAAGGGAATCACGTAACGTCCCTGCGCCCGGCGATAATTCCTTTGTAATATATTATTTTGGAAAGACAAATCGTCAGGCCATATTGACAGTCCACAGTCAAAGCTCTTTTGATTTAGAATATCGGGACGAAAGGCTTTGCGAATTAGCACAACAGCAGCAGGAAATCAGAAAGACAGCGATAAATAAACAAATGCAAAATGATTTAAGGAACAGTTTTTAAATTGTCTGTGAAATTGTTTGACCAAAACCGTTCGCTTGGCTAGGTTTGCCGCGTGAACCGCAATTTGAATCTGAACCTGCTGCTGAATGCGCTGCTGTTGCGCCGCGTGGCGGTCGGGTTCTGATTTGTTCGCGAAATTTATCAACCCATCGCCGAAATGGCGGTGGGTTTTTTGTTTTAACTCATTCGCCGGACGGCAATAATTAGAAAGCGAAGCAACAATGCAAAATCCGTCAAAAAAATATCAACCATTTCAACACGCGCCGAAATTGGCCGACCGTCAATGGCCGGGCAAAACCATCACGCACGCGCCGCGCTGGTGCAGCGTGGATTTGCGCGATGGCAACCAGGCGCTCGCCGTGCCGATGAACGTGTCGCAAAAGTTGGAATTGTTCCAGACGCTCGTGAAAATCGGTTTCAAGGAAATCGAAGTCGGTTTTCCATCGGCATCGAACACGGAATTCACGTTCAACCGCCGGCTTATCGAAGAAAATCGCGCGCCGGACGACGTGTGGTTGCAAGTGCTCGTGCAGGCGCGCGAGGATTTGATCGAGCGCACCGTTGAATCGCTTGTCGGCGCAAAGAAGGCGATCATCCATTTGTATAATTCCACGTCGCCGGCGCAGCGCCGGGTCGTTTTCGGGAAATCAAAACAGGAAATCATTGAAGTGGCCGTTCGCGGTGCGCAATGGATCAAAGACCGGTTGCCTCGGCTCAAAGGAACCGAAGTGATGTTGCAATACTCGCCGGAAAGTTTTTCGGCCACGGAAGTGGAATTTGCCAAAGAAATTTCCGAAGCGGTGATGGACATCTGGCAGCCGACGCCGCAACGCAAAATGATTTTGAATTTGCCGGATACGGTGGAAGTCGCGATGCCAAATGTTTACGCCGACCAGATCGAGTGGATGTGCCGCAACATCAAAAATCGCGAGTCGCTCATCATCAGTTTGCACACGCATAACGATCGCAGCACGGGCGTGGCGGCCACGGAACTCGGCATGTTGGCCGGAGCTGAGCGCGTCGAAGGAACCTTATTTGGCAACGGCGAGCGCACCGGGAATTTGGACATCGTGACGGTGGCGTTGAATCTTTTCATGCACGGCATTGATCCGAAATTGGATTTCTCGAATTTGAATTCTGCGATTGAAATTTATGAACGTTGCACCGGCATGACGGTTCCGCCGCGCCATCCGTATGCAGGCGAATTGGTTTTCACCGCCTTCAGCGGCTCACATCAGGATGCGATCAAAAAAGGTCTCGCGGAATGGGAACACAAGAAGCACGCGCATTGGGATGTGCCATATTTGACGATTGATCCGGCGGACATCGGCCGCGAATACCGGGAAGTGATCCGTGTCAATTCGCAGAGCGGCAAAGGCGGCGTCGCGTATTTGCTTGAAAGCGAATTCGGGATCGAATTGCCCAAAGACATGCAGCGCGAGTTCGGCCCGATCGCCAACGATGCCGTGGACAAACTCGGCCGTGAAGTTTCCGGCGCGGAATTGAAACAAATGTTCTGGCGCGAATACGTCGAACGCCATTCGCCGTGGCAATTGAAATCGTTTGAAACCGAAAGCAAAAACGGCGTCGTGAAATGCAACGCGAAATTGTTGCGCGATGGAAAAGCGATTGAATTGAGCGGGCAGGGGAACGGTCCGCTCGCCGCGCTCGTTCATGGATTTTCCCAGATCGGAATTTCGAAATTTGAGATTTCAAATTACAGCGAGCACGCGTTGAGCAGCGGCGAAGAAGCGGCGGCGATTGCTTATATCCAGATCAAATCCGCCGATGGCAAAACGAAATGGGGCGCGGGCGTGGACACCAATATCGAGCTGGCTTCCGTGCGGGCGGTGTTGAGCGCATTGAACCGGTTGTGATTCATCTTGCATGACGGCGAGGCCGTCGCTAAAAATGCTGCGAATGAATTTTCGCAGCATTTTCTTTTTCCCGGCGTTCGTGGGACTGATTTTGATTTCAGCCTGCGCGCATCACGCCGCGAATGTTCCGTCCAAACTGGAAATGAACGCAAAACCGGTCGCCGCTTCCGCGCCCGCGCCCGTTGTTGCCACGCCGCCGGTATTCGTGCCGGATACGACGCACGAACACGATCCGATGCCCCAAGGCATTCTCACCTGGGACAGCACTTTCAAAACGGTGGCGACGAACGTGGAGGCGGCGCAGGCGCATTTTGTTTTCAATTTTACGAACATCTCCGGCGGACAAGTCGTCATTCTCGATGTTCATCCGTCCTGCGGCTGCACGACGACGGAAATTCCGCCGCGTCCGTGGATCATTCCGGCCGGCGCCGCTGAAACAATTCCGGCCACGGTCAACATCTTCGGGCGCGCGGGTGACTTCGTCAAAACCATCACCGTTTCAACCGACAAAGGCCAAATGGTTTTGGAATTGCAAATCAATGTTTCCGCCGCGCCGCCGATGAAGATGACCGACGCCGAGCGCGAAGCGGCCATGATTCAGGCCCGGAACGATCGCCAATCCGTTTTCCGCGGTGATTGCGCGACGTGTCATGTCAAAAACGGTGAAGGCAAATACGGCCAGGCGCTTTACGATGCCGATTGCGCCATCTGCCACGAATCCGGGCATCGCGCGTCGTTTGTGCCGGATTTGCATAATCTGAAAGTGCCGACCAATCCCGATTTCTGGAAGACATGGATTGCCCACGGAAAACCCGGTTCATTCATGCCGGCCTTTTCCGAAAACGACGGCGGCCCGCTTTCCGACATGCAGATCGCGTCGCTGGCGGTTTATTTGAACCAGGCGATTCCATCGAAGGTTCCCTCGCCGCAATAAGTGGAATGTCTTTACCATTCGCTTGCAAAAAAAATCCGGGCGAATTATGCTGTCAACCATGACCGCGACAAAGGTTGACGTGACCCATCATCGAAAAATTTCGGCGCTCGGCGAATTCGTTTTATCCGGCGGAAAAATTTCCCGCGAAGACGCGCTCTTTCTGTTCCATCTGGATCAATCCGCGGACATTTTGGACCTGCTTTCATGGGCTAATCGCATCCGCGAAAAATTCAAGGGCAACAAGATTCATCTCTGCTCCATCGTCAACGCCAAGGCCGGCGCGTGCTCGGAAAATTGCAGCTTTTGCGCGCAATCATCGTTTTATCAAACCGGTTCGCCGCGTTACGGATTTGTGGATCCCGAACCGGTTTCGGAAGCGGCCGACGAGGCAAGGAAAAATGGTGTGACCGCCGTCGGCCTGGTCGCCGCGTGGAAAGGTTTGAATGACGGTCCGATGCTGGATGAAGTGTGCGACCGCATCCGTGAGATGAAAGCCGGCGGCAAAACGCGCCCCGACGCTTCGCTTGGCATCATCAAATCGCAAAAGATCGCCGACCGGTTGAAGGAGGCGGGATTGGAATGTTACGGGCATAACCTGGAAAGCTCGCGCCGGTTTTTTCCGCAGACCTGCACGACGCATACTTTTGACGACCGGCTGGAAACCATCGGCTATCTGAAAAAGGCCGGGATCAAAATTTGTTCCGGCGGCATCATCGGCATGGGCGAGACGCGCGAAGACCGTTGCGATCTGGCGTTTGAATTGCGGGCGATCGGCGCGAATGTCGTCCCCGTGAACATTCTCAATCCGATTCCCGGCACGCCGTTCGAAAAAAATCCGCCGTTGCCGGTCATGGAAATCCTGAAAACGATCGCCTGCTTCCGTTTCATTTTGCCGCGGCAGGAAATCATGATCGCCGGCGGCCGCACGGTGAATTTGCGTGACGCGCAGAGCATGATTTTCATGGCCGGCGCCAGCGCGCTGATGGTGGGCAATTATCTCACCACGTTGAATCAGCCGGTGGAAAAAGATTTGCAGATGCTCAAAGATCTCGGACTGGATCCGAGCTGGGACAGCCACGGTTTCAGCGACCAGGAGGAAAACGGTTGCGGCTGCGGCAACGGCAGTTGCGAAACGGAATTGGCCGCGAAATAATTTCTCGCTGACACGGCGAAACCTGTTTCGGGCGCGCCCAAATAATTCCAAAACGTCTCGATTCTTTTGCATTGACCGGAACGATGGTGGCGTTGGTTTTATCAATTACCACTTCTCCGGCAGCAGGTGTATAAATGGGTCATGAAGACAAACCCTGTAAACGACATCGGCTCTTCTAAGAACAACAACGCCCGCATCATCGCCATTGGATTTCTCATCGCCCTGGCGCTTTGTGCGGCAGCTGCGGCCCGCGGCGAGGCGACAAATTCATCCGTTGATCCCGTCGGGAATTATAGATTGATCAGCGTGGATGGCAAAACGGTGCCCTGCACCATTGATCATGAGGGAACGATCATGGAGGTTCAATCGGGAACCTTCGCCATCACCAATGGTCATTGCACCAGCGTGATATTTGTTTCCGTGGGCGACCGGAAGAACATTCGTTGTGAAACACATGCCGGCTATAAACTGGATGGCGCGGAATTGACGATGCGCTGGGAAAATGCCGGCGAAACCAAAGGCGCTGTTTCCGGAAATACCTTTACGATGACCAATGAAGCCATGGCCTATGTTTATAAGAAATAAATGATTAACGGTGTTTCGTCGCTTGACTCCGAAAACGATGTTGGCAAGGCTGGGAACATGAACCATCAGCAGGAGCAACTCCGTCTGCTTTCGATTTTTCACTATATCGTTGGCGGAATCGCGGCGTTATTTGCCATGTTTCCTGTCATTCATCTGGTTGTTGGAATCCTGATGGTTGTCATGCCGGACAAATTGGGAGGCAAAGACGCTCCGCCGGAATTCATTGGGTGGATTTTCATTGTCTTCGCCAGTTTATTCATCCTTGCCGGCTGGACGTTCGCGGCGTTTGTCGTCGTCACCGGAAGATTTCTGGCGCGACGCAAACATCATACCTTTTGTTTTGTGATGGCGGCGGTGGAATGCATGTTCATGCCGTTCGGGACAGTCCTCGGTGCATTCACTCTGGCCGTGCTGATGCAGGAACCGGTGAAACAATTGTTTCAAACGGCGGAGTGAAAACAGCTTTAGCCGTTGGAGATGAAACTTATCCGGCCTGCATAAAAAGTATTGAACAAAGCCGCTGCTGATATAATGTTTCGTCATCAGAAGCTGCCGGTGCGCCGGCAAAAATCAGGCAGGCTCGATGATTGCGTGGACTGAAAAATTTGAGACCGGGGATCCGCTGATTGATCAACAACATCAGACCCTCATCAATCACATTAATTTTCTGGGTTCGTTCGTGGAAACACAATCGCAAGACCCTTCAGATTATCATTTGCTGGCGGGAGTTTTGGACTATCTCGAATCTTACGCCATCGCCCATTTTCAGCATGAGGAACAATGCATGGAGAAACATCGTTGCCCGGCGCATGCGCAAAACAAAGAAGCGCACCAGTTATTCATCCATTTCTTCCAGCAATTCAAACAACGCTACCATCACGAAGGCTATCGCGTCGAAATTTTGCGCGAATTGCATCATTCCATGACGCTTTGGATTCAAAGTCATATCTTGCGCGTGGACATCCAACTCAAGCCGTGCCTGCAACCGGAATTCTCCGCCGAAGCGAACGATTGACCACCCGCCCGCCGGTTTCGGCTGGACAATTTTTTGACGGCTTCGTAATAAATTATCTGCAGGCTTGAATTTGCTGGCGCAATTAAAACGACAGGTTTTTACGGCACATGAAAGTAATCAGATGGACAATCTTTGGATTGGCGGTGGCGCTTATTGTTGGCGCCATAGCCATGCAATATTTTGGCCCGCTCGTGGCCAGCCTGGTCGCGATTCTTGTCTTCAACCTCTTCGCCTTTGCCATGTTGATCAACCGGTCGTTGTGGGACGCCGACGAACCGGAAAAAATCAAGCAAGACCGCGGCGATGACGAAAGTGAAGATGAAGACAATTAACCCTTTCCCGCTTGCGGCAAATGGTTTCTCCCGGCGCGATTGACATTGCTTCCGTTACGCCCGGCGCTTGAACAGTGAGGCGATGAACAGCACAAGGAAGATGACGAACAATACCTTGGCGATTGTGCTGGCAATTCCGGCAACCACCCAGAATCCCAACGCTCCGGCGACCAGCGCCACCAATAGAAACACCAGCGTGTAGTATAACATAAATGAACCTCCACCGCCGAAGCTCGCCCCGGTTTTGAAACCGCGCAACTGTTTTTTGCGCAGAGACACCGGGAAGCTCAAAGACGTGATCAACACCGGCGGACGCCGACCGGCCCGGCCATTTTGCTTGTATTTATCAAAGCCCTGTTCAAAAATAGCCGCAAGCAGGTAAACCCGATCTAAAGCTATGAAATATCGTTGCGCCGTTGTTTTGTCGTTTATTCTTTCCGCCGTTGGTTTTTCCCTGCGCGCGCAGGAAACGACTTTTTTCTCAAATCTGGCCAATCCCACCTCGGTCACTTATGGAGTGAACCAGTCCCAATGGTTTGCCGAACAATTTAACACCGGCAACAATCCCGGCGGCTACACATTGGACTCGGTGGGATTGCTTTTGGGGGCGGACGGTTACATCTTCATCGGCGGCGGATTTCAAGTGAGCATTCACATGGACAATGGTGGCAAGCCGGGAACATTGGTGCAAATTTTGGATGGGCCGGACAATCCCGGAGCAACCGGGGTGACGAATTATGCCGGCTCGAATCTGACGCTGTCGCCGTCCACCGCCTACTGGGTGGTGGTTGGTGTTACCAATGATACTGGCGGTTTTCTTTGGGACATGGGAATTGATTATCCGACGACTGTTGACGGCTGGAGCCGGGGAGCCAGGGTGAGTTCCACTGACCAGGGAAACTCCTGGTCAACGCTCAACGGTTATTTCCCTCAGATGTCCATCGTGGGCCGGTTGGTGGAACCGACCACGGCCTTTGCGCAGACCGGCCGTTATTTCCAGGACTTCAGCGGGTTCAGCGTGGGCGCGACCAATTTCAATGACGGCTCGCAATTGTTCAGCACGGCGCTGGGTCTCACCGGCGGCGCGGAAATCGCCGACAGCACCTATGGCGAACTGGGTTTGACGGAAGTCAATCATTCCAGTGTCATCAGCGCGTTTGAATTGCCGGATTTGAATCCCGGCGCGCCCGCTTATGCCTTCTCCGCCAAATGGAATTCACAGGTCTATGGCAGTTTTAACACCGGCGCCGCCGACGGGTTCTCTTTCAACTTCGGGCAATTGAGTTCGCTGGATTTGACGAACGGCGGCGTTGAATCCGGTTACGGCACGGGACTTTCTTTCGGTGTCCAGACTTACTCCGGCAACAATCCCGGCTTTTATCTCCGCGCCAACGGAACCGTCATCGCGTTTTCTCCCTTCCTCGGAAACTCGCCGTTGATCCAGTGGGGCGTCAACAACAGCACGCGCCATTTCTTTGAAGTGGATTGGAATGATTATACCGGCATGAGTATTACCATGGATGGACTGCCCATCTTTTCCCACGTTCCCACGCCGGGCTTTGCGCCCCAGGCCGGCGACCGGTTTGTCTGGGCGGCGCGTTGCGGCGCTGACACTGAACAAGTCCGGCTGGATAACATCGCCGTCGTCACCGGCGGCAATCTCGTGCGGGCGGGCACGACCAGTCCCTATTTTGGCGACAGCGGCACCATCAGCACCAATCCCGCGTCGGCAGCTTTTGACAACAGCATTTCCACCTACTGGGCCAGCAGCGCGAGCGGCCCGTGGGATTTGGGCGCCACGCTCGTGAATTCAAACCTGCCCGTGGCCGCTTACGTGTTGACGGCGGGGCCGGGACAGGCGCTTCCGCAATTTTGGGCGATCCAGGGCAGCGCGGATGGCGGCAACACCTGGTCCAACATCAACCTCCAGGCCGTCAATTTTCTGAATGTCAACGAATCGCGGACGTTCCTTCAGCAGAGCAATATGCCGGCCTACAACGCCGCCCGCCTGAACATCACGGTAAACAATAACGGCGGCGCGGAAACCACTGCGGACGAATTGAAGCTTTACAATTTCATTGCCGTGGCGCCGCCGGTGAACGCTTCGGTGTCGGCTGGCAATCTCGCGATTGCCTGGCCCAGCAACCAGTTCAATTGGGTCGTGCAGGAAAACACCAACCTGGCCGGCACCAATTGGGTTGCGGTCACCAACGCCGTCAACTACGTCAGCGGCCAAAATCAATTGACGTTGCCGCACACCAACGGCAGCGCGTTTTTCCGCCTGGCCCTGCCGTGATTTCCAAATCATTGGAGCGCGACTGTGCGAGTCGCAGCAAGTCCCGCCGCTGGAAAAGGCTGCATAATTTTGAGCGATTTGTGACGTGCAGAAACTGCTGCGGGTCACAGACCCGCGCTCCGTTCGTTTCGGCGACACGCCTGAAGCGCTGGGCCATTTTCACAGCAAACGCCCAATGCCGCTGCTGATGTGCAACCAGCGCCGTAGGCGCGACATCTTTGTAGAATCAAGACCTAAAACAAGTGAAGCTCCGTCAGGAGCGGCATATTTCGCCCCGCTGGGGCTGGAGGAAAAATGGGAGGAACGATTTTCTACAAAGATTCCGCTCCGATGGAGCTTTAATTTCCAAGGCCAGGAATAATTCCGACAAGTTTCTTGCTCGCGTAGCCGCCGACGTGAGTCGGCTCCATCTGAATTGCAGGCAGAGATGTTTGAGCGGACACGTCCGCTGCTACCAATTTCATAATGCAGGAAATAAAAACCCGGCAACGCGTCATTGCGGATGGATGCGAATAAATTCATTTTGCGGCACGAGAGGATTTATTATCCCAAAGGGATTAAATCAATCAGCCCGGCGTTGCGAGGAATGAGCTACGCCGGGAAATCAAACGAACAATTCCTCAACCCTGAAAGGGTTGAATCAAATGGTGACGCGAACGGATGCAACCCCTTCAGGGTTGAAATTGATTTAGGATGCGAACCCGGGGTAGTTCCTCGGCCGTCCGGCCCGGACCAACCCCGGGCTGAATGATGGAATCCCGTTGGGATTCATTTCAACCGATAATCATTCCGTCCGGCGTGAATTAAAAATCCGGCCCTGGCCAAGTCCTGCAATTTCTGCCGGATTTTGTCGCGAATGAAATGATTGTCCGGATGCAATTCTTTGAAATGCTGTTCAAAGGCATAAACATCCTGATTGGTGAATTCTTTTTTTCCCAACTTGCGAACGACGTTGAGCACGTCCAGCATCCAACCGCGTTGTTCCACCGAAAAGTTTTCAAACGGTTTTACCTTTTGAAATTGCTCACGCACTTCCTTCGGCGATGTAATTTGTTTTTCTTTTACGACGGCAATCCGCGCATCCGCTGGAATTCTCCGCAAATCAAAATTGCAACCAATCCACGGTTGATTGCGACCTTTGGGTTGAGTTGGATTTCGTTTGATAATTGCGGACGGTGGAAAGGCAAAATGCGGGACGAGCACAACGTTGCGGACGCTCCAGTTCGCTAAATCGTAATGCAGGAAAAAGAAATTCGGTGTGCAATCATTTTGCATCGCCCGCATCATGGCATCATAAGCACCATCTGGAACGGAATTGCCAATTGGTGATTGTTTGCTTTTGAGTTGATACCAGCCGCCGCAATCGGGACAGCAATAGTCACTGGCTGGATAACCCGGTCGCAGCCAGGTCAATTTGGGAGAAGAACAATTCGCGCAATAAAAGTTTTGCGCCCCCCACGCTTCGGTGACTCGGCCGGCTCTTTGCGAACCGCTTTTGAAAGCCGCCGCCAATTCGCCGCGCATGGAAAGATTCATCGGCGGACACAAGATCATAACAGAAAGTTTTATTCAAGTTGTATTCGGCGTGTCAGGCATTTGACAACAAAAGGCTTTTTGTGGAATCTACCGCATGCCAAAAAATCAATCAGATCGAATTACGCTAAAGCAGGCAGCAAAAATTGCTGTCGGGTATTTCTACGGTTTGTATCCACAATTTAACACACCTTCTGCGAATGTAATGTTGGAAGAGGTCGAAGAAATTGATGATGGCATGAATTGGTTAATTACCATCGGCTACAACGCGAATGGTAAATCATCACTGCAACAACAGCTTCATGCTTTTTCATTTGGCCCACCAAATCCTAGACAATACAAAGTAATCAAAATTGATGCAAAAACAGGTAGGGTTATTTCAATGAAGATCCGCTCTGTCAAGTGAACTACTTCGATTCGTTAGTAAAGAAATATCGTCGTAAAGGAATTCTCATCGACACAAATTTGTTGATTGGGCTCCTTGTCGGAACACTTGGTCCAATACATCTTACGAATTGCCGCGCAACGAAAGCCTTTACGAAAGAGGACTTCTTTCTTCTTAAAAGTTTTGTTGAACAATTTGAAACGATAATTTCAACTCCACATATTTTGACGGAGGTTTCAAATCTCGCGGGAAGGCTTCCAGAAAGTCTTACGGAGAATTTTCGCAGCGTTTTTCGTTTGGTTATTGAAAAATTGGCTGAAAATCATTTCTCAGCTTTGGAGATTGTTCGTGATAACGGGTTTCCACGGCTGGGAATTACTGATACCGCAATCGCAATGACAGTCCCTGGAACTTATCTGGTTCTAACGGACGAGTTGCCATTATATGGTATTTTGTCAACGCGTAAGGTTGACGTCATTAATTTCAATCACATCCGAAGCATCGGATGGGGAGAGGAATAACTAATTTTATTTAATTCTAAAAATTTCCGTCTCGCATCGGACGACATGTGTCGTTTCCCGTTTCTTTCCGTTTGGAGTTTTTGCCCACGCTTCCTGCAAGCTCACGTCAACGGTGGTGTGAACCACGGTGCCGCGCTGGACTTCGGCACAAGACAGAAAAACAAATTTCGTCTCGTGATAAATCCGGTCGGTTTCAATTTGCGGCACGTCAGCCATGCAACGTGATCCATTGATCGTTTCGGAAAAGAGATCAAGATCAAAAAACAGTTGATTGTTGATGGTTGAGAGTTGAGAGAAAAGGCCGACGGTCACGCTCACTCTGAAATGGCGCAACCAGATGAAAATGATTTCGGCATCCATCCTTTTCGCCGCGAGTTTGGCGTGGGCTTCGTCCAATTCAATGCCGACAACGCCGCGTTTTAATTTCATGGCGGCGATGGCAGTAGTGCCGCCGCCCAGAAACGGGTCCAGGACGAGGTCGTCTTCGCGGGTTGAAGCCAGCAGGCAACGTTCAATCAACGCCACGGGTTTTTGCGTGGGATGTTTGCCGAATTGTTTTTCATCATTCCCCGGCGCAGACATCGTCCAGACGGATTCCAACCACGAAGGCACCAAGGCACCAAGGTTTTTTTCTTCAGAATTTTCTTTGTGGTCTTTGTGTCTTGGTGGTTCAAATTCGGACTTCCGCCAGACGGTTTTCATTTGTTTGCCGGTGACTTTGCGCATGTCCTGATAATTGAAGAGGTGTTTGCTCTTTTCATTTTTGGCGGCCCAGAGAATGGTTTCGGTGGAGTGGGTGAAGTAACGGCAGCTCAGGTTGGGCGGTGGATTGGGTTTTTCCCAGGCGATGTCGTTGAGGATTTTGTAGCCGAGTTGTTGCATGGCGTAGCCGATGGAGAAAATGACGTGATGCGTGCCGCTGACCCAGATGGTGCCGTTGGGTTTGAGGACGCGCTGGCAGCGGCGGAGCCATTCGAGGTTGAATTCGTGATTGAGTTCGGGGCCGCGGGAGATGTCCCAATCGCCTTTGTCCACGCGCACCATGCGTCCGGCGTGGCAGGTGATGCCGCCGTTGGACAGGAAATAGGGCGGGTCGGCAAAGATGGCGTCGAAGCGGCCTTCGGGATATTTGGCGGCAATGGCGTCGAGGAGTTCGAGGCAGTTGCCGTGGTAAAGGCGGAGGAAAGGGGAATCGGATTGGAAAATTAAATTGGGAATTGTAGCGGCGCTCTGTGAGCGTCGTTCTTCGTTTCGGCGGTCACAGACCGCCGCTACAGCACCGTCATCGCGGAGCGTGAAATGGGACGGAGGAAGGACGTGGCCGTGGGGAAAGTCTGAATTCTGAATGCTAAAGGCTGAAGTGGATTTCGCACCTTTTAGCGTTTGACCTTTAGCGTTTAGACTTTCGGGCGGCTTGCGTCGGTAAAGAGGCTTTTGGTTTTTGGGCGATGTTTTCTTGCGCGGCACGCCCAGATCAATTGATCAGAAGGGCGATCGAGATCAAGCCAAACATTTACGATTTATGAATTACGATTTTGCAGACCGGAATTTAGCCACACCAAGAACGCAAAGGCTTTTTACGCTCGTCACGAGTCCACAGTCTTTAGTCTTCCGTTGTTTCTTTCTGTAAAATCCGCTTTTCATGTTTCGCGGTCCGAAATGTTCTGGCTTTGGCGGAATGGTATGGATAGGCTGGCGCCGGTTTAAGGGAGTTTGTGGACAGGTCAATTTTGCGAAACTTTATGAAAGCAACCCTTCTGAAAATTTTGGCCGCCTCCGCCGCGGTCGCCATCACCACACAAATTCACGCCGCCACGCTGACCGTCAGTCCATCCGTCACGAGCAATACTTACACCGGAGTTATCACGTTGAACATCACCGGCCTGACCAACACGGAAAAGGTCGTTGTGCAAAAATTTCTGGATTTGAACGGCAACGGCTCGGTGGACGCGGGCGAGCCGATGATTGACGCGTTCAAGATTGCCGACGGCGGCGCAATGATCATCGGCGGGGTGACGAATTTGAATGTGCCGTTCGACCGCAATCCGGCGCCGGGCGCGATCACGACGACGCTAAATTTTGCGCCGGTGCTGATTTTGGAAAGTGTCGTGGGCCAGCAAATCATCACCGTGGTCAGCCCGACGGGACGATTTGCGCCAGTGACGGCAACGTTTCAAGTGACGAATGCGGCGCTGGCACAAAACATCAGCGGCAGGGTTTACAGCAACGGCGTTCCCGAACCTTACGCGGTGGTGGTGGCGCAAGACCAGCAAATCAGCAATCCAGTGGGCGCGACGGTGGCGGACGCGAGCGGATATTATTTCCTGGCGTTGCCGCCGGGAAATTATACGCCCATTTCCGTGAACCCGAATTGCATTTACAATTTCAGTTCCGCGCCGACGATGACGCTGTCGAATGGGTTGTCGGCGACGAATGATTTATTCGTCACGAACGGGACGACGATTATTTCAGGGACGGTTTACGATTCGGCGAACAGCAACGGCCTGGGGGGAGTGATGTTGACGCTGCAATCGAACAGCCGGTTCGCCATCGCTTTCACCGATTCCAATGGAAATTATTCCGCCGCGGTGACGCCGAATTTTTGGAAAATTCAACCGAGCAAAGAACGGCTTGCCCGGCGCGCGTATGTGTTGCCGCAGGCGACCTTTCAGGTGGACGCCACGGCGGGAGACGTGACGGGCGCGGACATCGCGTTGCCAAAAGGAAATGCGCTTTTCTACGGACGCATCACAGACAATTCCAATGCGCCGCTCGCCAACATCGAGTTGAGCGCCGGCACGGGAAATAACGTGAACAACAGTTATGCCGCGAAAGGTTACAGCGATGCCAATGGTTATTACACCGTGGCCGTTTTGGGGGACGGGACCAATTACTGGAGCTGCAATGCCAACGATTCAAAAAATGCGGCGCTCCTCAGCTACATCGTCAATTTTTCAGACACGGTGGTGTTCACGAATAATTCAACGGCGCTGGCGGATTTTATCGCGTTGCCGACGGATGCCACGATTTCGGGCAACGTTCAGGATAATTCGGGAACCAATGTCGTCGGCGTCACGTTGCAGGCCAGCGCCAGCATCAACGGCCTGAATTATCAGGCAACAGAATCCACCACGGATAATTCGGGAAATTATTTGCTCGGTGTCGCCGACGGCCAGTGGCACATCGAATTTTTGAACGGCGGTTTTTCGGATAATTTGGACACGGCGGGCTATGAAGATATTACCGGCCCGCATTACGTGACGGTTCCGCCGACGAACGCGGTGTTGAACATCACGGTTTATCCCATCGGCACGCCCTTCGTTACCGACCTGCAGCGATTTTCTTCAACGCAATTCGGCTTCACGCTCAACGGCGCGACGAATGTGAACTACACGGTGCAATACGCCACGGATTTGGTTTTGAGCAATTGGGCGGATCTGTTTTCGCTCACGCTTACGACCAATAATTATCCCGTCGTGGACATCAATGCGACGAACGGCGCGCGGTTTTATCGCGTGCGAAAGAATTGAGCGCGTTGATTAGAGTGGATGACGGAATGGAAAGACGTAAACAGAAATCAACGAGGGGAACGAAAGTTGAGTTCCTTTGTTCTCTTTGTTTGCTTCGGTGAAAGCGGTTTGCCCCGTTCAAAAGGCTCGCGGTTTTAATCCGTTTGACGAAGTTTTCACCGACGCCATGGCGGCATCGGCGATAGCGCCAGCCGATGGCCGGCGAGGATGTTGTCTGCCAGAAGGGCGGGCGCCGGGCGTTATCTCAAACGCCAGGTGATGCGGGCTTTGTTCAGGTCGTAAGGGGACATTTCCATCTTCACGCGGTCGCCGACGGTGAGGCGCACCCAGCGTTTGCGCATCTTGCCGCAGACGGTGGCCAGGATGAGATGTTTGTTGTCCAGCTCCACGCGAAACATGGTGCCCGGCAACACGGTGGCGATGCGGCCTTCGACTTCGATATGCTGTTCTTTGGTTGAATTCATAGAGGAAAAAAGAAAATGGCGGGTCCGGTTCATCCGAACCCGCCGATGCTTGTTTTATCCGGGCGCGATCAGTAACGATTGCGATTGCCGCCACGGAATCCGCCGTCGAATTCACGGCGACCACCGCCGACGGGACGCTTTTCGGGCGGTCGGGCGATGTTTACGGTGAGGGCGCGACCGCCTAAATCCTGGCCGTTCAGGCCGGTGATGGCCGCTTGCGCTTCTTCCGAGGATGACATGGTGACGAAGCCAAAACCGCGCGGGCGGTTGGTGGCGCGGTCCATCATCAGGTTTGTTTCGGTGACCGAGCCGAACGCGGCAAACGCGTCCTGCAGGTCGTTTTCGGTTGTGTCGAAGGAAAGATTTCCAACGAATAGTTTATTGCTCATGTGATATATGTCCTGGATCGAATCAACTTTGCCCAGACTGTCTCCGTGGATCGGACTTAAAATCATCACTGAACGAATTCACCTGAAGATTTAACACGCCTTGATAGAAAGAATGATTTATCAGACGGAGCTACCATCGCAGGTTTGGCGGACATAGCAACTCATAAACTGATTTATTTTTTTTGGCGGGTGGTGGCGACGACATCGGCTCGCAGCGCGCCAAAATTTTTTATTCTGAAATGACGGGAGCCGGTTTAAGCTGCTGAATCCATGAAACGAATCGTCGCATTCCTCGCATTGGCAGTTTTGGCGTTAAACCTTTACGCCGCTGATTCGACCAACCTCTTCAACGCCGCCCGTTTCGGCATCGTCAACGACGGCAAAACACTGAATACGAAAGCGATTCAATCGGCGATTGACCAATGCGCGAAGGCGGACGGGGGAACGGTGGTGATTCCGAAGGGCAATTTTGTTTCGGGCGCGCTGTTTCTCAAACGCGGCGTGAACCTGGAATTGGCGGCGGGCGCGGTGTTGATAGCTTCGACGAATATCGCGGATTTTCCGACGCAGGAGCACGCACGTTTTGAAGGTCATTTTCAGGATCACGCGGCATCGCTGTTGAACGTGGATTATTGCGACCATTTCCGGCTGACGGGCCCGGGCATGTTGGACGGCAACGGCCCGGCATACTGGAGCGCGAAACTGCCGCTGGGACGTCCGCGGCTGGCGGAGATTTGCGATTCGAAGGACATGACGGTGAGCGGCGTGCGGTTCACCAATTCGCCGTCGTGGAATTTGCATTTCTACAATTGCCGGGATTGCGTGGTGGAGAATTGTCGTTTTGAGATTTCGCCGGATGGCAAAGGGCCGAGCACGGACGGCGCGGACATTGACAGTTCGCAAAACGTGACGGTCAAGGGCTGCTTTTTCAACGTGAATGACGATTGCATTTGCCTGAAGGGAAATCGTTACGACGGATTGAACCAGGAGCCGGAAAGTCCGCCGGTAAGGAATGTTCATATTTCGGATTGCACGTTTGTGCGCGGGATGGGCGCGCTCTCGCTGGGAACGGAAGCGACCGTGATCCGCGACGTGGAATTCAAAGACAGTTCGGTGGACGGAAACATGCCGATGCTGCGGATTAAATTGCGCCCGGACACGGCCGGGCAGGATTACGCAAACATTCACGTGCACGACATCAAGCTGGACGGACGCGGAAAAATCCTGAGCCTGGAACCGACGCACGGGACAAAGGTTCCGGCTGACAAAGCCGCGCGTGGAAAAGTCAGCGATGTCACGGTGGAAAACATCAGCGGCAGATTTGGTTCGTTCGGTAAATTCAGCGGCGCGGTCACGGACGTGCGCAACGTCACGCTGCGAAATATCAATGTCACGGTTTCGGGCGACCCGGATCTGAATACGGATGGCGTTGATGATTTGAACATGGTGGGCGTGAATGTGACGACAGCGAAAGCGACCCATTAATCGGCGGGACAATTTGAAGCTGCTGGCCGCGCTGTGAACGGTGAAATTGAGCAGTTGACAGATGACCGCAACGGTCGGATAGATGCTTCAAGCCATTGTCACAATCAGCCGAAGGCGATTTATGAAAGCAAATCATCCGCCGTCCAAAGATGAAATGCGGAAAGCGATCCTGGAATTGCTGAAACAGTGTTCCTTGAAAAGCGATCCCAAAGACTGCGTGCTCTCCGGCGTGGGCAAGAAGCTTGCGCCGCGCGAACGAAAACTTTGGGTGAATGGATTGAGCCGGGACGAACTTTCGCACGCGATGATGTATCATCACGTTTGCATGAAAGCGTCGCTGGAAGCCAGACATCCGCACTGATTCCAGCATTACCGCTATGCATTCAAAACGACCCGGCCGCTTCGCTGTCAGGAGGAGGATGAACAATTGCTTCGAGCTTTGGGGAGGTTTGGGAATTTGAGCTTCATGGAATTTGGAGTTGAAAAATTTTTCATTCAAACCAAACTGAAATAACTAGCTCTTGTGGTTGACACGGAAGAAAAATTGGCCGCGTTTCTGCCGAAACTGCGTGCTGCCGAATGGGTTGCGCTCGATACTGAAGCGGACAGCCTGCATGCTTATCCGGAAAAAGTCTGCCTTATCCAGGTCAGCATCGCCGGGCACGACCGGCTGGTGGACCCGCTTTCGGGCATCAATCTGGACCCGCTGCTCGACGCGCTCAACGCGCATGAATTGATCTTCCACGCCGCGGATTACGATCTGCGATTGCTGCGCAAGCATCATGAATTCGTGCCCTCGGCCATTTTTGACACCATGCTCGCCGCGCGTTTGCTGGGCGAACGACAATTCGGATTGAGCGCGCTGGTCGAAAAATTCCTCGGCGTGACGCTGGACAAAGGTTCGCAAAAAGCCGATTGGGCAAAACGTCCGTTGACCGAGCGCATGGAAAAATACGCCCGCAACGACACGCATTACCTCAAGCCGCTGGCCGACCGGTTGAAATCCGAGCTGGTCGGAAAAGACCGGCTCGAATGGCATCGGGAAAGTTGCGCGCGATTGATTGACGACAGCTCGCAGCCGCACGTTACGGATTTGGATTCCGTCTGGCGCATCAAAGGCAGCCACGCTTTGAGCCGCCCGGCGCTCGGCATTTTGCGCGAGCTCTGGCATTGGCGCGAAGCCGAAGCCATCGCCGCCAATCGTCCGCCGTTTTTTATTTTGAAACATGAAACGCTGGTGGACATCGCGCAAGCCGCCGCCGTAAACCAGCCGGTCGAAAACCTTTTTCCGCCGCGAATGTCGCCGCGCCGCAAACAGAACCTGATCGCCGCCGTCAAAACCGGCCTCGCGCTTTCCGTGGAAAGACATCCGGAAATTTTGCGGCATCAATTTCATCGCCCCACGGAAATTGAATTCCGCAACTATCGCGAATTGGAAAAACGCCGGAACACGCGCGCGCACGAGCTTGCGATCGACCCGACGCTGATCGCCAGCAAAGCCACGCTCGGCGATTTGGCGCGCGATTGGGAAAAAAATTCGCTGGAATTGATGAAGTGGCAGCGCGATTTGCTCAAGCCATAAAAAAACGGTTGCGATTGGATCTCTCCAAACCGCAACCGTTGTTGATTCTCCTCTGGTCCTAGTAATTTCCCCGGCGCGAAGAACGGCCGCCTTTGGAAGCAATTTCGCGGCGCGTTTCCGGATCCATCGCGGCGAAACCACGACGACCGCTGCTGCTGCGACGGCGCGAGTAGGTCGGTTCATAATCCTCTTCCTCTTCGTAATGGCTGTCCCAACCGCCACGGCTGGAATGACCGCCTTTGGCGGCTATCTCGCGCTGTTCTTCGCGATCCATCGCGGCAAATCCGCGCGGACCACGATGCGGCGCACGTCCGCCTTCGGAAGCGATTTCGCGTTGTTCCTCCGGGTCCATGGCGGCAAAACCACGCGGACCGGAATGCGGTGCGCGTCCGCCGCGGGAGGCGATTTCGCGTTGTTCTTCCCGGTCCATGGCGGCGAAACCACGCGGACCGCGATGCGGCGCGCGTCCGCCTTCGGACGCGATCTCGCGTTGTTCTTCGGGATCCATGGCGGCAAAACCGCGCGGGCGGGAATGCGGCGCGCGTCCGCCTTCGGAGGCGATTTCGCGCTGGCGTTCGGGATCCATGGCGGCAAATCCACGCCGGCTGCTGCCGCTGCGGCGATAATGCGGTTCGTAATCCTCTTCCTCCTGGCCGCCGTAACCTTCTTCTTCATATTCGCGCCCGCGTCCGCCGTGACTGGCGCGTCCGCCGCGCGAAGCCATTTCATGTTGTTCGTCGGCATCCATTGCCGCGAAACCGCGGCGGCTGCGGCCCCGGCGCGATGGGGTTGAGCCTTCATTCTCCCACTCGCCCTGTTCCCAATCACCCTCGTCTTCGTATCTCCGACTCCGTGTTTGCGTTGCCATAACTAACCTTTCTGTTGTTTGTCTGTTTGAATCGTCCATCGCATTTTTTATGGGAACGCATTTTAGCTAAAGATATGCCACGGGAATTGTTCGAAAACTCTTCGGCAGGAGTATCAGAAAAATTTCCCCGATTGCACTATGCGGCGGAGAGGAATTTGTTCGCGCGCAACTTGCAATGGTATTTGGGGAATCGCGAAGAAATCCACCATCGGTTCGCGGCGTGATTTCCGCTGTTTGAATGAGGAAACCAATGTAAAAAGTTTCGACAAATTGCGAAGAAAGTTTTTCACAACCAACAAAATACTTATGACAACGACCATTCCTGAAACTCACAAAAAATCGCCGCCGCCGCAGGAGCAGACTTTGCCCGGCTCACGCGAAGCCATGCAACCGAAACCGCTCGATGAATTCACGGATTACCAGGCTTCCGGGAAATTGCTGGGCAAAGTCGCCATCGTCACCGGCGGCGACAGCGGCATCGGGCGCGCCACGGCGATTTTGTTCGCCAAAGAAGGCGCGGACGTCTGCCTGGTTTACCTGAATGAACACGAAGACGCGGAAAACACGGTCAAGCGCATCCGCGAATTGAAACGCAAGGTCATCAACATCTCCGGCGATCTGGCGGACGAAACATTCTGCGCCGACGTGGTGAGTAAAACGATTTCGGAATTCAAACACATTGACATCCTTGTGAACAATGCCGGCCGACAGGATGAAATCAAAGGCGTGGAAGATTTGACGCGCGAGCAGGTGGAAAAAACGTTCGGCACCAATATCTTCGGATTTTTCTTTCTCACGCGGGCCGTGGTGCCGCATTTGAAATCCGGGGCGGCGATCATCAACACCACGTCCATCCAGGCTTATGAACCGTCGCCGTCCTTGATGGATTACGCCTGCACCAAGGCGGCGATCTTGAATTTCACGCGCTCGCTGGCGAAGCAACTTGCGGAAAAGAAAATCCGCGTGAACGCCGTTGCGCCCGGCCCGATCTGGACACCGCTGATTCCGGCGTCATTCGAGGCCGAAGAAATGAAATCGTTCGGGCAGAAAACATTGTTCAAGCGCCCGGGCCAGCCCGCGGAAGTCGCGCCGGCCTATTTATTCTTTGCCGCCGATTGCGATTCATCATTCGTCACCGGACAGGTGCTGCACGTGAACGGCGGGCAGGGGATGTTCAGTTGAGCGTCAGCGGAATTCAAAATAAACGCGGCTGCCGTCGCGGCGCAGGTTTTGCGCCGCGCTTTGCTTGAGGAACAGGCGCGAGGAATCCACTTTGCCGGTCTGCAGCAAATAAGCTTCAACCGATTTCGTGCGCGCGGCGGCGAGCGATTCGAAATCGGCGTCGTTTACGGGAATCGTTGCCAGCAAAACGGCTTCCGTCGGCGACGGCGCCGGAAGAAGTTTCGTCTGGTAAACGAAATTGGTGGGCGCCTGCGTTTGTTTCGGCTGCGCTTTCATCAATTTGGTCGCGCCTTTTTCTTCAATCTTGCGCGGCAGGATTTGCGCGGCATAGGTTTCGAGGTTGGTGTTGGCCGCGATCAATTCCGGGGTGATTTTCCCATCGGAAACGGCTTCGCCGTAGAGCTTTTTGATCCACAATTCGCGGTCGTCCGGAGTGAGGACGATTTGATTGATGGAATTCGTGCGGTCGGCTTTTGACATTTTGGTCCATATCGCCGTGCGGATCTGTTTGTCGAGCGCCGCGCGTTGCAGTCCTTCGCGGTCCGCGCTCGGGTCGATGCTGCCGGCGATCTCCAATTGCAACGCCGGCCGTTCATAAAGCGCTTTAGCGAGCACGTCTAATTTTTTCATGTCGTCGGCGGTCAACGCCGTGCCGCCGGGGGAGAAATCCTGCCAGCCCAATTCTTCGCCGCCGCCGCCGAACATGGAACCGATGAGCGAAAACGGCGAGGTGGCGACTTTTTCCAAAATGTTCAGCAGCGTGCGTTGGACCACTTTGGCGATGCGGAATTTCGGGTCGTCCATGCTGCCTTGCACCGGCACATCCAAAATGATTTTCCCATCGCGATCTTTCAGCATCGCGATCGCCAGGCGCACCGGCAAATGCGTGGCGTCGGGACTTTCCACGTGTTCGCCGAAGTTGAATTGGTCAATCGTGATGACGTTTTCGGAATTCAATTTTCGGCCGACCAATTCGTAATGCAGCGCCAGATTCAATTTTCCTTCGGCGATGCGATAGCCGGCGAACTTGCCGGAATAGGGACTCGTCGGCGTCAGATCCACGTCTTTGACGGACACCGTGATGTCATTTGTGAGCGTGCCGCTGAACGGATTCACCGTGCCGGTGACGGCGACCGGGCCGATGCCATCCACGATCGCGTGCAAATCCACGACGGCATGTTGCAATTCGGTGGATGAAATTCCTGAAATCGTTCCGCCGGCCTGTTCGATGACCATGTTGACAACCGGATCAATCGAACGGTCGGTGTAACTGATTTGCGCATTGGAAATCACGATGCTGCTGACAGTGATCGGCGGCAATGGAACATTCGTCCCGGGAGAATTGGTTGAAGCTGTTTTAGTGACAGCAACTTTCGGCTGGTTCGTCGGCGATGCGATTGAATTGGTGATGTGCAGGACGTTGAGCAAATTGATGGTTTTGTTCGATTCGACAATCGCCCGCGCGTAAAGGTCGTTCACGGCGATCTGTTTGATGGCGACGCTTTCGGGATTCAAATTGACGTCAATTCCGCTGACGCTGACGGAACTCCATTTCAACAAATCGTCGCCCATCACGCCGTCCACCGTATGGAAACCATCCACGCTGGTATCGGCGCTGAAGGCAATCTGTGGCAATTGATTTTCCGGGGAGCGAACATGCAGCGCGCCGTGCAGATTGATTTCACTGCCCAGAATCAATAAATCCAATTTCGGTTCGAGATACGGATCGAGCGTGCCCAGATCCAATTTATCCAAATCGAATTGCACATCCGCCGTCAACGGCGCGAGCGAAACCGTGGTCGCGACCTTGATCGAACCGTTTTGATTCCAGCGCAGAGATAAATTTGCCAATAAATTCGTGACCGGCAGATTGGAAATGTTTTTTGCCGTGAGCGTGATGTCGCTCAAATCCAGTTTCGCCGGACGCGCCGTTGCAAAATCCTGGAAATGAATCGCGCAATTCGTGATTTCAATTTCATCAATCGTGCCGCTGATTTGTTTTGCGCTGTCGAGCAATTGCGCGACGGCGTTGGTGACCAATTGCAAAACCAAAATGTTCGGCGGAACGGAATTGGTCGCGACGACAACGGCATTGGCAGTCTCATTCGTCGCGGACGGATTCATAAACGCCAGATGATTTTCCAATTGCAGATTCGCGCCGTTGACGCGAATCAATTCAATGAGCGCGGCCAATGGTTTGGAAGGTGTTTTGGTTTCGGTTTTCGGTTTGGCCGGCGCGGCATTCGTTGAAAGTTTTTCCAGAATGTCGGAGAAATTGAATGAGCCGTCGGCATTGACGGCGACATGCACGAATGGTTTTGTCGTGCTGATTTCTTTGACCGTCCAGGCTTTGCGGAAAACCGATGCCGGCTGGAAATTCACATACACTTCGTCCCACGACACGAAGGGCGCCCCGTCTTTTTCCTTGATGACCAATCCGCGAATGGCCGCCGAAAATGTGAATGGATTGAGATAAACTTTTTCAATCACCACATCGCGACCGAGTTGTCGCGAAAGTTGTTTGACGGCGACGTGACGCACAATCGGCGGCAGCGCCAGAAATCCCACGATCGTATAAAGCAGCAGCAGGCTTAAAATCCAAACGACGGCTTTGCGCCTGCGCGAGATTTTTTTCCGCGGAATCCATTTCATAGTCTGAATATCCAAGCATCGCTCCGTCACTTAAATCCGTCAATGCAATTGCTGGCTTGCCAATTGATTTCAAACCGGCTATTTCGCCAACGCGCGATGCACCCGATGTTTCAATTTGATTTCAAAGTGACCGCTGATGTCGTGGACCAAAACAACCACGTCAATAATGTTGCCTACGTTCAATGGCTCCAGGACGCCGCCGAACGTCACGCCGGATCCACCGGTTGCATCCGGCTGACGCTCGCGCTCGGCGCCGCCTGGGTCGTGCGCAGCCATTACATCGAATACCTTGCGCCGGCATTCGCGGGCGACACGCTTACGATGCAAACGTGGGTCGTCAATTTTCAAAAGGTCCGCTCGCTGCGAAAATACAAAATCATCCGCGCTTTCGATAAAGCTGTCATCGCCCGGGCGGAAACGGAATGGGTTTTTGTGAATTCAAAAACCGGACGGCCGATGGCGATTCCGGATGAGGTCAAAAGCACATTGCCTCTACTGAGTGAGGACGTGGAGAAATAGTGAAAACACTGATAGCGTTAAGGCTTTGGCGCAGTCCTTCCCGCCTCGACAAGCTGCGACAGCGCGATTAAATTACGGCCATGAAAACGTTGGACCGAATCACATTTGATCCAAAAGTCATGGGTGGCCGGCCATGCATTCGCGGATTGCGCGTCACCGCCGGCACGATTGCGGGGCTTGTCGCCACCGGCCACACGCGTGCGGAGATTTTGAAATTGTATCCGTATCTTGAAGAGGAGGACATCGCGCAGGCATTGAAATATGCCGCCTGGCGGGCTGAAGAAATTGAGTTGCCGTTGCAACCGGCATGAAATTGCTGGTGGACATGAATTTGTCACCTGACTGGGTGACAGTTCTCAAGCAAGAAAATTGGGAAACAATTCATTGGTCGGCTATTGGCGATCCTCACGCTGCCGATTCCGAAATCATGGCCTGGGCAGAAAGGAATGGCTGTATCGTTTTCACCCACGATTTGGACTTTGGAACAATGCTCGCACTGACGCAGGCCAATGGCCCAAGTGTAATCCAGGTTCGCACACAAGATGTCACGCCTGCCGCCATCGGAAAACTGGTAGTCAACGCATTGCGACAATTTCAAAGAGAGCTGGAACGTGGCGCTTTGATTGTTCTGGACGAAGCTGCTGTCCGTGCGAGGATTTTGCCATTGAAATAACAGCGCCTCGACAATCCGTCAAAATTTTCTAAATTGTTCCGATGTCGCTTTCAAACCAGCCATTGGTCATCGCGGGAAGAATTTTTCGCTCGCGCCTGATTCTTGGCACCGGAAAATTTTCGTCGCCCGAAGCCATGCGCGATGCGTTGGCCGCCAGCGGCGCGGAAATGGTCACCGTCGCCCTGCGCCGCGCCGATTTGTCCGGCAAAGGCGACCCGTTCGCGAACATTCTCGAATTCATTGACCCTAAAAAATATCTGCTGCTGCCCAACACCAGCGGCGCGATGAACGCCGAAGAAGCCGTCCGCCTCGCGCGTCTCGCCGTCGCCGCCGGTCTGCCCAAATGGGTGAAACTCGAAATCCATCCCGATCCGCGATTTCTTTTACCCGACCCGATTGAAACATTTCGCGCGGCGGAAATCCTGGTGAAGGAAGGTTTCACCGTGCTGCCTTACATCAACGCCGACCCGGTGCTGGCGAAACGATTGCAAGACGTCGGCGTGGCAACGGTCATGCCGCTCGGCTCGCCGATCGGCTCGAATCGCGGCATCCAAACGCGCGACCAAATCCGGATTATCCTCGAGCAGGCAACCGTGCCGGTGGTCGTGGATGCGGGACTTGGCGCGCCGAGTCATGCGGCGGAAGCGATGGAAATGGGCGCGGACGCGGCGCTGGTGAACACAGCGATTGCCGTGGCCAACGACCCGAATAAAATGGCAATTGCATTTAAGATGGCCGTTGAAGCCGGACGCGCGGCGTTTGAATCGGGATTGGCATCGCAAAATGAAATCGCCAGCCCGACAAGTCCGTTGACGGCATTTTTGGATTAGCTGCGAATGAACACAGAAAATGTGGGTTTTGGAGACGGCAAAGTGCGTGAATTCAATTCGTAAAAATTAGTGAAATTCGCGTCAAAGTTTCTAATCTGTAGCCGTCCGCGTTAATCCATTGGTTGAAATTATGAGCGCTAAAAATTTATCCGCCTCACGCGCGAAACAAATTCTATCCGCCGCCGCCAAAGCGCGCGTCCTCGTCGTCGGCGACGTGATGCTCGATCAATTCATTTGGGGCAGCGTCGCGCGCATTTCGCCCGAGGCGCCGGTGCCGGTCGTGGATTTTGAACGCGAAAGTTTCATGCCCGGCGGCGCGGCCAACGTGGCGCGCAATTTGATTTCGCTCAAGGTGCCGACGGAAATCTTTGGCGCGGTAGGAAATGACAGCGCGTCAGGACAATTGAAAAAATTGTTGCACGAGCAAAGGATTGGCTGCGGCGGTCTGATCACAAATTCAAAACGCCATACCAGCATCAAAACACGCATCGTTGCGCACAAACAACAGGTCGTGCGCATTGACCGCGAAACGCGCGACGGATTGGATGCAAAGCTCACCGCACAATTGCTGGCCGCGATAAAAGCGAAATTGAAAAATGCGGACGCCGTCATCGTCGGCGATTACGGCAAAGGCGTCGTGACGCAACCGTTGCTCAACGAAATCAAATCGCTTTGCCGCGAGTGCGGCGTTTGGATGAGTCTCGACCCGAAGCCGGTGCATCATTTGAATCTGAGCAATCTCTCGCTCATCACGCCCAATCGCAAGGAAGCGTTTGAACTCGCCGATTTGCCGGATGAAACCAAAAATAAAAATCCGTTTGCCGACAAAAATCTGATGCTTGTCGCGGAACGATTGCTGAATGAATTGCGTCCGGCGGTTCTGCTCGTCACGCTCGGCGAATTGGGGATGCTGCTCTGCCAGCGCGGACAAAAACCGTTTCACATCCCGACCGTTGCGCAGGAAGTCTTCGACGTTTCCGGCGCGGGCGACACGGTGATTGCGACATTCACGCTGGCAATCGCCGCGGGCGCTTCGCCGTTGGAAGCCGCGATTTTGGCAAACCACGCGGCGGGAATTGTCGTCGGCAAAATCGGCACGGCGACGACGACGCAGGAGGAATTGCTCCAAAGTTTTTCCAAATAGTTTTCCGCAGCTTTTGCAGATGGACACAGATTTTATTTGCCATTTGTTTCCGCGTAAATCAGCGTAATCGGCGGATAAAATGAAAATCACCGTCGAAACCATTCGCGCGATGAAAAGTCGCGGCGAAAAAATTGCCGCGCTCACGGCTTACGATTTTCCGACGACGAAATTGCTCGATGAATGCGGCATGCCCATCATTTTCGTCGGCGATTCGCTCGGCATGGTCGCGCTCGGTTATCCCGACACGACGCATGTGACGATGGCGGAAATGGAGCACCACGTTCGCGCCGCCGCGCGCTCGAAACCGAATGCGTTGCTTGGCGCGGATTTGCCGTTCCGGACTTACGAAACGATTCCAGATGCGGTGGCGAACGCCAAAAAACTGGCCGCTGCCGGCGCGGAATTTGTCAAACTGGAAGGTGGACGCGAGATTTTTTTGCAGGTGCAGGCAATCATCGCTTCGAAGGTTCCAGTGATGGGACATCTAGGGATGCTGCCGCAGCACGTTTTGGAAGAAGGCGGCTACAAAATCAAAGGCAAACAGGAGGAGGAACATCAGCGCCTGCTCGAAGATGCGAAACTTCTGGAAAGCGCGGGTGTGTTCGCGATTGTTTTGGAATTGGTCACGCCGCCGGTCGCCAAAGAAATTTCCGAAAAGATTTCCATTCCGACCATTGGCATCGGCAGCGGCGCGGATTGTGACGGACAAATCCTTGTCACCTCAGATTTGACCGGAACGTTTCCATGGTTCCGTCCGAAATTCGTCAAACCGCTGGCGGATTGCGCGTCGGCCATCAAATCGGCCGTGACGACATGGAAAAATTCCCTGGGAAAATAATTCGCAACGTCGTGAATTTTACGTTGTCCAATCTGCGATGAGAATTTTGTCAGGCATTTTCATTTTGATCTTGGCAATGGCCGCGGCGGGTTGTGTGACGCGGTCAAAGGCCGAAGCGATGGTGCGCCAGGCATATCACCAGGGCGAACAGGCGGCGTTCGCGAGCATGAACGCGGACCGCCAAAACGTCGTTGTGCTCGGCGACGTGGAAAATCATGAAGTTCCTTTTGTGGCCGGATTGACATTGGCGCAGGCAATTGCGACGGCGCGCTACGATGGCTTGCATGACCCGAAGGAAATCATTTTGAACCGGCACGGCGAGATCGGGCAAATCAATCCGAAAGAGTTGCTTCGCGGCGGGGATGTTCCGCTCGAGCCGGGTGATATTATCACCGTCAACGAGCGATAGCCGGATTTCCTGGGGTTTTCAGGGTTTTTCATCAAAAAAAGATTTTCAATTTTCTTGGGGGGTATGACCGTATTTGTCCTACCCCCTCCGCCAAAATGGTCGCGTTAGAAAGATCAAATTATGACAACGATCAACGCGACAGACAAACAACTCGAACTTGGATTCAACGCCGTCCCGCGCCTGAATTTGGCGCGGCGCGAAAACCGCATCCGCCGGGCCAGCTGGTGGTTTGCCCAAATGCGCCAGACAGTCGCGAGCGCGATTGACTGGAACGCCGTGGGCGAACCGCGTCCGGAGCAAATCTGGATTCCCGGCGCGACGCGCCAGGTGAAGGTGTGATCTCCCCAAGTCCGCAAACTCCGGCGGCACACAACCGCGCCGGTTATTTCCCGGCATGGGAATAGCCGGCGCGCACAAATTCGCGGACGACGGAAAGTTCTTCCTCACCGTAAATCGTGTGCGCCTTGGGAAAATCACGCCAGACGACATGGATGCCGGCGGATTTCAGCAGGGGCACTTGTTCGCGGACAAGGCTGAAAGGGATGACAGAATCGAATTGGCCGTGCGTCAGCAGCAACCGTTGTTGCGATGCAACGGGCGAAAGTTCCTTGAGCAATTTGTCCGGCTCGAACACCCAGCCGCTGATGCCGACGAGCCCGGCGAGTTTATGCGGATAGCGCAAGCCGACGTCAACGGTCATGAGGCTGCCTTGCGAAAATCCGGCGAGCGTGGTTTGTTCCGATGGGAAATCCTTTTTGCGCAATTCATCGAGCAAATGAAAGAGCAATTTCCGGCTGCGCAAAATTCCCGGTTCCATTTCATCCGGATAATTGAACCATGAAAAGCCGCCGTAATATTCGTCCGGCGCATTGACGAGCAGGAAATTCAGCCACGGCAAATCCATGGCTTTTTCCAGCCAGCGATAACCTTCAATGCTGTCGCCCAGGCCGTGCAGCATGACCATCAACCGCCGGGAATTTTTTTCCGCGGCGGGAACAAATTCAGTATGCAGCATATTATTTTCCAGCGACGGAGGCTTTCAATTTCCGGGCCCGGGAATCGAGCCAATCGGTCAGCTCTTTTTTTTGCGCTGAGGTCAGCCGGGCACCGGCATGGATCAATGTGTATTTTTTAAACGGCATTTCGTTGTAGCCGATTTCTTCGCTCATATCCTCCATCTTTTTGGCGCAA